>CAVVRJ010000061.1:0-127406 GCA_963750205.1 uncultured Planctomycetota bacterium
CACGTTGCTGTAGACGCTGATCTTCTGGCGGGACTTCTCGTTGACGGGGTTGGTGGCCCGGCAGACGATAATGTCGGGCTGGATGCCGAGCTGCATCACCTGCTTGATGCCAAGTTGGGCGGCCTTGGACTTCTGCTCGCCCAGGGCGGGCGGCTCCATGATGTAGGTCAGGGCGACGAAGCAACTGCTGCCTGGGCCCTCTTCGTAGGCCAGCTCGCGCATCGCCTCGATGTAGTAGGCGTTCTCCAGGTCGCCGACCGTGCCGCCGATCTCGACGAAGACCACGTCGGCCTTGGTGCTGGTGGCCAGCTCGCGCAGCCGCAGCTTCACCTCGCCGGTCACGTGCGGGATCATCTGCACATCCCGGCCGAGGTAATCGCCGTGGCGCTCCTTGTTGAGGACGGAGTTGAAGATTTGCCCGCTGGTGGCGAAATTGGCTTTGCTCAGGTCCTGGTCGAGGATTCGCTCGTAGGTGCCCAGGTCCATGTCGGTTTCCATGCCGTCGTCGAGGACGAAGACCTCGCCGTGGCGGAAAGGGTTGAGCGTGCCGGAGTCGATGTTGAGGTAGCCTTCCAGCTTGATCGGGGCGACCTTTAACCCCTTATCCTGCAAGAGTTTAGCCAAGCACGAGGAGAAAATCCCCTTGCCCAGGCCGCTCATGACGGTGCCCATCACGAACACATAGCGGGTCTTGCCCTTCTTGTAGTTCGCGGGGATCGGCGAGAAGAACTCGCTCTCCGTCGAAGCATCACTGAGGGAAGCCAACAAGTTGTCATCTCTCTTCATATCAATATCAATCCGTGATTCCAAGATGGTGCTACTCCAATCCAACCTACATCAATTCTCTCGACTACATGGGCCGACCAACACCGGTACAAAGACGTCCAGGGCTTGCACGGCTCCCCTCAAGCTGGGAGAACGCTGTCTGGCCGCATTCAGATTCCAGTACGTCTTCACGAAGATGCTAAGTCTGCTATTATAGTTCCGACCGACCTTGGCCGTGCTTTTTCTGTCAGGAACTATGTCGGCGCGGAGGTCGGGATCCTCAGAGCCGTTTACCAACTGGATGAGAAACTTCTTTGAATTCTCCAGATCGTCTGGCTTCTCTGGGATCAAGTGTTCCTTCACCTTGGCAAAGTGCGCGAACTCCCGCCGGGAGGCCAAGAGCCATGCTTCCACTTGGTGGACGGCCACGCGGAAGAGCAGATTGGGATGCTTCCGACGATTCTCCAACCAGTCCTCTATCAGGCCCGGCGCACACTCACCTTGGTCGAGATCGGTCAAGACAAGGTAAGCCATTCCTCTGGCGCTATAGTTGTAGCTCTTGATCTTTTTTCTAATCTCGCCGGAGCCTCCATACCGGACCCAAGCACCGGCGCTGTACTTCTGCGAAGCGGTGACGATCTTCTCCAGAACTGCCGCGTGCAACTCATCCTCGAACACCAAATTGATACCGATTTTACGCATCGAACAACCAGAGTCTCCGACCATCCGGCGGCTCAATCCGCGCCATCACCGCATCGGCTACCGAGAGACCTCCCTCCAGGAGGTCTCTCACTTCCTGTATCTCCGAGGCGACCTTCACTTCGGTGCCCTCCGGGGTGGGCTTCAAGAGAAGAACCTCTTCCCCTCCAATCCCTTTGTCCGACAGGAGATCGACGCTGTGGGTGCTGATGACGACCTGCCGTTCCCGCGTGGGCCTCCGAAGAGGTACGACGGACGGGTAATAGTAGTCGTCGGACGGTTCGATCCTCGCAACGCCCTTTCGCTTTCGCAAGAGGCGATAGATCAGCGCCGGCAGAGCTCTGATGATCGCTGCGTTCAGGGACAGCTCCGGCTCCTCCAGCAGAAGCAATCCCTCGCCCTCCAACAGTGACCAAAGCAACGCGATCAATCGGAGCGTCCCATCAGAGAATTGGTCCTCTCGCTGCCGGGTCCCCTTTGATCTCCAGTGCGTGTAAGCAGCCTCAAGGTGCGGAATCCCCTCTTTGTCGACGACTTCGGCCAGATTCTTGAATTGGGGCACAACGAACGTCAGGGCCTGTTCGATTTTGCGCAAACGCGCGCGACGGACGCGCGGCGGCGTGCGTACTACCTTCTGGAGGAAGTTGCGCCCGTAGGGATCGTCGGGGACCCGGGAACCGCCGAAGGCATCCGGATAACGAACGATCTGCGGCACCAGATGCTGATATGAGATCGATTCGAAAAAACCGGCCAGATCTCGGAATTCCTTGTTCGCACTGATCTGCTCCAAGTATGTCCGCGTCAGACGTATCTTATCTTTCTCATCCTGCCTGTCCGGTCGGTTCAGGATTTGCCGCCCGCTGCGCCAGATCCGCTCGTAGACAAGATAGGGTAGCCTCGTGCCCTGTTGATACTGCCCTCGTATTCCAATAGAGTATTCCCACAGAGGACGTTCATCAGGCACATCCGCCAGCTTTACTTCGATTTCGACATCCGATCCCCTAGGCGCTGCCAAGCAACGAATCTTGGAGAGGTCTCCTCTCTTCTTGACGGCCTGCTGCAGACCTCCCCCCTGTTTCACTTCCACGATATCCCGGAGGAACCTGAAGATATCCAGAAGATTAGACTTTCCGGAGGCATTGGGTCCTGCGAGGAAGACCCTGCTTCTCAGCGGGACGTCCACCGCGCGGAAGTTCCTCCAATTCCTCAGGCCAAGATGGGAGACAATCATGATCGTCCCTCGCGTTCTTGTTTCGCCATTCGCTTCACAAACGCCGCATACTGCTGGGGCGTATCGATGCCTTCACAAGTGTGCTGGACCTTGCCGACGAGGATCGGGTAGCCGTTTTCGAGCGCCCGGAGCTGCTCAAGCTTTTCGAGCTTCTCCAAGGGCGTCTGCGGGAGCGCCGTGATCGTCAGCAGAAACTCCCGCCGATAGGCGTAGATCCCAATATGACGCAGATAACGGCTCGTCTCACCCACACCCCCATGCTCCCGGTCATAGGGAATCACCGAACGGGAGAAGTAGATTGCCCTCGCAACGTGGTCAGGTAGTCGGTAGTCAGTAGTCGGTAGTCGGTCCGCGCCGCCCGTCCGATACCCGAATCCGCAATCCGCAATCCGCAATCCGCAATCGAAGTAACCACTTTAACCACGTTCGGATCGGCGATTTGTTCGCGTGACGCGAAGCCTGTGGCCAAAGTGGCCATCGGCACTTCAGGGCTGTCGATCAAAAGCCGGGCGAGGTAGTCGATGTGGCCTGGGTCGATTTGGGGCTCGTCGCCTTGCACGTTGACGATAATTTCGGCGTCGGACCGCCCCACCGCCTCGGCGATTCTATCCGTTCCGCTGTTATGTTTGGTCGAGGTCAGCACGCACTCGGCCCCAAACGTGCGGGCGGCCTCGACGATTTTCGCATCGTCGGCGGCGATCACCACCCGCTGGGGCAGCTTGGCCTGGCGGGCCTGCTCCCACGTATGCTGGATCAGAAACTTGCCCGTATCACGAGCGAGTACTTTCCCGGGGAATCGTGCAGACGCGTAGCGAGCAGGGATACAAACGATCGTTTTCACAGTGATCCAAGCCAACACTCTCAACAGCCGCTATCATAGGGTTTGCCTGTCCCTCTGTCAACAGCGGCCCGACGGCTGGCCCAGATTATCGTAGGGTGCGTATCACGCACCATCTTCTTCAATCCGCGGAAGCGGCGGTACCCTTCTGGAGTCCCTTGGGGGCGAGACTTGGGGCCTCGGCCTTGAAGGGCCAGAACTTGATCGTGTAGATCAGGCCGATCAGCAGCAGCAACAGGCTCCACCAGATGTCCGCGTGCAGATTGGCCAGTTGCACCGGCTGCTGCGGGGGGAAGATCAGGTTGTAGACGCCCGTGCCGAGGATCAGGACGCCGTAGACCGACAGCAGGGAGCCAATGAAGAACCAGATCGGGATTTCACGCTTATTGTCCATGACTGCTCCTATCATCATAGCATGGAAGTTCAGAGATTCAATCGTTACCAAAAGACGATATTGATGGCGACCAGCACGACGAACACGACCCCGGCCCAGAGCTTCGGGCTGGAGTACCACGGGCCCACCGCTTCCGTGGGGATTTTCGTCAAACCGAAGACCAAGTCCTTGAGTTCCGCCTCGGGCTTGGGCTTCGTGAACAGGCTGACCAGAATCGTGACGCTCAGGCAGACGACCAGGGACCAGAAGCCGCTGTACATATTGACGGCCATGCCCATGGCCTTGTCCGAGCGGGCCACATACTTGGTGTGGGCCGGGTTGAAGGAGGCCGCATTGAACTTCTTGGAGACGTGCGCCGCTTGGATCGTCACGCCGGGCTTGAGCACGAGCGCGACGCCTTCTGCGCCAAATTTCGCGTATTCCTTCGTGTTATTGGCATAGACGGCATCCGGGACGAGGACCCGCAGTGCCTTGGCACCGGCCGTGGTGCCCTGCTGGGCGGCCAGTGTCAGACCAGACGCCGGTACCTGGCGCAGACCCGGCAAGGCCTGTGTCGTGCCGCCTTCCAACGCGAGATCCACGTTGGTCGTCTTGACCTCGCCCTTTTCGACGGTGACCTGCGTGATCTTGTCGCCGTCTTTCACCACCGAAACGACTTCGCCATTGCCCACAACCGCCGTGGGATCGGGTCGGGAGCCCTCGGGGAACGTGTGCACGAACACCCACATGCCCATCGAGAACAGGATCGCGGCCAGGAAACCCCAGAAGCCGCCGGCCGGCGTGGCCCGCTTCCAGAGCATGCCCAGAATCACCGTCCCGAACAGCGGCACGATGAAGAAGAATACCAGCACTTGGAGGAATTCGAGGATGTTCGAGAAGTAAAAGAGGGCGTAGGCGGTCCCGATGGAGATCAGCACGCCCAAGATCGAGCACCACCGGCCCATCGTCAGGTAATGCTTGTCGCTGGCGTTCTTGTTGAGGAGGGGCCGATAAACATCGTAGGTCCAAACCGTCGCGAACGCGCTGACGTT
Source organism: uncultured Planctomycetota bacterium (assembly GCA_963750205.1). Taxonomy (GTDB): domain Bacteria; phylum Planctomycetota; class Phycisphaerae; order Sedimentisphaerales; family Anaerobacaceae; genus PLanc-01. The sequence continues at coordinate 4,959 of CAVVRJ010000061.1, forward strand.
GCCCGCCATGCCGGACATGAAGCCGGCAATCATGGCCGTGACGCCCAGGCCGAGGAGGCCCGGTCCGAGGTACTGCCCCATCAGCAACGGCAGCACGTCATTGAACGTGCGGTTGGTGATATTCGCTGTCACGTCGCTCTCCGGTACGAGGACTAAAGGCGAGCCATCCTTGTTCAGTAACACCGCCAAGCCCAACAGGCCCGGAATCGTGACGATCAGCGGCACGCCCATCTTGAGCACGGCCCCGATGACCGTGCCGTTCTGGGCCGACCGCAGGTTCTTGGCCACGAGGACGCGCTGCACCTGGAGGAAGTCGGTACACCAGTAGCCGAAGCTGACCGCCAGGCCCAGGCCGAAAACCATGCCGAACCAGTCGATGCCCATCGGGTTGTTGAACGTGCCCAGATCCCGCCAGAGGTGGGAGAAGGTTGCGGCAGGAACGCCGGGGTGGATCACCTTCACGTTCTCCTGGACGGTAGCCATCATCTTCGTCCAGCCGCCGGCGTGGATGATGCCCAGGATCGGCACCAGCAGCGTCCCCAGCCAGATCAGAAAGAACTGCAGCACCTCGTTGAACACGGCCGACAGCAGCCCGCCCAGGGCCACGTAGAGCCCGACTGTGACCGACGAGACCCAGATGCTCATATTCATGTTCCAGCCGAGCAGGAGGTTCAGAATCTTGGCCATCGCGAACATGCTCGCGCCGCTGACCATGACCGTCAGGAACGTGAACGAGATGCCGGCCAAGGCCCGGGCCCCCTCGCCGTACCGCAGCTTCAGGTAGCCGGGGACGGAGTGGGTCTTGCATATATAGTAGAAGGGCATCATCACCACGGCCAGGAACAGGATCGCCGGAATGGCCCCGATCAGGTAGGCGTGGGCCCCGAGCATGCCGTACTGGTAGGCCATCGCCGACCAGCCCATCGTTTCCAGCGAGCTGAGGTTGGCGGAGATGAAGCTCAGGCCGGCGATCCAGGCAGTCATCTTCCGGCCCGCCATGAAGAAGTCCTCGCCCGTGCTCGTGCGCTTTTTGAGGTAGAACCCGATGGCCAGCACGACCACGAAATACAGCACGACGATGACCAGGTCGATCGGCGACAGGGTCAACAGATGGGACGAAGTGCTCGCGAGGACGGGGGGCACCAATGACACCATGGCGGTTTCCTTTCGGGACCGTGACTCTTGCGATTCTCTGCACAGGCTCACGGGTCCAGGTCCCCGAGTGCGGAATATCGCACTTGGGAGCCCTTCCCAAACGCGATGCCTCGCGTTTGGGGTCCCGTTCGAGCCAAGCAGAGAATATGATGCGAGCGCCACCGGTGTCAAGTAGTACAGCCCGTCCAAAACCGTGCAGTTGGGATTGCTGCACCGCGGATCTGCTCTCAAAAGACAAAATATCCGGGTAGCACGGCCAAACTTGTTTGACCGTGCTTCCTGGAGTGCGTTGAGGAACACGGTCACGCTGCGCCTGGCCGTGCCACCCGGTGCTGGTGAGCCGGGTGCCATGTCTACGGCTTGGCGTAGACATGTTTTCCACGAGCGACCGGACATGCCTACGAGGCGTAGGCATGGCACCCAGCCCCTTCCGCATCCGTCGAAGACGTTGACAGGCGTGGGGCGACATCCTACACTCGGTCCAGCGTGAAAGGGGCTCGCCATGACTGAACCGGTTCTGGCCGTCGGCAGCATCTCGATTGGCGGCGTCGATCTTGCTGTCATCGTTCTGTATTTCGTCGTGATTCTGGGCCTCGGCGTGTGGGCCGGCCTGCGACGGCGCGGAGCGACGGAGAGCGCCGGCTATTTCTTGGCCGGTGGCACGCTGACGTGGCCGCTGATCGGCATGGCCCTGTTCTCCACGAACATCTCCACGATCCACCTGGTCAGCCAGGCCCAGGAAGGCTACGTGAACGGCCTGGCCTACGGCAACTTCGAGTGGATGGCCCCCTTTCTGCTGATTACCCTGTCCTTGTTCTTTGCCCCGTTTTACTTCCGGTCGAGGGTCGCGACGCTGCCCGACTTCCTGGAGCAGCGGTACAGCCGGAGCTGCCGGGACTGGTTGGCGGCCATGTCCATCGTCTCCGCCATTGTGGTGCACATCGGTTTTACGCTCTACACCGGCGCGGTCGTGCTGGAAGAGATGTTCGGAATCGACAAGATGACCAGCATCATCGGGACTTCCGTCCTTACGGGCATCTACACCATCATCGGCGGCCTGCTCGCCGTGGTGCTGACGGAATCGCTGCAAACCATCATCCTGCTGGCCGGCGCGATTCTGATCACGTCGGTCGCGTTCGTCAAAGCCGGCGGCTGGCCGGGCGTCACCGCCAACGTCGAGCCGGTCAAACTAACCATCCTGCGCTCCGCGAGCGATCCGGCTAACCTGCCCTGGTACTCGGTATTTCTGGGCTACCCCGTGATCGGCCTATGGTATTGGTGTGCCGATCAGACGATCGTGCAGCGCGTGCTGGGGGCCAAAGACATCAATCACGCCCGGGTCGGCCCGCTGTTCGCCGGATTCATCAAGATCCTGCCGGTGCTGATCTTCGTCTTTCCGGGGACGATCTGCCTGGCGCTGCTCCATCAGGGCAAGATGACCGCCCTGCCGGCCCTGCGGGTCTCCGGGCCTCCGTCGGTCCTGCCCGCAATGTCGGACGTCGAGCGGCGGGTCTATCAGACGGTGTGCGACTACAAGGGCGATGACGCCGCCGTGCGGGTGGACTACATCGTAGGACAGACGGGTCTGGACAAGCAGCAAGTGGACCAGGCCATGACGAGCCTTGTCGGCAAAGGGACGGTCAAGCCCAAATCGGATGCTGTCTACGCGCACATGATCCTGGAGCTGCTTCCGCCCGGGCTGCGGGGCGTGCTGGCCGCGGCCTTGCTCGCGGCCCTCATGAGCACGGTCTCCGGGGCCTTGAACTCCATCGCGACGCTGTTCAGCTACGATCTCTATCGGCGCTGGCGGCCGGACACGCCGGACCATAAGCTCGTGGTCATCGGCCGGATTGCCACCTTCGTGGCCATGGTCGTGGCGATCCTCTGGTCGCCTTTCATCGGGCATTACAAAAGCATCTACCAGGGCGTCAACACGATCATCTCCTATTTGGCCCCGCCGATCACGACGGTCTTCCTTTGGGGCATCTTCTGGCGCCGAGCCTCCAGCCGAGCCGCCCTGACGACCTTGGTCGTGGGATCGTCCCTCGGCGTCGTGGTTTTCCTGCTGGACTGGTACAAAGACTACACGCACTGGAATCTTCAGTTCATGATGGCGGCCTTTTATCTGTTCGTGCTGTGCTCGCTGGTTTTGGTCACGACCTCGTTGGTTTGGCCGCACCAGCACACGGCCCAGAGCGAGCGGCTCGTTTGGAATAATCCCTGGGAAGCCGTAGCCGAGGCCGGCTGGAAAGGGGTCACCAATTACAAACTGCTCGCCGGCCTGTTATTCGCGATTATGATCCTACTGTACATAGTCTTCGCCACGGAGGCCACGCAACGGTTCTTTGGATTGATCAAGTAGGGTGGGTTCTCAACCCACGCGTTGGTCGGTCGATGCGTGTGACGCGTGGGTTAAGAACCCACCCTACAATATGGAGGTTCTTGGATGTCTGAGCGGAGAATCAGCACGACGGCCTCATCGCTGGTCTTGGGCGTGGCCCTGCTTTCGGGCTGTGCGACCCACGCCGTGCAGCGGCACGGAGCAGTCATCGCCATTCCGAAGGAGAGCATCGCCGAGTACAAGGAACTGCACGCGGCCACCTGGCCCGGCGTGCTCAAGACGATCGACAAGAGCAATATCCACAACTATTCGATTTACCTCGGCGAGGTCACTCCGGATCAGAACTATCTTTTCGCCTATTACGAATACACCGGCAAGAATTTCGACGCGGACATGGCCAGGATGAAGAACGATAAGACCACGCAACAGTGGTGGAAGCGCACCGATCCGCTGCAAAGCCCGCTGCCCACACGGAAAAGGGGCGAGTGGTGGGCCGAGTGGCAAGAGGTCTTCCACCACGATGGGCCGGCGTACCAACAAAGCCAAATCAAGTCCCGGCACGGCTCGATCATCGGCATCCCTGAGAAGAGTATCCTCGCCTACACGCAGGTGCACGCGGCGGTCTGGCCCGGCGTCCTGGCGGCCCTCGATAGGGTGAACATCCGCAACTACTCCATCTATCTGGGCCAGATCAAGCCGGGCGATTACCTGCTGTTCAGTTGCTTCGAATATGTCGGCGACAACTTCCAGCGCGACATGGCGAGCATGGCTGATGAGGTGACCAAGCTCTGGTGGACGTACACCGACCCGCTCCAAACACGTCTCCCTGGCACGCCCGAAGGCCAGCAATGGAAAACGATGGAAGAGGTCTTTCACACGAACTGAGCGATCCCACGAGGAGAATTTCATAGGTCGCATCGGTCCTATTTGTCCTATGAGTCCTATCCCAATTACGACAACCAGAAAGGAACCCCACTCATGCTAAAGAACATCCCCCTGATCCTGTCGCCGGAGTTGATGAAGATCCTGATGGAAATGGGCCACGGCGATGAGATTGTCCTGGCCGACGGCAACTTCCCGGCGGCCTCCGTTGCCCAGCGGCTGGTCCGCTGCGACGGCCACGGCGTCCCCGAGCTGCTCGAAGCGATCCTGAAGCTCTTCCCGCTGGACATCTACGTGGATCGTCCCGTGGCCCTGATGAGCGTCGTCCCCGGCGACAAGACCAAGCCCACCGTCTGGGAGCAGTACCGTGCGCTCGTCCAAGCCAGCGGCGAGAAATTCTCCGACTTCGAGTTCGTCGAGCGCTTCGCCTTTTACGAGCGGGCCAAGAAAGCCTACGCCGTGGTCGCCACCAGCGAAAAAGCCCTTTACGCCAACGTCATCCTGAAGAAGGGCGTGCTGTAGCAGACGGGGGCCGTAGACCGGACACATGCCGTTCTTGGGGCCGTGTCAGGCACCTTCGACTTCATGCGGTTTCTCTGGAAGTTGAGCGCCATGCCATACGGCGACGATCCAGACCACCTTTCCTTTCGTGCGGTAGAAGAATCGGTAAGGGGCGACGATGACTTCCCGAAAGGGCAGGTCCGGGAACTCAGGCAGAACTCTCCCGGATTGGGGGAACCTCCGGAGCCTGGACAGGACCTTTTCGGCCTTGTACCGGAAAGCGGTCGCCGCGGTTGGATTCTCTCGACGAATGTAGACGACCGCCGCCAGAAACTGGACCCGCGCCGAAGGAGTGAAGCGGACTTTCACCGCTGCCCCTCCGCCAAGAGCGCGTCTGCTTCCGCGAGGACCGCGTCGAGGTCACAGCCCTGGCCGGCTTCGATTTCCTTCTCCCCGCGCGAGAAGACGCAGAATCTCCAATTCATGTTGGCAGTGCTCGTATGCTTCCACACTGACGAGCACGGCGGCCGCCCGGCCCCTCTGCGTAATCACTACGGGTTCTTTTGCCGCAGACACGTGTTTCACGATGGCCGTTGCATCCTGTCGCAGATCGGTGATAGGGACGATGTTGGGTATCTTTGCCATTCGTAGCACCTCATATACTACTGTTAATGATAGCATTGATACCCCCAGATAACAAAGCGAAATCTCCGGTCTATTGTCAGAACAATGTCAGAAGCTCCCTTTGTCTTTTCCAGAGGCTTGACCCGTTCTGACGATTGCGCTACTATGAGAGCATAGCCGGGTCTGGCTTGGTTCAAGTGAGTGTGGATCGAAGACGAGCGATAGATGGCAAAAGCATTTGACGTGATAATTGAACGCGACGAGGAGGGCTACTACGTGGCGACCGTCCCGGAATTGCCCGGCTGCCACACGCAGGCGAAGTCTCTGGACAAGCTCATGACACGGATTCGGGAAGCAATTCAGTTGAAATAGCTAAGACTTGATCTGACACTTTGACGATAACAGAGGAGAAGTGCCGGGTGTGACGGAGCGTAGCGCAGCGGAGCGAAGTCACACCCGGCGGCGACCTCGCAACCCGCCCCCCAGGGGGCCAAAGGAGTGTCAGACATGACGACCGAACAGAAGATCATCAAGAACAAAGTGGGCCTGCTGGAACTGGCCCGACAACTGGGCAACGTCTCCCAAGCCTGCAAGATTCTGGGTTATTCCCGCGACAGCTTCTATCGCTTCCAGGAACTCTACGAAACCGGTGGCGAAGAGGCCCTGCGGGAGATTTCCAAACGCAAGCCCATCCTCCAGAACCGCGTCGAACCCGCGATTGAACAAGGCGTGGTCCAGCTCGCCTTTGACCAGCCCGCCTGGGGCCAAGTCCGGGTCTCCAACGAGTTACGCAAGAGAAGCCTGTTTGTTTCGCCCGGCGGCGTCCGCAGCGTTTGGCTGCGCCATGACCTCCAGACGTTCCAGCTCCGTCTCAAGGCCCTGGAAGCCAAAGTCGCCCAGGAAGGCCTGATCCTCACCGAAGGCCAGATCATCGCCCTGGAGAAGGCCAAGGACGAGAAAGAGGCCCACGGCGAGATCGAAACCGAGCATCCGGGCTACCTGGGCTCCCAGGACACCTTCTACGTCGGTACCCTCAAAGGCGTCGGACGCATCTACCAGCAGACGTTCGTCGACACGTACTCTAAGGTCGCCTCGGCCAAGCTCTACGACCGTAAGAACGCCCTGGTCGCCGCCGATATGCTCAACGACCGGGTCCTGCCTTTCTTCGAGACGCACGGGATTCCCTTGCTGCGTATTCTCACCGATCGAGGTACAGAATACTGCGGAGCCCGGGAACACCATGAGTATCAGCTCTACCTGGCCCTGGAGGACATCGACCATTCGAAGACCAAGGCCCGCCATCCCCAATCGAATGGCATCTGTGAACGCTTCCACAAGACGATCTTGCAGGAGTTCTACCAGGTCGCCTTCCGCAAGAAAATCTACCACACCCTTGACGAACTCCAAGCCGATCTGGATACTTGGCTGAAAGAATACAATGAGTCACGACCGCACAGTGGGAAGTACTGCTTTGGCAAGACCCCGATGCAGACGTTTCTGGACAGCCTCCCATTGGCGACAGCAAAGATGTTGAATCAGACCGTACAGACAACTGTCGCTACGGCGTAACTGTCAGATCAAATACTGGCTACTACAATTCAGTTGTGCTTGCAGGTCCAGGGCTAAACGGCTCACATGAACTTTCGACGCTTGAACGCCGCAACGTCGCCAGCCTCCAGTTCAAACCACTCTCCATTTTTCCGCTTCGCTTCAAACCGCTCGTGCCAGTATGCCTCGATTCCATCGGGGTCGTCAGTTCGAATGACGTGTATGGTTGTGACACGCTCGGGAAGCTGGATCCCAAGTTCGTACTCCCGGCGTCCAGCAGAGTTCGTCTTACCGATCTTGTAGAACCGGCCCGACTTCGCGAGGTAGACACGGCCGATCTCAACCTTTCCAACTGCCTCAGACTCCTCTTCCCGGTCGTGGCCGCGAGGCGTGTACTCCTCACACCAACGGACCACTTCCTCGAATCCCTTCTTGGCTCGACAGTGTTCAGCCAGTTGCGCCACGAGTTTTGCCCTCGACCCGACACGTCGAAATGGCTTTTGGCTCGGGAACTGAGGATCGTTGTGGGCCCTCAGTATCATATCGTTGCTCGTAGGTAGCCTCCCAAGTTCAAGGGCAAGTCCTGCAAGCTTATCGAGAAGCTCCGCCTTATCGTAAGCCTCGTTTAGCCGGTTCGGGGCAAACCCAGCTTCGGAGAGGGCCTCGCTCCAGCGGGCCCAGTACTTTCCGAGCCAGTCTGCCTGTCTAATACCCGTCTCAGAATAGAACCGCTTCCACCCTAATGGGGCACCGCCATTGGCGGCGGTCGTCCGTTGGATCTCTCGGAGGATATGGGCCTTGTCCATAGAGCGGTCTTGTCCCTACTCAAGAGTCCTGATCCGGCTCTTCTTGCTGGTACTCACGAATCCGGCTGCGCTGGACGATCCACAGCTTCCCTGTGATGTCTCGCTGGCCCAACGCCGCAATCAGCGTGTTGGCGGCGTCCAGAAGGTCTTGATGTGATGGCTTGGCCGGCAGACGAAGAACAGCAATACCGGCGTACTCCGTAGGGTCGAAGAGCAAGGGATTACCGAAATCCAGATCGAGGGTTACGAGGCAGCGGCGTTCCGACTGGCAGGCTTTGATGACTTCGCGGTCCGTTGCCTCCGACAAGCCTTGGCCGTGAACCGTGTGGGCGTCGCATCCACCGGCTTGAAACAGAGCAGCGGCGTTCTTGCCCAGGTTCTCATCAAGTTTGAGCTTCACGTTTCACCCCTCGTGGGGATATCCACGTATCGCTCTCGTGCCATCTCCGCACCGTAGGCGATGCAGGCCAGGATATCCTCTTCAGCCAGGTCGTACTCCTCCATGATCTCCTGGGGCTTCATGCCGCCGGCCAGCAGATCCAGGACGAGCGAGACCCAAATCCGTCTGCCGCGAATGCAGGGCTTGCCGAAGCATACATTCGGATCGATAGAAATCCGGCTGAGCAATTCTTCTCGCGTCATGTCGTACCTGTCTTCTTGGAGAACCGCTGGCGTGTCTTGCGGCTGCCGGCTTCGTTCGACCGCCGCCGAGACATTTGTGCCCTCTTGGCCGTCCGACGTGCGGCTTCGCCCGCCTTCCGGAAGAAGGCGATGATCTCAGCATCGGATTTTCCCGCGAGCAGCTTCGCCTGCTCATCGCGAATGTGCCGGACCATTTCACCGGCTTTGATCTGAGTCTTCTCTGCCATAGGTCGCCAACTTCTATGATTGTATCACAGCACCGCGTGCGAAACAACGTTGTGGGCAGTTCCTCGCAATCAACATTACCTGATTAGCGGTTTCGCGTCGGGGCCCCAGGGGTCGATTTGACGCAGGTTTTTGGGCTTGCAGGGCCTTGTAGCAGTCGGGCAGGTCAAACGAGGAGAGGATGTTCGGCACAAGCGCCGAGAGCGGCCAGGCGTAGTCCGTTGCTTCGGCGATCTCCTGGTAGGACGTCAGGGCGTTCTTCAGCGTCACCTGCTTGACCCGGTCGGAGAGGACCGCCGCGAAAGTGGCGGGGAGTGCCCCCCAGCCTTTGCCGACGAGGTGGACCTCGTCATAGCCGATCCCGCCGAGCCAGTCGAGGACGCGCAGGACATCGTAGGTCCGTTGCCCGATGTACGGGCGGTCCAGCATGATCGAGTGAATCGCGTAGAAGTAGTCGCTGCCGTAGGGATCGAGGAACGAGTTCTCGTCGCAGGTGTCCGGGCGGGATTCGCCGATGCCGCGCACGTCCACGGTGTAGAGGTCCGTGCTCGGCTCGGCTTTGACGATCTCGCGGATCAGCGGCTCCTCCCGCAACTCGGCGTCGCTCGACTGATGCGCCACGTACAGGATCGCCCGCTTGGTGCTCGCGTGCGGCCGGGCCAGCATTTGCTCGGTGCCGAGGCGGTATACCACGGCTTGAATGCCCGGCTCGGTCTCCACGAGGTAGGTGATCCAGCGCGGCTTCGGGTAGCCGCGCGAACGCCAGTTGCGCAGGATGCGATAGTCGGGGGCCGAAGATGCTTGCTTCACAGGCAAACGCAACATCGTTCGGACTTGCTGCTGGAGCTCGGGTAAGGTGAATTCCTTCGGTCGCTTGGCGGCCAGGGCCTTGGCCTTTTCCGCCGTGAACGCGTACATCGGTTTGGAGTTCAACTCGCAGACCTGGCCCTTCGGGGCGCACCAGAGCGTCTGGTCCTTCTCGATCGTCAGATTCGGCTCGGCCGTCGCGTCGGAGATGTGGGTGGCGCGGTTGAACCACCGATACATGGCTTCGCGGCTCTTCTGGGAATAGCCGTGAGCAGCCCGGCTCGGTGAAGAGTAGCGATGTTCTCCTCGGCGCCCGAGCAGTCCGTAGAGCCGTCGCAGGTCGGCGTAAGCCTTCTCGCCGCCGCGGACATCGAAGAAATCGCCCTCTTTGGTGAGCAGGATGACCGGCTTGGGAGCCATGGCGGCGATGAAATCCGAATGATCCAGGCCCAGCGCCAGGGCCCTCGGCGGGCATTGCTCCGTGTCGGCGGGCAGCTCGTTCTCGCAGTTGCGGAGGAACGTCGTGACGAAGCAGCTTGGGGCGGCCATCGTCCAGCGCCGCTCCACGCCGCACAGCCACGTCGTCATCGTCCCGCCGCCCGAGCAGCCGGTGACGCCGACCTGCTGGGGATCGACCTCCGGCCGGGTGAGCAGGTAATCCAGGGCGCGGATGCCGTCCCAGGCCCGCCAGGCGCCGAAGAACTCGCCGACGAGGAATTGCTGGTTGCCCCCGTACAGATGCTCGCGGACGCCGATGCCGATCCGCGACTTGAGCTGGTCGTTGGGGTATTGCAGCCGCTCGCCCTGGCCGATCGGGTCGAAGATCAGGACCACGTAGCCCAGCCGGGCCAGGCCCTGGGCAAAGCCCTGGTAGGCTTCGTAGGCCTTGCCGTTGTCCGAATGGCCGCATGTGCCGACCACGCCGGGCAGCGGCAACGGCCGGCCTTTGGGAATATAGAGATTGCCGGTCACAAGGAAGCCCGGGCGGCTTTCAAAGATGACTTTCTCGATCTTGTATTGGTCGCGCTCGACCACGCCCGTGACGCGAGGATTCAGCGGCGTCTTCTCGGGCCACGGGCCGAAGCACTGCTGGATCTTCTCCTGCACGTCGCGGACGTAGGCCTCGGCGTCCGCGCGGCTCTGGAGGCGGGAGCGCCGCTGGTCGCCCTGCTGCTGCACCTGGCCGACCTGATCGACAAAGTACTCCTGGACCATGCGCGGAAACCGGTTCAACGGCGTCAACGCCGGCCGGTTCGACGAGGCCGCGTTGGCCCCCGCCACGAGCAAAAGCAGCGGACCGGCGGCGGCTATACCCAACGAGACACGGGACAGTTGCGACGAAAGGTTCATCCGAGACATTCTGCGTTCCTCCACAGGACTCTATGTCTTTGGACGCACGACAGGCGTGCGCTGGTGGAAGAGATTATAGCCTCCGGAACCGCAAGACAGAAGAGCTGCGTCAACACGAGCCGTGTCTAGAGTGGGGGTGCGTGTTGTCGGATCATTGAGACTCGAGTTCGGTCCAGAATCGTCATTTCTTTTGAAGTGCGCTTCACCTCATCGTGAGGGATAAGCTTCCCGGCCTCAGCGGCCTCCAGACCCATGGCGATCTTCTTGCGCACGTAGATCTGGTACATGAGATCATCCCAAGAGGCCTCGTCCGCAAGTCTCTCAACGAGTTCGCGCGCCTCTTCTTTGACAGTTGCCATTGGCTCTCCGTAGGATCAGAGGATTCGGCTGAGGAAGTCGAGCAGATGGGGGCCGAGGACCAGCAGGCCGATGACGACGGACCCGAGGGCCGAGATCAGCACGCCGCCGGCGGCCACGTCCTTGGCGCACTTGACCAGCGGGTGAAACTCCGGCGTCGAGGCATCGGCCAGGAACTCCAACGCCGTGTTCAGCGCTTCGGCGGTCCAGACCGCCATGATCGCCAGGATGATCCAGCACCATTCGCTGGCCGTCAGTCCGAACGCCACCCCGGCGCCCACGATGCAAATGGAGGCAAACGCGTGCAGCCAGGCATTGTGCTGCGAGCGGAGCATCAGCGCCAGGCCATACCAGGCGTACCGGAAGCTCTGGAGCCTGCCCCGGATCGTAAACGACGGATTGTGCCCGTTCAAATCCGCCAGAACTCGATCGCTGACGGTCTCGTTCCTCGGCTCAGTCATGGAAGTCATCTGCCCACTTGTCGTCATCTGTGCACCACCCGTGCGCTCTCTCGGATGCCTCTCCAAGCCATGCTGGGCCCCCAATGCGATGCCTCGCGTTTGGGCCCTCCTGCCACAACTCGGTTCGCCTACATTCCACGAATCGTACAACGCGATATATCGACAGGCAAAGAGCAGGTCTTGATAAATTCCTGCCCCGCGGCACAGGAGAGTATACCCGCTTCGCGGCGGCAAGAACAGTTTTTGCTCAAGTTTTTCGGACCGGCGGTGATCGCTTGACCTGCCCCGGGCCACGGGATAGGATGGATTGTGCTATCTGGCACAGAATGGTCCGTTGGACCGCGGGTCCAATACTGCTTTGGGGAGCCTTACCCCCGGCCGCGGGAAAGAAGATGCATACAGAACACTTAACCGATAACAATGGCGACGCCGATACAGAGCCGCGCGGCCAGGAACGGAGCCCCGCTCGATGGTCCGTCTTCGCCAACACCCAAGACCGGGGCAGAGCATTGGTTCGGCCGGTATTTTTACGCCTGCGGCCGTAAAGGATTGCCCCAGGAGATCGCCTGCCTGGGCGGCCGGTACGTCTTGGAAAAAGTGCTGAAGCACGATTTCCACGCCGCCACGGGACTGTATAGAAAAGAAGGGCCGGTAGGGTGTGCACCGCACACCAATGAATCATGTCGGCAGGCGGAGGTGGTGTGCAGTGCACACCCTACCGCTTCACTGCCGATTCGTCTGATCGGCAAAATCAACCGGCGGACGCACTTCGGCTTTCTCCCGCTCGGCTGGATCGGCCGGCTCATGGCGCACAGCGAAATCTCCAAGCTCCGCCGGTGCGAGGGCATCCGCGCCGTCCCCCAAGTCCTGGCCCGGATCGATTCGCACATGTACGTCTACGAGTACATTGAAGGCTGGAGCCTGAACGAAAAGCCCGCGCTGCCCGCCGATTTCTTCGACCGGCTCATCGTCGCCCTGCAGCAGGTTCACGCCCGTAACCTCGTCCACTTCGACCTGCACAAGCGGGGCAACATTCTCGTCGATACCGAGGGTCGGCCCCACATCATCGACTTCCAGATTGCCCGGCACGTCGGCGACCGGTGTCTCTTGTCCCGGCGGCTCTCGGCGCGGTTCCGCCGGTGGCTCCAGTCCTACGATCTCTACCACGTCTACAAGCATAAGCGCCGCCTGCAGCCCGAACTACTGACGGAGGCCGAGAAGAAGCTCTCGTACAATCACAGCCTGGGCCTGGAGATCCAGCGGGCCATCGCCAGGCCGTACAAGCGCATCCGCCGGGCCACGCTGCGGTATCTCTACGCCAAGGGCATCCTGGCCGGCACCGCCGACGGCGGGACGTGCGTGGAGACCAACCCCGTCCGCTGGACCGGCCGGGAAACGGCCGAAAAGAAGACAGCCGAGCGCCCTGACGAACACCGCGGCGCGGAAATACGAATAGAGTATGAGCCTTTATGGGTTGAGAGGTTTATGAACAAGGAGCCGAAGATCGAGGTTCAGTCAATAGAGACGGTCGAACCGATAGGCAAGCGCGTTCTGATTCGCAAGGATGAGGACAAAAAGGAGACCCGGGGCGGGATCAAGTTGCCCGACAACATTGAGATCCCGACGATCACGGGCCGCGTGGTCGCGGTCTCGGCCGAGATCGAGCATTCGCCCGACATCCCACTGCGCAAGTACGACAAGGTCCTTTTCAACCCCAAAGGCGCGATCCCGGTCGATTTCGAAGGCGACAACCGTCTCTTCGTCGTCGAGGTCGCCAACGTGGTCGCCGTCTTCCGCAAAGCCTGAGCCAGCAACCTTGTCATTCCTGCGACGGCAGGAATCCAGGGTCTTTTCACCGCAGAGGCACGCAGAGGTAGGGTGGGGCTTGCCCCACCGACATTCTCGATAACGATCTCTCAACCGCCAAATAGGCGGATCACTCAGCACGGCCTCGGGCCGCAACCGAAGATATTTTTCAACCACGAATCCGACCTGTCCTTTTCTCTGTTCCTATTCGTGCGATTCGTACCATTCGTTGTTGCTATCTCCGCGAAGCGGGGCCTTCTTTCACCACAGAGGCACTGAGATCACGGAGACGGAAGAAACGGCAATCCCGGAGACAAGAACCGCTCTTCAACCGCCGATGAACGCAGAGGAACGCCGATTCTGACTTGTCACCTGTCACCTATCACTTGTCCCCCTCTCCCCTCTCGCTCTTGGCCTTCCCCGGCCCCGGTCACTCGAACCAAAGCCGCAGATTCTCGCTCAGGCGGACATTTGGAGGTGGGCGTTGTACTTCAGCGGCTCGCGGTGGTTTGCAAAGACGAAGGCAAGTTCGCCATAGTCGAAGGGCGCGTTGCACCGATGGACCGCGACGTGATGACTCGGGCACAGGAGCACCATGTTCTCGATGCCGTCCGCGCCGCCCCGGCTGATCCAATGCAAATGATGGCCCTGGCACAAGGGCTGCTCGTACAGCTTCACCGGCTCCCACCCGCAAAACTGGCAATGACCTTCATACATGTCCTGAAGGGCTTCGACGTTCTTGCGACCTCGCGCCGGCACCGTGCGGTAGAGGTACTCGATTCGCTCTCTCGCCACTCCGGCGTCTTCTTCACGGATAAGCGTCCGGATGCGTTCCGGATCGCCCAGGAGAATCTCCACCTCCAGCTTGTCTCCTGCTGCCAGTCGAGTGCAAGTCCCTAACGGCGGGTCCGTAGCCGCCGCACACAAGATGATATGATCTTTTGATGTGGGAGGCCTCGCTGCGGCGCCGCGTCAAAAGCGCTTGCTATTTGGAAGTTATTGTGGTATTCGGAGCATAGTCAGGCTCTTGTTAAGGAGAATGGTTCTGAGACGAACGCAGCGACAAACACAGGCTCGCTCGCGAAGCAGATACACTGGCGTGAGCAGAGAGAAAGCTGATGGCGCGACGTATACGCCGGCAGTTCTTGCAGATTTCGTGGCCCGTCAGATCTGTAACGTCGCTTCCTCCACACCTGCGAAGGGTGCCGTGCATTTGCTGGACCCCGCCATCGGTCATGGTCAACTCCTGGCGAGCCTTCTGAAGGAGATCACGAAGTCTTATGACGATCTGGAGATAAGGGTCTCTGGCTTCGAAACGGATGAGCGTGCCTTACAGGTTGCCCACTCAAATATAGAGCGGGAATTTCCCCATGTGAAGATCGATTTTCGTCAAGAGAGCTTCCTCGACTTCGTGTTGCAGCATTTCCCGCCCGACGGGACGGAGACGCTCTTTGCTGAGAGCCCCAAGGGAGTTTATGACCTCATCATTGCGAATCCACCCTACGTCAGAACTCAGATCATGGGTGCTGATGCCGCGCAACGCCTTTCCGAGAGCTTTGATCTTACAGGGCGCGTTGACCTGTACCATGCGTTCATCCTGGGAATCGCACAAGTCCTGAGGCTCTCTGGCACAGCGGGGATAATCGTATCGAACCGGTTCATGACCACAAAGGCCGGGGAGGCTGTGAGGCGCGCAATCTCTACGAAGTTCGACATTCACCGCATCTGGGATCTCGGCGACACCAAGCTGTTCCAAGCGGCGGTCCTGCCGGCCGTGTTGATTGTGCGCGGCAAGGAGGCAAAAAAGGATCGCCACACTCCGTCATTCTCATCTATCTATCTAACGGATGAACCCAATGACGGCGAAGCGGCGGACCCGATAGATGCGCTCTCTCATCAGGGCGTCGTAAGAGTCCCTGATGGTCGGCACTTCTGCGTGCAACACGGAAAGTTGTCGATAAGCAAGGATTCCGCTGAGCCGTGGCGCATCGCGACGCCTGATGGGGATTCCTGGCTTGCGGCGGTTAAGGCGAATTCGTGGGGAACCTTCAACGATATTGGGAGAACACGCGTTGGCATCAAGACGTGTGCCGATGATGTCTTCATCCATTCGGATTGGAAGGAGGTGTGCGGGGGCATTGAGCCGGAGCTGCTTCGTCCCTTGCTGACACACCACGTGGCCCGTCGCTTTAGACCCCTGCAACCGGAGCGTCAGAGCATGGTGCTCTACCCTCACCAAGCAGTGAATGCCTCCAGAAAGGCCGTCGATCTCTCTGGCTATCCCGTCGCAAGGGAGTATCTTGAAAAGCACCGCGCCATTCTTGAAGCCAGGAAGTATGTACTGGACGCCGGTCGAGAGTGGTACGAGATATGGGTCCCGCAGGATCCTGCCGCGTGGGACCAACCGAAATTGGTTTTTCGAGACATCACCGAGCGTCCCACATTCTGGCTTGATCTGGAACAGTCTATCGTGAATGGCGACTGCTATTGGTTGGTGGCCTCTGATCCCATGAACGTCGATCTGCTGTGGTTGGCAGCGGCCGTGGGGAACTCCAGTTTTGCAGAGGCGTTCTACGATCGCAAATTCCACAACAAGCTTTATGCCGGACGCCGACGTTTCATGACACAGTACGTCGAGCGATTTCCATTACCAGATCCACAAAGCCCGCACGCGCGGACTCTGATTGAGATGGCGAAAGCCGTTTACGAAACCGTGCCTTCGCCAAAGGCGGATGCGCTCGAACAGGAATTGAGTGCAACCGTCTGGCAGGCCTTCGGACTAAACGTCGAAGAAGTTCGAAGGTAGGTGTATTTGACGCTTCTTGTTCACGGTTCGACCCTCAAAACGCGGGAACCGGTTGAAGAAACACTGTCCCGTGGTGACAAACAACTTCTCCAGACGCACCGTGAACCCGTCCGTTGTCGCGTAAAAGATGGCATAGCGTATGTCACAATGGCGGATCTGCTGCCCCATGATTGCCGGCAAACCGATATCTTCAATCTCATCCGGACAAACTAGTCCCAAGTCAATCGTGGGGGAAGTCTGCAGCTTGACTTCGACAAGTTGGTGCCGGATGTCAGGAAACTGACCTACATCGCGGAAGTCCTGGTATCCCAGGCAACGGCAGACAAGCTTGTGGAGTGCGCCACCTCGGTTACGTTCTTGATCGTAGCCGATATCCGGAAAAGTTGTTCCTACTAGGCCCGATAGCATCTCAAAAACTTTCGCGATCGGCAAAAGACGTCCGGCCTGCGGCCAGTCAATCGCGCTGGACTCGGGGTCTACATGCGCCAGCGGATTCGTCAAGGGAAGGACGACCTCTGTGTCCAGCGGTGTGATCAGTTCTCTATCGAGCTGCCCGGGGACGAGCCGTGCTTGGTACTTCTGCGTCAGTGTCCCCGTCGTGGCCAGACAAGCCAGGGTGTCCCCGTTGACTACCCGAATTCGTGTAATCAGATGATCGGACGAAATGCGGATCAGGACGTATCGTCTTGTTGGAGCAAGCTCCTCATTCCAGATCTGCAAGTTGTTAGACTTCTGCACGTAGGTGTCGAGCAATTGACCGGGGAATCTTGGCTTACTCCTCTTGAAAGACCGCGGCACAGGGTACCCCATCGCCTTGCACACACGTTCTTTCACCACGCGCGAGCGCGTCCTCAGGGGGAGACCGCTCAGCGACACTCCGACAAGATCACGGTTGAGCAGCTTCTCTAGAATCGGAGTTGGTATCCAGAAACGGGGATGGCCTACCTCGATAGGATCATAGATGGACAAGCCGCTCGCTCGAATCGCCTGCGTGTACGCACGCCCGGGTTTCGTGTCACGTGTCATCGTCGTCCTTCTCGGTCAGCAATTGAGGAACACTGACCTCCAGGGCGTCGGAGAAGGCCTCGAGCGTGCTCAGGGTCACATTACGCTCGCCGCGTTCCACCGAACCAACATAGGTCCTGTGGAGTCCGCACAATTCGCTCAGTCCTTCCTGTGAGAGCCCTCGATCTCGCCTTAGACTGCGGATATTCTCGCTGAGTATTCGCACGAGTCGCTTGCTTGGTGTTCGCAGTTTTCTTTCGTCCATTTGATTCGTCCATGGCCTATGTACAATCGGGACTCTATGCCGACTGCATTCGATGAGTCTACACACTATAAGTAGCATCCAGTGTCAATCGGTTTAGAGACAGGGCGCTATCAGGCGCATTCGCCAGGGGGAATCCGTGCTCTTCATGAGAACCCAATCGGAGGTGGGCCTCGGTGTTGACGATGGGCGACCTTCTCTGTGTCCCTATGCGTCCTCTGCGGTGGAAGAGACTTGGATTCCTGCCCCCGACAGATGCGTTTTGGGGGTGACAATCCGGCGCAGGAATGGCAAGGTCGGCCTGAGGCCGGGCTCGGGAATCAGGGACCTTCCGGGCGTCCGTCAGGGCAAGGGCTTCGGGCGGACCATCACGTTCCTCATTTCTTCTTGTCGTCCATTCTTTGAACCACGGAGATCACGGAGGACACTGAGAAGGAGTGGATTCAAAAGCTACCAATTCGTACCGGCTCTCGGGAAACCCCACAGCCTCTTCTTCCCTGTTTTCTATCTTACCTCAGTGCTGTGATCTCCGTGGTGAAAAAAGAAAGTTTTGGCTGCGGCTAAGGGCCGCGTCGAGCCCTTCGCGGTTTCGCGCTCGGACCTCTTGCCCTTACCCTTCTGCTTTTTGCCTTGTGGCGGCGGCCTGGGGTGGTTGGATCGTCACCCCGGACCTCGATCCGGGGCCTCCGACACTTCACGATCTTGTTGCCCTTCTTCCCAACCGCTCTTGCCCCCCTTGTCGCTTCTTGCCTTCTTCCTTTTTACTTTTGCCTTCTTGCTTTGGCTTGCTTCCTGCCATTCCGCGTGGACCTGGGCCCGGCGTTCGGGGGGCCATTCGCGGGGGAAGTTCACGCGGGCGAATTCGCCGAACGACTTGACCGCTTGACGGTCATAAGCCCGGGCCGCCTCGCCTTCCGTGTCGAAATAGCCGAGCCAGATACGTTCCCCGTGCTCATAGCACCTGGCGCCCCACTTGTGCCTATCCTTGCTGTAGAAGACGCCCTTGTATATCGAGTACGCGCCCTTGCGCTTGCGTTGGTTGCGTATGTTGTCCAAGGCGTTGCAGTTGCGGAGATTGAACCGGCAGTTGTTGGCCTTATTGCCGTCGGTATGGTCCACGACTTTGCCCTTGGGCGGCTGCATGATCTCGCGATGCATGAAGACGAGCTTGCCGTTCTCGTACCGCGCGGCGTATCCAGCTTCGTCATGCCAATTCCACTGGTTGAGCCATTCAAAGTCAGCAGCGTCCACATAGGCATAGGCACCGTCCGTCAGGGCGATCATCCGGACGTTGTCCCCCTCGGGTAGGGTGGGCCGGGGGTGATAGCGGCGGCAGGGGACGCCGGGGACCTCGTGCAATTGGCCCGGCCACAGCGGGTGGTTGGCACAGCGGGGCAGGATCGGCTCATGGTACCGCATCAAGCTCAGCCACAGACACGGATCGCAGATACAATAGCTACAGTTGAAACAGGTGTGCTCGGCCATAAGGATCTCCCATCCCTTTTGCAGAAGACCGCTCTTCCAGGTTCCGCGCCGGCCGTGCTGCCTCGGCGTGACAGGCATCGCTTACTACGATGTTGGGTCAATAGTAAACAGCAGACGATGCATGTGTCAACAGAAAAACAGTCAAAATAATCTAAGCGGTTCCGTTACACCGAAGGGGTGACAGTCTGCCGGGTGGCCAAGGTGGGAGCGGCGGTGCTGTAAGTCCACAGGGCACAAGGACATAGGGACAGTGAGTCCCACGCGGCGCAGGGACAAAGCCCGAGAGCCCGGTCTCGCCGGCAGGGTCATTCAGGAGGCGAATTTCCTTGAAGGCGCGATCGATTCCCTTGTCATTTGGGGACAGGAAGGCTGGCTTCCAGGAAAACGGGGGCCTGGGAAGTCGGCATTCCTTTCTTGGCGGCCTGCACCGCCGCCCGTGCTTCCTCGCGGCCGATTCATTTGCTGGTAGACGTAGGCCAGGAGCAGTTGCAGGCCCGGAGGACAATCGGGTTGGTCGGTATGTTGCTTCAACTCGGCGAGACGCTTGACGCACCGGTCCGCCCCGCCCAGCGTTTCGACCAGGTCCGATTTGGCGAGTGCCACCGCGGGTCGAGCTCGATGGCTTGCGTCAGGGACATGGCGCTGCTCGGGTATTCCCCGGCGGCGAGCAGGGCCTGGGTGCGACTAATCTCCGCCTTGGCGTCCCGGGGATTGTAGCCGCAGGCGTAGCAAGAAGTATTGGGCGGCTTGGTTGTAGCGGCCTTGCTGCATCTCCGCCCGGCCCTCGATCATGAAATCGTCATACTTCGCCTTCGCCACCGGGTCCAGCTTGACCTCGGGGGCGGGTGGCGGGGGCAAGACTCGGTCTGTCCCTGGATCTGCGGACGGCTCGCGGTCACAGGGCCGCCACCGTTCGGCACGGTTGGACGGCGTCGCCCGGGCCGCAGTCCGGCGGTGGCAAGACGGGTTCGGCCGCAGCAGGGACATTGCTCCGTGGAATTCTGCAAAGGATGCTCCACGAATCTTGCCCGGCGCGTCGAAGGCCCGTACGGTTTCCTCCACCCGCGGCAGCGCCGGCACGGTTGCCGCCGCAGGCGGAGCCTGGGCCCGCGTCAGCGCCGGGTCCGGCCCCGGCGGGCGGGGATTGCTGCCACTGGCGTCCGGCTTCTCGGTGGCGGTCTCTTCCGGCCTGGGACGCGAAGGCGGCATGGATTCGGTTCTGCAACGCCGCCATGTCGGAGGACGATGATCCCAAAGCCCGGCGTTGCGGCGGTCGGTTCCCGCGCCGATCGGCGAAGGCGACGCGGACTTGAGCATCGAACCCGAGGAACCGGCCGCCGTCTGGCCGGGCAGCAGACCCGGACTGGCCGAGCCGTCGGGACTGAGGGCCGTCAGTTTTGAGCGGCAGGTCCTGATCGGCGGGAGGATTCGGCGTGGGAGGCTGGCTCTGCAACTGTGCTTGCGGTTGCAGGACTCGACGCAAGGCCTCGGCCGAGATGGACAACGGCACCGAATTCGCGGATTTCTGGTCCATACCCTGCGCCACGGACGCCTGTTTGCCGGCCTGCAAATCCTGCTCGAACTGGGAGGCATTGGTCTTGACCCGGTCGAAGTCCCGCTGCAATTGATCGACTTGCCGCCGGTAGTCGTCCGAAGGGATAGTCGGTTGACTTTGCGAGGCGAGCGAGCGCTCCGCCGTGGGACTGGCCGGACGCGCCGGCGATGATCCGCCGCATCTCCTCGGGCGTCTTGAACGAGAGCGGGACAAGGCTCTCCGACGAAGTCTGGGCACGGCCGGGCGACGGCGTGAAACTGTCGCCCGGAGCAACGTCAACCTTGCGGCCCATAGCAATCAGAGACGGCGGCGTGTCCAACACGGGCATCACGTCCGACGGCTGGTCGGAGCGGCCTGGCAACGCCGTGCCGGCAATCCTGGGGCTGCCTGGAGCAAACACGCCGCTGGAGCCCGGCTGAATCGTCGATACGGTCCCCGTCGGCGAATAGAACGGCGTGTAGCCGGAAGGACCGTCGCTGAGCTCCGGCGGGACCGCGGAGTATCGCAGGAAGGGATCGAGCGAGGTCGAGCCGAGCGGGCCGCTGAAACTCGTGGGCGAGCCGTAAGGGACATTGCCGCGAAAGGCCTTCCCGCCGCTGACATTGCCCGTCATGACCAGGTTTCCGGCGTTGTCCACGGGGTTGGGCGTAGGGACCGTATTGCTGGCGTAGCTGCTCGGCGGCACGGTGCCCCGGCTCGCCGGGTTGGTCCCCGCCGCCGGATTGCCATACCGTGCGGAAAGGATGCCCGCCAGTGAGAGAACGATGAACAGGCACAGATATCCCCAGTCGGGCAAGGTCAGCTTCCAATGGCGGATTCGCTGCGAAAGGCTGAGTGCGCCCGGTTTTCGCCTCGCACGCCCATCCCGGGCCGCCCTCGGCCCTGTCGCCTTCCCGGAGGTCGATCCGGGACCGCCCGGCGTGCGGGGCACGCTTGGCTTGCGGCGCTCGGCCCTGAGCCGGATTTTTGGGTGTGTTCCTCGTCATATCTTCTACTCCCGTACTCGAAAGCGTTATGCGGTTATTGCGTTGCGTAGCGGGGTTTCTTGGCCCAGCCCAGCTTCGTTACCAGCGTGTCCCAGCGGGTCCGCGCCGGATTCTCGACGACCAGGAAGCTGCTCCGCACCCGCGCGACGGTCACCACGTCGTCCAGGGTCAGCGTAGCAGCGACTTGGCCGTCCACGGAGACGGTCGTACCTTCGTTCAGCCGCGTGCAACGAATCTCGACCACACTGGCCGCAGTCGATCACGATAGGCCGGAAACTCAGCGAATGGGGGCAGATGGGCGTGATGACCATCGCCTCCATCGAGCCGGCCAGAATGGGGCCGCCGGCCGAGAGATTATAGGCCGTTGAGCCGGTGGGCGTAGAGACGATCAGGCCGTCGCCGACGCAACTGGGCAACTGCTCGCCATCGACGGCGATCTGCATCTCGACCACGCGGAACGGCGGCCCCGCCGTGATGAACACGTCGTTGACGGCCGTCGAAGAGAACCGCTCCCGGGCCGGACTGGATCGCGGCGCCACGCGACAGCCCAGCATCATGCGCCGCTCCACCCGGGCCTTGCCGGCGACGATATCGTCGAAGTAATGCTTGAACTCGGCGACGCTGAACTCGGCCAGAAAACCCAGCCGGCCGAAATTGACGCCGATGACCGGGACCCGCGCCGCACTCAGGTGCCGGGCCGCGGAGATGATGGAGCCGTCCCCGCCCAAAACCACGGCGAAATCGCTCTTACGCAGGACTTCCGGCCGGCACTCGTTGAGGTGGCAGCTTGCCACGATCTCGGCCTTGTCCTTCAAGAACAGAGAAAACTCCCGCATGGTCTCGGCGATCGGTCCTTTCTCCGGGTCACCGAAGATGACCAAACGCGGCAGCGACGCATGTCTCCTCATAAGAGGCTCCGATCAGGGGTCTAACCGCAGATAAGATAGCGAGGATGGGGCAAGATAGGAAAGCCAAGAACATGAGGAGACCGAAGCTTTCTTGCTTCGCACCTTCTCACGCTCTCACCATCTCCCCTTCCGGGCGTTTCTTCGAAGCCTCTGCGGTCAGGCCAAGGACTACCTTCCAGACCTGACGTATCGATCCGCCAGCATTCCCCTGGCAGTTTTCGCTATGTCATCGGCATTTATTCCAGCCACCATAAGCTGGGCCGTCCGCAGATCGTGCCCAAAAAACCGTCCCGGGGCACCCAAGACGCGTACGAGGCCAATGTCCCCGCCGTGGGCCGCGGCCCGCTCGAGCAGTGCCGAGCCGAAGCCGCAGGACAAGTAGTGGTCCTCGACCGTGATGAGCTTCTTTCCTTTCGATAGCAGGCTTACGATCTTCTCGTCGATCGGTGCGGCGAAGCGCGCATTGATGACGTCCACCGCGATTTTATCGGAATCAAGGATATCGGCGGCCGCCAACGCTTCCGTCAGGACCGTCCCATAACTCACGATCGCCAAGGGAGCTTTGCGGCCCCGCCGAACCAGAACGCTCTTGCCCAGCTCGAAGGGGGCCTCGGAGATTCCCGGCGTCAGCGCTTCCGGTGGAACGAAGTCCTTCGGGTAGCGAATCACGACCGGCTGCCTCTGGCTCAAGGCAAATTCCAGGGCTTGCCTCATCTCGACAGCATCCGCCGGGGCCGTCAGGATGAGGTTGGGCAACATCCGCAGGTAGCCGATGTCCATGAGGCCGTGATGGGTGGCCCCGTCGGCGCCGACCATGCCGGCCCGGTCCACGCAGAAGACCACCGGCAGATTCTGCAACGCCACCTCCTGAGAAATCTGGTCGAAACTGCGCTGCAGGAAAGTCGAATAGATGCAAACAACGGGCCTCATGCCGGTCTTGGCCAGGCCCGCGGCGATATCCACCGCCGCACTCTCCGCGATCCCCACATCGTAGAACCGCTCCGGGAACCTCTCGACGAAACTCCACCAAGCCGGTGCCGTCACACATGGCCGAAGTGATGGCGACAATCCGCTGGTCCTGCTCGGCCAAGGCGGTCAACGCTTCGCCGAATACGTCCGTGAAGCATTGCTGGTGGTCTACGGCGGGCGGATCGACGGTGTTGTCGCCGTTGATCCTGAACGGGCCGGTTGAGTGAAACCGCGTCGGGCCCTTATCGGCCGGGTTGAAACCTTTGCCCTTCTTGGTGTAGACATGCAGCAGTACCGGGTGGTCGGTTTGGCCCAGCGCCTTGAAGATCTTGATCAGGGATTCGATGTCATGCCCATCAACGGGACCAAAATTAGGGATGTTGAGGCTTTCGAACAACTGGCTTGGCGGGAACGCCATGCGGATGCTCTTCTTGATCCTTTCGAGGGCCTCCTCGACGCTGCGGCCGATGCCGGGCAGGTGCTCGAGGACGCTCTTGGTCGTGCGACGCAGGTCCTCATAGGTATGGCTCAGCCGGACCTTGGAGAGATACTTCGCCACCGCACCGACCGTGGCGTCGATAGCCATTGAATTGTCGTTCAAGACGATCAGCATCTGCCGCTTGACCAAGCCAAGGTTGTTCAGGCCTTCGAACGATGTGCCGTTGACGATGCTGGCATCGCCGACGACAGCGACGATCTTGGGGGCGGGCACGATGGCAGAGTGGACACGTCGTGCCTCCATCGTCTGCCTTCTGCCCTCCGTCCTCCGTCTTCTGAGTGCCGGCCTTCAACTGCTCGCCCAAGGCCATGCCGATGGCGGTGGCGATCGAGGTGCCGGCGTGGCCTACGGTGAACTGGTCGTATTCGCTCTCGGCCGGATTGGGAAAGCCGCTGACGCCGCCCGCGTGGCGCAGCAGCTCGAAACCCGCTTGGCGACCGGTGACGATCTTGTGCGTATAGCACTGGTGGCCCACGTCCCACAGCAGCTTATCCCGCTGGAAATCGAACACATAGTGCAACGCGAGCGTCAACTCGACCGCCCCGAGATTGCTGGCCAGATGCCCCCCTGCCTTGCTGACGGAACGCAAGATGAACTGGCGAATCTCCTCCGCCAGCGGTGGCAGCTCAGCCACGGGGAGCTTCTTCAGGTCCGCCGGGCTGCTGATCTTGTCCAAATACTTACCCATATCCGATGTTGTCCCCAACGACAACGGTCCCCCAACTGCAGTGCACCGCGGCCGGGAACCGAGAAACCCCTCTATTGTAAATCGAAAGCCAGAGCCCACGTAAGGAAATCGTCCCTGCCCCCGAAAATTCTCCGCTCCCGGCCTCCCGCCGTACCAAACGGCTGCACCGTACCATTGACATAACGGCCGCGGCCTGATAAAATACAGATTATAGGCCACTTGGGAAAGTTGTGGCGGGTTTAGGGAGGAGGGAGCATCCCGTTGGAGAGATCGGTTGGAGTGGTGCCATGCGTAGGGGAATCGTTGCGGTGTTGTGGGTGGCGTTTGGCGTCGGCGGGCCCAGGCTACGCCCACCTTATTCACTTTCGATGACGGCGGGCTGGCCGACGGGGACGGGGATATCCGCCTAAGTCTCTATATGAGCAGCCTTTATCCACCCCTCGTACTCGTCAACGGCGCCCAAGTGCATTCCGGCGATGGGTTCAGCACGAATCAATACCTCTGGACACGGCCCCAGTTGATCGGTGCCGGCAACATCCTCATCGGCATGGCGGTCCCCACTACCTCGGTCTCCTTTGACGGTCACATCTTCAACGCGACCGGCGATGCCGACTTCACCTTCACCGCCTTTGACCTAGCAGGCCAAGTCATCTACCAGCAGAGCTGGGACACAGGCAGCGGCACCAGCTTCTTCTGCTCCACCGGCCCGCTCCCGCAGCCCGCGTGCTTTCTGAATTTCTCGGATTCGGGCAAGCACGATGTCGGCATCGACAATCTCGCCTTGGAAATGGTCCCGGTGCCCGGGGCCGCCCTCTTGGCCGTCATTGGCGCTGCCTTGGTACACCACCTGCGTCGGCGCAGGGCCTTGTAGCAGGATAACCGCCCGAGACACACACCGGATTCTCCAACGCGGAAGGACGCGTTTGGGACCCCGACCTCAAGGCCGGAAGGCCTCGGGGATGGGTGAACGCGGAGGTCGTCATCGTGCCTCCAGGACTCGCTCCGCCTCGGTCGGTTTGGCTTTGATTCCCGGCCAGGCCGATGCCGGCATGGCGTCGCTCATAAGCTGTGGCAGCAGTAATCGCAGATGTGGAGTCTGGCGATGTTTTGGCAGTACGTCTGGGCGAATCGCCGGAAGCGCGGGCCGGCGAGGATGTCCTTCAGAGGCTGGTCTCGTATGTTCCCGAACTTGTACCGTAGATACTCACAGGGCAAGACGTCCCCAAAAGAATCCACCGTGCAAGCGTCATAGATCCGCGTACACGGACCCGGATGCCGCTTGATCCAGCGATCACGGCGGACACCGGCATCGTGAATCACATTGGCGCGTCACCTCCAGTGTGGCAACGGGTACGTTCACTGTTTGATGGCATTCGCGTGCTACGTACCCTGTTATACTGCACTCCCAGGTATGCAAAAGGAAATCATCTTCCGACGATCATAGAGGACGGAGTCGCTATCCAAGAAGGTCCCGAGCATCCATCTGCTATTCGGATCTCAGGGCCACCATCGGATCGACCTTCGCCGCCCGGCGGGCCGGGATGTAGCTGGCCAGCAAAGACGCGAGGCCAAGTAGTGCCACGGTCACTGCGATACTGATCGGATCCACCGGACCGACCCCGTAGAGTAGGCCGCGGATCAGCCGTGCGACGCCGAGCCCCACCAACAACCCCAGGCACAACCCCACAAGCGTCAGCACCAGCCCCTCCCGCAGAACCATGCCTATGATGCTCCCACGCGTCGCCCCCAGAGCCTTGCGGATGCCGATTTCCGCGGTGCGCGAGGCGACCATATAACCCTTGACAGCGTAGGTGCCCAGGGAGGCCAGGAACAGGGCCATCGCGCCGAAAGCCGCCGCCAGCCGTGCGCTACACGCGCCAGACGCACAGACAGGTTGTTCTGGTAACAGTCGGCGAGCGTCGTCACCGCTAGAATCGGCAAATGCGAATCCACGTTTCGGATCACCGTGCGGATCTCCTGCAAGAGTGGCCCGCGTCCCGCACCCCATGCTCGCAACGCGAAGATGGACATAGGCGGCCAAGCAACTGGGCCCCATCGGCACGTAGACCTGTCCTCGACTCTCCTTATCGTCCGCGATCGTTCGCAGGTGCACTACAATCCCCACCACTCGGCATACCGGAGACGGCGGGGGCCAGCTATACCGGACCAAACAACCAAGGGCTCGCCCATCGGGTCGGAGTCGGCGAGCGATTCGTTCATCAATAATGAGGACCCTCTCCGCATCTGGAGCACAGTCCAGACGATTGAAGAACCGGCCCTGCAAAAGGGGTATACCCATGCCTTCGAAGTACCCTGCGCCTACGGTGTAGGTGGTATCCGTCCGCGGCGGGCGATTCGCAGCCAGGGCACGCATCATTTTCACCTCGTCGCTTTGGCCCTCTTCAACCCCCGGCACATATTCGCTGACCGCCCCGCCGGAACCGCTGTCCATTGCGAAAGGGAACGAAGCGGACAAACCAGCAGCCTGGACGGCGGGCATGCCCTGGAAACGCTCGATGAGAGTCTCATAGACTTGCTGGCTGCGGGCGAAATCATAGCCTGCGGCGAGCGGATCGAGCTGGACCAACAGCCCGCCGTCGAAATCGAAGCCGGACCCGCCTGCGCTGGCCTCCGAAGCGCTGCGGGTGAACATTGCCGCCCCCATCACGAGCACGACCGAGAGGGCGATCTGGCACACCACCGACAGGCCACGCGTCTGGCGTATTCTCCCGGCGGCACGGTCGGACGGAGCACAACGATCCTTCAGGTCGGCAGCAACGTCTCGGCGAGAGAGATACAGGGCTGGCTTCAGACCTGAGAGCACAGCAGCGATCAGGCAGAAGCCCGGCGTGGCCGCCAACACGCGCCTGTCGAGACCCATCCGCAACGATCCCGCAAAGTCGAAAGGGCCTGGCAGCGCGCCCAGCCAGGCATTCAAACTCCGGATACCCCAGAAGGCCAACGCGAGCCCGCAAACTCCCGCCATCGTCGTCAGGAGAAGCGATTCGAGGAGCAATTGCCGCACGATTCGCAGACGTCCCCCGCCGACGGCTAGGCGGATGGCGATTTCCCGATGTCTGGACGCACCCCGAATGACAGCCATGTTCGCCGTGTTCAGGCAGGCGATGAGCAGCACAACCGTAGATACGCCCATCAGGAACAGGCTGGCGATCGGCAGGCCTGACCTGTTCTCGCGGTCATCTACGCTCAACCGGGGTAGATGGTCCAGGCTCAGCGTGCTATCCCTCCTCCACCACCTGGGGCAGTTTTCCTTAAGGCGGGTGGCCAGGGACGGCAGACGCGCACTTGCCGCGGACATGGTCAGACCCGGCTTCAGTCGTCCCACCAGCGTGATCCAAGTAGGATACTCCCAGAGTTCGGGCGAAGCCTTTTGGGACCTGCTCCTTCCCTGTTGGCCTAGGTGCCCCACGAGTCCGAAGGAGCCCAGAGGCAACCACAGATCGGGGCCGATGATGGCCGTGCCCGTGAACCGCCTTGGCGCGATACCGACGACCCGAAAGAGCGTGCCATTGATGGTCACGTAGGAGCCCACTGTTCTGGGATCGCTGCCTTGTCGCTCCCAAAGGCGGTAGCTCACGATGACGACGGGCTCCGCGCCGTGCCGTTCTTCCCCAGGCAGAAAGGTTCGCCCGTAAGCGGGCGTCACTCCAAGGACGGAGAAGTAATTGGTTGAGACGAACATTGCGTAAACGCGTCTAGCGGCGTCCGCTTGCTCGAGGGTGACAGTCGCGTGATCGGGCGTGCAAGCCAGCAAGCCGCTGAACACCGGGTTGGCGTCTCGCATCTCCACATAAGCGGAATAAGGTACGTACCCGAGGACCTTGCACGGGTTGCACACCACCAATCTCTCCGGCTCCTTCACCTGCGCCGGGCGAAGGACCAGCGCATTGACCACGCCGAACATCATAGTATTGGCCCCGATGCCGACCGCGAGAGTAATCAGGGCAGCTATCGTGAAGCCGGGATTCTTCGCGAGCATTCTGGATCCGTACCGGACGTCTTGCCACAGCGATCTCATCAGATCACCCCAGTAATAGCCTTCCTCAGGCCCGTCGTCTTGTGCCTAGTTAGAATACCCTTCTTCCTCGACGGCGCCAAGCCTCGCTTACGCGCATCATGGGTACGTGGTCTTGCTGTCGATCCGCAGGGCCGCATCGGAAAGGCCCACGGGATGGCGGAACGCATCTCGGCCTCAGACTCAGCCAATGGTGGTAGAAGGCATTTCTCTCATAGAGCTCTGTGCACGAACCCCTTTCGGCAATGCGGCCATCGGCCAGCACAATGATCTCATCAATCCACGGCTCGGTAGTGAGGGAGAGATGATGAGTGACCAGCACCGTAAGGCATTCCGGAGCCCGTAACCTGATGATGCCCTGGAGGAGCCCTCGCTCTGATTCGATGTCCATGGAGGCGCCCACCTCATCCAAGAGCAGCAGGCCGGCATCCTTCAGCATCGCGCAGGGCCGCCAGCTTTTGGTATTGCCCAACGGAGAAACGTATCCCTTTTTCTCCGAGCCTCGTGTCATATCCCTCCGGGCCGGAAGCAATGGTACTGCCCAGTCCTAGTGCCGCCGCACAGTGACCCAAACGGGTCGCCACTGCGGCTCCATCGTGAGGACACAGGTTGTCGCGTATCGAGTTGCTGAAGAAGAAGTGCGTTTGCGGAACCCAGGACACGTGGCGCAGGTAACTGCACCGTTCGATCGCCCGGAAGTCCTCTCCGTCGATGAGAAACCGGCCCGAATATCGGTCCTCTAACCCGCACAAGATCCGGAGCAGAGTGCTCTTGCCCCCTCCCGTGGGGCCCACGATAGCCACCGTCTGACCGGCGCGAAGAACGAGGTCCACGTCGTGCAGGCAGAGCCTGCCTTCGCTATAGCCAAATGACAGACCTCGTAGCTCATACCGCCGAGGGGCTGTGAACAGCACCTTTTGTGGCTTGGTCCGACTGCTGCTGCCATCTCGCTGTAGGATTTGGAGTACTCGGCCCGCTGCTACGGAGTCCATCAGCAGGGACTGATACAGACTCCCCAGTTGCCCGAACGGCCGAGTGATCATGCCGATGTACATTCCCAGAGCTACGGCTTGCCCAAGCTTCAGCCGGTCGCTGAAGACCAGGTACCACCCAGCGCCCAAGAAGACCGCCGCCCATCCATTGGTCACCAGCGCGGCACACTGGCCCCAGAATGCACTCTCCTCCCATGAATTGATCGCCAAACGCAGGCGTTCGCGCAGCAACCGACGTAGATTGCGCCGACGCATGCGACGCAGGGAGAAGAGGCTGGTGATTACCGCCCCCTCGATCGTCTCCCCCAAAAACGTCGCAACCTCGTCCGTGACAGCCAACGTCGCCTTGTTGAGCGCCACCAGCTTGCTGGTGAGGCGCCCGATGATCCAATAGTTGACTGGGACCACGGCCAACACGACCAAAGTGATACCTGGATTGAGCCTGGTCATCAACACGACGGCGGATAGGAAGGCGACCAAGAGCGTCGCTACCTGCGGCAGCAGTTGTGTCAGACTCTGCGAGACCGCCTGCACGTCTCGGTCCGCTCGCATCAAGAGCCCACCGACGCCGTGTTCCTCCTGGTCGAATGGCGGTAATCGCTGGATGGCATTGAACACACGAAACGACAGTCTGTATTGCACACGATTCTTGACATGGGTGGATATATGCCCGGACAATGTCGTGAGAACCCTTGACAAGACTCCGACGGACAAGAAGCCTACACCCACGTACATCAGCAGGTGCCAATCGCGCGTGGGATAAGCCTTGTCGATCATTATCTGCGTGAGCCAAGGAGTCAACAAGGACGGAACCGCCCGGAGGGGAGACAGGATAGCCAACCACACCAGGAGGCATCGGTAGGAACGCGAATGCACGGCCACGGCGCAAACGCTGCGCAGGGCCTTCTTGGCATCAGCGATCACTCGTCCCACGGCAAGCGCGCCACGCGTAGAAAATCGGCCGCGCACCACGTCGGATGCCTCCCCAAGACGTCACAACTCGTAAAAATCAAACGCCGCGGGATTCTTCTCCAATATACTGCAGTACTCCACAATTTTCTCATGGATGTATTCCCGGCAACGTGCGCACGCCTGCTCCTTCATAGCTTTCGTCCCTTTGGCCTTGCCTCCGCGTATCCCGGCCACAGCGACATAGCATCCGACTGAACATATGGGCAGACACCAACAACATGCGCATTGCTCACGCGTGTAGTGGACAAATTCATCGAGAATCCTAAAGGCCTTGTCATAATCGACGCCGCTGCGAACATTACCGAGCTCGTACCCCCGGCAGTTGGCCTTTTCGCAAATAGAGTACTCCCCATCCACGGACACGAAGACCTTTTGGAGGCCGGGTATGCATGGCCCGTTCGGCATCATAGGATGAGAATCACGCCGAGCCGCCGCGCATCGCCATCGGTCCGTATGCAGGCTCTTGAAGGTCCGACTGAACATGCTTTGCTGCAGCCAAAGTTCCCGGTCATCAAGAACAAGATTCAGGCGGCCCTTCACGAGGTTCTCCATGTACGCACGGAACACGTGGGTTGCGCCTGCATCCTCCCCTGTACCAGCAGCCGCTTTGTAGTACCCGGGGTAGGGCTCGCTGGCAATCGCCACAGTGATTCTCTGATGCGGGGCCATCCAGGGCGCCGTCGCCAAGGACTTCAGGGCCGCGTCAACGTCCAGTGTGGCTTCCAGGATAGCTCCCAAACTGGCCCCACGTTCTGGGTACTTGGCACGAAACTCCCGGATATTGGCCATTACCACTGTCCAGGTAGGTGAGCCCTCTACGGTTCGGCGCTGCCTGTCGTGGATGGCCGGCGGACCGTCCAAGCTCACCCTGACGTGAAACCTGTTCCTTCCCAGGAAATCGGCCACCTCTCCGCGGAGCAGATACCCGTTCGTGCTTATGTGAAAGCCTATGTCTTTTCCTCCAGTTCTCTCTAGTACGTATTCCGTGCACCTGCGCACGACGGGAAAATTCAATAGCGGTTCACCTCCGTAGAAGCCAATGCTGACACGCCGAACGGGACGTGCCAGAAGGCGGTATTGCTCCACGACTTGCGCGTACGTTACCGGGGGCTCATCAAGAGGCGCAGACTTCTCGCTAAGTGCACAGTGCGAAAGGAAATCGTCGACAGCTGCCTTGGCGACCTCCCAACTCATGGTCCGCTCGCTGTGACGCCGGGTGCCATCGGGGTTATACGTGAATGGGCAATAGGTACACCTGAAGTTGCATCTCTCCGTCACGTTCAAGGTGAGAGCCGTGCGGGAGGTATCCAGGGCGTGGACCACATCTTCCTTGCTGAATGGCACCTGGACACGCGGACGCCAATCACCGAAGAGCCCCCTCTCGATTCTGCGCTCTGGATCTCGTCATCAGCGCGCGCCGTCTCCGCCGGCGTGAACCTGAAAGCATGCTTGGCGATGACCGCCTCCTTCTGCGTGTAAGCGTCCTCTATAATCTCCCATACGACAGGGTTTACCCGGACAATCTCACCGCTGGGGACGTCGAAGATATAGCATTGACGCTCAGTCCTGAACTTATGAATTAAGGGCACGGAAGCACTCTCCACTCAACAGCGCCGGCATCTGTTGTCATCTGGGGGTGTGGGTGCGCTCTCATCGTCTCTGGTCCTCCTTCGCCACTCGTATCAATTCGAGAAGACTTCCACATCGAGAGCCGAGCACGCGCCGAGGCTGCTCGACGGCAACCCGGTCTCGAGACTACGCGATCAGCCATGGGCCGTTCCTTCTTCAAGGAACGGCCCACCACTACGAAGCTGAAGCCCTTCGACAGGCCTCATGCATTGTGCTCCGTCTCCCATGCAGCGGTTCGCGCATTGAAATTATTGTTCTCCGAATCACCGGCGAGCCACCCGCAAGTGCAGTTGTGGTACTCGTTACAGTCGTTGATGCAATTGGCGCTTAGGGTGGTTGTGAGATTCATCGGCACACCAAAACTGACTTTCTCAATCATATGCTCATACTCCATTAAATGAAGTTCCCGTTGGTGTTTCCTGGATCACCGATCCACCGTGACTTCATACCGATATGCGTGTTGCGTCATGGCCAATGCATAGTAGACACCTCCTAACTTACGACGTGCCGGTTCGCGCCGTGTCCGGACGTCTGAGCACCGCAGTGTGCGTCACACATGCGGCAGCCAGTCAATTCCTCCGGGCGGCATCGCCCGGGGCCGTCTTCTCATCGCGAGAGTACGACGGTCTCTGGTCGCTGTCGCGTTCCCATGCCGACCGGCCAGTTGGCCTGTCATTCGGACACAACGGTCCGCGCCATCTCTGCCTTGTACTCCTTGACTGTCTGAGCTGGTTTCACGACCCCATACTTGATCAGCCACATAAGCTGTCTGGCCACGACGTCATGCGGCTGTCCCGTTTCGCTGCTCACGTCCGCCACCAAGGAGCCGAACGTCAGAGGCCAGTCCGCAAGCCGCAACAGGAGGGCCTGAAAGACCGCCGGATGGAAGGCGTGTCTCATGATGGGCGGTAATGAGACCGCCTCGATCGGGCTTGAGGCAGCCGCCGTTTCGGCGCCCGTCGCGCGCAAGGCGAGATTCGTCGTCGAGGAAATAAGCTCCGACGGGTAATGCGAGAATTGGCGGAAATATTGTGCAGACAAGATCGAACCATGGTCGGCTCGGGCCCATTCCTGCTGGTTGACGTGCTCGAACCTCCGCCGGCACTCATCCCACAATTCTCGGTATTGCCGGATAACGACCGGCCACGCGTATAACTCCTCCGCACGTTTCCGGCCCGCTTCCCCCCAGCGACGGCGCAGTTGGGAATCGGTGGTCAGGTAGTACAATGCAGTCACCATTTCGTCGATGTCGACAGCCACGGATTGGGCGGTGAGAAGCTGATCGATCATCCAGTGTCGCTGCTCGCCAAGAGTTGCGATTTGGTGGTCGCACTCGGTCCAGTATGTCCGAACGCGAAAACCCGTTTGTTGTTGAACCACGGTATCCTTATACCCATCCCAATCGGACACGACGGTCGGCGGCGCAGGCCATGGCCTGTACGACGGTCAATCCGAACGTCTCCTGGAGATTGTCCACGACGGACACGAAAATGTCTGCGGCGCGGTAGTACTGCCCGCATGCGCGCGGAGCGCCGTCTTTGTCAATTTTCACGATTTGGGTCATGCCGTGCCTATCCACAAACTCCTGGATCAGTTTGGCCTCGCCGCCCTCGGGTGCCACATCATCCCCTACGAGCACGACCCTGAAACTATCCGGTCCAAGGGCCCCCAGCAACCTCTGAATGGCGATCAGGAAGGGACGAAGATCCATCTTGTCATAGGACGAGAAAGCGCGCTGGACATAGGATCAGGCACAAGTGCTCGGGCAGGTCCAGCAGCCTTCTCGCTTCCGCCTTGTTGCTCTCCGGCTTCCAGTGCTCTATGTCCACCCCCAACGGAATGACCTCGAGACGCCCGGCGAAGGGCGGAACCCGGGCACGAAGTTGGGTGGACAGCCTGTCGGACAACAGCCCCAAACTATTCTCCACCACTTGTAGTGATGCCTTGCTGGTGCAAACGATGGCATCACACGGCAGAACGTGCCCGAGGAGCAGATCCATCCACCGTGGCATGATCGTGGCATACGACAGAGTATGATTCATTGCGGTGGCCGGTGCCAGTGGCCTGCCCAGCGCGTGACGGAGTCCCAGGATATCACTCAAGATGAGGTCGTATTTATGGATGGCATAATACCTGTTCCCTTCCAGTCGGTCGAGCGGCAGTGCTCCGTCGTAGATCAGAATCCTCTTGGGGTCCAAACCCTGGGCTGCGACGAACTTGGCGAGATCCTCGTCACCGTAGTTCCCCCCTCGCCCAAGAAGAAAATGGCAGCAATCAAATCCGCCGTACTTGATCACGTTCTTTTGGAACTCCGTGCATGCCACCCTAATTCCGTAGCGGGGTGCCGCGAAGTTCCCGTCGGAATCCGTGACATGAAACCGACTCATGCACCCGAGAATACCGCCCATTGCATTCACTCCTTCAATAAGGTAACCTTGCCACGCCAAATGCCATAACGCTCTGCATTCGGCGCGTCTCGGTCTCCGGCGATACCAGTAGCCCACTCAGTGCTCCGGGGGGGACGTGCCGAGTGCAAACAATCCTTGCGCTCCCCTCGCAACTAATTGTACGAAAGCTTGACAAACTGCCACCGGCATGCAAAATAGTAGATTATCGGCCAAAGGCGCAACAAAGCACCTCTGGCACGACCCGGTGGGTCAGCATACGCTTTCAAGGGCAAAGTGCTGGCTCACCGCTTTTTTATGCACACCGCGCTGTCAATCCTCCTGGCACGCGCAGTCCATCAGAATATCATCGTCGTGATGTGAAAGAATCGCTTCACCTCCTTTTCTCAGCCAAATCCCTCGTTGTCCCTGCAATCTTCACGGGCGACCGGACGGACCAGAGCGACCGAAGTCACGCTGGAACGCTGGAACGCTGGAACGCTGGAACGCTGGAACGCTGGAACGCTGGAACGCTGGAACGCTGGAACGAACCTACCGCCTTCTCGTTCGCCGTGTCAAGAGCGAAGGTGCAAGAATGTCACTAATTCCTTCGGCTCCGCCTCATTCTCCGCCTTTCCCTTTTTGTCTTATCCCCGTTCCTTGCGATGGCCCCATCTCGCACATATCGTCCCGCACCCCGATAGATAGTCAGAGCGGGACATCCAACACTCATCAGTCTGATTGATAGGGTAGATCGGGTGACGCGCACTTGTCAAGCGAAAACTTCAGATTCTGATCGAATATTTTGCCGCGTGCGGCGGCAGCGCCTTGCATTGCCGCGGTTTTCGCCGATGAGCCTTGGGATCGAACACCCACCCGCCCACCAGTTTGAAGTTCAGCACATCCTTGAACACGACCGCGCGATCCACGGCGTCGGCGTCGGAAAGACCGCCCTTTTTGCTTTCCCGCCAATCCTTGCGTTCGAGCGTGCCGAACACAAAATACCCGTTGCCTACGATCTCGGGCCTTCGGTGCTCGAAGGCGGCCGCCATCAGAGACTCCAGTTCCGACTTCCTAACGATAATCAGCTCGCACCTGGTGCAATACCGGCACGTTTTGTTCAGGGCGAAAAACTGGTCGGGCTCGATGTGGATGACTAGCGCGAATTTGCGGAGATTCGTCTTATTCTCGCAGCGCGGGCACCGGGTGAAGGCCGCGTCCTGACAAGGGTTCAGGTAAAAATAGTATCTTCGCTTCAGCTTATTGACGCTCCGTTTCGTCATAAGCGATTATGGCCCGTCAAATCGAAAGCCGCAGGTGTCTTGCGTGATGTGCTCCGCCTCCGTGCGGGGGTACTTGCGGCAGTTCATCGGGCGGATGGAGTAGTGGCCGCAATAGCCTTCGCCCTTATCGTTGGTTCTCAGCCACGGGCACACGTTGGGCAGCTTGCAGCAGGCGCCGCAATGCACGCACTGCCCGCGCCGCCGGTCCGAAACCGGCAGCAGACACGTCAGCGTCCTTTTGAACTTGGCCATCCAGGTGTTTCGTTGCGTATCGGCCATCGAGCACATACCCCGTAAAGGTTCCTTCCTATTCCCGCCCTCTTTATACGTCCCCGGCGGGTCCGGGTCAAGAGAGGCTCGGGCCCTCTCAGAGGGTGTATGATAAGTGGCATCGGCATCCTGCCGATGCTGCATGGGCTGGAAGCCCATGCCACAAAGAGCCGGCTTCTCACACACCCTCTCAGGGCGAACGCCCGGTCGGTGCGCAGACGCCGCACCGGTTGTCGGTGCCGCGGAGGGGCCTCAGGGCACCGACTTCCAGGGGTTGACGACGCCGAATTTCGCGGCGGCGGCGGCTTTCTGGGCCTTCGTGGGCAACGGCTTGGTGGGGATTGTGAGGGACAGCGGCTGGGCGTTGCTCCTTTGCAGGAACCAGGATTGACGCGGGGACTCGATCCCGGCCGCGATCAACTCGGTCGCCACACTCATGTGGGCCGAGGAGATGGTCCGGGACGGGGCACCGGTGGCGGAGCCGAGCGAGAGGCTAAAGACCACCGCGGCTTCGGCGATCTTACTGAAATCGAATTGCCGCGCTGGGCCCTGGTAGAGGACGAGGTCGATCCAAGCCTCATCCGGACGCCGGACGATGTCGAACGTCGCGTGCAGACCAGTGAATTCGGCACTGTGGACACAGAAGGCACCCTCCATCGCACCCGAGGTGAAGAGAATCGGCTCGTCCAGCCGGCACTTGGCGGGGACCGTCAGGTCGGAGAGACTGCCCTCGAACTGCAGGCGGAGCCGCAGATCGCTGGCCGTGATCGTCGCGTTCCGGATCTTGTCGAGTGAGATGTGTGTGTCGCCCCGGTCTGTCGCGAAAAGGACCGCCCCCAGGATGTCCGTTCTATCCTGGACGGCGAAGAGGCTGGCGCTGGAATAGTCGTAGTCATCGTGCAGGCAACGCAGACGCAGTGCCGCAGGACCCTTCGGCGTCGTCCAGTAAGCCAGCAGCGGCCGACGCTGGTTCCAGAAGTCGCCGATATTGACGCTGGCCAAGGTAAAGCTCGGGTGCAGGTAGGTCGTGCCCACGATGTCATGCTCACCGGCAGGATTCCGCTCGAAGGTCTCGATCTCCACGCGGGGTCCGACCAGGGTCGTAAAGGAGTTGAACAGCTCCGGCGGGCAATCCAGCTTGAGCCGATGGGCATCAAGACTCTCCCAGGCCTCGGCCTCCGGCAGGAACTGGATCTTGCCGGCGCTGGCCCGCTGGATGGCGGCCAGAGTGTCAGGACGCAGGAGCGTGGAGTAGCAACGGCTGTGCGGGCCGGCCCACTGCTTCGTCGCCGGATGGAACCGGCGGGCGACGTGACGCCAGGCGAACGCGTTGAGCTCCTGGAGCAGCTTCTGCGACGGGACGTCACGGACGCGCTGCCTCATGCGGGAGATTTCCTCGATGGCCACCATCGTGTAAGTGGGGCTGTTGTACTCGGTGAACGAGCCTTTCTGCTGCGTGTAGTCGTAGAAGCGACGGAGACGCTGGCGGCCGTAATGGGAGAGCTCTGGGACATCGAACCGCTCCCCCGCCACGAGGGTGACGTAAGTGCCCATCAGGGCAATGTTCGTATAGCTGGGAGCGACGTTGCGCCGAACGATGGAGCGGGCCGCGTGCAGGATCGAGTCCCTGATTTTCGTTTGCAGGTCGGCGGGCAGGCGATCCATGTGGTCGAGGGCGACCTGGAGGAGTTGCGTGCCGCAGAAGTCGGCCCAATTCCAGTCGGGCGGCGACATCTTGTCGAGCGGCTCTTCCAGGAACCACGACCAGATGCCATAGGTGGGGCCATTCGGCTCCTGATCTTGCAGCGAGATG
Organism: uncultured Planctomycetota bacterium; assembly: GCA_963750205.1. GTDB lineage: Bacteria > Planctomycetota > Phycisphaerae > Sedimentisphaerales > Anaerobacaceae > PLanc-01. The sequence continues at coordinate 43,006 of CAVVRJ010000061.1, forward strand.
ACCCGGCGCAAGACCTGCTCGGCGCGTTTGAGCCGCTCGGTGTCACCGGAATCGAGCAGGGCCACGGCGTATTCGAGCGCGTTACGCGTGCCGTGGACGAAACCGCCTTTGAGGGTCGTGTGATAACCGGGCGAGGAGTACGGCGTGCGGAGCATTTGCTCGGCGGGGTCATAGCTCTGGTCCTGCTTTTCCAGGGCCCGCAGAAATGCCTGCCGGCGGACTTCCGTCGGGAAAAAATCAGCGGCCAGACATTGGGCCGATAGCAGAACGATGCAGAGTCCTGTCAGTCGAATTCGCGCGTGGCACACCATCGAGTGGCTCCTTTCATCGGATTCGCATGGTTCACCGAAAAGGACATGATAAGACAAGCCCCGTACGCGCTTCAAGCACCGGTCGGGAAATGGGTGGCGGCAACAAGCCCGAGTCGCTCGTGGTGACGCCGTCAGGCGTTTCCTGGGAGTTGTCAGTTCCCAGTGGACAGTTCTCAGGGGGGAGCAGCCGCAAGCTCCTGCTGACAACCGACAACCGGCCACTGGGAACTCCTCTGATGCCCTTGCGGGCACACTACAAACCACTTCGGCCTTGAGCGCGCCCTTTGATCCAGATGGAGTCTTCGGAAGCAGCGTGTGACCATCATAGTCCGGCCTTGCGCAGGCGGCTGATAAAGCTGGGCTTGCGGGCATGGTTCGCGTGGAGGGTTTCCAGCTTCAGGTGGAATTCGCGGTCGCGTCCCGCCCGCCGGGCGAGGTCCCGCAGATCGAGAAGCAAACTCACAGCCTCGTCGTAGCTCTTTGGCTGTGTCGCGGCAATCAGGCTATCAATTCGCGTCCAGAGCTTCGGCTCTTGGCCGCCGATCGCATCAAGGTGCTTCGCCCGGGCGAGCGCGGCTTCGCGGGCCCGGCGCTCGGTCTCCTCGGCGCGTTTCCTGGCCTGGGCCTGCCGACGTTCCTCGGTGCGGGCCTGGGCAGCCCGGAGCAATTCGCCCACGGTTCGACGGGCCGCCGGGGCCTTCGAAGAAGGACTCGCGTCCTCGTGACGCTTCAGGAATCGATGCAGCAACTCCGTCGCGAGCGTCAGGTCCTCGTCGACGATCAGCCTCGTGAGCAAGTTGTCCTTTTCCGCCGGCGCGAGCCCGGCCACCCACGCGCGGACTTCGTCCCGCGACAAACTTGCTTCCTTCAGCGAGGTGCTGGCCACAGCGGCCGCATGAATCAGGTCCTCGTCAATGCGCAAGAAGTCGGCGAAGCTCTTCAAGGAGCCACTGAGCTTGCCCAATCCGGGCGGCACCGGCGGCTCGGCTTCCTCCTCTTCCAACTCCTCGTTCTGAACACACAGCAGCCAGCCCAGGTACAGGACCCGCCGGTCGCCGCGGGCGAGCTCCGCCCGCACGGGGATGATCGGAGAAAGAGTGCCCTCGCCCTCCACCCACTCACCGCCCTCTTCGTCCGAGACGAAAGACAGGATGACATTGCCACCTTTCTCCCGGGCGCGGGCACTGTCGCCCGCACAGTATTCCTGCGCGGTTTTGAGATCGAGCAGCCGGGCCGGCAGCCGGAGCTTCAGGACGTGCGTGCCCCAGTTGGCCAGGTAGAGGAACGCGTCGAAGTATTTTCCCATCCAGGCATCTTCGTCGCCTTTGAAGTTGCCCCAGGAGTAGTCGTTCACGAAGCTTGTCCGCGTGATGGTCGCGCGGGTCGAGTATGAACGCAGCTCTTCCATCTGCTTATCCGTCAGCGGCCGGTCAATCGCCTGGAACTCATAGTATTGGTATTCGCTCATTCCGCACCTCGTAGTGCCTGGCGCTGTGCCGGGGTGGCGACCTTTCGCGCTTGCGACAGGTGCTTCTTCCGGCGATAACTGCCGTGTTCTTCAATGGCCTCCCTGACACGACGTGCATACTCCTGGGGCTCGGTGGTGGCGGCCAGGCAGGCAAACCAGGCCGGGAGGACCTTTTCCCAACCTACGCCGACCTGCCAGGAGCCGCCTTCGTCCGCGAAAAAGACGATATGGTCGGGGTCCTCATCGATGCGATCGAGCAGGGCGAAGAGGATATCGAAGGCTTGGCATACCTCGGCCGGATCGCTTGGGCCGGCTTCCGCCGTGCACCGAGCGAAGAGTCGCTTACATTCCGCGATCCAGAGCCGCGTCCCTCTGGACTTCTCTTGCCAGTTTTTGGAATTGACGTTGAATGTCTCGTAGTACTCGTCGGCCCGACTGGCTTTCTCAAAAGCCTTCACTGCGGCCAGCAGGCGACCTTTCGTCTTGCGGTCCGGGCGCAGTTTGGCCGGATCCAGGAAGGATTTGACAAGCTGGATGAGCTGGGCGGGAGGCAGCATGTCAATTGCCTCCTCCAGCATATAACGCACTTGCCGGTCGCTCAATCCCTGGAGCGCTGCATGCACCTTGGCGAGGTCGATTGGGCGGCCAGCCATAGTCTTTTCCTCCTGAAGTTCGTACTCGTCCAACTGTTTCGGTCAGCTATCGCTGTCGCTCTTCGTTTCACCTGCGGACCAGTGTAGTTGGGAAGAAAGCAAAAGGCAAGGTCCCGATGCACCGACCCGACCGCTGGCATGGTATAATAGCACTATCTTGCTACCAAAGTGTGGACGCAAGCGTCCACAGCTTCAGGATCATGGGCAAGATGCCCATGCTACTGGGAACTGCCGGGATGATTGAACAACTGAAACTGATAGACCTGCTGACGCCGGAGAAGTTCGGGCGGATCGAACACGTGTTCCGCAAGCACTTTCGACTCGGGTTGGAGACGACCGGGCGGGACGGCACGCCGGTGGACCCGTTGTGCAGTGCGGATTGCCGGCCGGCGTTCTGCCAGTGCGTCCAGCAGGACAGCCTGCGGCGGCAGAAATGCCTCGCCGAGCGACGACGGGCAATTGAGATCGCAGCCGAGATGGGGCAATCCTACATCACTCTTTGCCACGCCGGCATCGTGCTGGTGTGCGTGCCCGTGGTGGATCGGGATACGGTCCACGGCGGGGTGTTCTTCGGCAAGTGCCTGTGGGAGCCGGCCGCGGAGACGCTGCTCCGGGATGTCGAGGGGCGCCTGGGGCAAGCCGAAGCCATCGCGGATTGCGACCCCGGATCGAAGTCCGGGGTGACAACATTGCGGATTGCGGATTCGCGCAGCGCGCCCTCTTCAATCCGCAATCCGAAATCCGCCATCCGAAATTCCGGCCCCAGCGCACTGGCTGAATCTCTGCGCCGGCTTCCCGTCGTGCGCGGGCGGCAGATCCACCGGGCGGCGGAGTTCCTGTTCGATCTGCTCTACGAGGTCGGCGGCTTCGACGCGCGGGCGATCCGCTGGCGGCGCCAGAGGTCCGAGCAGCAGTCGGAGATCGGCGAGTTCATCCAGGAGCACAAGAAACTGGGGGCGAAGTGGCAATACCCGTGGGAGAGCGAGCGGGCGCTGCTCCAGAAGGTCAAGATCGGCGACCGGACGGGGGCCAAGGAGATCCTCAATTCGATCCTGGGCACCATCCTGTTCAAGGATATCGGCGACCTCGGCATCCTCAAGGTGCGGCTGCTGGAGCTGGTCAGCGTGCTGAGCCGGGCGGCGGTCGAGGGCGGCGTGGACAGCGACACGATGCTCGAGAAGAACCTGGCCTACGTCAACATGGTGATGCAGATCGACAACCAGGAGGACCTGTGCGCGTGGCTCAGCACGGCATTGAACGAGTTCATCGAGCTGGTGTACGCCGCCCAGGATGCGCACAAGATGACGCAGATCCGTCCGGCGCTCCACCACATCGCCACCCACTACGACGAGCCGCTCACGCTGGCGGCGATCGCCAAGGCGGCGCACCTGAGCGTCTCCCGGCTGGCGCACGTCTTCAAGGAACAGATGGGGATCACGCTGATCGACTATGTGACGGCCGTGCGGATCGAGCAGGCCAAGGAGCTGCTGCTGGGCACCGACCAGAGCTGCACGGAGATCTGCTTCCAGGTTGGCTACAACAACCAGAGCTATTTCACGCGGACCTTTAAGTCCCTGGCCGGCATGACTCCGCGCCAGTTCCGGGTCCAAAACCACCGGGAGAGGAAGTTGGAAGTGTGATTTTTGATCGTTGATGGGGAAGACACGACCCGGGCGCGCCGCCACAAATCACAAAGCAAGAATCATCCATCAGACCTCTGCGGCACAGGTTTGAAGTTTCTCTTGGGCCCCGGTCATGGCGGCCTTGGGGAACGTGAAGAGGAAGGTGCTTCCCTGGCCCACTTGGGACTCGATCCAGACCCGGCCCCCATGCAACTCGACGATCTTCTTGACGACCGCCAGGCCGATGCCGGTGCTCTCCCGGTCATCCTTGGGTGCGAGCGTTTGAAACATCCGGAAGAGGCGGTCGAAGTATTTCGAGTCGATGCCCGGTCCATTGTCCGCGACATGGAATCTCCAGGACGCGCCTTCGTCCGTGCAGCCCACCCGGATTTGGCCCTGGGGCTTATCCATGTACTTGACGGCGTTGCTGATGAGGTTCTGAAACACCTGGGTCAGGCGGGTCCTGTCACAGGACACCGCCGGCAACGGACCCTCAATGCGCACCACCATCGACGACGGCGGAGCGACCTGCTCGATCACCTCCGCCACGATGGCATTGACATCGACCGGCTCCAGAGCGATCCCGCCGTGCCCGATCTCGGCGTAGCGCAGAATCCCATCGATCAGCCGGGTCATCCGACCCACGCGCTGCCGCAGCAGGTCCAGATTGGCACGCCCCTGCTCCCCCAGGCTGTCGGCGCAGTCATGGGCGATCCAGTCCGCCAGTGTGGCGATACCTCGGAGCGGGGCCTTGAGATCGTGCGCGGCCACGTGGGCAAAGTCCCGCAGCTCTTGATTCGGAGTGTGCCAGCTCCTCGACGGTGGATTGCAGGTCCCGGTTCAGGGCCTCCAAGGTCGCTTGCGCCTGTCGGCGCTCCGTAACATCGCGCATCATGACCACGACGCCGCGGGTACTGCCCGTGCGCCGAATCAGCGAGGCGCTGCACTCCAGGTGAAGCTTGCGTCCCTGCCGATTCGTGACGCACAAGTCCAGGGGCTGGAGCGTGCCCAGGAGCACCTGTTGAAACAGGTCGAGGAACCGGGCCACATCGCCCGGGTCCAGAAGGCCCAGCTCAATAATGTGCTTGCCGACGGCCTGCTCCTTCGACTGACCGAGGATTTCCAGCGCCTTGCGGTTGACTTCGAGCGCCCGGCCGGCATCATCCAGGTAGAGGATCCCCTCGCACGCCTCTTCGAAAAGGACCTTGAATTTTTCTTCGTTCTCCCGGAGCGCTTCCTGGGCCTGGTGGCGTGCCGAAACGTCGCGGGCCAGCGTGAGCACCACCGGCTGCCCCCCCAGCGCGACCGCGGCAGGTGCACCACTCCACCTGAACCTGAGTGCCATCCGGCCGGTTCAGGCGAAAGCCGACGGGGCCCACCGCGTGTCCCATCGCATTTTTGGCCAGGCAGCCCGCGGCACGCGGCAACTGTTTCCGGGGCAGGAGATCCGACTTCAGGAGACTCTTGCCAATCAGTTCCTCTCTTTTGCACCCGAAGAGCTGCTCGGCGGCCTGATTGGCATCCAGAATCGTGCCCATCAGGTCGTTCAGGTAGAAGGCATCGGGTGCGTTCTCAAAGAGGACTTGGAGGCGTTCCCGCGCCCGCTGACATTCCGCCAAGTCCGGGCTGCACTCGGGATTCTCGACGTTCATCCGTTCTTGGGCATCCATCTGTCTGCGTGCCTCCTCAGATCGCTTCGACTTCCTCGCTTACGGGTGCCCCGTTGGCGTCCCGTTGACCGGTGCTGCCGGAATCTCCCTGGGGGCCCGGGCCCGGCGCCCCGGCGACTTCCTTTCTTTTCGGGAAGGTGAAGAAGAACGTGCTGCCCCGGCCGACTTCGGACTCGACCCAGATCTTGCCGCCGTACATCTCGACAATCTTCTTGGCCACGGTCAGGCCGACGCCGGTGCTCTCGCAGTCATCCCGCCGCGTCAGCGTCTGGAAGAGCTTGAAGATGCGCTCGAAGTCCTTCTGTTCGATGCCCGGGCCGTTGTCGGCCACGCCGAACTTCCAGAAGCCCTCCTCGGCGACGCAGGTCACGGTGATGGTCCCCTGCGGCTTGTCCATGTACTTGACGGCGTTGCTCAGCAGGTTCTGGAAGACCTGAGTGATCCGGGTCGTGATCCGCCTCGACCGTCGGCAGATCGGGCGGGACGTCGAATCGCGATGTGCGCCGGAACGCCGAGATCGTCGATGATTTCAGGCACGAGCCGGCTGAGATCGACCGGCACGGTCCCCTGCTCCGCTCCGGCCGATGCGCGAATACTGGAGGACGCCGTCGATCAGGTTCTGCATGCGGTGCACGCGGCCCCCCATCAGCCGGAGGGTCTCCTGTCCCTGCTCGTCCAGCTTGTCCTGATAATCCGTCGCGAGCCAGTCGGCAAGGGTCTTGATCGCCCGCAGCGGCGCCTTGAGGTCGTGCGAGACCACGTAGGCGAAGTCTTTCAACTCCTGGTTGATCCCCGACAGTTTCTCGAGAAGCTGCGTCTGCTGCTGTTCGGCCCGCTTTCGCTCCGTGATGTCGCGGACGAGCGACAAACAGCGCGGGACGCCGCCAAGCTGGATGAGCGAAGCTGTAATCTCGACCGGGAACGTCGTCCCGTCTTTACGCCGGTGCACGGACTCGAAGTTCTTCGGCGGCTGGCCCACGAGGGATTCGAGAATCGCCGTGTACTTTTCGTGGTCGATCAGCGGATTGACGTCCGGAACGCTCAGGTGCAGCAATTCCTCCTTCGGGTATCCCAAGCTCAGGCAGGTCGCGCTGTTGGTGTCCACGAACCGGCCCTCTGCGTCCAGGAGCTCGAACCCGTCGCCGGCCTGCTCCACCACGGAGCGGAACCGCATTTCACTTTCGCGCAGTGCGTTCTCCAGGCTTTTGCGCTCCGTGATGTCCGCGTAGATGCCCAGAATGCCGGTCACACAGCCCGCGGCATCGCGCAGCGGGACCTTGCTCGTCAAGAGGGTGATCTGTCGGCCGTCTCCCCGGGTCTGAGGCTCTTCGTAGTTCAGCAGGGGTTCCCCGCTGTCCATGACCTGCCGATCGCACTGCCGATAGAGCTCCGCTTCCATCTTCCACACCAGGTCATGGTCGGTCTTCCCGACGATCTGGTCGGGGGTCGCCAAGCCGGTGCTCTGGGCGAACATTTCGTTGCACCCGAGATACACCGAGTCCCGGTCCTTCCAAAAGACGAAGTACGGGATGTGGGCGAGCACGTTCTTCAGGAGCGCCGTTTGCTGGCGGTTCCGTTCTTCGCTGCTGCGCAGGTCCGCTTCCATCCGCTTACGCTCGGTGATGTCTTCACCGGAGCTGAGCGTGCCCACGATGCGGCCGGCACCGTCCCGCAGGACCGTGTTGTGCCAAGCCAGGGTTCTTTCCTCCCCGGACGGGGTCAGCACCGGATTCTCGACGTACCGGACCGAGTCGATCTCCCCGGCCAGCAGCCGACGGAACACGTCTTGCGCCCCGGCCGCGCGTGCGGCGGCACGCAGGTCTCGAACCAGTCCTTGCCCAGCAGTTCCTGCTCTTGATAGCCCAGGATGCGGCCGCCTTGGCGGTTGATCAAGGCGATCTGTCCTTGTTCGTTCAACGCCAGCAACATCACATCCGCCACGTCCAAATAGCCTTGTGCCCGGTCCCGCTCTTGCGCAGCGCCTCTTCGGCCTGCTGGCGCTGGGCAATCTCGACGTTGAGATTATCGATCGAGGTGGTCGAGGCCTTCAAGTCCATCAGCATCTTTTGAAAGGCCTGGGCCAGGATGCCGATTTCATCGCGCGACCCGGCCAGGTCGAGGTCGAGGTCCAGTCTCTGCGCGTTAATGCTCGTGGCGGCGCGGGTCAGCTCTTTGATCGGTTTCGAGACCCAGCGGGAAATGAGAAACGAGCTGACCACGGCGCCCCCGAGGAGCACTGAGAAGATCACCGTCACCGACCAGACGACGGGCGCCAATTCCTGCGCGACGATCTGGGCCGGAATGCTGCAAACGACCGTCAGCACCGGCTCGTCGCCGGCAAAGAGGGAGCACGAGGCGGTCCGAATGCAGGCCCCCCCGGGTCCTGCCTCTCCCGCCAGATACGGCTGGGGGTCTTGCCTGGGTTCGTTCTCCGGGGGGAAGGACAGGATCTCTCCCCGGCCGCCGTAGACCCAGGCCACGGCGGTGCCGAAGACCTGGCTCTGCGCCACCTCCTGCACGAACGCCGTGAGGTCGCAGTGTTGGACCACGACGCCCCCAAAACCCCCCGTTTCCGGCTCCGGCACCGTCATTCCGACGAGAACCCCCCAGCGGCCCTGGCGATCCACGAAAGGAGGCAGGCACAGCCGCGATGCGGGACGGGCTGGACTGGAGCAGATGGAACAGCGCGATGGTGTTCCGGTCCTGCGGATCGTCCGCCACCCGCTCGGCCAGCGACCGGAAGACGCGGAGACGGTTGTTGTCCCGGATGCCGACCTTCTCCTGGCCGTGCGCGTCCAGGAACGTCGTGGAGCGGCAGAGATCGCGTTGCCGCGCCAGGCTGAGGAACAGCTTCTCCACTTCGGCCCGGTGCACCAGCAACTCTTCCTTGGAGGACATCAGGTAGTCCTGCAGTTGCGGAGATTTCACCAGGAGCCGCAGCTCGCGCCGGATGGGATCGGCGTAGTCCATGTCAAACTTGTGCCGGACGTAGTCGCACAGCGTGGACGCCTGGCCCTGAATGGAATCCAGGACGACGGCCCGGGAATGGTTATAGTAGACCACGGCCGACGTCGCCGCCAGGGCACAGCAGATCACGAGAAAACCGCAGAGAATCCGGAAAGAAAGAGGCAGATTCCTGAACAGCTTGTCAATTTTGCGGCTCATGCCTGTCACCCCCGTTCACGGCGCGTTTCGCCCCTGCGCCAATGAGGTATCGATGTACTCTTCCACTCCCATCGCTTCCTGGAGAGCAATCGCCAGCGTCCTGGCGCGCTGACGATTCACGATGAACGCGCCGCGCCGGGGCGCGGTCACGCGGATCTGGGCCGGACGCTCTCCTTTTTTCAGGATGCGGCACGCCAATTTCATGGCGTCATAGCCCTGGTTGTACCCGGAATCATCACAGACGCACAGCATGCCCTCCTGGGCAAACTGTTTTTCATCGGAGCATTCCGGTTTACGAATCGTCGCCAGATACCACGCCCCCACCGCCAGGGGGTCCACGGCCCGGCCGTCCTTATCCTTCAGGGTGTTATGGTTCGTCACGAAGAAGGCATCGACCTTGTCCTTCAAGGCCAAGGCACCGGCCTTCCATTCCTCCAGACTATTCGTCCGGACGGATTCCACCAGCGTCAAGGGCAGCACCCGGGCGTCGGCCAGCGCCTCCAAAGCCTTGACTTTCTCGCGGCCCGTCTCCGAGTCGTCGGCAAGGATGGCGAAGGTCCGCACCGTGGGGGCCAGTCGCTGGAGGAACTCGAGGCATTCTCTCAGGTATCCGGGCTGGTAAATCCCCGTGACGTTATGTCCGGGCTGGTCCAAGGAATCGAGCAGCCCATATTTCAGGGGCAGGCCGTTGATGCCCCAGAAGACCACCGCGACCTTCGTGTCGAGGAGCTGGTTGCCGATGTAGTTGGCGGCGTTGTCATCCCCGAGCAGCGCCAGGTCGGGCGCAACTGCGCAATCTGGGCCATCACGCGATTGGTCGCCACCGCCATGTCATGCACGCTGCTCTTGCGTTTCGTATCCATCCACGCCTTCTGCACGACGCAAGACGCGCTCTCGACGTGATCCGTGCGCGTATACTCGGCCGCCTGTCCGGCGTTGTCCAGGAAGCCAAACTCCAGCAGCCCCGCGCAGACCCCTTGGTTCGTATCCTGCGACCAGAGATACTCGCGGTGATAGCTGCTGACCACGAAGATCCTATATTTCTGGGTCTGGGCCGCCGTCGGCCCGGCCAGACAGAGAATCAGCAGACCGATCCAAATTGCCGGCACACGCATAAGGAGCCTCCATTTGCCGTTGCGGGAAGGTGAAGAAGAAGACGCTGCCTCGGCCGACCTCGGACTCGACCCAGACCCGTCCCCCGTACAATTCGACGATCTTCTTGACCAGCGTCAGGCCGACCCCGGTGCTCTCATACTCGTCCTTGGACGCGAGCGTTTGGAAGATGCGAAAGATGCGCTCGAAGTGCTTTTCTTCGATGCCGGGCCCGTTGTCGGCGACGCCGAATTTCCAGAAATCCCCCGCGGCGACGCAACGGACGCGAATCTCGCCCTGCGGCTTGTCCATGAACTTGACGGCGTTGCTCAGCAGGTTCTGGAAGACCTGCGTAATCCGCGTCCTCTCGCCCGTAAGGGTCGGCAAATCGCTTGGGACGGTGACATGGATGTGCGCCGGCGGCGCGAGCGTATCGAGAATCATCGGCATCAGCTCGTTCAGATCGACCTCCACCATGTCCTCCTTGATGCGGCCGACACGCGAGTACTGGAGCACGCCGTCGATCAGATTGTGCATCCGGTTCACCCGGCTTTGCAGCAAGGTCATCTGCTCCTTCGCTTCCGCATCGAGCTTGTCGCCGTAATCCTCGCACAGCCACTCCGTCACGAGCTTGATGCCGCGCAGCGGCGCCTTCAGGTCGTGCGACACGACATAGGCAAAGTGGGAAAGCTCCTCGTTGATCTCGGCCACCTTGCGCAGCAGCGCGGCCTGCTTCTGTTCTGCCTGGTGCCGTTCCGTCACGTCCCGAAACCCCAGCACCTGGCCCACAACATGCCCGTCGACGATCTGCGGCCGGCAGTAGCGTTCCAGGACTCCGCCGTCTTGGAATTCGAGGAGGTCGAAGCTCTCCGCCTCCGGCTGGTCGTGCACCTTCTTCACCCCGGCCATAAACGCGTCGGGGTTCTTCACTCGGCTCCGCGTAAAGGCCACCACCTCTTCCCGCCTGCGGCGCTCGAGGATTGCCGCCGGGAGGCGCAGGAGACGTTGCGCCTGCTGGTTGAAGTCCTTGACCGTGCCGTCAAGACCCACCACCAGGATCCCGTCCCCGGTGGCTTCCAGCGTCGCGTGGAGCAGGGAAAGCGATTCGCGGGCTTCCGCTTCGGCGTGCTGGCAGCGGGAGATGTCCACAAAACTCTCGACCAGGTATTGCCCCCCGCCCCACGCCGCGGAGACCACAGTTTTCAGGATGGGTGTTTGGCCGCCCTCGGCCCGGAGCAAGCAGCGTTCCGCCCGGTCCACCGTCTGGCCCAGGTCGCTGATGGGGCAGTGCCCTTTCTCCGCGGGACAGATGAAGCGGTGACAGACCCGGCCGATGATCCGGTCCCGGGGCAAGCCGATGATTTCCGCCGCATGGGGATTCACGTCCACGATCTGATGGGTCCGGGCGTCCACAATCAGCACGCCCGTCAGAATGCTGTCCAAAATGATACGCAGCCGATCCTCGCCTTCCCGCAGGGTACGCTCCGCCTGCCGGCGCTCCTCGACTTCCCGAGCGAGGCGCTCGTTCTCCTGCCGCAGGGAGTCGTTCTCCCGTTGGAGGGCCGCCGCTTCCTGACTCTCGGGGCAGCTTTGCGTACCGCAGCTTCCGTCGGACATAGGCGTCTTCCTTCCTATACGAACAGCAACCTCAGTTCAGGCTCCCCGGTACGATCAGGCGCGCTTGGGAGCCCTCCCAACTCGCCTGCGCGGGAACGATCACCGCTTCGGGGGGCACGGCGTCGCCCTTGGGCAACGTGAAGAAGAAGGTTGTGCCGGCACCCGGCGTCGATTCCACCCAGATGCTGCCACCAAACAACTCGACGATTTTCTTGACTATCGGCAGACCGATGCCCGTACTTTCGCGCTGGTCGCGGGGAACGAGGGTCTGGAACATCTGGAAGATCTTCTCGAAGTAGCGCTCTTCAATTCCCGGACCATTATCGGACACCGCGAATTGCCACCGGTTGTCCTGGTCCGCGCAACGGACCTCGACGCGTCCCTGCGGTTTGTCCATATACTTGATCGCGTTGTCGATCAAGTTGCGAAAGACCTGTCCCAGGCGGGCCTTCTCTCCCACGACCGTGGGCAGCGGTCCCGCGACCACGAGCTGGATGTGGGCGGGTGGATCCAGCAAGGCGATGGTCTCGGGCACCAGCCGCCCCAGATCCACCGTCTCCCGGCCATAGACCACCCGGCCGATCTCAGAATAGCGGAGGATGCCGTTGATGAGTTCGGTCAGCCGCGAGACCCGGCCCTTGAGCAAGGCCAATTGCTGGCGACCCGCTTCGTCGAACTTGTCGGCGTAATCCGAGGCGATCCAGTCGGCCAGGGTCCCGATCCCCCGCAACGGCGCCTTGAGATCGTGGGCCGTGACGTAGGCGAAATCCTGCAGCTCCTTGTTCGAGCGGCGCAGGTTCTGCACGGTCTCGGCCAACTGGTCGTTGGCCTCCGCGAGGGCTCGCTCGGTTTTGCGGCGGGCGGTGATCTCGACGGTCAGTTTCTCGTTGATGGTCGCCATATCGCCCGTCCGTTCCCGTACCCGCTCCTCCAACTGCTCGTTGGCCTCGACCAACGCCGCGTCCCGCTGCTGGATTTGTCCCAGCATCCCATTGAACGCCTGGATGAGCAGGCCGACCTCGTCGTTGCCCAGCGGCGCGGCCCGGACCGTATACTCCTTCTTCTCCGAGACCAGCCGCGCCACGTCGGCCAGATGCACGATCGGCGTGGAGATAATCCGCTGCAGCCGAGAGGAGATCAAGTAGGCGGCCAGCGACGACACCAGGAGAACTCCACAAATAACGACCAGACCGCGCTGGAGACGGGCGTGCAAGGGCTGCAGGTCGGAGAACAGGGCCATCGTCCCGATGCGCTGCCCATCCAGCGTGATGGGGACCCGCGCACTGAGGCAATCGCGCTGGAACACCGCCCCATCCCGCTCCACCTCGTGCAACAGGCGTCCGCCGTCCACGCCCTTGCGCGTGTAGAAGGCAAACAGCCTTTCCTTCTCGGTGCTGATGCACGCGCCTGTAATCGAGGGGAGAGCGTCGAGGGTCTGCAAGACGCCGGACGCATCGGCGTGGTCCTGAAAGGCGACCGCGGCGCGGCAATTCTCGGCCACGACGCGGGCGGCGGCGACGGTGTCGCGGGCCAAGGCGTGCCGCAATGAGACCCGTTCCCAGAGGATGAAGGTGACGCCCGCCAGCGCCAGCGCGGCCCCACACGTGAGCATGACGATGCCGACCAGCTTGTCCTTGAGCGATAAGCGGCCTACGAGACGGGCGGCCCAGCGCCGAGGCCCTGGGGGGGAACCTCGGACGGGGCTCTCGGCCCGGAGTTACGGTTTCTTGCTCCCATGAGATTTTCCCTCATCATCTGGTTTTTCCAAGGAATCATGTTCGATGGTCCGCAGGGCCAGCCGCAGCAGGCTGGACCGAATCTGAAGGTGCTCCCGTGCGGTGGCGGCCAGGTTGATCTCGAACCGGACTTTTTTATCCTCAATCATCAGATTGATGACGCCCCCCGCCTCCAGGAAACCGGGGGTATCGCCTACCAGCAGGAGGCCGTCATTCTGCAGCGGCGGCAGGAGCCGCGCCAGGAACGGCTTCTCCGAGGGGCAGAAAAACAGCACGTGGCATTGGCGCAGCTCCTTCATCTGCGGGTGCGGTTCCGTGAGTCTGCGCGTCCGCCTCTTTCAGGTCTTCCAGTCCCTCGAAGAACCGGACTTCGATGCGTTTGTCTTTGACCACTTTGCCCTGCAGGCTGGCCAACCCCTCCTTCGACGGGGCCCGGCCGACGATGCCCACCCGGAGAACTTCGTTGGGGTCTCCGTTCGATCCCCCCTTGTCGTCGAGCGTTCCAAACCGTCCGCCCACGACGAACTTGAGGAAATTGTAGACGAACGCGGCCTTGACCTGGTATTCGCGATCCGCCGCGGCCTGCGGCGTCTCCCCCAGGGCGAAGAGGGAGACAGCCCGAGCACGCAGAGGCCGAGGAGCGCGGCGCAGATCCTCTGGCTTCGTCTCCCGTCTGGTCTCTCGTGATATTCGACTCGTTGCCCTATCATGGCGCGTCCTGCACTCAAAACCGATACGTCAATTTGACTCGAAACGCTCGCCCCTCTTGTTCGATCACGTCTTGGACATGCTCCTCGAAAGCGGGGTAGGCATAGTGCGTATCGAAGAGGTTGTACACGCTCGCGGAAACCTCCACGTGCTTGTCATGACTCACATAGGTCAGCGTCAAATTGGTCAGGACGAAATCGTCCGTGTCCGCCCCGCTCAGCGTCTTGGAAGAGCTATCGTAGAGGACCTCCAGGCCGGCAAACAGCGTCTCGCGTACCACCGGGACAATCACGTTGAGTTTCGCCAGATGGTTCGGCGAATCGACCAGCGTCGCGCGGGTGGTCCCGTCCCGCGCCTCGGCGTAGGTGTAACTGACCCGGGAGCGCAGCCCCCCTCCCACCGGCCCTCCAGAGCCAGCTCCACGCCCTCGGGCCTCCACCTGCTCCAGGTTTCGAAAGACGAACAGGCCGTCGCTGGGATCCTGGTACTGGTCAATGAGATCCTTCATCACGTAGTAGAAACCGGTGACCGTGCCGCGCAACTCACGGCTGAACTGCTGTTCGACGACGGCTTCATACGTGGTGATGGTTTCCGGATCGAGATGGAGAGCGGGCTTCTGGGTCTGGCCGCCGTCCTGGTAATACAACTCATAGACGCTCGGCGCACGAAAGGCCGTGCCGTAGATGAGCTTGAACGTGGTGTCCTGCGTGAGGTCGTAGATCGCGGCCAGACGCGGATTCGTGGTCCCGCCGAACGAATCGTAGGCGTCGTCACGCGCCGCCCACGAGAGCCAGGTTCTCCAGCACCCGGAACTCATCCTGGAAGTAGACGCCCCAGGTCACGTCATGCCGGGCGTCGTCCAGGTATACCGCTTGCTGATCCCAGGTCCGCTGCTCCTGCCGCATGTCGAAGCGGGACTCGACGCCTGCCGTCAGCGTGTGCTGCGGAATCGGCCGACCCACCACCTGGAGTTCGGTCTCCAGCCAACTGCCATCCCAGGAGTCATGGTTGACCAGGATGTCGGGGTTTTCCCCGTTGCTCGCGCTGTACATCGGCCACGACCCATAATAGTCGTACTCGCCATAGGCCACGCGGCTCTTGACCTGCCATTGTTCCGTCACGTCATGGCTGTACGTCAGCCCGACCAGCGTCGTGGCGTCCCAGGTGCGCGTCCGCGCGTCGCCGAACACGGTGTCCCAGGGCGCTGTCGGGACGCCCTTCTCCCGCCCGGTGTGCGTCAGCAGGAGCGTCAGATCGCCCCAGGAGGCCTGGGCCATGACGTTCTTGAAGTGATCGTCATCATTGTCCACCCACCCACGATTCGTCGCCGGCGCATCGAACTCCTTGAAGTACAGTTTCTGCCCGCCGCTGTCGTAGGCGGTCCCCGACACGAGCACCTCCACGTCCTGGCCCAGCACCTTGCCGTAGGTGACGCGACCTTTGTACGTGTCGGCCGAGCCACCCTCCCCGGAAAGCTCGACCCCATCGATGTCCCGCCCTCGTTTGGTGATGACGTTGATGACGGCCAGCAGGGCGTTGCTGCCGTACAGGGCGGACCAGGGACCGCGCATCACTTCCACCCGATCGATCAGATCGACGTCCAGAGGGAACTGGGTGCCGGAAGGAAGCTGATCGCCGACGTTCTCATTGACCCGGTGGCCGTCGATCAACAGAAGAATGCGTGTATCGTAATCTCCGGGCCGGCGAAAACCGCGCATCCCGATGTAGGTGTAGTCGCGATCGTAGTTGATATAGAAGCCCGGAACGCTCTGCAGGATTTCCGCCAACGTACGGTAGCCATACAGGCGGATCTCGTCCGCCGTAATGACCGTGACCGAAGCCGGGGCCTCCCGCAGCTTCTGCGCGTATTTCGAGACCGTGGACACGGTGTCGATACTGACATTCATCAGGTCTTCCAGCGGCATCTCAAAAAGGTCCTCGTGCGCGTTGGGTGTGTTGGGGTCGCCCTGGGGAGACTCCGTGGTGCCGGCCGACGCTAACACGCTCCCCAGCAGCAAGCTGACACATATCTCTGCAACCAATATCTTGTATTCACTATGTCGCTGCATGCTCAGACCGGCCCCCTTGCGAGCATGACCCATCAAAATTGGTAAATGGCTCAGACCGCCACCGCGGCGGCCTCGGAACGATAATCCCCTAACGACGCATAGTAATTCCGCTTGTTCAAGTCGAAGCTGTAAAGCTTCGTGAAGCCGTGTGAGATGCCCAGCCGGGTGCGGTCGGTGTAATGGTTGGCCTTCAATTCGAAGCCAAACTCGCGCTGGGTCCCCACGGAGGCGACCTCATTGCCGGACCAGGTCAGCAACTCCAGACTGTAATGGATGAAAACCGAGGCTGCCGTGTCGAGGGGAGGCGCTGTTCTTTCTCTCGTAGCGGAGTTCCACGCTGTCGAGTTTCTCCGGCCGGCTGTTGTCCTCGCCGCGCAGGCCCAGGTGATCGGCCTCCCAGTGATGCCGAATCCACTGGAGGTTGGGCACGTAGATGTCGAGCAGCTCGAACAGGCTGCGGGCACCGGAGGCGCAGGATGTCTTCTTTCGTAATCGTCGTCACGGCCGCCGGCGTCAGGCGGGCACTCGTCCGCGTCAGGGTGGCCGGGGAACGAACTTCCACGTTCATAAGGTTCCTCGAGGGACATGTCCAGGAAGTTCTCTTGAGAAGGGGCCTGCCCGGACGGGGTTTCGGGCGTGGGAGATGCGGCCGCCTCGGGTCGATTCGGCTCGACGGGTGCAGACTCCTCGGCCCTGACCAGGCTCAGCAAGGTCAGCACGGCAATCTCGGCTGACAGAATCCGCAGCGTTCGCCAGAACCTCTACAACCAAATCTGTATGTACACGCACCCCACCACTGGACCGCTGGGCAGAGGACCCCAGGTGCAAGACTGGCCTGGAGAATCCTTCCGACCGGCGACAAAAAGCGCGCAGTCACATGCTGTGAGATGGCCCCCACTCTCCGGCAGCACCCCGGATGCCCGACCCGGCGTTCCGGAATCCCTGCGTGTGCCCGTCCATTCTGCGCGGCGGGCGATTGCATCAGTATTCTTGTCGGCTGATTGTGGACTTGAATGGAGTAGAAAAAGACACGCGCTGACCGTCGGCGAGCAAAGCACGGCCCTCCGAAGAGTACCGATCCATGCCCCTATCCGGCGGGACGGGCTTCGCCTAGGACGTACTCTCCGAGAAGAGCGGGATAGGCCTGCACACGTGGGCTGAGTATCCTCCGGCCGGGTAGGACCGCCACCGCCAGTACGTCCTATAAGGAGACAGTGAACCCGGTAGATACACGCCGCGAGCCCGCGTCAAGAACGGGCAAACGTCATGGGGTTGCCTTCCGCTCCTATGCTTCAAAATCGGAGGGATCTACACCATGCCCAGTGCGACGCTCGTCTCAAGGCGCGACAGAGCGAACCGCGGATACAACCGGCGCCGAGTGCCTGCGATGGCCAGGAGCGTGGACCACGTCCGAGAACCTCCACCTCTTATCGAGTTCGGAGGGTGGTTCCGGCCGGAGATGAGGGCGACCACCAGGCGCAAGAGCAAGATGCCCCCCCGCTCTGGGTGCGACTAACTTTCGTGGGGAATCGACCTGCATTTGTCATGCTGAGCGCAGCGAAGCATCTGAGCATCTGGGCGGCCCCCTTTCAACTTGACAGTTTATCCAGTTTCAACATATTATCGCACAGTATATGCCACAAGGTATTGCCATTCTGGGGTCTACCGGCTCGATCGGGCGCAACGCCCTTCGGGTCATCGAGGCCCTTGGACCCGAGTACCGGGTCATCGGGCTCAGCGCCCACCGCAATATGGAGCTTCTGGCCCAGCAGGCTCTGCGGTACAAGCCGCACTTCGTGGCCATCACCAACCGGGAATCGGTGGCCAAGTTCCATGCGATCATGGACGGCCAAGTCAAGGTTCTGTCCGGGCCGGACTGTCTTACCGGACTGGTCCAATCCGACGAGGTCGATACGATCTTGGCCGCGGTCGTGGGGGCGGCCGGCTTGGCCCCGGTGATGGCGGCCGCCGAGGCCGGCAAACGCTTGGCCGTAGCCAACAAGGAGCCGCTGGTGATCGCCGGCGAGTTGCTCACCCGCGCCGTCGCGGCGCATGGCAGCACTCTGCTGCCCGTGGATAGCGAGCATTCGGCGGTGTTTCAGGCCCTGCAAGCCGGGGCAGGGGCGAATGATCATTCGAGGTACAGCGCATCCTGCTGACCGGTTCCGGGGGGCCGTTCCGAGGCGCCACGCTCCGGCAACTGGAGGAAGCAACGCTGGAGCAGGCGTTATCTCATCCCACGTGGCACATGGGGCCCAAGATCACCATCGACTCGGCCACCATGATGAACAAGGCCCTGGAGATCATCGAGGCCCGCTGGCTGTTCGACATGCCGGTGGAGAAGATCGAGGTGCTGATCCACCCCGAGTCGATCGTGCATTCGCTCGTGGAATTCGTGGATGGCTCCGTGATCGCCCAGCTCGGCCAGCCGGACATGTGCCTGCCGATCCAATATGCGTTGACGTACCCGCGACGGGTCGCCGGCATATCGCGGCGTCTGCGGCTGGAGGAGATCGGCGAGCTGCACTTCGAGAAGCCGGACCCCCAGGTGTTCCACGCCCTGCCGCTGGCCTACGAGGTCGCCCGCGCGGGCGGCACGGCGGCCGCCGTCTTCAACGCCGCCAACGAGGCCGCCGTGGCGGAGTTCCTGGCCGGCCGCGTTAAGTTCTTGCAGATTATGGAGTTAGTGGAGCACTGTCTGAACAAGCACGAGATCAGGCACATCACGTGCCTGGAGGAGTTGCTGGAGGCCGACGCCTGGGCGAGGAGGGAAGTCCGGGATAGGCTCCTCGTGGGCCGATAAGACTTGAACACGGACCGAGGGGATTTACTATTTACTATTTATGATTTACTATCTCGGCCCTTGTCAGGGGCTTTGCGCTGCGGTGGATTGTTCAATCATACAAGTGGTAAATCATAAATAATTAAATTCTCTGGGAGCGTTTGCATGGCACAGATGCAGGGGTCACGGACGAGGGCACTAAACGGCATATTCTGGGTCGCCCTGGTAGCGGCGATCGTCTTGCTCATCCTGCGTCATACGGGCGTGGCCAGCAACGTGGCCGTCGTCCTGCTCGGCTTCGGCTCCGTCGTGCTGGTCCACGAGTTCGGCCACTTCATCATTGCCAAGCTGGGCGGGATCAAGGTCGAGGCCTTCTCCCTGTTCATGCCGCCGACGCTCTTGGGGATCCGCAAAACCAAGACCGGATTCAAGTTCCGCTTCCTGCCGAGCCTGTACGAGCGGAAGGCGTCCGAGTCCTCGGAAGGGACCCCTGAGCCCCCGGCCGAGGAATTCGAGGAAACGGAGTATCGCATCGGGGTCTTCCCGTTTGGCGGGTACGTGAAGCTGCTGGGCCAGGAGGATACCGGCCCGGTGAGACAAGTCGGCGATCCCCGCTCTTTCGCCAACAAGCCCGTGCGCATCCGCGCCGCCGTCATCGCGGCCGGCGTAACCTTCAACGTCATCAGTGCGGCGATCATCTTCATGATCGTGTTCCTGGTCGGGATCGATCTGCCGCCCGCCGTGATCGGCGAAGTGTTCCCCAAATCTCCGGCCGCCAAGGCGGGTCTGCAGCCGGGCGACGAATTCCTCATGATCGACGGCAAGACCAAGGACCTCGATTTCAGCAATGTTCTGGTCGCGGGCGCCTTGTCGAGCGCCAACGAGCCGGTCCCGGTCACGATCCGCCACGCCGATGGCTCGGTCCAGGAGACGACGCTGGTGGCCGAGAAGCTGCCGGGAAGCCAGTTCCGCGATTTCGGGATCGAGCAGCCCGAGAGCCTGACCGTCGCTCAACTGGCCGGGGCCGAGCCCAATCTCCTGCGCGAACGGACAGGATTGATGCCGGGAGACCGCATTGTCGCCGTCAACGGGCAGAAGGTAGACCACTACTGGGATTTCGCGGCGGTCGTCAGGAGCACGCTCGGACCCGAAATCACGATCACCGCCGAGCGGTCGAAGGGTACCCAGGCAGCAACGCAGGTCGAGACGAAACTGCCGCTCGACTGGGCCGCCTCCGATAACGGGAGACGCCAAATCGGATGCCGATTTGAGCAACGTCTACTCGATGGTTCCGCGCCTGCGCGTTCTCGGCGTAACCGACAAGAAGGGCCGTGCCCCGAAAGTCGGCGGACACGCAAGAAGGATACCTCCGGCCTGAAGGCCGGCGATATCATTCTGGCCGCCGGCCAGATCCAGGACCCCACGTACAAAGAGCTTCGGGACATCACGATCGAGTACGAAGGTAAGTCGTTGCCTATCAAGGTGTTGCGCACGGATGCCAACGGCGTGGAGCAGGAGATGGCGGTCGACCGTCACGCCCAAACGTGAGTCCGGAGCGGGCCGCGTGGTCATCGGCTTTTTCCCGGCGCTGGATGCCCGACATCGCGGTCGTCGCCAAGACACTGGCCCCGGAAGGCGGGCTCGGCGGCGTTGGAGATTCCTCGCGGCGCGAGAATCGTCAGCGTCAACCAAAAACCCGTGTCCAGTTTCTACGACGTCATCGCGGAGGTGCGACGCTGGCAAGGGCAGCCCGTTACTCTGCAATATCGACTCGGCGAACAAGCGGAAGGAGGGGTGACGCTGCCGGCGTCCCTGACCGCCAAGGCCGCGGAGCGTCGAATCGATGCTGGGGGAGCCCGTGCCTTTCAAGCGCCTGGAGCGGCTCTACCAGGCTAAAGACCCGGCTACCGCGCTCGGCATGGGCTACCGCAAGACTTGGACGTTCATCGCACAGACCTATGTCACGCTGGCGCGCCTGTTCGGCCGGATGATCAGTCCCAAGAATCTCATGGGCCCCGTGGGCATCATTACGGTCAGCTACCAACTCGTGGCCCAGCAGCCCTTCGTGAACTACATCTACTTCCTCGGGATTGATCAGTGCCACCATCGCGGTGGTCAACTTCCTGCCGATACCGCCCTTCGACGGCGGATTGATCGTGCTGATGTTGATCGAGAAGGTCAAAGGCTCGGCGTTGAGCGAGCGTACGCAAGGCATCCTGGCCTACGCCGGCTGGGCGATGGTGCTGGTCTTGCTCGTCTACGTGACCTTCAACGACATCGTCCGCAACTGGTTCGGAGCTAAAGGGACCTTACGAATTGCGATTTACTATTCAGAATTTCGGCACGGCGGCCGATAAAATAACAAATAGTAAATTGCCAATGATAAACTCAGAGGTCCGCGCATGTTAGTCGAGAAGCCTGCCGGCGAGTCCGTCGGGACGCAGAATTCTGCGTCCGTCCCGGAACTGCGGGAAAAGCCGGTTTACGAGGTCATTGAACCGTCGAATCAGAAGGCCCTGACCAGCGAGCAGTACCATCGGGGCCTGCCGAGCGTGTTGGAGGCGGCGGATCGGGAGGTCTACCAACTCCTCACGAAGGAATATGACCGCCAACAAAACACCCTCCAACTGATCGCGGCGGAGAACCAGTGCTCGCGGGCCGTGTTGGCCGCCCTGGGGTCCGTCGTCCAGAATAAGACGACGGAAGGTTTCGTCGGCGCTCGCTTCCACGGCGGCTGCGAGGTCGTGGACGCCATCGAAGCCCTCGCCATCAGCCGGGCCAAGGAAGCCTTCCGAGCCCAATACGCCAACGTCCAGCCCCATTCGGGCACCGGCGCCAACCAGATCGTGATGACCGCGATCCTCGAAAAAGGGGATCGGATCCTCAGCCAAGCCATGGACCAGGGCGGGCACGTCTCGCACGGGGCCCCGGTCTCCTTCGCCGGCAAATTCTTCGAGGTCGAGCATTACCGCGTCCGGCCGGACACCTTCCTGCTGGACTATGACGCGATCCGGGAGCAAGCCCTGCGTTTTCGCCCCAAGCTGCTCATTTGCGGGGCCAGCGCCTACTCCCGCACCATTGACTTCGCCCGCTTCCGCGCCATCGCCGACGAGGTCGGCGCGTACCTGATGGCCGACATCTCGCACATCTCCGGCCTCGTCGTCGCCGGAGCGCACCCCTCGCCCGTCGATCACGCCCACTTCACGACCACCAGCACCTATAAGCCCGGCGGTCCCCGCGGCGGCCTGATCCTCATGGGCAAGGATTTCGACGCACCGCTTCGGATGGCGGATCGCACCATGCCACTCTGGGAACGCATCGAGAAGAACACCTTCCCGGGCTTCCAGGGAACGCCCTGCCTGAACAACATCGCGGCCAAGGCGGTCTTCTTCCAGGAGATGCTGTCGGCCGAGTACCACAACCGCCAATTCGGAATCGTGGAAAATGCCAAGGCGCTGGCCCAGGAGTTCCTGCATCTGGGCTACGATGTCTTGACCGGCGGCACCGACAATCACATGTTCCTGGCCAACGTGGCGAACTTCCGACGGGGCCTGACCGGCTTCATCGCCCAGCACTGCCTGGAGGATTGTGGCATCATCGTGAACATGAACCGGCTGCCTTACGACACCCAGAACGCCCGGACCACCAGCGGCATGCGGCTGGGAACGCCTATCGTCACGAAAAACGGCATGGGCCCCCGGGAAATGCACGCCATCTCGCGCTTGGTCGATAGCGTCCTGACGCGGGTCGAGATCCAGGGCGACCGGCAATACCACCTGGATCCAACCTTTCAAAATGAGGTCCGAGAGCACGTCCAGGAACTCTGCACCCGCTTCCCCATGCGGTAGCCCCAAGATCACTTCACGAAGAAGCTGTAGGTGTGCTCATAAGTTGAGCATTTGAAGGAAGTTCCGTTCAGCGGGGCAAAGAAGTAGGGCAAGAACAGCCTCAGTGCCTGCACTTGGTCGAGAGGTACGGGAACCAAGTCCGGCGTGTCGTTCCAACCCAGAACAAAGATCCTGCCGGGCGCCAGAACCGCATGCACAGCGGCAAAAGTCCTCTCGATGGCCTCTCGCTCGTTCAAGCCCCAGCCGAACACGCCGTTCATCAGCACAAAGTCGAAATACCCCTCGGGAAAATGGCTCCGCAAGTTCGCGGCATCATCGATAATGTGGTTCTGCGCCCCGTAACCGAGCCTTGGCCGCATCCCGGTCAACGGTCCATAACTCCCGGCCGGCAAAGAACTTGTTGTAGAAGGTTTGGTACGGCTCCCGGCCGACTTCGAGCACAGTCCGAGGCTCGAACCGCGACAAGACAAAGGGAATGATGATCTGCTCCAAGACACGCCTGTCATCGTACTTGTGCCTCCGGCGGCCTACGTGTTTCCTGACGACCCTCCAAGCCAAGTACCGATAGTAGACATCTCGAACCGCAGAAGGAGCCCGAGGAGCACGATCGCTGACCCGTACCTCGCATCTGTTCTCGGCATTCGGATTTGCTTCATGTCTCGCATTTCGAATTTCGGATTTCCTCGAATAGCGGTGTGCGCCCCTGCCGGACACACTCGGCAGCGTAGAGGTACAGGGCGGCGGACCAAGTCTGCCAGTCATTGCCCTTGGGCAGACCATTCTGGGCTTGATGCCATTCATTGAAGCCAAAGCCGAGGTGCGGATTCTTCGCCTGGCGGACCAGTTCGGTCAGTGCGAGCAGTTTCTTCTCGGCCAAATCCATTCTCCCCGCCGCGACCAGCGCCGCGATATAGAAGCCGCAGACGAAGGGCCAGATCCCCCCATTGGCATAGCACCCCGGCGGATTCAAGCGTTCGTTCCGCGGACGATAGTCCCAGTCGCCGTGCCGTTGATAGGGAAACAGGCACGGCGGCAGGTCTACCGCCAAGTCGCCGGCCGCCTGCAGATGCCAGCACTCCGTCTCGACCCACAGGATCATTTCTTCCGCCAAGCTCAGCGGGGCCAGACCGGAGAGGATAGCCAGGCTGTTGCCCAGCAGGTCGAACCGATCGCTGCTGTACTCCTTGAACGCCCAGAAGGCAAAGTAGGGTTTGTCCGGCAGAAGCAGGCCCCGCACTCCGCTCGCGAGCGACCCGGTCTCCGTCGCGGCAAAGCGCTGCATCCGATGGTATAGCCGTGCGGCCTTCTCGTGCTCCGCGAACAGCCGCAAGTAGAGGTAGACGAGCGTGTTGACGTACAACCCATAGCCCGGCACCCACAGCTCATCCCGCCAATCGGTCGTCGGTTGCTGGTCCACCATGACGCCGCTCTCGCTGCTGCGGTAGTCCATCCACGCCAGCGCCTTCTGGGCCGCCTCTTCGAGGAACGCCGGCTCGGCCGGCCACGCGGCGGTAGAACCCCAGACTCATCAGAAACAAAGGGGTCGTATCGCTCGCTCCCAGATTGCACGGGTCGTGCACCAGCGATGGCATCTGGCCCAGCGGAGCTCTGATGGCGGGCGAGAGTCTCCAGCACGCCCTGCAGGCCGCGCATCAGGTCCTCATCCTGCGTGACGAGAGCGGCCAGACTGGAAAGCAGCAGGTCGCGCGTATACGGCTCCGGGTAGCCCCAGGCGGCCGCCCGCGGCAGCCCTTCGCAGGGTCCGCACAGATTGTTCAAGAGCACGTCGCGGGCCGCCCCCGCCGCCTGCTCCACCATCGGCCCGATCTCCTCCGCCACGACCATAAGAAGCCCTCGCAGGTACGATTCCAGCTTAATGATTTGTCCAGTATCTTCGTTTGCCGACAAATAGTAAATAATAAATCTTAAATCATTCATCCAATGAGCAAAGGTCGCAACGGGCCGCTCGATTATCCTCAATCCGTCGGCGCAAAAAAGAAGGCCATAAGAGGGAACCTTATGGCCTGTTGGCTTGTAACCGGGATAACTATTCTATAGCATCCATTCCGATCCACTGGTTGGTCGATCCATGGTGGTTCCCGGCAGGCGGCGGCCGAACATAACTGGGGCAGTACCAGCGTTGCAGAAATCGATCGGCGTCCGTCACAGGAAGACCCCGTGTTCCGCGCCGGTGGTCGTCTGCCCCAGATCTTGCGGGCAGACGCACATCTTGTAGAACAACCAGAAGACCGCGGTGACGAACATCCACGTTTTCATGATTCTTTCCCCAATGCTCCACCCTTCCTATCGACGGGTGCTTTCGAATTTCCTTAGCGGTTTTGGGCGGGCCGGCGCGGCCCCGGACCCGGGCCGGGGAAGGTCCGAGAAGTGAATAGGTATATCAGTATAGAGAATTCGCATTTTTCGGTCGTGGCGGATTCGTCGCTTCCGGGTGGGTGAGCACGGGGCGGTAGCAATACTGATAGAGAGGGCGGCACGCCGCGCAAGTTTTTTTCGCCGGCGTCCAATTTTCTTCTGCCGGAAGTGCGCCGGCTCATCCGCAGCGGGGGTTAGCGGTTGCGGTCCAATAACATTACTGCCAATTGGCGCAGGATCTCGGCAGCCGGGCCGAAGGGCTCCAGCAGGGCCACGGCCTCCTGGGCGAGCCGGCGCTCCAGCTCTTGGGCCGCTGTCGATCCCTACGACGGCCGGATAGGTGCACTTGGCGGCCTGGACGTCTTTGCCGGCGGTCTTGCCCAACTGCTCGCTCGAGGCGCTGACGTCCAGGATATCGTCGGCGATCTGGAACCCCAGCCCGATTTTGAGACCATACTGCCCGAGGATTTCCAGCGGCTGCCGGGTCCGCCCCGCCGCACAGGCCGCCCATCCGGGCCGCACAGCGGAACATCTTGGCGGTCTTGTTCGTGTGAATGTATTCGAGCATGCGCCACGCTGCCGACGGTGTTCTCGGCCTTCAGATCGGCCACTTGGCCGGCGATCATGCCGGCCGGTCCCGCCGCCCGTGCCAGCTCGCCGATCAGCTTGACGGCGAGCACGGGATCATCGATCTGATCGGCCAGGACCTCGAAGGCGAGCGTCAGAAGGCCGTCGCCGGTGAGAATGGCCGTCGCCTCATCGAACGCCTTGTGGCAGGTCGGCCGGCCCCGCCGCAGATCGTCGTCGTCCATCGCCGGCAGGTCATCGTGAACGAGCGAATAGGTATGGACCATCTCGATCGCGGCCGCGGCGAGCCGGGCGTTGGCGTTGGCCCGTCCGGAGATCAGCTCGCAGCACCACAGAACCAGGGCCGAACGAATGCGCTTGCCGGGTCCGGAGAGGGTATAGCGCAGCGATTCCTGCAGGTCCTTCTGGATCTCCGGCTGCTCCGCCAGAATCTGCTCGAGGGCTTCATTGACGATCTGCACCTTCCCCGCCAGCGAAGCGTTGAAGTCAAGGTTAGCCACACGTGATGGACACATACGATGGAACGAATTTACTATTTACCGTTTACGACTTTACAATCAAAACACGTTGGACAAGGGTAGATTGTAAGGAGCAGATGGCAGACTGTAAATCACGAATGGTTTTGGTTCTGGGCGTGACGGCCTCCGGCAAGGCCCGGCTGGGGCACGAATTGGCCCAGAGCCTCGACGGCGAGATCCTGAGCATCGACTCGATGAAGGTCTACCGCCGCATGGATATCGGTACGGCCAAGCCCTCCCGGGAAGCCCGGGAGCAGGTCCGATACCATCTGATCGACGTGGTGGAGCCGAGCGAGTCTTTCAGCGTGGGCGTGTTCCTCGATAGAGCCCTGGCGGCCATCGACGACATCCGCCGTCGCGGCAAGACGGTGGTGGCCGTGGGTGGAACGGCCCTGTACATCAAAGCTTTGCTCTACGGCCTCTTCGAGGGTCCCGGCGGCGACGAGCGGATCCGAGCCGAGTTGCGGGCCCAAGCGGCGCAGGAAGGCTTGGACCGTTTGCACGAGGCATTGCGACGGATCGACCCGGAGGCGGCCGATCGCATCAGTGCCAACGACGCCAAACGCATCATTCGAGCCCTGGAAGTCTACCGTCTGACGGGCAAACCCATCTCGAGCTTTCAGAAGCAATTCGACGCCGAGCGGCCGAGGCACGATTGGCTCATTCTCGGCCTGCGCCGTGAGAAGACGGTGGAGAGTCAGCGAATCAACGCGCGAGTCAAGAAGATGATCGAGCAGGGATTGGTAGATGAAGTCAAGTCGCTGTTGGCGGAGGACAAGCCCCTGAGTCAGCAGGCTCGCTGTGCGATCGGGTACGCGGAAATCATCGACCATCTGGCGGGCCGAATGAGCCTGGAAGATGCCGTCGAGCTGATCAAGAAGAACACCCGCCGCCTGGCCAAAGGCCAGCGCACCTGGTTCAAGACGTTCCGGCAAGTGAACTGGCTGGACGTGGTGCCGGAAGAACCGCCCGAGCACGTCATCGAGCGCGCCAAGGAACTGGTCGTATGCACCCCCGACCAGCCGGTCCCGTGAGTCCCGTGCGTCCTGATAGGTCTTATTGGTCCTGTTCAACCGGCACCGCCGGCTCCGTGGGCTGGCTCGCCTGCAAGCTCCTGCTGCGCCTGGAGCATGGTGGCGGCTTCGCCGAGCACGAGCTGTTTGACCAGGCTCCGCGGGACCACCGTCATACCCATGTGGAGGACCCGCTCTTCCACGGTGGCGGCGACCGCGCGGGCCGTTTGCCGCAGGACGCCGGATTCCGTCGTCAGATCGTGAACGATCCTGCTCTTGTCCCAGGGCATTCGGGCGGGCGGCTCTTTCGTCCGGTTGAGCCGCTGGACATCGGCGAAATCGTGGACATCGACCGCGAGGACCTCGGTGCGGGCCCGTTTCATCCGCCGCTCGATGGCGTGCTCCCCCAACGCCACCGCGGCGGCTTCGTAGCCGGTCGAGGTGAGCACCACTTTGATCATGGTAAGGATTTCGCTCGTGCTGACCTGGCGCAGATCCTGCTTCTTGTAGAGGTAGTACGTGACCACCTCCGCCAAGTCCTCCGCCATCGTGATGTCGGGCCGGCCGATGGCGGAAAAAGCGTTGTTGATCGTCCCGATGACTTTGGTGTGGATGTACTCCTCGGTCGTTCCATCGGCCTTGGTAACCCGCAGTTGCTTCTTCATGCGACCGGTTGCCTCCCTGCAAATGAACCGGATTGGAATGCTGGAAAGGTGGAACAATGGAATAGGGGGACTTGGCGTGCTACGCCCCCATCATTCCCTCGTTCCAGTATTCCAACATTCCAGAATTTCCTTATTCGCGTCCGACTCTAATGCTCGAACAGCTTGAGCTGATCGGCGGGCTCGGTCTCCTGAATCGCCTTACTCACCTCGTCGATCAACTCGCCGGCGTCATTGAAGTCCCGATAGACGCTGGCAAAACGGATATAAGCCACCTTATCCACTTCGCGCAGGTGCTTCATCACGCATTCCCCGATGAACGCGGACGTCACCTCTTTGTCGGAACTGCGGAAGATGTCCTCCTCCGTGCGGTCGGCGATCTGCTGAATCTGCTCGGCCGAGACGGGCCGTTTGTAGCACGCCTTCTGCAGACCGCTGATGATCTTTTCCCGCTCATATGGCACGCGGGTCTTGTCTTTCTTCACTACATGGAGGCGGAAGCTTTCGCCGGTCCGTTCGTAAGTGGTGAAACGCCTTTTGCAGGCCAAGCACTGGCGTCGCCGTCGAATCACACGCCCCGAATCGCTGGAGCGTGAATCGACGACTTTATCACTGTCTTCCTTGCAAAAAGGGCATCTCACGACTCAGATCGACCCCCTTGATAGCGACCGCTTTGGAACCACGCAGTGCCGGACATCCATTCCCTGCACCCACAATGTACATCTATTGGTAATATGCCCTATTGTACGCTCAAGCTGTGGTATGTCAATGGAAATCTGATTCGAGTTTCCGACCGAGGAGAACAATAGTCGGCTGAAAGTGAAGCGGGGCGTTGGATGGCGAACCAACGCCCCGCGGTTACTTCCTGGCGTTCCGACATGGCAGCGCGGTTATCCTGCCGGGGCTATTGGAGCGGATGCCCATAGCCGATGTCGTCGATGAACACTATGCCGGCGCCGCCCGCCTTCGGGTTGGTCTTGTCACCCGCGCCGAGGGTGATCTTCTTCACGGCCGCGACGTTGACGCCCGCCGCGGTCAGGTCGCTCAACGAAATCCGCCATTGCGTCCAGTCCGCTGCCGTAGCGCAGGCTGACGGATTCGGATTGACCACCATCTTGCTCTTGCCAGCCTTGTCCTCAATCACGAGGTACAACGGCGCCGGACCGTTGGTCGGCATGGCCATGCCGATGGCCACATCCTGCCACGAGCCGGTGACCGTGCCCGTGGTGGAGACATTGGACATGTTCGCCACGGTGGTCAGGGTTGCGTCGTGGCTGGTTACCGCCAGACCGATGTAGACCGTGGCCGCCATCGTAATGGTCGTGTCCGTGCCCTGCGGCAGTCCAGGTCTTGCCATCCGCCGAGTACTCCGCCTTGAAGACGTTGCCCGTGCGAGTGAGCCGCAACCAGTACGGCGCCACCAGTCCAGCCGTACCACTGTTGGCGGACGCGCCGTTGGCGGTGTCGCGCCATTGGTAGGACACACCACTGCCCGGCGTCACCGCGATGTACGCGTTCTTGGACCCGGCGTCCAGGGTTTCGCGAATCATGGGACCGGCCTTGGCCCAGACGTTGGTGTTGCCGATAGCATCCACGCGTCACGGTGATCGAGCCGTTGCCGTTGAGCTGCTTATAGGCGAAGCGGAACTGATCGCCGTTATTCCAGATGTCGGTGCCGCTGGCGCTCATGGTGTAGGCGTTGTTGCCGTTGTCTACCAGACTCACCGCTTGGCTGCGGAAGTACAGAGCCAGAGTGTCGGCGCCATTGGTCGTCCAGTTTTGCGGCGTGTCGAAGGTCCGGGCGGCCTCCGAGTAGTAAGGCGACTTGACGTTATTGTACTCGAACGGCATGGACTGCTTGCCGCCATGCACCACGGTCCGCTCGGCAAACGGGGCCTGCATATAGCCGACAATCGAACCGCTCAAGCCGTTGGTATAGCCGTCGATCCAGGTGTCAAAGATGCAGTGGTCCTGGTCGTTGTAGCTCTCGAAATCGTCCACGGCCGCGTATTCCTGGGTCGTGAAGCTCCAGACGTCGCCGGGATAGGTGACGGTGTTCACTTCATCGACTCTCCAATAGTACACCGTCCCGAAGTTCAGCGGAGCCGGGGGTAAAGGCGTGATCGGTCACCGTCTTGGCCGCGGCGGTGCTGTTGGCGACAGCCGCCTGATCGGTACCGAAGAACACCTTATGCGAGCCTGCCTCCCGGCCAGGGCCGCCAAGTCAGGGCGGTATCCACGCCGACGCCCGTGCCGCCTGCTGCCGGCTGCGGCACCCAGGCCTGGACCGGAACATAGGAGAACCGGACCTCGCTCAGGCCAACCTGCGGCAGCCCGCCCCAGGAACTGTTGATCGTCAGCTTGACGTACTGGGCCAGAGCACCGCCAAACTGAACCGTGGTGTTGGCGGTATAGGTCGGCAGGCCCGTCGCCCGGGCGAACTGGGGCACGTTGGCCAACTCTGTCCAAGTGGTGCCATCGGTCGAGTACTCGATCTTGACGTCCTTGGCGCCGAAGCCGATATAGGCCTCGATGGTCTGGTTGGAGTTCCAGACCTTCAGGTCGTTGAGCTTGTAGACCTTGTCGAACTGGTACTGAATCCAGTTCGGGAAGACCAGGCCCGTGGTCATCCACATCGTGGGCCCGTCGGTGCCGTGCTGATCGTTCTTGTCGAGGCCGGAACCGTCAATGGTCTTCTCCGGGCCCGCGGTGGGCTGCCCGCTGGAGGCGGTGGCTGTCACGCTCGTAATGGGATACCCATAGGGCTCGGCCGTGAAGGACCAAACGGGGCCCTTGTAGATGGTGCCGTCCGGGCTCTTGTTGACCTCGTCAATCCGCCAGTAATAGGTCTGTCCATAGGCGAATACGCCGGGCGGATCGAAGGTAGTGTCGGTCTGGCCCTGACTGGCCAGGAGCCCCTTGGCGTTTGTCCGACCGGCCGCATTCACATCAGCAGAGGTAGTCCCGAAATACACGTCGTGAGTGGAAGGATATTGAGTTCCTGTCCAGTTCAACGTCGCATCCCGCGGCACGTCCGTGGCACCATCTTCCGGGCTTACTACCGTCGCAGGGGACAAGCTTCTCATCAGCTTGAGGATGTCGGCGGCCGACAGAATATCCGTGTAGACCCGCAGATCATCCACCAGGCCCTGATAGTAGCCAAAGCCACCCCCGGAGTTGGAGCCTATGTAGATCTGGGTGCCGGTGGCCCAGAGAGTACCGGCGGTACTGATCGAGGTGCCCTCCTCCTTGCCGTTGACGTACAAGTGCATCGGGCCATTGTTCTGGGCCACGATCGCGACATGGTACCAGGTATCGGGAACGATCGTGGTTGTCCCCTGCACGTCCCGCTGCGCCCCACCCAAAGGTAATGATGAAAGGCGCCGCTCTGGATCCGCAGTTGGTGCGACCAGGAAGTGGTCGGCCCCGAAGAGTCTGTGCGCGTGATGATCGCGGCGTCACTCGTGCGCGCCGGTTTGACCCAGGCGATGATCGTGTACAGGGCGGGGTTCGTAGGCGACGGAGTGCTCACATAGTCGTCCACCCCATCGCAGGAGACGGCCTGCCCCGTCTGCCCTTTCTGGTAGGTCGCCGGTCCGCCGTGGAACGTGCCGTTCGCCGTGCCGATAATATCGTTCAGATTTCCATCAAAAGGCCAATATCCCGTCGGAGACGCGGCACGGGCTATGCCCGGTCCGACCAGAATGCCGGCCAACAGAATTGCGAGAGCTGCCCTGTTACCCATAATGATCCTCCCTCTGAGAAAAGTGCAGAGTCATTTGCCAGCCACATAGCCGGCAAGTGTGTGCACACAAAAGCTCAAGCGGGGCGCCGTCCGGCGGACTGACGCCCCGCTTTGATTCTGTGCGCCCCATAGGAGGCGCTGTCATCCCGTCGGGCTATTTGGCCGGGTGCCCGTATCCGATGTCGTCGATGTACAGCATGCCGGCGCCGCCCGCCGTCGGGCTGGTCTTGTTGCCGGCCCCGATGGTGATCTTCTGGACCTTGGTCGTCTTGACGCCGGCCGCGGTCAGGTCACTGAGCGGGATCGTCCATTGCGTCCAGGCGCCCGTGGCCGCCGCTGCCGGGTCGGCGTTGGCCGAGAGCTTGCTCTTGCCGGCGTTGTCCGTCACCACCACATACAGGCCCGCCGGGCTGTTGTACTGCGGACTGTTGATCTGGACCCCTTGCCAGGAGCCCGTCACGTTGCCCGTTATGGTGATGTTGTCGAACTGCATCGTGCGGTTCTCGCCCGTTTGGTGCGAGCAGACGCAGAGGCCGATGTACACCGGATCGGTCATCGTGAGAGCCTGCGGGGTGCCGAACGCGGTCCAGGTCTTGCCGTCGGCGGAGAAGTACACGGAGATCGTGCCGCCCGTGCGCTGGATCTTGACCCAGTACGGGGCCGTCAGGGCCGTCCCGGCGTCGACATTGGCGCAAGCGCCGTTGGTGGTGAGGCGATACTGGAAGCTGGCGCCGTTGCCCCCGCCGCCGGTGATCGTCATATAAGCATCCATCGCGCCGCCGTTGAGGCTGGCCCGGATCATCACGCCGCCCTTGGCCCAGGTGTTGGTCCCGGTGCCGACGCTGACCACGCGGGCGACGAGAGAGCCATCGCCCGTGAGGGTCTTGTAGGCAAAGGTGAAGTCGTCGGAGTTGTTCCAGATGTCCGTGCCGGTACCCGTTAGAGTCAGGGCATTTCCGGTCGACGTGACGGGAACGCTCGTGGGCGCCGGATAGCCGCGGAACCACAGACCCAGGTGCGTGGCTCCGTTGCCCGTCCAGTCCTGGGCGGTGCCCAAATCCCGCGTCGTTTCACTGTAGAACGGCGTCTTGCTGTTGTCGTAGGCCATGCGGCATCGACTGCGAGCCGCCATGCACGATCGTCTGCTCGGCGAACGGGGCTTGCATATAGCCGACCACTGAGCCGCTCTTGAGGTCGGTGTAGCCGTCGATCCAGGTATCAAAGATGCGATTCTTGTCGTCGTTGTAGCTCTCGAAATCGTCCACGACTGCAAACTCCTGGGTGGTGAAACTCCAGACGTTGCCGGCATAGGGACCGGAGCCCCCGATCTCATCGACCTTCCAGTAGTAGGTCGTGCCGAAGGTCAGGGCGCCGGGATCGAAGGCGTGTGCGGTGATGGTCTTGCTCGCCGCCGTGCCCTTGGCGACGGCGTTCGGGTCCGTGCCGAAGTAGACCTTGTGCGAGGTCGCCTCGCGGCCGGGCCGCCAATTCAGGCCGGTGGTGACGCTCACGCCCGTGGCGCCGGCCGCCGGTTGCGGGCGCGGGCCTGCACAGGGATCGAGTAGAACCGCACTTCGGACAGGCCGGTGGTAGTCAGACCGCCCCAACTCTGGTTGATCGTCAGCTTGACATATTTCGCCATGGCGCCGCCGAAGTTGACGGTGGTATTGGCCGTGTACGTCGGCAAGCCGGGGGCCTGAGCAAACGGCGGCACGCCCGCCAGCGTGGTCCACGTGGCGCCATCGAGAGAGTACTCGACCGTGACGTTTTTGGCGCCAAAGCCGATGTATGCCTCAATCCCCTGGTTGGAGTTCCAGACCAACAGCTTGTCCAGCTTGTAGACAGCGTCAAACTGGTACTGAATCCAGTTCGGCAGCGTGCCTTTGCTCATCCACATTGTCGAACCGTCGATGCTATGCTGGTCGCCCGTCAGGCCGGAGCCGTTGATGGTATTCTCCGGGGGCGAGTTCGGCATCGCGCTGGAGGCCGTAGCCGTGATCAAGGTACCCGCAATCGGATAAGAGAACGGCTCGACGGTGAAAGACCAGACGCTACCCTTGAAGATCGTGTTGTCGGGGGCCTTATTGACCTCATCGACACGCCAGTAATAAGTCTGGCCGAAGTCCAGCAGGGCCTTCGGCGTGTAGGTGGCCGCCGTCTGGCCCTGGCCGACCAGAACACTCCCCGGCGTGGTGCGGCTGGCGTTGTTGACATCCGTGAAGGTCTTGCCCAAGTACACGTCATGCGTGGCGGCGTATTGCCCGGCCGTCCAACTGAGGGCGGTATCCTGAAGCACGTCGGTAGCCCCGTCGGTGGGGACAGGCTCCCGCGCCGCTTGCGGTTTGACCGGCCCCTGCATGACGACTTTGACCTCGTCGGCCGTCAGGGCCTGCGTGAAGAGGTAGACATCGTCCACCAAGCCGGTGTACCAGGAGCGGCCGCTGCAGCCGGGGTCGCCGCCGATATACAGGCTCTCCGCGCTGTCAAAGGGCAGCGGGGCGGCCACGCTGTTCTGCAGGACGCCGTTGACATACAGCCTCAGCGTGGTGCCGTCGTAAGTCGCGGCCAGATGGGTCCAGGTGCCGGCCGTCCCCGTGGCAGTCGCGCCGGTGTAGGCGGTGCCTCCGCTGGAGCGGGTGCCAAAGACAAAGCTGTTCGGGTAGAGTGTGGCATCGGGCTCTCCGCCTTGCACCCCCAGGAACCAACTGGCCCAGGTCGAACATCCCAGGCCGTGAATCAGGACGTTCTGCTGGCCCAGGGTGGTGGGCTGCACGTAGGCGGCCACCGAGAACTGCTGGGTGCTGCGCAATTGCATGGCCGGGTTGTTCGCGACTTGGAAGTAGTCGCCGCTGCCGTGGAATTGGGCCGCCTTGCCGTAGAGGCCCGCCACATAGCTCACGCCCCCGTGCAGCGTCGCGTCATTGTGGTTACCGCTGGAGTCCAGCCCGTTGCCATCGAACGACCAGTGGGCCACGGGAACCGGGGGTGCGGCGTACGCCCGTTCCAGTGCGAAGCACAGCACGGTGGTAGCTAACGTCAGTTGCATGAGTGTCTTGTGCATACTTGTCCTCCTAAAAGAATGACCGTTCTCTTGTCGTCCGGACTGTCTGCCGCTTGGCGTAGCCTCCGGCAGCAACCCAAGATTCTTGCTGAAGAACAACGCTGCGTCTTTACCCTGCCCAAGAACCGCTCCCTGCACCCGGAGGGACACAGGGAGCGGATTGATCCTCCTATATGACCCATCACTTGCCTGGCACGTCGTCCGTCTATTTCGCTGCCGGGTGTCCATACCCGATGTCATCGATGAAGAGCATGCCGGCGCCGCCCGCCTTCGAGTTGTTCTTATCGCCGACCCCGATGGTGATCTTCTGGATCTTGGTCGTCTTGACCCCGGCCGCCGTCAGATCGCTCAGCGGGATCGTCCATTGCGTCCAGTTGGCCGCGTTCGTGGCCGCCGGGTCGGCATGGACTTCCAGCTTGCTCTTGCCCGCGTTATCCGTCACCACCACATACAGACCCGCCGGATCATTGTGCGGGGAGCTGTTGATCTGCACGCCCTGCCACGTGCTGCCGACGTTGCCGGTCGTGGTGATGTTGTCGAACTGCATCGTGCGATACTCGCCTGCCTGGTGAGCACAGACGCAGAGGCCGATATCGACCGGATTGGCCATCGTGATGGTCTGGGATGTACCCTGCTGCGTCCAGGTCTTGCCGTCCGCGGAAACATAACCGGCGATGACACTGCCGGTGCGGGTGAGCTTGACCCAGTACGGCACCGGCAGGGCCGCCGCGGCATCGGTGTTGGCACAAGCGCCGGCGGCCGTCAGACGGTACTGGAAGCTGGCGCCATTGCCCGAACTGCCGGTCATGACCATATTGACAAAGGTCGAGCCGGCGGTCAGGTCGCCACGAATCATCACGCCGCCTTTGGCCCAGGTGTTGGTGCCGGTGCCGACGCTGAGGACCCGCGCGATGATGGAGCCATCTCCCGTGAGAGTCTTGTAGGCAAAGGCGAAGTCATCGGCGTTGTTCCAGATGTCCGTGCCGTCGCCCGTCAGGGTCAGCGCCCCAGTGGTCACGGTGACCGGCATGTTCAGGGCCGGATAGCCCCGGAACCACAGGTCCAGGTGCGTGGCCCCGTTGCCCGTCCAATCCTGGGCCATGCCCAGATCCCGCGTGGTTTCACTATAGAACGGCGTCTTGACGTTGTTGTACTCCAGCGGCATGGACTGCTTGCCGCCGTGCACGATCGTCGTTTCCGCGAACGGGGCTTGCATGTAGCCGACCACCGAGCCGCTCTTGCCATCGGTGTAGCCGTCGATCCAGGTGTCGAAGATGCAATTCTTGTCGTCGTTGTAGCTCTCGAAATCATCGACAGCCGCGAACTCCTGGGTGGTGAAGCTCCAGACGTCGCCGGGATAGGTGATGGTGTTGACCTCATCGACTCTCCAGTAGTACGTCGCGCCGAACAGGAGAGATGCCGGCGTGAAACTGTGATCGGTGACAGTCTGGGCGGCGACGGTGCCACTGGTCACAGCCGCCTGGTCGGTGCCGAAGAACACCTTGTGCGAGCCCGCTTCCCGGCCGGGCCGCCAATTTAAGCTGGAGCTGACGTTCACACCCGTGGCGGCGTTCGCCGGTTGCGGCGCGCGGGCTTGGACGGGCACGTAAGAGAACCGCACCTCGCTCAGGCCGGTCTGCGGCAGGCCGCCCCAGGAACTATTGATCGTGAGCTTGACGTACTGGGCCAAAACTCCACCGAATTGGACCGTGGTATTGGCAGTATAGGTCGGCAGGCCCGGCGCCCGGGCGAACTGGGGCACGTTGGCCAGCGTGGTCCAGGTCGCGCCATCGGTGGAGTACTCGATCTGGACGTCCTTGGCACCGAAGCCGATGTAGGCCTCGATCCCCTGGTTGGAGTTCCAGACCTTCAGGTCATTGAGCTTGTAGACCTTGTCGAACTGGTACTGAATCCAGTTCGGCAGGACGAGGCCCGTGGTCATCCACATCGTGGGCCCGTCGGTCCCATGCTGATCTCCGGTCAGGCCCGAGCCGTTGATGGTGTTCTCCGGGCCCGAGCTGGGCAGCGCGCTGGAGGCGGTGGCCGTCACGCCTGTGATCGGATAACCATAAGGCTCGGCCGTGAAGGACCAGATGGTGCCCTTACTGACGGTGGCATCCGGGCTCTTGTTGACTTCATCGATCCGCCAATAGTAAGTCTGCCCATAGGCCAGCGAGCCGGGCGGGTCGAAGGTAGTATCGGCCTGGCCCTGGCTGACCAGGACACCCTTGGCGGCCGTCCGGGAGGCGCTGTTTACATCGGCGAACACGGTCCCGAAGTACACGTCATGGATCGAGGGGTACTGGCCCGCCTTCCAGTTCAACGTCGCATCCCGCGGCACATCCGTGGCGCCATCGGCCGGGCTGACGTTGCCGGCCAGCACCGGGCCCCTCATGCTGCTCTGAATCTCGGCCGCGGTCAGGGCCACATCATAGATTTTGACCTCATCGATGAGTCCGGTGAAGTACCGGCTGTCGAGCGTATTGGCGCCGATCGCCATGTTCGGATTTCCGTTGAGGGAGGCGACGTTGGAATGGGAGACGCTGTTGTCGAGCTTCCCGTTGATGTACACGCTGATCGTCTTGGCCTTCGTGTCGCGCACGCCGGCGATGTGCACCCACTGGCCCGTGACGATGTCGCCGTTGGAGTTCACGGAGGTGTCGGGGTTCCCGCAGAAGAACGACAGTTTTGTCCCGAGGGCCGCGAAGACATAGTCATTGGCGACGCCGGCGACGTCGGACCAAATGATGCCGCTGCCTTCATAGGCTTGGGTGCCGGCCAGGCCCGGGACACTTGTTTTGATCCACGCCGAAAGAGTGAAATTGTCCTGCACCGGCCTTGGAAGCTGAACGTAGGAATCGGTGCCGTTGAAGGCGAAACACTTGCCGACATAGCCCGGATCGGTGAGCTTGATGCCTCCGTGGGAAATCCCATCATGGCCGTGACCGGACTTGTCGGGAACCACGGCGCCCAGATCGTCAAACGTGTAGTACACCACCGGATCTGCACTCCGCGCCCCGCGCGAAGCCAGCGCCACGACTGCTATGGCCAAATATACCAAGCCCCATTTCTTAGACATGCGTTTTCCTCCTTCATATGACAATATGGTTGCCACATCTGCCAGTCTTGGATGATACCCGCAAGCAAGATGGGAATTCAAGAGAAAACCGGAAACATTCTGGGCGGATGTCCCCCGGTCGTGAAGCGGCCTGGGTCCGCGGAACGCCGGACCCGGGCCGGGCCGCGCATAAAAAGAGCCTCTGCATCCGGGATGAACCCTCCCTCGTGACGAATCACGGGGGGAATCCCCGATGCAGAGGCCGACTCGGAAAGAAACTCACCTCAATGTCGTTGCGCTTGGGCTCTCCTTCCGAGTGTGCATACGCAGGTCCGTCTGCGGGGTCTTTTTCCCGTCCGACCTGTCCTTCCTGCCTGTGGGGCCCGTTCCCGCGCCTCACCCAGGAATAAAGCAGCGCTCCCGGCCTCCTGCCTCGTCCTTCCTTCACCTAAAGTCTACGATCCAATTCGCCAAAAGCAAAAAAGCAAGAAGTGGGAAGTCCCGGTAGGGTGTGCACCGCACACCAACCAGAGTCCAATGTCGGCGGGAGATGGTGTGCGATGCACACCCTACCAGCTTCACACTTCTTCGACGACCGCCTGGCGACGCAGGCCGTCGAGGTAGTCACCGAGGGCCTGTTCGCGCTTCTGCTCCTTGACTTCGTCCACGACCTGGCCGTGGATCGCCCGCAGGGGCGGGATCGCCGGCGGCTGGCGGTCGTAAAGCTTCGCGACGTGAAAGCCGAACCGCGTGCGGAAGACGTCGCTGACCTGGCCGACCGTCAGATTGAAGACGACATCCTCGAACTCCTCGACCATTTGCCCCCGCACGACGTAGCCGAGGTCGCCGCCGCTGTCGGGACAGTCGGTGTACTTGGCCACGACCGCCTCGAAGGGCGCGCCGCCGCTGATCTCCCGGTGGGCCTGCGTGACAATGTCCAGCGCGGTCCCTTCATCGGTCTGCCAGTTGACGTACTTGACGATGTGAGCGACGCGAATCTGCTCGCCCGTCAGGTAACGCTCCTTGTTCTCGTCGTAGTGCGCGCGAATCTCCCCCTCGGACGGCTCCGGCACGCTCGCGTAGATGCCGTCGATCTGCGCTGCACCTTCATTTGGACTTCGATCATCGCCTTGATCGAGTCGTCCGTCACGGCGTTGAAATCCTTGTAGAGGTCTTCCGGCTTGTCGTATTGCTGCTGCAGGCGGGCGAACGCCGCCTCGATCTCGGCGGCCGGGAGCGCTGCACCGTTCTTCTTCGCTTCCTGGCGCAGCAGAACGCGTTCGACGACGTTCTCCTTCGACCACTCCAGGAGTTGGGCCTCGCGCGCGGCGGGCTCCTTCTCGGCAAACGCCTGCTCATAGCTCGGCCGCAGCCGCTGCACTTCCAACTGAATTTCCTGGTCTTCAATTCGCTCGCCGTTGACGAGTCAGCGCCATTATTTACTCCTGCTGCTGGGGAAGTTTGATGTTTGATGGTTAATGTCTGACGTCAGACCCGCAAATCAAACATCAACCATCAAACTTCTCGTTATCCTCGCGCCTTCGCGAACCAATCGGGGTCGCGGGCCAGTTTCTCTCGTGCTTCCTGCGTCATCATCTCGAACGCCGGATGGGTGCTTTCCCAGGCCCGTTGCGTAAAAGGCGTCCGGCGCATCTTCTCGACTTCGACCGCCGCCTCTTTGAAATAGCTGCCATAGATGTGCAGCGAGTCGCTGATGTCCACGTACCGCCCCACGCGGACCGGTTCGCCGCGTTCGGCAGCGATGGCTTGGGCGATGGTCCGCTGCAAGTCGGTCAAGGCGTAGACATTCATGAACCACGCCTTGTACAGGTCGCGGCTGCGCCAATGGGTATTCATGTGCAGTACCCAGCCGCCCGCGTCCTCCGCGACCAGCCGGCACCAAATCCGCTGCAGACAGGGCGGATCGTCCGTCTTGGGATCGGCGGTCGGCATCCAGGTGACCGCCTGGGCCCGGCGGGTGTGCCCGGTCTTGGACAGCGAATCGATGATGTACTGAATCTGGTTGACCGCCGTAGAGACGCAAGATTTTGCGTCTCTACAGCCGTTCGGGTGGCGGAGATCCTCGACGGGCCGGTAGGCGAACAGCCGCTCGTGGTAGGTATAGGTCCACTTGCCCGCCGCCGGATCGATCCAGTGGTCGTGAATGCCGCCCACTACTTCCTGGCGATAGGCTTCCAATTCCTCCGGGCCGCCCGGGAAATTCTTGTGAATGCGCGGCTCGTGGAACGGGTCGGTCACCGCGATCATCACCGTCGCATCTTTGCTCGGTGGATCGTCGGGCTTGTCGTATTGGGTTTTGACTTCGTAGCCCTGGTCCCACACGGCCAAGACCGCCTTCTCCCACGCCTCGGGCAGGCACTCGGCCACAATGGAAATCACGGGCATCGTTTCACGGGCGGTTGTCGTCATTGCATCGGCCTCACCTCGCGCGGCTCGGCACCGCGCCGCGGCTTCATGAACTTGCTGATATCCAGTCGCTGCGGCGTGATGCGATACATTTGCGCGTAGCGATCCTGATACTGGGTGATCTCCTCCATCATCTGCTTGGCGCGGAAGCAATACCAGCTCTCAGGCCAGCGCTGCTCGACCTGCTCGATCGCTCTCATCATCAAGCCGTACTGCGGGCCCGGCAGCCGGCCGATGCTCCGCCCGGCCGTGGCGTAGGGAAATAGCTGTTGCGCCTGGATATCGTCCTCCTCGCCCAGCGGGACGAAATACAACGTGGTCGGACCCTTGAGGTCGCTGGGATAAACAACACCCGGGGGCTTTTGTCGCAGGGCTTGCGCGGGCGTCAGTTCCGCCGGTGGCTGCGGCGGGGCCGCCTTCTCCGGCGGCTTCTCGACGACCGGCGCAGGCACCGGCTCAGCGACAGGCTTCGGCGCCTCATTGAATTGCTTGTCCCGGTCTGCCATGTCGTAGAAAGTCTTGGCCTTCTCGGCCTGTTTGGTCTGGGCCGGCGTGGAAGACGCCGACGAAGACTTGTCCGATGACTGGAATCGGCCGACCACGACGATCACGACGACCGCCACGACGGCCACCCCCGCGATTTTCAGCCATATCGAGTTCATAGTATCTGCTCCTTCACGCGCGAACCACACCCTGCCCGGAGCAGGCGCGGTCCCCTCCTTTCCACTGCCGCAGACGCATCTTAACACGTTCGGGTGTTACGACAAAAGGGAATTTGCCGGGGAGAGAAATCACGCAAGCAGGCTGGTCCGCGTCTGGCCCCAAAAGCATGTCGCATTAGAAAAGCGGCTTCTTCTCCAAGACCTTGCGGGCCTCGCGCCGAACTCGGCGTGCGGCTCGGACCGCCTGTCGAGCCTCGGTTAACGAGATCGGTTCGTAGTCGCCCGGGTAACGGGTCACGGTGGCATACTCGGTGAGCTTGTCCTGCTCGCTGTCTTCGAGAGACGGGCGAAGGCGGGATGGCAGAAGAGCCATCAACTTGGCCAAGTCATGGGTCTTCTGGACTTCCCTTCCTTGGGTAACCAGCAGCGCCTTTAGACACTTCTCCACACATTGCTACGCGTGAAAGCAAGTCGTGTCAGTGGGGCAATCCTCCATCTTGAGCAGGTGTTCAGCGGACCTGAGGTCATTGTCGGCCTTTGCCATCCATTCTTGGGCAACGGTCATGACGTCATCATTCTCGGGCATAGAGGACTTGCCCCTCCCGTGCGGCGGGATGTTCAATCGTGCCCACGATGTCCTTGCGCCATTGGAATTCTTCAGGCCTGCTGATGACGATATCCTTCGGGACGTGAACATCATGCAGCGCCGCCCGGACTTCAAGTTGCTTGGCCCTCTTCGAGCCCTTGACAGGCATGACGACCAGCAGGTCTACATCGCTGTCTGGCCTGGCTTGGCCGCGCGCATGGGAGCCGAAGAGAATGATCCGGTCCGGGTTAAACTCCGCCACGATCCGTCTAACCATGCGCTCGATTTGTCTTCTTACGGGATTTCGCACTCTGGCCATGCCGTACAAGATACAAGGCGGGCAGAGCTTTAGCAAGGTGTGCCCGGGCGGAACAATTGTTTGACAGAGGGGGTGGCGAATCTTAGCATAAGGCAGAAGCTCAGGGAGGAGTGTGAGCGTGGTGAGAGATCATCGGCTATGTTTACAGGACTCATAGAGGCAATCTGCGAGGTGAAAGCGCTATCGCCCGGGACCGCTTCCGGCGGGTCGCTCGTGGTGGACCTAGGCGCTCTGGCGCAGGAGTGCCGAACCGGCGACAGCATCGCCGTCAGCGGCGTGTGCCTGACGGTTACCCGGCTGGCGGGCACGGCGGCGACCTTCGGGCTAAGCCCGGAAACCCTCGAACGCTCGACGCTCGGAACCTTGCGACCG
The DNA here is from genome assembly GCA_963750205.1 of uncultured Planctomycetota bacterium. Taxonomy (GTDB): domain Bacteria; phylum Planctomycetota; class Phycisphaerae; order Sedimentisphaerales; family Anaerobacaceae; genus PLanc-01. The sequence goes on from CAVVRJ010000061.1 coordinate 85,134, forward strand.
GCCGGCAAAGTGAATATTGAGCGGGCGATGCGGCCGACCGACCGGCTGGGCGGCCACCTCGTGCAGGGCCACATCGATGGCCTCGGCACGATCAAAGCAGTCAAAAGACTGGGCGAGTTTGCCGATATAGAGTTTGCCGTCGGGCTGGAGTTGCTGGAGCAGATGGTGCTCAAAGGCTCGGTGGCGGTGGACGGTGTCAGTTTGACGATCGCCGGGCTCGGCCCGGGCGGCTTTGGGGTTGCCGCTATCCCGGAGACCCTGAACAGGACGACCCTCGGGAACGCACATATAGGTGCGCGAGTGAACGTGGAGACGGACATTCTCGTCAAGATCGTCCGGCGGCAACTGGAGGCCATCCTGCCGCAGAAACAGACGTTGAACGCGGAACGACTGAAACAGATGGGGTACTGAAGGAAAAATGGAATAGTGGAATAATAGAATACTGGGTGGCGTGAGGCACGCTCTGCCTCCCATCATTCCGATATTCCATTATTCCATGTCGTCTCGCATGAACAAGAGCAATCATCACAATTCGATCTCCGACCAAATGGTCATCGGGGTGACCATGGGTGATGCCGCCGGCATCGGGCCGGAGGTGGTTGTCAAGGCGTTGGCCGATCCGGAGGTCCGGCGGGCGGCCAAGTTCATCGTTTTCGGCATGAACGAGCAGCTTTGCTACGCCGCGGATCGGGCCGAGATCGAGCCCTTCTGGGGCCGGCATCAGCACGAGAAGATCAACCGGGAGTACCCGTACAAGGTCGTCGTGGCGGACTATGACGAGTACGGTGTGCCGCCCTGGCTGCGGGAGCCGAGCCGGATCGCCGGGGAGGCTTCGATCAAATTCTGTTCCGACGCCATCGCGGCCGCCAAGGACGGCATCATCGATGCCATCGTGACGGCCCCGATCAGCAAGGAGAGCTGGAAGATGGCGGGCGCCACCTGGCCCGGGCATACGGAGATGTTCGCCCAGAAGTGCAAGGCCCCGCGCAAGGCGATGATGTTCGTCGCCGGACCGCTGAAGCTCGCACTGGCGACGATCCACCTGGGCCTGTTCGAGGTCCGCAATAAGTTCACCATCGGCTGTGTCTTCGAGCCGATTGACCTGCTCAATGATGCTCTGAAGGAATTCTTCGCCCTTGACAACCCGCGGATCGGCGTGGCCGCGCTGAACCCGCATGCCGGGGAGAACGGCCAATTCGGCGACGAGGAGCAGCGGATTATCGCCCCTGCGATCCTGCTGGCCCAGGAGCAAGGCATCAACTGCGTCGGCCCAATCCCGGCCGATGCGGTCTTCATGCGGGCGGTGCGGGGCGAGTTTGACGCCGTGGTCGCCATGTACCACGACCAGGGGATGATCCCCGTCAAGCTGCTCGATTTCGAGCACGCAGTCAACATCACGATCGGCCTGCCCATCGTCCGCACCTCGCCGGCCCACGGGACGGCCTTCGACATCGCCGGCCGCAACTTGGCGAACCCGTCCAGCATGAAGTCGGCTCTCCTGATGGCGATCCAGATGGCCAAGCTCCGGCGGGCCTGTCCGCTGGCCCCCGTGATCCTCAACAGCCGCCCCAGCGACGGCACGCCGACCGACGAGACAAGTGACCTCGGGTGATGGCACCTGATGAGTTTTGACGAACAAGATCGGTAGTCTAAGCCTTCGTCGCTGGGTGGCATCGGCATCCTGCCGATGTACATGGGCTGGAAGCCCATGCCACGAGGAGTTACCGAAGTTGCTCGTCAAAACTCTTTAGGACCTGTCGATGAAGCCTGCACCCGCGGAGGCGGGGAACCTATGCAAACCAAGAGACAAATCCAGGAACTGCTCGCGGCGGCCGGGGTTTGGCCCAAGCGCAGGCTCGGGCAGCATTTCCTCGTCGATCTGAATCTGATGGGCCTGCTCGTCGAGGCCGCCCAGATCGGTCCGCCGGACGTCGTTCTGGAGATCGGCACGGGGACCGGCTCTCTCACACAAGCCCTGGCCCAGCGGGCGGGACAGGTCGTCACCGTCGAGCTGGACCGGACTCTGGCGGGGATCGCCCAATCCCAACTGGCAGGCGCCGAGAACGTGGAGATCATCAACACGGATGTCCTCTCGGGCAAAGGCACCATCAATCCCATCGTCGCCAACGCTGTGACGCAAGCCCAGGCTCGGCTCAAAGAAATAGGACCTATAGGACCAGTAGGACTTATGGGACCCATGAAAAGCGATCTGCCCGAGGGGCGTTTGCTGCTGGTGTCCAACCTGCCCTATGACGTGGCCTCTTCCGTCATGATCGATCTTGCCAAAGGGCCGGTGACGGCCGCCGCCATGTTCGTGACCGTCCAGAAGGAAGTGGCCGAGCGGATGACGGCCCAGCCGGGCAGCCGGGAGTACGGCACGCTGAGCGTCTTTTTGCAGGCCACCGGCACGGTAGAGCTGTTCCGGCGGCTCAAGCCGAGTGTCTTTTGGCCGCCGCCCGGGGTCGATTCCGCCATGGTTCGTTACGTGCGCGACCCGGACAAGAGCGGCCGCATCCTGGACATGGACCTTTTCAGTAGCGTGGTCGGTCTGTTTATCGGCCACCGACGCAAGATGCTCCGGGCCTGCATCAAGCAGACGCCGCCGGAACTCGGTGGGCGCGACCTCTGGCTCGAGCTTTTCGACCAGCACGCCATCGATCCGACGCGCCGCCCGGAGGACCTTTCTCCCGCGCAATACGTCGATGTGGCGGACTCTTGCTACCGCCTCATGCACGCTTCATGACGATGATCATAACGGCCGGGCCTCTGTGCCAGTTCCTGGACCGCAGCAATGCCCGGGCCTCGCCAGACGCCTCTAAATTGCGATCATATAAAGACTTGCGAAATGCCGCTTCTCCAGCTCGACAGACGCCGGTCTCCCAGTGGGCTTCCAGTCAGAGAGAAAGGGGTCAGTCCTCGGAAATGGGATTGCACTGAAATCCGAGGACTGCCGCCTTGGGATAGACCTTGCGTCGTGGCTTTGCGGCCGTCGGCAGTTATCGGCCCTCGGTAGCGGTGATTTAGGATATTTGCGGGCTTTAGGTTTGCATTGCGGCTGGGCCGGCATTATAATACTGGACGTGAGTGAAAGTACGCTCTTGCCGCAAAAGGGTAGAAAACCGGTGGAACAGGATGCTTCTTTCGAGCATCTTGCACACGTAAGTGGTAGTCTGTCTGTGTTCTCGTCTTGGGTGAAGGAGTGTGGACATGATTAAGCGACGCGGATTCACATTGATCGAATTGCTGGTGGTTATTGCCATCATCGCGATTCTGCTGGCGATCCTCATGCCGGCCTTGCGCAAGGTCAAAGAGCAGGCCAACATGACCAAGTGCTGCGCCAACCTCAAGCAGTGGAACCTGGTCTTCAGTATGTACCTGCAGGATAGCAACAAGTTCATCAGCGGGCCCAGCAGCTCAAATGGCGGGGAGTACTGGTGGATTGTGGCACTGCCCCCGCGGGACCAGAGCCGCCTCCTGAATAAAACGTGGTTCTGCCCGAAGAATCAGAAGCCCTTCTATGATGAGTTTCACAACGCGAACCCCGTGCCGACTATCTTCTCCTCCTGGGGCATTTACACGCGCACCTTTAATGGGATTACGCAGGTGTGCGACGACGGCATCGACGGCAGCTACGGCCTCAATGGCTATCTTTTGGATCCGACGCCCAGCGCCCCGACGACCTTTGAGAATGGCATTCAGCTTGCCAACTTCTGGCGGACGCCCAATGTCGCGAACGCGGGGAACATCCCCCTAATGTCGGAGGCTTTGCGTTTCGACTTGTGGCCCCAGGACACAGAGGGAGCGGCCGTCAGCGAAGAGGCTGCGTGGAGCGCGGACCACATGGGCCGCACCTGCATCAACCGCCACGTCGGGTGGGAAAACGTCTCCTTCTGTGACTGGTCCGCCCGCAAGGTCGGCCTCAAGGAGCTGTGGACGCTCAAGTGGCACAAGAAGTTCAACACAGCCGGTATGTGGACCCGAGCCGGCGGCGTGGACGATTCGATGTGGCCGGACTGGATCCGCCCGTTCCCGGACTTTTGATCGTCCGTTGACACAGACAAGCCAACCCCCAGCGGGTTGGCTTGTTTCGTTGTGTGGCTGGCGGCAGAAGGAATCTGATCCGTATCGTTTTCGAGAGGCAGTGAACCACCATGAGGCAAAAGAAGGTTACCGACCATCACTCCGCAGGTTTCACACTGATCGAATTGCTCGTCGTGATCGCCATCATCGCGATCTTGATGGCGGTCCTCATGCCAGCGCTGAGCCGGCGCGCGAACAGGCCCAGCGCAGCGCCTGTCTTGCCAACCTCAAGAATCTGACACTCGCGTGGATTATGTACGCCGACGATAATAGCGACATGCTCGTGAACGGCGATTCGGGGGAATACGGCATGGCCGCCACCAACGGCCCGTATTGGGTCCAGCGGGACTATGTGACGAACATGACGGAGGACGCCAAGAAACAAGCTATCATGAACGGCGCGCTCTACCCCTACGCGAAGACCCTCAAGGTCTACAAGTGCCCGAACGTAACCAGGCAGGTGGCGGACTACTATGGCCAAATCAGCCCGCCGGTCCGCACCTATTCCATCGCGGACTCCATGAACTGCAAGGGGTGGGAGAGCCAGATGAACGCCAAGGTCACGCCGATCAAAAGGCGGATGCTGATCAAGGATGCGGCCAACCGCATGGTGTTCCTCGACGACGGCGGCACCTGTCCGTCCGCGATGGGAGGATGGACCGTATGGGCGACCAAGTTCTCCTGGTGGGATCCCCCGCCGGTGCGCCACGGCGACGGCACCCAGTTCTCCTTTGCCGACGGACACGGCGCGTATCACAAATGGGAAGACCCGAGGACCTTGGTGTTCGGCAAACACATTCCTCCCCAGGCCAACAACGGGGAAATCGAGGCGGACAACCCGGACATCGTCTGGTCGTCCCAGGTCGTCTGGGGCCCGGAAGCCACCACGATTTTCACTTATTGACAAGACCGCATCCATCGAGTCGGGCACCGTGAGGAATACCGTTATGCGGAGATCAAAAGGCTTTACGTTGATCGAGCTGCTGGTCGTGATCGCCATCATCGCGCTGTTGATGTCGATCCTGATGCCGGCGCTGGCCCGCGTCAAGAATCAGGCCCGGACGGTCGGCTGCCGGGCCAATTTGAAGCAATGGACGCTCTATTTCTCCATGTACGCGGAGGACAACAACGGCCGGCTCGAGCCCGGCATCGCCGCCGACGGCTCCCACACGTTCCACTGGTTTAACTCCCTGCGCAACCTCTATAAGAACGATCACAAGATCTGCTGCTGTCCGACCGCCTTGAAACCGATTTATGACGAGTTCGGGAACCCCGCCCCGGTGTGGAACGTGTTCTCCGCCTGGGGCATTTTCACGGGCGCGGGATACGGGCCGGACGGCGATTGGGGTAGCTACGGCGTCAACGGCTGGGTGGAAGACCCTCCCGCCAGCATGGCGACGGTCTACGAGGGGTTTGACACGAAGAACAACTGGAGGACGCCAAACGCGAAAGAGGCGGCCTATGTGCCTTTGTTCTCGGATTCCCTCCGGTTCAACCTCTGGCCGCTGCACACGGACAACCCTCCCACGGTCCAGGACGAGGCCTGGGAGAGCACCCAACACATGCGCCGCATCTGCATCGACCGCCATGACGGCGGCATCAACATGGCCTTCCTGGATTGGTCGGCCCGCAAGGTCGGCCTCAAGGAGTTGTGGACGTTGCGCTGGCACAAAACCTACAATGTGGAGGGGCCGTGGACCCGCGCCGGCGGCGTCATGCCGGGCGACTGGCCGCAGTGGATGCAGCCGTTGAAAGACTATTGAGCCGCCCAAAGGCAGAGAGCGGGGTATGAGAATCCATCGGAAGAATCCCAAATCTGCTCCTGATTGCGGATTTCGGATTGATGGTTGCGGATTGAAGAGAATTCATGATGCGAATCCGCAATCCGAAATCTTGTCACCCCGGACTTCGATCCGGGGCCGAAATCCGCAATGTAGAAGCTCTGCTTTTACCCTCATCGAGCTACTCGTCGTGATCGCCATCATCGCGATTCTCATGGCCATTCTGATGCCTGCTCTCAAGATCGCCCGCGAGCAGGCCCGGGGAGTCAACTGCCTCGCGAACCAACGCTCTTTGGCCCAGGCGTACATCATGTATGTGGATGACAACGGCGGCTCGATGCCCGCGGGCTGGGCGGCGTATGCTCCGGTCAATGGCGTGCCGGCCTGGGTGATGCCGCCGCTCGACTATGCCGGCGGCCAGGTCGTGCAAATGGCCACCGGCGACGTGACGCTGCAACAACGGTACAACGGCTTGGAGGCCGGCGTCCTCTACCCCTATCTCAAAACCGTCAAAGTCTATCATTGCCCGGGCGACAACCGGATCACGCAGGGCACGAGCCTCGGCCGCAGTCCCGCCTACTGCATCTACCGCAGTTACTCGCTTCCCGATTACCTGCGGGCGACACAGGCCAAGGACCCCAAGAAGCTGTTCACGTTCAAAGAACCGGCGGAGAAGATGCTGTTCGTGGAGGACATCTACGATGGCCTGTCGGGCAACTACAACCATGAGGGCTGGTCGTACAACCCACATACGGACCAACTGTGGGACCCGCTGGGCATTTTTCACAGCGACGCCTGCACCTTCAGCTTCATGGACGGCCACGCCGACCGCAAGAAGTGGGCCGACAAGCGGACGATCATCTATTGCATGAGTCGAAACGAAGCCGCGGCCCTGGGCTACGGCAAGGACGTCACGTTCAATCCGCCCAATGTGGATTGTGACTGGCTCGATGAGCACTACCCGGGCAAGCTCGATCTCGCCCAATGATGATGGACATTTTTGATTGTTGATTTATGATTTTTGATTTCTTGAGAGACGTCATGACCAAACTGAGAGAGTTACCACCGAGCGAGATCCACCAACGGCCGAGCCGGCGCGTGACCATCAACAATCACACATCAAAAATCAACAATCTCAATGGCTTCACCCTGATCGAGCTGCTGGTGGTCATTGCCATCATTGCGATCCTGGTGGCGATCCTGATGCCCGCGCTGCAGCGCGTGCGGAAGCAGGCCCGGGCCGTCGCGTGCCAATCCAATCTCAAGCAGTGGGGCCTGATCTGGGTCCAGTACACCGACGACAACAACGGTTTCTTCCCGAAGCGCACCTCCAGCAGCGGCCGCTGGATCGACGTGCTCTTCTCGTACTATTACCGGGACAACAAATTCCGCCTCTGCCCGGCGGCCACCAAGGTGGCGGCCCCGGACGGCGCCACCGATACCTTAACACTGGGCGGCGACGCCGAGACGGCCTGGGGCGTCGTGGCCGCCAGCAGCGGCCGGCCGATCGGAACTTCGGGCAGCTACGGCATCAACGGCTGGGTCTATGTCAACGCCGAGCCCGGCGGCACGCTCTACGGGAAACCCGAGCAGTTCTTCTGGAAACCCCGAACGTCAAGGGGGCGGCCCAGATCCCGTTGTTCCTGGACGGCTGGTTTTGGTGCGGCTGGCCGGACAACACGGACACGCCGCCGAACCTCGACGACCGCAGTGCCCGGATCCCCGGCGACGACAACGCTATGAACCGCTTCTGCATGAACCGTCATCAGCAGGCTACTAACGGCGTCTACCTGGACTACCACGTTGAGAAAATCTGGCTCAAGTCGCTCTGGCGTCAGAGGTGGAGCAAGCGTTTTGAAGTCACCGGCCCCGAGCCGGATTGGGAAACCCAAGCCCCCTGGATGGCCAGCTTCAAAGGGGATTGAGGAAGTTTGATGTTTGATGGTTGATTTGCGGCGGAGCCGTGGTGTGCACCATGTCCACCTAAATCAACAATCAACCATCACAAAACCTTGGTTTTGTGGCGATGGCTGTGGCACTCGATGTTCACCGCCGCAGGTAGCGAGGCGATGTGACATGGGGCCGTCTCGATCAGCACGGCCAAAGCGGTCGTGTTGCCGCCGAGACCCTGGGGACCTAAGCCGAGCGCATTGATCTGGTTCAGCAAGTCCTGCTCCATCTGCACGTAGAATGGATCGGCGTGTGGCTCGTCCAGACGCCGCAGCAAGGCCTTCTTGCTGAGCAGGCAACTGTGCTCGAAATTGCCGCCTAGCCCCACGCCCACGACGAAAGGCGGACACGCGTCCGCCCCTGCCTCCCACACGACGCCCGTGACCCAGTCCATAATCTCCCGGCGATCGGCGGTGGGCCGGAACATGCGGAATTGGCTTTTGTTCTCGCAGCCGCCGCCCTTGGCCATCACCGCCAGCTTCAACTGGTCGCCGGGCACGAGGGTCAGGTGAACGATGGCCGGGGTATTCGTCGCGGTGTTCTTGCGGTTGTGCAGCGGGTCGCCCACGACACTCTGGCGGAGATATCCCGCCTCATAGCCGGCCCGGACACCTTCGTTGATAGCCTCGATCAGGGTCTCCCGGCCCCGTCCGGCCGGGGCGAGCACGACCTGGGCCCCTTGCTCCACGAATACGACTGTCAATCCCGTATCCTGGCACAAGGGGATTTGGTCCTGGGCGGCGCGGCGCAGCGTTCTCGATGAGTTGCCGCAGAATCCCCACGGCACGCGGGTTGGACTCACTCCCGGCCGCATGTTCCAACGCCTGCAACACGTCGGCCGGCAATTCATGGCAAGCCGCCACGCACAGCGAGGCCACCGTATGAACGACTTGTTCAAATTCGACGGTTCGCGGCGTCATCGCGGCAATCCGAAATTCGAAATCGCAAATCCCAAACAAATCCAAAACTCCCAGCCTAAATGACCGAAACGCTGACGCCGCGGCGCGGCCTGTTTTGAGTTTTGGGTTTTGGTCATTGGAGTCTGTTTGGGATTTGGTGCTTGGAATTTGGATTCTCCGGCCCTGGGCCGGCTACTTTCCCTGGACACTCAACTCAAATGTCTTGTGAGTAACATTGCCGACGTCATCCGCGACGCGCAGCGCGAGCACGTGCTCGCCCGGCTCGAGGTCTTCGACCGTGATCGTGAAGCTCTCTTCGGTGGTGTCGCAGACCCCGTCATCCGGCAGAGCCCCCTTCCACTCGGCGTTGCTGTCGAGCGTGTATTCGAGCCGGCCGATAACGCTCAACTCATCCGCAACGTCCAGCTTCAGGGTCGCGCTGCGGCCGGTCTTCTCGATGGAGTACTTGCGAATCACCGGGCCGGTGTTGTCCACCACGATCGGCTCGCTGATCCGGCTGCCCGTCAGCTTGGTGGCGGGCGAATTGCTGCGCTCGTCACTGGCGGTCACGCGGATTTCGTACCGGCCGTCCTCGACGGTCTTGCTGTCCCACTCCAGGACATCCGCCTCGATCTTGTCCTTGATCTGAATCCAGTTGGCGCGGCCGACCTTGCGGAAGTCCAGCTTGTAGATAAGCTTGTCGTCGTTCTCGTCCGTGGCCTTGTAGCCGATCTTGAAGACGCCTTCCTTGCCGGGGTTCTGCAGCCGCGTGACGTCGACCGTGTCAACGCGCGGGGGCAGGTTCGGCACGACACTGGCCACGGCCACTTCCCGAATGATCGGGGTTTTCTGGGCGTCCTCGGTCTCCAGGGTGAGCCGGTATTGGCAGAACCGCGCAATCGGGCAGCGCAGCGCAATCGGCTCCGTGATCGCCACCGGCTCCGTCCATTCCGAGAACGTCGGATCGTTTATGTCTTTGACGTTGCCGCTGCGCGAGGACACGAGCACCTTGCAGCCGCGCGGAATGTCGGCGTCCATCTGGAGCTTGCCCCACTTGGCCGGCTGGCCCGCGTCGATCAGATCGGACGTGTAGGTCCGCGGGAGGCAAAGCCGGAGGAGAGCAGAATGAGCTTAGCCGGGTTGGCGGTGCCGACGTAGACGTCCTGCTCGGAAACCGCCAGAGCAGAGATCTGACTGGCCTTGCGGTCTTCGTAGAGGATGGCATGGCGTTCCGACTCGGGGTCCACGCTGTAGAGCCGGGCCTCGTTGCCCGAGCCGACCAGGAGCTTGCCGTCCTGGCTGGCCATGCAGAGGAACACGGCCGACTCACTGAAGACCTCGCTGACGTACCCCTGCTTGTTGATTCGGTAGACGTAGCTGGCCATGCCCGGCTTGGCGGGCTTGGGCGCGGGCCGCGGGGCCTGCGCTGCTTTGGGAGCAGAGCCGGGCCCGGTGTTGGCAACCTTTAGCTTCGTACCGCCTTCGGCGGGCGTCTTGCCGCCTTCTTCCTTGCGGCTGTCGGGCCGCCCGGAAGATTGCTGGGCGGCGAACTTCTGTTCCGTTTCCACCACGCTGGCGGACGTGGCGGTCGCATAGAGAACGCCGCTCTGGGGGCCCGGCCCCTCCTGCGCGATCAGCGCCGTGATCTCCGGCTCGTCGCTGTCATAGAGGACCGTGGCCGTCTTGTTGCGCGGATTGATCTTGTAGACCAGCCCCCGCGTGTCGGTGCCGGCGTACAGGAAGCCGTCGCGGCTGGCCGCCACGGACAGGATGTTCTTGTCCCGCCCGCGATAGACCAACTGGGCCACTTTTCCGGAGGGGTCGAGCACGTAGACCCGGCCTTGCGGACCGGTGGCCAGGTAGATGTTGCCGACGTTGTCCGTCTCGATATCGAAGATGTACTTGGCGTCGTTGGGCTCGAAGATGGTCTCCATCTTGCCGGCCTCATACCGGCAGAGGCGACACTTGTCGCCGCTGATGCCGGCCAGGAGCCGTCCCGCCACGTCCATCGACATCGCGAAGATATGCTGGTTGGAGAGCCGCTCCGTGGCCTCGACGACCTTGCCCTCCTCTTTTTTCTCGGACTTACCGGCATCCTTGCCGGCTTCTTTCACCTCTTTTTTCGGTTCCCCGGGCTGGGGCTCGGCCGGTTTGGCCGCCGTGGGCTCGGGCTTGGCCGCCGCCGCTTCTTCCTCCGGCGGGAAGATCTTCGTGAGCTTGCCAAGACTGTACTTGTAGACATGGCCATTCGGGCTGGTGCCGATGAAGATCGTCCCGCCGCTGACCACGATACTGTTGACGGACCACACGTCCTCGAAGTCGGAAGCGAGCACTTTGGCGGCCCGGCCGAGCTGGATCGTCCCACGTGAGGTGATGACCACCCCATCGGATTGGCCTGCCGCCAGGTCTTTGCTGGTGGTTTGGCGTGTCACCTTGCTGGTGACGGCCGGGCTCACCGAGGCTGACAGCACCACGAACAGACTCACAGCGACGATTCTTCTACCGGTCCTACGGCATTGTCCTTGCGTCATATCTACTCCCTTAGCGAGCTTTTGCGGAGGGGCGGCCGGAAATCCCAGGCCGCCACGCGGAAATCCGAAATTCCCAATCCCAAATCCGAAACAAATCCAAAACTCAAAATTCCAAACAGGCCAGCGGCCCAGCGCCATCGTTTCGGTCATTGGGGCTTGGGCTTGTGAATTTGTTTCGGATTTCGGGTCGCCCTTCGGCAGAACCTCATTCCTTATGTACGGTGATGGGCACCATCTCCTTATCGCCGATCACAGTACCCGTTTCTATCGTCGTTTCGATCCAGCGCGGATAGGGCTGAATTGCCACGGTCCGCTTTTCGCTTTGCAGAAGCAGCGCCTTGGTGCCGGGCAAATTGGGCAGCTCGGCCCGCTCCAGCGCAATGCCCCCGGGCGGCAGCACCAGCAGGCAATACAACTTGGTTCGGTTGACGTTCAGCAGATTGTTCAGAGAATCGACCAGCGTCTGATAATTCGTGGCCAGGAATCGGTACGGCACGGATTTGCGCAGGAAGTTCTCGTATTCCCGGTGCCCGAGGAACAGCAGTTGGTATTTGCCGGGCGGAAGATTGTCCGGGACTTCCACGGCCACCTCGTACTTGCCGCTTTTCCTTGAGGAAGGACTCGACCACGACCTCGGCCTCGGATCGTGTCGCCCGGCTTGGGCCTCGGATTGGCGACCTCGACCGACCAAAGATAGGAGGCGATGTTCTTCGGCGTCACGCGCACGTCGAAGTGGAGATCCTTGACCTCGGCCGTTCGGAAGGGATTGTTCATCAGCAGCGCCAGGGAGCCGGCGATTTCCACGCCGGGCTCGCCCAATTCGGCATTGGAAGACGTGTTGGAAAAACGGATGGACCGGCCGTCGTCAAGATCAATCGCCGCATCATATTCTACCGTGTGATTCGGCGGGAAGGGCCCGCCCCGGAGGCCTGCCGTCATGATCGCGGCCCGGACCAGGACCGGCGTCAATTCCTGATGATAGGCCACCTGGCAATTGTAGTTGCACGGCTCCAGGGCATTGAACCGCTCGCAATGAATCGTCAGCGGGATCATCCTCGGCTTCTCGCCGACCCGTCCGACGACCGCCCCGGATTGATCGCACGTGATGGCCCCGACGATGTCCGAGCAGGTGGCCATCTTGAAGGAACTCACCAGGTTCGAGACGACGGTGTACACTTTGCCGCCCCCATGGGCAGATTCGTGGGACCGCCGCCGAAGAGGCTGTGGCCGAACCCGTAGATGCGGTCGCCCCGGACTTCCGTGACGGTCCCGACCGCGCTCATCCGAATGTCGCCCGTGACCATGGGGATCGCCAAAGTCCCGCCCGGCTGGAGCGTGGTCGCGCCGGCCTGCGCCGGGACCCCGGCCGGACTGGCCACCGCCTGGAAGCCCAGCGCCTCCAGCGGCGCGGTAAGCTCTTGACAGGTCTCGCCCGGCAGGCCGGAAATCAGCAACGGACAAGGCAGCGCCGCCGGCCCGTTCGAGCCTGACGAGGCCAGCACCTTGTGGGCGGTGAGCTCTTTATCGATCTCCGCGAGATCGATCGGTTTGGACAGATCGAAAGTCAGCGCCGCCTTCCGGGCTGTACCCCCTGCCGGGGCAGACCCACCAACTTCGCCGACTTCGAGCATCTCCTCGATCGGGGTTACCCCATACAAAGGATCCTTGGAGAAAGTGTAGCCCCAGGCCAGGGCGCCGGCGAGACGACCGTCGATGAAGACGGGCGAGCCGCTGCACCCCGCCACCAAGCCCGTGTGCTTGAAGCGCTCGTCCTGACCCATGACCAAGATCGAGCTCCGGCCCGGCTCCAGGTCCCGGATGCCATAGACCACGTCCAGAACCTTCATCTCAAACTTCTCCACGCCGTGCTCGCCGTAATCGGTCAGGCAGTACGCCGGCATGCCGGGCTTGACTTCGCTGACCTTGATATAGCGCTGCGGGTCCCAGACCGCGTCGAGACAGGCCGGTCTCTTGCTGATCTCGCCCCATGCCCCCGTCGTCGGCAAGAAACAGAGTATCGCCCCAAGCAAAGCCATGGTCTCCCCGGTTCGTGCAGTCCGTATGTGTAGCATTCCATCCATCCCCAATGTCTGATGGGTCCCCAGAACCGCCAATCTCCTGATTGGCCTCCGGAGAAGAGCCGATCGGGAGATCGGCGTTCCCGGGTACCGGGGTCCCGCGCACACTGAAAGAAAGCGGCAGCGCAAAATTCTAAGTCGGCCGCTCTTGCCTTGCAACTTAAAAGACGTATTGTTATTATGATCGTTTGCCTTTTTTTGACGGCCCGATAACGTGGGCCGAGGCCCAAACATAAAACTGGACTTACACGTACTATGACCGGAGAACGAGAATGAAATCGGATCATCGGCACGAACTGAAAACCAACGAGCTGGCCGACTGGATCATGAATCTCCCCGAGTGGGCGGACCAGAACCGGCGCACGCTGATGGCGGCGGCGGCCGTGATTGTGGTGGCCGCCCTGATCTATTTCGTGAGCTTCTATCGCAAGAACGTCGTGGTGGCGCGCACCCAGACGCGGCTGACCACGCTCGTCTCGCAAGTGCCGCAGCAAACGATGCGGGCCGCGAGCGCCGTGAGCCAGAACGCCGACGAGTCGTATGTTCTGGTGCAGACCGAGAAGGACTTGGAGGACTTCGCGGCCAAATCGTCCAACAGCAATATGGCGGCGCTGGCCCTGATCAAGCGCGGCGACGCTCTCCGGGCGGAGTTGCATCTCCGCCTGAACGAGGTCAGTCACGAAGAGGTCGCTACGCAGATCGCCAAAGCTCAGGCGAGTTACCAGCAAGCCCTGGAGCGCAAGCCGTCGAATCCCTCCCTCGCCGCAGCGGCCCAGTACGGACTGGGTCTGTGCGAGGAAGAACTCGGCAACTTCGACAAAGCCGCGGCGCTTTACCGCGAGGTGGCGGACAAGCCCGACTACGCCGGCACAACCGCCCAAGCGGCGGCGGCGTATCGCTTAAAGACAATGGACGACTACAAGTCTGCCGTGGCTTTCCAGCCGGCACCGCCGAAGCCGACGACACCGCCGGCCTCGGCGCTCCAGCTTCAGCCCGGGGCCGCGAGCGCCCCAACGTTCGGTCCTGCTCCGCAACCGGCAACGGTCGCGCCCGCGCCCGCCAGCGACGCGGCCAAGACCAGCACTGCCCCAGCGCAGACGCCGGCGCCGCAGACGCCCGCGCCGCAAGCACCAGCACCGGCCCCAGCGCCCGAAACGAAGACCAGTGCCGCTCCGACGCCCGCCCCGACAAACTCTCCGGCTCCCGCGGCGGCGCCGAGCAAGCCCGATACGAACGCGCCGCAGAGCAAGTAGAGCGCGACGGAAATGACCGAAGCAATGCCGGGTGGCATCGTCCCAAGCCCGCCCTGAATGAAATCGGGCGGGCCGGAGGCCTTTGGCGTGCCATGCCTATGGATGAACTACAAGAACTCAGAGGTCGGCCGCTAACGCTGCACGTGGGTGTCGGCATCACGGAGCGCAGGCTCGATAAGTACCTGCACGGCCGGTTCCGCAACCTCAGCCGGCATTTCCTCCAAGACGCCATCCGGGCCGGTGGCGTGAAGGTCAACGGCAAACCCGTCAAGCCAAGTTTCAAGCTGACCCACGGCGACGTGATTGAGCTGGTGATCCCCGAGCCGCCGAGCAAGGACATCCAGCCGGAGAATATCCCGCTGGATATCCTCTACGAAGACGACGACATCATCATCCTGAACAAGCAGCCCGACTTGATCGTGCACCCCTGCCGGGGCAACGTCCGCGGGACGCTGGTCAACGCCCTGGTGCACTACTCCGACCGGCTCTCCAGCGGGCTGGGGGAGTTTCGTCCGGGCATCGTCCACCGGCTGGACCGCGATACCTCCGGCGTGATGGTCGTCACCAAGCACGAAGGGGCCCAGTGGCGGATTGCCAAGCAGTTCGAGCAGCGCGAGGTGAACAAGACCTACATGGCCATCGTGCACGGCACGCCCGAGTTGCACGCCGACCGCATCAACGCCCCGCTGGGCGTCCATCCGACGATCCGGGAAAAGTACGCCATCCGCCCGGAGATCGGCAAAGAGGCCGTTACCTACTATGAAGTGATGGAAGCCTTCCGGGGCTTTTCCCTGGTGCGGTGCGAGCCACACACCGGTCGAACGCACCAGATCCGCGTGCACCTGTCCTACATCAAACACCCGATCGTGGCCGACGACATGTACGGCGGCAAGCTGGTCTACCCGTGGCAACTGGCCGACGCCGAACCCGCGATCGAGGAGCCCGTCATCAACCGGGTTGCCCTGCACGCCCGCACCCTCGAATTCACCCACCCGACGACGAACGAGCGCGTCAAATTCGAAGCGCCCCATGCCCGCCGACATGCAGCACCTCCTCGACCTGCTCCGCCAGCATCGCAAGCAATAACGCTTCCGGTTCCTCTGTCGTCCGAATTGGCGACGGAGATCATTTCGTTGTTCTACTGTAGCCACCGCCCCAACCCTGTGGTATGATCCAGGCCGATTTTGCTCGTCTCGTGCCCGTAAAGAGTTTCAAGTGTGAAGTCGGAAGTTTCAAGCGGCGGCTGGCGCCCCACACTCCGGACTTCACCCTTGACACTTCCAAGGAACCGCTTCTCTTCGGGGAAAGGAGCTTTGAGATGAACAGCATGTCCATGGGTGTCCGCATCCGTCTCAGCGTGATGATGTTCCTCCAATATATGATGTTCGCCGCCTGGTGGGTGCAGTTGGCCGCCTACGTTGACAACATCGGGATCACGGGCATCATGAAATCCCTGATTATCAGCAGCATGCCCCTGGGGTGTCTGGTGGCGCCGATCTTCTGCATGATCGCGGACCGTCACTTTGCCAGCCAGAAGGTGCTGATGGTCTTGAACCTCTGTTGTGCGGCGCTCTTCTTCCTGGGCGGGCTGCAAACGAATCCGACCGCTCTGTTTGTGATCTTGCTGCTGGCCATGCTGTGCTACATGCCGACCTGGAGCATCACCAATGCCATCGCCATGTCCAGCGCCCCCTCAGAGAAGTTCCCGCAGATTCGCGTGTTCGGCTCGATCGGCTGGGTGGCGGCCGCCGTGTTTAGCCTGATCGCGGTGAAGGTGTTCGGGACGAAGTCCCTCGACGGCACGGCGATCCCCCTGTATTGCGGCGCCGGTACAGCGCTGGTCGCCGCTCTGCTCAATCTGACGTTGCCCGATACGCCTCCGCCGGCGAAGGGAAAGCCCGCCTCGCTTGTCGACGTGCTCGGGCTGCGGGCCCTGACGCTGTTGAAGGACCGCAATTTTGCCCTGTTCATGGCGATCGCCTTGTTGGTGATGATCCCGTTCACGATGTACTTCTCGCTCGGCTCGCAGTTCTTCAAGAGCCAGGGCTTCGAGCAAGTGACCGCCACCATGAACCTGGGGCAACTGGCGGAGATGTTCTTCATGCTCCTGGTGCCGATGGCGTTGGCGCGCTACGGAGCCAAGTGGGCGATGGGCGCCGGGCTCGTGGCACTGCTCGTGCGGTATGCGGCCTTCCTGGGCGGCGGCGTGCTCCACCTGACCTCCCTGTACTACGTAGCCATTCTCGTGCACGGCCTGATCTACGGGTTCTTCTTCGTCGGCAGCCAAGTCTATGTCGATAAGAAGGCCCCGGCGGAGATCCGAGCTCAGGCCCAGGGGCTGATCTCCCTGCTCCTGTTCGGTGTGGGCATGCTCATCGGCACTTTCTTCAATAACAAGCTCATCGACCTGTACACCGTCGAGCAGACCATCGCAGGCGCTGCTCAAAAGGTCACCAACTGGGACGCCATCTGGGTCATTCTCACGGCCATGATGGCGGTGCTGCTGGGCGCGTACTACGTGCTCTTCCATGACGACGTGCTGGAGAAGAAGGCCGTGCCGGCGGGCGTCGCCCCGAGCACGAACTGAGAACGTCCAAGAGAATGAACCTCCACCTCTCATTGCGAGGAGCGCAGCGACGAAGGAATCTCAGCCTCCGCATGGGCGAAAGAGATTGCTTCGCTGCGCTCGCAATGACAGGGGAGCGGTCTTGCCCGCGTTCGTTCTTTTGGAGGCTTCAAGGCACGGGCACCAGGCGGAGGGCCTGACCGCCGCGGGCGGGCATCGCTATCTTCAGGACGGTGCCGCGATCTGCCGTAAGCCGATCGATCTTGATGTGGGTTCGCGTCGCGACCGTCGGATCGTCGGAGTAGACGTACGCCGTGTATTTCTTGTCCGCGTCGAGGAATTGCAGAGGGATATCGAAGGAACGCGGCTCGTCGCTATTCATGCCGCCAAGGAACCACTCAGCGCCGCTGCGCCGGGCGATCACGGCGCATTGACCAACGCTGCCCTGCAGGACCTTGGTGTCGTCCCAGACGGTGGGGCAATGATCGAAGAACTCCAACTCGGGCTCGTCGCCGATCACATTGTGGGCATCCGGGGCCCGGCCCGTCACTTCGCGGGAGACGAACGGGCGGTCGTACCAATAGAGGAACTGCCAGGGGCTATAGAAGCAGACCGCCTTGGCGAGTTGATAGGCATGGCTGGCTTGCTGGTCCACGCGCTGGTCGTAGTAACAGATCGTGTTGTCGGCGGCCCCGGCGAGCATCCGGGTGAAGAGCGTCGTCAGGGACATGCTGTTGGGCTGGCGCTCCTCATCGCCGCGAATGCCCTCCTGGGTCACGAAGTTGGGATAGGTCCGCGACCAGCCCGTCGGGCGGTACTCATCGTGGACATCAATCATCAATCGGTGCTCAGCGGCCTTGCGGATGGCCTCGTGCATCCAGCTTGTCCATTTCTGCGTGCCGACATTGACGAAGCCGAACTTGATGCCCTTGACACCCCAACTCTGATAGAGCGGCAGCAATTCGTCCAACTGTCGCTCCAGGGCCTTGTGATTCACGTAGAGAATGACCCCGATGCCCCGTTGGGCCCCGTAGCGGATCACCTCCTGCAAATCGAGCGGTCCCTTCGAGCGTTTGGGATCGAGGTGAACGGCCCGGGCGTCGGAGGCATCGTCATTCTCCGGCCCATACCAGCCGGCGTCGAATTCGACATATTGGAGGTGGTGTTTGACGGCGAAATCCACGCAGGCCTTGCCGCCCGCGGTGCTGAGTGTTGCCTCGCGGATGACTTTGCCCGGCTTGATCCAGGACGTGTCCGCAAGGGCACAGACGTCGTTGAGATTGAGGAGGAGATCGTTGTGTTCCAGCAGTTGTCCGGGACTGTCGGCCACCATGACGCACGCCAAGGAGTTTGCAGAGGCAGCGGCCGCGAGACTTCGCTGCCCAGGTCGGCCACCAGGCAGTGCGGAACGCCGGCAAGCGGCGAGAGCTTCATTCTCGCATAGTCCACCAAGCGTGCCTCGGCCACGGCGGCGTACATGTCATCCGCCAACCGGACGACCAGCGGACGCTCGCAGCCGCGTTTGATCTGGCTGATCGGCACATTCGTATAGACGCCCTGGGCCGTATAGGTCGCCCACGCGCTGTAGTCGGCGGGGAAGCGGAAGTCCGTCAACTCCCGTGAGATCGTGACACGTTCCATGTCTGCTTGCTTGGGCAGAGTATAGCAGAAGGCGGCGCCCTCATCATAAGCCCGCAACGTCACGTGCAGGAGCCGCTTGGACGCACCGCGTTCCTCCAACTCGACGATGACTTGGTTGTAATGGTCGCGAACCGTGCTCCGCTCGCCGCAGACCGGCTTCCATTGCGCATCCGCACTGCTTTCCGTCTGGCGCACGATCTGCAATCCCTCGGCCAGCGGCGCGGTCGCGAGCACCAGCCCCAGGCGGGACGGAGCGATCACGAGCTTGCCCCGATACATGACGCTGTAAACCGGGCACGATGCCACCCCCTCGAAGTCCTTTACCTCCAGCGAAAGGACCACTTGCCCGTCCGGCGATTTCACTTCCACGGCGGGCGCGACCGAGCATGCCCACGCCAGCGTGGACATGGCACCCAGGACCAGAACGTCGTTCCAAATCCTCATCCACTATCCCTTTCAAGAACATGGAAGGCAGCATGGGCTGAAGCTCATCCTACGAGCCGGCAACTCAGCGTTTCGTGTGTTGGTCGAATACCGTGATGACGGGCAGGGCGTTGCCGTCATCATCGAAGAAGCCCCGGGACCGCAGGGGGCCCGTGACGGCGGGCTCCCACCAGAAGACGCCTTTGCCCAAGCCGTGCGGCGTTTCGAGGACGGCGCGATTGACCTGCTCCCAGAACTGCTTCTGCCCTTCCGGCGTCTCGGGGAACGGGGCTTCCTTGTTCTTGTACTCCGTGGGTCGCCAGTTGTAGGCCGCCTCGACGACGATGATGTCCTTGTGGTACGCCTCGGCCATGAAGGCCAGGTTCTCGCGCAGGTCCGCCAGCGAGCCGTGCCACCACGGATAGTAAGACTGGCCGATCACGTCGTAGGGGACGCCGTAGGAGTTCAGCTTGTCGAAGAACCACTTGGTCGCGTTCTTGTTGCCGCCTTTGTCGATGTGGATCATGATCCGGGGCGGTGCGGCGTCGCCGCTGCCTGCTTTCACGCCCTCGATGGCGGCTTTCATCAGCTCCGCGAAGTTGTCCCAGTTCGCCGGCAGCTTGCCGTCCGGCCAGAGCATGCCGGGCGTGATCTCGTTGCCGGGCTGGACCATGTCCGGCAGAACACCGGCCTCGCGAAAGGCAACGATCGTGTCACGGGTGTACTCGCGGACGGCCTGCACCAGCTCGGCGTGGGACTTGCCCTCCCAGGCCTTGGGGAGCGTCTGCTTGCCCGGGTCGGCCCAGGTGTCCGAGTAATGGTAGTCCAGCAGGAACTTGTACCCGAGCTTCTTGGCGTCTTTGGCCAGGGCGATGGTGTAGTCGAGATTGTTCGGCAGCCGCGTGGGCGTGTGAAACAGCCGCAGGCGAATCCAGTTATAGCCATGGTCGCGGAAGATCTGGAGGCCGGGCTTGGCCTGGCCGCCATCCTTGAACACCGTGCCCCGGTCCTCGGCTTGCTTGAGAAACGACAGGTCGGCACCGATGGCGTAATCTGCGGGCACGTTTGTAGTAACCCTGCGAGGCGTTTCTTGGGTTGCCAGACGCGACGCCACCGCGTTTGAGGGTCTCCCGCAGATGCCCTTACAGGCACGAATAAGCCCAGCCCTACGACCAAGGACACTACTACCACGCTCGATCTCTGCGGCATGATGTCTCTCCTTAATTGGCACGGCGTCATCGTACCATTCGGCGGGCCTGAGGGCAAAGACACTGCCGCAGAAACCTTGTACCCTTCTGTCGAACGTACCGTTTCCTGCAATCTTCTCCGCCCTGCACGCGCCATGCTGTGGGGATAGATTGAGGCATAAGAAGGAGAATTGAGATGAGGAACGGTCCTCGATTGGCCACGTGGGTGATGATTGGTTGCCTCGTGAGCTTCGTCGTCGCGACAGGGATTTCGGCGGTGCAGGCGGGCGGGCCGGCGCAGGGACAGTCCTTCTATGTATCGAAAGCGGGCAGCAACGCCAACGGGAAGAGCTGGGCCACGGCTTGGAATGAATTGGACCAGATCAACTGGACCGCCGTGCAACCGGGGGATACCATTTTTCTCGATGGCGGCATGACCAAGATGGTCTATACGACCATCCTCACGGTCGGCACTAACGGCACCGAGGCAGCGCCCATCCTGATTCAGCGGGCGACCGAGGCGGAGCACGACAGCCGATCCGCAATTCGCTAATGCTCCGGCGTTCGACAGCAACCAGGACCTCATGACCCTCATCAAGGGCGATTTCGCCCCCAAACCGGGTTCCCCCGCCCAAGGCAAGGGCGCTGCGGTTACTTCCGTCGTGAAGCTCCTGGGCGACGCCGGTCTCATCCCCGTGCCTCCATCCGGGGACCCCAACACGTCTTTCCTGCCGGAAATGCAAGAGAAATAGCGAGACCTTATCGTCCTCAATAGCATCGGCATCGATCTCAGGCTTGGTAGCACGGGCACCACACGCAGAATGGGTCAAGAAAAAAAGCTCCGTCGCCGATAATATACAGAACATGGCGAACACAGAGAATTTGCTTGATCGCAAATGATGTTCCGCCTACAATGCACGAGTATTGCCTTGGGTGCTCACTTGGGCCTGGTGAGTGACGATCCATACGATAGGATAGGAGTAAACGCAATCAGAAAGGCCGCTCGAACGCGAGCAGTCGCGCCGAGAGGTCCCTTGCAGCCACAGCCGAAGTGTCCCCGACACATCCCGCACTCGGAGGATTCCCCCATGCGACACAGGGTAGGAATTCCCGAGTGCAGGATGTCGTTCTTGGGAGGCTATTGCTGTCGTTGCACACGGTAGCGATAGTTGCCAGAAAGGAGATGAGTCCCGCCAGTGATTCCATGCAGTTCGTGACGCAGTGCAACGATCTTGAGTACGGCATTTTTGGAAGGAAGGAATTTATGTTGAGAAAGTCGATTCTTGCAGTTCTCGCTGTCTTGTTGCTGGGGCCGGCTTGGTCGGCGCTGGCCGGGTACGACCCGGCTCTGGCCGTGTACTGGCCTTTGGATGACGGGGCGGGCACTATCGCCCACGACCCGAGCGGCCACGGCGCCAACGGCACCATCTCGGCCGGCCCAACGTGGGTGAACGCCGGGAAAGTCGGTGCCGGCGTGCTGCAGTTCACCGGCGCCGGCGACGTCCGCGGGCCGCACATCGCGATGAACACGCAGAGTTTCACCATCGCGTTCTGGATGAATCCGACGCTGCCGGCGAGCGGCTCCCAGATCATGTTCTCCGAGGTTCAATCCAGCACGGCCGATTTGAGCATGCACCTGCGCATTGGCGGACTCGGCCAGCACCGATTCGCCCGTCAGCGGACTCGCTTCGGGTTCTACAGCGATGACCTCGACAGCCCCGCCAATGTCTTCCAGAGCGGCACCTGGTACCATCTGACGTTCTGGTACGACTGGCCGTCCAAGGCCCGGAGGATCTACATCAACGGGGTGCAGGTGGCCAACAACACGTCCGCGGCGGGGTTCCAGGCCACGACGGGCGTGCATCTGCCTGGGCTCCTGGACCGGCAGCGCACTATTTCACGGGCATGATGGACGATTTCCAGCTCTACCAGAAGGCCCTGTCTGATACCGAGATCAAGAGCATCATGAGCGGCCTGTCCAATAAGAGTCTGGCCGTGAACGTCAGCCCGGCCGATGGCGCCACGGACGTGCCGCGCGATGCGACGCTGAACTGGACCGCGGGCCAGTATCCCGCCACGCACGACGTGTACTTCGGGACCGTGTTCGCCGACGTGAACAGCGCCTCCCGGACGAGCGCCGAAGGGTGTGCTGGCCAGCCAGGGCCAGGCCGACACCACCTTCGATCCGGCCGGCTCGCTCGCCTATGGGCAGACCTACTACTGGCGGATCGATGAGGTCAACAAGTCCGCCGACGGCACGATCTACAAGGGCGCCGTGTGGTCCTTCACGGCCGAGCCTTACGCCTATCCGATCACGAAGTGTCACGGCCACGGCCTCCAGCTCGCAGCCCAGCATGGGCCCGGAGAAGACCATCGACGGCTCCGGCCTCGACCGAGCGATCTGCACGGCACCGACGGGACCACGATGTGGCTGAGCACGGGCGCCCAGCCGAACTGGATTCAGTACCAGTTCGACAAGGTCTACAAGCTGTACGATCTGAAGGTCTGGAACTCCAACCAGACTGATCGAGACCTTCCTCGGCTTCGGCGCCAAGGACGTCAAGATCGAATACTCGACCGACGGCACCACCTGGACGGCGTTGGCCAACGTGCCGCAGTTCGCCCAGGCCACCGGTATGCCGGGCTACGCCGCCAACACCACCGTCAACTTCGGCGGGGTCATGGCCAAGTACGTCAAGCTGACGATCAACAGCACCTGGGGCGGCATGCGCACCACGACCGGCCTGAGCGAAGTCCGGTTCTCCTACGTGCCCGTCCAGGCCCGGTCGCCGCAGCCGGCGACCGCCGCCACGGGCGTCAGCGTGGATGCCACCCTGACTTGGCGGCCCGGCCGCGAGGCGGGCTCGCACAAGGTGTTCTTCGGCACCGACCCGAACGCCGTGGCCAATGGCACCGCCACGGCCAAGACCGTGACCGATCACGCCTTCACCCCCGGCTCTCTGAACTTCGGCACGACCTACTACTGGAGAGTCGATGAGGTCAACACCGTCACCTATCCGGGCGACGTCTGGAGCTTCACCACCCAGGAATACGCGGTCGTGGATGACTTCGAGAGCTACAACGACGACGGACAACCGCATCTACGACTCCTGGATCGACGGCTTGACCGACGGCAAGAGCGGCTCGATCGTCGGCTACATGACCGGCCCCGTTTGCCGAGCAGACGATCATCCATGGCGGCAAGCAGTCCATGCCGTTCGAGTACAACAACGTCAAGACGCCCTACTACTCCGAGGCCACGCGGACCTTCGACCACGACGCAGAACTGGACGACCAACGGCGCCGACACCCTGTCGCTGTGGTTCCAGGGCCGGGGCGCGGGCTTTATCGGACAACGGCGACGGCACCTACACCATGACCAGCAGCGGCACGGACATCTGGAACAACGGCGACCAGTTCCGCTTTGCCTACAAGACCCTCACCGGCGACGGCACGATGGTGGCCCGCGTGGACAGCGTCGCCAACACCAACGTCTGGGCCAAAGCCGGCGTGATGATCCGCCAGAGCATCGATACCGGCTCGACCCATGCCTTCATGCCCATCACGCGCGGGCGGCTCCGGCGCCGGCAACGGCGCCAGCTTCCAGCGGCGTTTGACGGCCGCCGGGGCCTCGACCAACGACGACAAGCCCGCTCCGGCGATCGGCGGCTCCGTACTGGGTCAAGGTCACCGCGCACCGGCAACAACTTCACCGGGTACATCTCCCCGGATGGCAAGACCTGGACGCAGTTGGGCACGGCCCAGACGATCACGATGACCAACCCGGTCCTGATCGGCTTGGCCGTGTGCAGCCATGATGCGACCCTGACCACCACGGCGACGTTCTCGAACGTCTCCACCACGGGCACGGTCACCGGCTCCTGGCAGGTGGCGACCATCGGGATGGCGATGCCGACCAACGATCCGGCGCCGCTGTACCTGACGGTCACCGACAAGGCCGGCAAGACCAAGACGGTGGTCAACGCCAATCCGTCGGCCGCCGCCACGCCGGGCTGGACGGAATGGCGGATCCCGCTGAGCAGCCTGACGGGCGTCAGCCTGACGACCGTGCAAGAAGATGACGCTCGGCGTCGGCGATAAGACCAGCCCGAAGGCGGGCGCCGCCGGCATGCTGTACTTCGATGACATCGGGTACGGTCACCCGGTCAAGTAATTCAGAGGGTTACAGCGCCGCCACACAAGGCGACATGACACCGAAGCGGGGCGTCGGTCCACAAGACGACGCCCCGCTCTTTTTTGCCGTCCTGCACCGCCCCAAAGGAGGCCCGGGGACGCGGGGCCCGGCCTGCGCGTCACATTTCCACCCCCCTGTCAAGTCCCACCCTCCAACTGCCGATAATCTCTGCCATTGGCGGATAAACCGGCATTTTTGCTTGACCGTGGATCGATACGAGTTTACAATACGTTCATTCGGCAAAAGGTGCTTTCATTGGGCCTTCGGAAAGGGCCCCCCAACGCGACTCGTCGCGTTGGGGAACCCAATGGTGGTCTTGGCTCTGAGGAGGAGTAGACGCAACCAGGCACACGTTGACACGTCGAGGGGTATTTTCCACAGGGCACGTGACAGGGAAAGGTCTCCAGGTGGATTGTTGCCGCACCAGGCAGGGGGACAGAGTCTTCCGGTGTGCGGTTGAGGTACAAATGTGTTGAGGCAAGGCATCTTTTGAAGGAGGACGATTATGTTGCGGAAGTCAGTTCTGGTGGTTTTTTGCACCTTGTTGTTGGGGCCGGCCTGGTCGGCGCTCGCCGGGTTCGACCCGACGCTGGCGGTCTACTGGCCCCTGGATGAAGGAACGGGCACGATCGCCCACGACATGACCGTCAACGCCAACAACGGGACCATTTCGGCCGGCCCGACGTGGGTGACGCCGGGCAAGATCGGCGTCGGGGCGCTGAAGTTCACGGGCACCGGTGACGTCCGCGGGACGCACGTCGCGATGGACCAGCCGCAGCTTCACCATCGCCATGTGGGTCAATCCCACGTTGGCGGCGAGCGGCTCTCAGATCCTCTTTTCCGACCTTGTCGTCCAACGCGACGCACGTGAGCATGCACCTGCGCATTGGCGGGCCGACCAGCACCGATTCGCCGGTCAACGGCATTCGCTTCGGGTTCTATAACGATGGACCTCGACAGCCCCGCCAATATCCTCCAGAGCGGCACCTGGTACCACCTGGTGTTCCGGTACGATTTTGCGGCGCAGCAGAAGACGATCTTCATCAACGGCGTGCAGGTCGCCCAGAACACGTCGGCGACCGGGTTCCTGGCCACTTCGGGCGTGATCTGCCTGGGCTCCTGGACCGGCAGCAACTACTTCACGGGCACCGTGGACGAGTTCCTGATCTATCAGAAGGCCCTGTCCGCCTCGGAGGTCACGAGCATCATGGCGGGTCTCTCCAACAAGAGTCTGGCCGTGAATGTCAGCCCCGCCGACGGTGCCACGGATGTGCCGCGCGATGCGACGCTGAACTGGACCGCCGGCCAGTATCCGGCCACGCATGACGTGTACTTCGGGACCGTGGCCGCGGATGTGAACAGCGCCTCCCGGACGGCCGCCAAGGGCGTCCTGGCCAGCAAGGGCCAGGCCGATGTCACCTTCGATCCGGCCGGCTCGTTTGCCTATGGGCAGACCTACTACTGGCGGATCGATGAGGTCAACAAGTCCGCCGACGGCACCATCAATAAGGGCCCCGTGTGGTCCTTCACCGCGGAGCCTTACGGCTATCCGATCACGAGCATCACCGCCACGGCTTCCAGCTCGCTGCCCAGCATGCGGCCCGGAGAACACCATCAACGGCTCCGGCCTCGACGCGACGGGCACGATGCACGGCACGGACGGGGCCACCATGTGGATGACCCTGGGCGTCCAGCCGAACTGGATTCAGTACCAGTTCGACAAGGTCTACAAGCTCAATGACCTGAAGGTCTGGAACTCCAACCAGCCGATCGAGGCCTACATCGGCTTCGGCGCCAAGGATGTCACGATCGAATACTCCAGCGACGGCACGACCTGGAGCACGTTGGCCAATGTCCCCCAGTTCGCCCAAGCCCCCGGTTTGCCGACATACACGGCCAATACCACCGTGCAGTTCGGGGGCGTCATGGCCCAGTATGTCAAGCTCACCATCAACAAGTCTTGGGGTGGGCTGCCCAGCGTTGGCCTGAGCGAAGTCCGGTTCACCTATGAGCCCGTCCAGGCCCGGTCGCCGCAACCGGCCACCAAAGCCACGGGGTGAGCGTCAGCACCAGCTTGACCTGGCGGCCCGGCCGCGAGGCCGGCACGCATAAGGTGTTCTTCGGCACCGATCCCAATGCCGTGGCCAAGGGCACCGCGACGGCCACAGACCGTCACCGATCACAGCTTCACGCCGGCTTCTCTCCTGTACGGCACGACCTACTACTGGAGAGTCGATGAGGTCAACACCGTCACCTATCCGGGCGACGTCTGGAGCTTCACGACCACAGGAATTCGCCGTCGTGGATGATTTCGAGAGCTATAACGACACGGATAACACCATCTACGACACCTGGATCGACGGCTACACCGACAGCAAGAGCGGCTCGGTGGTCGGCTACATGACCGCCCCGTTTGCCGAGCAGACGATCGTGCATGGCGGCCACCAGTCGATGCCCATCGCCTATGACAACACCCAGTCGCCGTTCTACAGTGAAACGACGCGCGATCTGGGCACGGCGCAGGACTGGACCGGCAATGGAGCCACGCACATGGGTCTGTGGTTCCGCGGCTATCCGGCTCCCACCAGCTTTGCGGTCGCCCTGAGCGGCACCGTGATGAGCGTGACCGGCGACGGCACGGACATCTGGAACAACTCCGATGACTTCGCCTTTGCCTACAAGACCCTCACCGGCGACGCCACCATCGTCGCCCGCGTGGTCAGCGTCGGCACCGGCACCAACACCTGGGCCAAGGGCGGCGTCATGATTCGCAGCAGCCTCAACGGCGGCGCGATGGATGCCTACATGGTCGTCACCGCCAGCAGCGGCAACGGCGGCAGTTGGCAGTATCGCCTTGCCACGAACGGCGCCTGCGCCAACACCGATATGGGCACGGTTATTGCCGCCCCATACTGGGTGAAGGTCACGAAGGTCGGCAGCACGTTCACCGGCTACGTCTCCGCCGACGGCAAGACGTGGACCCAGCAGGGCACGCCGCAGGCCATCACGATGACCGACCCGGTCTACATCGGCATCTGCGAGACCTCGCACCAGGCGGGTGAGCAGCGCACCATGCAGTTCGACAACATCACCATCACGGGCACCGCGAGCAGCTCCTGGCAAGGGGCCTACATCAACAGCCCGCAGTACAACAGCGCGGCGGGCATGTACGTAGCAGTGACCGATAACGCCGGCAAGAGCAAGCTGGAGGCCAATGCCGATCCGGCGGCGGCCGCCACGGGCGCCTGGACGCAGTGGAAGATCCCGCTCAGCGATCTGACCGCGGCCGGTCTCAAAACGACCAAGATCCAGAAGATCACGATCGGCATCGGTAATAAGACCAGCCCGGCGGCCAGTGGGGTCGGGACGGTGTATATCGATGACATTGGGTTCGGCCATCCGGCCAACTAACCCAGTAGGTTAACCGCGCTCTACCTGGGCGCCAGAGGACCCGAGCGGGGCGGCTGTCGGCACGACAACGCCCCGCTCTCTTTTTGCCTCCCGCCGGGCCGCCTGGAAGTGGGCCCGGGGACCTCCAGACCGGCGCTGGGCGTCACATTCCCAGGGCCCAGATCAAGTCCAACGGCCCAAATGCCGATAATCTACGCCATTGGCGGGTATGCTGGAGTTTTTGCTTGACCGCAGGTCGCGACAGGTTTACAATACGTCCGTTTGGCAAAAGGTGCTTTCACGGGCCTGGGAGTGGGCCCCCAGACGCGACTTGTCGCGTTTGGGAACCCAGTGGTGGTCTTGGCTCTGAGGAGGAGTTGAAACAACCAGACATGCGTTGACACGTCGAGGGATACGTTCCACAGGGCGAGCGACAGCGGAGCGTCTCAGGGTATATTGTCGCCGCACTGGGCAAGGGGACAGCTTCCTGCGGTGTGCGGCTGAAGTACAACGGTGTCGAGGCAAAGCACCTTTTGAAGGAGGACCAGTACGCCGGGGAATAGGAGGATTCGGAACATCGTGCCGTAGAAATCGCATGTTGCAGGGCGATCCAATTTGTTCTTTCTGAAGGAGGACTCATCATGTCTGGAAAGTTGTTAGGGTCTCTGATGGCCGTCGCGGCGCTGACGCTGACGGCCGGGCCGGCGCAGGGCAGTGCCTACGACCGGGCCGCTTACTACGACGCCACTTATGCGACGTCCTGGGCGGGGCGCAACACCGCCCTGCGGGATGCGTTGCAGGCGGCCGGCTACAACATCGTGGATGCCGCCGGCCTCAAGAGTTGGATGGCCGGACACATCGCCGACAAGGCCCCGAGCGTGGTGGTCTTCGTCCAGGATGACGTGCCCGCCACCGTGGCCGAGAGCGAGGACACCAATTGCACGCTGCGGAAGTACCTGGATTCCGGCGGCAAGGTGGTCTGGTACTCGGATATTCCCCTGTACTACCAGGCCGCGGCCGGCGGCGGAACCACGACGTGGGGCACGGGCGGCTCGACCGCCGTGCTGGGCTTCAACGCCGCAGGCGGAACCTGGGACACCAACGCCACGGTGAAGATCACCCCGCTCGGCACCAAGTGGGGCCTGAAGGTGCCGTGGACCACGGCCCGGCCCGCATTGGCCAACCCGGCCATCACGGGCGCGAACATCAAGTTCGAGGTTTTTGCGACGGCCGCCAACGGTGATGCCGCGGGCTGGGTCGCGCACTACCTGCCCGGGGATACGTTCCGCGGCTTTGTCCGCATCGATGACCACAGCGGGTCCCAGGTCGATACCACCCAGTTGATCGCGATCGCGGAGTACTTCATCGCCTTCAAGACGGCCGCCGGGCCGGTTCCCTGCGGACGGCGCGACGGACGTGCCGCGGGATGCGATCCTGAGCTGGACCGCGAGCAATTATCCCGTGACCCATGACGTGTACTTCGGGACGACGCCTTGCCGATGTGAACATCTGCCTCCCGGACGACGGCCAAGGGCG
Organism: uncultured Planctomycetota bacterium; assembly: GCA_963750205.1. Classification (GTDB taxonomy): domain Bacteria; phylum Planctomycetota; class Phycisphaerae; order Sedimentisphaerales; family Anaerobacaceae; genus PLanc-01. Next base: position 114,644 of record CAVVRJ010000061.1, read on the forward strand.
TGCTGGTCAGCCAGGGCCAGGCCGACACCACCTTCGATCCGCCCGGCTCGCTGGCCTATGGGCAGACCTATTATTGGCGGATCGATGAAGTCAACAAGAGCGCCGATGGCACGATCAACAAGGGCAGCGTGTGGTCCTTCACGGCCGAGCCGTACGCCTATCCGCTCGCCGGCACGTCGATTACGGCCACCGCCTCCAGCGCGCAGCTCAGCGCGGGTCCGGAGAACACCATCAATGGCTCCGGCCTCGATGCTACTGGCACGATGCACGGCAGCGACTCAAACACGATGTGGATGACCACGGGCCAAGTCCTGCCGAACTGGATTCAGTACCAGTTCGACAAGACCTACAAGCTGTGGGATATGAAGGTCTGGAACTCCAATCTGCCCATGGAGGCCTTCATCGGCTTCGGCGCCAAGGATGTCAAGATCGAATACTCCACCGACGGCACCACTTGGACGGCGTTGGCCAACGTGCCGCAGTTCGCCCGGGCCTCGGGCCTGACGACTTATACCGCCAACACCACCGTCAGCTTCGGCGGCGATCATGGCCCAGTATGTCAAACTGACGATCAACAGCTCCTGGGGCGGGCTGCCGCAGGTCGGCCTGGCCGAAGTGCAGTTCTCCTCTGTTCCGCTTCAGGCGCGGGTACCGCAGCCGGCGGACAAAGCGACGAACGTCGGCATTACGCCGACGTTGAGCTGGCGGCCGGGCCGCGAGGCGGGCTCGCATAAGGTGTTCTTCGGCACCGACCCGAACGCCGTGGCCAAGGGCACCGCGACCGCCCAGACGGTCACCGACCACAGCTTCACGCCGTCCGCTCTCCAGTATGCCACGACCTACTATTGGCGCGTGGATGAAGTCAACACCGTCACCTATCCGGGCGACGTCTGGAGCTTCAGCACGGTGGCCTATGGCGTCGTGGATGACTTCGAGAGCTACAATGACAACAACAACACCATCTACGATACGTGGGTCGACGGCGTGACCGACGGCAAGAGCGGCTCCCAGGTGGGCTACAATCAGGCTCCGTTTGCCGAGCACACGATCATCCACGGGGGCGTGCAGTCGATGCCGCTGCAATACGACAACACGGCCAAGTTCTCCTTCAGCGAGGCCACCCGGGCCTTCGCTCCGGCCCAGAACTGGACCGCCAGCGGGATCAAGAGCCTGTCCCTGTGGCTCCAGGGCGCGACCACCAACACGGGCGGCCAACTGTACCTGAAGATCAATGGCACCAAGGTGGCCTACAACGGTCGCGCCGGCGACCTCGCCAAGTCTGCCTGGACGCCGTGGAACATCGATCTGTCCACCGTGGGTACCAGCGTGACCAAGGTGACCTCCCTGACGATTGGCGTCGAGGGCGCCGGCAGCAAGGGCATCCTGTACGTGGATGACATCCGGCTGTACCCGCTGACGCCTCAGTACGTCACGCCGGTCAATCCGGGCAAGACGAACCTGGTGGCGTACTGGATCCATGGATGGCGATGTCAAGGATAGCTCCGGCAAGGGCAACAACGGCACCATCACCGGGACAGCCGTGTGGGTCCCCGGCAAGATCGGCCAGGCCCTGCAATTCAACGGGACGGCCACTTACGTCGATTGCGGCAAAGGCGCCAGCCTGAACCTGACGGATGCGGTCACCATCACCGCCTGGATCAAGATGGACGGCGTCGGCTCGGATCGCAAGATCGCGGCCAACGAGGACGGCACGACCGGCGGCTACAAGATGGGCGTCTACTCCAGCAACCTGGTCGAGTTCGAGATCCGGACTTCCGCCAACGCGGCGACTCTGAACCGTACCTCGGCGGGTGGGACGGCGCTGCAGCAGGGCGTCTGGTACCATGTGGCGGGCGTCTACTCCAAGGGCCAGTACATCCGGACCTACGTCTACGGCAACCTGGACCGGGAGTTGGTCACGACCGTGCTGCTGGGCTCCTCGACCGGCAGCTTCAAGCTCGGCTGCGAGCCCTTCGCCAACCCCCTCAGCAACTTCTGGCTGGGCGCGATGGATGAGGTGCAGGTCTACAACCGGGCCCTGGCTCCGGAAGAGGTCCTGTGGCTGTCGGGTCAGACGACCCCGGTGGCCAAGCCGTTCTGAGGCTTTGCTGACAGCGGGTTTGGGCACCGCGTTCATTAGCCCAAGAGGATGGTAGTGCCGCGGCGTGCGGCACCAGGAAATGAAAGCGGGGCGTCTGTCCACCAGACAGCGCCCCGCTTTGTCTTTGGGACCATGGGCCGCCGCTCCGAGCCGATCGGGCCCACGAAGATCCTGATGTTGTCCTCGGGAGATCAAGCCCCGCACGCCGGACTGCCGATAATACATAGTCCGGCAAAGGCGGCAGGTTCTCCTTGATTCCAAGCCATATCGTGTTTACAATGTCTGAGAATGGCAAGGCCGCATTGCTTTGGGCCTTGTGACAAATGGTGCTTGCCCCCAGGAGGAGCAAATACAACCGGAAAAGGGCCGCGGCCATGAACGATTGTGCGGGAGAGTCTCGTCCAGCAACCTGTCGAAGAGGGTGCTCCCCTCGCCCACGACAGGGGTTCCTTATGCGCGCTGCGCAGGAGACTCCCGGGCGACGTCGGTCCACGGCAGGCGCTGGGGCTTTCGGAAAGGAGGTGACTCGGTTAACCGCGAACAGCTCGTGCAGGGGAGAACACTGCTATCGCAGAGTGCCGCGGAGGGGACGTCACGGAACGTAGGCGTGTCGCACATCCCAGAGAGAAGGCCCCAACGTGATGGATCGCCTTGGGGACGCCAAGACACTGGTGGTGTGGACGAAGAGCAATTGACTGTAGGGTGTTCTTGAAGGAGGACGATTATGTTGAGAAAATCAGTTCTTGTGGTTCTTTGCACCTTGTTGCTGGGACCGGCTTGGTCGGCCTACGCGGCCGATCCGTCCCTGGCGGGGTGGTGGAAACTGGATGAGACCTCCGGCACCGCGGCGGCGGACTCCTCCGGCAACGGCAACAACGGCACCGTGAACGGGACCGCGACCTGGGTCGCGGGCATGATCAAAGGGGGCCTGCAATTCGACGGGTCCACGACCTGGGTCGATTGCGGCGGGGGCTCCAGCCTCAAGCTCACCAGCTCGCTGACGATCGCCGCCTGGATCAAGATCAACACCCTCGGCACGGATAACAAGATCGCGGGCAACCAGGACAACTCCTCGGGCGGCTATAAGTTGTGCGTCTACCAGGAAAGCGGCAACAACTTTGTCGAGTTCGAGATCCGCGACGCCTCCAACGCGTCCACCCTGACCCGCAACGGGGCGGGGGGCACCGCGTTGAAGGCGGGCGTCTGGTACCACGTAGCCGGCGTCTACAACAAGGGCGTCTCTCTCCAGACCTTCGTCAATGGCGTCCTGGACCGGACCTTGGCCACGGCCAGCGTCCTGGGCCCGGCTTCCACGGGCACGTTCAAGATGGGTCGGGAGCCCTTCTCCAGCTCCTATTTCTGGAACGGCGTGGACGACGACGTGGCGGTCTTCAGCCGGGCCCTGACCGCGGCTGAACTCACAAAGCTCATGAAGGGCGTGGGCGCCACGGCTGCGGCCGCCAACGTCAGCCCCGTGGACAAAGCCACGGATGTGCCCCGCGATGCGACCTTGAACTGGACAGCGGGCCCGTATCCTGCTACCCATGACGTGTACCTCGGGACGACCCTCGCCGACGTGAACACCGCCTCCCGGACGGCGGCCAAGGGCGTGCTGGTCAGCCAGGGCCAGGCCGACACCACCTTCGATCCGCCCGGCTCGCTGGCCTATGGCCAGACCTACTACTGGCGGATCGATGAGGTCAACAAGTCCGCCGACGGCACCGTTTACAAGGGCGACGTGTGGTCCTTCACGGCCGAGCCGTACGCCTATCCGATCGCCGGCACGTCGATCACGGCCACGGCCTCCAGCGCGCAGCTCAGCGCGGGCCCGGAGAACACCATCAACGGCTCCGGCCTCGACGCGGCGACATGCACGGCACCGACGGGACCACGATGTGGATGACCACAGGCCAAGTCCTGCCGAACTGGATTCAGTACCAGTTCGACAAGGCCTACAAGCTGTACGATCTGAAGGTCTGGAACTCCAACCACGCTGATCGAGCCCTATATCGGCTTCGGCGCCAAGGATGTCAAGGTCGAATACTCCACCGACGGCACCACCTGGACGACGTTGGCCAACGTGCCCGCAGTTCGCCCGGGCGACCGGCCTGGCGACCTACGCCGCCAACACGACCGTCAGCTTCGGCGGCGTCATGGCCCAGTACGTCAAGCTGACGATCAACAGCTCCTGGGGCGGGCTGCCGCAGACCGGCCTGAGCCGAAGTCCGGTTCTCCTACGTCCCCGTTCAGGCCTATGGACCGCAGCCGGCCGACCGGAGCGACGGGTGTCGGCATTGTGCCGACGTTGAGCTGGCGGCCGGGCCGCGAGGCGGGCTCGCATAAGGTGTTCTTCGGCACCGATCCGAACGCCGTGGCCAAGGGCACCGCGACCGCCCAGACGGTCACCGAACCACAGCTTCACGCCGTCCGCTCTCCTGTATGCCACGACCTACTACTGGCGCGTCGATGAAGTCAACACCGTCACCTATCCGGGCGACGTCTGGAGCTTCACCACGGCGGCCTATGGCGTCGTGGATGACTTCGAGAGCTACAACGACGACAACAATCGTATCTACGACACGTGGATCGATGGCTTGACCGACGGCAAGAGCGGCTCCCAGGTGGGCTACGATAATGCTCCGTTTGCCGAGAAGACGATTATCCACGGCGGGGCCCAGTCGATGCCGCTGAAGTACGACAACACGGCCAAGTTCTCCTTCAGCGAGGCCACGCGCACGTTCGCTCCGGCCCAGAACTGGACCACCAGCGGGATCAAGAGCCTGTCCCTGTGGTTCCAGGGCGCGGCCACCAATACGCGGGCAGTTGTACGTGAAGATCAATGGCACCAAGGTGTCCTACAACGGCAATGCGGGCGATATCGCGAAAGCCGGCGTGGACTCCTTGGAACATCGATCTGTCCACCGTGGGTACCAGCGTGAGCAAGGTGACCTCCCTGACGATCGGCATCGAGGGCGCCGGCAGCAAGGGCATCCTGTACGTCGATGACATCCGGCTCTACCCGCTGACGCCCCAGTACATCACGCCGGTCGATCCGGGCAAGGCGAACCTGGTGGCGCTCTGGGCCTTGGACGGCGATGCCAAGGACAGCTCCGGCAAGGGCAACAACGGCACCGTCAACGGGACGGCCGCCTTGGGTCCCCGGCAAGATCGGCCAGGCGCTGCAATTCAACGGGACTTCCACGCTACGTCGATTGCGGCACCGGCGCGAGCCTGAACCTCACCGACGCGGTCACCATCACCGCCTGGATCAAGATGGATTTCACCGCGGCGGATCGCAAGATCGCGGGCAACCAGGACCTCGTCACGGGCGGCTACAAGTTCGGCGTCTACTCGAACAACATGGCCGAGTTCGAGATCCGTACGTCCGCCAATGCGGCTACCCTCAACCGCACTTCGGCGGGCGGGACCGTGTTGCAGCAGGGCGTCTGGTACCATGTGGCCGGGGTCTACTCGAAAGGGCAGTACATCCGGACCTATGTCTATGGGAGCCTGGACCGGGAACTGCTCACGACGGTTCTCCTCGGCTCCTCGACGGGCAGCTTCAAGCTCGGCCGCGACCCAGGCTCCGCCGCCTATTACTGGCTGGGAGCGCTGGACGACGTGGAGGTCTACAACCGGGCTCTGGCTCCGGAGGAAATCCTGTGGCTGTCGGGTCAGACGACGCCGGTGGCCAAGCCGTTCTGACGGATCCCCAGCGGGTACCTTAGTAGTAAGGAGGTGATCTGACCGGCGGCCGGAGCCGTCTGAAGGCAGACGCTGCCGGTATGCGATACCTGGATGACATCGGATTCGGTCGTCCGGCCCAGTGGCCTGATTGTCCAGCCAAGCGGGGCCCGACTCCTCACGAGCCGGGCCCCGCTTCATTATCTGGGTGGTCACAAGCCGGGAAAGGCCGAAAATGTCTTGCGTCCAACGAGCGGACTTGGTATAAAGAACAGATGGACGTGCGGGTTCTGGGTGCCACCGCAGAGGTATGGAGACGAGCGGCCGTACGACGAACCGGATTGGGAGACCCATATGCAATGTGCTCTGCTGTACACATGGCTCTACGGGGGGTACGCTGAATCCACACGTTCTGGTTTCTTTCTGTGGCTTCATCGTCTTTCGGAAAGGAGGTGACTCTGCCCGTGTTCGCCCCGTGGGTGAATCGTCCCGGTGAACAGCAACCCAATTCCATAGGCTTATTTGAAAAGGAGGACCAACGATGTTGACGAAGAAATGGCAGTTCGTAGGGGTTTTCACTTTGCTGAGCTTGAGTTGGGCGCTGGCCGCCCCCCCTGCCGTAGACCCAACGACGGGAGCACCCCTGGTGCTCACGTGTCTCCGGGGTACTCCCACGGCTATTGACGGCGATCTGAGCGACTGGAACCTGGACGCGATGACCCCCGCCGTTCTGAACGCACCAGCGCAGATTTACACGGGCGCAGCGAGCTGGACCGGCCCGGCGGACCTGAGCGGCAAATTCTACGTGATGTGGGATGACAAGAACATCTACTTCGCCGTGATCGTGAAAGACGATGTGTTAGTCGCGGATAAAACCGGCGCCGATATCTGGAATGCCGACTGCGTCGAAATATTTTTCGGCACGACCAACACCGCGCCGGTAGGTGACCATTCCCAGCATTCCCAGTGGGGTTTCAATTTCGCTAACCAAAAGTGGAACTGGGAGAATTTGGATGGCGGCGCCGGGGTCGACCCGCCGTACCTCCAGGTAGCCACCAAGAGGACGACCGATGGCTACATCTGCGAGGCCGCCATGAATTACTCAGGAATCCATACCTTGAAGATTGCCGCCGGCAGTACCATCGGGTTCCACTGCGTTCTGGACGATACGGACGCCGCTGGAGGTGACCGGGAAATCCAGATGACCTGGACGGGCCGGGAAGCGCATGACCAGAGTCTGGGGTTTGGCTATTTGGTTTTCTCGTCCGTAGCGGCACTCCCGAAGGGGGTCAGCTCGTAATCCGATTCCGGCCAATAAGGCCACGGATGTGCCGGTGGACACGGTCCTTTCCTGGGACGCGGGCACCTTTGCGGCCAGCCACGATGTCTACTTCGGCACGAGCCTCAATGACGTCAACAACGCCAGCCGCGCCAAGCCGGCGGGCCTGCTGGCCAGCCAGGGCCAGACCGGTACGACTTTCGACCCGCCCGGCTTGATGGCCTATGGGCAGACCTACTACTGGCGGGTCGATGAGGTGAACAAGGCTCCGGATGGCACGATCTACAAGGGTGCCGTGTGGTCCTTCACGACCGAGCCTTACGGCTACCCGATCACGAAACTGACGGCCACGGCCTCCAGTGCCCAGAACAGCATGGGTCCGGAGAAGACCATCGACGGCTCCGGGCCTGACGGGCGACCTGCACGGCATCGACGGGAGCACGATGTGGATGAGCACGGGCGTCCAGCCGAACTGGATTCAGTACCAGTTCGACAAAGCCTACAAGCTGTGGGACCTGAAGGTCTGGAATTCCAACCAGCCGGTCGAGAGCTACGTCGGCTTCGGCGCCAAGGACGTCAAGGTAGAGTATTCGACCGACGGCACCACATGGACAGCGTTGGCCAACGTGCCCCAGTTCGCCCGGGCCCCGGTCTGCCCGACTACGCCGCCAACACCACGGTCAGCTTCGGCGGCGTCACTGGCCAAGTACGTCAAGCTGACCATCAACAGCCACTTGGGGCGGCATGAGCACCATGACCGGCCTGAGCGAAGTCCGGTTCTCCTACGTCCCCACCCAGGCCTTCGGGCCGCAGCCGGCGACGGGAGCGACGGGTCTGGGCGTCAACACCACGCTGAGCTGGCGGGCGGGCCGCGCGGCAGCCTCGCATAAGGTGTTCTTCGGCACCGATCAGGCTGCTGTGACGAACGGAACCGCCTCGGCCAAGACGATCACCAGCCACGCCTTTGATCCCGGCGCGCTCAACTACGGCACGACCTACTACTGGAAGGTCGATGAAGTCAACACCGTCACCTATCCGGGCGACGTTTGGAGCTTCACTACGCTGGAATGGGCCGTCGTAGACGATTTCGAGAGCTACAACGACAAGGATAACTGCATCTTCGACGCCTGGATCGACGGCTATACCGACAAGAAGAGCGGCTCGACGGTCGGCTACATGCAGGCCCCGTTTGCGGAGCAGACGATCGTGCACGGCGGCATCCAGTCCATGCCGCTGGCGTATGACAACAGCAAGTCGCCCTTCTACAGTGAGACGACACGCGATCTGGGCACCGCCCAGGATTGGACGGGCAATGGCGCCACCCACATGGACCTGTGGTTCCGCGGCTATCCCTCTGCGGCCGCCGCCATGACCGTGACCGGCGCCGCGATGACCCTGACGGGCGACGGTACGGACATCTGGAACAACGCCGATGATTTCACGTTCGCCTACAAGTCCCTGACCGGCGACGGCTCCATCGTCGCCCGCGTGGTCAGCATTGGCGCGGGCACCAACACCTGGGCCAAAGGCGGCGTGATGATCCGCGGCGACCTGACCGCCGGCTCGACGTTTGTCGATATGTGTATGACGGCCAACACCGATGGGACCGCCGGCAATGGCGCCAGCTTCCAGTACCGTCTGACGGCCGCCGGCGCCTGCGCCAACACGGATGCGACAGCGGCGATCAAGCCCCCGTACTGGGTGAAAATCCAGCGCACGGGCAGCCAGCTCGCCGGCTACGTTTCCGCCAACGGCACGACTTGGACCCAGATGGGCACGACCCAGTTGATCTCGATGAACAACCCGGTCGACGTCGGTATCTGCGTGACCTCGCACCAGGCAGGCGAGCAGCGCACTTTCCAGTTCGACAACCTCGCCGCGACCGGCAACGTCACCGGCTCTTGGCAAGCGACTCCAGATCAACAGCTCGCTGCATAATGCCTCGGCGGGCATGTACGTGGTGGTGACGGACAACGCGGGTAAGACCAAGCTGTCGGCGAACGCGGACCCGGCGGCCACCAACGCGAGCGCCCTGGACCCAATGGACGATCCCGCTCAGCGATCTGACGGCGGCCGGCCTCAAGACGACCAAGATCCAGAAGATCACCATCGGGGTGGGCAACAAGACCAGCCCGGCGGCGGGCGGCACGGGTATGCGTCTTCATCGATGATATCGGCTTTGGGCACCCGGCCAAATAGCCCAGGAGGTTAACCGCGCCGCCACAGGCGGGCACAGAAATGAGAGCGGGGCGCTGTCCACAGGACAGCGCCCCGCTTTGTTTTTCGTGTGAGGGCACAGGTTCGGTCCTGCGCCCCCCGACAGTCGTCAGATCCGATGATCCTGACGGACGATCAGACGCTGCCCGCCGTCCAGGCTCTTGCCCCAGTTCTTCGGGGGCGCGATCCGGCGGAGCTTGTCGAGCTGCCCGATTTCCTTCATCCGCGCGTAGATAAGCTGCCAGGCGCACGGCACGTCCGGACGGACCTCGCAACGCTCCTCGCGGGACCCGCCGCAGGGACCGTTGAGCATGTGCTTCGCACAGCGTGTGACGGGACAGATGCCGCCGTACTCGTGCAGGACGCACGCCCCGCAGGCAGCGCACTTCTCGGTCCAGACGCCCTGCTCTTCCAAGATGCCGATGAAGGTCGTGTTCAGACCCGCGTAGACAGGCTTATGGTGGTAGCGCTCGGCAATGGCTTGCACGCCGGCGCCGCAGCCGAGGGAGAGAACCGCGTCGTTGCGCTCGACGGCTTCGGCCGCCTGCTCGATGAAGACGTTGTCGCACTGGCGCTCGATCGTCAGCTCTTCCACCGCCAGATCCACCTTTTGGAGCCGCGCCGTGATCCGCAGAGCCGAGCTGATGATCCCGACTTCCCGCTCGCCGCCGGCGAGGCAGACCGTCACGCACGTGCCGCACCCCAGCACAAGGAGCTTCTTGTGCCCCTTGACGATGTCCAACAGTTCCGGAATCTTCTTGCGTTCGGCAACGATCATGAGGTCTTCTCCATCTTCGATTTCGGATTGCGGATTGCGGATTTCAGATCCGCAGCGGCAGTGCCTTCTGCCGTCTGCCCTCTGTCCTCCGCCTTCTGTCCGTTACGGGTGACAGGATTCGGGCCCAGCTTGCGGACCGTCTCGACCATGTCCGTGATGTGATCCGCCAAGAGCCGGCCGCCGGCCGCCGAGACGTTGACCATGCGGAGGCGTTCCTTCTCGAACCCGATCTCTGCCAGCATCTCGCGGATGTACTCGACGCGCCGCTTGGCGTAGAGATTGCCGCTGGTGTAGTGGCAGCCGCCTTCGAGGCAGCCGGCCACGAGGACGCCGTCGGCGCCAGACTCCAACGCCCGGAGGAAAAACTCGGTCTCCAGCCGTCCGGTGCAGGGCGTGCGGATGATGCGGACGCTGGGCGGATACTGAATCCGCATGGTGCCCGCCAAGTCCGCGGCCGCATACGCACAGAAGTGGCAGCAGAAGGCCAATACCCTCGGTTCAAACTCGGTTTTTTCCATATCTTGTCAGTTGCCAGTTATCAGTTGTCAGTGGACAGTTCGGAGTTGGCAATCATCAGTGACTGTGAACTGTCAACTGTGGACTGCCCACTTCCGACTTTCCGTTGCCCTCGGCCAGTAGCGTGCGCAGCATCGCGCGGAACTGGTTGGTCTCGAAGTGATTCAGTTGAATCGCGCGGGCCGGACACTGGGAGGCACAGATGCCGCAGCCCATGCACTTGGCGGCCTCGATCTGGCCCTTGCCATCGGTGTTGCAGAACGGGGCACTGTACGGGCAGACGTGCACGCACGTCATGCACGAGATGCACTTGCTCTGATCGACGTAGGAGACCTGGGGGCTGACGTCGAGCTGTGTCTTGGACAGCACGGTCGCCGCCCGCGCCGCCGCCCCGCGCCTGGGCGATGCTCTCGTCGATGAACTTCGGCGAATGGGCCAGGCCGCACAAGAAGATGCCTTCGCTGGCAAAGTCCACCGGCCGCAGCTTCATGTGGGCCTCGACGTAGAAGCCGTCGGCGTTCAGCGGAACCTTGAGCATGTCGGAAACCCGCTTATTGTTCGTCCGGTCCGTGGCGATGCCCGTGCTCAGGACAACCTGGTCGGCCTCGATCTCGATCGGCTCCGGGAAGTCCGGGCTGGTGACGCTGACCTTCAGGGGGACCCCAAACGCGATGGATCGCGTTTGGGAACCCGCGCCGACCGGCTCGGATACGACCGGCTCCTTCTCCGGCACGTACCGGAGGAAGACGACGCCGGCCTCGCGGGCCTTCTTATAATAGATCTCGCGGAACCCGTAGGTCCGGATGTCGCGGTAGAGGACGAAGACGTCCGTCTCGGGCGACTTCGCCTTGAGCGCCAGGGCATTCTTGACCGCCATTGAGCAGCAGATGCGGCTGCAATACGGGTGCTCGGTGTCCCGCGAGCCGGCACACTGGATCATGACGACGGTCTTCAGACCCGCTGGCAGACGGCCCTCGTGGAGGCGTTTCTCCAGCTCGACCTGTGTGATGACGTTGGCCGACGCGCCGCCCAGGAACTTGGTGGTCTCCGCCCGATCGGCGCCGGTCGCGACGATGATCGCGCCGCCCGCGACTTCGGACTTCTGGCCGTCGCGGGAGAGGGTCGCGTGGAACTCGCCGATGTGGCCCTTGATCTCGGCGACCTCCGTCCCGAGGTACAGGTCGATGTTCTTATTCTCCTGGACCTCTTTGATCAGGCCGGCCGTCAGGGCGGCGACGTCCATGTCCTCCAGCGTGTGATGAATGTCGTGGAGGTGACCGCCCAGCCGGTCCGTTCGCTCGACCAGGTGGATCTTGAAACCCTGATTGGCCAGGGCCAGGGCCGCTGTCATGCCGCTCAGACCGCCGCCGATGACCAGCCCTTTTTGATCGACGTTCAGCGTGCCGCCCTCCAGGGTCGAAAAACTTGGATGCAGACAACCAAGCCGTACTCAAAGGCCAGGAACTGGGCCTGATCTCCTGAACCCTTCCTTTTTTTCTATCGGTAATTGCTCAATCGGATAGCTCTAGTACGCGGATTTCTCGGATGATGCGGATTTCGCGGATTGAAAAAATGAAAACTCGGTAATATTTCTTGCAATCAATACAGTAATGCCTAAATTTGTCATTCGCGACGGCGACTCCGCAACCTATCCCGCCAGGTAGACAGAGTGACCTTTTTTGTGGATGTTAAAAATATTTGCTCGGCGAAATCAATTGATTCCGCGTAATCCGCGTACAAAAAGCCGGGAAAAGTCCGTAGGCTTGAGTAAATTTCTCCGTCGAAAGTCATAGCAGCCCACGTGTCGCCTCCCCCTAAAGGCATATAAAAAAATCCCTCCCGCCCGCGATGAAATTCCATCCCGCGGCACTGCCAGTTCCAATTCCTCCCGCGGTATTCTTATCGTCAGGTAGCCACGAAGGGAAGCTGAAATGAACCACATCCCCGAAGTGAAACATCGCCCGCGCGGCGAACGACGGCTGGCCGCCGGCATCGCCCTGATCTTCGATCGGGATCGCCAATTTTGCTGACGCGCTGGCTGAACTTCGACGACTATCTTGTCTTGTAGATCGGCGCGGGCCTGCTCGGGTGGGGCGTCCTCTCGCGCCGGGCGGGGTTGATCATCCCCGGCGGAGTTCTCACCGGCATCGGGTTGGGAATTCCTGGTGTACGAAGGCCCGTGGACAAT
>CAVVRJ010000062.1:0-18162 GCA_963750205.1 uncultured Planctomycetota bacterium
CGGGTCAGCCCTGAATGGCACTTCCATAAGCTGCACCCCAAGGACCGATAAGAGTGTAGAAGAATAGACCTCCAAGCCGAGAAGATTGTTGTTATGGCAATCTTTTCACAAGGAGGTCTATCATGGACCAGTATAGCCAAGGACGGCGGGCCAGCCAAGTCCGCCGCGTTCAGCGGTACCGACAGCAAGTGGTGGGCGAGCAAGACCGGTGCTTTGGGAAACTGTTGCCCCAGGAGCAGGTCGAGGCGGCCCTAGAACAACATCAAGTCCGCTACCGCGAACGCCGGTACACGCCGCTGGTGACGATCTGGACGTTTCTGTACCAGGTGCTCTCCGCGGATCAGTCCTGCCGGGCGGCCGTGGCCCGGCTGCTGGCCTTCTTGTGCGTCGGGCAAAAGGAGGCGGGCAGTGCCAAGACCGACCCCTACTGCAAGGCCCGGGAGCGTCTGCCCGAGAAGCTCCTGGCGGACCTGGCCCGCCACAGCGGCGCGGAGTTGCAGCGGGAAGTTCCGGCCCCTAAGCTGCTGGGAGGCCGGCCGATCCAAATCGTCGACGGTACCACCCTGAGCATGCCGGATACCCCGGCCAATCAGAAGGCGTATCCGCAACAGCGCGGGCAGAAGCTGGGCCTGGGCTTTCCTATCCTGCGTCTGGTGGGACTGATGAGCCTCTCGTGCGGCGCCGTCTTGGATGTTGCCACGGGACCGTATCGCGGCAAACGGACCGGGGAGACGGCTCTGTTGCGGCAGTTGTTGGACTCGCTGCGAACCGGAGACATCCTGCTGGCCGATGCTCTCTTCTCCCACTACTGGACGATTGCCCTGTTGCTCGAACGGGGCGTGGATTACCTCGGTCGGCTCGAGGGCAGGCGGCGGGTCGATTTCCGTCGGGGCCAACGGCTGGGCCGGTACGATCACGTCGTCTCCTGGTCCAAACCGCACCGGCCGGCGTGGATGAGCCGCAAGCTCTACGACCGCCTGCCGGACACCCTGTGGATACGCGAGACCCAGGTGGAGGTGACACAAAAGGGGTTTCGCTGTCGCCATTTGTGCTTGGTCACCACCTTGCGGGACGCCGCGGTCTACTCCCGGCCGGAGTTGGCGACGGCGTTCCGTTGCCGCTGGCACGCGGAACTGGATTTGCGTTCGATCAAGACCGTGATGCAGATGGACGTGCTGCGGTGCAAGACTCCGGCGATGGTCCGCAAGGAGATTTGGATGCACCTGCTGGCCTACAATCTGATCCGCAAGCTCATGGCCCAGGCGGCCGCGGCGGCCGGGGTCTCTCCGCGGGACCTCAGCTTCAAAGGGACCCTGCAGACCCTGGTGGCCTTCGCTGCCGCCGGCTGGTCGTGTCCCGAGCGAAAGAATGAGTTGTATGCAGCGATCCTGCGGGCGGTGGCCACACATCGGGTCAACGATCGCCCGGATCGCGTCGAGCCGCGGGCGGTGAAAAGGCGACCCAAGAAACAGGTTTATCTGAACGAGCCGCGAGCCCTCGCCAAAGCACGGCTCCTCAACACGACATAGGTCTTATGGAAGTGCCATTCGGGTCAGCCCTCAAATGACAAATTTAGGACTTGCTCCGGCGGGTGGAGGGGGGTAGGATCGGGACATGGCCAGACCACAACGAATCGAGTATGAAGGGGCCGTGTACCACGTGACGGTCCGGGGCAATGAACGACGAGCACTCTTCCTGGACGACGGCGACCGGGAGCGGTTCCTGCGGGTGCTGGGCGAGAGCGTGGCGTCTTTCGAGATCCGGCTGTACCTGTTCTGTCTGATGGGCAACCACATCCACCTGGTGCTGGAGACGCCCCGCGGCAATCTGGGCCGCTTCATGCACCGGTTGCAGACGGCGTATACGGTCTATTTCAACCACCGCCACCAGCGGCACGGCCATCTGCTCCAAGGCCGCTACGGGGCCTGCCTGGTCGAGCGGGACGCCTACCTGTTGCGGCTCAGCCGCTACGTGCACTTGAATCCGGTCTTCACGAAGGCCCTGCGCCACCGTCCGGCGGGCGAGCGACGCGTCTTCTTGCGCGAGTACCCCTGGAGCAGCTACCGCAGTTACATCGGCAAGGACCGCCGGCTTGGGTGGGTGGATTACGCTCCGATCCTGGCCACGGTCGCTTCCGCTGGTTCCCAGTCGGCCGCGACGTACCGGCGTTTCGTGGAAGCCGGGATGGAGCAAATCGACGTCGCGTTTCTCGAAGAACAGAAGGCGTCCCGGCTGTGTCTCGGTTCCGAGCGATTCCAGGCCCGCATCCGAGCGTTATATGAGGATCGGCTCCGCGGGCGGCCGCGGAGCGAGGACATTGCGCTCGCCGGAGCGGCACGCGGCTGCCGGTCAAACGGATTCTTCAGGCGGTATGTGAAGGGTTCGGGGTCGATCGTGCCGCGCTGCTGCGCCGCCGGAGAGATGCGCGGACGCGGGCCGTGGCGTCGCGGCTGCTCTGCGACCTGGGTGGTCTGACGCAGCGTGAGGTCGCGGAGGTCCTGGGGCTGCGGAGCGGGGCCGCGGTCAGTGCCCAGTTGCATCAGCTCGCGGAGCAGGTGACGACGGATCGTCGCCTCCGCCAGCAGATGGCCGCGCTCGTGGCACAATTGAAGGACACCCGCCGTTGATTGTTGATTTGAGGGCTGAACCTCAGCACCCCTGGAGGAAGACACTGAAAGACCAAGGGACCTCTGGCAGGTAGCCGGTGGGAGGGGACCCCAGGCACAGGAACCAATTCAGGGCAAGACACACTCTGAAATTGCCGCCTGCGTCCCGTTGGTCCACCCATTAGAGGGTGTGTGAGAAGCAGACACCTTCTGGGTGGCAGCCTCAAGGCCTCCGGCCTTGGGGATGGTTGGACCGCAATAACAGCCCAGTTCCTGCTCACGGGCCAAGCCATCCCCAAGCTGCGCTTGAGGCTGCCACCCCCTTCTCACACACCCTCTTAGGGGATCATGCTATTGACCCAGGAGGAGATGGCCGCGCTTCGCTCGCAAGGACGTAGCCGGAGGATGCCCAGGGGTTTGGGGACGGAGACCCCCAAGAGTGACGCGTGGGTTGAGAAGGGCTCCCAAACGCGACGCATTGCGTTTGGGGACCGAACCCACCCTACATGCCGTGTCGGGAAGATTTTCGAGGGCGGGCATCACAACCAATTGAAACCCAAGGAACTATATCTCGACAAAGACGCCAAGATCGCAAAGGTTTGACGGTTCCCTGTCCTTCATTGTCTCTTGGCGTTCTTTGCGTCTTGGCGAGAGAACAGGCTTGCAATCCCGGGCCCAGGGGGGATAATGGCTCAATAATTCGCGGCCGGCAAGCGTCTTACCACCGTCAGTCAGCGCACCGCCGGAGAGTGCGACAGAGCCTGCCCCGGAGACAGTCCGAGGGGTGGGTGGGCCGCCGGCACAAGGATCTTACAGGACACGTGAGGCATTGGAGAGTGGAACTATGATCAAACGAACGTGGACAAGACGAGAACTCCTGCGGAGTTCGGCAGTAGCGGCCGGGTCCCTGGTGATGTCCGGGGCGGCCGGACCCCTGGCCTTTGCGGCGGGCAGCGACACGATTCGCGTCGGCGTCGTCGGCTGCGGCGGACGTGGCTCGGGGCGGCGAAGAACTGCTTCGATTCCTCGCCCGGCGTGAAGATCGTTGCCCTGGCGCGATACCTTTGGGGACAGGCTCCAGGGCCTCAAAAAGAGCTTCGAGGTCCCGGATAACCGGTGTTTCGTCGGTATCGACGCTTACAAGAAGGTGATGGCACTGCCGGAGGTGAACCTGGTCATCCTGGCGACGCCGCCGGGCTTCCGCCCCGTGCATCTGGCCGAGGCGATCAAGCAGGGCAAGAACGTCTTCATGGAGAAGCCCGTTTGCGTGTGCCCCACCGGGTATAAGATGGTCGTCGAGGCCTCCGAGCAGGCCCAGCAGAAGGGCTTGGCGATCGTCGCCGGCACGCAACGCCGCCATCAGAACGAATACGTCGAGGCGATGAAGCGAATCCACGACGGCGCCATCGGCGACATCGTGTCGGCCCAATGCTACTGGAATATGGGCGGGCTCTGGGTCAACAAGCGTCAGCCCGGCCAGAGCGACATCGAGTGGCAAATCCGCAACTGGCTGTACTTCACGTGGCTCTCCGGCGATCACATCTGCGAGCAGCACGTGCACAATCTCGACGTGGTCAACTGGGCGTTCAACGATGTTCAGCCCGAGATGATCCACGGCTTGGGCGGCCGGCAGTTCCGCACGGGCCCGGAGTACGGCAACATCTTCGACCATTTCGGCGTCGAGTTCACCTATCCGAACGATGTCCGGACGATCAGCATGTGCCGCCAGATCGAGGGCACGGACGACAATGTGTCCGAGCGCATCGTCGGCACGAAGGGCATCTGGCGGTCTGACGTCAGCGCCATCGAGGGCGAGAAGCCGTGGAAATATGCGGGTCCCAGCGTCGATCCCTACGTGCAGGAGCATACCGATCTGATCAAGAGCATCCGCGACGGCAAGCCGCTCAACGAGGGCAAGCGCGTCGCCGACAGCACGCTCTGCGCGATCATGGGCCGCGAGTCGGCGTACTCCCGCATTCGGTTCCAGCGGTCGTGGTTCCTCGGCCGGTGCACGCTGAATCTGGTGCCGTCCGACGATCTCAAGCTCGGCGACGCCAAGCCGGTGCCGGCATTCGCGGTCCCGGGCCAGTACTTGGTGCCGGGATGGGTGCCCGAGCAGAGAGGACGCGGCAAACGCGGCTAACCAGTTGGTAGTGTGCCCGTAAGGGCATGACAGTGAGGCGCCTTGCGGCGTGACTGAGAACTGGGACACTGACAACTTGGGAACCGGCAACTGACGAACGCCGAACGAAGGAGATTTCGAATATGTCATCACACGCGAACAAAGGAATATCCGGGACCACGGCGGGTGCAGCCGGCGCGACGGCGGCCGTGCTGGGCCAGATGGCCCACGCAAAAGGGTCCGATACGATCAAGGTGGGGATGCTGGGCTGCGGCGGACGCGGCAACGGCGCCATCCGGGACTGTCTGGAGGCCGATCCTCCGGGGTCGAGATCATCGCCCTGGCCGACCTGTTCGAGAGCCAGGTGAAGGGCACGCGGGACCGGCTCCTGATGAAGTGAAGAGGAGATCAAGGACCGCATCAAGATCAGTGACGATCACCTGTTCTGGGGCTTCGACTGCCACGAGAAGCTGGCCAAGTGCGAGGCCGATCTGCTGCTGATGGCGACGACCCCGGCGTTTCGCGGCCGGCAGTTGATGGCCGCCATCAAGGCCGGCAAGCACGTCTTCACGGAGAAACCCGTGGCGACGGACGTGGCCGGCTGCAAGGAAGTGATGGAGGCCGCCAAGCTCGCGCAGGAGAAGGGTCTGGCCATCGTGGCCGGCACGCAGCGGCGCCACCAGACGCCTAGCGGATCGGAGACCATGAAGCGAATCCACGACGGCGCCATTGGCGAGCTGGTGGGCGGCCAATGCTACTGGTACGGCGAGGGCATCTGGTTCAATGGCGTGCCGGAGAACATCCCGATGAGCGAGCTGGAGTGGCAAATGCCACAACTGGTATCACTTCACCTGGCTGTCCGGCGACCAGATCTGCGAGCAGCACATTCACAACATCGACGTGATGAACTGGTGCTTCAACGGCCCGCCGGCGAAGTTTACGGCGGTCGGCGGCCGGGCCTGGCGCAGCTACAACGAGGACCAGATCAAGACCGCCAAGGACGTCTGCCGGCACTTCAACAACGGCAGCGAGGAGAACTGGGAGAAGTACAACGGCGACATCTGGGACCATATCTACGCCGAGTTCGAGTATCCCAACGGGGCCCGCTGCCTGAGCTTCAGCGGCCACAGCCCCGGCACCGGCCGCGACGGCGAGAAGATCGTCGGCACCAAGGGCACCAGCGATTGCAGCGGCAGCATCGGCGGCGCGAACGCCTGGAGTTATCCAGGGCAAGAGCGTCAACCGATCAGGTGCAGGAGCACGCGGACCTGATCGCCAGCATTCGCGAGCGGCAAGCCGCTCAACGAGGGCCAGCGCGTCGCCGAGAGCACGCTGACGGCCATCGGGGCCCGGATCGCCGCCTACACCGGCCAGGTCATGACCTGGGAGTGGCTGATGAACGCGTCCAAGCAGGAGTTGGTGCCCAGGGACCTCAAGCCCGGCCCAGGCCTGTTCCACCCGATTGCCACCGGCCGCGACAAGTTGGTCTGAGAATGGATGAAGGATGATTGATAATTGATGATTTGCAGGTCGTTTCCGCGATCTGGAATCTCACATTCGAGTTCGCAGAAGGCCCGATAGACTCCCAAAGTCGTCGGGCCTTTTCATACCAACTGACAGGGAGACCGACGATGACGCGTGTGCTCTGTTTCCTCTCGCTGTTGACGATGGCAGACCAGCCCAAGGCCGCCGATGTCCCGGAGAGCATCCGGTCATTCTTTGCTCCTCCCGCCGCGTACGCCAACGATTTCGGCAGCTACCGCTCGCCCCTGATCTTCAACGATGGCACGCCGGTGAAGACATCTGGTGACTGGCAGAAGCGAAGAGCGGAGATTCTCGCGACTTGGCGGCGTCTCCTCGGCACTTGGCCTCCCTTGATTGAAAAGCCCAAGGTCCAGTACCTCGACCAGCAGCACCGGGACAATTTCACGCAGCACAAGGTGCTGGTCGAAATCGCGCCGGGCGGCCAGACCGTGGCCGGCTATTTGCTGGTCCCTGATCGAAGGAGAGAGGAACAGAGGACAGCAGAACCGAATCGGCAATCCGTCAATCCGTCATCGCCGCAATGAGAAATGCCGGCTTCCGGCGGTGCTGGTGGTCTTCTATGATCCGGAAACCGGGGTCGGGCTGGGGAAGGAAGGACGTGACTTTGCCTACCAATTGACCAAACGCGGATTTGTCACGTTGTCCATCGGCACGCCGGAGTTTTGCAGTCTCAAGGCTCCCTACAAGCCCTTATACGAATCGCCCGCAGGGCCACCTCAGCTCCAGCCGCTCGCGGCACTGGCCTACGTCGCCGCCAATTGCCACACGGCCTTGGCCAACCTGCCCAATGTTGACCCCAACAGAATCGGCATCGTCGGCCACTCCTACGGCGGCAAATGGGCAATGTTTGCCTCCTGTCTCTACGAGAAGTTCGCCTGTGCCGCCTGGTCGGACCCGGGGATCGTCTTCGACGAGACCCGCCCCAACATCAACTACTGGGAGCCCTGGTACTTGGGCTGGGATGCGAGCCACCAGCGCCGGCCGGGCGTTCCCAGCGATACCAGTCCCCGCACCGGCCCCTACAAAACCATGATCGAGACCGGCCGGGACCTGCACGAGCTACATGCCCTGATGGCCCCGCGCCGATTCTTAGTCTCCGGCGGGGCCGAGGACTCGCCTAAACGCTGGCAAGCCC
Source organism: uncultured Planctomycetota bacterium (assembly GCA_963750205.1). GTDB lineage: Bacteria > Planctomycetota > Phycisphaerae > Sedimentisphaerales > Anaerobacaceae > PLanc-01. The sequence goes on from CAVVRJ010000062.1 coordinate 7,409, forward strand.
TGAACCATACCATTGCCGTCAATAAGCTCCTGGGCTACGCCAACCGCGTCGCCATGACCAACCGCCCCACCCACGACCCCACGCCAGAATCGAACGAACAGCTTTGCGCCTTCTTCGAGCATTTTCTGAAACCCGTTGCCCTCGCCGGCAGTGATTGATATTGATTCGTCAGTGCGCGACAGCTCTTGATGATGTAGCCGCCCGATTTCTCTTCCGGCTCCAGCTCGAGGATCCCGCGGGCTTGGGCCTCCTCCAGAAGCTGGCTGAAAGACCGGAAGCCGTAGTAGGATTCGTTGAAGCCGGGCTTGCGGCGTTTCAAGGTCTGCTTGACCATGGAACCCCAGATCTTCTCCCCCTCGCCGCGTTCTTCCACCAAAGCCTCATAGGTGTCCACGATCAGGTCCCAGGCCTCCTGCTTCTTATCCCCGGGGTCCCGGGCGGCTTTGGCGGTCACGCCCCGTGCCGGCCGGCGGCCTGCCTCCTTGACGACGGCCTTCGGATGGGCCGGCTGACGGCGCACCAGATCATCGTAGTAGATGAACTCATCGCAGTTGGCGATCAACAGATCCGACGTCGAATTCTTGACGCCGACGCCGATGACGATCTTGTCGTTCTCCCGCAGCTTGCTGACGAGGGGGGAGAAGTCCGAGTCGCCGCTCAAGATCACGAAGGTGTCCAGGTGCTCTTTCGTGTAACACAGGTCGAGCGCATCGACCACCATGCGAATGTCGGCGGAGTTCTTGCCGGACATGCGCAGGTGCGGGATCTCGATCAGCTCGAACGAGGCTTCGTGCATCGACGGCCTTGAAATCCTTGTAGCGTTCCCAATCGCAGTAGGCCTTCTTGACGACGATATTGCCCTTTGAGCAGGAGCCGCTCCAGGACTTTGCCAATGTCGAATTGGGCGTAGTTAGCGTCGCGCACGCCCAAGGCGATGTTCTCAAAATCGCAAAACAGGGCCATATTCCTGGTCTCCGCCCGCTGGGTCATCGCATGGTTCCTTCCACAAAGAGCTTGCGTCCTCGGATTTTCCGATAATTACTTTCTGCTACGGTCATTTTGTTGGTCCCAACACCCCCATGTTAACACAAACGCCCATTGGATTCCAACACGATCTGCCGGGCCATGATTCTCCCCTTCCCGCCACCAACGGGCAACTCTGCACCTTCTTCGAACACCTCCTGAAGCCGAGCAGCATCAAATCCTGCCCAGTCAGTACAACAATTGGTCAATGGCGGCGTCGATGAATCGAATCAAGGTGCCCTTGACTCCGCCTGCGTCTGCTTCTTGGGCGGGTTCTTCCAGCGAGGGCAATTGCTCTCGCGCCTGCCGTATCTGCTTGAACTCGCCGGCGTCCAGCCACAGCCCGCGGCACGCCTTGCACATCTCAATCGTCACACGCGTCTGCGGATAGGGGAACGTGTACAAAGGCTTGGCACACCTGGGACAGGGTGCCTTTAGGCGCACGGCGTTGGGGGGAATCTGCAAGTGCGGGTCCGCCACGGGCATGGCTTGCTCCAGCTCCCCTCCATCGAACCAGATTCCCTTGCACCTGGGGCAATAGTCCACGTTCAGATTGGCCCCGCTGACATATTTCTCCCGCAGAGACTGCTGTGGGCATTTTGGGCAGTTCATAGGCAATCCCTCACCAACTCCCCGTAGCGCCGCCACCGCCGGAGAAGCCGCCGCCGAAGCCACCGAGCCCTCCCGCCCCATTACTGTCGGCTGCTGTCCTCGCCATGCGGCGGACCATCCAAATCAACGCCAAGATCAGAACGATGATTAGGCCCACCACGATCCAGCCCCAGCCGCGCTTGCCATTTCGAAAAAGGCTGATTGCCACCGGTATCAAGATGATGATGGCCCCCGTGACGGCCCATGGGAGCCAGCTTGGCATGAATGTCACGCCGCCGAACTCTTGCATCAAAGCGTTGACCCCGCGGGTGATTCCCTCGGCGTATTTTCCCTGGCGGAAAGAGGGCTGGATCTTGCGTTCCATGATGCGATTCGCGTCACGGTCCCTGGCGCGGCCGTATCCGGCCCCCAGCTCAATCCTGGCTTTGCGATCCTGGACGGCCACAAGCAGGAGGACACCATTGTTCTTGGGCATGTTTCCAATACCGTAGGCATCGAAGAGGGCCCGGGCAAATTCCTCGATATTGCGGTTCGGAGTTCCAGGGTACTCTTTCATCGATTGGATGGTGACGACCGCGATCTGGACCCCGTTACGTTTCTCCGTTTGTACGAGCCAACGATTGATCTGCTGCTTCTGATCAGGCGTCAGGAGACCGGCAACGTCTGTGACATATCCGACTTCAGGACTGGGAAAAGGGAAGTAGCTCTTGGTCTTGGCCCCGGCGCCGGACCCAAGACATAGCAGGCCGAGCACAGGCAGGACGAGCCCGACCCTGCTACCACCGGTATACGATCTCGTTGGATATCTCATCGACATCGTCTTTCTGATGGGGAAAATGCCGGGCCAGCTTCTCCCCGAGGGAGCGAATGCCCTGGCAGATTCCGTCCGCGAATTTCTCCTGACGAAAGGCGTCCCGCATCTGCCGGCAGACATCGTCCCAGAAATCCTGGCCCACTTTCTGGTGGATGCCCTCATCTCCGTAGACCAGGAATTCACGGTTGGCAGTGATAAGCAGCAGGAGGACGCAGTTGCGCTCCTCGGTCTTTTCCAATCCGAGCTTCCGGAAGAGCCTGCGCCTTATGTTTGAGGCTGCCCCAGCAGTGCCGCGCCAGCACGACTTTTACCTCAGCCGAGGTGCATTGCTCCGCATCCCGGATAGCCGCTTGGACAGCGGCCGTGTCGGCCTCGCTCAGAAATCTCCTCGGGTTCGTAGGTCTGGTCATCTTCCACCTCGGTAGTACTGCGCCCACACACTACGTCAGACGCACGAGCCTGTCAAATGGTCGAAATGGCCGAGACTGATGCACGCCTCTTGACTTTTTCAAAGCGGCGTCCTGGTTGTGTTGCGGCCGGCTTCCCCGTGCTCCTGTTCACCCAGGAGCACTCGTGCGACCGCGCGTATGACAGCGCTCTCATCGGCCAAGGCCGTTCGCAGATCGTCCTTGGCGCAGCGTGAAGAGCATGTTCAGTCGCACCTTCCAGGAGCCGTCCGTTCGCAGGGCACGCACCTCATCGGACGGCAACTCATGGCCAAGGCTCGCCAGACGACAGACGGCAAAGGTACGCAGGTGGTCGTTGTCGTTGTGTAGATGGCGGGTCAGCAGGGGGACTGATTCCAGACCCAACCGGGGCGAAAGGGCCTCCAGGTACCAGGGGCTGTTTGCCCTGCGGTGTCTCGCGAGGCTCTCCTCGATAGCAAGGGCGGTCTTGCCGGCAGGGGCCTCCGTCGCCGGCGGCAGGGGTTTGGCTGTGGCCTGAACGATCTCCTCGGCCAGCTCCCGGTCGGCGTTCGTCAGCGCGCTCGCGATCTCGGTGATGTCATTCCACTCCCACGCGCCGGAGAGGTCGAAAAAATCGGTCTGCCGGAGATAAGACTTCAGGAGCTTCGAGGCACTGCTCTTGGGGAGACTTCCCAGGGCCTGCCAGAAGCTGTACACAAGCCTGGCGCGCTGGTGGTCGGCGGGCAGAATACCCTCGCTGACTCTCGGCTTGGCTTCTTGGACGACCGGCCCCAACAGGCCCTGAAGCCGAGCCTCTGCTTCCTCGGGAGCGCTGATGCCGGCCAGCGCTCCGGTCAAGTCCAGCAGCGAACTCAACTGGGCGGACTTTCTCGCCTCCGGAAGGTCAGCCCTTGGGAGAAGGCCGCTAATTCCTTCTGGAAGATCGATTCGAGCCGGGTCTTCACTGTGCGGTCACCGTATTTGGCCCTGGTGACGAGCACCTCCGAGGCGTTGGGATCGTTCAGGGCGTGGAGGATCACGGAACGGCTGTCACGTCCGCATCGCTCAAGGAGCGAGCAAAGCTGCTCTTCACTCACAGGTCTGCCTTCCGCTCGTCGGCCGGCGAGGAACGTCTTCAGGTCCTGCGGTGCCGCGTAGCCGATATTCTCGGGCAGGGAATTCGGATCCTTCGGGTTGGCCCTGGGGTTGTCGGCCAGAATCATGCGTTCGTAGGTCTCCTGCGTCGCCGGGGGAAGGGGCCCGCGCACCAGCCGCAGGTCGGCGTGCAGCCGGTCCGCGTGCCGCCATTCGGCGGCAACGACGGGCACGGCCAGCAGCATCGCCGCCCACAACATCACAGGGACAACTAGGCCGTTGTGCGGGATTCGCCGGAATACGTGGGGCAGACACGTCGCCACAGACCACACCAGCAGCCAATAGGCCGACCAAGCGGCGAGAGCTGGGGCGGTCCGTTCCCAGTGGATCGTATGTGCGGTCCCAAAGACGCCGGAATGCCAGGCCGTGCAGACGCCCAGGCCGGCCAGCCACAGCAGCCCACAAACGATAGTACCCCAACGCTGTGTGCGCCGGGCACTCGCATCCTCAATCGGAGGCGCTTCCGACGAGATCCCAAGCAGGCTCAGCACGAAGACGAACAACCAAAGGAGCGTGAGAATCGCAAAGGGACGTCCCAGGGCCAAGCCCTCGGAAACGAACTCTCTATAGAGCATCAGCATTACCAGGCTCAGAAGTCCTCCCATACCGACGACGAAGAAGGTATAGAAGGTATAGCCTCTCGCGCCGAACGATCGCCGGGAGACGGGGCGACACCACGCGGCGATCAGCCCCACCAGCCATCCGATGGGTTGCTGAAGCAAATGAGCCAGAAGGAGGCCAAACGGAAAAAATGATAAATGCAACGGAGAAGAAGGTGTGGAACTCATCCTCGGACCAGCGTGAGCACAGCCGAAGCAGCGCCACCGCTTGGCCGAGGTGCAGGCGGGCCGCACGGGCCTCGGCCTCCGGGAGGTCCAATTCCGAAAGGCGGGCCTTCTCGGCGACGCGCAGCAATCCGGTGCCGCTCAAGAACAAGTCGGTGTCGCTGGCGTTGTCCACCAGTCTGCCGCCCATCTGAACGCAGGCTTGGCTGAGATGGTCAAAAGTGTCGCGGTCCAGTCCTTCGTAGGGGCGAAGCGAGCGGCGGAAGAACTCACGAAAGCCCCCGTAGAAGGGCCGGAAATTCGATCGCTCCCAGGGAGCGAGGCCGGCCTGCTCGTACAGCCGGTCTGCGCGCTGCCTGTACTTGTCATAAGGCAGGCGGAACAGGGGCAGGAGGTGGCCCATCTCAAGCTGGCTCAGCGCCTCCTGCTCGTACCCCCACCCTTCCGGCCGCGTGAGGAGGACCCACCCCGCAGGTAGCGGTAGTGGGCATTGTTCGGGTCCATGGCCAGGAGCCGGTCTACCACAGCCAGCGGTGCCCGCAGATCAATAACGGGAGTCTCGGCCAAGCGTTCCGCCAAGCGGGCCAGGAAGAACTCGTTCTGCGGGTACTTCTCCACGAGGGTCGCCAGTTCCTCCGGGTCCTGGTACTTGCCCGCGTACTTGAGACAGTACCTCAGCACGTCGCCCGCCTCGGGATCCCTCGCGACCAGCTTGTCCGGCACGGTAGGCTCGCCGCCTTCTTTTTGCCCTCCGACAAAGAGGTGCTTCATGTGGCGCCAAATCACCTCGGTGTCGGACCTCTCTGCCACGGTGGCTCCGAGGCACACAGCCAGAATCGCCAACCAGATTACTGTCCCCAATCGCATAACCGTCTCCAGCTCTCACTATAGCAGACGCGCGAGCCTGTCAGACGATCAAAATGACATGTGCCGCATCGAAGGTCTCAGTCTGACGAACCATAACTTGTTCGTGCGACAGAACTCAGGCGGCTTGCAGCACGAAATCCACATGCACAACGTCAAACGGGAAATCAATGCGGCCGTTGTCGGTCTTTTGCAATATGCCGGTCTTCAAAAGCACCTGTACGTCGGTGTGAACCGCTTTTACATCCCGTCCCAAACGCCGTGCCACCTCCCGAATGGTCATAGGTCCAGCGCCGGTCATGAGCTTGAGCAACTCCCAACGCTTGCCTGTGAGCACCTTGAAAAGGAGGGCGGGAGACTCGAAGCTGATGACGGCTTCCTGGCGTTCTCCCTCGAAGGCCCGGAGGAACCGCCGCGTCGTCCGCTCGCGGGAAGAAACGACTAACGTAACGGTACGCATCTCACTATCTCCAATTGTCCACGTCATTCCAGAAATCCTCCACCAGGCGCGGGGTGTCGTGAAGACGTAGGGGGCTTCGTCCTCGCCCGTGTGCCTGTGATCGCCCTTGCCCTGTTCGTTGTCGTAGCGCAAAACGCAGCGACCATTCACCACGAGGGCAAGCCGATACTTGAAGCGGTGTGCGCTGCCTGCCACAGGCGATGGCACACGCCATACCACCATTTCCACGAAAGCGTCCTCGGAGAGGATGTGACGCTCGTTGAGCATTAGCTCAGCCTTCATATCGGTTATATTGCCAACGGTTCGGGGTGTTGTCAAGCACTACAACACCCGTTGCTTCGCGAGGAATCTATTCACTCTGAATCCAAGAATGGCATCTCAGGGATTTCCCGAACCGCGGCCTTGGGCCTGAAACTCGAAGTGTCGGGCTTGAAGGCGGCTGAGGTTGTCCGGATCGAAGGCCAGACCGAAGCCTTTATCGGTTCGCTGATAGACGAAATCCTTGCCGGTATAGAGGTCTTTGGGCATACCGGGCGGTAGCGCCTTGGGCAATTGGCCCGTGTTGGCCTGGGCGAGGCCAATCTCGATGGCGGCGGCCACGAGGTTGTCGTATACGGCGTTGCGGACCAGGAGCCGGTGATAAATCTCCACCACCTTGGGGGCCTCGGACAGAAGGGCAATGGGATCGCCGTCACTCGCCCGATTCTCCAGCGAATCGACCATCACTTGCAGCCGGGCGTGCTTTTCTTTGTAAGACAGGTCGGACTTGATGATCTGCAGCGCCGATTCCAGGTACTGGTCGCAGGCCTGGCGGGCCCGCTCCAACAATTCGGGTGGGGCGGAAATGCCGTAGCGGCCGGGCGCTCTTTGTTCGGCCTGCAAGGCGAGGACCTGCAATTGGTCGTCGGTCAGGGTGCCGAGATCCCTTCTATCGTTCGGATCGGGGACCTTCGCCAAGACCAAGGCGCGGGTGAAGGCCCGTCCCTTGGGCCGCGTGCGCCAGAATTGGAGTCTCCGCGTCCCGCCAGCGATACAGCGTCTGGCCGGGATCGAAAGGCGTTCCCGGCACGGCGGCAAGCTGACCCTTGAGCCACGTGAGCGTCTCCCTGTCCGGCGGCCGCGTGCTCAGAACTTGCGCCATCGCCAGCAGGGCGAGAGTGTGGATACTTTGCGAGATGGAGAACAGGTTGTAGGTGTCCGCGCCGGTGTGGTGCGCCAGGCGGCGCAGCGTCAGGCACCGGGCCAATGCCGCGCGGTAATGGCCGTCGGCCGCCAGAGTCCTGGCGTCCGCATCCAGAATCCGACTCAACCGCCGTAGCGGTATCCCGAGGTTGAAGTCGAGCTGCTGTTCGCCGGCCCGCATCGGTCCCCAGTCGCATTGCGGCATCTGGGAGGCGATGTGGGCCAGCTCGATCGTGGTGAGACTGCGGCCGAGATAGACTTTGACCTCCGGGGCCGGCTCTCCGCCACGGGAGAGGGCATTGAGCATTTGTGCCGTGGCCGGATCGGGCTCCCGGCGGGCGAGCAGGGCCTGGTAGTACAGCAGGGCCGCGTTCTCCCGGCTTGTCGCTGCGGCCTCATCAGTTCGCAACGCGAGCGGGGCGGCCCTCTTCTCGTATTCCTGCCTGGCCACGCGCGCCACCCGTCATGGAGCCCTTGTTCACCGTTGTTGTGGAGGCACGACACGCCGCATCCGGATCGGCCTCGGGGGTCTTGTCTATGCCAAACGCCGGAGTCAGGGCGGCCAGGATTGAGGCAATCCAGAGGAATGTCCTTAGGGGGTGTGTGGAAAGGGGTGGCAGCCTCAGAGTGCAGACTTGGGGATGGCCTGCCCTGGGAATGGGGATCTGCCTGGAACCAGAATCCCACCATCCCCAAGGCCTTCGGCCTTGAGGCTGCCACCCGGAGAAGGCATGCTTCTCACACACCCTCGGAGGGGCGAACCTGCAAAGCGAGCCATCAGACAGTCTCCCGACGAAAGTGGAACAGGGTGCGACTCTGAGCCCATTGTAAGCGACGCACCGGCCTCTCGAATACGGAAATATCCTGCCTTGGGCAGCCGCCGGAGCGAAAGACGAGAAGAAATTATAATAAGGTCAGCCGGATGCTCGTCTTATATACTGATGCACGTGCTTTTTGGATAGGTACGGACCCGCCGCAGTGGGAAACAGGCGGGTTAACCCTTTGCTGAAAGGAGGTGTCATGGGACGTAACAAAACAGTCACGCTAATGTCTGCTTGTCTGATTGTTGCTTGTTGCCCAGGTTTGGATGCCCAAGAGGCAGCCGGACAGGAGAAGGAGGGAACCGGCCAGGGGATCTTCAAAGATGAGCCCCAGGCGCGGGCGCTGTATGACCAGATGATCGCGGCGTTTCGCCAGCCCCAGACCCTCTCTTACAAAAGCGACTATCGTTGGGAGGCCCGGGGGCAGGAGCTGGGGCATTGCACCTATACGGTCTGGCTGAAGAAGCCGAACCAGTTCCGCGTCGAGGGGGTCAGTGCCAATGACAAACGCAGCGCCACGATCATCGGCGACGGCCAGACCCTCTGGCGGTTCTGGGCGGGGGATCGGCCGCAGTTCTCCAGCGAGGACGATGAGACCTACAATAAGACGCGGTTGAACGTCTACATGAAAAAGCCGGCCCCGCCGGGCGGGCACTCCATCGGCCACGAGACCGATCTCCTCGGGGTGGGGATGAGCATGCCGATCCTTGATCCCAGCACATTTTTCGGCTACACGGACTCGCTGCAACGCTACGTGGACGGCGTCAGGGCGATCGGGAAGGAGGAGATCGGCGACCAGGAGTGCGACGGGATCGAAGTGAGCATCATGAAGCACCAGCGCAGTTGGTATTTGTGGTTGTCGCCCCAGGACCATCTGCCGCGCAAGCTCAAGCAGGTGGTGCGCGTGGCGTACGACATCACGATGCTCGAAGTCTGGTCGGACGTGGTCCTCGACGGACCGATGCCGGCGGAGAAGTTCGTGTGGACGCCGCCCGAGGGGTGGCGGCAATGGCAGTTGCCCAAGCCGGAGGACCTGCTCCTGAAACCGGGGACGGCGGCGCCCGATTTCGAGCTGCCCCTGGTCGACGGCAAGCTGGCCAAGCTCTCGGACTTCCGGGACAAGATCGTCTGGTTCTATCTCTGGCGGGCTGGCTGACCCGCTTGCCGAGAGGAGATGTGTCATCTCCAGACACTGCATGAGAAGTACACCGGCAAGAACTTCGTGATTCTGGGCTTCAACTGCGCCGACGATAGGAAGGTCGCTCTCGAATTCCTCCATGAGAACGGGGCGACGTTCCCGACGATTCTCGATGCGTCGGATGCGGCGCACCACGTAGCCTATAAGGACTACAAGGCCAGCGGGGTGCCGTTAAACTACATCATCGACGGCCAGGGCAAGGTCGTGGACACGTGGTACGGGTACGAAGAGGGCCATAAACGGGCGCTCGCCGCCCTGGAAAAAGCCGGGCTGAAACTCGAGGAAAAGTAGCGTCAGTTGTTCTGGGCGGGGCGAGCGTTGCCGTCGAGTAGCAGGGGACCCGGCGGCGCCTTCGCCACGCGGCACAAGGGCTTTTCCGACCTCTGCCAGCCTTTTTCCGGTAGTTCAGGCTCCGTCGAGTAAAGGTACCGTCCCGAACTCGTGTGGCGATACTCGTACAGTGACACGAGGCGAGGATTGGTGTCCTTTGCATCGCGTGGCGGCAGGGCGAGAAGAGCGGCTGTGCTCGTGCCTGAGAGTCTGTCGTCAGACGGCGAGTTACTCCGTCGGCCGTGGAGACCGTGTCCACGTAGACGGGGATCAACTGCCTGTCACCGTCGTTCTTCAAGGGCGGGGCACCCTTGCCACGGGAGGGTTCCACGGCGTAGAACGCGACGGATTCGAGGGAATCCCACTTGTCGCCCTGGGCCACAGCATCGCCCATCAGGTAGTCGGGTTCGTTGGGCCCATTGCGGACCTGATAGACCGGGGCCGGCAAAACGAGCCGCGGATCGTCCAAGTTCAGCCGGTACATGATCTGGTTGTAGTCGTAGCGGGGCGTCGCCGTCTCCGGCGTGCCGGAAAAGGTGTGTGAATAGGTGCCCTCAAAGTAGATCGTGCGGCCACCGTCTTGATCGAAGTAGGGGTGCTGCTTGGGGTTGTAGAAAGAGTATTTATTGTGCGAGGCGATCTTGCGGGCGTAGGTCCACGGCCCGACGGGAGTATCGGCCTCGGCGTACCAGACCTCGCCGATATAGGAGCTTTCGCCGCCGGCCTGCAGAAAGATCGCGATCCACTTGTGGCGGAAGGCATTGAAATAGACGCTCCCGCCGTGAGGCGTGATCTGCTTGCCGGACTCCACATCGTAGAAGTGGACGTTCTTCTTCTCTTGCCGTACGGCCGCGGCGAGCCGGGCCCGCGCCGCGGCATCCCGGCCGCCGAGCGCCGGGAACCGCACCCACCGGAAATCAGATGACGGATGGCTGACGACGGAGGACGGAGCGGCGCTGTCTTCCGTCTTCTGTCCTCTGTCCTCCGGCTTCAGAGCGGTCAAGATCTCGTAGGCGTTCGGATCGACGACCCTGTCCCATTTCGCCTCGACGCGCATCCGAACGGTCAGCGGGAAGGGTAACGCAAAGTAGCAGTAATCCCGA
>CAVVRJ010000063.1:0-8987 GCA_963750205.1 uncultured Planctomycetota bacterium
TTTGGTCACCACGCTGCTCGACGCCCAAATCTACTCCCGGCAGGAATTGGCGACGGCGTTCCGTTGCCGCTGGCATGCGGAATTGGATTTGCGTTCGATCAAGACCGTGATGCAGATGGACGTCTTGCGCTGCAAGACTCCGGCGATGGTCCGCAAGGAGATTTGGATGCACCTGCTGGCCTACAATCTGATCCGCACGCTCATGGCCCAGGCGGCCGCGGCGGCCGGGGTCTCTCCCGGGACCTCAGCTTCAAAGGGACCCTACAGACCCTGGTGGCCTTCGCCGCCGCGGGCTGGTCGTGTCCCGAGCGCCAGAACGAGTTGCATGCAGCGATCCTGCGGGCGGTGGCCACGCATCGGGTCCATGACCGTCCGGACCGCGTCGAGCCGCGGGCTGTGAAAAGGCGACCCAAGAAACAGGTTTATCTGAACGAGCCGCGAGCCGTCGCCAAAGCACGGCTCCTCAACACAACATAGGGCTTATGGAAGTGCCATTCCGGCCAGACCCTGGTTTCCGACAGAGGATTCTCCGCCGAGTTCCAGCGCCCGCAGCGAATGCAGGTCCTTGAGGTACTCCAAGCCTTTGTCGGTCACCCCCGTGCCGGACAACCTCAGGACCTTCAGGCCTGTCAGATGGCGGATCGGTTGCAGGACGCGCTGGTCGGCGTCGGCCTGCGGGACGAGGCTGCAAACATGGAGATCGTACAAATCGTTCAGGTCCAGGGCCGACAAGCCCGACAGGTCCAGCGGGTCTGCGCGGCAGCGGTCTATGCCGAAGGTCTGGTACTGACGAGGCGGTAGTCGGGCCAGCCCTCTGGCATCCTCCTTCCTGAGCCGGAGCATGACATTCAGCACGACATTTCGGCCCGCGGGCACCACGGCGTCGCCCTGGGCGAAACCCAGGAAACTCCAATCGTAATTGAGATCCAGGCGCCTCGGGTCCAGCCCGTAGGGTAAGGAGGGATCGCGGTTCTGTCCCCAGTTGACGATCACGAGAGAGGGGTCGAGGCACAAAGTTCCCACGTACTGGTCCTGGGGAAAGTGCAGGACTCTGGTTGCGGCCGGGCCGGCGGCAGAGGCCGACACTCCGCCGACGAGGGCGCAGCCGACTGCCAGCGCCGCCGCCACGATTCGACCGTTCGCTCTCATGCTCATCTCAACTTACCTCCGGCTTTCGTTTGGAGTACCGCCTTCAGGCGGGTGAGACTCTTCCTATCCGCTTCCCTCGCCCTTGAGCGGCAGAGGATTCTAACCCGCGTAAACGCGGTACTCCGAACGGAGGGCTCACCGCTGGCGCAGGGGACCCCTGCGAACGGAGCCCTGCTGTCTTGGAGGTGGTTGCACTCGTCGGCTGTTCACCTCCGGCAGGCGCTCCAAGTGGATGTACTCGATGACGGGCAAGCTCTGCTTGAGATGGGCAATGGTGTCGGGACGAATCGCGTCATTGGTCCAGGCCGAGATGGACGAGGCGGAAGTCACACCCGCCAACTGGTTCAAGGCACGGTCCGTGATCCGGCCCCGGAGTACCAGATCGCGCAGGCCTGTCAGTCCCGCTAAGCTGGCCAGCCCGCTGCCGTTCGAGCAGGTGATTTGCTCTATTTGGAGGTTCTTCAAGGCAGGCAAGTCCTTCAGGCCGCGCAAGGCGGTCTCGGGAATGGCCTTGTTCCCAAGCGTGAGCCACTCAAGCTGATGGAGGCCGCTCAAGCTCGCCAAGTCGCCCTCCTCCAACGCGAATCCGGCCAGATCCAAGGTCTTGAGACTCTTCAACGGCGCGAGGTTCAGCCTGATCTCGTCCACCTCGGGTTTTGCCTCCGGATGCAGCCAGGCGTGGTTGTCCTTGACGCTGAGAGTCTGGAGGTTGGTCAGACCGTTCAGCTCGTTCAATCCTCTTTTGGACAGGCCGCCGTCTGTGGAGACCGTCAGGTGCTCCAGGCGGCGCAGCCTACCGAGAGAGGCCAGGCCCCGGTCGGTCGCGCCATTGAAGCCGACGCACAAACCTCGCAAATTGCCCAGCAACTCCAAGGGGACGAGATCAGCATCGGACAAGCAGTAATCGCCGCTGAGGCGGAGCTCCTCCAAGTTGCTCAACGCGGATAGATAAGATACCCCTGTGGACCCGTAGTAGCCCTGGCGACGATCTTTCAGATTGACATCCAGGCATTTGAGGTTTCGCATGGTGCCCAATGGTTTCATGCCCTCGGCGGACAGGTATCCAACCCCCTTGATCGATTCGAGACCGGGCATCTCCGACAGTAGTCGTGCGACTTGGTCGCCGTAGGCTTCCCCCGGCCGACCGGCCCACGACAAGCCGAAGTCCACCTTCTTGAGGTTCTTTAGGTTCCTCAGGCAGGCCACCCCCTTGGGGGTGAACCCCGCGGGTGCACTCCAACCGACGAAGTGCAATTCCTCGAGGCCGCTGAGTTTGCCGATCGAGGCCAAGCTGGCATCGGTAAGGCGCTCGGTGGCTTCACCCCAGAGGCTTAGGCTCTTGAGATGGGTCAGTCCTTCGAGGTATTGGAGGTGCCGGTCGGAAAGCGGACTGTTCCCGTGGATACACAACCGTTCCAGCCGGGGTAGCTTGGCGAGTTCCGCCAAGCCAGGACCCCAGATTCTGCCGGTTCGGATCCTGAGCCAACGCAGACTCGGGAATTGCCCCAGGTGTTTGAAACCTTCATCCGTCGCGCCGTGTCAAGGTCCAGGTACTCCAAATGGGGCAAGGCCTTGAGCACGGCCAAGCCTTGATTTCCGATCAGCGGCTCGGAAACTTCGAGCGCCCGGAGCGAACGGAGTTCTCGGATGTACTCCATGCCCTTATCGGTGATGCCGGTGCCGTACAGCCTCAGAATCTTGAGGCCCGTCAGATGGCGAATCGGTTCGAGCACGCTCCGGTCCGCGTCGGCCCGCCGCACAAGGCTATAGACCGTCAGAAAGTACAGATCGTTCGGCTCCAGATCGGACAATCCCGAGACGTCCAACGGGCCCTCGCGGCAGCAGTCGGCGACGCACATCTTGTACTGACGAGGCAGCAGCGTGGCCAACTTCGCAGCATCCTCTTTCTTGGGCCGGAGCGTGATTATCATTTGGATGTTGCGACCGACGGGCACACGGACGTCACCTTGGGCGAAACCCACGAAATCCCAATCCCCGGCGAGCCCCACCTGCACCGGGTTCAGCCCGTAAGGCAAGGACAGATCGCGGCCCAACTCCATGGCCGTGCTTCCCAGGCACGGGTCCTCGGCATAGAGATTCCCCGCGTACCGGTCCCGGGGGAAGTGCAGGATTCTCGCTAGCGCTTTCGAAGTGCGATCCGAGGCAAAGGCCCTGTCGGCCTGTACTCCTGCGACCAGGGCCAATATCATCAGCACAACTTTCCTCATATCCGTTGCCTCCGCGAAACAGCATCACTGATCGAACTTCAGGAGCTTCCAGAGACCGTCCACGCGCACCAGTTGAGAGCACAGCGGCACGGCTTCCCCGGGCCGACGCTCTTTCCCTTTGTAAGAGAACGGGCGCACGGGTAGTGGCCTCCCACGAGACTTGGGCAGTGTCGCCATCGTGCGTCACCTCGACAAGTCGGATGGGATAGCCCAGAGAGCGGGGGAAAGGGTTGTCCGCCGGGACTTGGGCCCCTTCGGCGAGACATTCGCGTATCTCGTCCGTCGCCCCCTGGTCGAGTAGGGTCAGGAAGCTGTAGACCACTGCTTCCGGCGTCCTCAAGTCGGCGGTGGGAACACCACTGAACGGGTCTCCCACGGCGATACCGCCCATACGCGGAGCGTCCGGCGCAGGCCCGACGGGCGGCAAGACAGATTCCAACATTGGTGTTTCATCAGTCGCCGGGGGCGTGGTGACCGCGGCGACTTCACTGTCGGCTTGTATCTTATCGGTCGTGGCGGCGCGACTGGCGGGACGGCTGCTGTTTCCCCGTGCAGATGGCCGGACGATACCCGTGGGGGCGGAGGACTGTGCGGGCGGCTCGGGTCCGCGTGCATGATGAACATAAGCTACGACGGACACGGTCGTCACAACGGCTGCCGCGACAACCACGACTTTGACCGTATTGGCGCTGACGGCCACCGCTGCCTGGCCGCTCACACCCGCCGCCGTGCCTGGGACGCCGACCATGGCCATCTTGCTAAGTGCGGCACCGACCGCGGCCGGGACGGCTTGCGAGGTGTTCTCCATCAGCATCGTGCCGAGTGCGGCGGCGCCCACGAGCAATCCTTGCCGCCTAAGCGTACCACGCAGTTGTTCCAGCCCCTCATTGATCCGGCGTGAAACGGTGGCCTGAGAGATGCCGTGCTCCAAGGCGATTTGTCTCATGGTCTGGCCCGCCAAAAAGTGGTCCAGCAACAGGTGTCGGACGGGCTCCTCAAGCTTCTCCAGGGCTTCATCGACGCTGCTGGAAAGATCGTGCCAGGTTTGGACCTCTACGGGCCGGGTCTCAGCATAGGTTTGCTCTCGGTGCTTCCGGTGTGTTCGGCGGCGGATCACGTCGATGGATTTCTGCGCTGCCACTCGATGGAGCCAGCCGCTTAGGGGTCCCACGATCCGGTCCGCCCGACGCGTCAACTCAAAGAAGGTCTCCTGAGTTACATCCGCCGCGTCGGTTTCGTGTCTCAGGAGACGCCATGACGTTGAATAGACCAGTCTGGCGTACCGACGCACCAATTCGGTGAAGGCCTCGGCGTCGCCCCGGCGCGAGAACCGCTCCAATAAGACCGCATCATTTTCAGGCATCGCGTATCTCCCCGGCTCGTGCGGATATACCCACGATTCTATCAAAGAGCCGCAACGCGAGGGGGAATTATTCAAGAATCTGATGCGCCACATATGGTCCACTTTGTGGTCCATTGGTCAATATGTGTGCCATTTCCGAATTCTGCGGCTCCTCTCATGCATGGCAAGACATAACGTAAGTCTTTATCAAGCAATAAGATAAGATTCCATACGTATGGGTGAGGGCGCGGCACGATTTTTGCACATCGGTTGAGTGCTCGTATCTGCAAGTGTTTGCTCGCCTGAACGACCGAACCTGTTGCAGCATGAAATCTACCGGGATGATGGTACAGTATGAGTCAGGGCGTAAACGGGACCCGAGCCCAATCGCGAAGTGAAGCGATTGAGGAGTCAGCGGCGGTGTCCTCGGCGCAAGTCGAGTTGAGACACTTTCAAAACGTGACCAACAGCGTGGTCCAGGACGCCTTGAGCGTCTGGGCGGATCTTTGGGCCGAGCTCGATTCGCAAGACGGAAGACAGAAGACAGAAGACGGAGAACAGAAGGCCCAAGACGGCACGGTCCTCCCCGATCCGTCCTCCGTCCTCTGTCCTCGGTCCTCGGGCTCATGGTCTCCGACGTGTGGCTGGCCCCAGTTCCTGGAGAAGATGTGGATTCTGCGGCAGAACCTGGACTTCCTGGCCCGGTTCAGTCGGCAACGAGGATCGGAATGATGGAACAATGGCTGGGTCAGGTGCGAAGGCTATGGTGGAACGAAATACGATAGTCCATCTTTTCTATTGTGCCAATTGCATGTCGGACAGCGAGCTGGCGAGCCTGCACAAGAGGTTTGGGGGCAACGGTTGGGCGATGCTCAACCTGCCCTGCTCCGGCAAGATGACGATTCCGTACCTGCTCAAGGCCTTCGAGAAGGGTGCCGATGGTGTGGTTATCTGTGGCTGTCCCGAGGCCGAGTGCAAGCAATTGGAGGGCAACCTCCGAGCCTCCAAACGGGCCCAAGCGGTGGAGGCGTTGGTCGAGGAGATTGGCGTGGGCCCAGGCCGGGTCGTGATGGTGACCAAGAAGCCGGATCAGATCGACAAGGCGATCGACGGTATTCAGCGGCTCCAAGCGGGACCCCACGTGGACAGGGCGATCCCCGAGAAGAATGCGAAGAAGAAGGTGAGAAAGTAAGACGGCATGAAACCGAACAGCAAGCTTGCCAGTGCGATTCAATCGTCCGGATTTATTGTGACGGCGGAGTATCTGCCGCCGGCCGCGGCCGATGGTTCCGTCATCAAGGCGGGGGCCCAATTGCTGGGCGACAGTCTCGCCGCCGTCAGTATTGCGGACAACCACAGCGGCATTGGAATGTCCAGCATCGCCGCTTCGTCGGTGTTTCTTCAGCTTGGACGCGAGCCGATCTACCAGGTAGTAACCCGGGACCGTAATCGCATCGCCATCCAGTCCGATCTGCTCGGGGCCGCCGCCCTCGGCATCAAGAACGTCCTGTGCACGTCGGGCCATCACCAGACTCTCATCGGGTGTTCCGATTCGGCCAACGTTTACGATCTCGACGCGATCCAGGTCGTGGCCGCCGTGAAGCAGATGCGGGACAAGGGCACCCTCTTGGATGGGACCGCCATCGCGGGGAGCTTCTCCGTACTCATCGGGACCGTGACGAATCCGTATCTGCGGCCGCTGGAGTTGAACCTGATCCAGCTTGCCAAGAAGATCGAGGCCGGGGCCGATTTCATCCTGACGCAGCCGGTCTTCGAGCTGGATGAGTTCGGGGCCTGGTTGGCGGCGGCCAAGAAAGAGGGCCTGACGGATAAGACCGCGATTCTGGCCGGCGTGCTGCCGTTGAGTAGTGCCGCAGAGGCCGAGAGACTCCGCACGGACCACACCGAGCTCCGCATCCCGGATGCCATGGTCGCGAAGCTCAAGGCCGCCGGCAACGCGGAGGCCCAGGAGAAAGAGGGTCTGAAGCTCTGTGCCGAGATCGTCGGCAGGCTCAAAGGCACAAAGGCATCCGCGGCGTTCACATCCTCTCGGGAGGCCGGGAGAAACTGGTACAGAAGCTGCGTGCGGCCGCCGGCCTGTGAGGGGAAGGACGTGAATGGTTGCGGTTGCGATGCTCGTATCGGTTGCGTCAAGCGTGCCCCGTGGCTGTCGACGCAACCGCCCAACGAGCCCAACCTTTGGACGACAGACGAGTATCTTTATGCCTGAAAAATACCACATTGAAACGAAGGCCGTGCCGCGCGCGGGCCGCGCATCGGCAAGTTCGGCGTGGTCGATTGGCGCGAGGATTGCGTCGCTGCCACAACTGCGTCAAGAAGGCGTGCGTCTACGACCGCTACCGGCACGAGGACGAATACATCCGCACGCTGGAGAGCGTCAACGCCCTCTTCTTCGAGTGCATGGGCTGCTTCTCCTGCATTCAGAACTGCACCAAGGGCATGCTGAAGCTCGTCGTCAATCCCGTGTTCCAGGCGCTGGGCAACAGCTATTGGACGCCGGACATCATTCACACCACCTGGATCCAGGCGGAGACGGCCAAGATTCCCGTCTCCGGCTCCGGCTACGGCGGGCCGTTCAGCGGGCCGGGCTTCGACGCCATGTGGACCGACATGTCGGAAATCGTTCGGCCCACGCGCGACGGCATTCACGGCCGCGAGTACATCAGCACCAGCGTGGACATCGGCCGCAAGCTGCCGTACCTGGCCTTCGACAAGAAGTCGTCCAACATCGATATCTCGTGCCTGTCGATTCAGATGCCGCTGATCCTGGACCTGCCGTCGCCCCAACACACGTTGCCCAAGCTCGGTCCGGCGTTCCGCGAAGCGGCCGTTCGGACGGAGATCATGGCACTGGCGAAGGCGTCCGACTGGCCCTTCACAGGGGAGAAGGCCGATCGCCTGCTCCCGCACACGGTCTTCTATCTGAGCCCGGATCAGCCGGCTGTCGCGGCGGAACCCTGGCGCAGACGGAACTGGTCGAGATCAGCGACGGGCCCGACGTGATCGACCGCATCAAGAAGGTCAAGGACAAGCATCCAGCGCTCGTGGTTTCGATCCGGGTCGCTGGATGCCGACGGCGCTCGCGGGCCATCGAATTGGCCGGGTTGCCGGAAGTCGAAGTGCTGCACGTCGTGGCCGACGCCAACGGCAACCAGATCGGCGTGGAAAAGCCGCTGTTCCTCAAGGAGATGATCCGCCAAATCCACAAGGCGCTGATCGAGAAGGGTACGCGGGATGAAGTGACACTGATCGCCGGCGGCGGGATCGCGCTGCCCGAGCACATGGCCAAGGCCATCATCTGCGGGGCGGACGTGGTCAGCATCGATCTGCCGCTGATGGTCGGGCTGGAATGCCACCTGTGCGACCATTGCGAGGCCGCCCGGGCATGGCCTGTCCGGCCAAGCTGGAAGATGTGCCTTTGGACTATGCCGTCGGCCGGATGGTCAATCTGATCGCCGCCTGGCACGACCAACTGATCGAGGTCATGGGTGCGATGGGCATCCGCGAGGCCCGGCGGCTCCGCGGAGACGTTGGCCTCGCCATGTTCTTCGAGGACCTCGAGGAGGATACGTTTGGCAAGCTTTTCGGTAAAAGAAAGTGATCTTCGGGACATCCTGCCGGCCAACACGCTGAAAACGCGTGGACCGCAGGCCGAGGTCGACCGAATCCGCCGGCCCCCTCGCGGTACCGGAACGAGATTGCGAAGTACATCATCCGGCGGAACCACGACTGCGTCCAGTGCGGCAAGTGCGCCGAGCTTTGTCCCTATGGCGTGCACGTCCGGAAAGAAGGCTATAAGCCCTTCTGCGAGCCGAAGTCGCATCTGTGCATCGGCCGGCATGCGAGAAGACGAACCATTATTGCGTGGCGGCCTGCCCGAAGAAGGCCCTGCAGATCAGCGAGAACCCGATGATGCAGGTCCTGGGCGACTACCGCTGGACGGCGGACATGATCCTCGCCACCTGGCCGGAAGATGGCCGAGACGGGGGAGATTGCCCCGGCCGAGTACGGGTACGAGCATCGGGTCGGCAATTCCGGTGGCGGCTTCGAGCAAGCTGCCGCTTTCCAGTTTCCGGCCCAACCGCCAGTGAACGTGCCCAAGGACCAGATGAATACGAGCCTCGAGCTCAACCGTCGGGGCGACGGCCGGCCGCAGATCCGCATCGACGTCCCCTGGTACGGCGGCGGCATGTCGTTCGGCTCCGTCAGCAATGTGACGCAGCTCTCCAAGGCCCGCAGTGCCGTGG
>CAVVRJ010000064.1:0-59237 GCA_963750205.1 uncultured Planctomycetota bacterium
CATCGTTATGAGTTACAATTAGAAAAGGACGTAAGATGACTCTTGATCGTTCTCTGACGCATGCTCAATGGGTGCGCGAAGGTGCTCGCTTTGGAGGGAAGATCATGCGAAATCTCGGCTGCTTCTTGGCTATCGTGTTGTGTGCGGGACCTATCTGCTTGGCGGCGAAGAAGGACTCTCGTGCGTCTGACCGCGCGCCCGACCGTGCGTCCTCCCCGTCGGTGCCGGCGGCCGATCCTCTCGCCGCGGCCGTCGCCGGTTTGGAGGCAGAGCAGGCGGCCTCCGAGAAAGACAAGAAGCCCAACCGCAACCAGGTGGCTGTTGATCCTGATTCCATGCTGCATGAAGCAATCACGCGCCTGGACCTCGCGGGTGTTCAGGCAGCGTTATCGAAAGCGCCAATCCAAACGGACTCAAGCATGGCGGGTCTGTGCTGGAATCTGTTCTCTTGATCTCCTACGCTGACTCGTTGAGCCCTGCTGCCAAAGAGAAACAGCGGGTATGTCTCCGCATGCTCGGCCTCCTTTTCGACGCCGGTGCAGAACTTCGGCCACAGACCGACATATCCTGTACTGGCCTGTTTCTGCTGGTTACCTCGATGTAATCCGCCTGCTTCTTTCAAAGGGTGCCAAGGCAGACGGTTGTTCAGACGACGGTCGAACTTGGGTAGAGGTCGCAGAAGCCGACGGGCAGCGGTCGATTGTCGATCTGCTCGTACAGCACGGTGGAAAGCCCGTCCCACCTGAAGACGCGCGACAGCTCCGACTCTTGGAGGCCATACGAAGCCGTCAATTCCTGCACATGGAGCGAGCAATTCGAGAAGGGGCTTCCGCAAATGAGCCCGATAAGACGGGCGTGACGCCCTTGACCGCGGTTGTGCACAAGCCCGTTGTGACTGTGAGGGGTATGCGATGCTGCTCTTCCTGCTGAAGAAGAAGGCAAACCCGAACGAAGAGGGCCGCGCTTGCTTCGCGGGTGTCCCGGGCCTCCCCTTGCACACGGCGATGGTCAGCACGCAAATCGACTTCATGGTCTATGGCCCCTCAGCGGACGCGGGGCGATCGGATCAGCAGATCGACCACGCCGCCTATGCCCGATTAGTCCTCGAAACGCTGGTGGAGGCAGGTGCCTATGTGGGCGGGCGGAGCAAGGACGGCAAGACGCCCTTGCACGTTGCAGCGAAACTGAACAACCTTTTCGGTGCGGAGTTGCTTCTGAAAGCAGGTTCGACGGTGATGCCACGCGACGATGCAGGGAAAACGCCGCTCGACTATGCCGAGTCGGCAGACATGATCAAACTCCTCAAGGCCCACGGTGCAACGGAGCGATAGGGAAGCTCGCTCCCCATACGAAACCCGTCGGATCGCAATCGCGACTTCTCCGATTCCGGCTTACCCGGCAAAGGAGAAGCAACGCTTCGGGGTCTGCTCGCCTTGACGATTGCAGCCGCTTCTTGCTGCGTTGAGTGGCCAAAAATTCCCTGCGGAACAGGGAATTTGCGAAGATACGCCGGTGGCTTCGTCTCGGGACGGAAGGTCTATCCGCCATTCGATGCTCTGGATCTTCGCCGCAAGTTCATTGCAGTCGCTCCTTCTCCGATGCGCTTCCCACCAGTGCCGTATCCGCCGCATCGCGGAAATAAATGGCTTGACAGAAGAAGATGCGTCGGGCATCCTTGAGCAAGTCAAATTGGAAAACAAGCGTGCCAAACAAATCGCCAAAACAGATAGTGGACGAGTTTCTCCAGAAACTCAGGGCCCGACATCCGACTCCCGCATCCTCGGCCGGGACGTCATCCGACCAGCCACACGGACAAGATAGGGCCAACTCCCAGACGTTGGCGAACAAACGAGTTTCTGAGCGAGCGGGCCCCGGCCGACCTGCCCCCGGAGCTGACCTCAGCTTATCTCTGGCCATCCTACTCGCCCGCAGTGGCCTGAGCGATGCGGGCTTGTGCCTCAGACGCCCAACGACGTAGGGAACCGTTGGCCGATGGAATTGCCTCAAGGCGTCTTCTTCTTGGGCCAGGAAGTTGCCAAGAATTCCCTGCGGAACAGGGAATTTGCGAGAAATGCGCGGATGGCTTGGTCTTGGGACGAAAGATCTATCCGCCGTTCGATGCTCTGGATCTTCGCCGCGGGTTCATTGCCGTCGCTCCTTCTCGGATACGTTTTCTTCCTCCTCCAGGGCAACACGGGGGCTTCTTCATGATACTGTGGTTCGCCGTCTCTACTGCCCCGTAGCGTTGCGGACAATCGCCAGAACGGCTGAACGGGCGGCTGGGGGCAGTCCCGGCCATGCTGCTACGAGCATTGACAGATCGGGGTCCAGAGGGGTGTTTTCGTCGTTTGGTGCGCCGCTTTTTGCGCTCGCACTTTCCGAAATCGGCGTTTTCGATAGCGTCAGCGGGGGGTGTTCGATTCCTTCATCACCCAAGTACCACAACAAGATCGGCCTTGATGCGGTATATCTGGGGACGGCATAATTACTTTGCCAACGACATCCATGAGGCATGCCCGGGATTCGATTCCCGGAAGGGGTCTTGACCGCGAGGCAAGAAGCAGTGTACAATACTGATGTATACAGTATCTGAGGTGCAGAATGGTACGAACGCAGATCTATTTGACGCAGCGGCAACGCGACGAATTGGCTGCTATCGCCGAGGCTTGCGGGAAAAAACAAAGTGAGTTGATTCGCAGCGCCGTCGATCAACTCATTGAGCAGGCGGGCAGCAATCGCAGGGAGGTGGTGTTCCGCGAGGCCGCCGGACTCTGGAAGGACCGCACCGACCTGCCTGACTTCCAGGCCGTTCGCCGAATGGGACAGGAACTGATTATGGGCGGACCCATCCTTCCGGACACGGACGTTCTCGTCGATTTCTTGCGCGGTCACAGCAAGGCCGTAGCTTTCGTCAATACTCACCAGGCTTGCATCATCCTGTCGTCCATCGTTGTGGCGGAGTTGTACGCCGGAGTGAAAGGAGATGCTGAATTCGCGATCTTGCAGGACTTCGTCTCCCTCTTCCGTGTCGTCCCCGTGAGTGCCGAGATCGCCAGGGCCGCCGGCCTGTACAAGCGGGATTACGGCCGGTCCCACGGCGTGGGTCTGGCCGATGCCGTCTTGGCGGCCACGGCCCAAGCCGAGAACGCCGAACTCAAGACCTTCAACACCAAGCATTACCCCATGCTCCAGGGCCTCAGACCTGCCTACACCAAATAGCCGACGCTCCGTCTTCAGCATGACCCACGCACTACGTGACCTCGTCCTGCCTTGCCCCGGGTCGCCGTGGAGCGAGAAAATCTGAAAACCCTTGCAATCTGGTGGCAGGGGGGGCGAAAATAAAGGTTTGCCATCTGCGCCGACATGGCGTCGCGTGCCGGCGATGGCAGACGTTCGACCGCGTGGAGTGAATTAACCGGGAGCCTCGCTATGGCTGAGCAGAAGGATATTGCAGAGAAGCTGCCGATTATACTGGTCGTGGATGATGACCAACAGAACCTCGAACTGGTCCAGGCCTACTTGGAGGACATCGAGTGCGAGACGGTGGCCGCCCGCGATGGGATCGAGGCCTTGGAAATGGTTGCCGCGCGAAAGCCCGACCTGATCCTGCTGGACGTGATGATGCCCAAGATGAGCGGATTCGAGGTTTGTCGCCGGCTCAAGAGCGATCCGGATATGAGCAACATCCCCGTCATTATGGTGACGGCTCTGAACGAATTCGGCGACATCGAGCGCGGCATCGACTCGGGCACGGATGATTTTGTGAGCAAACCGATCAATAAGCTGGAGCTGCTGACCCGCATCCGCACGATGCTCAAGCTCAAGCACGTCACGGATCGGCTGCACCGCACCATGGCCTACCTCAGCGAGGTCGAGAAGCACGCTCAGACCGGCACGCCGTGAGGCCACGCCCGATAACCACGCCTTCAAAGCCCAAACAAACCCTACAGCACACATAAGCGCCATGCCGTCGGAGGGAAATGCGCCGCCGGACTCGGCCTGCACGGACCGAGGTTAACGCCCCTCAGGAATTGGACGATACCTCAGCAGTACCTGGTTCCTGGTTTTACGCAACCGGATATGAGGAGTGAGGGATGGGTGGATTGCTGGAGATTCTGGGCAGGGCGATTACGATTGAGACGCCCGGGCTGATTTGGCACTGGCTGAGCGAGCGCCGCGAGGCCCAAAGCGATACGGAGCAGCCCGAAAACCCTCACTTGGACCATATTATCGACCTGATGGGCTACGGCAAGTTCTCCGAAGCCCGGGAGCAGGTGCGGCTGTATCTGTTCGCCAACCCTTCCTGTTGCTACGGCCGCATGGCGGCGGCAGCCTTGCTGCTCCAGGACGACAACCTCAAAGATGCGATGGAGGAACTGAACTCCGTCTACATGCGGCAGCCCAGCAACACGCTGGCGTTGTATCTCCTGGGACACTGTTTCGAGCGTCTGGGCCAGCAGGCACAGGCCGATCGAGTTCTACCAGGACTGCATCAAATTCAATGGTGGCTCTGCAACTGCCCGCCCAGCGGCTGGGGGCGATCTACTTCAAAGACGGCCGGCTGGATGAGACCATCGCGCAGTACGAGCCCCTGAAGGAGCAGTATCCCGACGACATTTCGACCCTGGTGACGCTGGGGCATCTTTACATCGCCACCGGCCAGCATGCCCGGGCCATTGAGACCTTCAACACCGCCATCCTGATCCACCCGGATAATTTCATGACCCACGACGACTCCATCGAGGAGTTGATCTGCTCCGGGCAGCTTCAGGAGGCCCTCGACGAAATCGACGTGCATCTGGCCGATGAGCCCGACCGGGCCGATCTGATCGCCAAACAGGCGGATATCCTGGCCATGATGGGCGGCCTCAGCGATGCGATTGCTTTGTACCAGCAGGCGCTGCGGATCTGCCCGGATTTCCTGGAGGCGACGATCAAGCTGGGGACCTGCTTCCTGAAGATGCACGCCGACCAGCTTGCCGCCCAGCAGTTCAACCGGGCGATCGAGATCAACGACAAGATCGTGGAGGCCTACACCGGCCTGGCGGCCGCCCAGAGGCTGGCCGGCCGATCGCCGGAGGCGGCGACCACCCTGTCGCTGGCTGCGGCGATCCAGCCGAACAGTTCCTTCTTGTTCGCGGAGACGGCCAAGCTGATCCTCAAAGCGGCTCTCGAAGCCAATTTGCTGCCGGCACCGCCGGACGGCCAGATCTTCGAGCAGAGCGTCCTGGCCGCCCATGAGCACCATCTGGCCCAATCGCCTAACAATCCCGACCTGCACTACAGGCTGGGGATCCTGCACATGAACGGCTGCCGTCTGCAGCAGGCCTGCCGAATCGTTCAAGGCGGCTCTCGACATCAATCCCACGTTCGCGCGGGCGGCGACCAAGCTGGCCGTCTGCCTCTTCGAGACCGGCCACAAGGAAGAAGCTCTCGATCTGATCATGCCGCCGCACGACTACGACCCGACAACTCTGGATCTGTACTACCGGACGGCGCTGCTGTACTGCAATCGGGTCAAATTCGCCTCGTCGATGATCAACTTGCAGCACGAGATCGACACAAATGCTTCGCCCGAGCTCGATCCAGCCACGAACATCTCCATCGTCTTGCAGAATCTCGGCTTGTCCGACACGACCGGCCTGATGTGGGAGAATCTCTGTCAGACCGCCGCCCGGGAGGCTCTGGCCAACGCCTGAAACTGCCCGGAAATCGCCAGAAGACACGCCCCGGGCCGCGAAGCCCGGCCTAAATAGAGCTGAATGAAACATAACATACCTTATGGGACGTTATGGATGGGGTGTTTTTTCCGGGTCCGCCAGCCAGGCATGCTATCCGCACCATGTCCACCCAGCGGCTTCGCGACTCGCAATGACATGCAACGCTTGGTCATGTCATTGCGAGGAGCTTCACCGACGAAGCAATCTCCCACCGCATGGTCTCTGGATTGCGATGGGCTGGGTGGCACTAAACGTCCGATAAGCCATGCCGGCGGGGCGTTTGGGGTGATCCGAAGGGTTCGGATTTCGAATGACGCGTAGCGGCCGCGGTTTTTCATTGACGCTTCCCAACAGGGATCGTCGCAGGTATAATACGGCCCATCGAACATAGTGGCCGGCTCCGCGTATAGGGGCCGTTATTTCCTGAGTCACGATTCATGTCGAGATTGGGATGGAGTCTATATGATGGCTGGACACCTGCAGACGCTTGCGTTCCTGGAAATGAATGGCGGCGAGATGCTGATCCTGATGTTCATCGGCCTGCTGGTTTTCGGCCGCCGTCTGCCCGAGGTGGCCCGCAACCTGGGCCGGAGCCTCAACGAATTCAAGAAAGGCATGAGCGACTTCCAGAACAGCGCCGACGAGGCCGCCAGTCACGTGGAGAAGGCCACGAACGAGGCCGTCGCCGAAACCGATAACGGCAGACGACCCAGACCACCTACGAGGGCACGCCGGGATCGTACGAGAGTCAGACGACCGGCGAACCGGCCCCGCAAGCCGACGCGAGCCCTAGCGCCGCAGAGCCGGCTTCGGGTGCAGCGCCCGACGTCAGTCCCACAGAGCAGGGCCCCTGCCAGTCCACCGCCGCCGACGCCATGCCCCCCGGACTCTCCGCCAGGACAGCCACAGCCCGCCGAAACCCAGCCGACCAGCCCGCAAAACACCAACTCGACAGGCGCCTACCAGCCGATGGCGTAACCGACCCCCCTTCGCGGGCCAAGGAGAGGCAGCACGCCCATGGGGCGGCTCTTGGGCATGTCCTTACTTCAGTCTGGGCCGGCGGATTCTGTATCTGCTTGAAAGGCCACTCTGCCGGACCGAGAAACTGTCATTGCCGGAGAAGACCAGGTAGCAGGTTCGCCCGTCCCGGCTCATCCATTTCGGTGGGAAAGCTGCTGGTCTCGCCGGGACCGACGTCCCAATTCTCGGTATAGAAGACGGTGTGCCAGGGGCCCCACGGCTCGGGGGCCTCATAGATGCCGAAGCCGCCCTGAAAGCGCGGGCCGCGCGGGTCCTGGCTGAACGGGAGAATCTGGCACCAGAGGTACCGCTTCAGGCCGGCATTGTAGCTGATGCCCGAGCGCCAGCACCGCTCGGGATGGACGAACACGGCCCCGCGCTCGCGGAGGTTCGGGGTCCATACCGGCTGGCCGACAGGCATCCAAGGCCTTGAAGAATTCGTACGCGCGGCGCTCGCGAATCTGGTCCAGCGGGACGCGCGCCATCACCATCCGATCGGCCGGCGTATAGGCGCTGTCATTGATCATGCGAGTAGACATAGACGTAGTTGTCGCGCCGGCCGGCGTAATTGGCGCCGAAGTTCAGAAACGTCGGGGCGCCGAAGCTCGTCTCGAACTTCCAATCGCACCAGTGCCAGGTTACCGCGTGATCGTCCGACCAGGCCACCTGTGAATTGCCGACATTGCGCACCAACATGTAAAGGATACCGTCCACGCAGAGCATGCCGCTGGCCTTGGCGGCCCTGCTGCCGTCCCCTACCCATTCGCCCGTCTGGCTGCGGATATTGACGCCCTGGAAGTCCGCCGGAGCCGCCCAGGATTTTGGCGAAGCCCAGGCTGAGCTTCTTGTCTATCTTGGGCGCGAAGCCGTGGCCGTCGCCATAGGCGGTGTAGAGGTCGCCATCATCGGCCCAGGTGATCGGCCAGTTATCACTGTCATCCGCCTTGCGGAGGATGGTGCTGGCCGGCGCCCATTCGATCCCGGGATGGCTTGGCTGGCCGGCGTACGGTGCGCCCGGCCACTTGCTTTGGCGGTTGACCGACTCCGCGTCGCCGCGCCGGCCGCCAGCAGAAAGGCCACCGACAAGCAGAAGGCTCAACCCGCCGCTATCTTGATTTTCCCTCGACCATAATGCACTCCCCAGCAGTTGTCTGGCTCAATGATGCGTGAGAACGACCGCCATGATAAGGCTTTACCCGCGTAAAGGAAAGCGGGTTCATCCCCAGGGCAATTGCACATGGTTACGACTGTCGATGGGTTCGGTGCGTGGCATCGGCATCCTGCCGATGCTTCAGGGCGGATGCCCAGCACCCAAAAAGAAAGCATGCCGAACGACTGTTGCCGTTCGACATGCTTCAATAACCAAGCCCACCGACACGCCGGCCGGAATGCGACAGGCCTTCAAGCCGGCCAGATGCCGCCTCTTACGCTTTCGCGGGTCCCTTGGCGGCTGGTTTCGCAGCGCCGGCGGGCACCTTGGCACCGGCGGGTGCCTTGGCGCCGGCA
Source organism: uncultured Planctomycetota bacterium (assembly GCA_963750205.1). GTDB lineage: Bacteria > Planctomycetota > Phycisphaerae > Sedimentisphaerales > Anaerobacaceae > PLanc-01. The sequence continues at coordinate 8,247 of CAVVRJ010000064.1, forward strand.
GCGGGTGCGGCAGCGGTTTCCGCCGCAGCCCCGGGAGCGGCAGTCGCCGCGGTGCCGGCGGCAGCGGCCTCAGCCGCGGCTTCGGCCTTGGCCTTTTTGCCGGCGGCGCTCTTGCGGTGCGCCACTTTCGGCAGACCCAGCACGGTGTCGCCTTCGTTCCAGCGCTCCTCATCCTTCAAAACATCGATACGCTCGGCCCGTGTCAGCACATTGCGGTGCCGGACCAAGGCGTCCTTCAGCTTAAGCGAACGATCTACTGACATCCGATTTTTCTCCTGTTGTCTCCGACTCTACTCATTTTTACCCCGTAAGCATCGGTGAAAAACTTTCGTGCGCTGCCGGTTTGTATTTCTTCCCCACCTCACGATCTTCTGCTTTTCCGCGTAGCCGTCCGTGGCCGGGTTGTCCGGATTTCCGTAGAGCCATTCGTAATCAGCAGGAAGCCATCGCCCTTTGGCAGCCCGTTGGCCTTCCACTGATGCTGGGCCAGTCCGTTCGCGCAAGGCCGCCACCGACCAGACGGCCACGTCAATCCCGTTCTTGACAAAGAAGTCTTTAGCCTTGTCCAACTCGGCCTGTTGCTTGAATACTTCAGCACGATCAGGTGGTCGCCCGCTGTCTGGGCCGTACGGCCACCTGAAGACGCAGATGCTGCCGGCGTAGTCGATGACGACGGCGTCGGGGCCGCCGTCTCGGCCGAGGCGTTCTCCTTTGCCACTTGACCGGTGCGGCCGTCATCGCGGCGGCCTTGGCTTTTGTCCCCGAGAACTTCTGTCCGAGGCGGAACGCCGCCAGAACCACCAAAGCCACCACGAGCACGACCACGATCCCGATGTGGTACGGCACCGAAATCTCCACGCGGCCTGCATTGAGCTGCACAGGCTTCAGTCGCCACCAAGCCTGAACCGGCCCCAGCGATGGCGCCGGCCGGTCCATTTTCTCTACGACGCGGTCTTACCTGCCGGTGCCGCCGGCTTCTCCGGCGGCGTTTCCACCTTCTCCACCGCTGGCCAACCGTCTGAGCTTGGCGATCTCCCGAACGACCACTGACTCACGCGGCTTTTCTTTCTCTGCAGCGGCCGGGGCGATTCTTTCGCGCCGGTGGCGGCACTGCGGGCGGCGCGGGGGCGGCTCCGCCTCGGACTGCTCCCCCGGGGGGGCAGGTTCTTCCGGCTTCGACACCTCCGGGAGGAATCTCTCTAAAACGTTGCCACGCTTAGCTTTAGCACAAGAGCGGCTGATTGCTTCATACAGCGCCTTCTGTCCCGTGTAGCGTTTCATAGCCGACAACTCCGTAGCGGCCACCAATCCATTGGGTCCGGGTCCCCCGTGCCAATACCACACAGGGCGACTCCTCCCAAACGCGAAACGTCGCGTTTGGGGCCCCTTCCCGGCCGGGAATTGCCACAGACCATCCCCGCGCCAGGCATTGAACGCCTCTTTATACCTGATTCCGATAACCGTTTCAACACAAAATTAGCGGTTTTGTGACGTGCTTCTCAACAAGGGCAAACGCCTCCATGGACTATCCCTTGTCCAGAAGGCGTTGATAAAGCCAGACTGGTTAGCCATCGACTTGACGCGGGCCGAATAGAGGCAGTTCAATCCCGGCGCCTGGCGATGATAAGAGCAAAAACAAACCCCACCGCGAAGGCAATCAGTAGAGAGGTTACCGGCCGGTCCTCAATGCTGCCCCGCCAGTTCTCGATTGTCTCGTGGCCGCGGTCTTTGACCGCCTCCGATTTCTCCCGGAGTTGATCCTTCGCCTTGCCGCGAAAGTCGCTCATGACGTCCTTGATTCTGTCACTCATCTCCATAATGCTATCCTTACTACGCGATTTGGCGGAGTGAATGATCCCCGCCACATCGTCGCGCACTCTGCGGACATCGCCTTTTACGGTCTCGATGTCCTGATTCACTCTTGCATTAGCCATTTCCATAGTCATGAACCATTCCTCGTTGACGGGCGCATCCCGTGCAGCCTTGGACGTACCCGGCGAGCTACGGCCCGCCGCTCGTTCAGGCCGTGGCGGCGCCGGCTCCCAGAAGACCCGCGATCAACAATGCTGCAAAGACCACGACAAATATGATAAACAGCACTTTGGCCACGCCCGCCGCCGGGTGCCGCCGAACCCGAGGGCCGCGGCAATCAGTGCGACGACGAGAAAGACCAGTGCCCATCCTAACAGACCCATACTGATGCCTTTCCCCGCGTTCAACTCGACTGAATTCTCAGGCCCGCCGTTGCCAACTCGCGGAGAGTTCCGACAACGCAGAGCTTTCAACTACCTACCAAGTAATTACGCGGGGCCATTAGCAATCCCGGTGAGGAATTTGCCGGATTTGGCGTGCCAGGGCACTGAGGGGATCACTGCGTCCGGAGGGACTTGAACCCCCAACCATCGGTTCCGAAGACCGAGGCTCTATCCAATTGAGCTACGGACGCCCAAGATCGTGAACTCCACCTGTCTGTGAGGCGACGATACTGCCTGTCAGAAGCATAGTCAAGCGTAAATGCTCCCCGGATATGCCGGCCTATGCCGGCCCGGGAGTGTTCGGCCAGACCAGGGGATGCATGGGAACCGGGTGCCGCTCGCCCCGCCTTCCTGCACGGGGACGCCAACCAGGCGAATCCGGTGGGTGGCGGCTTATGAGATCAGGGCACCCGCGACCTGTGATGAGACAAATGCGCGGCTCAGCCTGTGCGGACAGCCCGTCTGTCCAGCGAGGGCACCGCCGCAGACGGGCCGCCGCCCTGCACCACTACTTTGTGCCCTGAGTATGCGACTCGAGGTACGACTGATACTCCTTGCCGGTCGCCCAGGCATCCTCCAACGCCTTGTCGGCCGCCGCTTTGGAGGCCGGTAACGTCTGGCTGCCGGCCGTCCTCACGCTGTCCAGTGCGGTGCTGGCCTTGCTGAGATCCTGCTGGAAGCGATTCTGCAACTGCAGGGCTTTCTCCTGCGCTTCCGGTTTCAGATTGCTGGTCTGGGCTTGGAGCGAGGCCATCCTCCGCTGCATGTCAGCGATCGCTTGCTCCGACTGCTTGATGTAGGCCTGCGTGGAGATGTCCGCACTGACCGTCGTCACTCCGCCCTGCGGCGTCCCCGCGCGGGCGGAGGCGGGCTGGTTGGACTCGCCGGGCCGGGCCGGTTGCTGGGCCGTGGCCGACGGCTGCCCCCCGACGGTGGCAGGCGGTTGCGAACTCGTCGCCCCGGGCTGCCCCTTCTGCGGTGCCGCCGCCTGTTTCTTGGGGCCGGTGGTCGTCGTTCCTTCTTTGCGACAGCCCACCGCACTCAAAAGCACAGCGGCCATCACGAATACCAATGTGATCTTCTTATTCATGGGAACACCTCCTGAATCGTTCGGCCCGGCGGGCCACCCCGTTATCTCGAGGACAGCGTCTCAAAGCCGCGAGAGCGCCGCGGCGGCAGTCTACTCCGTCGCCCGTTCAATCGCCCGGCCGGCACCCTGAATATCTTCGCCCGCACCCCGTACCGTATGACACCCGGTCAGCAGCAAGCTGCCCAGAGACAGCAACAACCATGACCAGACGACCAGTTTCCGCAGCCAACTCATATCCGTCTCCCAGTTTCCGCTGAGTGATGGTGGACTCCGGCGTGTGAGGGCCCAGCGCCTCACCGCCTATTTATGGTCACTGTTAACAGAGTCCCGGGCGTCCCCGTCAGTGGGATTCTCCCTAATTCAAAGCGGTTGAACCCTCAAAAGCGGCACCCGCTGACACGTGCGGGAATCGACGTTGGTGAGAACAGAAAACGTCGTCGTCCAGCACCCCGGCGACCAGCCGTTCGCTGCGGCGCGAGCTCCGCGAGCACACGCCGCGCCTGTAAGCTTCTTGGCCAACCACATTGCGGCTTTCACCTAATTACCCAGGCCGCACCCGCGCTTAGAGTTAAGAGTACAGAAACACAAAAGCCGTGACCCACCTGTGAGGTGACGTCAGGGCCGAGCAATGATTATGGGGGTACGCTCGATAGGAGCAGACAGCATCGGGAGTTCTATCGGCGGCAGGCACGAGAAGGCATGGGGAGAAAACTGCGGTTTCGGGGGAGTTCACGGTTGGTCTGTGTTACCGGCGGTCGTAACGGCACGCACGGCTGAGACAGCCTGTCCGGCAGCATGATCCCAGGCACGGAAACGACACTCCTAACGGCACAGCGCCCGTATCGCCTCTTCTCTCGCTCATGGCACGCCGGAAATGAATGAGAATCACATGGGTGTACGATCGAAGACAGAAAGCAGCACACGGCTTTGCCCTCGGGCCGCTCGTGCGGATCTGGGGCATCAGACAGGAGACCGGCCCCATGCGCGCTGCGCGGGCGTGACACTCCCGGCGGGCGCACGGGGGGACACGAGAGACTCGTTGGGTCACGGACCGGTGACGGCACCTCCGACGGACTGTGCCCGAGGGCCGCCGGGGCCGGACCCCGGGAACAACATCGCACAAGTTCACCATCATCTGCGTCCCATTGACATCACGGAGGAAAACATGAAGCGGTTATTGTTTGTGGCACTCGTGTGTGGACTCGCGGCCCTGCCTTCGCTGGGCGCACCGTCCCTCGGCTTCTGGGAAGAGGGGGCCCCGGGAACGATCCACTTGGTATGGGACATGGCGCCCACGACGGGTTCTCGAGGTCATTCCCGGCACGTCGTTTGACACGGATACCAGCGAAGCGATCTCGTTTCCCCCTGGGGTCGTTCACACGCCCCTCGGTGTGGCCATTATCAGCAGTCACGAGCCTGACCTACAGCAACGGGGTCTTCTCCAGCCCGAACCCGATCGACGTCCACCTGAAGATGAACAACTTCCCGAACCAGAACGCGTTAAAGGAAGTCTGGGTGAAGACCACTTCCTCCGGGACCGTGAAGACCACCGGCGCCATCGCCACCGATGGTCCGGCCCTGTCCTTCACCTACACGCCGCTGGCTGGGCCGGGACCTGGAACGGGGGCCGATTTCGGCTGGGACATCCGGCCGAATCCCTTCTTCGAGGAGATCGAGTTCTCCGTTCATCCCAGGCGACAGCCGGCGTCCTGGCTACGCTGAGCGGCATCCATGTCGACACGATCTGTGTCCCAGCCCCGGGGGCACTGCTGCTCGCCAGTCTTGGTGCGGCGGCGGTCGGCTGGCTGCGAACGAGACGGAGTCTGTAAAGGGCTTCCCCGCGATGCGTCGCGATGAGGGATCCCACTCCCAGGCACACTCCCGCCATATTACTCCAGGAGGGATCGCACCCACGAGGCCGCGATCCCTCCTGCTTTTGTTCTTGTCGAATCGATCGGGCGGCCACGGTAAGGCCGACCCCGAGCGTGCGTCAAGACGATCCGGACGCCGGACGTCCGGGCAGGCACGCCGTTATTCCGTCTTCTCCGCCTCCTTCTTCAGGGGCGTCGTCCACAGATAGACCGTGTGCTCGTAGCCGCTCTCTTCGACGACTTCGACGACCTTGTCCGGCGTGACGCCTCTCATGTCGAAGTCGTGCGAGACGATCCTCGACCCCGGCTTGAGCTTCTCCAACTGCGGAATCAGCTTCACGTTCAGGCTCGGCAGCAGGTACAGGGTGATGACGTTGGCCTTGCTCAGGTCCAGCGTGAAAATGTCCTTCTGCTCGATCGTGGCCAGAGTTGCCGACGCCGCTGCTTTCGACGTTTTCCTTCGACTCCTTGATCCGTTGCGGATCGACATCGAAGCCGTACGCCTTGCAACCCAGCTTGGCGGCCGCGACCACAATCCGGCCGTCGCCGCAGCCCAGATCGTAGACCACGTCATCCTTGGTCACTTGCGCCAGTTCCAGCATCTTCGCCACGACGGCCGGGCGGCGTGGGGACGAAAATCACGTCGGGCGTCTTCGACTCCGGCACGGGCTCGGCGGCCGGCGGAGCCTTCTGGGCCACGGCCGGAGTCGCGGTGCGGGGCCGGTCTTCGTGCTGCTCGAACGTCCCCGGTGCCTCCTGGCTCGCGCTCGGCGCGGTCTTTTGAACGGCCGTCTTGGACTTCTCCGCCTTCTGGGGTGATGTCTTGTCGGACGAACAGCCCGCGATCCCAAGAGCAATCACGATTAGAAGACACTTGATACTCTTGCTGCTCATAGCCATCCTCGTCCTTTCTTGCAGTTCCTTTGCGTCAGCGAGCGGCCACACCCGCCCCGCCTATGGCAGTGCCATTGTCGCATCCGCGGACGCGAAAATCCACAAGATTCTCCCCTCCCCTGCTGTGCTTCGTTATACTGCACGTGGCGTCGGCACGAACCGGGGTGCGCGGCACAGAGTAGACAGGGAGAGAAGGTCGGGCTGCTAGAGCTAGTGGAAAGGATGACGGTAGTTTCGTGGATAGTCAGCAACTGCTATACGATATCAGCGAGCTGAGCCATCTCTTTCGAGAGAGCGCCAGCATCGAGACCCTGCTGGACCGGGCCGTGGAGATGGTGGCCCGGCGGACCCAGTCGGCGGTGTGCTCGATCTATCTCTACAACCCGCAGAAGCAGGAGCTGACCCTCCGCGCCACGCGGGGCTTGAATCCCGAGTCCATCGGCCGCGTGCATCTGAAGCTCGGCCAGGGACTCACGGGACTGGCCCTGCAGGAGATGCGGCCGATCTGCGAGGCGGACGCCAGCCGCAACCCCAACTACAAGTTCTTCCCCGGCATTTTCGAAGAGCGGTACAACGCCTTCCTGGCGGTGCCCATCGCCCGCGGCGTCTCGAAGATGGGCGTGCTCGTCCTCCAGCGGGAGGCCAGTCAATGCTACGAGGAGTCGGATATCGCCGCCTTGGAGACCGTCGCCTCGCAGCTTGGCCAACATCATCGAAAACGCGCAATTCCTCCTGGGCATGCACGAGCCGGCCGCCGACGCGGTCAAAAGCGTGCCGGAAAGTCCTCAAGTTCGTCCGGGGCAAGGTGGCGGCCGAGGGGTTCGCTTATGGCCCGTCCATGGTCCTCGACAAGCACAAGAGCTTGTCTCTGCTCCCGCATCAGGAGGCGGATAGGGTCTACACGCTGGAGGAGTTCCGCCGGGCCGTGGCTGGCACGGAAGAGCAGCTCGAGAAGCTCCAGGAGCAAGTGGAGGACAAGCTCTCCGATGCCGCGTCGCTGATCTTCACGGCCCATCTGATGATCCTCAAGGACCAGGATTTCCTCGGCAAGATCGTCCAACGGATCGAGAGCGGCGTCAATGCCCCGGCGGCGATTGCCGAAGTCGCGACCGATTACATGCGGAGTTTCCTGGCCAGCAACAATGTCTACATGCGGGACAAGGCCAACGACATCGAAGATCTGGCCCTGCGGCTCGTGGACAATCTGCTGCACCGAGGCGAAGAGGCGAACGTCCACCGGGACCACGTCATCATCACACGCGGGCTGTTTCCTTCCGACCTGCTCAAGCTCTCGTCGGAGGATGCCGCCGGCATTGTCCTGGTCGGCGGCGGCGTCACCTCGCACATCTCGATTCTGGCGCGGTCGTTGGCCATGCCGATGGTCATTATGGATGCCTTTGAGCTGCTGAACGTGCCCGACGGCACGCCCGTCCTGGTGGACGCCGAGATGGGCAACGTCTTCGTCGAGCCGGACGATCAGGTGCTGGAGAAGTTCCAGGCCCAGCGGCGGGCGCGACTGACGCTCGACGATCAGAAGCGTCTGATGAAGCCGGTCACCCAGACCGCCGACGGCGCCCGCGTGCTGCTGATGGCCAACATCAACCTGCTCAGCGATCTGAAGGTGGCCCGGGAGCTGAGCTGCGACGGCATCGGTTTGTACCGGACGGAGTTTCCCTTCATCATCCGCACCACCTTCCCGACCGAGGCGGAACAGACCGTGATCTACCGCAAGCTCGTCGAGTCCATGCCGGGCAAGCCCGTGACGTTCCGCACGCTCGACGCCGGCGGGGACAAGATCCTCTCCTACTACCACGACATCAAGGAGCAGAACCCGGCGATGGGCATGCGGTCCATCCGCTTCTCCCTGCAGAACAAGGCCGTGTTCGCGGAGCAGGTCCGGGCGATTCTGCGGGCCGGGGTCGGCGCCGACCTGCACATCATGTTTCCCATGATCTCCTCGATCGACGAGTATCGGGAAGCGTGCGAAGTCGTCGGCGAGTCCCTGGACCAGTTGCGCAAGCAAGGCATCGAGCACCATGACCAGCCGAAGCTCGGCATGATGGTGGAATTGCCGGCGGCGGTCGATCTGATCGATGATTTCGCCCGGGAGGCGGATTTCTTCTCGATCGGAACGAACGACCTGATCCAGTTCCTGCTGGCGGTGGACCGGACGAACGAGAGCGTGGCGGACTTCTACCTGCCGCACCATCCGGCGGTCCTGCGCACGCTGAACCGGATTGCCCGCGCGGTCCTCGACAACGGCCGCGAGCTTTCCATCTGCGGCGACATGGCCCATCAGACGCAGTACATTCCTTTCTTGCTTGGCATCGGCGTCCGGGCCTTCAGCGTGGACCCGATCTTCCTGCTGCGCACCCAACAGACCATCGCCGCAACCTCCGTGCCCGGAGGCCGAGGCCCTCGCGCGATCCCTGCTGTCCCTGAGCCGCGTCAGCGACATCGAAGCCCTGCTGAAAGCCGGCACGAGACTCGACTGACTCCTCTCAAGAGGCGAAGGCTTGACGTCTCTCCCCCTTTGTGAGAGAATATTCCTGCCGGTCATCGGAACGGTGGGGAGTCGTCATGAGTGACGTCACGCGGATCTTGAACGCCATCGAGCGGGGGGACGCGAAGGCTACGGACGAGCTTCTGCCGCTCGTCTATGAGGAACTGCGCCTTCTGGCGGCCCAGAAGTTGTCCCATGAGCCACCCGGTCAGACCCTGCAAGCGACCGCCCTGGTGCACGAGGCCTACCTGAGGCTGGTGGGCGACCCATCCCATGGTTGGCAGAGCCGGGCGCACTTCTTCGCTGCGGCGGCCGAAGCGATGCGACGGCTCCTCATCGAAAACGCCCGTCGCAAGGGACGGCTGAAACGCGGGGCCGGCCGCCGGCGGATTGACTTGGAGGCCGTGTCGCTGGCGATCGACACGCCGGCCGACGATCTGATCGCCCTGGACGAAGCCTTCACGCGGCTGGTAGAGGAGGACCCGGAAGCAGCCCAAGTCGTCAAACTGAGTTACTTTGGCGGGCTCACCCTGGAGGAGACGGCCGCAGTACTCGGGATCTCGCGGCGCACGGCGCAGCGCTACTGGGCGTTCGCCCGCGCCTGGCTCTATGAGGAAATGACGCGGGGAGAAGAGCCCCCTGCCCTCTAATCAATGGGGGTGCCGGGTCGGATTCTCTCAGACGCGGATTAACGCGGATTGACACGGATTTCTGGGAAGCCAGGATCGAACAATTTCCCTGAATCTGTGTTCATCCGTGTGAAGGGGCCCCCAACGCGAAATCTCGCGTTGGGGACCCCAATCCGTGTCCAATTCTGAAATTCTTTTGGATTCTCTTGTCACACCCGTGGCTCAAACGGCGCATTGGAAGGTGGAGACAGATTGTCATGAAGCCAACGACAGACAAAGAAGATGCTCCGAAGGTGCGGTCTCTCTTCCTGGAGGCCCTGGACAAGGCCGCCGGACCGGAAAGAGCGGCTTACCTGGACCAGGCATGCGGACCGGATGCCGCGTTGCGTGCCAGAGTCGAGGCTCTGCTCAAGGCTCACGATGAGGCCGGCGGATTCCTGCAACCGCCCGGTCCGTCCCTGACCACTGGACCCGACACGGCCGCCCCGCCGGAGTGCCCGGGCACGGTCATCGGCCGGTACAAGCTTCTGGAGAAGATCGGCGAGGGCGGCATGGCGGTGGTTTACATGGCCGAGCAGACCGAGCCCATCCGCCGCAAGGTGGCCCTCAAGGTCATCAAATTGGGCATGGATACCCGCCAGGTCATCGCCCGCTTCGAGGCGGAGCGACAGGCCCTGGCCCTCATGGACCACCCCAATATCGCCAAAGTCCTCGACGCCGGGGCTACGGAGACCGGGCGGCCCTACTTCGTCATGGAGCTGGTGACGGGCGTCTCCATCACCGAATACTGCGATAAGAGCAGCCTGAGCACCAAAGAGCGCTTGGCTTTGTTTCTCCAGGTCTGCCACGCCGTGCAGCACGCCCACACCAAGGGCATTATCCACCGGGATATCAAACCCTCCAATGTCATGGTTACGCACCACGACGGGCAACCCATCCCCAAGGTGATCGACTTCGGCATCGCCAAGGCCACCAACCAGAAGCTGACGGAGAAGACACTCTTTACCCGCTACGCCCACCTCATTGGCACCCCGGCCTACATGAGCCCGGAACAAGCCGAGCTGAGCGATCTGGATATCGACACCCGCTCGGATATCTACTCCCTGGGCGTGCTGCTCTATGAACTCCTCACCGGAACCACACCCTTCAGTGAAGAGGAACTCCGGAAGGCCGGCTACATCGAGATGCAGCGGGTGATTCGAGAACAGGAGCCGGTGAAGCCTTCCACGCGAATCCGGACCGCTCTTCGTGGCGCGAGCGTCCCCGCTCGCCGTGGCACGGGCGAGACGCCCGTGGTACTCATGGGCGGGACGGGGTCCCCCAACGCGAAAGAATGCGTTGGGGGGCCCAGGCCCATGCTACGGGAGGTCCGGGGCGACCTGGACTGGATCGTGATGAAGTCGCTGGAGAAGGACCGCGTCCGGCGCTACGAGACCGTCAGCGGTTTGGCCGAAGACATTCGGCGGCATCTGGGGTCTGAACCGGTCCTGGCCCGGGGCCCCGGTGCCGTGTACCGCCTGCGGAAGTTCCTCCGCCGCCACCAAGTCCAAGCCCTCATCGGTTTGACGGTGGCCGTCCTGATGGCCATCGCCACCGTTGTCCTTTTCCAATGGAGCCGGGACCGGCAGCGACTGGCCGAGGCGGAAGGTATCCAGCGCCAGGCCCAAGCTTTGCAGGACAAGGAGATTCTGTCCCAAGCTCGCAAGCAACATGCGGAGGGGCAACGCGGAGCCGCCCTCAAGACCATTCAAAACATCTTTGATAGCCCGCACGCGGGACCCGAAGCGCAGCTCCTCTGCGCTGGCATCCTCGTTGAGGACGGCCGATCCGAGGAGGCGATGGCCATGCTGGGCAAGCTGCTTGATGTGCGCGAGGAGATCGCCGGAGCGGCCCATGCGCTCCTGGCCCGCATCCTCTGGGAGAATCAATCGCCCAAGGGCGAGAAGTCGGAAGAGATCGAGATGCATCGCCGCCAAGCTGAAGCCTTGCTTCCGGAGACCGCGGAGGCCCATTTCCTTCGCGCCATCACGGCCGCCACGATCAAGGAGCAGCTCGTTTCGCTCAACCAGGCCTTGCAGTTTGACCCCGCCCATTATGAGTCCCTGCGGCTGCGAGCCTTCACACACTATGCCTCCCGCAAATACGAGAAGATGAGGGACGATGCCTTGGTCATGACCGTCCTGCGACCTCGCGACCCCAAAGGCTATTCTCTGCGTGCGATTGCCCAGCAGGAATTGGGACACTATCCAGAGGCCATTGCGGATTTCGACAGCGCGATGGCCCGGACCGCCAGGGACGACCCGCAGTACCTGGATCTGGCCGCCCGGCGCTGTCAAGTGCTCTTGCACCAGGGTGACTACGAGCAAGTGATTGCGAATGCTCAAGAAGCTCTGAAGCTCTCGCCCGGTCGCCCGGTCTTTCAGTATCACGAGTTCTGCGCTTTGACCCTCTGCGGCGACTATGTGAAGGCAGAAGCCCTGTTCCGCGAGATCATCCGTCCCGGCCAGTTGTCGCGCCGACAATTCGAGAACTGGCGGGCGAAATACGTGTTCGACACCCTGGCGGCCGGACGGTCCTGGCATTCGCCGAACCGCGAACCCGTAGGGGCAGCCTTTCTGCCGATGGTGGAAGTCGAGGAGACCTATCGTGAGCTATCGACCAAAGCGAAGCGGGTCGTCGCCGACGGCTTCAGCGCCCAGTGGTCGCCCGAGGGGAAGAAACTGGCCTTCAGCCTGGGGGTGCAAGGCTATAGCGGCGTCGCCCTTTACGATCCTGCCACGAAGGAAACCGATCTGCTCATTGTCCCCGGCAAGGACCCCGCCTGGTCGCCCGATGGGCGGTACATCGCCTTCGTCCGCGATTGCCAGGTCCTGCGCACGCCGGAATTCGCTACGGCCGAACGCAAGAATCAGCCTCGCGCCGTAATGGATGAAGAAGTCTGGGTGATCAAGTCCGACGGGACCGCACCCAAGCGTTTGGCCCGCGGCTACCTACCCTGCTGGAGCCAGGATTCCGCACGCGTGTACTACACGTCACGCGCGGACAATACCCTCTATTCGATCCCCCTCACGGGCCCGGACGCTGAGCCAAAACGGATCATGAAGGTCGCTGCGAATGCTGGCCCCAAGATAGTCGCCGGACAACCAGCGTGTGGCCTACGTGGAAGGCGAGTTCTTGCGAGTCAAGAGCTTGGATTCGCAGGCCTTAGTCGGCGAGTGGACGACGCCTGTGAGCAACAGCGCTTGGCCCGGATGGTCGCCGACGGGCCACGAATTGTGCTTGGGCACCTTCAACAATGGATCGCTGGGGAGCGGATTGTGGATTTACCAGGTTGGCCAACGCGAACCCCTCCAGGTGCTGAGTGGTCCGATCAGGACCGTCTCCTGGGCACGAGATGGAACCAAGTTCGTCTTTCATCTGGGCCCACCTTATTTCGAGACTTGGACCGCCGATCTCGATCCCAAGATCCCGATCCTTGAGGCTCTGGGCCCGGCGCGGACAAGTGAGCAATGCTTCCGCGACATGGTGGCTTTGTATACCCGCCGGATCAAGACCGACCCACAGGATGCCTATGCCTACTTTGACCGTGCGCGGTACTACGACTACCTGCACGAGCGGCTCAAAGCCCAGGTCGATATGAGGCGCTGGGCGGCGGTCGTGAGCGGCCGGTCGCCGTCGGGTGTGTGGTTCGGCACGCCACGTGACCTGGGGTGGATCATCGACCTGCCCTTCAACTGCGAACTCGTCTTTTCTGCAGAAAGACCCGTCCATACGATTCCAACCATGTCTATTGCCTTCGGGCGGAAAGGAAGGTGTGAGAGGAAACTGTTTGAGATTCCGATGGTAGTAGCGTCCTTGGTGGGCCTGGGTTTCCTCGCCAGCCTGGACGCGCCGCAGACGCGGGCGGATTTCACCTTCGGCGAGCCGGTGGACCTCGAATCTGATTTTCCTTTGCTAAACCCACCGGCCGAACATCCCGATTGTTTCTCCGCCGACGGGCTGGAAATGTACTTCGGATCGAGGCGCAGCGGGGGACAGGGCGGCTACGATCTCTGGGTCTGCAAACGTGCCTCGCCCGAGGACGACTGGGGTCCTCCGGATAATCTCGGGCCCGTTGTCAACAGTGCATCCGCCGATTTGTTCATTTCCATCTCCGGCGATGGCCTGGAGCTCTACTTCGCTTCTACGCGGCCCGGAGGGTACGGCAGCAATGATCTCTACGTGACTAAACGTGCGACCCGAAACAGCCCTTGGGGCCCGCCAACCAACCTCGGGCCGAATGTGAACGCCTCCTCTATCAATTTTACCCCTTCCGTGTCGTCGGATGCCTTGGAACTCTTCTTCTCGTCAAATCGCCCGGGTGGATATGGCGCAAACGATCTCTGGGTCAGCAGGCGTGCAACCAGGAACGATCCTTGGGGGGACCCGGTAAATCTCGGCCCGGCGGTGAATGGCCCCTCCTATCAACAGGCCCCCTGTCTCTCGTCCGATGGGCTGCTGCTTTTCTTCCATAGCGACCGGCCCGGAGGGTATGGCAGCGTTGACCTCTGGATGACGAGGCGGGCCAGCCGCTCTGCTCCTTGGGAGCCGGCGGTGAATCTGGGACCCAAGATCAACACGCCGAACTGGGAGTGTAGGCCGTGCCTGGTTCCCGATAGTTCCGCCTTATACTTCGTCCGGGCCGACACCTCCGGCAACCCCCTGGCGAGTTGGAAGGCCCCGATCCTCCCAATCAGGGAGTCTGGCGGCCGAGCGGGCGAAAGGAAAGGGGGACCAGAAATGACAACGCGTCGACCTCATATTGACTCTTCTTAGGGTGCCGTGTCGGTACGCTCGGATCGGGCGTGCTTGACCGCATCCATATCTACAGCGAAGTCGCCAAGCCGTGACGAATCCCGAAGCGGCTGGGCTTAGGGTCTGTTCTTGTCCTCCGGCGCGGAAAGCCGCGTCAGTGAGACACCCATATTACCCGTTGCCTTCGGGCAGAAAGGAAGTGTGAGATGAAGCTGTTTGAGATTCCGATGGTCGTAACGTCCTTGGTAGGCCTGGGTTTCCTCGCAGGTCTGGACGCGCCGCCGGCGCGGGCGGATTTCACCTTCGGCGCAGCCGGTGAACCTCCAATCTATTTTCCTCTCCTCAATCCAGCCAACGATTATATCGACTGTTTCTCTGCGGATGGGCTGGAAATGTATATCGACTCGAACCGCGCCGGGGGACAGGGCGACTACGATCTCTGGGTATGCAAACGCCCCTCGCCCGAGGACGACTGGGGTCCTCCCGAGAATCTCGGGCTCGCTGTCAACAGTGCCTACATGGATCGGTGGCGTCCATCACCGCCGACGGTCTGGAGCTCTATTTCATGTCCATGCGGCCCGGAGGCTACGGCATCTACGATCTCTATGTGACCAGGCGTGCGACCCGAGACAGCCCTTGGGGCCTGGCGACCAATCTGGGCCCGAGCGTGAACAGCTCGTACTGGGAGATCCCTCCTTCGGTAACAGGCGGATGGCTTGGAACTCTACTTCATGTCCAATCGCCCGGGCGGATATGGCGGCTGGGATATCTGGGTCAGCAAGCGTGCGACCAGGAACGACCCGTGGGGTCCTCCGGTGAATCTCGGCCCGGCGGTGAATAGTCCCGCCGGGGAAACGATTCCCTTCGTCTCGCCGGATGGGCTGTTGCTCATTCTTCCGAAAGATCGGGCAGGTGATCCGCCCCGGCGGCTATGGCGGCGGTGACATCTGGGTGACGAGACGGGCCAGCCGCTCTGCTCCTTGGCAGCCGGCGGTGAATCTGGGACCCACGATCAACGGGCCATTACTCGATTGCAGGCCGTGCCTGGCTCCCGATGGCTCCGCCCTGTACTTCGGCCGGGGCCCCGCTTCCGGCAACACTGTCACGTCGCAGTGGAAGGCACCGATCCTGCCCATCGTGGACTTCAACGGCGACGGCAAGGTCGATGAGAAAGACCTGGCCCTCCTGGTGGCCGACTGGGGCAAGAGCAACTCGGCGTGCGATATCGGCCCGTACGCCTGGGGCGATGGCGTGGTGGACGAGAAGGACCTGAAGGTCTTCATGGAAGCCGTGGTGAAGCCCGCTCCCAAGGCCTCGGATGTTCCCTGCGACGTGAGCCTGAGCTGGGTAGCCGCCCCGACAGCCAAGTCCGACGTGTACCTCGGGACCTCCCTGGATGCCGTCACGAGCGCCAGTCGCGCCAATCCGCAGGGTGTCCTGGTCAGTCAGGGACAAACGGCGACTACCTATGCTCCGCCAGAGCTACTGGAGTTCAACCAGACCTATTACTGGCGGGTCGATCAGGTCATCGACGCCGGCGAATCCCATGATCTACCGAGGACCGGTCCTGAGCTTCACGACCTCAGCCTATTCAATCAAGAACATCACCGCCACGGCTTCCAGTTCGCAGCCCAGCATGGGCCCGGAAAAGACGATCGACGGCTCGGGTCTCGACAAGAATGATGGGCATTCGACGACTGGAACGGACATGTGGCTCAGCACCGGGACACAGCCCAACTGGATTCAGTATCAGTTTGACCAAGTGTACGCCGTACGAGAGCTATGGGTGTGGAACTCGAATCAGCCGGTGGAGCCCTTCATCGGCTTCGGGGCCAAGACCGTCAAGATCGAGTATTCCACGGACGGTACGAAATGGACGCCATTGGCCGATGTGCCGGAATTTGCGCGAGCCCCCGGGCAGGACGGTTATCGCGCAATACCACCGTCAGCTTCGGCGGGGTCTCGGCCCAGTACGTCAAACTGACCATCGAGAAGGGTTGGGGCACGACGCCATCCGTCGGCCTGAGCGAGGTGCGGTTCTTCTACATCCCGGAGAAATCCACGGCACAACCCTGAAGCCGTGAGAACTTGAACAGCTAGCTGTCTCCATCATGATGGGAGCGTGAACAAGAGCAGTGTGGAAGGCGCGGATGGTCTGCCCACAGGGGGCGGGTCTGCGCAGTCAGATCAACGAGTTATTCAGAAAGGAAGGTGCAAAATGAAAGTGTGTAGGATTCCAATGGTTGTCCTGTTATTGCTTGGGTTTGGTCTACTATCAGGATTTAATGCCTCGCTGGCGAAGGCCGATTTCACCTTCGGCGAGCCGGTGAACATCCAATCGGATTTCCCGTTCCTCACCGCGACCGATTGGATCTTCTGTTTCTCCCCGGATGAGTTGGAAGTTTACCTCTGTATATTTAACCGACCGGGCGGATATGGCCAGTATGACATCTGGGTATCTAAACGATCCTCCGTCGAGGACAAGTGGGGGGCCCCGGAGAATCTCGGGCCTCTGGTCAACAGTGAGAGCTGGGATCGCTACCCATTCCTCTCCCCCGACGGTCTGGAGCTCTATTTCCAGTCTGACCGGCCCGGAGGGTACGGGGACTTCGATCTCTATGTGACCCGACGTGCGACCCGAACCAGCCCTTGGGAGGCGGCGACCAATCTGGGGCCGAAGGTGAACAGCGCGTCTGCCGACAGCTGTAGCTTCGGTGTCGCCGGATGGGCTGGAACTCTATTTCCTCTCGGACCGTCCAGGCGGCTATGGCGGTTTGGATTTCTACGTCAGCAAGCGGGCGAGCAGGAACGATCCCTGGGGCGACGCGGTCAATGCCGGCCCGGCGGTGAATAGTCCTGGCAACGAGTTAGCTGCGTCGTTCTCACCCGATGGGCTGTTGATGTTCTTCGGGAGCGACCGCCCGGGGGGAGTCGGCCGTGGGGAGACGGCTATGTGACGAGACGGGCCAGCCCCTCTGCTCCCTGGCAGCCGGCGGTGAATCTGGGACCCGTTATCAATAAAATGCCCTTCTTCAACTGGCCCTTCATAAGTCCCGATGGCTCCGCCCTCTACATCCTCTATCAGCCCAAGGACGATGGGGCGAATTGGACTTACAAGGCGCCGATCCTCCCCATCGTGGACTTCAACGGCGATGGGAAGGTGGACCTGACGGATCTGGTGATGCTGATCCAGAACTGGGGTACGAACAACCCGCGCTACGACATCGGGCCCTATGCCTGGGGCGACGGCAAGGTGGACATCGAGGACTTGAAGGTCTTCATGACCTACTACGAGAAAGCGAACCCGCCGCAGACCAGCACGGCCAAGTGAGGCGCATCTTGCTGGAACCCATTTGGCAGAGAGAACAAGGGCCGGTGGTCGCGGAACCACCGGCCCTGACGAGTTCTCCTCCTGCGTCGATCAAGGAGCTATTCGACCGCGAACTCGTCTTTGCTGCAGAAAGACCTGTCAATACGATTCCCATGATGTCTATTGCCTTTAGGCAGAAAGGAAGTGTGAGATGAAGCTGTTTGAGATTCCGATGGTCGTAACGTCCTTGGTAGGCCTGGGTTTCCTCGCCGGTGTGGACGCGCCGCTAGCGCGAGCCGATATCACCTTCGGCGAGCCGGTGGACCTCCAATCTACTTTGCCTTTCCTCAACCCAGCCAACGACGAGATTTCCTGTTTCTCTGCGGATGGGCTGGAGATGTACCTCACCTCGACCCGGGGCGGGGGACAGGGCGGCTATGATCTCTGGGTGTGCAAACGGGCATCACCCGAGGACGACTGGGGTGCCCCTGAAAATCTCGGGCCCGTTGTCAACAGCGCTCAGGACGACCTCAAGGCGTCCCTCACCGGCGACGGTCTGGAGCTCTATTTCTACTCCAACCGGGCCGGCTGGAAAATCTACGTGACCAAGCGTGCGACCCGAGACAGCCCCTGGGGCCCACCGACCCTCCTGGGCCCGAGCGTGAACAGCTCCTCTGTGATTACTTGTGATCCTTCGGTGACAGCGGATGGCCTGGAACTCTACTTCACGTACTGGCCGGGCGCCTACGGCCAGGGCGATTTCTACGTCAGCCACCGCGCGACGACCCAGGACCCCTGGGGCCCGGCGGCGGATCTCGGCCCGGCGGTGAATAGTCAGAACAATGAAAGGTGGGTTTGCGTCTCGGCGGATGGGCTGGTGCTCTTCTACTATTGCAACGGAGGCGATGGCGGTTACGACATCTGGATGACGAAGCGGGCCGGCCGCTCTGCTCCTTGGGAGCCGGCAGTGAATCTGGGGCCCAAGATCAATGGCCCGCTCGGCGACTTTCTGATGTGTCTGGCTCCGGACGGCTCCGCCTTGTACTTCAACCGGGTCCCTGCCAACAGCAGCACTCCCACGTCGTTCCTGAAGGCACCGATCCTCCCCATCGTGGACTTCAACGGCGACGGCAAGGTCGATGAGAAAGATATGGCCATGCTGGTGAACGACTGGGGCATGGGCAACTGGATGTCGGCGTGCGATATCGGCCCGTATGCCTGGGGCGATGGCGTGGTGGACGAGAAGGACCTGAAGGTTTTCATGGAAGCCGTGGTGAAGCCCGCGCCCAAGGCCTCGGATGTTCCTTGCGATGCGAGCCTGAGCTGGGTAGCCGCCCCGACGGCCAAGTCTGACGTGTACCTCGGGACCTCCATGGATGCCGTCACGAGCGCCAGTCGCGCCAATCCGCAGGGTGTCCTGGTCAGTCAGGGACAGACGGGGACTTCCTATGGTCCTGCCACGCCGCTGGACTTCAACCGGACCTATTACTGGCGGATCGACCAAGTCATCGGCACCGGGAATCCCACGATATACCCAGGCCCGGTCTTGAGCTTCACGACCGTCGGCGTATCCGATCAAGAACATCACCGCCACGGCTTCCAGTTCGCAGCCCAGCATGGGTCCGGAGAAGACGATCGACGGCTCCGGGCTGGACAAGAAGGATGGGCACTCGACGACCGGGACGGACATGTGGCTCAGCACCGGGGCACAGCCCAATTGGATTCAGTACCAGTTCGACCAAGTGTACGGCGTACGGGAGCTGTGGGTGTGGAACTCGAATCAGGCCGTGGAGCCTTTCCTCGGCTTCGGGGCTAAGACGGTCAAGATCGAGTATTCCACTGACGGCACCAAATGGACCCAACTGGCCAATGTGCCGGAGTTTGCGCGGGCACCGGGCCAGGACGGCTATGTCCACAACACGACGATCAGCTTTGGCGGGGTGTCGGCCAAGTACGTCAAGTTGACCATCGACAAGAACTGGGGCGTCGTCCCACAGACCGGCCTGAGCGAGGTGCGGTTCTTCTATATCCCGGCGGCGTATTCGATCAACAACATCGTCGCCACCGCTTCCAGCGCCCAGCCGAACATGGGGCCGGAAAAGACGATCGACGGCTCCGGGCTGGATCAGAAGGACGGGCACTCGACGAACGGAACGGACATGTGGCTCAGTACGGGGACCCAGCCGAATTGGATTCAGTACCAGTTTGACCAAGTGTACGCCGTACAAGAGCTGTGGGTGTGGAACTTCAACCAAGCCACGGAGCCCATCGTCGGCTTCGGGGCCAAGACCGTCAAGATCGAATACTCTACCGACGGCACGAAATGGACCCAACTGGCCAACGTGGCGGAATTAGCCCTGCGCCGGGCCAGGACGGCTATGTCCACAACACGACGGTCAGCTTCGGCGGCGTCTCGGCCCAGTATGTCAAGCTGACGATCACGAGCAACTGGGGTGGACTGAGCCCCGCGACCGGCCTGAGCGAGGTGCGGTTCTTCTATGTCCCCGGCGCTGCCGTCGCCAAGCCATAGGCGCGTAAAACCACTTTCCTGGTTGACATTAGCGAACAAGAACAGGTGAAGGAGATGCATGTATGAAGGCACGGCGAGAGCCTCACGCAGGATCGCACCTACGAGAACCCGGAGCCAACCGGGGGGGCGTCCCGGCTCTGATCGCGATCCTCTATTTCGCCTCCGGAGCGTGCTCTCTGATCGATGAAGTCGTTTGGGTTCGCCTGCTCAAATTGACTCTGGGCAATACGACGTACGCCTCCAGCATCGTGGTATCTGTCTTCATGGGCGGTCTGGCCCTCGGCGCGGTACTCATGGCCCATCACGCCGACCGCATCGTGCGGCGCCTGCGGCTTTATGCCCTGCTGGAAGTCGCAATCACGATCTCGGCGTTGGCGATGCCGGGGCTCTTGTGGCTGGCGGATGTCGGGTACAGGATTCTCTTCCTTCGACTGCACTACCACCCGGGACTGCTGCTGTCCATTCAAGCGTTGGTTTCCGCCTGTCTGCTCGGGGTCCCGACCATACTCATGGGATGCACCTTGCCCTTGGTGGGACGGTACGTCACCGGCCTTCAGGGCCGCGTGGGCCATTGCGTGGGGAAACTGTATGCTGTCAACACCCTGGGCGCCGCGACGGGTTGTTTCCTTGCGGGATTCGTTCTGATCCGCGTCTGGGGCGTCCTGGGAACGCTCTACGCGGCCGCAGGGTTGAATCTGGTGGTTGGGGCCGGCGGCTGGGTGCTCTCGCGCACCGAGACGGGTCAGCAGGAGAGCCCCGAACTGCTGCCCGCGCCGGAGCCCGCCACGACGAGCGACCAGCCGCGCCGCGGCTGGCCCATGGTGGTGCTCTGGGCGGCCTTCTTTGTCAGCGGTCTGGTCAGCATCGGCTATGAGTTGGTATGGATGAGAAGTATCGTTATCCCCTTGGGAACCTCCACGTATGTCTTTGCTGGCGTGCTCACGATCTACCTGATCGGCAACGTTTTGGGCGCAGGAGTGGGCAGCCTCCTCGCTCAATCCTCCCGTCGTCCCTCCCTCCTGTTCGGCGTAATCCTGTCGGCGCTGGGCCTGTGCGGCGTTTTCTACATCTCGTGGTTCCATTGGTGGTTCGTCGGCCCGGCGGTCCCGCTGGTCCGCCTCCTGCCCGGGCGCTCTGCATCCCTCCGCGCGGCGGCAGTCCCGTTGCTGCACTGCGCGGTCCTGTTTCTGTTGCCCGCGCTGGTTATGGGCACAGGTTTTCCTCTCGCCCTGCAAAGCTGGGCAACGCGTTCCGCGGTGGGGCGCACGACAGGCAATGTATATGCCGTCAACACGATGGGCGCGGTCGTCGGCGGCATTCTCACGGGTTTCTTTCTGATTCCCGGTCTGGGCGTGCAGTGGGCCGCCGTGAGTCTCGGGTGGTTGGCCCTCGCTGTGGGTGCGCTCTTGGCCCTCTCGGCTCCGGGCCGAGCCGTGGCCGGGCGTCTGGTAGCCGTCGCGGCTGTCGGTCTTTCCCTGCTTGGTATGGTCGCCGTGCCGGCTGACCTGTTCCGAAGGCATGTAGCGCAAGGCCTCGCCGGACAAGCTTTGGCTGTGCGCGAAGGTGTCACGACCATGGTCGTGGTGTCCGCGACCGACGACGGCCACCGGCTGATGGCGATCGATAACATCCAAATGGCGGGAGACGATTCCCACCGTTCCGCGCAGAAGACGCTGGGGCATCTGGCCGTCCTGCTGCACCCGCATCCCCGGACGATCCTCACCTTTGGCTTCGGCACGGGCGAGACGAGCGCCTGCCTTGCGGCCCACGACCTGGATCGCATTGATTGCGTTGAGATCGCGCCGGAAGTGACTCAATCCGCCTTACAGTACTTTTCCCACATCAATCTCGGCGCGGCGGTCTATGGGAAGGTTAACCTCATCCACATGGATGGAAAGAACTTCCTGCAAGAGACGAATGACACGTATGATATCATCCTGAACGATTCGAATATTCACTCCACTGCCGACAGTGCGCCCCTGTACACAAGAGAGCATTTCGGCCAGGCCCTGCGGCACCTCAATCGCGACGGCCTCTTCATGACCAAGCTTCATTTGAGGGGATATCCCAAGACGGACCTGGACTGTATTCTGCGTACTTTTAACGACGCGTTTCCCCACACGACCATCTGGTTTCCTGTGACTAAGCCGTTCGTCTTCATGTACCTGGTCGGCTCGCGCGAACCCCAGCGGTTCCTGCCCGCTCGGATGGATGCAGAACTCCAGAAAGAGCCGGTTCGCCGCAGCACCAGCTATCTGAATTTCGAAACCAGCCACGACGTTCTGAGCTGCTACATGGGTGACGAGGGGGATCTGCGACGGTATCTCGAGCCCGGTCCGATCAACAGTGATTATCACCCCTTCCTGGAATTCAACCTGGATCCTGACGTAATGACCCTGCAGGCGCATCTTCCGGCGTTTCTCCAGACTCTGCGGAGTGACTCGCTGCAGCATCATCTCGATTTCGCAGGGTTCGACTCTTCCGTCCGACAACAATGGCAGGGGATCTTCGCACGCTACCGCCAAGTTGCGGCGCTGATCGCCCAAGGGTACAGTGAGCAGGCCTTCCTGTCCAGTCTCCGCTCCAGCTATGAGGGGCTCAAACATCTGCCCAACTACAAGCCCTTGCTCGCCCTGCGCGACAAAGCCCTGTCCGATATCGACCGGGCTGTCGTGGACAAGCAGGTGGCGCCGAGCCGCGTACTCGACACCATGAATGAGTTGACAAAGCAAGACGCCGAATTTGCGGCGGCCTGGTTGGTCCAAGCCATGGTCCTGGATGCCACGGGGGCAACCGCTCCGGCGTATGAGGCCGCTCGCAAAGCGGCCCAGCTTGATCCCAGCCTATGGCAAGCCTATTATAAAATGGCATCCCTTCTGATGAAAACCGGCAGATCGCAGGAGGCCGGGAACGTGCTGACCTATGCGGTCGAACGTCTATCCGACGTACCACAGTTGCACTATGCGGCTCGGTCTGGTCCGTGAAAGAGAGGGGCAAGCCAGTAGTGCTCTCCCGGAGTATCAAGCCGCGCTGCACATCGACCCCTATTTCAAACCCGCACAGGACAGACTTCGGTATCTCCAGGAGACCAACTGAGCGGTCGTCGAGGACCAGCCCTTGTTCTTTTCAGAGGTCTGGATAGGTCTCCCATAGCTTCGGCGGGGTCTTGGCCAAGTACGTCAAGCTGACGATCACGAGCAACTGGGGCGGGCTGAGCCCCGCAACCGGCCTGAGCGAAGTACGGTTCTTCTACATTCCCGACGGATCTGCGCCCAAGCCATAAGACCGTAGGGCGAAACTACCCACTTGGCATAAAAAGGACGGGGGCTGGCGGTATCGGATACTGCCAGCCCTTGCCGCTTCTGCGTTTGGCCCTGGGGCCATTCGGTGCTCTCAATCGCCGTGGGCTGATAGCAACGGATGGTCGTACACGGACGGATAGCCGCCGCCCATGTTACGGGCGAGCCACAAACGATAATCGAGACTTTCGCTTGGCGTCACGTATCTGCTGGAGATGGGATGGACAGCCGTCACCACGGCAATCGCCTTCTTGCCCTCGGGGCTCGTCGTGCAGACCACGATCTCGTCCCGGAAGTCCCCGTAGAGGTCGGCAGCCATCAGGATCTGGCTCCGCGGAGGAGGGGCAAGCTTCCCATCCGGAAGCGAAACGATCGTCTTGCCGTCGAATTTCCCAATCGTGTGATCGCGGAGGTTCAGCAGCTCGCGCGTCGGGTCGCCATCCCACTCCAAGGGCGTGAAGCCGTAAGGGAACGGCTCCAACAGCACACGGCCATCGGCACTGAAGAGGACCAGATTGTGGTCGTCGTGACCGTCGAAGAACCCTGGTCGGTCCCGGTCACGCCTGCCCATTCGGAGCGTCGATCCTCCTGGCCCGCTTTATCCACGGCTCGGACGTAGTACTGATAGCGCCGGCCTGTCTTCAGGCCGGAATCGACAAACATGGTCGATTCGCTCACCGGCTCTTTGCTGACCCGAAAGCCTGCGTGACTCCGCTCCTCGGCCCGATAGACCCGCCCTTCTCGGGCGGTCATCCAGCGCAGATAAGCTTGGACATCCGTCCGATTCACGAAGATGACGGGATAGCCCTCCTTGCCAGTGGGGATTCGCCCCCCCTCCCAATGGAGCGGAGCATGGTACCCCGTGGCATCCACGAACACTTTGTATTCCGCATTCGTGACGGGGTGATCGAGGATCTCAAAATCCTCCACCCTTACCAAAGCTCCCTGGCTGCCGCCTGTGCCGTGGCGAAAAGTGCCACCTTTGACAAGAACGAAGCCGTCCGGACGGTCCTGCCCAAGGCAAACCGCCCCGAAAAGAGAGACCACCACGCCCAAGGAGCACAGACGACTCACAATGATCCTCCGATCCAGCGATCGACGGCGTCACTGCCAACGTGGCCGCTTGACTTACTTGGACTTGACCTTCTTCTTGAAGCCCTTGCCCGGCTTGATCTTCTTGCGGCCGGCCTTGAGCGTTCGCTGGCGATTGAGCACCTTGTGCCCCCCCGTCGTCACCCGGCGGGACCGGAACCCCTGGCTTCTCTTCTTCTTGCGATTACTGTTACGATGATTCTCCATGACTGCCTTCCGTACTGGATTCACTATTTGGCTATTGACGATTTACGAATATCGCCCAGCGAGCGACCCCACATCATAATTACTGAAGCGCCGATTGTAAATAGCGAAGCCGGCAGTTCTTAGCCGAATGTCGCCGGGTCCTGCTGGTAGAACCGCTTCAACTCCTCATAAAGCCTGGGATATACCTGTTGCAGGTCTTTCGGTATCTCGAAGAAGCACTCGGTCGCCACGGCGAAGAACTCCGCCGGGTCGGTGGCCCCGTACTCGTCCAGGACTTCCGCCCGATCCTCTTCGATCGCGCGTTGGAAGTTCTCGAAATCCTCGCCCAAGGCGCGGGCCCAGGCGATGAAGGTCGAGCGGTCGCGCAGCACCGGGGTACTGTCCCTGTGGCCGCCCGAACTGTCGAGCTGGTGGGCGAACTCGTGCAGAACGACGTTCTGGCCGTCGTGCACGTCTGCGGCGCTGCGCCGCACGTCGTCCCAGGATAGCACGACCGAGCCGTGGTGCCACGATTCGCCCAACCGGACATCATCCGTTTCGAGGATCGTGCCGCCAATCGAATGACGCACATGAGCGGCGATGTAGGCACGGGGGTACACGAGGATGGATTTCAGGCCGGGATAATAGTCGGTCTTGCGGTGCAGCAGGAGGATGCAGGCGTGGGCGGCAATCGTGATCTTGATCTGGTCGGTCATCCGGAGCCCGCCGCAGGCTTCGAAGCGTTTTTCGGCCATGAAAACGAGGATATGCCGCTTCAACTCTTCCTGATCGGCCTCGGGCAGCCGGGCATAGAGCGGCACGTTCTGCTTGAGCAGCATCAGCCACGCCTCCGGAAACGGCCGGCTCGGCGATCTTCTTTCGTCGTCTGTCTTTGAATCCAAACACGCGAGTTCCCTTGCACATTCGCGGAAAACGATGTACTTATAACAAATTATGCAGAATTCACTACCTTTTCTTACGATGGATTTGCCCGGCGTCGGCGGCGTCATCAAGGCCCGGCCGGAGGATTTCTTCGTGGAGGAGCTGCCCCTCTATGCGGCCAGCGGCTCCGGCACCCACGTTTACGCCCTGATTGAGAAGAAAGGGATCGGCACGCGGGAGGCCCTGGACCGCATCGCCCGCGCTCTGAATGTCTCCCGGCGGGACATCGGCTTGGCGGGCCTGAAAGACGCCCAGGCGGTGGCCCGGCAGTGGATTTCCATCGAGCACGTTTCGCCCGAGCAGACTCGAGCAGGTGTCCTTCCCGGAAGTCCGCGTGCTGAAGACCACCCGCCACACGAACAAGCTCAAGCCGGGCCATCTGGCGGGCAACCGTTTCGCCATCCGTCTCCGCAAGGTGGCCCTGCCTCTGCCGCAGGCGGCCGAGATTGCCCAAGAGGTGCTGTCCATCCTGGCCCGCCGCGGCGTGCCCAACTACTTCGGCCCCCAGCGGTTCGGCAATCACCAGGACAACCACCTGCTCGGCAAGGCCATCCTCAAGAACGACATGGCAGCCTTCGTGGACCTGCTCCTGGGCCATCCTAATGAGGAAGTGGACACGCCGCCCGTGTTCCAGGCCCGTGCCCTGTACGAGCAGGGCCGCTACGAGGAGGCGGCCAAGCTCTGGCCCGGCCAGTTCTTCGATCAGCGACGCTCCCTGCGCATCCTGGCCGGCAAAGGCAACCCGAAGAAGGTCTTCTACCTGATCGACAAGCACCTCAAGGCCCTCTACATCTCCGCCTACCAGTCGTCCTTGTTCAACCGCGTCCTGGCCGCCCGCATGCCCGGTATCGACAAGCTGTTGCTCGGCGACATGGCCTACCTGCACAGGAACGGGGCCTGCTTCTACGTCAACGAACCCGAGGTGGAGCAGCCGCGCTGCGACCGCTTCGAGATCAGTCCGACCGGTCCCCTGTGGGGCGGCCGAACGACCAAGCTCACCGGCCCAGCGGGCGAGATCGAGAATCCGATCCTCGACGCCGAGGACTTGAATGACGACGACTTTCGCCGCATGAAGCAACTTGGCTCCCGCGGCGGCCGCCGTCCCCTGCGTTTCCAGCCGCGGGAAGCCGGTGTGACCTCCGGCAAGGACGATTGGGGCCCCTACCTCGAATTCCGCTTCGAGCTCGACTCCGGCTGCTACGCCACCGCCCTGATCGCCGAAATCACCAAAGACCGCGTCGCCGCCTCCGAACCGGAAGAGTAGCAGATATCAAGAGCCGGATTGTGTAGCCCGCCTCATTGATTTGAGAGAAGCGATGTGTTATGCTGCTATGTATGAATCCCAACGGCACTGTCACTCATGATCGTGGCGAGGAGACGATGGAGGCCAAAACTCGTTGGTTCCAGTCTCTTACCCTTGCGGATCGCATGGATATGCTGTGTGCCTTTACGGACCTGGCACTGTCCGTCAACCCCACGCTCCAGGAGCACAAACATGCTCAACCGGTTGCGGGACGTATTCAAGTCCTTTCAGTAGCATGATGTGAAGTACGTCGTCATCGGGGGAGGTTCCGTATGAGGATTGTCTATGTCTGCCGTTCCATACGGAGAATACGGTCTTTGTTCAGCATACGGAGTCATTTATGGCCTTTTCTCATGATCCGAATGGTGTCCCGCCTACCGGCGTGTATGCCCGCATCGAGGATGCTGGGGTCCTCGCGGATTGCGGACGGTTTGAAGGCGCATTACTAATGCTCTTGGTGGCGGTCGCTGCGACCGCTCGAAAACGCTATCCGCGCGGAACTCCATCCGTGAAAGAGCCGAAACGGAAGATGGGGGATCGTGAAGCGTTCACCCTCTTCCTTCGGGACGAGATGTGGCGCCTTGTCAGGGAGCACAGCGACGTCGTAGAGTTTCGTGGTGAGAAGCGATCAATCGAAGAGTTCCTTTATGATTTTCTTCGTTGTGAGCTGGTTCACGAGGCAACAGTACCGGGAGAACCTTCGTCCACTTCGCACCGAAGACCTGCTGACGCTGTCCCTTCCAGACGGTTCCCGAATGGGCTTCTCAAAGCTCCTCCTGGCGCGAATCAACGATGTGCTGTGGAGAGCGTCAGAGAACTCCTTTGTAGCGACCGAGCGAGAGATGGCCGCGTATTGCGGACCCACGCCCGAACCTGGGCGCACCCAACACACGAAACGCCTGCGCTACAGTAAACGCGACGGTCCCACGGACCCTGCGCTCGATCCCAAGTATGTAGCAGGAGACGATGATGAAACGGATGTGGATCGCCGCGATGGTCTGGGGAATGATCCAGAGCATCGCGGTGGCACAGGTTGAGCCAGCGGCCCAGCAACTGCCGCGGTGGCGCGGGTTCAATCTGCTGGAGATGTTCACTCTGGGCAGTTCGGCGGGGCCCTTTCACGAGGAAGACTTCCAGCTTATCTCGGAGCTGGGGTTCAATTTCGTCCGGCTGCCCATGGATTACCGCATCTGGATCGTGAACGGCAACTGGACCCAGTTCAATGACACGGCCCTGCAATGGATCGATCAGGCCGTGGAGTATGGGCGCCGTTATGGCGTGCACGTCTGCCTCAACTTCCACCGGGCGCCAGGGTATACGGTCGCCACGCCGCCCGAACCGACCAGTCTGTGGACCGATCCCCGCACCCAGGACGTCTGTGCCCTGCATTGGGCCGGCTTCGCCCGGCGGTACAAGGGCATCCCCAACAGCCGCCTGAGCTTCAACCTGCTCAACGAGCCTTCCGGCGTGGACCCCAACACCTACGCCAAGGTCGTCGGCATCCTGGCCCAGGCCATCCGGGCGGAGGACCCCAATCGTCTCATCATCGCGGACGGGCTGGACGGCGGCGTCACGACGTGCTGGAACCTGATCCCGCTCGGCGTGGCCCAGGCGACCCGCGGGTATCAGCCCGTCACCCTGACCCACTACATGGCCAGTTGGGTCGCCGGAGCGGACCAATGGTCCGTGCCCGTCTGGCCCCAGCCCTTGGGATGGGCCGGCTATTTGTACGGGCCTTCCAAGAAAGACATGCAGACCCCCGCCGTCATCGAGGCGAACCTGCCCGCGCCATTCACATTCCACCTGCGCGTGGGCACCGTGTCGGACTCCGGCCGGCTGGAGCTCACGGTGGATCGAGGCAACCCTATCTGGAGCCAGGACTTCAAGCCCGGGCCGGGCGTGGGCCCCTGGAAGCAAGTCGTCTACGTGCCCCAGTGGGGCGTATACCAGAACATCTACGATCAAGACTTCGCCATCCCCATCCCGGCCTGCCACCTGCGGATGCTGCTGAACAATACCGTGGGCGACTGGCTGACCATTACGCAGATCGGAATCCAGTTGGCGGACGGCCGAACGTTCACCCTGTCGCTCAACCCCAGTTGGGGCGCCGCCAACCACACCCTGCAGTTCGATCCCACCAACCCCGCGGGAGCCTTCCAGAGCGACGCCGCCATCGACCGGCAGTGGCTGTGGGACAACTACGTTTTCCCCTGGGTCCAACTCAAAAACGCCGGTGTAGGCGTAATCGTGGGCGAGTGCGGCGCCTACAACCAGACGCCCCACGACGTGGTCTTGCGCTGGATGGAGGATTGCCTGAAGAACTGGCAGCAGGCCGGCTTCGGCTGGGCCTTGTGGAACTTCCGCGGCTCCTTCGGCATCCTGGACAGCGGCCGGGCGGACGTCCAATACGAAGACTTCCACAGCCACAAGCTCGACCGCCAGATGCTGAGTCTCTTGCAACGATACTGACAATCGGCGGACACACGGTCCGCATTCCTTCGCCCGATACGGCCTTGCGCGGATTCTGATTCTGTTGCATTTACGGCGGTTACGTGCTATCCTTCCCAGGTAGGCGAAGCAGAATCGCATGTTCGGAGTGCCTGAATCACGTGAAATATGATGTTCAACTCAAACCCGGAGCCGTCAAAGACATCAAAGGCCTGCCGCCCAATGTACAGTCGCGCGTTTTGGCGAAGATCACGCAAACGAGCAATGACTTGAAAGGCGACGTGAAGCGTCTGACGAGTTTCACCCATGAATATCGTTTGCGTGTCGGCGACTACCGTGTTTTGTTCGAGATCGAAGGGAAATCAATCATTGTCTACCGCGTCCGTCATCGACGCGAAGCATACCGATAGTGGAGATTGCCATGGGTATCTCAAGGGCCCAGATCATTAAGAAGAATGGGAAGAGCGAATTCGTCGTTCTCCCTTATGCTGACTTCCTCAAAATCCAGGAGGATTTGGAGGACTATGAGGACTTGCGTTGCCTGCGTGAGGCGAAGGAGTCGGAAAAGGAAGCTCCCACAGTTGGATTGCGCGATCTGAAGAGAAGTCTGACACGAAGAACGAATCGCCGCGCCAAACGCACCAAGGCCCGGCGATGAGCTGGGACACTGAACGGAAGAACCTGACCTGCCTTTCGTGATGCCTTGCTGTCATTTTCAGGTAAGAAAGGGGGCACGATGAAGCGCGAGTATCTTGGGGATTCCTATGATGCTGTGAAGCAACTGAAGAACCCGGCGGCGCGATGCGTCGTCACATTCGATCAGAGCGATTACCGCAACCATGAGTTGGACCGGGAAGGGCAACGGCAAGCCAAACTGAAGTACATCGCGGCGAGGAAATGCCATGCCTTCTATTATCTGTCTCACGCACCATTTCTATTCGCAGTTCGCGACGGGCAGGCACTTCAGGAACTCCGGCAGATTTTGACAGAAGCAGGGATACCTCCGAAGCGTCTTGAGGACCTGCGGGAGCAAACCGGCCAACAAGGTGACACGCATTTGGCAGGCGCAGAATGAGGCTGACAAGATCTGCACAAGTACATTGATGGCCGCTTGGTGGACAAAACCGAGTGATCAGTTGGCTTCCACGGAGGCGAATTGCTTGCGGTGGTAGTCGCGGTAGAGGCCGCCGTTGGCGAGCAGTTCGTGATGCGTGCCGGACTCGACGACTTTGCCGGCCGAGAGGACCAGGATCCGATCCGCGTTGATGACCGTCGAGAGACGATGGGCGATGATGAACGTGGTCCGGCCGATCACGAGGCGTTTCATGGCGTTCTGAATCAGGTGCTCGGACTCCGGGTCCAGGTTGGCGGTGGCTTCGTCCAAGATCAGGATCTTAGGGTCTTTCAGGAAAGCGCGGGCGATGGTGATTCGTTGGCGCTGACCGCCGGAAAGGAAGCAGCCCCGCTCCCCTACCTCAGAATCGAAGCCGTGGGGCATGGACATGATGAACTCGTAGGCGTTGGCCGCCCGGCTGGCTTCGATGACTTCGTCGTCGGTTGCCGCCGGCGCGCCGTAGAGGATGTTCTCGCGGACCGAGCCGCTAAAGAGGATCGGATCTTGGAGCACCATGCCGATATGGCGGCGGAGGGACTTGATCGTGACGTCCCGCACGTCGTGGCCGTCGATCCGGACGTGACCGGAGTGGACGTCGTAAAAGCGCGGGATCAGGCTGATGATCGTCGTCTTGCCGGAGCCGCTCGGGCCGACCAGGGCCACCCGCTCGCCCGGCCGGACGCGAAAGGAAACGTCGTGCAGGACCGGGCAGCTCTCGTTGTACGAGAAGCTGACGCGGTCGAATTCCACGCCGCCTTGGATATGCGGCAGGTCGATCACGCCGGGGCCATCGACGATCTCGGGCTTCTCGTCCATGATCTCGTAGATACGATCCAGGGCCGCCATCGCGTTGGCGTAGACCACGTTCAATTCCGAGAACCGCTGCAACGGCAGGTACAGCGGCGCGAGGTACATCGTCACGGCGATCAGCTCTCCCACCGTCATGTGTCCCGCGATGACGCGATAGCCGCCGAAACAGACGACGATCAGCGGCGAGATGTTCACGAGCGTGCCCGTGATGGATTGGTTGAGGCTCTGGATGAGGATCCGCCGCATGTTCGTCGAGAACAGCCGCTCGGAATCGGCCTCGAACCGCTTCTTCTCGGTCCATTCCTGGGCAAACGCGTGGACCACGACACTGCCCGCGATCCGCTCCTGGGCGCTGCTGCTCATGGCCGACAGCTCGTCCTGAATCTGGCGGGTCACGGCCCGGGTTTCGTCGCTGAAGCGCCGGAAGAAGACCAGGTACACCGGGAAGGTCGCCAGCGCGACGGCGGTGGTCAGGACGTCGATCTTCAGCAGGAAGTAGAGGATTACGATCAGCGCGATGGCGTCCATCCAGATGTTCGTGATGGCCGTGCCGACGAGGTTCTGGGCCAGGCCGATATCGCTGATGAGCCGGGTCATGATCGCGCCGGTCTTATTGCGATGAAAGAACGAAGCCGACATCCGCAGAATGCGGTAGTAGAGGTCGCACCGCATGTTGAAGACGGCCCGGTTGCTGGCCTTGTCGGCGTAGAGGTGCCGGACATAGACGAACGGGGCGTAGAGGAACAGGAAGATGGCGATCATGCCGCCCGCATAGAGCAGCAGCTCGTGCATCTTCTGCCCGCGCGTCAACGCCTCATTGAGAAAGACGTCGTCCAGCAAATGCCGCGTCACCTGCGGCACCAGCAGCGGCACCGTGAACTTGGCAATGCCCCCGGCCACGGCCAGGAGCAGGTACCTCCAATACGGCCGAACGTAATCGACGAACCGCCAGAATGTATGACGTTGTACTTCCATGCGAGATTCGTATCGGTGCTCTTACTCTCAGGCGCCCCCCTTGGGTGCACACGCCCCGAAAATCATTCGCGCATTATATCGGCTCGGCCCGGCACATTCAATGAGTTTCCTCTCCGCGCCGGCCCCAGGTGTGCGGCCGGCGTGCGCTGGCGGATTCCCTTGGACCTTCTCCGGGTGGCAGCGGCAAGCGTAGTCTTCGGAGCTTGCCGATGGCTTCCTCCCCTCCGTAGATCCATCGGCAAAACAAGGCGGAATCTGCCATTTACGATTGACTATTTGGCCCCGCCTCGGTCTCATGGAATTCACAGGGCCGACGGCACCCCTGGCACAGGTGGGTCGTCGGACGACAGCGACCAAATCGTAAGTTACAAATGGTTGATAGGAGTGGGTTTGGCATGCAGGCGATCTGGGATTTCTTCAAAAACGACCGGTTTGCGCAGCACAGCGGCATCGAGCTGCTGGAGATCGGCACGGGCCGGGCGAAGGCCAAGATGACCATCACGGACGCGCACCTCAACGGCGTGGACATGGTCCACGGCGGCGCTATCTTCACGCTGGCGGACCTGGTGTTCGCCGCCGCCTCCAACTCGCACGGCACGGTCGCCGTGGCGATCAACGCCAGCATCTGGTTCGTCAAAGCGGCCCGGGAAGGCACTCTCTACGCGGAGGCCACGGAGGTGTCACACAATCCCAAGCTGGCGACCTACTCTATCAAGGTCACGGACGACGCCGGCGATCTCGTCGCGTCCTTCGAAGGCATGGTCTACCGCAAGAAGGATCAGATCGGCCAGCCAGCCCAGGAATGAAGTCACAGCAGCGATACGCTCAGATTCAGCAGGCCCTTCTCGATTGGTTCGCTCGGAATGCCTGCGATCTGCCCTGGTGCCGGACCCGCGACCCGTACGCCATCTGGGTCTCCGAGATCATGTTGCAGCAGACGCGCGTCCAGGCGGTCGTGCCGTACTACGAGCGATTTCTGCAGCGGTTCCCCACGGTCCAGCGGCTCGCGCGGGCCCGGATCGACACGGTGCTCAAGCTGTGGGAAGGTCTGGGCTACTACTCGCGTGCCAGGAATCTGCACGACGCGGCCCGGAAGATCGTCGCCCGCTTCGGCGGTCACCTGCCGGCCACGCGCGAGGAGTTGTTGACGCTACCCGGCATCGGCCGCTACACGGCCGGTGCGATCGCCAGTATCGCCTTCAACCGGCGCGAGCCCCTGGTCGATGGCAACGTCACGCGGGTCCTGTGCCGGATCTTCCGCATCAAAGACAGCCCGAAGGATGCCGCCGTCCAAGCAAGAATCTGGTCGCTGGCGGAGGACTTGGTGCCGGAAGGTCGTGCCGGCCAATTCAATCAGGCCCTGATGGAGCTGGGCCGGGAAGTGTGCCAACCGCGTCATCCGAGTTGCGAGAAGTGCCCCGTGAGCCACCTCTGCGACGCCAAGCGTCACAATGAGCAGGATTCCCTGCCCACCCGGGCCCCCAAGAAGCGACTGCCTCGTCACGTCGTGGCCGTGGGCGTGATCTATCATGAGGGTCGCATCCTGATCGACAAGCGCAAGCCCGAGGGCCTGCTGGGCGGTCTCTGGGAGTTCCCGGGTGGCAAAAAACGACGCGAGGAGTCGCTCGCAGCCACCGTCCGGCGGGAGGTCCGGGAGGAATTGGCGATCGTCGTGCGGGTCGGGCGTCTGCTGGCCGTCGTGGATCACGCCTACTCCCATTTCCGCGTCCGCCTTCACGCGTTCGAGTGCACCTACGTCTCCGGCACGCCGCGCTGCCTCACCTGCGCCGATTTCAAGTGGGTGCG
Source organism: uncultured Planctomycetota bacterium (assembly GCA_963750205.1). Lineage (GTDB taxonomy): Bacteria > Planctomycetota > Phycisphaerae > Sedimentisphaerales > Anaerobacaceae > PLanc-01. The sequence continues at coordinate 42,098 of CAVVRJ010000064.1, forward strand.
TCCGGCCGACCTGCGCCGCTACGCCTTTCCCGCCGCCAACCACCGGATCATCGCGGTCCTGCGGTCAGAGAAGAAGCCATGACCCTGATGCTTCCCCAGAAACGTGGCGTCAGACTGTAGGGTGGGTTCTCAACCCACGCGTCCACCGCGTCTTGCGTCGTCCCAACGCGTGGGTTAAGAACCCACCCTACCATTAGGGCAAGAGCCACACGTCCAAGTTGGCCCTGACGAATTCATCATCCGCCAGGTGCGGATAACGTTGCGTGATACGATTGATGGCCTCGGTCTGGCCAGGCGAGAGCCGGTCGGCGGGGTCCAGGCAGCCGACATGACTCATCAAACCCTGCCGGTGCAGGACGTAGGAGATGCCGGGAATGCAGCCGGCGAAGTTATTGTCGGCATCGAAAATCGCCTTATTCGCCAGCGTCAACTGGGCGGCTAGCGTGAGCATTTCTTGTGGGACAGGGCGGCCTGCCGTCCGAATCGTCCGGATCGTCTCCAGATCCTCCACGGCCCTTTTGGTCCAACACGCCCACTGGCCCAGCAGGCCCCCGACGATCCGGAGCGACGTCTCCCCCGCCTCCGTGCGGAACACCTGGGGCGTGAGAAGATCGACGAGGATGTTGTCGTCGTTGCCCGTGTACAGGGCGATCTCAGTCGCGCCGCCCGGATTGAGCCACCGCCTCCAGCACGTCGAGCGTCTGGTACCGGTTGAACGGCGCGATCTTGATCGCCCGCACGTTCGGTATCTCGACCAGCCTGGACCAGAACTCCCTGCGGCAACACCATATGGCTGATCGTGCTTTGCAGGTAGAAGCCCATGACGGGGATGACCTCGGCCACCTGCTCGGCGTGGTCGATCAAGGCATCGATGGATTTCCCGCGCAAGCGCCGTCAGAGACAGCAAGCCGATGTGGTAACCGAGTCCTATCGCCAGTTGGGCCTCCCGGACCGCGTGGGACGTGTCGCCCACCAATCCGGCGATCAGGATGGGCGACTCCAGCGGGGCGGCCTCCGCGGCCGTCCGGGCCGCCAACTCCAGCACTGGTCGGTAGAGACCCACCTTTCGGGTCGTGGATGGCGAATTGGGTCGTGTGCACGCCCACCGCCACGCCGCCTGCGCCGGCCGCCAGATAATACCGGGTCAGCGCCCTCTGGCAACGCTCGTCCAGCTTGTTCTGCGGAGTCAGCGCCAGCGGGTGGGCCGGAATGACACAACCTTGCTTGAGTCGATCGAAAACGCGGGAAGTAACCATCGCCGAACCTTTCAAAACCGGCCGTCACGCACGCCGAACTTGGTGGGCTTGCTCAATACGGACTTGCCCGCCGCCACCCATGGCACAATGGACTGGATCATCTCCTCCAGACTCGTCGCCGGCGGCCCGAAAAGCTCGCAACAACATGATGCGTTGGAGAGCAGTGCCGTGGCTGCCTCCTGGGAGACGAAACGGGGCTCCCGACCCAGCACTTGCCAATCCGCCCCGCCAGGTCGCGGACCGCAAGAGTCTCGGGCCCCGTGACGTTCAGAATCGCCGGCGGACTGGCGGCCATGCGGAGGGCTTGAATGATGTAGTTGTTGGCGTCGCCCTGCCAGATCAGGTTGACCGCCCCCATCGTCACGTCGATAGGCTCGCCGTGCAGAATCTTGAGGGTCAGGTCGACAACGATCCCGTAGCGAAGCTCGTTCGCGTAGTTGAGGCGAATCAGCGTGACGGGCGTGCCATACCGCTGGGAGAAGTGCTGAAACATCCGCTCCCGGCCGAGACACGACTGCGCGTATTCGCCCACGGGATTGGGAAGGTCCGTCTCGCGCGAGCCGCCGCTCTGGAGATCGGTGAAGGGGTAGACATTGCCGGTGGAGAGAGCCACGATCCGCGACCGTCTGTACCGCTGCGCCACGATCGCCGGCATGTAGACGTTCATCGCCCACGTAAGGGGCTGATTGCCGGATGCCCCGAACTTCATGCCCGCCAGGTAGAAGACATTGGGCACATCCGGCAGGCCGCCGTAAGCAGACTCGTCGAGGAGATCGGCCTCGACGATCTTGACCCCTTTTTCCTCCAGCCGTCCTCGGACCTGCTTGTCACTGAAGCGCGAGACGGCGTAGACGTTCTTCTCCCGGGCCGCCTTCTTCAGCATCATGGCCAACGTCGGCCCCATCTTGCCGCCCGCGCCGAGCACGGCGATGTCGCCCTCGATTTGCCTCAGCATGGCGCGCGTGGCCGCCAGCGGCTCGCTGAGCCACTCCTCCAGCCCCCGTTCATCCAAATGCAGGATATCTTTCATAGACGCGATCTCCCGGGTCTTTCTGGCCCCGTGTACTCCAAGCCACAGGAATTGTCAAGCGGATGTCCCGCATTGACAAGGCCAAGCCCCATATCGCTAGCTTGACCCCACGAATGTCAGTGCGAGGAGCGTAGCAAGCCTGCCCCTGCGAAGGCAGGGGAAGCAATCTCAACCTATCGCGTGAGAGATTGCCTTGTTCGCTGCCAATGGCGTGCTGATCACTGCCGGCAAATGACTTTGGGGTTGGCTTGCGAGATTGACAAGGGCACCGGGCCGATCCATAATCGCCTTCCGATCCGACGTACAAGTTGCTCAATGAGCCTAGGACCCTTCAGGAGGTCAGCGATGACACACAAGAGCGTGACTTCGATTCTTGCCACCGTTCTCCTCTGTGCCTGCGGGCCATGGCGGGCCGGCGGCCAGACCCGCGATTTCTCGCCTCGCCCCGAGGAACAGCAACTGCCGAAGGCCATGCACTCGAAAATGGCGGAACTGCCGCACATCACGGTCGGCAAGGTCAATGCCGATCTGACCGGCGACACGAATCGCGTTTTGCAGGCGGCGGTCGATTACGTCGCGAGCCTGGGCGGCGGGGTCGTGGAGATTGGCGCAGGCGAGTATACGATGTACGACTCCCTGCACCTGCGGCCCCACGTGACGGTCCGCGGGGATCAAGGATAAGACCATCCTGCGCAAGGCCAACGGGGCCGTGTCGGCCCTGGCCATCGACGGCGACTTCGGCGAGCAACAGGTCACCCTGCAAAACCCCGACGGATTCGCCGTCGGCTCCGGCATCGCCGTGTGGGACAAACAGGCCGGCGGCTTCCACACGACGGTCGCCCGCATCACCGGCCGGCAGGAGAACATCTTTTCCTTCGACAACCCGCTGATGGCGGATTGCATGGTAGCGAATGGCGCCCAGGCGGCGACCGTCTTCCCGGTGGTCAGCGGTTATCACACAGAAGGCGTGCGGATCGAGAATCTGACCATCGACGGCAACAAGCAGGCCAATGTCCCCTTGAACGGCTGCCGGGGCGGCGGCATCTTCCTGTACCAGGGTTTCGGCACGGTCATCAGCGGCTGCGTCGTCCGGAACTATAACGGCGACGGCATCAGCTTCCAGCAATCGAACGACGTCACGGTCACGGACTGCGTCTCGGAAGACAACGCGGTCCTCGGGATTCATCCCGGCAGCGGCTCGCAGCGGCCGACCGTCCGCAACTGCGTGGCCCGCCGCAACGGCACCGATGGCTTGTTCCTGTGCTGGCGCGTCCGCCACGGCCTGTTCGAGCAGAACGTCCTGGAGCAAAACGGCGAGTTCGGCATCTCCATCGGCCACAAGGATTCCGACAATATCCTCCGCCGCAACGTCGTGCGCCAAAACAAGCAGAACGGCGTCTTCTTCCGCAATGAAACGCTCGGCATGGCCCCCCACCGCAACCGGCTCGAAGAGAACATCATCGAGAATAACGGCGGCGCCGAAATCCGCATCCGCGGCGAAGTGAACGACCTGGTCTTCGTGAAGAACACGATTCGCCACACGCAAGACGACTCCGCCCCAGGAATCCTGATCGAGGAGAAAGTGGGCAAAGTGAATCTGCAAGACAACACGATCCAGACGAAAGTCCAGATCGAGGATAAACGAGCATCGAAATAAAACTAAGAGGCTCCAACGGGATGAACATGGGCAAGACCGTTCTCATGTCATTGCGAGCGAAGCGAAGCAATCTGCCTACGCCCATGCCGAGATTGAGATTGCTTCGTCGCTGCGCTCCTCGCAATGACATGCTTGTGCCATGTATGTCATTGCGAGCGAAGCGAAGCAATCTCGTCGCCACTGTCAGGGAACGTGCGAAATGTGCGAACCAAGCTGAGAAGGAGAATACGATGGGACCGGTAAATCGCAGGGAGTTCTTGAAGAGTACATTGAGCACCGCCGCCGTCGCGGCCATGCTGCCGACCCGGCCGAGTCGGGCCGCGAATGAAAGAGTGAGGATTGGTCTCATGGGCTGCGGCGGCCGGGGCACGCAGGTGGCCACGATGTTCGCCGGCCGCAGCGATGCCGAAATCGTCTACGTCTGCGACCCGGACAACCGGCGCTCGGCCCGCACCAAGCAGACCATTGAGAAGGCCCAGAACAAGCCGACGCAGGTCGTGCAGGACTTCCGGCGTATGCTCGACGACAAGAGCGTCGATGCCCTGATCAACGCGACGCCCGATCATTGGCACGCCCTCGGGACGATCATGGCCTGCCAGGCCGGCAAGGACGTCTACACGGAAAAGCCCCTGGCCCACAACATCTGGGAAGGCCGCAAGATGATCGAGGCGGCCCGCAAGTACAAGCGCGTTGTCCAGGTGGGCATGCAGACGCGGAGCAGCCTCTATGCGAAGGAGGCCGTCGAGGTGATCCGCAGTGGCAAGCTCGGCGACGTGCACGCTGTCCGCGTCTTCAACATGATGCAGCACTCCGATGATGGGCAAAGGCTCGATCCAGCCGGTCCCGGAGGGCTTCGACTACGACCTCTGGTGCGGTCCGGCCCCGAAGCTGCCCTACAATCCCAGCCGGGCCTGGCTCAACCAGTGGGAGTACAGTTGCGGCCCCATCCCCGGCGACCTCGTCCACCAACTGGACTTCGCCCGCATGCTCCTCGGCAATCCGCCTTATCCCGGCACCGTGTCCCACGCCGGCGGCGTGCACGCCCTCAAGGACGGCCGCGAGATCCCCGACACACAATTCGCCCTCTTCGAATATGGCGACCTCACGCTCATCTGCGAATCCGCCCTCTGGACGCCCTACATGAAGAAAATCCCGATCCTCATCCGCGACAACGACCTGTTCCCGGATTGGCCCTTCTGCACCACGCGGATCGAGATCCTGGGGACCAAGGGCTTCATGTACGTCGGCCGGCACGGCGGCGGCTGGCAGATCTACGACGCCGACGACAAGGTCATCGACTTCCGCTACGGCCGCCAGGGCGACAAATGGCACCAGGACAACTTCATTCAGTGCCTCCGCACGCGGGAGCGGCCCAACGCCGACGTGGAGCAGGGCCACTACTCCGCCCTGCTGTGCCACCTGGCCAACATCTCGTACCTGACCGGCAACCGCAAGCTGACGTTCGACCCGAAGACCGAGACTTTCGTCGACGCCCCCGAGGCCAACAAGTACCTAAAGCGAACCTACCGCGAACCGTGGGTCGTGCCGGAACAAGTCTGACGCGGATTCACACTGTCGTCGTAGAGGCACGGATTAACACGGATGAACATGGGATCTTCAGGCAGATCGTTCTTCACTGCCACCCTGATTCCAACTCTCTACGAACCCGTGTAAATCTGTGTGAATCCGTGTCTAAAATCCTCCCGTGTCAATCGTGTCAGAGCCTGTTGGTTCGTCGCACATACGACCGATCTACTCAGTGTCGTGCCGCGTTCTGCTTCTTGGCTTCTTCGAGGACCGTCGCCAACTCGACCTTGGCGCCGTTCTTGGCCTTCGATTCATCCGCCGCCGTCATGAAGGCGAAGATCTCGATGGTCTCTTCCGGCGAGCACCGGGACCTTGCCGGTCTTGAAGAATTGCACGATCTCCTTGATCAGGTCGCCGTAACCCTCGAAGTTGCCGCTGCGTTCGATCCCTTTCGTGCCGTAGACCAGAGCGCCGTAGTCCTCCTTGCCGGCCTTGAGGCCGCGATAGGTCCCGATGCGCCCGTCCTTCCAGACGCCGACGGCAAGTTCCTCGCTGGGCGTCTGGGCCCGCTGGACCGACACGCACCCCGGCCCCATGATCGTATACAGAATCTCCACGCCATGAATGCCGTACCAGTAGAGGTCAGGATGGTGCGGCTCCAGACTGCACGGGCTGAACGCCTCGCAGCCGAGGACCTTGCCGACCTTCGCGTTATCGACCATCGCGACCACGCTCGGCGCAAACGCAGGGACGAGCTCGACCAGCACGGCACGCTGTTCTCCTTCGCCAGCCGGAAAATCTCCAGGGCATCGGCGAGGCTGCCCGCCACCGGCTTATCGATGAAGACCGGCTTCTTCGCCGCAATCACCGGCTTGACCTGCGCCAGATGGGGCCGCCCGTCCACGCTCTCCAGCAGCACCCCGTCCACCTTCTGGCACAGCGTCTCGATGCTATCGACGATCTCGATGCCGAATTTGTCCCGCAATTGCTCCGTATACCCCTTGACCCGGCTGGCCGAAGCCTGGACATCCGGCGACCCGCCCGGATACCCCGCGACCACCTTGCACCCGGAGGTCTCCGTGGCGCCGTTGATCAGCTTCGTGAACTCGACGACGTGCGACGTATCCAGCCCAATGATGCCGACGCGAAACACGCCCTTCTCCCCCGCCCTCACCCCACCAACGGCCGCCACCAACCCAGCACCACCACCGCCACCAGCAGACTTCTACGAAGCATCGTTCTACCTCCTATTCCAAATGCCACATGACCCGACCACCACTGCCGGAGTTCCCAGTTCCCGTAGGGTGGGTTCTCAACCCACGCGTAGGCCATCGATACGCACGGAGCGCGTGGGGTAAGACCCCACCCTACACGCTGCATCTTATCACCGCCCACTATACAGCAATCCCCCGCAAGTCACAACCGCGTTCGCAGTGACGCCATGCGGCCTTCTTCGTAGCGCGGGCGTCCCCGCCCGCTGATCGTCCGAACGGAGGACGGTCCCGAAGGTCGTGCGAAACCGCCCAACCGGAAAGCGAGCGGGGACGCTCGCGCCACGAAGAGCATGAACCCGCCACCTTACCCCGGCGCACCCGCTGCCAGTCCACTGAGGTTTTTCAGCTTTACAGCCTGCCCATCCTCCCACATAATCGAACGCGTGGTCAGCCGTAACGTTGACATTCCGATGGACAGGATCGAGGCCTTCTGCCGCAAATGGAAGGTCCGGGAGCTATCCCTGTTCGGCTCAGTCCTCCGCGACGACTTCCGTCCGGACAGCGACGTGGACGTGCTGGTCAGCTTCGAGCCGGACGCCCCCTGGGACCTCTTCCATCTCGTCGAGATGCGGGACGAATTGATCGCCCTCTTCGGCCGGGACGTGGACCTCGTTGAGAAAGAGGGCCTGCGCAATCCCTTCCGGCGTCGCACCATCCTGGACACGCGCGAGGTGATCTATGCGGCGTGAGCGGGACGACATATCCCTGCTCTGGTATGTCAGGAAAGGCTCTGGCGGGTGGCCACGGGGCGATTCCCGAGTTTATCCCGCTCCTCGGGGCCCCACCCCATCACCCGCCGGAACGAGTTGATTCCGAAAGCACCGTCAGCAACAGGCAAACGATGTTACAGAATTCGCCTTCGAGTCGCGCCCTTCATTTTCAGCTTTACAGCCAACCGGCAACAAGTCATAATGGTTGGTGGATTGGATGGCCCGCAAGCACCCCGCGAGGGACATAAGCGATTTGCGAAGGCCGCTGGAGATTCTTGACGGCACCTGAGACTTTTGATGCCCCCAAAAGTCTGTCAGTCCATGTATGAGGACAGTGTATGCGGTTACATGTTCGTTCACTCGCTGTTTCTGCTGGCTTCCTGGGGGACGCTCCGGTACGGTTCGACGAGAAGCTGACCTGCATCATCGGTGCGCGAGGCACCTGCAAATCTACCATCGTCGAAATGATACGATTCGTGTTCGGCTGTGATCCCAGCCGCATCGAACTGATGTTGGAGAACTCCACAACCACAGATGCACAACAAGATGGCCCGTCGTGCAGAGGCTTAATCCGCGCAACTATAGAGGGTGGTACAGCACGAGTCGAGATCGACGAGGATCGTTCTGGTGAGCGTTTTAGGTTGAGCATTGAACGATCTACGGATGGCTCACCGCGTGTATTCCGCGACGGCGTTAAAGAAATCGCAGATCCAAAGGCTGTATTGAGTTGCGTAGAGATATATTCGCAGGGGGATCTACAAAGGATTGCTGAGGACGGCTCCAAGCGACTTGACCTGATTGACCAGCCAAACAAGCAACGCGTCGAGCACCTGAAAGCCGAAAGAGCGAACGCCGCCGCCGCCCTTCGTGACCTTGGCCCGCACATAAGGCAACTACGCGCTGACATCGAAATCCTCCAGAACGAACTCAAGCAACTCGATGCATACCGCATCGCGTTGGAGAAACTAGAAAAGAATCGGCCCAAGTTGTCCGAGGAGATGAGCGCAGAGCGGCAAGCATTTCAGCGTCGCCAGAACATTCTGGAGACAGCGCGGCGAGCAGTAAAGCGACGGGATGAACTTCTCACGTATTTCGAGCCATGCTGGGACGAAGCGAGAGAGTTCACCGAGTCCGCTGATGAGCTTGTCACATTGGAGGTACCGGAGACGCAACAATTAGCAGATCTTCTGCGTTCTTTTGCCTTAACGCTGGCGTCAATCCGCGAAGCTGCTGCCGCACAAGCCAAAACTGACTCCGGCGCTGTCCTGACCGCTCTTGCTGAGCGAATCGACAAGCAATCCCAGAAGTATTACCAGCTCATGCGCGAACAGCAGCAGGCCACAGAGTCTCTCAAACAAGAAGATGGTTTGAAGCGTCAAATCCAACACCTCACAGCTCGTGAGAAGCAATGTGGGGAGATGCGAAAGGAGTACGAGGCACTGCTGGGAGAACGTCAGGAGTTGCGCCAGCGTGTTAGTGACATCAGCGATGAACTCTACGAACTCCGTCTCGGGCAAGTGGAGCAGATCAATGCGGCCTATGGAAAGGTCGTCCTTCTGACGCTCCATCAGGGCACACAGTCAGAAGCATATCGCACGCTCGTAGCACAGTTGCTTCAGGGGTCGCGACTGCGGTACCAAGATGAAGTTGCGCTAGATTTGGCTGACAAGGTGCGTCCGAGCGACCTCGTTGACATTGTGGAATCAGGCGACTCGAAACGACTTGCGGACACGCTTGGACGGGACATGGGGCAGATGGCGCAACTTGTCGCCTTCCTCATTGATAACCCGTCGCTGTATGAGGTCGAGTCTGCCATGTTTGACGACTGGCTTGAGATTACGATGTTCATCGAGGGTGTGGCTAAGCCTTTGGGCCAGCTTTCAAAGGGCCAGATGGCTACTGCGCTACTTCCGCTGATCCTGCGGCCTGCCGACTATCCCCTGATCTTTGATCAGCCAGAGGATGATCTTGACAACGGCTTCATCTACGAGACACTCGTGACCAGAATCCGCGAACTCAAGGAAAAACGGCAACTGGTGTTCGTCACGCATAATGCGAACATACCTGTTCTTGGCGAAGCAGAACACGTTATAGTCATGTCGATGCAGTCGCCCAAGCGGGCCGCACCTCCGCTGGAGGGAGACGTGGATACCGCTAAGAAGCCAATACTAAGAATATTGGAAGGTGGAGCAGAAGCCTTCAGCCTGCGTCAGAGGAAATACGGATCGCTGCTTGCGGGAACCGCTGGAGGTGACAATGGTCCAGCGAACGCCTAAGTCTTAGATACGTATACCAGTTCTGATGTTGAAGAGTTTGAACACGGTGTCCGAGACCTCGGAGTGGTCTGCCAGAAGGGCGAATTCGCAGTGGATCAACTGGTGCTGGCTGCGATCACTGCTATCAATAAAGCCGGCGCGTTGACTGAACGAGAAAGAGGCGAAGAATTGAGACGCTGTTACGCTGCCTCTCACTTGGTCGGGCAGACTATGAGGCAATCACAGCTCAGTGTGTCGATTTCAAGCCGGCTTCGAAGAACGCGATCACGAGTATCTTACCTCCAGATCTTCGTCCAACAATCTACCGTCCTAAGCCGAAACATGTGTCCGCACCTACAACTGTGGGAGGCTCACCATCGCTCCTGTCGGAACCATGTCCTGCGAATGCAGTTCAGGAAATGGCCGCCGCCCAGAGCTCCGCGTACCGTACAGTGCTCCTCCTTGGTTCTGAGGAGGAGCACGGGCCAAACACCTCTCTGCTCAAGCAACACAAGATCGTCGTGCTACGACAAGAGCGTCTCGATGAACTGGAGGGAATCGCACGAGCCGATCTTGCAGGAGTCGTCGTGGCTGGTTCTGTGTGGAAGGCATTGCGAGACATCAGACCACGAAGAGCAGCTCATGCGTTTATTCCGTCTATCATCGCTGCTTTTCTTGCGCATCGACGTAGAAGGACTTGACACCGGCGTGACCGAGCGGCTCCTTGACCTTCGACGCAATATCTGCTGTGGTGAAGCGGAGGCATCGGTCTTCTGTCATGGGAATGGCTGCCGGCTCTCCCCTGCTGACATTGCCTCCATTCAGCGAGTTGCCAGCCTTCTCGACGTGTCGGCAAACACGCGCTTCCATCCGCGCGAAATTGGCTGTGCAGAGAGCTTTCTCGTGCGGGTTGCAGCGACCAAACATGTTAGGGGACATCGTCTCGACCACAGAATCAAGCTTGACCAGATACAAACCTCCTTTTTCTCCCAAGGCCGTTCTCGTGCGAAGGTTGTCATGGTTCGCCTCGATGATAGCGCGCCGGGATTTGTCATGAAAGTAGATGAAGCCGAGCAATTACGGAAGGAAATGCAGCTTTACTACACGTACATCAGTTGGTGGGATGGAAGAACCAGCCCAGAGCTCTATTTCCATGGAGACGCTGCCGCAATCATCTTCTCCCTCGTGGATTCCCCCGATACACCTGGTTCGCCTGCACCGACGCTTGATGACCAGATTGAGAAGGCTGTCAATGGGGAATTGGGCAGTTGGGGTGAGGCCCCTCCTCGCGAGGAAGATCTAACAATCGCGATTGAACGCACCGTCGCAAAACTCGCGTGCCTGAACCGGCATCAGTGCACTGACAAAGGCTGCGGATACAGGTGGATGGCCGATACCATTGGCCATTTGGCAAGCAAGGGCGTCATCTGGGAAATCACCGACATACGGGGAAACCCCATCGCCCTACCGGACATAACGTCGCGCGCGGCAACGATAATCCAGCCACTGCAGGACGCCGCGTTTGTGCATGGAGACGTTCATCTCATGAATGTCCTTCTCCGAGAGAACCGGGATCCATTTCTAATCAATTATGAATACAGTGGTCCGGGGCACCCGTGTTTCGATCTGGCCCGTCTCGATGCAGCAGTAATGTTCAAGTGCTTTCGCGCTGTCGTACCTGAACCCCGCCTTGCGGCATTTGTGGCAGCCATTTCGGTTGGTGGCGTATCTTACGCGAATCTGGAGCGAAACTACCGTGACGTCCTCACGAGCGTCGGTAACCGCATTGCCGCGAAAACGTCCATAAGCGTAAGAAAACAATGTCTCGACCTGCTGACAGAACGTGGCGCCAACGTTGACCACTATTACGCGATGAAGGTGCTTGTCAGCTCTTCGGCTCTGACGATGCTCAGCCCCAGTCCGCAATGTGCCGAGCAACTCTCTCAGCTCTCGCTCCGCTATTTTGATGAGGTGCACGCTGAGGGAGAACGGGACGGTGCAGGTACTTTTTCAGATCATCCGGTTTAGCGTGCTTCGTTGGCTGGTGGGGGCCGGCCCCCACACCCCCGGCATTTTTCGCTCCCTGCCTTCGCAGGGACAAGTTTAGGCCAATAGCATGATCGCCGGAGAAGAGAGGCTCGGTCATAGTCTCGAAGCGTGCCCCGCGGCCGAGGCCAGACGCAGGCCCCTGCCGGCACTCCGGCCCCAGCCGCGAGCCCGCGTTGCGGGAGGGCCGCAGGGCAACGGCGTGAGGCGATATCGCTATGAGGAAGTGTCGGCTGACTCTTCTGCCATGCTATTGGCCCAAGCGTGTCCCTGCGGAGGCAGAACAAAAGACAATCAGTGGAGAAGATCCGGAGTCTCACCGGGATTAGTGCCGCGTTCTCAACGGTGAGTTCATTCCTTCTCCGTACTACTACTTGCCCAAATCTTGTTCTCTCGCGAAGATTTCCAGAGGAGGATAACATAAGTCATTGAGAGGACAAGAATTGTGTCTCGCGCAAAGACGCCAAGCTCGCAAAGGGAAAGGCGTCACCATCTTGTCTTCTTGGCGTTCTCTGCGTCTTGCGCGAGGATACTTTTTGGTTGCGGCCGAGCGCGGCGAGGCAGCGTGGGGTTCTCGGTGACGTCCGTGGTAGGCAAAAAGATTTGCTTCTGGCTGGAATTTTACTTGACAATGAATGTGCGGCCTTGTATTATCGCCACATAACTGAATAGCGAGTCAACAGAAGCCGAATCAGGAGGGCCGTATTATGAGCGGTGCAACACACCGACCGTGTGAAGCAGAACCAGTCGGGAGACCTCGGCTCATCACCGGGACACCCATGTTGCCGCCATGCCGGTCGGCGGCGCGGACGCAATTGTACCAAACAAAGCCAATTGTCCCCGCGTGTCCAGAAATGGGCGCACACGAACTGGACCCGAAGCGAGTCCCCCGCTGGGATCGGCTGTGCGAAACAAAGCCAAATTCCGGCGGTCGACATGCCCCACCATTCCACGATTCCATCATTCCCCTATTCCTCCCGTCCCTATCGTGCGAAACGAACCCAATTGGCGGAGGAGTTTCAAGTTGGAGGTTTCAAGTGTCAAGCACACAAAGCCCGGCGGCAAGATCGGTGTCGTGGGCCCCATCGCGCCAAACGAAGCCAATTTGTGGGAAAGTCCCAACTGCGAAGCTCGAGAGCCCAGCGTTGAGCCCTTCAGACCTTCCGACTTCGAACTTCCGACGGCCTGCCGTCGAGACTGTCTGCACAAACAAAGCCAATTTGCCACGACTGTGCCGATCGGGAGATCGGCGTCCCGGGGGCCGAGCGTGCGAAACGAAGCCAATCCACCGGGTTCACCACGGAGGCACAGAGAGCCCAGAGACAAATCCGAACCGGAGACGGCACCGGTCCCATCCTCCGTATACTCGGTGTCTCTGTGGTGGAAATCCTGTGAAACAAAGCCAATTGCGGGGCCTGGGGTATTCCTGGAGGGACCGGCCGATGAGTCAAGCCCCCGTTTCGGGGTCTTTGGAAAACTTTCTGGCGTGGTTCAGACTACGGGCGATAGCAGTCGCCGGGGCCGATCACAGAGGGCTCGACCCGGCTCTCGAAGAGGAACTGGCGGATGTGCGTGCAGAGGTGGCACTTGTCGGCATAGGCGGGCAATGTCTCATAGCCAAGCCCCTGGGCCTTCTCAAGCAGACCATAAGGCCCCTTCTCGCAAAGCATCCGGACGAGTTCAATCTGCCCCGGATGAAATGCCTTCCAGATCTCCTCCAGAGGCGTCTCATCGATATTGCCGAGGACGATGCCGCTGCACGTGCCGCTGAAGACATTGCCGTAAGGATCGACGTGAACGCCTTTGGCGCCGAGAAAACCGGCCAGGCAAGTCACGGGGCGAAAGGCTTCGGCCGGTTGTGCCGCGAGCAGTCCCGCCAGCCGTCCCGCCGCCCGGCCGTTGAAACGAAACGGATAATCGTGATACGCCGCCACGTACACGTGATCCCGCTCGCTCAATCTCAAATCTGAAATCTGAAATCTGAAATCTGAGATCGACACAGGTACTTCTCCCAGCGCACCAGGACGTGGTCCGGGCCGAGCTTTGCTTTCGCCGCGGCGGCCAGCCGGCGGACCGGCTCGATATCGACGTACTCCTGGTGGAATGGATCGACGCTGATCTTGAGCCGCTGCACGCCGAGCTCGACCAGCGTGTCCAGCCGATCGGCGATCAAGCCGGTCCTCGGTCGCCCAGAAGCCGTTGGTCTCCACGAGATCGACGGGGCCGAGATTCTGCTTCTTGCCTTCGCGCAGGATTTCGACGAGGCGGTCCCAGTAGAGGAAGGGCTCGCCGCCGGTCAAATGAATCTTGGCCTCGTCACCAGCCAGGGTCTTAAGCGACCGCCAAGCAGCGAGGCACGTCTCCACGGGCATCAGCCCGCCCTTGTCGGGGGGAGCAATGGTAATAGCAGAACTCACACGCCGCATTGCACCGGTACGAGAGCATCAGCCCCGCCGACCGCCAGAGCTTGAATTTCGGCTCGTCCCGCGCTACGCCGCGATTGTAGATGTTCTCAGACAGATCGAGCATAAGGCCGGTTCACGTTGACAGTTCCCAGTCAACTGATGGCTGCACGTTAACTTCTTTCAGATACACCTGCAGGACCGTGATGTCGGCGGGCGTGATGCCGCCGATGCGGGAGGCGTGACCCAGCGTGGCGGGCTGGAAGGCGGTCAGTTTCTCCTTGGCTTCCGCCCGCAGGTGCTCAATCGCCGCGTAGTCCAGAGTCCGCCGGGATTCTCTTGCTGTCGAGACTGCGCTGCAGGGCGACGAGCCGCTCCTGCTTGGCCAGGTAGCCCTCGTATTTCGCATCGACCACAATCGCTTCCAGCACCTCGCGCCCGTAGCCGGCCGACTTGATTTCGGGCAGTTCCGGCAAGCTTCTCGTCCATGTGACTGTCGGGTTGGCGCAACAGGTCCCACAGGCTCATGCCCTCGGAACGAGTGCTCTGCAGGTACTGCCTGAGACCGTCGATCGTCTTGAGCTTGTTCTGGAATCTGGCCCAGCGGCTCTCATCGACCAGGCCAACGGACCGGCCGAGCGGCGTCAGTCGCCGGTCCGCGTTGTCCGAGCGCAAGGCCAGCCGATATTCCGCCCGCGACGTGAACATCCGGTACGGCTCGTCGATGCCCTTGGTCAGCAGATCGTCGATCAGGACGCCGATGTACGCCTGGTCGCGGCCCAGGACGAGCGGCTCTTTGCCCTGGAGCTTGCGGGCGGCGTTGATCCCGGCGATGATCCCCTGCCCGGCCGCCTCCTCGTAGCCGCTGGTGCCGTTGATCTGCCCGGCCAGGAACAGGCCGGCGATCCTCTTGGTCTCCAGGCTCGGCTGCAATTGAACCGGGGGACAATAGTCGTATTCGATGGCGTAGGCATAATGGACGATGCGGGCCTTCTCCGTGCCCGGCATGAGCTTGAGCATCTGCTCCTGCACGTCCCGGGGCAGCGAGGTGCTGATGCCGTTGCAGTAGATCGTCGTGCGGGCCTCGTCCTCCGGCTCCAGGAAGACCTGGTGGCGGTCCTTGTCGGCGAAGCGAACGATCTTGGTCTCGATGCTGGGGCAGTACCGCGGGCCGACCGACTTGATCTGGCCCGTGTAGAGCGGCGCACGGTCGAGGTTGTCGCGGATGAGCTGGTGGATTTGCTCATTCGTGTACGTGATCCAGCACGGCGTCTGCGGGCGGTCGATCCGATCCGTCAGAAAGGAGAACGGCACCGGCTCCGGGTCGCCCAGCTGGATCTCCAGCTTGTCGAGATCGACCGTCTTGGCATCCAGCCGGACCGGCGTGCCCGTCTTCAGACGTCCCAGCTTGAGGCCGAGGCGTTCGAGACTGGCCGAAAGCTCCGTCGCCGCCGGCTCGCCCAGCCGCCCGCCCGGAAATTGCTCGGGGCCGACGTGCATCAGGCCGCGCAGGAAGGTCCCCGTCGTGAGAATGACCGTGGGGGCGGAAAGCATCAGGCCGTTGTTGCAGCGGACGCCGCAGACTTGTTGGTCCTGCGTCAGGACATCTGAGGCCATCGCTTCGATGATGGTAAGGTTGGGCGTCTCTTCGAGCCGGGCCCGCATGAAATCCTGGTACTTGTACTTGTCGGCCTGGGCCCGCGGCGATTGCACGGCCGGGCCTTTCGAGCGGTTGAGCAGCCGAAACTGGATGCCCGTCGCGTCGGTCGCCAAGCCCATCAGCCCGCCCAGGGCATCGACTTCGCGCGCGATCTGCCCCTTGGCCAGCCCGCCGATGGCCGGATTGCAGCTCATCTTGGCGATGGTGGCCTTGCTCAGGGTGATCAGGCAGGTCCGAGCGCCGATTCCGGCCGCCGCATGAGCCGCCTCGATCCCCGCATGACCGGCCCCGATGACAATGCAGTCAAAGTCATGTGTCGGTGTCATTGCGATCGGCCCAGGTTCGATGAGCCAGGGCGACAGCCGAGGCGATGGCGAAATTGGCGGTGTGCGTGATGCTGAGGCTGATCTGCTCGATCCGCATCCGGTCGGCAATCTCTTTCACCTCGCCCGACAGCGTCACCCGCGGCTGGCCGGCCTCATTGTTCGTCACCTCGATGTCGGTCCAGGCGATCTTGCCCCGCCAGCCGGTACCCACGAGCTTGAGAATGGCCTCCTTGGCGGCGAAGCGTCCGGCGTACGTCTCGACCGTGTTCCTGTGGCTTCGGGCATACGCCTGCTCGGCGGCGGTGAAGACGCGGTCCACAAACCGCTGCCCGTGCCGCTCGATCATCTGCTCGATGCGAGGGAAATCCACCAAATCTATGCCGTGGGCGATGATCTCCATGATTGATTAGGGATGATGGATGATGGATCGATCGGAGGTCGGGGGCCGATTCTTCGCAAGAGCTCAATCATCCTTTATCCTTATCCTTTGCATGCGCCTGCTGGTAAAACCTCTCCAGGCAAAAGTCGACGAAGTGCTCCGTATGCGCCAGGTCCACTTGCCGCCGGACCTCGGCGTCCAACTCGTTGAATACTTCGTTCCAACGCCCGTCCATGATGTCCTTCCTCACCTCCTCCTGAACATCGTTCAAGGGCTGATAGCTCCGCTGCTGTTTCTTCTCCACTCTCATGAGGAAGAAATGCCCAGCCGACTCGATGGGGCCGGCCACCTGCCCCGGTGCCACGCCCATCGCCTTCTTCGCCAGCACGTCGTACGGGGCGGCCAAGGCATTCGGGTCCCGCGCCGGCCACAGACCGCCCTCCTCACTCCGGGGTCCGTCCGAGTACTTCTTCGCCAGCTCGGCGAAATCCTCCCCGGCGTCGATCCGCTTGCGCAGGTCCTCGGCCAACTGCCGGGCCTTGAGGGAGGCGTCCTCGTTCGGGTACTTCGCTCCCATCTTGTCCACGGAAACATCGATCAGACGCCACTGCAGGACAG
>CAVVRJ010000065.1:0-84711 GCA_963750205.1 uncultured Planctomycetota bacterium
ACATCGGGGGCGCCAAAAATGCCAATACCGAGGCTGCCGTCAATCTCGAGGTCAAGGACGGCAAAGCCCTCGTTGGCTTCCACGCCACCTCCGCGCACCCGGCCGCGGGCGTCGCCCTCAAACTCAAGGATCAGGTCCTTCTTCAGGAAACGGTTGCCATCAATCCAGGCAAGCCCTACGTCAAGGAAGTGCCGCTCCCCGCCGGCGCTGACGAGCATGATCTGCGTGCCTCTCTCACGGCCGAGGGCAAAGAGCTGGTCGCTTACTCTCCCATCAAGCTCCAACCCGAAGACAAGCCCACCGCCGTCACGAACTTCCCGCCGGCGGAGGAAATGAAAACGAACGAGGAACTCTATCTGGCGGGCCTGCGCATCGAGCAGTTCCACGCACCCAATGCCAAACCCGACCCCTACTGGCAGGAAGCCCTCCAGCGTGACCCCGGCGACGTTCGCGTCAACACCGCCTTGGGCATCGATGCCCTCAAGGCCGGCCGCTTCGCCGAGGCCGAGCAGTACTTCCGCAAAGCCCTCGAACGCGCCGCCGATCGCTACACCTCGCCCAAAGATGGCGAGCCCTTCTACTACCTGGGCTTGGCTTTGAAAGCGCAGGGCAAGACGGACGACGCTATGGAGCAGTTCGCCAAGGCCACGTGGTCCGGCGCTGGCGCAACGCCGGCTACTTCGAAATGGCCCAGATCGCGACCCTCCGCGGCAACTTCCAGGCCGCTCTGAGCTACGTCAACAATTCCTTGAACGCCAATGGTGAAGACATCCGTGCCCTGGCGCTCAAGTCGGCGCTGCTGCGGCATTTCGCGCAGCGCGAGGCCGCCCAAGCGACCGCGGTCGCCATTCTTAAGATTGACCCTCTGGATGTCCACGGACTGGCCGAACAATGGCTGGCCGGGGCGACACGGAAGAGCGCCCTGTTGCTTCAGAGCACATGCCTCGCTCACCCGGCCACGGCCCTGGAGGTCGCAGCGGACTACCTCAATGCAGGCCTATGGCAGGATGGCGCGAATCTGCTCGTCACCATGGATGCTGAGTCCAAGGCCTCCCCTCTGCTCCTCTACTACGCGGGTTACTTTGCCCAGAAACTCAACCGGCCCGGCGTGGCCGCCGATTGTTTCCGACTGGCGGCCCAAGCACCTACGGATTATGTCTTCCCCTTCCAAATGGAGATGATTGCGGTCCTGGAAGCCGCCATGGCCGCCAACCCGAGCGACTCCCGGGCTCCGTATTATCTCGGCAACCTCCTCTATGACTGGCAGCCCGACCGTGCCGTGGCCTTGTGGGAGAAATCGGTCTCCCTCGGCGCCAATTTCCCCGTCGTCTACCGCAACCTCGCCTTGATCTACACCCGCCAAGGCAACCAACGTGACAAGGCCCTGGCCGCCCTCGAAAAGGCTGCCTCCTGCGGCGGTAGCGCGATGGTCTTCAACGAGCTCGACAGGCTCTACGAAGAGAACGGCGTCGCCCCGGAAAAGCGTCTGGCCCTGCTGGAAGCACACCAGCCGGTCATCAACCGTGACGACGTGATCGCCCGCGAGGTCAACCTCGCCCTCTTCGCCGGCAAAGCGGACCTGGCCCTGCAACTAATCAAGTCACGTTTCTTCCGTGCCTGGGAAGGCGGCGGGCGGTTCTCGCTCGGCGACTCCTGGGTGAACGCCAATCTCACGCGCGGCCACCGGCATTTCGCCGCCAAGCAATACCAGGAGGCCTTAGCCGACTACCAAGCGGCCCTCCAAACGCCCACCAATCTCCAGGAATCCGCCGGCAACACGTCCGCCCGCAAGGGCGAGATCACCTACTGGATCGGCGTCACCTACGAAGCAATGGGCGATCTCGACAAAGCCCGCACCTCCTGGCGTGACGCGTCCGAAGCTTCCACCACCCAGCCGGCCACGGAGCGTGGTGGTCGCGGCGGTCGTGGAGGACGAGGCGGCCGCGGCGGTGGCGGCGGCAGTCTCCCGCCCGGCCAGTTCAGCGGTCGCGGTGGCATGGGCGGCATCGCCGCCGGCGTTCGCGTGGCCCAGTCCGGCGTCTACTATCAAGCCTTGGCCCTTCAGAAACTCGGCGAAGCCGACCGTGCCAAGACTCTCTTCCAGCAGCTCGTCGACACCGGCACGCAGGCCCTGGCCGTAGGGGCGAAAAATCTTTCGCCCGTACCGACGCCGGGCACCGACGTCCCATTGACGCAGCGTATCCAGGCCGCGGATGCCCATTACCTGACCGCCCTGGGCCAACTGGGCCTGGGTGAGAAGGACAAAGCCAAGCAGGAGCTCACCCTGGCCTTGCAAGCCACCCCCGACCATTGGGCCGCCCAGACCACTCTGGCCGAAATGACGCGGAGTAACTGACGTGAGACACACAGGGTTTTATGCGATTGGATTTCTGCTTCTTCTCTCGGCGAGTATCCGCGTGACAGCCGAGGCACGCCGGCAGGAAAACGCCAGCGGCAACAGGGCAGACGCGACCGTCCGTCGCCTGATCGGCGACGTGAATTCCGTGCGGATGTCGAAGCACCTGTTCTATCTGGCGAAGGACCCCCTGCCCTACCGCAAGCTGAACTTCACCCTGCCCGGCCACGCGAAGAACACGCTCTACGAAGCCGACGATTACATTGCCGCCCAACTTGAGTCCTGGGGCTATCACGTCGAGCGCGAGGCCGTGCAGGTGCAGGCGTTCCGGCGGGACACCACCAAGCCCAAGCACGCCCAGTACTCCCCGCCCAAGCCCGAAGACCCCTGGTACACTGCCTACAACCTCTACGCTGAGCGGAAGGGCCACTCGCATCCGGACCGGATCATCCTCATCTGCTCCCACAAGGACTCGCAAAGCTGGATCAATTCCCCGGGGGCCAACGACAACGCGATCGGCACCGCCGGCGCCCTGGAGCTGGCCCGCGTCCTCGCGAAATACGACTCTGCGTGCACGATTCGTTTCCTTTTCTGCAACGAGGAGCACACACCCTGGACCAGCAAGGTCGCCGCCCAAAAAGCGAAAGAGCGGGGCGACAACCTGATTGCGATCTTCAACACCGACGCCATCGGCGTCAAATCGGACGAGGAGCGGGCCGCCGGCAAAAAGACGAACTTTATCGCCTACACCAAGCCGGAGGGCAAGAAGCTCGCTGAGCTGATGCTGGAGGTGAACACGCGCTACGCCCTCGGCCTGGAGCAGCGAGTAGTCGAAAGGAAAGGTCCGGAAGACGATGACGGCTCCTTCGTCCAGGCGGGTTATCCGGCCGCGATCGCCAACTTCGGTTCCTGGCCCTACGGCGATCCCGAGTACCACAGCGAGGGCGACACCCCGGACCGCACCGACGTCAAGAACGCCGCCATGACGATGCAGGCCATCTTAGCCGCCCTCCTCACCCTCGACCAAGGCCGCTGAAGCCGCGCCGGCTCACCCGTGAGGAGTTCGGAACTTTGATATCGCAGTTCGCGATTTCAAACGTCGAGAGGGGAGAGAAAACAAAGGAGGGGCAAAGTTGCGGCTACGTCCACGGACTGCCCGTCCATTGCCACGGCCCGTGCACTGCCTCAGAGTTCACTTTCTCATTGTATTCTCCGCGCGCTTCCGCCATACTGGTCTGCGGAGAAACACCCCTGATGTTGCTGCGAAGGAAAGGTTGGAAGGCGCTTAGCCCATCAGTAGACGCTGTGGGGACGAAGCAAGCCTATTAGCCTCTGGAATCCGAAGGACGCGAAGGAAGGGGAGAAGAAGAAAGGAGGAACTGTATGGTTGCGTTCGGTCTTCGGGCGGGTGGTACTGTACAGGCAATGAAGAGGAGCCTCACCCAGCCGGAAATCGCGAATTCTTGTTTCTTTAGATCTAGTGTGGAGAGGCCTTATCGGAAAGCACTGATCCAGGTTACGGAACGATGCAACTTGCGGTGCGCCCACTGCTTCATCCCGACCGGAAATCAACCAAAGACAATTCCTTTGAAGACGATCTCCGACATCGTGCTGTCACGCCTGAGACAGTGCCGTGTGGTGACCGTGACCCTGACGGGCGGAGAGCCGTTCTTGCACCCCGATATTGTTGACATCGTAAAAGTGATCAGAAATGAGGGCCTTCCGGTCAGCATTTGTACGAACGGCACGATGGCCAGCACAAGCCAGATGGCATCGCTCTCACACATAGGTGGTGTGCGAGTCAATGTCAGTCTGGATGGATTCAGACCGCAGAGTCACGGTAAGTTTCGCGGGAGAACGGATTCGTTCTATATTACCATTGAGAACATCAAGAGGTTGCGCGACCACAACCTGCTCAAGGGTATTCTCACGACCCCCAATACCCTCGCCCATACAAGTGAGTATGCCCAGATTTGTGAATTCGCAATTGCAAATAGAGCCACATACGTGCTCATGAACCCTCTGGCGCCGTTCGGACGTGGTGTCGAGTCAAGACCTGCACTTGCTTCATCACTTTGCGCGATGGAGGAGATACGAGATATCACGCACCAATTCCACGACTGTATTGAGATTGTATACGTCAGGTTTCCAAACCATGAGCAGGCCTTAGCGTCGTGTGAGGGCGGGAACATTATCTACGTATTTGCGGAAGGGAGCGTTGCCATCTGCCCCTATATGGTATTCGCGGCTCGAAACGCGTGCAGCAAGCACAGGCCGGAGGAGTTTATCGTGGGGAACATTATAACCGACCCTCTGATCGGCGCACGCCTGGACGACTACGACCTCAGGACGCGATACCGGTTGGGCAGTAATGAAATCTGCATGGGCTGCTCCCTGGCGGACAAGTGCGGCAAGGGATGTCCTGCCGCGATCATAGCTTCGGGCCAGAAAATCGAAGGAGTGGACCTCGATCTATGTCCGACTATTGCGAAGACGCAACATCATCAATGACAAGGACCAATAGAGGCCTCTTCGTGACAGTCGAAGGCCCGAACGGCGTGGGGAAATCCAGCCTGGCGAGAGCCCTCGCGTCTAGACTGCGTGAAAGTGGTACTGCCGTGTTAGAGACCACCGAACCGACGAGCTCCCGCTTGGGCCAACTAGTGCGCCAGTCGGAAGCGGAGTACCACGGTTCGGCATACGCTTGTCTGGTAGCGGCAGACCGGTACTTCCATATAACGAGCGAGATCGTTCCTGCCCTAAGTAGGGGCCAGACCGTTGTCTCAGCGAGGTACGTTGAATCTTCCCTCGTATTACAGAGACTGGATGACGTTCCCCTCGAGTTCATCTGGGCTATCAACAACCAGGTATTGACTCCGGATATTAGCGTGGTGCTCACTGCCCCGGCGGAGATTCTGGAGCGTAGACTGGCTGAACGGTCGTCGTTCAGCCGCTTTGAGGCAACAAAGACTAGAGTTGCGGAATTGACCTTCTATCTTGAGGCACGCGGTTCATCTCCGATCACGGGTTCAATGTGATGGTGTTGGATAACGCGCGTACGCCTTTGGAGGTAAACGTTGCCGCCGTAATGAAAGAGGTCACGAATCGGCTGACCATTAGAGAGAGGCGATGACCGTGCGAGGACAAACCCAGTCAGTTGCACCATCAGAAAATAGAGCGAGCAAGTACGCGCGGCTCCGTCCGCAGAACACCTTGTCCAAGTCGTTGGCCTTGTTCTGCTGGAACGTAGCCAATCCATCGCTTGGACGCGCCCAGACACAGGCCATTTGGCTGCAAGGGCAATCTGCAGACGTCATCATCTTGTCGGAATGCAAGAATAGCACGGGATGTCTGTTCCTCGAGTCATACCTTCGTGATCACGGCTATCAAGTCATCTTTCCGAAGCCTGAAGGCAATGGATACGGTGTCCTTGTTGCGAGCAGGTACAAAATGGACATGATCGAGTTGCCGATAAGGCTCGACAATCTTCGTTCCCGAGTCGTCCCGGTCTCGCTGAAACATCCTCTCTTCCCGGGCAATCTCGAAATCATCGGAGTTTACGTTCCCTCGCGTGATCAGAGTTACGAGAAGAGGGAACGAAAGCGCCGATTCATACGGAGGCTCCTTGATCTGCTAGACCAGCATTCTCATACCGCGCCTCGTATTTGCTGCGGGGATTTCAATGTTGTGGAACCCAACCACGTCCCACGTTATGGTTCTATCTTCAAACAGTGGGAATATGGGTTCTATACCGCGCTAACGGACCATGACCTGAGAGATGTCTTCCGTCACCTAAACGCCCAGGCCCGCGAGTACAGTTGGGTGGGCCGAACGGGAAATGGCTATCGCTACGACCACTGCTTCGCATCCAAAGACCTACTGCCTCTGGTCAACAAGTGCTGCTACGTGCACACGCCACGCGAATCTCGTCTAAGCGACCATTCGGCATTGCTCATAGAATTGACTGGCAAGTTCTGATAGGAACCAGATCCATGGCGCGACTTGTGGTTAGTATTACTGGCAGTACAGCAACGGGCACAAGCACACTGACGGAACGTCTCACGCAACTGCTTGGGTGGGAGAGCGTCCTCTCTGAATCCTATCTTAATCGGAGCCCGTTCTTCACCAGCTTTCTTGAGGACCCACGACGATGGGCGTTCCACAATCAGGGGTTCTTCATTGCTGAATACGTTAGCATGTATCAGGCTGCTATTCAGTCGAGCACTTGTCGAGCCCGCGTTCTATGCTTGGATTACGCGGTCGCGGAGCTTGCCGTCTATACCGATGCGATGAGAAAGATGGGCTTCCTTACAGGAGAAGAACACAAAGTCTTACGAAAGTATTGGGAGCTGTTCAAGCCTCACCTTGCCGTGCCCGATTTGCTCATCTATCTGGTTTGCGACATTGACGTCGTGATGAGAAGGCTCCATCGACGAGGCCGCTCGGGCGAATTCAACATCGACGTCAAATATGTGAAGGCCCTTCAATCCAGCTTCGAGGAGTTCGTTGCGTCTTGGACGCAATGTCCAATCCTGAGTGTCGATTCAGAGGAAAGCAATTTCCATGAGGACGAGACCATTGCGACAATAGCTGAACGGGTGACCTCAGCGCTCTCTTCGAAGAACCGTCAGACGGCGGAGGACGTGTGAACCTTCAGCGCAATCACAGCGCGTCGCGAACAGGGGCCCGAGGCGCATGGTGCCTCATCGCACTACCTGCCGCAGAGCGAATCCGCGTCAGTAGTATTCGTCTGTCGTTTCGGTTGCCTAGGGAATTCCGCTGACACCGTACTCACTTCCGAACCGGAAGAGGAAGGCCCTCTCCAGAAGCCGTACTCCTGCGTCCCCTTCCTCAACATCTTCTTGGACAACCACTGCCCGGGGCCGTCTTCGCGCGTGCAGGCATACCAGATGAAGACTGCCCCATCTTCCTCGAGTCGGTCGAACTCGGCCATCGACTCGCCACATTCCGGGCAAATCCGCTCCACGTCTGGGTCAAGGTCCCCGTCCGTCCCACCGCTCGGATTCCACAACTCCATCTTCGGTTCCTCCCTTGCCGTGCTGCCCTTCCACGCTCACACGGCCTGTCCACGAGTCCTCGAAAAGCAAGAGTATCATAGTCACGCTCTGCCAAGAAGGTCAAGAAAGAACCGACGGCGTGGCTCTCACACGGAGCCAAAAAACCACGGAGCATGTCATGGCGAGCCCAGCGCGGCCTCCGGCCGCAACCCAAACCGGTTGTCCACAGATTTCATCTGATTGACCCAGCCCGGCCTCGGGCTGCGCCCTCGGCCGGAACCAAGAGTTCCTCGCGCCAAGCACGCCAAGAGCGCAAAGAAAAGGAAGAACGAGACAAGACTCGCTTCACCCTTGGCGATCTTTGCGTCTTTGCGCGAGACATAATCTCTTTCTCCGTCGAGCTTTACGTATCGTCGTCTGGATTATCTGGGAACGATTTTCAGTTGTTGCGGGTTAGTAGTACAGATTTTCGGAGAAGGGACGGGAAGTAGAAAGAACAGACGAAGTAGAAGGAATAGACGAGTGACCGTCACCTCTTCCTTCCGTAATCTGTGTCAATCTGCGTAATCTGTGGATTTTCTAACTCATTTGGATCGCCAGACTTACAGCGTGCGCCATCAGGTAGCTCGTCAAGAGGACAAGATCTTGCGTCTTTGCAGTGTAGCGCGGCAACCTGGAAACATGGCTGTACCGTTCTTCTTCGTGCCGTTGTGTAAGTCCCACGAACCTATCCGCGTCCATCAGCGTTCATCTGCGGTTCTGTTTGGTCTGGGTCCTCGGTGCTCTCTGTGGCGAGACATGCCTTCTTTCCGATCTTCGTGCCTTCGTCGTCCGTTTTCGCTCTCCGCGTCCCAGCGTCCCGGCCCGAGCCGCCATGTTCTTACTTCTTGCCTTTTGACTCTTTACTTGTTCCGTCGCCTTTTTCCCTTTGCCCTTTCCTGCCCTTTTCCTCGCGGCCTTCGCCTTCAGGGCGTCCCGCAGCGGCTGCGCCTCGGCGTACACCTGCGCCTCTTCTTTCCGGCGGCCATTCGTCGGGGAAGTTCAGGTACGCGCACGTGATGCCGAGTTCCACGACCCTGCGATCGTAAGCACGGGCGGCGTCCACCTCGTTGTCGAAGAAGCCGAGCCAAACGTACTCGCGCTCGAAATAGGCCCGCCCATACAGCCGGCCGTCGCTCGGGCGGCGAAAGACGCCCCGGTAGCTGGAGACTGAGCCGGCCCGCTTGGCGTGGTTGTAGCCGTTCTCCGAGGGCGTGCAGATGTGCAGATTGCTCCGGTAGTTGTTCCGGCGATTGCGGTCTTTATGGTCGACGAGCTCTCCTTTGGCGGCCCCCATGACCTCACGGTGCATATAGATCAGCTTGCCTTTCTCCGAGCGACAGACGTACCCACTGCCCATCAGCCTCCATTGATGGCGATTGAGCCGCTCAAAATCGGCGGCGTCCACCAGGGCATACTCTCCGTTGGACAAGGGGATCCGCCGGACCGGGCCCTCCGGCTGGGTCGCGGCAGCAGGTTTGGGGCGGTAGTTGCGGCACAGACCACCCGGCAACACATGACGCAGTTGGCCCGGCGTGTCCGGATGGTTGGCACACAGCGGCCGGACCCCGAAGCCCGATAGAAAGCCGCCGAGCTTCATATGGAGCGAGCAGGAAGAATAGATGCAGTTGGCACAACAACGCTTCGTCATGACTTCTCCCATCCTTTCCCCATCGTCGGTTCTCGAAGACCGTGGCACGCTCTCTCGCCTTTTCCGCGCGGGCCGGGGACGACGAGCCCAACCTGCGCGACGCCGCTACCAGCAGCGTTCACCATATGATAAACTAACTAATTCCGTGTGACAACAGAAATGTGCCAAAATTCGGTGGCGCAAGTCATGGTCCCGCCATGAATTGCGCGCGGGGGTGAAAAATGTCCTGCGCGGAGCACGGGCGGCACCGGCCCTGAGCACCAGACTTGCGTCTCGTAGACATGCCCCTGGGAACGCCGATCTCCCGATCGGCCCTCTTTCGGATGCCAATCGGGAGATTGGCGGTCCCGGGACCCAAACTCGGGTGCCATGTCTACGCCCCGTAGACATGCTCGACTTCATGAGCCGGACATGCCTGCGCCAAGCCGCAGGCATGGCACCCTGCCCTCGTTCGCCACGCGTATCTGCGTCCATCAGCGTTCATCGGCGGTTCCTTTTTCTCCGTGTCCCCGGTGGGCTCCGTGGCAGGACATCCCGTTCGCGTGGTTCGCGTATTTCGCGGTTGAGTTATTCTTCGAGAAGCGGTGGGCGGAGCCCACCCTACCGCTGACGCCCAGACGGTGGCCCCTTACGATCCGCTGGGTCTTCTCGCCTCGCCTCCAGCCTGAGACCTGCGGTCTACAGCCTGCCGATTTCGTTTGCGGGGGCCCGTGGGGCGGTTTAGGATGGGGACGAGGGAGGGCCGGAACGAAGGTAGGCACGCTGGTAGAGAAGGAGAAGAGCATGAGGTTCATTGCTGCCATCGTTATCGCACTGGCCGGGACCGCTTTCGCGGCCGAGAATGCGCGGGAGGAGATGTCCCTGAACGGGGTGTGGGACTTCTACCCGGATGGGAAAGAGGTCCGACAGGAGATTCGCGTGCCGTCGTTCTGGGATGCGCCGCAGGACTACGGTTATCCCGCCGAGTGGCTGCACATGCGGCATGGGATCTATCGCCGGAGCTTTCGCGTGCCGGAGTCGATGCGGGGCAAGGAGATCTTCCTCAAGATCGCCCGCGTGTCAGTGATCGCGAAGGTGTTCGTCAATGGGCAACAGGTGGGGGCGGAGGATTCCGGCGGGTACCTGATGATGCAGTTGCCCTACCGGATCGACATCACGCCGTCGGTGCGGTTCGATGAGGATAATCGGCTCGAAGTCCGCGTCTGGGGCGGCAAAAGCATGATTCACGGGTCCGACTCGCAGGATAACCTCATGAAGGAAGACGACTTCCCGCCGGACACCAAGAGCGAAGGGCGGTTTCTTTATCCGTACTGCGTCGATCACTGGGATGGGCGGCGCGGGATCAATGGCGACGTGACGCTGCTGGGATGGCCGAAGATGCACGTCGCGGAAGTCTTCGTTATTCCCGAGCTGCATAAGAATGGCAATCCCGCCGACGATGAGCTGACGATTCGTCTGACGCTGGCTAACCGCGACACGCAGAGCCGGACGGTGCAGGTGCGGAATCGGGCGACGTTGGTGGGCAGCGAGGCCGGGCGGGCGCTGGAGCCGATGACCGTCACGCTGCCGGCGGGGACGACGATGGAGCTCACACAGAACGTGCGGTGGAACAATGCCGCCTATTGGTGGCCCCACGATCCGAAGCTGTACCGGCTGGAAACTGCGCTGTGGGACAAAGAGAAGCCGGTGGACGTCCGGATGACCCGCTTCGGCTTTCGCCAGTTCTACGTCAATGGCGACCATTACGAGCTCAACGGCATTCGCGCGAACCTGCGCGGGGACGCGTACGAATTCTCCTGGCACGAAGGCTTCCGTCACGGCCCCGCAACCGCACCGGTCTTCTCCACGAAGGAGCTGATCCCGCAGATGCAGCGGCAGTTGGTGCGCGAGTACCAAAAGCTCAACCACAACATGCTCCGGCCGCACAAGGCCTCCGGCATCGACGAGCTGTACGACGCCTGCGACGAGCTGGGCCTGCTGGTGGTCGATGAAGCCCCCTTCTGGGAGACGTGGGTGCGGACCGACGAGCGGGCCAAGCCGAATATGGAGGCTTGGATCAAACGCTGGGTCACCGAGCGGCGCAACCATCCGTCGATCGTCGCCTGGATCGCATCGAACGAATGCTGGTACGGGCCGACCGGGCCGATCCTATTGCACGCGGTGCGCAGCGTGGACACCTCGCGGCCCTCGTTCAATGAAGATCCCTGGGGACCGCAGCGGCACGTCGAGGGCACCGGGCCCTTCGAGGGCGATGAGGATTGCCGGCACTACACCGGCGGCTATCCCATCGGCGCTTTCAATACCGAGGCCCTTTACGACGTGTATCGAACGAATCCCAACAAGCCCACGGGGGAAGGCGAGTCCCTGTTCGCCGACGGCTTTCCGCTGCTGAACGCCGACGGCACGCTTTCGGCGAAGCGCAGCCAGCGGGGCGAGTTCGGCAACCCGGACATGATCTCGCAGGCACAGTGGCTCCGCGGCGTGTGCCGCCTGATGCGGGCCATGCGTTACGCCGGCTTGTCCGATGCACGACTCTACGCGAGCTGGATGTACGCGTTCGATCCGGTCGAGACGGACGTGGCCCTGGAATGGAAAGACCTGGCAGCCCCCGGCATCAAGCCGGTGGTCCTGCATCGGCCGATTATCAACGTGTCCACGGGAGGCGAGCCGAGCGTCCGCTACAATGACGGGCGGGAATACTATCGCAATTCGTTCGCGCCGGTGGCCGTGTTCGACAAAGAGGCCGACCGCCAGAACCGGATCGGCGTGTCGCCATTAGTGTTCCAGCCGAAGGACACCTTGCGCCGGACCTTGGTGGTCTACAACGACGAGTTTGGTCAGGGCACGGAGATCGAGGTGCGCTGGACCCTGGCCGGTTGGGACCCGCACGACAATACCACGGAATCCCTGGGCGAGGGGACTTACACAGTCCAGGTGCCCTACGGCGAGAAGCGTGAGCAGACGATCACGCCGGCGCTGCCCGCTTCCGCCAAGGAGGCCCGCTGGTTGAATTTGACCTTGGCCGCGTCCAAGACCGGCCAGGAGCGATTCCGGGAAACGACCCGGTTGGGCGCGATCCGCAAGCGGCCGGCTCCCAAGCTCGTCGTGTCTCCGCACACCATCGAGCTCGGGCGGATCAAGGACTCGGATGTAACGCAGTGGCACGTTATTCGACTGGCCAATCTTGGCGGCGGGCAGAGTCTGAAGTGGTCGCTCTCCGGCACCGGGGACGTTCTGCATTTCAACCTGACCGCCGGCAATCTCCGCGGCGAGCAGGAAGTCTACTTCCAGATCGGGGACAAGTCCCCCGCCGGGGATCACGAGCAGGAAATTCGCTTCACGGCCGAGGATGATACCTCCGCCGCGGTCACCATTCGTTGGACGCGGTGATCCGTCGGCACGGCAGCAGGCCCTCCAATGAGTTTTGATGGACAACTTCGGTAATAGCTGGGTGTGGGTCCCCCATGCGATGCATCGCGTGGGGGAGCCCGGTGCCATGCCTATGGCTTTGCGTAGGCATGCTTGTCCGTGGAGTTAGGCATGTCTACGAGGCGTAGACATGGCACGCCGCGACGACTGGCCCCCTACCGAGCAGGCTGGTGCTCGCGGTGTCGTCCTGCAGGTAGTTCGTCAGAGGACACGGCTTCAGCGCTCGCAGGCCCTCGACAACGCACTGGGCGTTGAGCTGAGCGCCGGCCGCCACGGTATGCGTGTGGTCCTGTGGGCCGAAGAACGTGGCCGAGACGTGCGTTTGGCCCAGGTTGTCGTAGTGGTCGGCGATGATCGCGTTGAGATCAATGAAAAAGGCCCCCTGGGCCCGGGCTGCTTCGGCCGCCCACTGGGCGTAATCGTTCGCGGCCCGCAGGACTTTGCCGTCCCGCCAATTATCTCGCGGGATGGGGGAGCAGACAATCGCGGTCGCGCCTTTGGCTTTGATGTCGCTGGTGAATTTGCGCAGGTACCAGCCATAGCTGCGCACGACTTCGTGCTTGCCCGTGAGAACATTATCTATTTCCTGGGTATCTTCGCCGGTGCCTTTGATCGTGCCGCGGGCCCGCTGCGTGTCGTTGATGGGACTGCCGTCGTTGTGGCCGAACTGCATCATTACGAAATCGCCCGGCTTGAGATCGGCCAAGACCTTGTCCCAGAAGCCTTGCGTCTGGAAGGTCCGGCTGCTGGTCCCGCCCCAGGCGCGGTTCAGGACGTTGAGCCGGGTGCGGTCGAAGAAGCCGGCAATCGGCGCCCCCCAGCCCCACTGGCCGTTCTCGCCGTTGCCCTTGGAGCCCGTCCGCACCGTCGAATCGCCGATGAGGAACAGCGTCGGCAATTTCGGATTGACCGCCGGCTGGGCCTCGGGCATCCACGTCTTCGTCAGCATCGCGTCACCCTCAGGCGGGACATTCTGGCCCTTCTCCGAACCAAGGACCACAACACTTGCCAGTAGAACCTGACAGATCACCATGCGCATACGAATCTCCTGTGTCGCCCTGGAACAGATCCATCGACGCGTGAGCCTATCCTACCCGGGGCGGACCACGCCTGCAAGCCGCGTGCGGGAGAAGCCCCGGGCAAACGCGATCGATCGCATTTGGGACCCCAAGCAATCTCCCACGCCTCTGCCAAGATTGAGATTGCTTCGTCGTGGCACTCCTCCTAAGAAACTAATGGTCCGGGTGCCACGGCCAAACTCGCTTTGACCGTGCCTCCGGGGCCGTTGGGGAACACGGTCAAACAAGTTTGGCCGTGGCACCCAAGCGGGAGAACCGGTTTCTTTCCCCTACCCGCCGCGCAACGGCTTCGCGACTCGCAATGACATGGGGACGTTCATATTGTCCGAGGCCGTCGGAAATGTTGCCCTTGCTTCCGGCACCGAAGAACCGGCGTTCCTTACGGTGCGTAATAGGCAGACGCGATGAAGATATTGACATCGGCCGACGTCCGGATTAAACCTTCCGGACAAGGCGGTGACAGGGATGGATCGGCCTCGGTGGAGGGGCAAAGGGTGAGAGGGCTGGTGTGGGCGGCGATCGCTGTGATCGGCCGGTTTGGAGTCCTGAGAAGAAAGGAAGGGAATCGCATGAGAATGATGGTGTGGGCGTGCGCGTGGGCGGCGGTGGGCGCGTCGGCGTTGACGGGTTGCTCGACGACTCCGACGTCGGGGACGAAACAAGCCGAATTGACGAGCAGTAGCCAAGCCGCGATGCAACAGGCCAAGAAGGCGGACCCCGGGTTACAGACGTTCTTCGACACGGCGGCCGGGTATGCGGCGTTTCCGTCGGTCGGCAAGGGGGCCGTCGGCGTGGGCGGGGCGTACGGCCGGGGCGAGTTGTATGAGGGCGGGAAACTGGTCGGCTACTGCACCCTGACGCAGGCCAGCATCGGCTTCGCCCTGGGCGGGCAGAAATATACCGAGCTGATCTTCTTCGAAACCAAGCCCGCGGTGGACCGCTTCAAGAGCGGCAACTTCGCCTTTTCGGCCCAGGCTTCGGCCGTGGCACTGAAGTCGGGCGTGTCGGCTAATGCCAAGTATGCCGACGGGGTCGCCGTCTTTACCATGGGGGAGGCGGGGCTGATGTACGAGGCGTCTGTCGGCGGGCAGAAGTTCAGCTTCGAGCCGGTGGCGGCACAGTAGCCGGGGGCCAGGGCACCGCCTGCACGAAGTCACGGGCAGATTCCGCACCGGTAGATAGGGGAGAATCTGTGGACGGTGTGCGGCCGCGCCGGAGCACTACTTGGCCAGCGGGGCCAGGGGGAGATTGACGCGGATCGTCACGACGCCGGTGTCGTTCTGGACGAGCAGGCGGAGGCGGCCGGTCATCGAGGCTGGCGTGCGGGAAGGGGACGCCCTGGTCGGTGGCGAGGTTCTTGGCCAGGCCGGGGCTTTGGGCCAGCTCGGTGAGGATGCCCTGGAAGACCTCGTTGACCGCCATGCCGGAGACGATGATCTGCTCGTTGCCCTGGGTGGGGTTGCGGCGACTGCCCACCAGGGTCGTCACGTCGTTCTGGAACCGCTCGGCCAGCCATTTGAGAATCGCGATCTTCTGGGCCTCCTCGGTCGCGTAGGGCGTGGTCAGGACCTCGGGGTCGATGAGGAATTCGCTGTCGAACAGGATGCCTTGCCGCGGCGGGATCAGGTAGTGCCCCGGCTGGTCCGGGACGGCGGTGGCCTGCTCGTCGAGGCAGAAGAAGTATTTGCGGACCGCCGTCATACGGGACTCGTCAAAGGCAATCAGGTCGAGCCAGGTCTTGCGGCCGTCGGCGCTGCGGCCGGAATAGGCGACGATCGTCTCGCTCTGGGTCAGCAGCACCGGCTCCGCGTCCTGGGGCGAGAACTGGTAGGCCGGGTCGTGGGCGACGTTCAGCACCTCCAGCGCGGTCGTGTGCGTAAGCTGCGTGCGGTCGTAGGGCAGGGCCAGCTTGGCATAGGGCAGCTTGGCGGACTCGCTGTAAGCGCAGCCGGACACGATAAGCACGAAAAGGAGAGCCGCTATGGATAGCCACGCCCGCGCCGCGCGAGTGTGCCACATTCTCGTGGGCGGCCTGTCGATCGTCATAGGGCTCTCCTTTTCGTGAATTACTATTTCCGATTTACAATTTGTGATTCTATGGCACGACCGGCTCTCAAATCGTAAATCATCAGATCATCAATCACAAATCCTTACACTTCTTTCACGTCGATCCACTTCATCATCTTCCGCAGACCGCGGCCGACCTGCTCCACCTGGCTGTCGTGATCCTTTTCGTACAACTCGTTGAACTTCTTGAGCCCGGTCTGGAACTCGTTCACCCATTCACGGGCAAATTGGCCGGAGGTGATCTCGCCGAGGATCTTCTTCATCTCCGCCCGGGTCTGCTCGTTGACGATCCGCGGCCCGCGGGTCAAATCGCCATATTCAGCGGTATTAGGATACTGAATATCGCATATAGCTGAGGCCGCCCTGGTAGATGAGGTCCACGATCAGCTTGACCTCGTGCACGCACTCGAAGTAGGCGATCTCGGGCTGATAGCCGGCGGCGACGAGGGTCTCGAAGCCCGCCTTGATCAGGGACGAGAGGCCGCCGCAGAGAACGCACTGCTCGCCGAAGAGGTCCGTCTCGGTCTCTTCCTTGTAGGTCGTTTCGAGGATGCCGGCGCGGGCGCCGCCCATGCCGTGGCCCCAGGCCAGGGCGATCTGCTTGGCGGTGCCGGTGGCGTCCTGCTGGACGGCCACGAGGCAGGGCACGCCGCCGCCCTTCTGGTATTCGCTGCGGACGAGGTGGCCCGGCCCCTTCGGGGCGATCATGACCACGTTGATATCCTTCGGCGGCACGATGTACTTGAAGTGAATATTGAAGCCGTGGCAGAAGCCCAGCGTCATGCCGGCCTTGAGGTTCGGGGCGATCTGGTCCTTGTAGATCTTCGCCTGCATCTCGTCGGGCAGCGTCACGATGACCAGGGCCGCCCCGTTCATCGCGGTCTTGATATCGCCCGGCTTGAACCCGTGCTCGGTCGCCAGCTTATAGTTCGGCGTCCCCGGCAACTCCGCCACGCCGACCTCGATCCCGCTGTCCCGCAGGTTCAGACTGTGGGCATGTCCCTGAGAGCCAAACCCGATGACCGCCACTTTCTTGCCCTGCAGCGGCCCGATCGGAGCATCCTGTTCGTAGTAGATTTTTGCTGCCATCATTTTTCCTTTCGATCGAAGTTAAGCACGAATCTCAAATCTCAAATCTCAAATCTCAGATTTCTTATTGTCCCGGCCACATGTCGTGGTAACTGACCAACTGTATGCCCCGTCTCTTGATGACTTCTTTTACCTTGGCACTGGTGAACGCCTTCGTCACGCCATCGCGGTGCGCAGCGACCTCCCAGTACCGCTTATGCCCCATCGCCTGCATCTCCGGCGTATCCAGCCCCGGGTGCTCGATCACAATCCACACCATCACCTCGACGCTCCGCGCGATCCCCTCCTGGAAGCACTTGATACAGGCCAGGTTCGCCGCATGGCACGACCCGATATCATCCGCCCGCACCACGAGCTTGATCGGCGTGCGGGCCGCCCCGTCTGCGCGAGCCCCCGCCCGGCGACCCACAGCACGACGGCCGGCGCCACCAACAAACAACCGATCCCTTTTCGCATCATAAGAAACCAGCCTCCCGAACGCACCGCGCGGAAATGTCGGGTTGGAAGTGTGAGGTATGAAGTCGGAAGACGCACCACTTGCCCGTTCGGACGTTCGGCAATCTACGAAGACTTCACACTGCGCGGGCCATATGGACCCACGGTTTTCACGGCACGCCATTATAAGCCCCGCCCCCCGCCGGGCAAGGAATTTGTGCCGCCGGTGGGCCGCAAGCTGCCTGAAGGTGCCCGTACGGGCAGCCTCAGGCCGCCGACGGAGCCGTAGGAATGGCTGGATCGCTAACAACTCGCAGACTCTGTGGCAGGGCCAATTCTGGGGATGGTGCGGTTCTGCCAATGGAGCGAAGCGAACATCTCTTCCACCGCGAGGATGAGATTCGGCCGCTAGCACGGCAATACAACTCCGGTAAGGATGTCCCTGGTGCCGAGTGCCCGACAAATGTAGCGCACCCCGTCCCACGTTTCTTTCTTGACAGAGCAAGTCCAATGATTTACACTCCCGGTTACATGGTCATTGTTCTGTAAAAGAAGTCACGCGTTGCTAAGCAGTACGGCAGGTACGTGGCTCACATCGTTGCCGCGTATGGCGCTGAAGGTGTGACTTCTCAACTCCCCCCAACGATCCCACAGAATAGACAGACTGCGCGAGCCGGTCCCTCGGGAGACAAGGCTCGCGTGAAAGACACAGGAGATGCAGACAATGGATTCAGATAAACTGCCGGAGTTCTTCTACGAGATTTTTGACGCCTCTCTGCCCCGGCTGGGCCCCGGCGACGAGGCTTCGACCTTGAAAGCACTGAACATGTTGCGCTGGGCCAAGCTTCGGCGTAAGAATCCAGCCGCCGACCGCACGACCAGGATCCTGGACCTCGGCTGTGGCAACGGCGTCCCGACCCTTATCTTGGCCCGGCACACACAAGGCTCGATTCTGGCGGTGGACAACCATCAACCCTTCTTGGACGAGTTGCAGCACCGCGCCGCCGCCGCGGGTGTTTCCGAGAGAATCCAGGTTTCCCTGCGGGACATGCGCTCCCTGGATAAAGGCGACGGTCCCTTCGACCTGATCTGGTCGGAAGGTGCTCTGTTCGTCATGGGCTTTCGCGAGGGCTTGGCCGCCTGTCATGCGCTCCTGGCGCCGGGCGGCGGCTTGGCGGTAAGCGAGATTTGCCTGGCTCCGGCCCGATCCGCCGGCCGAATGCCGACAGTTCTTCGCTACGGTATACCCGGCTCTGGCCGACATCGAGGCGAACCTCGCCGCCATCCGGGCCTGCGGCCTGGAAATCCTCGGGCATTTCCCCCAGCCGGAATCGGCCTGGTGGGAGCCCTTCTACCATCCGCTCGAAGCTCGCCTGCGCATCTTGCGCACGCGCACGCCGGAGAGCCGGAGAAGCTGTCGCTGATCGAACAAATTCAAAAGGAGATCGACATCTATCGCCAATACTCCGCCTTCTACGGCAATGTCTTCTTCGTGATGCGCCGGCGCTGACATAGGGGACGATGTGTGGCCGCGCCAGGTTGTGTAGCACCCCCCGCCCCCGGGGGTGATTCTGGAGCAGGTCCGTCAGAGTCCTCTGACACCATCAACGTCAAGAGACTTTGGCGGACCTGCTTGCCCCGTGGTGCCGTTGCGGTCAATGTGCAACGCCAGATCCGCTCTCTTCGTAGCGCGAGCGTCCTCGCTCGCCCTTGGGTCGCGCGTCTTCGCACGACCGCCAGAACCCTGATCCCTCGTCCAGATCGACGGGCGGGGACGCTCGCACTACGAAGATCGATGCGATTGCCAGCTTATTGCTGACCATGCCCCTCTTCTCGTCGATGACTCCAATGCGAAAAACCCCCGGCCCGAAGGGTCCGCCGCACCTGCGCTCTGCCATATCACTTGTCACCTGTCGCTTGTCGCCCGTCTTCCCGCTGCTATCGGCTCGCTTCGATCCGGTAGAGGGATTCTTTCGTCCGCAGGAAGAGCGTCTGTCCGGAAACGGCCGGGGAGGCCATGAAACCGGAATCGAGCACATTGGTCGCCAGGACTTCATAGTTCCGTGCCGCCTTGAAGACCGTCGTCACCCCTTCCCGGCTGAAGCAGTAGACGTGCCCATCCGCATAGAGCAAGGATGCGGCGTAGTTCCCGCCGAGACGTTCGCGCCAGACCTGCTTGCCGGAGGCGGCTTCCAGGCAGGTGAGGATCCCGCTGTCGTTGACCATGAAGAACAAGTCATCCACCAAGACCGGCGACGGCGTTTGCGGCACCATGCTGCCGGTCCGCCAAAGGACGTTCGTATCGGTCACGTCGCCCCGACCCCCGACCCGCACGGCGAGCAACTCCGTTTTGCCGAATCCGCTGATCATATAGGCGATCCCCCCGCCATAGACGGGGCTGGCCGCGCCGGAGTAGGCGGGCGTGCGGACCTTCCAGAGCTCGCGCCCGCTGGCCGGATCGTAGCCATAGAGAGCCTTGGCCCCGATGCTGAGCATCTTCTGCGATCTCCCCGCTCTGCGGTCACGATCAGCGGCGTGGAGTAGGCCTTGCGGAGGTCTCCTTCCGTCTGGGGCTTGCCGTCGGCGTCCAGATCGTTCCACTCGGCCGTGCGGTCGGTCTTCCAGATCGTCTTCCCGGTCGCCTTGTCGAGCGCCACGAGGTACTGAATGTCCACCCCATCCATCGTCAGGATCAGCAGGTTCTCGAACAACACCAGCGATGAGCCCGGCCCGCGATAGTGCCGACAGGGCAGATCGGCCCGCTTCCACAGCACCGCCCCGGTCTTGGTGTCCAGGGCCGCCGTACCGTAGCTGCCGAAGTGGACGTACACCCGGCCCGGCTCGACCACCGGCGAAGGCGAAGCATAGCAGTTGAGCGGATTGCCCAGCGGCTCGGGATGGTCGGCATGAAACAGCTTCTCCTGGAAGCGAATCTTCCCGGACTCGGCCTCGACGCCGATCACGAAGAAGTCGTGCCCGTCGAGCGTCGCGGTCGTCAGCCACAGGAGCCCCTCCATCACGACCGGCGTGGACCAGCCCCGGTAGGGGATGGGAGTCTTCCAGCGAACGTTCTCCTTCTCGCTCCAATGGATCGGCAAGCCCTTTACGGGCGAAAAATCTTCGCCCCTACCTCGTTCGCCCCTACGGCGACGCCGTTGCCCGTAGGCCCGCGAAACTGCGGCCACTGGGCCTGGGCCCCCTACCGCTTGCACGAGGACCAGCAAGAAAACCAACCGCCGCCCCAGAGGTGCTTCACGTCGTCATCATCCAATGTTCTGCACCAATAACCCGATTACCGCCGCCCCCTATCTCATTGGCCCCCGCACGATTCGGACTGTCATCCTACCAGCATAGCCGCCGGCCTTCAAGCCTCGCCGCGAGACCGTTTGGAGTACCGCGTTTACGCGGGTCGGACCGGTCCTTCCCGCAGCAAGGCAGACTCTCGACCCGCACTGCCAATGTCACCTGGCGCAGCTCTGACCCCGTGGCCCCGTCCTCTTTTTCTTCTGCCCCCTTCGTAATCCCTGCCCGGATCGTGACTTACGTCAGCACAATTTTGCTGGATTATCCATTGACAAGCAGCATGAGTTTGTTTATTATTATTTGAATACCATAGGTAGCGGCGTCCCGTGGGCCGGGCTCTCGTCCCCAGCCGCGACGGAGCGGGCGAGAACATGCCGCCCGCAACGAAGACCGACGATGAGGAAAGGAGGGAAGAAACGATGGGACGAAGCTTGTGCCAACTGCATATACGCGCACTGCTCGCTATGAATGGGCTTCGTGACGGGCGGGGCGAGTCGCTTGTGCCCAAGTGCGCCAATCACCCCGGCCCGGCCGGGTCAACTGCGTCCCCTGCCCGGCCGTGCCGCAACTATCAGCCCAAACCGGCCGAGCCCGACCAGCCGGACGGCCCGGTCCGGCGCATCCCCTTGTCCAACGGAGAGTACGCCCTCGTGGATAAGGCCGACTACGATTGGCTCCGCCAGTACACGTGGACGCTGGTGCAGCGGCTACGCCGGTCGCAATGAGAAGGGAAAGCTGATCCTACATGCACCGCCAGATCATGAAGCCGCCGAGGGTAAGATCGTCGACCACGACGACCGCGGAGGCTCGACAACTGCCGGGGCAATCTGCGGAACTGCACGCGCGGGAGAACGTCCGCAACAGCGCCAAGAAACGCGGATCGCCGCGTCCAAGTACAAGGGCGTCGGCTACGCAAGGACCGCGGCAAGTGGTACGCCCGATCCCGCTATCAGGCAAAGACCTCTGGCTTGGCTACTTCGACGATGAGGCTCGAGGCCGCCCGCGCCTACGACCGCAAGGCCGTCGGAATACTTCGGCGACTTCGCCCGCCTCAACTTCCCCGAAGAATGGCCGCCGGAAAAGAGACAACAAGTCTACGCCGAAGCGCAGCCGCTGCGGGACGCCTTGAAAACCAAGAAGCCCAAGAAATGGACCAGGAAGGCAGACCGAGAGGGCAAAGGTAAAAAGGCAGGGAAACAAGTAAAAAGCAAAAAGGCAAAAGGTAAAAATGCCAAAGGTCGCGTCAAGACGGCGGGACGCAAGGCACGCAGACACGCGCGGCCAGAGGCGAAACAGCCCCGAAAAAAGTCATCACGCAGAAACCAGGCACGAAATCGCTAAGGGGCCGCCGCCCAAGTGTCAGCGGTAGGGTGGGCTCCGCCCACCGCCAATGCTTGTGCCAGCTCTCGGACGAGAATTCCGTTCCCCCGGGACCCACGGAGTTACGGCCGAAGCGGCCGTGCCGGGGAGGTTTATCGCCTTCCAGCCTCCAGCATGGTACGGCAACACGTTCGCCAAAACCGGCACGAGTGCACACCCCCTTTCTGTCGGTGGCTCCAAGGCGGAATACTCCCGGCCCGAAGATGCGGAATTGATCGGAATCAAATGGGCAGGAATCCCGGCTTCTCTTCGCCACAGACCAACCTGATAGAAGATGAAAAACGCGCGACAAGACACGCTTGCATGAGCTACAAGCCCTTCGAGGCCTCATCAGATGTCGCCTGTCACTTGTTCTTGTGTCCCCCTTGCTTCCGGCGACATTTCTGGCTATGATGCCACGCTAGGCTTGAAAAGAATGGCACTGGAGTCCAGCAAGAAGTCGTCGTGCATGTCTCTAGCGAGCGTCCTCGAAAGAGAGAGCATCGCCGGAGAGCATGGAGCTTATTGGTTTAGCGCGTTTCTCCATGGAAATTAGGAGACGGTCATGTCCAGGCAGGATGATAAGTCATTGGAGCAAATCCCGAGCGAAATCGAAGATCAAGATGCTAACCCTGTAAACTACGACATTGTAACCTACCCGGCCGATTACACCCTGGAAGGTCTAGTCGGCAAGCTCCACAAGACGATTCTCATCTCTGGGTTTCAGCGAAAGTTCGTATGGACTATTAAGCAGGCGAGTCGTCTGATCGAGTCTTTTCTCCTCGGTCTCCCCGTGCCTGCCATCTTTCTCTATGCCGATCCTGAGACAAACAAGTTCCTTGTTGTGGACGGCCAGCAACGTCTCTTGAGCATCGCCTACTTCTTTGAGGGCTACTTTGGCGTGCCAGACAAGAAGGGCAATAGAGTCGTTTTTAGGTTGGAAGGGCTCAACGAGAACAGTCCATACAATCACCTGACTTACCAAGACATCAAGTCAAATGATGAGCCCGCTTTCAATAGGCTAAATGAGTCTGTTTTGCGAGCTTTCGTCGTCAAGCAACTACGCCCTGGAGGCCACTCGAGCATCTACCACATCTTTGAACGGCTCAATACCGGTGGTACTCAACTGGTGGGTCAGGAGATCAGAAATTGTATCTATCAGGGAAGCTTCAACGATACGCTGGTTTCATTAAACAAGACAAAGGAATGGCGAGCCGTTTTCGGAAAACAAGCGGAAGATAAACGCCTTCGCGATGTGGAACTCATCCTACGCTTCTTTGCCCTTTGCCACGGCAACCAGGAGTATTTCAAGCCGATGAAGGACTTCTTGTCGGCGTTCATGGACAAGCACAAGAAAGATGACCGTGGCAAGCTGCTCGCATACGAGAAGTTGTTCACAAGCACAACTGAGGCTGTCCATAAACACCTTGGGCCTCGCCCTTTCCATATTCACGTAGGCTTGAATGTGGCAGCCTATGATGCCGTATATGTGGCATTCGCCCGAAATCTGAACAATATTCGCAACGACATGTCCGGTAAATATATGTCCCTAAAAGAAAACAGTCGCTTCCAGGAGTTGGTCAGCAGTGCAACTACTGATGAGACTGTTGTTGCAGACCGGTTGAAACTCGTTGAGAAGAAGCTGTTTGGCTGATCCACATGCCATTCCTCAAGATTGAGAGCGCGCTAGGCACCTGCAAATCACATTTGGACTCTCTCGATAGCGCAGACCCAAGCACAGCCGAGATCGAGGCCCACATGGTATCGGCTCTAGTCGTGATGATTGTGTCAGAGTACGAAGAACTGATAGAGAGGATGTTTGCTGAGAGAGCAGATCGTTGTGGCGACAAGTGCCTTGCGCAGTACGTAAGGGCAACCATTGCGAAGAAGTTTCGCAGCCCTGATCTGAACAAGATCACGGAGGTACTGGGACAATTTGGAGGCGATTTCAAGCGGAGTTTCAGCAGCGTCATTCTTGACACCGAGCACCACGCCGCTTGGGATAACATTATGAAAGCACGCCACGCTGTTGTCCACAAAGGCGGCGCTCTCAATATCACTCTTGGCGAGTTGCTTTCAACCTATCCAAAAACGAAGGTCGTCTTGGATGAGCTCAAGAAGACTTTGCAGATGGCGTAGGGAATGCACCGGACAAATTCTGGAGCCCACATAAATATTCTCATTCTCGCACGCCTGAGAAGATTCTCCTTGAGATCCGATTCCGTCACGCAGACAGATGGGATTCCGTTCTTGTCTGGCAGATCCTCTTCGTCAGCAGCTGTAATTTCTTGACCCGCTCGGCGAGCTATTGGAGTAGATCTTTGGTGATCTTGTAGCCAGGGTATTAGCGGACCTCAATGTAGGCCCGCTTCAGGAGATCGAAGCACTGCTTCTGCTTGTCTTCTTCATGGCCGCATTATCTGCTCTTGACGCTCCGGCGGCAATCGTATCTACGGCAGGAATTGTCGGGTGTCGCGGAATCCCAAGGGCGCAGCACAGGCGACGAACGGAAGCGAGTAGGATGGGCCAGCCCGCCGACGAGATCATGCGGACCGGAAGTCCGAGAGCATCTTGCCTCCTTCCGCCGGGGATTGAGGATGCCAGCCCCAGGTACAGACTGGCTTTGAAATGCCGCATGTCGTGAGTATACTGAAGCCTCCGTGCAGGAAAGTCACGAATTCATGGCGTATCCTCTCCTTGTATCCCGAGGTGCGAAGGGAGGTCACATGGTAAGTAGGAACCGGGTAAGAGTGGTCTGGGCGGGCCTTCTCGTCGGGGCCGCCCTTTGTCACGCCAGCAGCAGCGTGCTGCCCACCGGCAGCAGTCCGGCCCCGATCGAGTTCAAGCACTTCCCGGACCGCCTGCACGCGTTCGTCTGGCGGAACTGGGAGATGGTCGCGCTGGAACGGATGGCCGAGGTGCTGGGCACCACGCCGGAGAAGGTCCGTGTGCTGGGAGAGTCGATGGGTCTGCCGCCGCAGCGGACGCCGCCCGCCGAGTACCAGCAGCGGGGCTACATCACGATCATCCGGCGCAACTGGCATCTTCTGCCCTACGAGCAACTGCTGCAACTGCTCGGCTGGGACGCCGAGAAGCTCGCCTTCACACTCCGCGAAGATGACTTCCTCTGGATCAAGCTCGGCTCGCTCAAGCCCGCCTGCTCGCCGCTTCGGTACGCCGAGCCGAACGATGCGGTCGTCAAACGATGCGAGCAGATCAAGGCCGTTGTCGCCTCGCAGTTCGGGGACCAGTTCGCGCACACCTCCAGTGCCAAGATTCGATTTCGTTCACGATCTGTCCCAGGTTCGTAGTTGCCCGTAAGGGCATATGAAAGGACCCCTCAAGAAACGCCTCGCGGCGTCACTACAAACGCGGTGTCCCCAGCAACAGGCCGGAGAAAATTCGATTCCTCTACTCCTACTGCGGCGTCTTCGGCGATCCGCTGCTGACGCCGGAGTTGGACCCGTATCCGGATGGATTGCTGCAACGACTGTCGGATCTCGGCGTCAACGGCGTCTGGCTGCACGTGGTGCTGCGGCAGTTGGCCCCGAGCGCGATCTTCCCTGAGTTCGGCGCGGGCCACGAGCGGCGGATCGAGAACCTGCGCCGCCTGGTGGAGCGGGCGAAGAAATACGGGATCGACGTCTATCTCTACATGAACGAGCCGCGGGCGATGGAGGCATCCTTCTTCAAGGACCACGAGGGCGTCAAAGGCGTTCAGGAGGGCAACTTCCACACGCTCTGCACCTCGACACCCGAAGTGCGGCAGTGGCTCACGGATTCGCTGACCTACGTCTTCAAGGAGGTGCCGGGCTTGGGCGGCGTCTTCACGATCACCGCTTCCGAGAACCTGACCAACTGCTACAGCCACAGCCGCACGGCGGCCGGCTGTCCCCGCTGCGCGAAGCGCTCGGGGCCGGAGGTGATTGCGGAGGTCAACAAGGCCATCGCCGCCGGGGTCTGGGCGGGCAATCCCAACGCCAAGGTCATCGTCTGGGACTGGGGCTGGCCGGATGACGGCGGATGGACCGAGCGCATCATCGAGGCCCTGCCGGAGAATGTCTATCTGATGAGCGTCAGCGAGTGGAGCAAGCCCATTGTCCGTGGCGGCGTAGCCGAGCACCGTGGGCGAGTACTCGATTTCCACCGTCGGCCCCGGCCCGCGGGCCACGAATCATTGGGCCCTGGCCAAAAAGCGGGGACTCAAGACCATCGCCAAGATTCAGGCCAATTGCTCGTGGGAGATCTCGGCGGTGCCGTACCTGCCGGTGATGAACCTCGTGGCCCAGCACTGCGCCAATCTGGCGGATGCCGATATCGACGGCCTGATGCTCAGTTGGAGCGTC
Source organism: uncultured Planctomycetota bacterium (assembly GCA_963750205.1). GTDB lineage: Bacteria > Planctomycetota > Phycisphaerae > Sedimentisphaerales > Anaerobacaceae > PLanc-01. The sequence goes on from CAVVRJ010000065.1 coordinate 26,172, forward strand.
GGCGGATACCCGTCACCCAATCTCCAGCTTGTGCGGTGTTTCGACGCTCGCCCCAGGCCCACGATAGACCAGGCCCTGACCACCGTGGCCGAGACGCGCTATGGCTCCAACGCCGCCCCCCAAGTGTTGCAGGCCTGGTCGAAGTTCAGCATGGCCTTCGCCGAGTACCCCTACCATGCGGCTCTGCTCTACGATGGGCCGATGCAGTGCGGGCCGGCCAACCTGCTTTACCCGGAGCCGACGAAGTACCACGCCACGATGGTCGGATTTCCGTATGATGACCTCAATGCCTGGCGTGCGATCTATCCGGCCGAGGTCCTGGCCGGACAATTCGAGAAGATCGACGCCGGCTGGCGCGACGGCCTTGCCCTCTTCCAGGCCGCGGCGTCCCAAGGCGGAGCAGTCCCCTTATCAGGCGAACCTGCGTGAAGATCTGGGGCTCGCGGAAGCCGCCGGCCTTCATTTCCGCAGTGCCGCCAATCAGATTCGCTTCATTCTGGCCCGAAATGCCTTGTTGTCCGGCTCGCTGAAAGGCGCCGAGCGCCAGGCCCAAATCGACGCGATCAAGAAGATCGCGGCCGATGAGATACAGATCGCCCGGCAGCTTTTCACGCTCGTCTGCCGGGATTCGCGCATCGGCTTCGAGGCGTCCAATCACTATTACTATCTGCCTCTCGATCTGGTCGAGAAGGTCGTCAACTGCGAGTACGTGCTGAACACGTGGCTGCCCCGCGTGTCGGCGGCTGAGAAATCAACCGACAAGTAACGTCTTCGGGTGTCTGCCTTCGGATAGAAATGCCCACGCAAGCCCAGGTGTTGAAGAATTCCGAATCATCCGCTCCTGTCTTGACAACCACAGGCATGTAGACCAGAATCACAGGCGATGCAGATCAGAGGGATCATATGGCTCGATTCGGTCGTTGAGAAGATCGACCACAAACACGGGGTATCCCGCGACGAGGTTTGCCAGATCATCGAAAGCGACGCCATGTTTCGTTTTGTCGAGAAAGGGCATCGTCGTGGCGAGAATGTATACGCCGCACTCGGCCAAACCGAAGCGGGCAGGTATCTCATCGTGTTCCTCATCCACAAGCCGGATCATCGCACGTTAGTTTTGACGGCCCGCGATATGACGGGTGCCGAGAGAAGACGATATGAAAAAAGGTGATCGTAGAATAAGAAGCACGGGGCGAAAGAGCAGTGTCTCCAAAGCTCAGACGTACGCTCAGATGGGCGAGTTCTGGGACGAGCATGATCTGTCCGACTTCTGGGGCAAAACCAAGCCCGTGCGAGCTGAGGTGGAGTTGGAGTCCGAAGAATCGCTCTACGCCGTCGAGAAGGGGCTGTCGGATACCATTCGGCGGGAGGCCAAGGAACGTGGCGTTTCTCCTCACACGCTGGTCAACCTGTGGCTTCAGGAGAAGGTCCAGAAACTCAAACCACAGTCTCGCCGTGGATGAGGGAAAGAGGAGTTGGATGACGTGCGGGGATGCGAGAGACGCGGGAAGAATCGTACAACGCCTCTGGAGAACAGGCGTGTCCGCGTTCTACGACGCGTGAGATATGGACATCGAGAACGTACTTCCATCTTTTAAAATGCTACTTGCGACCATTCAATCCGGCGCGGTCTGACATTGACGCTTGGGGGCATCCTTCTGAAGACAAAGGCAATCCGCCTTGATCTCGGCAGTCTTCCTGCCCGTGCAAGATCATTTGGAAGGCACGGCCGTTGTCACGCAGACATTCTCCGGGTCACCATCGCAAGTGACCGTATACGCCCCTGGATCGGCCAAATCCATGGTCTTCTCCTGGCGCCGGCCGTCAATGTCGTAGGCGTGCGTGATGCGGATGCCGGTGCTCGGGGGATTCTTGGGGAGCAGGTGCAGGCAGGCTCTCATCGTGTTCAGGCCGGGATCGCCGTGGAATTTGACGTAGACGATCTCCGCCGGCTTGTCCAAGCGGAGGTCGGTATCCCAGTTGTAGCGCCAGTGGCTGACCCACGTCGGAACAGCGGAGCGATAGACTTCCCTGAAGTCGCTCGGCTGCCCGACCGCGTAGGAGATGGAGTTGTTCGTCTTCGCCGCTTGCTTCGCCCTGATGGGTCCGGAATCCCGCCCCGACGCTCAGCCAGGCGATCTTCATCCCGGCGGGGGCCGCCAGGCGCAGAGGTCGCGTCGCCCAGGATACGGGACGTATTCTGCTGCGGATCGTAGTTCTCGGGCAGCGTCACAACGTACTTCTCCAAGTCCTTCGGATTGGACGTATCGGGGCTCACCAGCATGGGGATCGTCCGGAGTCCGTAGCGGTCGCCCACCTCGTATTGGAGATGGTTCTCGCCACACTTGAGTCGGGGCAGGCTGATCGGCGCTACCTGCACCCATGTATCGATGGACAGCGACTTGATGGCGGCCTGCTTCTCCTCGCCCGAAGCAGACAGTCGCAGCAGGTAGCCATAGGTGCCCCGGACAAAAGGCGTCAAATCCACTGCTGTTCTGTGGCCGCCCGGGACCGTCTGCACCTGCTTCCAGGTCAGGCCGTGATCCAGGGATACCGCGAGACTCACAGGCAAGGCCGTCTCCAGCGTCACGACGGAGGCTTCCGCATCGTCGGCGGGATTGTCAATGTCGTTGATCTTGGCCACGATGATGTAGGGCGTGAAGACCTCGAACGACGACCTCCGCATCTCCCCGCGTGGATCAAATGCAGACCTTGTTCGCCCGGGGCCAGGTTCTGCACGGCGTATACGCCATCCTGGAAATCGGTGGACTTTACTGAGAGGTTGGGGGCGTAGTGGAACAGGCCGTTGCCGTGGTTCCAAGGGGTGAAGTCGCGATGGTTCGGCTTCATCCCGACCGGCGGCGTCAGGATCAGGTCTCGCACCCACTTCTCCCGGCTGTAGCGCGGCAGATGGTGCCACCGCCCGCCCTGGGGCGTCCACCAGCGGGTGAAGGACTCGCCCTGCCGCAGGGAGAAGTCCATCGTGTGCGTGCCTTCGAACCAGCGGTAGTAGCGGTTCACCGGGCTGTCGTGGTAGATCTCGAAGACCTTGCCTTTGTCGGATTCGTTTGGGAAGAAAGGCTCGATGCGTTTGGGCGGGCTCACCCACAGGTTGCGGTTGTGCTGGGCCTCTTCAAGGCTGACAACCGTCCCGCTGCCGTCGAGCAAGATGCCTCGGACATCCATGTCGAAGTAGTGCCAGGCGTTGTCGTACCAGACCTCGGTGGCACAGTGGTTCCAGCGCACCAGCCCGAAGGACCGGCCCTGCTCGAAGCCGACGCCCTGGAAGATGCCGTCCAGCACCGGGCCGAAGATGCCGCAATAGCCCATGTTGTAGACGTTGAGGATCTTCAGCGGGTCGCGGACCGTGGCGTACTCGTCGAAGGGGTCGGCGCCATCGAGGACCTCGTTGAAGTGGTAGACGCCCGTCTCGTAGCCGCACAGGTACTGCCAGATCGCCATCGCCAGGTCGTTGCCGGTCTTGTCTTTCCACGCCGGGAATTGGCGGAACCGCCGCAGATCGGTCGTGTCGGCCGTGTGCTCGCTCGTCACGCGGGGGCAGACGACCTTCGCCTGAGAAACCTGGGGGCCAGCCAAGCCGAGAATGAGCAAGATTCCGACCCGTCGGGCCATGACACCGCAACCGCACCGAAGTACCCACATCTCGATACCCTTCATGGGCAGGATGCCCATGCCACGTGGCACGGGCATCCTGCCCGTGATCCTGAATCCATGGGCGCTCGCACCCGTGCTACTTATTGAGCCGCAGCTCGGCCTTCTGGGAGACGAGCAGCTTCTGCAAGGCTGTCACGTCCAGCTTACGCGGGGCAACATTGCCTTGGGCGGCCAGGGCTGCGGCACAGCCCGAGGCGTGCCCCACCGCCATCGCGGGGGCCATGGAACGGGCGGACTGGAAGGGCCCCTGCTCACACGAGATGCAGCGGCCGGTGAGCACCAGGCCCTCGACCTTCTTGGGGACCAGCGAGCGGTACGGAATGTCGAAACCCTCGTGGGCGAAGAAGTACGCGCTGGCCGTGATAACTGGGCATGGGGTTCGAGCTGATGGCGATGACGTCGGGGAAGTGCGTGCCCTTGATCGCATCCTGCTCGGTGACGACGTATTCGCCCTCGATGCGCCGGGTCTCGCGGACGCCGATGCCCGTGGCAATCTGCGACAGGTAGACGGACTCTTTGCCCGACTCCTTCTTCATCTTCTGGACCTGCTCCCAGAGCTTCAGGCGGCTCTCCACTTCGGCCCGGGTCAGACTCTCGGCGTTGATGCCGTCGCCGTTAAAGCCCGGGCCCCACTTGACCACGCGGTCACCCAAGCGGATGCCGCCGGAGTCTTTGACGCTGGGGGTCATCCCGCCGAGAATGTACATCAGGCTCATGCCCATGCGGTCGCCCTTGCCCGCAGCGCCGCTGCGTCGGGTCGGCCGGGCCCATGAAGGGCGTCCCGCGCGGGCGGCGATATCGCCATCGCCGGTGGCGTCGATGACGATGTCGGCCGCAATCGCCTGCCGGCCCGACTTGGATTCGACGATCACGCCTGTGACATGTGAGCCGTCCAGCATCGGCGCGACGGCCCAACTGTGCAGCCGCAGCGTGACGCCTTCTTTCTGGAGCAGGTTGAGCGAGGCGATCTTGGCCGCCTCGGGATCGAAGCCGATACAGTACGGCAGATCACCTTTGGCCGCATTGTGTGCCGCCTTGGGATAGGGATCGTATTCGGCCAGGCCGCCCAGCCGGACCAATTCCGCGATATAGTCCGCCGGGATGCCCTTGACCGTCTGCAGGGCCTCGGGCGGCCGTTGATTGCGGAAGCCATTGTAGCAGGTCATCAATCCCGCCGTGCCGTTGCCGCCGAGGAAGGGATAGCGCTCGATCAGCAGTGTGCTCGCCCCGCTGCGCGCGGCAGCGGCCGCCGCGATGACCCCGCTGGGACCCCCGCCGGCCACGATCACCTGGAACTTGCCCACAATCGGTGTGTCCAAACGCTCCGCATAGGACTTGACGCCGGCCTGTGTGCTCGCGTCACCGACGCCGGTGGCTACGGCCACGCCGAAGGCCGATCCCAGGAACTCGCGACGACCTATGGTCATGATGATTCTCCTTGGCTATGACAGGCATTTCGATACGTATCTTGCGGACACTTGGGTGGCACGAGCTCAGATTGAGCATACACGGATTCTCACGACATTTGCGCTTCGAGGGCTTTGCGTTCTTCTTCGGTCAGCGGCTGTTTCTCACAAACCGTGGCCACGTTGGCCCGCACGTGGGCAAAGCAGTTCATGCCGACCACCGCCGCCGTGATCGGCAGGCCCAGGACATAGCGGATCAGCGTGCCCGCCTCAGCCTGGCGCGGCGCTTGGTCGTGATACCAGATCGTACCGATATCATTCTTGAGCGGATTGCCGGCGGCCAGGGAGCCGAAGCCGCCGCCCATGACTTTGATCGCCAGGATGCCCATCTTCTTCTCGCGGGCGAGCGGAAGGACCAAGCTCCTGGAACGGCCGGCGCCGCACGGTGGGATTGAAGGTCGTCAGGATGGTGTCGAAGTCGAACAGCTCGATGGCCTTCCGCATCGCTTCGGCACTCTCATGACCCGTGACGCCGAGGAAGCGCGTGACTTTCTCATCGCGCAGCTTGTACATGGCCTTGAGAACCCCGCTGGGCCCCTCCCACTTGGTGAAGTCCTCCTTCGCCGTGACGCCGTGCAGTTGGAGCAGGTCGAGGTGGTCCGTGCGGAGACGCTTGAGGCTGGCCTCGACGCCGCGGAGGGCACTCGTCATAGGAGCGTTTCTCCGTCTTGCAGGCCAGGAAGACCTCCTTGCGGCGGGTGGCGAGCACCTCGCCGTAGTTGCTCTCGGACTGGCCGTTGGCGTAGGAGGGCGCCGTATCGAAGTAGTTGATGCCCGCATCGAGTGCGGCCTCCGCCAGTTGCGCCGGATGAAAGGACAGCGTCGGCGCCTGCTTCATCCCGGCGACGCCGCCCAGGATCAGGACGGGCACATCCACGCCGGTCTTGCCGAGCGGACGCCGGGGAATAGCGGACTGCGCCGGACTTGCCTGCTGTCCGCGGGCCCGGACCGCCGAAGCAACGACCGCCGCCGCAGCACCTTTCACGAACTCACGTCGATTCATATGGTCTCCTCAAGTTGATCGATCCGTCTCCATATTTCGCCAGTCGCGTCACAACGGTTGAGATTGCTTCGTCGCTGCGTCCTCGCAATGACATACAACGCGCGTTATGTCATTGCAGAGCGCAGCGACGAAGCAATCTCAACCGCACGATTTCTGAACGGCGGTACTACTCTAATACGACCAATGTCCACAATTTCAACTCCGGTATCCGCACGCTGATCGCGTCGGTATTTTGAACCAGGTCCACCTGCTGGGGTGGCTTGTCAAACGACAGGAGCTTGGCAGATGGCTTCGTCGGTGCGACCAGCGCCTTGGCCAGGGACACTTCCACATTCGAGCGCGGCTTCATGTTCTTGGCTTGCGGATCGTAGTCGCGATTGAGCACATGCAGCACGACTTGATTCGTGCCGCTGTTCTTACGAACCGTGACCAAGACGTTGGCCGGCACGCCGGGCTTGTGATCTTTGGTATCGACCGCTTCAAAACCATCGAAGCAGCCGGCGTTGGCGCGAATGAAGCGGTACATCGGCGCGTAGGCCTCGATCGGAGCGGCGTACCAGTGCGTCCCCAGCTTATCGGTGAAGCACCATTGTCTCTGCGGGTGCGGGGCCATGAACCGCTGCCCATAGGCGTAGGCCAGGGCCACCCAGAAGCGAACCAACTCCTCGCAGTTGTTCTGCTTGACGAAGGCCCAATCCTGGCCCGACGCCGTGGCGGCCAGGGGTTTGCCCAGCGTCGCCGCCAGCTCATACGCTTGGATGGCGTGGTCGATCTGGCCCGTCCCGGCCCAGGCGTTCTGGCCCACCTCGCAGACCACGTGCGTGAGATTCTTGACGACATAGGTGTGAGCCTTGTCGGGCAGACCGGCATTGGCGCTGAGCAGCACCGGGTGACCCGCCACCTCGGCTGCATATTGTCCGAGTTGCCGCGTGTGCTCGGCGGCCGCCTCCGCCTGGAATTGGAGGAACAGGTCCATCAGGGGAATCTGGTGCTGCACTTTCTTGTACTGGGCGCGGGTCGTAGCATACTTGCGAACCAGCGTGCGATAATCGAAGTCGTCGATCTGCTCCACGCCGGCCTGCTGCAATTGCTCTTTCGTGGCATGGCTCTTGAGATAGTCGCGGAAGCCCTTCATGCAGCAGTCGCAGAACCCGCCCCCCTGCCACCAGGCGGCGCCCGCCGTCCCCAGGTGATCGTCCACGTGCAGACCGTCCGCTTTGCCGGACATGGCCTGGCGGACCCGCTCGCGGCAGAGCTTCTGGAACTCGGGACTGTTCGTGCAGCCGAAGTAGCTCTTCGTTCCCTGATACGTGTGATCGAACAGCCAGGGCACCTCGACCGGATTGCCCTCGATATCGACCGCACAGGCGGCCAGCAGCTTCGGGTCCTTGTGGAGGTTCTCGGCTCCGGCCGTCAGGCACCACATCGAGCCGGTGCAGCGCAGGCCCAATTCGTGCAGGTGCTGGACCGCGGCCGGCGTCTCGGCCCCGCCCCAGGCGACGAACGTCGCCCCGTAGGCCCGATACGCCTCATCCGAAGCAGCGTACATGAACACCACCTCGGAATGACGCAGCACCGGCTCCGCCTCCGCCCCACGCGAGGGAGCAGCGGATACCGCGCAAATCAGGAGACCCGTCCACAGAACGTACATCCGGACCAACTTGATTTCCATGTCAATGCTCTCCATTGCCCAGCGTTCCTAAACGGCAGACGCCGAGGGTCTGCGCAGCTCATTTCCGTTCGTAGTGACGCCGTAAGGCGTTTCTTTCATGCCCTTACGGGCACACTACAAACGAGTCGCACCACCGCCGGACACTCGACGATCATTCCGGCTGAGTCTGCCGCGCCGCTCTTCTTTGCTTTCGCCTCAGCTTCTGGCGTTCCGTTCTTTTGCCTGCCCGACCCTGTGCTGCAATTTCATTCGCGGCCGGGAGCGTCTTGCCGCCGGCCGGATTGAGCTGGTCCAACACGGCCTGGAGCCGGGCACGTGCGGCTATCGCGGCCGGGTCCTGCGAATCGGCCGGCACAAGCTGTTCGACGAAAGGTGCGTCCTTCATATCGAACAACTCACCCGCTTGATTGAGCTTCCAGCCGTCGTCGCGCACGTACCACTTTCGGCCCAACTGCACGAACAGCCACTCGCGCGGACTGCCTTTCTCGCCGTGGACCTGCGGCGCGAAGCTGTGCCCGTCGAGGGGGACGCCCTGGGGTAGCTTCGCCCCCGCCAGTTCGACAAATGTCGGCAGCATATCCGTGAAATCCACCAGATCGTTGAGCACGCTTCCAACCGGCGCGACGCCTTTCCAATTGACGATCAGCGGCACGCGCGAGCCGCCCTCCAGCATCTGGCTTTTGTGGCCATCGATCTGCCGGCCGTTGATCGTGCCCGACTGCTGGGCCGTGCCATTGTCGCCGGAGAACAGGATTACGGTGTTCTCGCGAAGGCCCAGCCGGTCCAGCTCGGCCACTAAGAGGCCCACCTGTTTGTCCAGGTACGCGACGTCATCATTATAGAGGGCCGCATGATTCGTCTCGCCCGGCTTGCTGTCGGGTGTCCGCTGGATCGGGTTGTGGACCAGATGCGAAGCGTAGTAAAGGTAAAACGGCTTGGCCGGCGTGGCGCCGTTCGGCGCGTGCCGTTGCAGGAAATCCACGGCAAACTGGTGGTACACGTCCGGGCAATAGACCTCCTCCGGCGTCTGCACGAGTTGCCCATTTTTCGTGTAGCTCTTTTGCCAATACCAGCCGCCGGCCGTGTCATCCGTGATATACTCGCCAAAGCCCCAATCGGCCGGCGTCTGGCCCATCTGGCGCCATTTGCCCGCGTGGCAGGTGTCGTAACCGGCCTCGGTCAGGATCCGCGCCCCCGGGTACTCATCCTGGGACTTGGGCTGCCCCGCCGTCTGATTGGTCAGGCCGCCCGTCCGGAAGGGGTACCGGCCGGTCATGATCTCGCAGCGGCTGGGCCCGCACAGCGGCGTCGAGTAGCAGCGCTCGAACCGAATGCCCCCGGCCGCCAGGGCGTCTATGTTGGGGGTTCGATTCTTTTGGCGGTCCGAGCCATAGCAGCCGGTGTCATCCAGGCCCCAGTCGTCGGCGAGAATGAAGACGATATTGGGCCGGGCGGCTGCCGGTGCCGCGGCGGCGATGATCCGGCGCAGAGGTCCGCCCAACGAGGCGACCGCCCCGGCGACAAGGCCGGTTCTGAGAAACTCTCTTCGGGACAGGCGGCTCACGATCTTCCTCCTTTCCATTCTGTCTGTACCAACTTCTCGCCCGTGACCTGCCTCCGCCAAGTGGTTGTTCATCTTATCATTTGCCGGGCTCTCAATCAATACGTGTCAGAGGATTGAAAAAACTACGTGCCTCGGCTAAAAGGAACGTGTTGTGTCCGATCGAGTCTTTCACGCATAGGAAGGATTGACCGATGCTTACCAGGCACTTGTCCCGCGTCCAGACGCCCATGGTCCTCCTGCTCCTGGGATTACCGCTGCTCATGGCGGAATCCAGCCAGGGGCAGACAACCAACCTTTATGTCTCGCCGACCGGTAAGGATCAGTGGTCGGGGCGTCTCGCGGCACCGAACGGGGACTCCAGCGATGGACCGTTCGCCACCTTGCAGAAAGCCAGAGACACAATTCGGGCGATGAAAAAGTCGACGGGCTGCCGGAGTTCGGCGTGACGGTCTGGCTGGCCCCCGGAACGCATAGCCTGGAGCAGGGGTTGGAACTGACGGCGGAGGATTCCGGCCAGGCCGACAAGCCGATTGTCTACCGCGCCGTGACCGAGGGGCAAACGCGTGTCACCGGAGGAAGAACCGTGACCGGCTGGCGGAAGGTGGAGGATGCCGGCCATCCTGGCGCAGACTTGATCCCGCCGCACGGGGAAACGTCTGGCAGGCGGACCTCAAGGCTCAGGGTATCACCGATTTCGGCCGATTCCGCTCCCGGGGCTTCGGCCGGCCGACAACACCGGCGGCCTTGGAACTATTCTTCAAGGACCAGCCGATGACTGTGGCTCGGTGGCCCAACAACGATTTTCAGAAGATTGCCGGCAGCCCCGATTCCGCGCGCGACGAGCACGGCGGAACGCTGGGCAAGCTCGCCGCCGGGCTTCACCTACGAGGGCGACCGTCCCCAACGATGGGCCGACACGAACGACGTCTGGATTCACGGCTATTGGGCCTACGACTGGGCCAATTCCTACGAGCACGTGGCCGGCATCGACACGCAGAAGCGTCTCATCAAGACCAGCCCGCCGTATGGCAACTATGGCTTCCGCACGGGCCAGCGGTTCTACTTCCTCAATATCCTCGAAGAGCTGGATGAGCCGGGCGAGTGGTATCTCGACCGCAAGACCGGCATCCTGTACTTCTGGCCGCCGGCCCCGCTGGGAGAAGGCGACGTGACCGTCTCGCTCGCAGGCGGTCCGCTCATTCGCATGAACAACGCCTCCCACGTTCATATCTGCGGGCTGACGCTGGAGTGCGGCCGGGCCGATGCGGTGCAGATCAAGGGCGGTAGCGACAACCTCGTCGTGGACGGCACGATCCGGAACATGGGCGACGGGGCCGTTACGGTCAACGGCGGCACCAGCCATGGCGTCGTGAACTGCGAAATCTCTGAGACCGGCGACGGCGGGATTTCCCTGACCGGCGGCGACCGCAAGACTCTGACGCCCGGCAACCACTACGCCCGGAACAACCACATCCACCACATCGCCCGCTGGTCCCGCTGCTACGCCCCGGCCATTTCCCTGACGGGCGTGGGCCTCCAGGCGTCGAACAACCTGATCCACGATCATCCGCATTGCGCGATCCTGTTCTCGGGCAACGAGCACCTCATCGAGCGCAACGAGATCCATCACGTCTGCCTGGAAACGGGCGACGTGGGGGCGATCTACATGGGCCGGGATTACACGTTCCGGGGCAACGTCATCCGCTACAACTTCATCCATCACACCGGCGGCGTCGGCATGGGCTCGATGGGCATCTACATGGACGACTGCGTCAGCGGCACGCACATCTACGGCAACATCCTCTGGAAGCTGCACCGGGCGGTCTTCCTCGGCGGCGGCCGCGACTTCAAGGTCGAGAACAACATCTTCGTGGATTGCGATCCCGCCGTCGAGCTGGACGGCCGCGGCCTGAGCAAGTCGCCCGTCTGGCACGACATGGTCTATAAGACGATGAAAAGAAGCTTGGAGAACGTCAACTGGCGCCAGCCGCCTTACCGGACGCGGTATCCGGAGTTGGCCGACCTCGAACCCTACTACGCCAAGGACGACGGCATCCCGCCCGGCAACGTGCTCGTGGCCCACAACATCTGCGTGGGCAGCCAACTTCTGAAGATCACCTGGGGCGCCAAAGAGAGCATGGCTGAGAGTAAAGACAACCTCGTCGGCGTCGATCCGCTTTTTACCGACCCGGCCCAGGGCAATTTCCGGCTCCAGCCCGATTCCCCTGCATACAAGATAGGCTTTGCAGCCGATCCCGTTCGACCAGATCGGCCGGCAACCCACACCATGAAACGACGCGGGAGTTCATAGGGAGTAGAATCTCGCGTTCGGAAATCCAATTCGCTGTCACCGGCCCTCTGAGAACGCCACTATTCAGATGAATAGAAGAATCCGCCTGGGGTGTGTGATAAGTGGCATCGGCATCCTGCCGATGCTGCATGGGCTGGAAGGGGACCCCCAACGCGGAATTATGCGTTGGGGACCCCAAGCCCATGCCACAAAGAGCCGCTTCTCACACACCCTCTTAGGCCGCGAACGCCGGGCGGATTCGGACGAAAGAAGCGGGCTGCACGAGATGACCTTAATGTTGTCTTAACGTTCGGTCGTCTATCCTGTACTCGTAACGTGCTGAAGTGGCTTATCCAGAACCTGTGCCGTGCCGGAGATATGCGTATGACTATGACTGCATTGCTGATCTCGGCTCTGGTTGGAATACTGGAATATTGGAATACTGGAATAATGGGTGGAGGGCTCTTGAATTCCCCAACATTCCAGTATTCCATCATTCCATTGTTCCAATGCTCCTTGCCGGCCACGGCTCGGGTCCCCACCGGCTCTTTCTCGCCGGTGGGAGCCCCTGCCAACCGTCCGATCCGGAGCCGGCAGACCCTGGTCCTGACGGTCGGCCAGACCGAAGGCGACCTGCAGGGCAAGGACGACAAGATCATTCAGGCCGGGATCGAGTACCTGAATCGCCTGGGCGGCGGCACGCTGCGGCTCCTGCCGGGCACGTACACGCTGCAAAACGCCATTTACCTGCGGCCCAACATCACCCTGCAAGGCACCGGCGCGACGACGATCCTCCAGAAGACCGCCAGCGTCATGACGCCCCTGGCGCGGGACTCCGACTGGTTCGAGTACGGCATTCAGGTCAAGAACGCCAAAGGCTTCACGCCGGGCGGCGGCATCATGCTTTGCTGCCGAGCGGGGCCGGGAGAGAGACTGTTGCAGGTGCTGCGGGCGACGGTCACGGCGGTTCAGGAAAACACGCTCCTCCTGGACCGGCTGGTGCAAACCGATTCCTGGACGGACAAGGACGCCACCGCCGCCACGGTCTTTCCGCTCCTGATGGCCGAGAACGTCAACGACGTGGTCGTGAAGGACCTCGTGCTCGACGGCCATCGCGACAAGAACGAATATGTCAACGGCAACTTCGCCGGGGCCGTCTTCATTCAGCAGTGCGACCGCTGGCGTTTCGAGAACGTGGTCGCGCAGGATTACAACGGCGACGGGTTCAGCTTCCAAGCCTGCGACGACATCGTGTTCCAGAGTTGCCAGGCCTTGCACAACACCGACTTCGGCTTCCATCCGGGCAGCGGCTCCCAGCGACCGGTCTTGCGCGACTGTACGGCCAAGAGCAATGGGCTGGGGCTCTACTTCTGCTGGAGCGTCTGCGATGGGCTCGTGGAGAATTCCGTCTTCTCCGAGAACGCCAAGTACGGCATCAGCATCGGCTACCGGGATACGGACAACCTGATCAAAGACTGCACGCTCGAGCACAACGGGGAAGTCGGCGTCCTCTTTCGCAATGAGAGCACCGAATCGCGCGGCGGCCATCGCAATCAGATCGAGGGCTGCGTGATCCGCGACACCGGCGCGGGGAGGCCGGGCGTCGGGATCGACATCCAGGGAAAGACGTGGGACATCACGATCAGCAATACGAAAATCGAGAACACGGCGGCCGGCAACCAGCTCACCGGCGTCCGCATCGACCGCGAGGCCCAGCGCATCGTCTTGAAGGACAACACGTTCGAAGGCTGCCGCACGACCGTCGAAGACCTGCGGCCCCTCCGGCTGAGTCCTTGACCCACACGTGCACGCCGGCCACCAGATTAGAGCCTCTGACAGAATGAGCGATGAATCGCAGAGGGGGGCAAGTGTGTCATTGCGAGCACAGCGAAGCAATCTCAAACCCACGCGTGAGGTTGAGATTGCTTCGTCGCCGGGCTCCTCGCAATGACATGTGGACGTTCATCCCACCACAAGTCTTGAATGCAAGCACCTTACGCACCACCTTGACAGGGGTGGGTAGCCAGCCGACTACAGGCTCAATCGCTGATCGACAAAGACGGGGCCTGTGCGAAAAGGTGGTAGGCTTCCGGCACCTTGCCGGCTTGGGCGTCGCCCTCGTGGACCCAGACGCGGAAGCGCAGGGTCAGGGGTTTGCCGGGCTCCAGGTTGACGATCTCCACGCCGGGCCAGGAGACGCCGATGAAACCGTAGTCCCGCAGACACCAGCCGGCAGGTACACTTGGATTGCTGGGGTGCTGGAAGATTGCGGCCCCACTTAGAGTGGAAGAGCCGGCGAACTTGCCGCTTTCATCCGCCCAGGGGAATCGCTTCAGGTCGCTGTCCGCCGACTCGATGCCTTGCGGCGTCGTGATGATCGTCCCCTGACGCGGGCCGTACCGCAGGCCGAAGCCGCTGTAGCCTTTTTCCTTTCGGCCCGAGAGTTGGATCGGCTCCAAGGCTTTCAGCGTCAGAAGTACGTCAATCGCTCGGCCGTACTCGTTGGCGGGAAAGGCTCGAATCCAGACCCATTCGTCCATGACCTTCCGGTGGGAGGCCCACCAGGCGTTCTTGACGCCAATTGTGGCACAGACAGGCCCGTTCTCTTGGGCCAGCCACCTCTCGAAGACCTGCTGGACGCCCTCGCAGGCCCAAAGATCGTAGACCTCCCCGGCCACTCCGACATGCGCCCACGTCCACGACAGGCCGCGATGGTGGACGTGGTCCTTGGGGAAGTCATCGGTGATGACATTGCCCCGCAGATCGAAGAGCGGATGAATGTACGTGGACCGGCGGTACTTCTCCTGGACCCCCTCCGCCAGTATCATCTGGTGCCGATAGGTGAAGACGGGCCGGCCCTGCTCGGACAAGGACAACCCCTCCTGCGTCTCCACGAGCGAGAACCGGTTCTCCATCGTCGGCTCCGGCTGGAGGGTGTATCGGCCGGAAGCGGTCGTCCTGGGCAAGACGGTGCAGAACGTCTTGCCGACTTCCTCGCCATTGGGCGAGTGGAACAAGGAGGGACTGTTTTGCAGAACCACTCTCGGGCTGTCATTGGTCGCCACGGTGCTTCAGAACAGGGTCGCCCGGCCGGACGGCACCTGCCGCCATCTCCACCGGGACATCCAGCGAGCGCTCGCGGGCATCCACCACGAGGGTTCCCGCGGTCTGTCCGGAGGCGATGCCCGGAAGTAACGTGACAACGGTCAGAACGACCATGCGACTGACGATGCTCATTGGGTCCTCCACCAATCGGCGTACCGGTCAGGGTTCCGACAGTATATCCTCCCGGCGGCAGTCCACGATTGCATTTTGCCCGCCGGCCTGCTATCGTCTGGGCAGACCTCGATCTGACAACAAGGACAACACAGGGTGCATTGGGAGACAGATCATGGCGGCAATCACACGTCGGGATTTCCTGAAAAGTACGATGGTGGCTGGGGCCTTGTGACGATACCGTTCCGCGTGTCCGGGGGGCGAACGATCGTATCCGCATCGGTCTGATCGGCTGCGGCGGGCGGGGCATCGATGCCCACATTCCCGGCTTTGCGAGACAGGCCGGCGTGACCATCGTGGCCGTCAGCGATCCGGACAAGGAACATATGGCCCAAGCCGCGAAGGCCATCGAGTCGAAGTACGGCAATCCGGTCGAGCAGTACGTCGATATGCGTAAGCTGCTGGACCGCCAGGACATCGACGCGATTGCCGACGCCACGCAGAACTACTGGCACGGACTGAGCACGATCTGGGCCTGCCAGGCCGGCAAGCACGTCTACGTGGAGAAGCCGCTCTCGCACTACATCTGGGAAGGCCGGCAGATGGTCAACGCCGCACGGAAGTACCACCGCCTCGTCCAGTGCGGCACGCAGCATCGCTCCGAGGCCCGCTTCGCCCCGGCGTTCCAATGGATTCACGAGGGCCACCTCGGGGCGATCAAGTACGTCGTCGCCTTTGCCAACAAGCCCCGGTCGTCGTGCGGCAAACGCGCGACGCCGCTGCCGATCCCCGACAGCGTCGATTACGACCTCTGGTGCGGCCCGGCCCGGAAGGTGCCCATCTACCGGGACCGCCTGCAATACGATTGCAGCTTCGACTGGAACACCGGCGACGGCGAGTCGTGCAACCAGGGCATTCACGAGATGGACGTGGCGCGGTGGTGTCTGGGCGAGAAAGGGCTGCCCCGCCGGGTCATCAGCTTCGGCGGCCGGTTCGTCTTCAACGACGCGTGCGACGTGCCGAACGCGCAGATCATTTACTATGATTTCGCGACGGCCCCGGTGCTCTACGAAGTCCACAACCTGACCAAGGCCAAGGACTCCAAGGAGATGCCGAACTATCGCGGCGAGTCCGTGGGCGTCATCGTCGAGTGCGAAGGCGGCTCCGTCAGTCTCTATCGCGGCATTGCCTGGGACAAGGACGGCAAAGAGGTCCAGCGCTTCACCGGCGGCGGCGACCACTTCGTCAACTTCATCACCGCGGTGCGCAAGGGCGACCCGAAGGTGCTCAACGCCGACGTGGCGGAAGGCCACGCGTCCACCGCCGTCTGCCACGCCGGCAACATCTCCTATCGCCTGGGCGAAAAGGCGTCTCGCAAACAGATACAGGCCCGGCTGCAAGAAGCGCCCGTGTTCCTTCCCGTGTTCGAGCGCTTCATGGAGCACCTGACGGCCCAGGGCATCGATGTCGAGGCGCGAACCGTGACGTTGGGTCCGTGGCTCAGCCTCGACGCGCGAGAACGAGCGCTTCCGCGACAATGAAGAGGCCAATCGTCTGGCGCATGGCTTCTATCGCGCTCCCTACACCGATCCCGGAGATGACCGTATGATGATGACAACCTTGCTGATTGGAGTGCTGGAATGTTGGAATACTGGAATAATGAGTGGAGGACTCGCCAACTCCCCAACATTCCAATATTCCATCTTTCCACCATTCCAGTGTTCCGAGCCTGTCACGGCCACCAATCGCCCGATGCGAAACCGGCAGACCGCGGTCCTGACCGTCGGCCAGACCGAAGGCGATTTGCAGGGTAAGGACGACAAGATCATCCAGGCGGGCATCGAGTACCTGAACCGCCTGGGCGGCGGCACGCTGCGCCTTCTGCCCGGCACGTACCTGCTGCACAACGCCGTCTACCTGCGGCCGAATATCACGCTGCAAGGCTCCGGGGCGGCGACGATCCTCCGCAAGGCCGAGAGCGTCGTGACGCCGCTGGCGCGGGATTCCGATTGGTTCGAGTATGGCGCGGCGGTCAAGGACGCGACCGGTTTCACGCCCGGCGGTGGGATCATGCTCCGCTCCAAGACCGGGCCGGGCGATTGGCAATTCGACGTGCTGCGGGCGACGATCACGGCCATCCAAGGCAATGTCCTGTTCCTCGACCGGCTGACCCTGAAGGATTTCTGGACGGACAAGGACGCCACGGCGGCCACGATCTTCCCGCTCCTGACGGCCGAGAACGTGGATGACGTGACCGTGAAAGACCTCGTCCTCGACGGCAACCGCGCCAAGAACGAGCACATCAACGGCAACTTCAGCGGGGCCGTCTTCATCCAGCAGTGCAACCGCTGGCGCTTCGAGAACGTCACCGCCCGGGACTACAACGGCGACGGCTTCAGCTTCCAGGTCTGCGACGACATTCAATTCCAGAACTGCCAGGCCATGAACAATGCCGATCTCGGGTTCCATCCGGGCAGCGGCT
The DNA here is from genome assembly GCA_963750205.1 of uncultured Planctomycetota bacterium. Lineage (GTDB taxonomy): Bacteria > Planctomycetota > Phycisphaerae > Sedimentisphaerales > Anaerobacaceae > PLanc-01. Next base: position 43,537 of record CAVVRJ010000065.1, read on the forward strand.
CGCAGCGGCCTGCCTTTCGCAACTGCACCGCCCAAGGCAATAGCCTGGGGCTCTACTTCTGCTGGGCGGTCTCCGACGGGCTGGCCGAGAATTGCACGCTATCGGAGAATCAGGCAATACGGCGTCAGCATCGGGCATCGCGACACGGACAGCGTCATCAAGAACTGCACGATCGAACGCAACGGCGAAGTGGGAATCCTGTTCCGCAACGAGGGCGCCGAATTCCGCGGCGGCCATCGCAATCGGATCGAGAACTGCGTGGTCCGGGACACCGGCCGGGACAAGCCGGGCATCGGCATCGACATCCAGGGCAAGACGCAGGACATCACCATCTGCAACACGAAGATAGAGAACACGCGCCGGCGGCAAGCAGAAGACGGGCATCCGCATCGGCAAAGAGAGCTCAGCGGATCTACAATGCGTTCCAGGGCCAACACCATTCGGGACGGAAAAGTCCCACGCCGGTAGGAGGACCTGCAGCTGCTCGCATTCCATCCGAGATCAAGGTAAGCCATCAGCTGCTACCTGCTGCAGCCCCTGTACCACTCGCCAACGGTGATGACGGTAAGCTTGGCGCAGGCGGCCCCGGCGGCGCGGAGCACGATGCGACTTTCGCCGGCCGGCAGAGTCGCGGGTGATCTCGCGGATCAAGAGACGAGAGCTCAGTGCCGTTGCGGTCAAATACCCGCACGGGGCCGTTGGCCATGAACTCGGCATAGTCGCCGGTCTTCAATTCCACCGGGAGCGAGAAAGTCTCTCCCCCAACGACCAACTCCGGATTCTTCAACGGGACTTCCGCTTCCGCCAAGGCTTCGACCTGGATGATGCTGCACTGGACCGGTTGCTCTTTGGGCAGCCGCATCCAGCGCAGGTTCAGCGCGACGATGTGACGATAGTCGAAGCCATACATCGCGGCCTTGAACTCGTAGTTGGCATAGGCAGGCCGAAACTCCGGCAGCATCCGCTCGGTCGTCGGCTCGGGAAGAACGATGGTCTTCTCGCCAGCGAAATCCAGGTTGATGTAGTAGTCGCGGTAAGTCTTGCCGCCGGACTCCAACTGCACGTTCAGCACGGCGCAGGAACCACTGGCCGAAGCGGGGCTCTCCACGCGGAGCCGAACTCCGAGAGCTCGATGATGCAGCAGATTGAGCGGCTTGGCAAAATCCGTCCGCTGAGCCAGTGCCCCCGGCATCGGCGCCTTCGGCGCCCGGCAGGCTCAACTTGGCGGGCGGGTCCGCGTGCAGCAGCACGGTATTGGCCTTATCCCCCACCGGCACCAGCGTCGGCACCGCTTGGAGCCGGAACTTCAAAGGCTGTGCACCAAACGTGTTCGTCACGCGCAGCTCTCCGGACACGTCCACGCGCTGCACGTCATACCGGATCGGCGCGAAAGCAGCTTGCCGCCCTCTTGCGTCAGGTGCCATTCTCCCGTGCGCAGCTTCTCCCGCATCGTGTCGCGAGGGCATCTTCCCTGCTTCGCGGGGATGCCCGCGAGGCGGGACGCCCTCGCCACGAAGCACAGCACCGCCGAGTCGCAGTTGCTCGTATCGGCCGAGCAGCTTGAGCATCTCCTCGGTGCGGCCGTTGCGCTTGAGAGCGGCCAGATTCGTCTCCAGCGATACCGGCGTATCCAGGGCCAGCATCCGCACGGCGTAATACTCCACCTCATCCGGCATCGTGGCCGGGTGGTCCGGCTCGTCGGCCAGGAAGCCCCACCAGCCCAAATCGCCCGGCACGAAGCTCTGCCGGTAATACGTCCAGGAGTCGGCGATCTTGTGATAGTCGAGGTACTGCTTGGGTGCGATGGCGGCGAAATCGTCGCAGCAGCCGCGGGCCCACCAATGCCACGTCCACGCCGTGCTGCCGCTGCCCTGCACCAATAGCTCGCGCGTCACGCGCCGGCACACGTCGTGCTGCTGCTGGCTTACCCAGTACCAGAACGGCCCGTTGGCCATGTTGCACTCGCCGCCGTCGAAATAGACCATGTCGAACCCGCACCGGTTGATCACGCCGGCGAGGCGTTCGGAGATCTCACCCTTGAGCGTCGTCCGCAGATCGGCGAGATAGCAGCCGTAGCGCTCGACCAGATGATGAATCTTGACGCCCGCCTTGTGGGCGGCGGCAGTCGTGCCGGCGAAACCACGCGTGCACTTGAGGAACGTGTTCGTGCCCGTTCCGCCAATGGCGCGGTACTGGATCAGCTCATCGTCGATCTGGATATCGAAGCCGGCCTTGGCGTCGCCGTAGAACGCCCCTTCGGTCGGGAAGCTCGCCAGCGAGCCGGTGGCCGGGATGTCGGTGGCCTTTTGCATCGATATCCGCCGCCAGGGTGGCCTGATCGTCTTTCAGGAGGCGCGGATCGGGCCGGGGACGCACCAGCGGGTCGTTCTTGCCGACGAAGCTGGTGAGGAAGTGCAGGCCCACCTTGAGCCCCGCCGCATGGCATTTGTCCACGGTGGCCTTGAGGCTCGCCTCGCCGCCGGGGAAATTGCTCGTGTTGATCGGATAGGACCCCAGCGACTTCGACCACGTGCTGTCGTAGGTCATGATGTATTCGAACCCGCCCAGCTTGGCGAAGCGGATCGTCTCGTCGGCGTTGGCCTCGGTGAGGTCGGTGAACAGGTAGCCGGTCTTCACCGCACGCGAGGTCTTGGCCCACTGGCCGCCCAGCTTGGGCGACGGCAGGCCGAAGTCTCGTTCGACCTGCTGCACCACCTCAAGGAACTGCGGCGTGGGCGCTGCCACCAGCACCACGCGCTGCCCCTCCATGCCGAACTCCGGATAGACCGAGGCGGCGACCGTGCCGCTGCCGAGCAGTTGTACGTTGACACAATCGCTCAAGCCGAACAGGGCCACGGCGAATTGCTCGTTCCATGATCCACCCAGCCAGGACCCACTGTTCTCCCGGCACGTGACCTGCAGATCCACCAGCCGCACCTCCTGCACGCCCTGGCCCTGCACCCGCACAAGCTCGAAGACGACATAGTGCGGTCGTGCAGTGACGCGATAGTCCACGCGAAGATCGGCCGCTCCAAATTGAGCCTGCCACAATTCGCCGTCCCGCGTCAGGTGCGTCGCCCGGAGATACTTCCCGTCCTTCTTCACCGAGGCGAATGCCCGCGGCGGGGCGGCCAGCCACTCGTGGTCTGTCTTCTTTTCAAGCAGGCTCCGGGCCGATCCATCGGCCGTGAGCACCAAGCGGGCGACTTCGGTCTCGAATGGGAACTCCGGATTCGATGCGGCCCTCGAAAGCGCCGTGAGTCCCAGTGCAAGAAGCAGCGAAAACAGCGAACGACACATGTTTGGTTCCTCCAATGCGACCCGGATCATACCATGCCCGTGCCCAAGCCGCGAGTGTGCCGAAATCGGGTTTGTTCACACCGCCACATTGGCTTTGTTCTGGAATAAACTCCACCGGTGGCCCTTACCCATCTCGGTCTGTGCGAGTAGCTCTTGCTTACTTCAAACTTCACACCTCACACTTCTCTCGAATTGGCTTCGTTTCGCGCAATGACCCGTTTGTAGTGACGCCGCCAGGCGTTTCCGTAGCATGGGCATCTTGCCCGTGAGTGGCATGGGCGTCCCGCCCATGATTCTCGACCACAGGCAGGGCCTGCCCCAAGAGCGAAGCCGAAGCGCTGCCCCTGCCAATAGCGACGCCGGCAGGCCTCCGCGGCCCGTCCAACGCGATCTTTCGCGTTTTCGTGCCCGATACCGTGTTTGCGCCAAACGAACCCAATTTCGTCGGCGTCGCGGACTCCCGGCCTGCCTCCAGGTGGTTCTCCGAGCGTGGGACTTCTTCCGCCACCGCTGCGAGCAGGTTCGTAGTGACGCCGTCAGGCGTTTCCGCCGCCGCGCGTGCCTGGCCCTCCGCACGGACCCGGCGCAGCTCGCCCATCGTGCGGTACAGGCTGCTCTCAATCCGCCGTTCATATAACAGCAGCCGGTCCAGCACCCGCGCCCGGGTGAAGTCCTCCACGACTACCCGCCCCCAAGGGGATTCGTCCTCGGCCACACCGGCCGCGCTTCGATCCGCGTCACTGCCCTTGACCCGCTTCCACTCTTCGAGCCGGGCATCCAGCAGCGGCGTGGGCGTCCCATCATCCAGCGCCGCAAACGCCTCATTCTGGAGCCGTTCCGCCCGGCGCAGCCGCCAGGACAGCCCGACGATCCGCTCCGCCAGCATCGCCTCCACCGGCCCCGCCGGCGCCAGGTCCGCCAGCATCCCTTCCCGATAGACCTCGAACTCCTCCGGGTCTTCCCCCGCAATGACCGCCTCCCGCGCCAGCAGGCCATGCTTGACGGCGTTCCGGGAGGCCGTCTCCTTGCCCGCGGCCGTCCGCGGCCCCGTGGACTTCCGGGCATTGGCCCGATTGGCTCGAACCTGTGCAGTGGTCGCCATGATGATCCCCTCCTAAATCTATCAACAATGACTTACGATTCGCCGCCCCACGCGGGGCGACACCTATGGAAGTTATACCATAGTTGGATATCCTATTTCAACAACAATATAACAAATACGTGAATATTTTTCCGTCTCCTAACCCCTTGTCCCGCCGGGACTAACGAAATACCCGAAAAGAAATCTCTACCACGGAGGTCACAGCCTGCCCCTGCGGAGGCAGGGGGAGGACACGGAGAATGAGCGGATTGACGAGCGACAAGCCGGCACGGACCTCAGTGGGTGTGTGAGAAGGGGTGGCAGCCTCAAGCGCAGCTTGGGGATGGCTTGACGCGCGGGTAGGGACTTGGCTGTGAAGGCAGCCCAACCATCCCCAAGGCCTCCGGCCTTGAGGCTGCCACCCGGAAGATGCTTGCTTCTCATACACCGTCTCAGGAGACCTGACATCCTTTCGACTCCTTCTCTTCTATTCCGCCTCCGTGGTTCAGAGAATCTGCAAAGGAGAACAGGATTCGAACGGGTAGTGGTTACGCACTTAAGGCGGAATTGACCTCTTATTCGTGCGCTACGTGGGATTCGTGGTTGCCAAAGCTTTGTCGGGCAGAGAGTTACAGCTTCCGACACGGATTCACGCCGATGAACACGGATTCCCGACCGACTACCCTTCTTTTTCACCGCGGAGGACGCCGCGGACGCAGAGGAAATCATCAGCGCCGAGAAGAACGCAAAAGGACGCAAGAAAGGAAGCGAGGCAGAGTCCCGACGTCCCCTATTCTCTTCTTTTGCGGCTTCTCTCGCTCTATCTGTCGCCCTCCGGTGTGTCTTCTACCTCGGCGTACCTCTGTACTGCAAAGGCGTCACAGCTTGTCTTCCTGGCAAGCATTGTCGGTGAGGATCGCGTAAGTCCTGAATATAAAAGGACATAGAAATAACGAATAGCACGAATCCCACGAATGAAGAAGTAGAAGTAGGCCGATCGGATTCGTGTGATTAGTGTGATTGGTGGTTGAGAATATCTTTGGTTGTGGCCGGAGGCCGCGCTGGGCCCTCTGCGGTGAACTAACTTCTTTTCGAATAAGGATTTATGCCACTCTGCCCCTTCGTGGCTCGGTGGCTTTGGGAGGACCAACTCCTTCTGTCGTCATTGATCGCGATTCTTGATGGGTATCTCCCCTCATCGCCCGACGACCGATGGACCTCAGACGGGACTTTACCCCGCCCGATTTTGACTTGTCACCTGCCACTTGTCCCTTTCTCCTCGTCCCTGACGAGGGGAGTTTGCCGCTTTGGGGCCTCCAACATGGTATGGCGATACGCCCGCCGGATCACCCTTTACACTATCTCACGGCCGGCCTATGATGAAGGCATGGCTCCAGATCGAAGGAACCCGGAACACGCGCTGGTTCGAGTTTTGACTATGCGGCCCGGAGAGAATGTGAAAGGTAGGTTTGATCCCTTATTCGGCTTTGACCCCTTATTCGGCTTGGTCTTGGATTGGTCTGCGACTTGCGGCATAGTTGGCGAGACGAGGATGCGGTGGCCGCTGAAAGGGTTTTGGAAACAAAGGCTTCGGGGTCAGTCACCGTGGCATGTTGGGAGTTCGAGGTGTACGGATGAATAAAGGGAAGACCCGCAGGTTCCGGATTGTCGTGGCAATATCGGTTGTCCTCGGGGTTCTTATTGTGACTCCCGTCGTGTCTGTCGGCGTGGCCTTTTTCAAAGAGCGTAACCGGTGCGAACGCAGGCTGGTGCACTTGTTGGCCGAGACGGACTGGCAGGCTCTCCTGGATGCCTGCCGAGAATTGTCGCGCCATACTGCGGCCGGTGAGTTGAAACGGACTTCATATCATCTTCACTCAGGCTTGCCTTTGCCGTGGTTCGTGCCTTACCATCGCGATCCGGAAGCAGCGAGTTTACCGCCGCAGATCCTGGACGTTGATCCCCTGGGGGTCTACGCGGAGGGGGGCGGGCAAGTCTTGTTGATGTTGTGGCCCGTTCCGCGTGAGAGCGTAGTGGCATATCCTGAGAACTATATGGACCGCGACGGCTATATGGGAGCTGTGGAACTTATCCCTGGCTTGTATTTTTCGGAAGAGCACTACGGCCCAAACCATCCGGACTTGATGGAGTATATCAACAAATTGGTAGAGAAAGGCAGAGAATTCCAGCACAACAAAGCCAAGGGAAAACTGGAGGGGGACGGAAACCGGGGACAGCCAGTGCGCCACGAAGGCGTGGAGGACCAGCGGATGAGAGATCCGTCCAAGGAGTTTTCGGTTCACCTCGGTGGGAATAACGGGGGAATAACGGGGGGAATAACGGGGACAATAACGGGGACAGCCTCCAATTATGACCGCGGTGCGCAACTCTTCCGGCACGGCGTTGGCCTCCTACAGCTTTGATGAGCGGTCCCGCCGGGGGCTTCGCGGGGGGCGGCTTCGCAGGGCCGGCGGCTTCGCGGAGTCTACGCTCAAATTAACAATTAGCGTGTGGGGACTTCTGAGGGCCGCCTTGAGGAGAGGACAGGGGCGCAAGAAACGCACAAGACGCAGCGCGGCCACCGGGCGCAACCAAAACCTATTCTCGCGCCAAAGCCTGCCCTGAGCGAAGTCGAATGGGACCGCCAAGATTGCCAAGAGAGGATACCTGTTGGTTGGGGCCGAAGGCCGGCGTATACTACGGCCGGTGCCAATGACGTGCACGCACAGTTGGAGTCCCTGCGTTCCAGTGTGACCATCGTCAAGGAGAAAGCCAATTGAACTTGGGGGCCGCCCCCCCATAGGTCCCATTATCCCCATGCGCCTTGCCTACAAGGCCGCGATTCGTTCTACACCATGCGGCTTTGACACGTCCGGACCTAGCGCGTATGATCTGCCGTGGTCGTATGGTTCCGAGGACGTAGGTTTGGCAGGAAAGGCCGACCCATGGGCGCCGCAAAATCGATCAAGGGGAACGCGCCGACGAGGACGGGCCGGATCGGGCCCATTCTCCCCGGACTTGCCCCGGCGGCCTTCTACCTGCTGTTCTACCTGTATCTGGCCTGGGAGGTCGATCTGCGCCTGGTGTATAACGGCGGCGGCCTCATTGAGAACTTCCCGACCTTCTACGTGGATGCGGAGTTCTTGCAGGGACAACTGACCCTGCCCGCGGGAATGATGAAATACCTCTGTGCCTTGCTGGCCCAGCTCTTCTACTATTCCTGGGCCGGAGCCGCGGTCGTGACGTGCCAGGCGTGGCTGATCGGCCTGGGAACGGACGCCTATCTCCAGGAGATCGGGGCCCCACGTCTGCGGATCCTCCGATTCGTCGGGCCCGTGGTCTTGTTGGCCGTGTACTCCCAGTATGTCTTTTACTTCACGGAGACCGTGGCCTTTATGGTGGCCGTGCTGGCGGCGTGCCTGTTCCTCCGATTCGCACCGCAGGGTGCGGTCCGTCGCGGTCTGGGCTTTCTGGTCCTGTCCCTCGCTCTCTACGCCGCGATGGGAGCCCCCTACCTTCTCTTCGCCTTCCTGTGCACCGGGGCCGAGATCGTCAAAGATCATCGGTACCGCGAAGCCTTGTGGTATGGATTGTCAGCGGCCGTCGTTCCCTACCTCGTCGGGGTAGTGGTCTGGGGACTTGTGCCTCTCGAGGCCTATGTCGAGCTGCTGCCGATCGGGTTGGGGACGAGAGCGAATGAGCCTCCCCAGCAGATGCTGAAGGCCCTCTGGGTTTTGTACCTCTTTCTGCCCGTGGCCCTGGGAGCCGTGGGTGTCTGGGACTTGACCTTCGGGCACTGGAGGCCCTTCGCGAAGACTCCGCCGATCCGGGCCGGCCGCGATGCAGGCGATCGCCTCCCCCGCAAAGTGGGCCTAAGAGGGTGCCTGAGAAGAGTGTAGCCCTCGGGTGGCATCCCCAAGGCCAAAGGCCTTGGGGATGGTTAGGTCGCTGTTTCAGGCGGATCACTGTTTACAAGGCAGGCCATCCCCAAGCTCGCTTGAGGCTGCCACCCCTTCTTCCGCACCCTCTGAGGCCGGCGGGTTCGGGTGGGTGATCGAAACGATCGTCCTGGCGGCCGCGACCACGGCCACCCTGTACGTCTACCACGATCCCGGGCTCAAGGCCCTCTTCGCGGTGGATTACTACTCCCGGCAGGGCCTGTGGTCCAAGGTCTTGGACACGGCCCGGCAGCTGCGCCCCATTATCTGATCTGTCACGCCGTGAATCGCGCTCTCTACCATACCGGCCGGCTCGGGGACGAGATGTTCTCCTATTACCAGGACCCCCAGGCCCTGCTCCTGAGCGGGAAAGAGGCCCTGTGGCAGAAGGCCGACACCTGTACCGAGCTCGGTCTGCTGAACGAGGCCGAGAGCGCCCTGAGCTACTTGCTCTACCTGTTTGGGGAGAAGCCTCTCCTGCTCCAGCGTCTGGCCCGGATCAACCTGGTCAAGGGCGACGTCGAGACCGCCAGCGTCTATCTCAACGCCCTGAGCAAGGTCCCGTTTTGGAGACGCCAGGCCACCGAGGTCCTCGCGCAATTGCGGAACGATCCGAACCTCGCGCAGGTAGAGGAAATTCAACACCTGCGGGCGGTCCGGCTCAAACAGGACTTCGTCCGGCCGGCGGACGTCCTCAGGCTCTTGCTGGTGGAGAATCCCCAGAATCGGATGGCCTACGAATACAGCATGGCCTGGTTCCTGCTGACCAAGGACCTCGCCGGCTTTACCCAGATGTTCCATACGTACCACAACGCGGTCGAGTCGAGAATCCCGAGACATTATGAGGAGGCCATCCTGCTGGCCCGGGCCATGAATCGTGGGGGCCGTGGATCTGGGTAGCCGATCCATAAGCCAGGAGTCCCAGAATCGGTTCACGTCGTTTACGCAGGCCGTCCAGCCTTTTGGCCGGGACCTGGTGGCCGCACGCAAGTCTCTGGGAAAGAGCTTTGTGGACACTTACTATTACTATTTCGTCTTCCGTGATGTGGGGGCCCGGTAATGCGTAGGTGGAGCGTCGAGGTCTTGCTCTTGGTAATAGCGCTGCTCGCCCTCGGCGGGACGATCCGGTGGGCGTCGGCCCGGGTGGAGCGGGTCGAGCGCTTCGTGTCCGTGGATCGTCCTGCGCAGATCTTCCCGGACTACAACGGTACCGTCATCCCGCCCAATATTGCCCCCCTGAACTTCGAGGTCCGCGAGCCGGGGACCGCCTATGCAGCCCGCATCTCCTCCCAGCAGGGCCACCCTATCGAGGTCTGGAGCCGAGGACCCACCCTCCTGATTCCGCCGGGACCGTGGCACGACCTCCTGGCCAGGAACCGGGGCGGCGATCTCCGCATCGAGGTCTTCCTCAAGGACCGGACCGGTCAATGGTCCCGCCCCACTCCTGTGACCGCCCAGATCGCCCGGGAGGAGATCGACCACTACCTCGTATACCGAAAGCTGTACCCGGCGCACTTACAGGTCCGGGACGCCATAGGGATCTACTGCCGGGACCTGACCGGCTTCCAGGAATCGGTGGTCCTGGGCAGCAGCGATTGCGGGATGGCCTGCCTGAACTGCCACTCCTTTGTCCAGAACCACACCGACCGGATGCTGGTCGGCCTGCGCTCCCCGCAGTACGGCACAGCGACCCTCGTCGTGGAGGGGGATTCCGTGCACCGGATCGACCAGAAGTTCGGCTACACCTCCTGGCATCCCAGCGGCCGGCTGGCGGCCTTTTCAGTCAACAACCTGCCGGCGTTCTATCACACCAGCCGCAACGAGATCAGGGACACCGTTGACCTCGACTCCTTCCTGGCCTTCTACAACAGTACAACGAGATCCATCTTCGTGGTGCCCCAGGTCGCCCGAAAGGAGCGGCTGGAGACCTGGCCCACCTGGTCCGGGGACGGCCGCTACCTATATTTTTGCAGCGCCCCCAAGCTGTGGACCGACAACGCCGAGTACCCTCCGGCCCAGTACGACCAGGTCCGCTACGACCTGATGCGGATTGCCTACGATCCCAACGCCGACCAGTGGGGCGAGCCTGAGACCGTGCTTTCCGCCAAGGACACGGGCAAGAGCATTGCCATGCCTCGGTGCAGTCCCGACGGCCGGTGGCTCTCTTTCTGCATGTGCGGCTATGGCTACTTCCCGAGCTGGCAGGAGGACAGCGACATCTATCTCCTGGACCTGGGGGCCTCCGCTCCGACGCCCTTGCCCTATCGACGCCTGGAATGCAACAGCCGCAAAAGTGAATCCTGGCAGACGTGGTCGAGCAACAGCCGCTGGCTCGTGTACAGCAGTAAAGTCCAGAACGGCTTCTTCACGCGGCTGTTCCTCTCCTACATCGATCCGGAGGGCAAGGCCCACCGGCCGATCGTCCTGCCCCAGAAAGACCCGGCCTTCTACAAATCCTGCCTCCAGACCTACAACACCGCCGAGCTGGTCACCGAACCGCCCCGTGTCACGGGCGCACGACTCGCCGGCGTCTTCCGCCGGCCCAGTGACATCGCGCTCGGCCTGCCGATGACCGGCCCCACCCCTATCGCCAAGCCCGTCCCTCAGAACGCCCAGAGCGTCCCAGGCCGCGCAGGCGCGATTAACGCGGCCTCGGCCCAGGGGCTTCGCGGGGCCTGCCCTCAAATTAACAATTAGCGTGTGGGACTTCTGAGGGTGGCCTTGAGAAGAGAACAGGGCCGCAAGGAGCGCACGAGACGCAGGGAGGATACCTGTTGGTTGTGGCCGAGGGGCGGCGTATACTACGCCCGGTGCCAGTGATGTGCACGTACAGTTGGAGTCCATGCGTTCCAGTGTGATCATCGTCAATGAGAAGGCCAATTGGGGAGGGCTCCCAAACGCGAGAAATCGCGTTTGGGGACCCGGCTCGGGCCGCCACAAGGTCCGGCAGGTGGCGGCCTTTCTGCACCAACAGGGACTTTCCTTTTCCACCTGCGCAACTCAATACCCCGGCCATGCACGCGCGTTGGCCGCCACGGCGGCAGCACAGGGGACGGACACGGTCATCGTCATTGGGGGAGACGGCACGGTCAATGAAGTGGTCAATGGCCTCCTGACCGCCGGCCGGGACCCTCTGCCCCGCGTTGGCATTATCCCCGCCGGCTCCTCGAATGACTTCTCCAAAAGCCTGGGGATTCCCCAGCATCTGCGCGAAGCGTGCCGGGTGATTGCGCGGGGCAGGGTCAGGGAGGTGGACGTGGGACGGGCGGGGTCGCGCTACTTTTGCTCGGCTTCCTGCCTGGGTTACTTCGCCGAGGTGGCGGGCCGGACGGTAAGGGCGAATGATCATTCGCCCCTACGATGGCGCGGGTCATTGCGTTACGTGATCCCCGCGCTCGGCGTGATTCGGAAGATGGCGGGCGGGTGGGAGATGACCGTGCAAGCGGATGGGCGGGTGTTTCACGGCGACTACGCCGTGCTTCTGGTCGGCAATGCGCCGCGGTTCGGCGGGCTTACGATGCTTCCCGGCGCCGGGATCGACGACGGTGTCCTGGATTGCCTCCTCGTGGAGATGGCCGGCAAATGGGAGGCGCTGCACCTGATTCCGTTGGTCTACCGAAAAGCCCTGGAGCGTCACCCGAAGGTCACGCGCTTCCAAACGTCCTCCCTGGCCGTGACGCTCCATCGTCCCAGTCAGGTCTGTGATGACGGGGAGATGGAGGCGAGTCCTGTCCAACGTATCGACTACGGCGTGCTGCCACGCAGACTCCAAGTCCTGTGCTGAACGGTGGGCCGGGAGCGGGACTTCCGCCGTCCCGCGAGCACGCCTCGAACGCCGTGGGAGAGGAGAAGATAATTGAACGCAAGGCTGGGAAGCGGATCAAGCCAGTAGCGCCATTGTCCCACGTGCGGGAAATCGCAAGTTCCGTAGGTACATCCAGCCTATCGAGGCGAGACCCTGTTTATCCGATAGCCGGCCGCGAACGTCAAAGAGCAAGTTGACGAACATCACGTTGTTCCGCTGCGCCGGCATGGCCTGCGGCAGATCCCGGCCCAGGGCCAACAGATAGGTGGCGTGGACGTTGTTGATGCCGCACCAGGTATCGAAGAAGTTGCACTGGCCCAGGCGCGGATTGGTCTCGAAGTACTTGTACCGACCGTCCCGATCGTCGAATTTGAATTCCATCATGGCCGGTCCCGTGTACTCCAGCTTGCGGCCGATCTGGGCCACCAAGGCCACGACCTCTTCATTCGGACCGACTGCGGGCATAGCTGGTTTGGCCCCGGTGCGGCGGATAGAGGGAGAGCCGCTGAAATACGAAGGCTTGCGCCAGTCCGGCGCTGCGGTCAAACGTGCAGTTGCACACCCACTGATGGCTGTCGGGACCGGGAATGATCTCCTGGGCCAGGAGTCCCGGCAGGAGATCGTGCTTCTCCCGAATAAAGTCGCGCAACTGGGCCGGCGAATCTACGATGCAGTTCTTTTCCCCCAGGTCCCGCAGGATTTGCGGGGCCGTCGGTTTGAGAATCATGGGGAACCACAGGCAAGCGATAATCTCCTCGATGGGCCGCGTCATCTCGGTCGTGTTGGGAACGGGGATGTCGAAGCGCCGGATCGTCTCTATCTGTCGTGCCTTGTCCAGCAGTAACGCAACGATATTGTCGGCCGGGATGCAGAAACAAAATGACTTCTCCAGTCGCGCTCGGTGGGACGCCATCCATTGGACCAGGACATCGGACGTCGGGAATCAGAACCGAACCTGGGGAAAGATGCGTCTCCAGGTAGTCGCAAAACGCCGTCCCGGCCGTCATCACGTCGCCGGGGAAGACGTGTTTGCGTCGGGCGTAGCGCGAGCGCATGACCGGGTCGCCGGCATCCGACGACACCAATCCCGCCGGCACGTGCGCCAAGGCCAGGCTCCGGAGGGCCCCGAGGGCATTGGGCCCCTTGCCCAGAACGACCGCCTCCGGCAAACGGGTCGAGCGTGGGACGGTTGCGCGACTCGTTTCGTCCGTTGGGAGTTCCGCGTTTACGCGGGTCGAACTCCTCTTTGCCTTTCTGAATGCGGATAAGAAGTGTCTTACCCGCCTAAAGGCGGAACTCCGAACAAAGACGAGCTTCGCCACCGCTCCACGCCCGCCGATCATTCCCTCATGGCTCCACGTCATCGGTCCACCCGAATTCACGGTTCTTGCCCAGGACGTCCGGAAGCAGTCCCACAGCCCGCTGGCTTTCACGATCACCTCGTTCAGGTCGTTCGTATCGTTGATCGACAGGCGCTTGAGCCGAAACCGGTCGGTGTCACCGTATTGAAACCGAAATCGACCGTGATGCCGCAGTCGTACCCGGCCTGCCGGCACAACTCGATGTCCCGGTCGGAGTAGTCGCCATGCGGATAGGAGATCGCGTTGATCGTCAAACCGTACTGGCGGCACAACAAGTCCCGGGAACAAGCGATCTCCGCCTGCGCTTCCGCCCCGCTGCACCGCGGCAAGCAGGGGTGAAACAGCGTGTGGGACTGGAAATCGACCCACGGTTTCATCTCCTCGATCTGCCGCCGGCTCAGGGCCTGGGGCTGGGCGTGCTCCATCTGGCGCGTGAATCCCGCCTGCTGCAGCAGACGCACCCGCTCCGCCTCGGACATCCTGCGCAGGGTGAAGCAGCGGTGCCGGGCCGACTGGTCCTTGAACCAGAAATGTCTTTTCGTGTCAATGATCCCGGCGCACAGGAAGATCGTCACGGGGATGCGTCTTCTCCTGGATCAGCGGCAAGAGCTCGTAATTCCCGATGTACCCGTCGTCGAAGGTCAAGATAAGACTCTTCGGAGGGAACTTGGCGCCGGCCCGACCCATCCGCAGGAACGTCTGGAGATCGAGGAGATGGTATTTCGCGGCGAGAAAGGCGAACGCCTGCGCCGCGGTTTCCCGGGAGAGGTCGTGAAACAAGAGGATGGTGACGCGGCGCCGCTGAATGACCTCCCGAAACAGCAGCGGCAGGCCGGAGCAACGCAGAAGTTTGAAGAGAACAGCCTTTCCCATAGGATCAGGGAGATGAAGGGGGGACGGTTTGAAGTCGCGTGTCTTCTTGCTTCCCCCTTGACACTTCAAGCTTCACACTGGCGAATTGTGAAGTTTCCAGTTGGAGGTCTGAAGTGCGAGTCTGCTTGTCTTTCCACCCGGCCAATCGCGCCGCCAAGTCCGCCATCGTGCCAAACGGATGATTCGCACACAACCACTGGAGTTTGGGAAACGTTGTCGCCAGATGGTTGTAGCACTTGAAACTCCGCCACGGCCCGAGCGGCAGACGGGGATGACTGGGATCGATCTCCCGCGGATGCACGTAGACGATCAAGGGCCTCCGCTGGCTCTGTAAACAGCGGACCCCCCAGCGAATGAGGGGCAAAGGCGAGAGCCGCAGATAGCCTCCTCCGAAGAAACAGAGCCGGCGGCCCAGGACCCGCACCGTCGAAATCGGGATCTCCACCAGCGGCCCATGGGAGGTCGCAATCAGGTGCGGCGCCGGGTCAATGCCGACGAAGCCCCCATGGCCGTGTCGCGCCGGGAAAACACTCGCGTCGTACCGGTAGCCGGCTTCTGACACTACGTCGAAGAACCAAGTGTTGCCCCTCCTCACGCTGAAGCCCGGCGACCGGTATCCGCGGACAGCACGGCCCGTGATGTCCTCCAGGATCCGCTTGGCGCGCACGATGTCCTCGCGAAAGGCGGCCCGGTTCGTCGGTCGCGCCATGAGGTGTGCGTAGCCATGGGAGCCGATCTCATGTCCCGCCGCCTGGCAGCGTCGCACGACCTGGGGCAGACGCTCCGCCATCCAACCCAGGCAGAAGAACGTGGCCCGCACCTGCGTAGCGTCGAACAGGGCCAGGAGCTTGTCCACGTTCCGCTCTGCACAGAGCGGCAGTTTGCCCCAATCCTCGAATTTCGGTGTCTGGCGGCTCTCCAGGATATGAAACCAGTCCTCTAGTTCGCAGGTCAACGCGTTGGGTAAGGGCATGATACATTCCCCCCAATTGGTGAACATTTCTCGGCCACCGGCGGTCCCTTACGGCAGGGCCCGGCTGATGACAGGACCGAGCACGCGGCTCGCCCACAGCGGCATTCTCTTCCACAGTTCCACCTTCCGGCGGTATTTCGGGTCGTCCGGCCGGGCCAACATGGGTTCCTGGCCGTGCGGCGTCCAGTACTGCCAGCACAGGCGATCGGACTGGCGCCCCAGCGTTCCTTGAACGTGTAGGGGCCGCTCCCCACCGTGCTGCGTCCGAAATCGAACCATTTCATGCCCGCGTGGCAGTAATGCTCGATGGCCGCCCAGTTGAGAAGGTAGTTCGGTCCGATTTCGTCATACTCGCGGAGGGCGGCGCCCCAGCAGCTCTGCACCCAGCCCTCGAATGCGTAGGCGAACAGGCCCGCCGCCGTGGCGCCGTGCAGTCGGGCCAGGAAGATCGTCGCCAGGCCGGGGAAGGTCTCCATGATGCTCGCGAAGAGCTTGCGCGGATAACAAGGTGTGCCCAGCTCGTGCATGCGTACCGTCCACATGCGGTAGAAATCGTCCAGCAGCTCCAACCCGCCGGAGACGACGGTCAGTCCCGCCCCCTGGGCTTTGCGGCACGCGATTGCGCGTCTTGTGTCGCAGGTCCTCCCACACCCGGTCCGGGTCGGTGGCCAGGGGTAGACACATGGAGATCTTGTCCGTGCGCGCGTGCAGCTCGTAGGGTAGGGCCACGGTGTTGCGCAGCTCCAGGAACTCACAATTACGGTCGTCGCGCAATCTCGACGGCCCGCTGGTAGAGGGCATCCCGGGCGGCTTCGCCCGCCGCCACCAGACCGCCATAATCGCTGAAGGGCTGCGAGATCAAGCGATTCCCGAACAGACGGCTGTGCACGTGCGTCAAGGGCAGGATGCCCGCAAGGTGGCCCTCCGCGCGTGCCACGAGATACACGCCCTCGTGGCCGAACACCCGCTCGACCATTCTCGTCCAAGCCGGCAGGTGACATAGCTTGGCCCCCGTCGTTTGCCGAACGAAACTGTCACACTCCGGGTTTAGCCCGGCGTCTATGATGATTTCCATACCCGCCTCATGAATGAATTCTCCTCAACCACGCTTCCCTCCAGAAGTGAAAGCAGGAGCGGTCGCACCCGCCGAACTCCCGGCCGTCGCACATCACGCCTTCGAGCAGGACCGTGTTCTTCATCGTCCGCTGCTCGCCATTGCTCTCCAGGGTGATCCGCTCCACCCGCCGGTAGACCCGGTACTGCTTGCCGCAGTGTTGGGCCATCCCGGTCATCCACAGCAGACCCTTGTGCCGGCGCTGGCCATCGAGAGTCGCCAGGATTTCCTCCAGCGGCTTCACCTCGACCAGTTCCCCCGGCTGCAAGCCCAGGACCTCGCCAGCCACGTTTTTCTGGCCCGGGCCCGGCGCAGGGGAGGAGTGGCTGACCCGGCGCCAGAGACTCAGGCACGCGGTCCATCCTCCTCTCCACACGCCCAAATTCTCGCAGTGCCAAACGAGATAACTTCTCAATTTCTGCCAGGGCTTGGCGAGGGGGCTGAAGATCCAGCGGCTCGACCCGCACCGCAGGCATTCCACCACACCATGACAGGATTGGTCTTCCATGAGCGTCCTTTCCTTACGTTGTGCCGGCGCTGGCGGGGATTCGGCCTCGCACGGCAGGCACTCCGGCGTCCGCCAGGGGCGTGAGGATCTTCTCCCACAGGTCAATATTGGGCTCGGCTTGGTAGTCCGCTTCGAACAAGGCTCTGGCCCGGGCCGAAATCTGCTGCCGCAGCGCGGGGTCGTCCCGCAAGTGCTGGATGGCCCGGACGAGACTGGGGACATCCCCTTCTTCGATCACGAAGCCAAGCTCGGTGGTCCCGGACCAGGTCGGCGACTTCGCACCGCGGCTCGCCGATATAGACGATGGGCCGCCCGACGGCCAGGACCCCGTAGGTCTTGCCCGGGACCCGCAGGCCGCCGAGGCCCTTCTTGTTGGTGACGATGTGGACGTCGCCGGCGCTGAGGCTGTAGGCAAGCCGGTCCCGGTCCTGGTACGGCAGGAACAGCACGTTGGACAACGCGGCGTGCTCCGCCAGCGTGCGGAACTTCTCCAGGCGCGGACCTTCGCTGATCATGACCAAGAGGATGTCTCGTTCCCCGCGCAGCGCGCCAGCGCGCCGACAAGGGTGTCCACATCGCCGCCCAGCTCGAGATTGCCGCTGAACATGACGATGAATTTGCCGCCCAAGCCGTGCTGCCGGACAAACCCATTGGTCTGGCGCGGAATGGGCCGCAGGTCCTTGCCCACCGCCCAGACCGGGACGACGTGAAGACGCTCATCCCCCACGCCGTAGCGCTGAATCCGCTCCAACATGTAGGGACTGATCGCCACGATCCCACTGGCCGAGCGCAGGTAACGCCGGGTGAAAAACGCACAGACCCGATGGGCCAGCCCATTCTCTTTCACGAGCCCGAACAAGACCCCCGTATCCGGGAACAAATCCATGCACCAGTGGACGTGCTTGGCGCGTTTCAAGACGGCCAGCAGCCACCCCAGGGCGCCGACCAGCAGCGGCGACGTCAAGGTCACCACAATCTCCGGCGCGGGCAGCCACAGCCCCTTGAGCAGGGCCATGCACGTGGAAGGACAGATAGTCCAACATCCGGCCCCGGAGCCCGGACTTCTTGCCGTAGCCGAGGGTCGCCACCCGATAGATCTGGACGCCGTTGTGTTGCTGCTCCTTGGGAAAGATCGAGCCCCCGCCGGTGTACGGGTTCCGGGAGCACAAGACCGCGACGTCGTGACCCCGGCCGGCAAGCCCCTCCGCCAGGTCCGTCAGATGCTGGGCGGTGGAGACGTGGTCGGGCCAATAGCATTGGTTGACAAAAAGGATCTTCATGGCAGCTCGTTGAAACTGATGAGTTGAATGTGTGCCTCTTCCAGATACCGGCGTCCCCGCTGGAGCACGGGTAGCGTATCGAGTCGTCGCCACGGCTCGTCCCAGCCCGGATGGATGCCGATTTCCGTCACCCCGGCCGGAAGACGCTCGATGCAATACTCCCACCAGCAAGCATCGCCGCTGCCCAAAGTCCCGGCGACCATCAGGAAATGGTCGGTCGTCCGGCCCAAGCGGCGGATCAAGGCGTTGGTCAGGTGGTTGAAGCAGCGCCGCGAGAGGCGGGGTCTTTTATAGAATAGGTTCTGGGTGCGTCGCACGGTGACGATGCCGGACGCCCGGAGCACGCCCCGCAGCGTACACGGGACGAGGGCGGCCTTGTGCACGTGCCCGTGCGCGTCGAGGTGGTGGACGGGAATGCCCATCTCCTTCATGCGCCTCAGTTGCGCCCGCACTTCCCGGCGGAGGTCACGGCCGGCGATGCGGCCGGTCCACGCCCGTTTGAAGAACTCGGGCGTCCGCCAGAAACAACCGTCGGCCGCGACCAGCGTGGGGATCGCCGTGGGATCCGAGACCGGCCGCTCGTCGGTCAGACACAGATGCAGCCCATAGCTGAATTCCGGATGTGCACGGGCGAAGGCGGCGGCTCTCTCGAACGCCGGCATGTTCGGCATCAGCGTGGCGCTCGATAAGACGCCCCGCTCGAAACACTCGATGGTCGCGTCCACCGTGTGCGCGCAGTAGCCGAAATCATCGGCGTTGACGATCAGCCTCCTCGTGCTGGTCGAGGGACTCCGTTTCAGACCGGCAGACCCTCCTGGCGGCGGCGGAGTTCGGTAATCTTCAAGTCGATCATGTACTCATAGATCATCCGCAGCCGGCAATAGGCCAGGCCGGCCCGGCCGTCCAGAAACCCGAGCCGACAGAAGATACAAGTAGCAAAAGACGAGCAAGGGCCGGCAGGGCAAACGGTAGGCCAACTGCTTCCAAGACCGGCGGCGCGTCGCCGGCTCGCGTGCGAAGAGATCGCGCAGGGACAACCGCCCCCGGATCTCTCCGGCCAGCGCCTGGGCTTCCATCGACGAGTACTGGTTGTGCCGATGGAGCCAGTGCGCCACGCCACGCTGGAAAGGAAGATGAAGGAAGTGTCCCTGGAGATAGCCTTTGCGGCCACTCGTGAGATATTGCTCGTTGATCGCCCGTTCCAAGGTCACAGTCCCCAGCTTGAGCAGCCGTCCCGCCCAGGTCGGATAGCCCGTGTGCCGCAGCCACCGGCCCAGGAACATGTCCTTGCGCAGGAAGTAGTAGATCGAGATGTCGCCATCGCGGCCGATCGCTTCTTTCATTTCCTCGTACATTTCCCTCGGCCAGCGCTCATCCGCATCGACCATCAGCACCCACGGGTGCTTGTAGGGCACTTGCGTCAACGCGGCGTTCCGCTGGGCGGCGTAATTGTCGAACGCCCGTTGCACCACCCGGGCCCCGGCCGCACGGGCGATCGCCACGGTGCGGTCGGAGCTGAACGAATCGAACACGACGATGTCGTCCGACCATGCCACGGATTCCAGGCAGCCGGGCAGATTCACCTCTTCGTTCAGGGTCAAGATGAGGACCGACACGCCCATGTCTTCCAGTCCCAGAGGATGGTATCGGCCGCCGAATCCACGGTCCCGTTGTTGCCGACCACGACGATGCTCGCATTCCGCCCCAGCCTGCGGTAGAGCCGCCGGCGGAAGGAGCGACTGAGGTCCCGCTTCACATCCGGGCGGGCCGAGAAGATACGCTCCGAGTGGCGTACGATCAGGTACTGCCGCGTCCCGGGCGGCAGCAGGCAGGCGAATCGCGCCAGCCACTTGCCGCGCAGCAGACAGCGGCGTCTCGTGTCCACCGCCAGATCGACCAGGATATCCGGCACCCAGCGATCGCATACGACCACATCGGCCTTCTTCCGCATGAGCTTGGCGGCCAGAATCAGCCGCCCCAGCCAGGCGTCCAGCCACGTCAACCCAATGTAGAACGAGGAGAACCATGCGGCTCCGGTGAAACTCGTGCCGCCAGATGCGCCGGCCCTCGATCCGGTAGGGCCGGCTCAAACCGACGAGCCGGGACAGGGCGTGGATGGGGCGCACCAGCCGATGGTTGTACCGCAGCCATTCATAGCGTGTGGTCAGGCCTTCCCGTTCGAGCCTGTTCCGCAAGAGCCTGAATGACGGTCGTCTTGCCGCACCCGTCGATGCCGCTGATCACGATGAACCGGGTCATTTCAATCGAGATAGCTCGCTATCCGCCTTGGACGGAGCGTCGGTACAGTCGCACGGACGGCCTGCTCCGCCACCGACAGCCACGATTGCGCAACGTCTTCCCACGTTGGGTGGGCCGCGTACACGCGCTCGGCCGCCGCGCACTTCTTCGCGTAAAGCTGTTTGTCCTCGAGTAACCGGAGCATGGCTTGGGCGAGTGCTCGGCTGTGTCCCGGGGGGAACGGTCAATCCGAAGTCCCGGACGAAATCCGCCGTGCCGCCCGGCCCGGTGGTGATGACGGGCTTGCCGTGGCCCGCCGCTTCGATGACGGCCAACGGGAATCTCGGAAGGCACCAGAAGAAAAGGCAGCACCACGGCATAACACGCTTCAAGAAAAGCATCCAGATCGGCTTCGCCAACGGATTCCCAGATACAAACGATGCGTCCGGCGTGACGGCCCTTCTCCACTCTTCTGCGGAGGTCCGCGACCTCGACGCCCGGGATCGGACCGGAACAAGCAGACCAGGCAGATGTCCGGCTGCCTGCCCGCAAGATGATCAAAAGCACGGAGCAACGGTCGGATTCCCCGGATTCCCGTGGGCGGCCCCAGGAACAGATAGAACGGTCGCCCCGCAAGTCTTTCCCGGATCGTAGTGAAGACGATCGGCTCCTCCTTCTTCGCAGACGAACGCCCTGTTGGCTTGCCCGGCGGAGCGACGCATATATCCTCCGCAGGCCATCCCGCCCGACAGACAACGGATCGATTGAACTCGGAGGCAGTAATCATGAAGCGCGGGGCGGAGCCCAGTAGCCTTTTCACAAGGTGTCTTTTCGGATAAACCGACTGGATCAAGAAAGGCAGCGCCGACCGCACGCCCACCTCGGGCATAGCACGCACCGCTTGTCGCAGAAGGTAACAGGCGCCCGGGACATACCAGACGACGGGAACGGAGATATTTCCACACAGGTCCCTCTGCCACCGATCCACCCACCATGCCACCGGCCAGAACAAGAACATCGAGTTTCTCTCGGCGAATCATCTGCCGGAGGCTGTCCGCCGCCTCGGCTCGAATAGGGCTTGGCGATCTCTTCGACTGGGCAGCCTGCGGAGGCCCAGCAGTTCTCCCTGGGCCAGGGCCGGCCGGAGAGGACCTTCGTCGGATGCCCGGCCTGGTTGGCCGGCTCTGCCAATTTCGAGGACCATCCGCCAAGGCATCAAATGCTGGTTCTCCGGCGTCAAGTCGCAAGTGTAGATCGCCATCGCATGGTACCGTAGCACGGGCATCCTGCCCATGAGTGGCACGGGCGTCCCGCCCATGCTACGAGGCGGGCACGCGCGGTTTCAACGGCACGCAGGGGTGCCCGACGCAGACCATGCCCTTCGGCATATCCTTGAGCACGACGGACCGGACGCCGATCACGGCATCTTCGCCGATCGTCACCCCGGGCCCGATGAAAGCGTCGGCGGCGATCCAGACGCCACGCTGGATGGAGATCGGCCGGCGGATGGTGTCGAACTCCGGATGCGTATAGTCGTGCGTGCCCGTGCACAAGAAGACCCGCTGGGAGATCGTCACATAATCCCCGATGCGGACTTTGTCCAGACTGTGCACCCACACTTTCTCTCCGAGCGTGCTGCCTCGGCCGACTTCGAGATTCCACGGGAGCTCGATCTGCACGCTGCGCTGGATGCTCGCCTGCTCTCCGACTTTGGCGCCGAACAGACGCAAAACCCACCGTCGCCACGCGTACATGGGACGCAGCGAGCAGCGGAAGAGCAAGAAGCCGCCGATCCACCACAGAACCCGCCCGATCTGCTCCCGTCTGGAGAACACGACCCGGATCTGGTGCTCGTAACACCAGTCGCGGGCCGGGTCCTCCTTCGAAACTGTGGCCACACACCCTTCCATAACCACCTTAATTCCCTTCCCTTTCAACCTGGGCCGCCGCGGCAAAGGGCGGCCACGAGCGTTGGAGTCTGGCCCACAGAGACTCCCTCGAAAAACTCTTGACGGCGAGGTCCCGGCCGAACTGCTCGGCCGCCGGCAAATGGAGGACATCGAGCATCCGTTGCGCATAGGCCCCGACGTCGCGGCTCGGCAGGATGAATCCATTCGTGCCGTCGACAATCAAGTCATGCGCCCCACTGACATCCGTGCTGACGATCGGCCGGCCGCAGGCAAGCTGCTCCACCATGGCGACCGAGAAGCCTTCCGTGTAGGAAGCGAACAAACCGGCATCGGCACACGCGATCAGCTCCGCCACCTCCTCCGGCGGACGCATGCCCAGGAATCGGACCGAGCCGGCCAGGTCCAGGCGCTGCACCAGCCGTTCCAGATTCTGCCGCTCCTCGCCATCGCCGACGATCAGGAGCAAAACATCCGGCCGCGACTCCTTGACCACTTTGAGGGCTTCCAGAATCAGGGGCACACCCTTCACGGCCGCCAGCCGGCCGACGAAGATGTAGATCGGCGCATCCGCAGGCAGTCCCAGCTTGGCACGGACCATCTCTTTCGGGCGCGGCTGGAATAGTTCCACGTCCGTCGCCGTCGGCAGAGGGTGGATCTCGACATTCGTGCCGAGCCGGCGCAGATGCTCTTTGATGCACCGCGACGGCTTCTCGGGAGGCGGCGGCGAGGACGACGTGGGCTTTGCGCAGGGCCCTGGCATGCACGAGGGCATACGGTCCGGCCAGGATTCTCCCCAGGACGGCGTGGCGTCCGTATCGGAGGGAGTTGCCCAGCCCCGGAAAGTAATAGCAGATGTCCCACTGCCCCGGCCAGAAGGCAAAGAACCACAGCACGGACCACGTTTGGGAGAAGACCGACTCGATGCCAATTTCCTGGATCGCCTGGCGGTGCTGGGCCAGCGCCAGGGCAAAGCGTAGGTTCCCGGAGACCAGCATCGTCCGCTGGGCGCGGGCACGGTTGATCACGGGCAAGAACAGACGCCGCCGGCCATAGATCTCCGCGTACGTCCACCGCCCGATGGGATGGCGGCCGGAGGTGGTGCCCACGATGGCCAGCCGGTCGCCAAACGACTGCACGATCTGGGCGACGATAGCCGCACCCCCTCCCCCGTACAACGGGCCCGCGAAATCTTCCGGCTCCACCAGAAGCAGCGACATTCAGATTGCCCCCCGGCCTTCCAGCCCCGCGCTGGGCCGGTTCATTCTCAGCGTCTCGATGCGCGTCTCTTTCCCCTCGGGGTAGGCGAGATCCAAGCGCAGGTCATCCTTCTTCAGAAACAACGGCGGCTCGTCCGGCCGCATTCGCTTCAGGAATGCGATCCCGTCCGCCAAGTAAACGTCCAACGGCTGACGGCTCACCAGGGCGATCCAGCGCTCGCGCAGCAGGACGAGGACGCCTCCGACGGCGTGGGACGGCCCTCGGCGCCGGAGCAAGCGGACGTCGAGGTCGCTCCGTTCATGCCACTGGCCGCGGGAAATGCTGCCAAAGATCATGGCGCCGGAGATCGACCGATCCCTGCTTGAGCCGGTCGGCCATCTGGTTGAGGTAAGCACAGGTCGCCCGGTCCCCCCGATTGCGCAGGTGCGGAAAGGCGAACAGCACGCCGGCCCACCAATTGCCGTTGAGCACCCAGTTCAGCGTGTGGACGATCAGCAGGCAACTGCACCACAACCAGAGATCGGGACAGCCGAATCCCGCCGATCGCGCCGATCAACCAGGCCAAGAGCATCGTCGGCACAATCTCCAGGATCACCCGGCTGACGCGTTGCGTGCGATCGAGGTAAAAGAAGCTCTGATGCGCCCATCCCCGTGCCAGGTTCCACCATTGCGTTGCCCCCCCGGCCACAGCCTTGCCATTGTCTTTCCCCGCAAGTGCGTTCATTCTGGGGTTCCGCAGCGACAGCGCGAGGCCCTGCTCGTCGCCGGCATCAGCCCGTCCGGCTCGGTGGCGGCATGCTTGTCTCACCAGGTAGATGACAATCCCCGCCATGATCAGCATGCTCGCATCGAGATAGACGAACACGGTGGATCGCCATCGCTTTGATCAGCATGAAGATCAGCACGCCTACAATTGCGATGAACTGCCCGTCCACTGAGGTTTGCGTCTTCCACAGCCGGTACAGACGTCGGCACACGGTGGCGATGAAGAGCAGCCACATCACGACGCCCCAGCAGCCCGACATTGAAATACACCTCCACGAGGCTGTTATGGGCATGGCCCGTAGTCAGGTCATCATCATAGCGAAAGCCGGCGGCGTACCCGCGTCCCACCAGGGAAACCCCGTAGTCGTTCAGCACGTGGTCCCACATCGTCAGGCGGTGGCTGGAGAACGTGTCCAGACTCCGGTCTTCCTGCCCGCGCGCCAGGTGCTCAATGGCAAGCGTCCGGACTCTGCCGCTCGTGCCCAGGAGCGACAAACCCAGGAGAATGCCCCAGACCAGCGCGTACTTCTTCAACAAGATCAGCGAGCAAAAGGTGGCGATAGCCAGCCCGAACAGGGAGATCCGGCTATAGCTGCAGACCACCGACGCCAAACCCAGCAACGCCGGGAACGTGTAGCGGGGCCGCAGCAGCGGTGGTTCCAGCAGCCGGGGCAAATAGGCCAGAAACAGGACAGCCCCGAAGAGCCCCACGGTATTGGCGTTGATCACGGGGAACACGCCGCTGAGGGCGTGGCCGAACAGCGGCGTCTCGCCCTGAAGCGGAATCCAGGCCAAGCCGGGAAACAGGAAGCTCTCCACCCAGATGACGACGCTGTACAGGAGCACGATCTTCACGTTCAGATGGAAGAAATCCGAGGGCGACCCTGCGGCGGAGGTGATGCCGATGAGGCAAACCAGGGCCACCAGGGCGATCTCGCAGACTTTGAACAGACTCAGGAGGGGGTACGCCGAGAAGGGAATCGAGAGGACGCAGGAGCCGACGTACAGCATTAGAGGGAGCATTCGGCGCACCGCCAGGCAGACGGCGTAGGGAATCTTCCTTCGGACCACCGTGAAAATCGCCAGCGACCCACCCAGCAGGATCGTCAGCACGCGAATCCCCTTGAATACCAGCGGATCGTCCCGCAGAATCTCATTGGTGTCGGCTCCCTGCTGCACGTTCACCAGGAACCCGCACGTGACGATCAAAGCGATGATGGTCTGGGGCCGAGACAGACTCTCCCGCAGACGCTGTCGCAAATCAGCCGTGTCAAGAATGTCTCGCATACGTTCTCACACCTGTCTTATTCATAGGCTTGGGGCCGGAGCGACAGAAAGCTCGTCCCCCACCCCCATAATGGTCGGTGTCGAGGAAGACTTCACGTGTTGCCGGAACGCCCAAGCCAGGTAGAGTCGGCTGCACAACCGCGTGAGCAAGAAGCCCCAGGCCACACCCCAGACGCCCAGGGCATAGGTCAACGGCAGCCCGAGCAGCGCCGTTAGGGTCAAGGAAACCATTTCCGATTTGAAGACGAAGTAAGCTTGTTTACAGACGACCAGGCCCACGGTCAGCGGCACGGCCGTCACGACCAGGTAGCTGCGCAGGGCCAGAAAGGCCACCAGCCAGCCGGAAGGATCGTATTTGTCTGCGAAGAGCAACTTCATGATCGGTGTGGAAAACCACCCGAGGAGAATCGGGAACAGGAGAAACGCCAGGCCGACGCCTAGGCTCGACCGCAGCACGATCCGCCGCACGTGGTCGATTCCCCGCGGGATGGCATGGGACGCCTTCGGCAGGAGAAACGCGTGGAGCGCCTGAACGAGTGGCGACATGACGGAACCGGGCAGCAGGCAGGCCCCGAGCAAGCCCACGGCCGCTGCACCACGAGAGGACGCCAGGACCCAACTGTACACCGGCCCCGACACGACCATCAGGACCGCCTGCGCGAACAACCAACGCCCCACATGCCAGTACTCCAGGAATTGGCTCAGCCAGGCTGTTCAACTCCAGCCGCATGCGGCGGCGGCGGCACCAAAGCACCGACATCGTCGGCACGAGACAGCAGCCGGCCAAGGCAACATACGCCGTCCAGGCGCTGAGCTTTCCCACCCAGAACAATCCCAGCAACACCGCGATCAGGGACCCGTGCACGGCGGCCCCAAACGCCAGGTTCCAGCCCACCTCCAGATCGGCCAACAGCACTTGCCGGAAGAACTCCCGCCAGAGCACGGCGAAGTAGGCAAGAGCAAACGCCGGGACGATCCGGGGGGACAGATCGCCCGTTCCCGCCAGCGGAATCGTGTGCAACAGGCCCAGCAGAAAGAAGGCCGTGCCCGCGGCCACGAGAAGCTGGATCACCACGGCATTGCCCAGATGGACCGCTTTGTCCGGCCCCCTCTTGGACGGGTTCTGCACTACGTACGGTGTGCTCACGAGCGCCGCCTGAAAGGCTTCGGCCGTGACCAGGAGCGTTAACAGCAGCGTGTAGAAGCCATACTCGGCCCGCCCGCAGGCCCGCCCGACCAGCATGGCGGACAGAAACGTCGACGCACTGCGGAACGATTGATCCCCCAGCACGAGCAGGCCTTGCGCCAGCGCCGAGGTCTTGGTTAGGAAACGGAAGAGGGAACATTCTACTTCTTCCTTGATCTGCATCCGTGCCGTGGCTGACTCTCCCCCGCGAAAGAGTAGAGGGCTCTCGTTATCCGTGTTCAGCGCAGCCCTGGCCGGCTGGGCACTGGCATTCGATCCGGCACTCCCACGTACTTGGCGGCGGCGAACTGAAACGACCGGTTCGGGTCGTACCGTTCCGGCGCCCAGGAGAAATCCGCCACCGTGCGCCACGAGATCAGCGCGGCGTCTTCCATTTGCGGGATCTTGGGCAACCACGTGAAGCCGGCGATCTTGCTCCGGACCGCGGCATTCTGCCAGCCGAGGAAGTTCAGGTACGGAACCGCGTATTCGTTGCGGTCCTCGATCCCTTCCGAGTAGAAATTGGACACCACCGCCACGGTGGGGCGGCCGGTCAACAGGGTCGCCGACAGAATGTCTTCATCGTAGTAGGAAACGAAATAGAGGCCGACTTCACGGGGCAGCTTTTGGAATTGCCGCAGGCGCGAGCTCGCGGTCGTCTTCTCCCCGTAGTTGCCCACCTGACTATAGTCCATGGGCACCACCATGAACCGGATATCGGGATGCAGGCTCTTCAGACGGCCATACACGGCGCCGATGAACGGACTTGGGCCGCACCGATATCGTTGCCGAAGGCATTCGACATCCTGGGGGACCAGCAATTGGTCCTCCCCGACGTTCCCCAAATCATCGAACCGCAGCCCGAAATTGCGCAGGCCCAGGGTGTAGAGCACATCCATCTTCCGCACGACGGTATCGACGTCGCTGTCGGAGGAATATTGCAGCGGCGGGTTCTTCCCGCGCGGCCCGATCGCCATCCAGACGTCAATGAAGTTCTTCTGGTACAGGTCAAAGAAGTCTCTTGAGGATCGTCTTCTGGTCGGCCGTGAAATCCACGTCTCCAGTTATCGGTGTCCAGGGCGTTGTCCAGGAAGGACCCCTGGGCCCAGACGAAGTTGAACTTCAGTTGCGTCAAGCGTCGGAGAGCTTCCCCGCTTCGTTGGTCAAACCACTGCAAGCCCATGGGGATACCCCGGCACGCCACCGTCGGCTTGTCCAGAATATCCGCGACGTAGACGGCCTGACTCTGGACCAACTGTTTGAGGGTCTGGAGGCCGTAGAACCGCCCGAGGTGGGTATTGGCGCCGAGGTAGATATGGTTTTGGCCCTCCCCGGGGACCACGGCGAGGAAGTAGCCCTGGTCTTCGAGGTCCGACCAGGTGAAATT
Organism: uncultured Planctomycetota bacterium; assembly: GCA_963750205.1. GTDB lineage: Bacteria > Planctomycetota > Phycisphaerae > Sedimentisphaerales > Anaerobacaceae > PLanc-01. The sequence goes on from CAVVRJ010000065.1 coordinate 71,761, forward strand.
CGGGGAAGCGCAGGGAGAACTCCTCGGCGAGGGTGGGGTCGGCGCCGTCGCCCAGGAGCAACTGAGTGCCCGACCGGAAGGGCGGCCGGATCGTCGCCCGTCTGGAATCCGTGCACCACGCCGATACCGGTGAAGAACGAGTCCGCCGCGTCATGCACGCGGGGGTCCTCACGCTGGTTCAGGATGGCGACGCCGCGCAGATCGAACTTCTGCGCCGTTCAGCCGTGCTTGCCAGGGGTGGGGAATCAGGACCGGGTTGTGGATGCCCTCCAGGTTCACCACCGGCAGTTCCTCCGCCACCGTCACCTGGGCATCATCGACCCATACCGTGCCGGTGGCGGTGGTCAGCTTGATCGACAGGTCCATCGTCGCCGTGCCTTCCGGAACGAGCATGCCGCCCTGGATCTTCTTCCAGGAAAAGGAGCCTTCCTCCTTCATCAAGTCCCAGTGCTCGACCACGCGCGCCGGAGTCGTCGTGGGCCGTCAGGGTGACCCGCAGCCCATACCAATCGGCGGTCCCCCGACTCACCACGTCGCTGGCTTTGAGCCACACGGAGGCTTCCACGCGGGCATGGGGCGGAGCGTGAAACGGGATGGAGGTGACGTCCATCGAGCGGTCCGGGGCCGGCGCCTGGAGCGCGTTCATGCGCAGCGACCGGCGGCCGGAGTGGACGTCGGCGCCCGTCCCGTCATCCTGGACCCAGTCGAAGGTGTTGCCGTCGGCTCCATGGCCCAGGCGCCAACTGACGGGGACATTCCCGCGGGCGATCTCGAACCCCGGATTGAAGATCAGGTTCTCTGGGGAAGCGGTCCCCTTCGCCAGGCCGAGACCGGCGCCCACACCCAGCATCAAAATGGTCCGATAGAGGGCAACAGAGAGATTATTCATCGCGATACTCTCCATATTCCGTGCAGACTCCGTCCCCGTCAGCGTCTCCCTCCACCACCGACATCGCTTCCCGGCCGCGGCGCCAAGGCGAAGGGGAGAAGCCAAGGAAGGCTGGAAGGACTTCCCTTTCTTCCCCCTCGCGATCACGTGACTTCCGGTTGGCTCGACGCCCGCTCTGGAGCCAGCTTCTCCCCACGAATCGACCCGCGCGGGGTTTTCCACACACACCAGACAGGCCAGGTCGCGGCCCAGGCGGTCCGTCAAGGCGCGGAACGCGTCCCTCATGCGCGGCGCGGCGGCCTCACCGCCGTGGGCATCGGTCGCGACGCAGACCCGGTATCCCTGGGTCACCAATTGCCAGGCGGCGCGCTTGGCGTGACGCCCCCAATCGCCGACGAGACTCCCGGCGGTGACCTGCAGCCCGACTCCGCACGCCAGCCAGCGACGCAGGATCGGCAGATGGCGGAGCAGCGGGACGTTCCGTTCCGGATGAGCGAGAAGGACGTGCACTCCGCGACAGGCGAGCTGAACGAGCAAGGGCTCGATATCGATCAAGGCATCCCACGGAAGCTCCAAGAGAATGTGCCGGCCGGCGTCAGCCAGCGTCAAGATCTCATCTCGGGCCAGCAGCTCGTCCATACGCTCATCGAGGCGGACCTCGGCGCCCGGCAGCACCTGCAAGTCGATCCCCCGTTCCCGCAGCGCGGCGCGGAGAAGATTCACGGCCTGCCGAATGGTGGCCGCATGGATGCAGTTCTCAAAGCGGCCGAGCTGGTGCGGCGTCGCCACCACCGTAGACACGCGGTCCTGCACCAGAGTCCGGCACAGCGTCAGCGCCTCCTCCAGGGACTGGGGCCCGTCGTCGAGGTTCGGCAGGCAGTGACAGTGCACGTCCACGAACTGCGGCGTCGGCGCGCGAACCGGCCTGCCCCGGGGCGTCCGTCCCAGCCACGTGCCGGATTGGGTTCTGTCGCAATCATGCTCTCTCGGAGGCCATTTTGACCGGCAAGGCCGGGGCTGGCGGGTCCGTCGCCCCTACGCGCAGCCCCGTGGCCGGCACTGCGGTCCTGCGCTTTCCCGTGCCCGCCCCGCCGCGCCTCGTAGTACTTGCGGCGCCGATCATAGTAATAGCCGTAGCGGTGGCCGCTCTTGCGGACCTCATTCACGACCACCCCCAACAGACGGGCGCCCACGCTCTGCAACGCGTCGATCGCATGCAGGGCGACACGCCGTGGCGATCGATCCGCCCGCAGGACCAGGACCGTGGCGTCACAGAGGGCACCCAGGATCTGAGCATCCGTGACCACCGTCACCGGCGGGGCGTCGATCACGATCCGGTCATACACCTCCGTCAGGCACGTCAGGAGATGGGCGAACTGTGGGCCGTTGAGGACCTCTGCCGGATGGGCCATTTGGTGGCCGCCTGTGAGAACGTGCAGCCCCTCGATGCCGCTCGGTTGCACCGCTGCCGCCAGCGTCATCGTGCCGGCAAAGACCGAGCTCAGGCACCGCTCCTGCGGGTCCAGCCCAAAGATGACGTGCTGCGTCGGCTTGCGGAGGTCCGCATCCAGGATCAGGGTTTTTTGTCCGGCGTTGGCCAAGGCGATCGCCAGGTTGCTCACCAGCGTGGACTTGCCGTCCCCGGCGGCCGGCGAGGTAACCAGGATCGTCTTGGCCCCTTCCGGCGCGGCGCCAAAAAGCACCGCCGTGCGAATGGTTCGGAACGCCTCCGCTTCGTGGGAATCGGGCTGCAGCAGGACATTGCGACCGCGGTCCTGCATGCGCCGGCGCCGGCGCATGGCCGGCACGGCGCCCAGCACCGGGACATGCAGCAGGCGCCGCGATTTCGTCCGCCGAACGCAGCGTCTGATTCAGCCAATCGCGGGCCACGGCCACCCCGCCCCCTAACAACAATCCGAGGACCAGGGCCATTCCCATCACCCGTGCGGCCTGTGGCTCCGAGGGGATGGCTGCCGGCAGGGCCGGCTCGAGCACGGCCATGCGCAACTGGCCTACATCTTGACCGACGATCTTGCCGATCTCCCGGACCTGTTTCTCGCGGTCCTGGAAATACGCCCTCAGATTCTCCACTTTCTCGTGCAGCCGCTGATACTCGGCGACCTCGCCGTTCACCGTCTTGACCTGTTCCTGTTGCTGGCGGCACAACAGAGCGACGTCTTCGTCCTTCTTCTTCGCCCCCGCCAGTCGCTGGTCGGCGGCCGCCAGCACCGCCTTGACGAACTGATCGTCGATCTCTTTGAGCTTCGCCTCCAGGCTGTTGATTTCCGTGCTGAGCGCCGCCACGCTGGGCATGGCCGGCGTGAGGGTTTTGAGCAGTGTTTCTCTCTGATGCTTCAAGTCGATGAGGCGGGTCTCCACGGGCGCCTTCTCCTGATCCTGGACCAGCGCCGGACTGCCATTGCCTACCAGTTGCACGTACTGGCGCAACGCGGCCGGTTTCGAAGCGAGCGCCTGAACGTCCCGGCGGAAGGACTCCGCCTCGATGCGCGTGATCTCGGCCTGCGTCTGCGGCATTCTTCTGGTACTCCAACTGCCGTTGCGCCACGTCCCGGGTCTGATCCGATCCCAACGCCAGCGGCATGTGATCGTTCTGGAAGGCCGTCAACTGGCTCTGTTTCTCGTCCAGTTCCTGGCTGGTGCGCTGCAAGTCCTCCCGCAGGACCCGGAGCACCTCGGCCGCGTTGAGTTGTTCATGCTCGGAGCGGCTCGCCTGGTACGCCGCCACCACACTGTTGACGATCTGGGCCGCCTCGGCGGGGTAGGGGCAGCGCAGCGTGATGGAGATCACCTCATCCTTCTTGCCGACTTCGACGACCAGGTTCCTCTGCAAGTAGGCCGTGGGGGGCACATCGACCTCCGCCAGGGTACGCAGCCCGCGCGGCGTCAGCGTCTTCTCCACGGCCGCGAGGATCGGCCGGGACTTGACGACTTCTGCCTGCGTGCACAAGTACTTGTCGGTTTGCGGTCGGCTCCCGGGTTCATAGGGATTGCTGAGGCGAATCCCCGCGTAATCCAGGTAGAGTTTGGCGGTGCTGGTGTAGATCGGAGGGACAGTCTGCATATAGGCGATCCCGCCGTCGAGCGCGGCCAACAGGCAAATCAGCATGACCCAGCGGCTGCGCCACAGGACCACGAGCAAGCCGTCGGCGGGGAGGGCCGCCGCAGAGAGCCCGCCCGGTCGGGCCCGCGCCGCGAGGCTGAGTCTGCGATGGCTGAGGGGCACCACCCCCGGGCGGGAGGATGCACCAGGCCCGGGGCCCCCAAAGCGGAATTCGGCGTGGGAGAGTCCTTCTCCTGTGCGGAAGGATCTCCCGAAAGCGATTCATCGCGTTTGTTGTCTCTCATGCTAATAGTCCCTATGAAGCGGATCGACATACACACCCAGGCTGATGCGAAAGACCCGGTCGAGAAAAATATTCATGCGGGTGCGCAGGGTCTGCTCGACGGACACTACATCGCCTGGCTTCAAGGGCAGAGCCAGACAATCCGTGAGTTGCGGCTGATGGTGGGGGTGGGTCTTGACCAACTGGAACGTGACGCTGACGATCTCGCCCTCCGCCGTCAGCCGGTAAACGCTGATATACCGGGGGTCGGCCACCAGATCCAGCCCGCCCGCAAACGCGATGGCTTGAATCAGGTTATACTGTCCGTTCGGCGGATAGGGCATGTTGCCCGGGCGGGTGACCAAGCCCACGACCGAGACCATCTGGTCGCGCGGCGGTTCCACCACCACCGTGTCCCCTTCCTTCAAGTCCACATCCGCAAATGGAATATTCAACCCCCGGATGGGCAAACCAGCGTTTGCGTCGAGCCCCCGCCGGACACCGGGCCCCCCTCGGCCTCGAGGCCTCCCACGCGGAGGTCTGCCCCCATATCTGCCTCCCATTCCCGGCCGTTCGGGGTGGAGGAAGGTTGGGCCCCCAAACCGACGAGTCACGTCTGGGCTTGGGGTCCCCAACGTGGAATTCCGCGTTGGGGGCCCCGTCCCCTGCGAGTCTTGGAGTCGATGCCTCCGTTTTAGTCGGCCATTCCCGAACGCCACTGACGGCCCCTGGAAGAGGCTCAGGTTGGGCTCGGGTCCCCACCGGCTCTTTTTCGCCGGTGGGAGCCCTTCCCAATCGCGATGGATCGCGATTGGGGTCCCGCTGCCCAACGCGGGATGGTGCGTTGGGAATCGCGAGCCCATTCTGGGCAGGAGGCCGTGGCACATCACCCCGTGCCGAGCCCACCGCGCCCGCCACTTCCACCGGCACTTGGGCTCCCCCACACGACCCGTCGCGTTGGCGGGCCCTTTCGCCGCCACGGTCCGGCCTGGCACAGGATGTCCTTCGGCGATTCGTAGAAGGCGATCGCGAAGGTATTGTCCCCCAGGACCCGCCAGCCGGCGGCCGGTTCTGAAGGAGGAACAGGACCAGCGGGCTGCCCCTCCAAATAGCCCCCCAGTCGTGCCAGCTTCCCGTCCAAGTCGTCGATCCCGGGCCATTTCGACCGGGCGGCCAAGGCGGCCAGGAACTCACGCCGCTGGGGTCCGTTGCCAATGTCGAGCCATTTGCGAACGCTCACTTCGCCATTCGTCTGTTCCACCCGGAGCCAGCCGGTAGTCCGCAACGGGCCCTCCTGCTCGAAGATCGCCCGTAGAATGGGCGATGGATGGGACGGTTGGGATGCGGGGGCATCGGAATGTTGGAATGTTGGCAATACCGGGATCGTGGGAATCGGAGCGTCCCAAGCCATCCATCATCCCCTTCCTCCCTTCCCGATCCCGCACGGGCTGCAGCCGAGGTCCTGGACCCGAAGCTTCGGTTCGATTGATACGGATGACCGCCGCCCCTGGGATGGTAATGCCCCCCGCCTGCTGCAGCGCCGCCACCAGGGTCATTTGATCGTGCCGCAGGCCGTGAATTCCCGGCTGCGTCACCGCTCCGACAACGGAGACACGCTGCGTCTGGTACTCCTGCACGCTCACATAGACCGGCAGCCAGGATGCCACATACCGTGGATGGTATTGCGCGACAATCGCCGCTTCGACCTCCGCCAGCGACATGCCCCGCACCGCGAGCGGCCCGATGATCGGCAGGACAATAGCCCCGTTGTCGCCCACCCGGCAACTGTATACCTGGTGAACATCGACCCCCGCGAGCTCGGACGGCTGCTGATCCGGGAATCTTCGGCATCTCCACGCGCAGCACATCCCCCGACACGACCCGGTACGAGCCCGGAGTGATCTTGGCTTGCAGGACCCGATTCATGTCTACGGCCGGACCGCTTTTGCCGGCGGCCCGGAACCGGGCCAGTTCCTCCGGCGAAGGCGGACGGATGTGATCCCCGCAGCCCGCCAGCACGAGACAGGCGGCCGCGAGGAGAGGAGCAATCCTTGTCATTGCCATACTGAGCCTCACCTGTTTGAGGGTCCCTCACTGCGATTGGTCGCGTTGGAGGGCCCGGCTGCGTTCTTCGAGGAATGGCTGAGACCGGCCGACCGGCCTCCCCAACGCAACGTGTCGCGTTGGGGGACCCGAGCGTAACGGCCCCCCCTATCCGCTTGTGACGCCCGACGCAGAGGGACCGCGCTAGCAGGCCTCTACGGTAGGCGGGTTGGATGTCATACCGGCAGGAAGGGTCCCCCAACGCCGTGCTCGGCGTTGGGAACCCCGAGCCCTTTGTCCACGCGCTCCGGCGCGTGGGGCGGGTCTCCCCAGCGCGACCTGGTGCGTTGGGAGCCCCGGTCCCGGGTCCCTTTCCGTCCCTTCTCTCCCATAGTCCCCCCTCTTCTACTGTCCGGGGCCCCCCAATGCGACCCAGCGCGTTGGGGAGCCCAATACCTACTCGCGGCCCTCAGGCGATCCATCGCGTGAGCCAACCTCGAGTAGCCCCGGCGATTTGGGCTCCCAAGCGCGACCCGTCGCGTTTGGGGACCCTGTCAGCGTGGCTTGTGGATGTAGTGGGCCTTGTAGACCCTGAATCTACATCACACTCACCTGGGGGCATCATGACGGCCCCGGCCCGCGCTTTCAAGTCATCATTTCCAAGGCCGTCAGGAGCGACGATGACCGGCAGCACCCGGGCCCTGGTCATTCCGGCTTCTCCCTGATGAGTTTTGACGAGGTTCTCCGCGCATCCAGGGCAATTGCATGTGACCGATGATCCAAAGTGGCATGGGCTTCCAGCCCATGCAGCATCGGCAGGATGCCGATGCCACCGGCTGAACCCGGCGAGCCGCGTAGCCACAGGCAATTGCCCTGTCCGCGCATCCAACTTGCCTTGTGGCCGCGGCCGACCTGTGGTACTCTGTTGCGAACGTCATTCAACCTTAATGTGCGTGCCGCAGCATGGTCCGCCGCTACACGCAGAGAGGAGAAATGAAATGCTGTATCCACGCCTCCATCATGGGACGCTGGCCGCCGGTCTTGTGCTACTCGTGAGCATGGCCTCGCCTTCCCCGGCGGCCGGCTCTCTGCCCGAATTGACGATCCCGGACGGCTTCGGCGTCAACATCCATTTCACCGGGGACCGCCCGGACCTCGACCTCATCCAGGCCGGCGGGTTCCGAGTCATCCGCATGGATTTCGGCTGGTCCGGCATCGAGCGGCAGAAAGGCGTCTACGACTTCGAGCGCGCGGGGTATGACGCCCTGACCGCCGGCTGCCTCAAACGCGGCCTGCGCATGATCTACATCCTCGATTACAGTAACCGGCTCTACGAAGAGGAGCACTCCGTCCGCACGGAGGCCGGCCGCAAGGCCTTCGCCGCCTTCGCTCAAGCGGCCGCCCGGCACTTCAGTGGCAAGGGCATCCTTTGGGAGTTCTGGAACGAGCCCAACATCAGGCAGTTCTGGGTGCCCCAGCCCGACGTCGAGAACTATTGCAGGCTCGTCGCCGAGGCGGCCCCGCTCATCCGCCAGGCCGACCCCTCCGGCATCCTCCTGGCGCCGGCGACTTCCACCATCCCCTTCGACTGGCTGGAGAATTGCTTCAAGCAGGGCCTGCTCCAGTGGATCGACGCCCTGAGCATCCATCCGTACCGCCCGCAGGGGCCGGAGACCGTCGCCAGAGACTATGACAGGCTCCGCCGGCTCATCGGGCAATACGCCCCTCAAGGCAAGCAGATCCCCATCATCTCCGGCGAATGGGGGTATTCGAACATCAACTGGGACAAGAAACGCCTCTCGGACGAGCAGCAGGCCCGTTACCTGGTCCGCATGTTCCTCACGAACCTGTACCAGAAGGTCCCGGTCAGCATTTGGTACGACTGGAAGAATGACGGCGCCGATCCCAACGAGCGCGAGCACCACTTCGGCACGGTGGGCCGGGACCTCCAACCGAAAGCCGCCTATCGGGCGGCCCAGGCGCTCTCCTCGACTCTGGCCGGGTACACGATCAAAGAACGGCTCGTGACACCGGACGAAAAGGACTTCGTCTACCGGTTGGGCAAAGGGAGCCAGTCGGCGTTGGCCGTCTGGACCACGGAGGCAGACCATGAGATTACCCTCCCCTCCCAAGCCTCGGCAGGGACTTTAGTCGATATGTTGGGTCAGAGCAAACCCATCACTTGGCCGTCCGGCCAACTCAAGCTGATCCTCTCCGGCAGTCCCCAGTATGTGCTCATCACAAAGTGAGGGAGGTACAGGAGAGATTGGAAGTCTCAAGTGGGCATGCCGCTTCCGACTTGCCACTTCAAACTGGAGACTTCAAGACACTTGCATGAGCAGCGGCCGGAGACTATGATGGCGGCACCGTAAACCATCCATTTTATTTACAGGAGGATTGCCATGAGGCAAGACACACGTCGCAACAGAAGGCACTTGGTGGGGAGTATCCTGGTCGCTTTGGCGCTCGCGGTTCCGTCGGCCTGGGCCGAAGACATCACCGGCGAATGGGAGCTCGCCTCGGACTTCAACGGCCGGCAGATGTTTTCCACTCTGACCCTCGCCCAGAGCGCCGGCTGGCGCCCTGACCGGCCAGTGGGGCAGCACCGACCTGTCCAATGTGAAGTTCGATGGTCAGAAACTCACCTTCGTCCGCACCATGAAGTTTGGCGACCGGGAGTTCACCATGAACTTCGCGGGGACCCTGGCCGATGGGAAGCTCACGGGTACGGTCTCCAATGACCAGGGTGAGTTCGCCGTCAATGGGACCCGCCGCAAGCCCGAGTCGCCCGCCGTGGGCCAGTGGAACCTCAGCTACCGCATCCAGGACCGGGACGTCACGGCCAAACTGGTCGTTTCCCAGAAGACCGACGGAACGCTCGATGCCAAATGGACCAGCCAGCTCGGCGAGAGCACGATCTCCAACGTCAAATTCCAGAACGGCAAGCTCAGCTTCAACCGCAAAGCCAAGTTCAACGACAATGAATTCGAAATGACCTTCGAGGGCACCGTCGCAGGGCGACAAGCTGACAGGCGTGAGCAAGGCCGATCAGTTTGAGGTCCCGATTGCCGGCCAGCGGTTCGGCGGCGCCCTGATCGGCAAGTGGGCGTCTCCACCACGACGGATCAAGGCACGCGGACGAGCACCTTGATCGTCCGGGGCGACCTGTCCGGCCGCTATGAGACATTCGGCGGCGAGATCCCCGTCAAGGACCTGAAGCTCGAAGGCAACCAGGTCAGTTTCAAGGTGATGATGGGCTTCGGCGACCAGGCCCAGGAGAGAGAGTTCAAGGGGACCCTCGATGGCAAGACTCTCAAAGGGCAGATCGCCTCGCAGAACGGCACGCGTGAAGTGACGGGCAAGAAGATCGAGGCCGCCCCCGCCCCAGCCGCCGCCACCGAGACCGTCCTGAAGCCCATGGCCCGGCAGCCGGACGTGATCTACGTGCCGACGCCGCAGAAGGTCGTGGACAGAATGCTGGAACTGGCGGAGGTCAAGCCGGGCGATGTCGTGTATGACCTCGGCTGCGGCGACGGCCGCATCGTCGTGACGGCGGCCAAGAAATACGGAGTCAAGGCCTACGGCTTCGACATCAACCCCCAGCGCATCAAGGAATCGCTCGAGAACGTCCGGGCCAACCACGTGGAGAACCTGGTCACCATCAAGCAGGAGGACATCTTCACCCTCGACCTGAGCCAAGCCAACGTGATCACGCTGTACCTGCTGCCGTCCCTGAATGTAAAGCTGATGCCGCAACTGGCCAAGTGCAAACCCGGCACCCGCATCGTGTCCCACGACTTCGACATGCGCGGCGCCAAGCCCGTGGTTGTCGAGCAGATAACGGCCGAGTCGGACAGCGACGAGAACGCCAATTTCGGGCCGTCCCATACCATGTACAAGTGGGTCGTCCCCTGGGAAAAGGAATGATCGTCCCCGCGTGTTCTCGCCGCGTGCAACTGTCTCGTTCGTAAGTTCTCGGCTCGCCGTTGGTACTGTCGGTGCCAACGGCGAGCCGATTCATAGGAGGTTGCCATGAAGACCCAAATCGGATTGTTGTCTCGTCGTGATTGTTTGAAGCTCGCCGGCGCCGCCACGCTGGCCGCGCCGCTGACCGGCTGGGCGGCCGATGACCTCAAAGCGAAGGCGAAGAAGAACATCAAGCTCGCCGTCTTCACCGGGGTCTATGCGGGCCTGCCGCTGGAAGAGGCGGCCCAACGCATCAAGGCGGATGGGTTCGGTGCCGCGGTGCAAGAGGGCAACTTCGCCGACGTGCGCTTTGACCCCCTGGCGCCGGATTGGAAGGCCGCGGAGAAGATCGCAAGCTGCTTCGACCGCAGCGGGATCAAGATCGTCGGTCTGTACGGCTACTACAATGTGGTCGCGCCGAACCCGCAAACCCGCCAGCGGGGCGAGCAGCGGATGCAGTTCCTCATCGAGAACTGGAAGCGCCTCGGCTCCAACAACATCTCCACCGAGACGGGCTCGCTCAATCCGCAGTCCGAGTGGAGCGATTCGCCCGAGAACGCCACGGAAGCTGCCTATCAGCAGTGCCGGGCCTCGCTGGAGAAGTTCGTCAGGCTGGCCGAGAAGACCGGGGCCGTCGTCTCCATCGAGCCTTATTGGAAGAACGTCATCGGCTCGGCCGAGCGGATGGAGCGGCTGTTCCACGATGTCTCTTCCCCGCCCTGAAGCTGGTGATGGACCCCTGCAACTACTTCCGCAAAGCCCAGCTCGCCCAGATGCAGCCGATGCTCAAGGACATCTTCCAGCGGGTGGGCCAGCAGACGGTGATCGCCCACGCCAAAGATGTTAAGGCGGCAGCCAACGCCGATGACACCGAGCTACCGTACGCCGGCAAAGGCGTGCTCGATTACCCGCTCTATCTGCGGCTGCTGGCCCAACTGGACCGCGAAGATCTATCTGGCCGTCGAGCATCTGACTCTCCCCGACGTCCCGACCGCCAGAGACTACGTGCTGGCCCAGTTCGACAAAATGTAGAAAGCACTGGTAGGGTGTGCACCGCACACCATCTCCAGTCTATCGGCCTGGTGTTGGTGTGCGGTGCACACCCTACCGCTTGACAACTCGCGGCGTCATTCCCAGTCTCGTCGCCTCTGGCCCATGAGCCCTATACCGATTGGCCTGGGAACGCCAATCTCCTGTTGGCCTCTTCTCTTATGCCGATCGGGAGATCGGCGTTCCCAGGGGCCCCATCACCAATCCACCACGGAGCCATCGTCCCTGTCGTAAGTTTGCGGATACGCCTGGGGCTCGCCGACTTGGGCCATGAGCTTGTCCTCGTCGATCTCGATGCCCAGCCCCGGCCCGGTCGGTAGCGGCAGGTATCCGTTCTCCACTTTGAACGGCGTCTTGAGCAGGTTCTCATGCGTGCTCGTGCCGCGTTCCTGGATCAGGAAATTCGGAATCGATGCCGCAATCTGGCAACTGGCGGCCAGCGAGCACGGCCCCTGCGGATTGTGCGGCGCGATCGGGACGTAGTACGCCTCGGCCATGCCGGCGATCAAGCGCAGCTCCGTAATCCCGCCCGCATAGCAAACGTCGGGCTGCAAGATGCTGGCGGCCTTTTTCTCCAGGATCTCGCGGAAGCCCCACTTGGTGAAGATACGCTCGCCCGTGGCGATCGGGATGTAGGTCTTGCGGGCCAGGTCGGCCATGACATCCACATTCTGGCACTGCACCGGCTCTTCGATGAAGAACGGCTGGTACGGCTCCAGGGCTTTGATCAGAAGCCCGGCCGTCTGCGGCTCGACGGCCCCGTGGAAATCGATGGCGATGTCCGCCTCGGGGCCCAGTTTCTCCCGCAAAGCGGCGAAGTCCTTGGCCACTTTCTGGACGAACGCCGGACTCTCAATGTACTTGTAGGCTGCGCGTCCCTCGGCGCGGGGCGTGACCTTGCAGGCCTTCGCCCGGCCCCGCGCCACGTCCTCGGGACTGCCGTAGACGCGGATCTTGTCCCGGGTGGGACCACCGAGCAATTCGTAGACGGGCACGCCCAGGGCCTTGCCCTTGATGTCCCAGAGGGCCTGGTCGATACCGCTGACGATGGCGGTCAGGACCGGCCCGCCGCGATAGAACGCGTGGCGGTAGATGCGCCTGCCAGTGCTGGACCACCTGGCGCGGGTCCTTGCCGATCAGATAGGACTCGACCTGGTGGGCCCCCGCCGCACAGGTCTTGCTCTTATCCTTGAGCATCTCGCCCCAGCCGGTGATGCCCGCATCCGTGGAGATCTTCACGAACACCCAACTGTTCCGCAGGATGAACGTCTCCAGCTTGGTGATCTTGATCGATTCCCGCGGCGCAACAGCGGCCCGGCTCGCGGCCCCCGCTTCCGCCTCCCGGTTCATTTCGAGCAGGCCCGCCAAGCCCACAGCGGCAGCGGCTTGGGCCACAAACCCTCGGCGTGAGAAAATGGGATTCGATGTCGATGCGCGCTGAATGGTGTCTTCTTTGTTGTCCACGATCTTTCTCCTTAACTGGCTCTGAAGTCTTCCTGGATAGATCATACTCGTGGACTTGCCCCTTGTCGATGGCCCGCCTCGTTCGGAGTTCCGTTCGGAGTACCCCCTTCAGGCGGGTCAAACTCCTCCTATCCGCCTAATGAGTTTTGACGAACAAATTCGGTAAGGGTCCGGTGCCATGCCTACGGCTTTGCG
>CAVVRJ010000066.1:0-123879 GCA_963750205.1 uncultured Planctomycetota bacterium
GCGGATAAGCACTCAAGAAATGATGCGGCACGTGGGTATCATGAACCGACGCGATTTGTAGGGTGGGTCCTTGACCCACACGTCTGATCGATCGAATTAGCTTTGACGCGGGGGTTGGAACCCCCCCTACATGCTCAATTTCCGAAGGGAGTGGTTATGAGAAACAGATCGTCAAGTCACAACTTCTGGCTAGCTGCTTCGTTGATTCTCTTCGGTGCTTCGCTGGCCCAAGCGGCGTCCAGTGAGATGCAGCAGGCAAGCCAGAAGTACACGCCGCTGCTCCAGAAGATCCTGGCGGAGAACATCGTGCCGTTCTGGTATGACAAGAGCATCGACCGCACCAACGGCGGGTACACCATCAACTTCGATATCAATGGCAAGCTCCGGGAGCCGGTGACGAAAATGATCGTGACCCAGGCGCGGCAGGTGTGGCTCTTCTCCCGGCTGGCCCGGGCCGGCTACGAGCCCCAGAAGAACCTGGAAGCCGCCGAGGTCGGTTACCGCTTCCTGATCGACAAGATGTGGGACGCCCAGAATGGCGGTTTCTATTGGGAGGTGACGCCACCGGCAACCAGAAGCTTCAGCCCAACAAGATTCTCTACGGCCAATCGTTTCTCTGTACGCCCTGTCCGAGTACGCGATGGCCAGTGGCCGCAAGGACGTTCTGGCGTTCGCCACGAAGTTCTTCGATCTGCTCGAAGCCAAGGCCCACGACGCGACCTACGGCGGCTATGTCGAGAACTTCACGCCGGAGTGGAAAGCCCTGCCCGCAAGTGAACCATCGCCCGTGGGAGGGCCCTCCAACCTGAAGCTGATGAACACGCACCTCCATCTGCTCGAATCCGTCACGACCTACTATCGGGCAAGCAAGCTGCCGCTGGCGCGGGAGCGGCTCCTGGAGCTCATCAATATCGAGAGCAACGCCGTCGTGCGCAACCTCGGCGTCTGCACGGACAAGTACGACCGCAACTGGACGGTCCGGCTGGATAACAATTACGCCCGCGTCTCCTACGGCCATGACATCGAGAATATCTGGCTGCTCATGGATGCCTGCGATGCCGCCGGCGTGTTGGACGGCCCGTTCCTCGATCTGTACAAGACGCTGTTCGAGTACGGACTGAAGTACGGCTACGATGAGACCAACGGCGGCTTCTTCAATACCGGCCCCTTCAACGGCCCCGCCGACGACCGCAGCAAGTCCTGGTGGGTGCAGGCCGAGGTGCTCGTCAGCTGCGCTGCGCATGTACGAGCACACGAAGGACCCGAAGTACTTGGCGGTGTTCGAGAAGACGTTCGACTTCATCAACACCCAGATGGTGGATTGGAAGACCGGCGAATGGTATGAGACGATCTCGGCCCAGGGCCAACCGCAGGGCAGCAAAGGCAGTATCTGGAAAGCCGGCTACCACAACGGCCGGTCGATGATCGAATGTATCGAAATCCTCAAGCGCTGGGCCAAATGACTCAGTTACAATGACGGGGAAAGGAGTCGCACGATGTCTGATCTGAAAGAACGCATTCTCAAGATCTTGCAGCAGCCGCAACTGGCCGGTCTGGCCACGATCACCCAGGACGGCAAGCCTTGGGTCCGCTACGTCATGACGGTGGCGTCGCAGGACATGACCATCCGCTGTGCGACGTTTGCCAGCGCCCGCAAGGTCAAGCAGATCAAGAAGGACCCCGAGGTCCATTTGACCTGCGGCGTCACGGACCCGCGCAGCATGGGCCCCTATCTCCAGATTCAGGGCCGGGCGACCCTCAATACGAGCAAGGAGGTGCGTCACAGTTTCTGGAGCGACATGCTGTCGGCCATCTTCAGCGGCCCGGACGACCCGAATTACGCCGTCCTGGAGATCAAGCCTTACTACATTGAATACATGTCGCCCGGCGTGCATGAGCCGGAGGTCTGGAAGGCCCCGTAACGCACGAGAAGGAAGGGACAGTCCCATGGTCTATGGAGCGGAATCAGGTGCGGTGGCGGCAGCCGGCGAAACGGCCATGGCCGAGGCAATCAAGGCCTCCGGGGCCATCGTCAGCGTCGAGCCCGGTGATTTCGAGGTGATTCTCGGAAAGGTCGAAGCACCTCTCGTTGTCATCGCCCAAGGCGGCGTCTTCAAGACGAAGTACCACTACCTGACGCCCTACAAGGGCCTGATCTTCTACACGAGAACCCCGATCACCGTTGTCCCTGCCACGAAAGGCCGAGTTGATCGCCGCCCGAGAAGATCTGGGTGCCGAGTTGATGACGAGTGTCGCGGCTGCGGTGACCTCGTTCGGAGTACCGCCTTCAGGCGGGAAAGACTGAGTCCGACCCGCTTAAACGCGGTACTCCAAACGGTCTACTCGATCCGCTTGCGGTACAGCGCGTCTGCAGGGTGTTCTGCCAGGCGGTCCAGTTGGACTCGCTCAGTTCTTCGTTGATGGCCGAGGTCACCTGGTTCATCTTGGCGTCGAGGTCGTCGAGGTAGTAGACCATGAAGGCCTCGGCGGTGGCCGGCAGCTTGGGCGAGCCGAATTCGAAGGCCCCGTGGTGCGCGAGGATGATGTGACCGAGCGCGTCCAGCACCTCCGGACTGATCGCGGTGCCCGGCACTACGCAGGGCGTCGGCCTTGCGGTAAATCATCAGGAGGCTCTTGCTGATGTGGCCGATCAACTGGCCGGAATCGGTGTACGAGAACGCCATGTCGTAGGCCAGCTCCTCGGTCTTGCCCATGTCGTGCAGGAAGACGCCGGCCAGGACCAGGTCCGCCTGCACCTGCGGGTACAGCGGCAGGATGGTCTTGGCGACGCGCAGCATGCCGTGGGTGTGCTCCAGCAGCCCGCCGATGCAGTCGTGGTGCATCTTCATGCCGCCCGGGGCACTACAGAAGCCCTTCATCAGGTCCTTGTCCGCCAGAAACGCGGCGGTCAGGGCCGCCAGTTGCGGGTGCTTGATCGTGCCGACGATCTCCTGCACTTCCTTGAACATCTGGCCGCAGTCTTTCGTCGTGCGGGCCAGATAGTCCTCGACGTTGACCTTGCTCGGGTCGATCGCGGCGATGGTATCGACGACGATCTGCAGGTTATTCTGATACAGCTCGCTGCGGCCCTGGACGTGGACGAACCCGGGCTTCGGCAGGGACTTGTAGACCACCTCCGACGCCCGCCACATCCGCCCGTTCAACTGGCCCGTGCGGTCGCACAGGAACATCGCGATATACAGGTCGCCGCGCGTGGTGCTGCGGAGAATCGGATCGCGCACGACGTAGACCGAATTGATCGTCTCTCCCGGTCCGATGGTATTGATGAACTTATGTGCCGGCGGCTGTCCTTGTGCCATCATCGACTCCCGTACTCAGTGTATACCTCTTGGAAACCGGCGGCTATCATAGTGGCCCAACCCCGTCATGGCAAGCAATGATTCCGCAAAAGATCGGTTGACAGGAGACGACGGATGGGGTTCTGATAGTCCTGCGACCAAATCGTGGACCTTCGGCGGAGTCGCGCCACAAGCGATCTTCTGGTAGGGTGGGTTCTTAACCCACGCCTCTAACCGATCGAAGCAGACCTAACGCGTGGGTTGAGAACCCACCCTACATGTCTCGTTCATAGAGCACTTTGCCGTGATCGAGGGCCTCGCGAATGAGCGGGTCGCCTTGGGCATAGCGCCAGGCCACGGCCTCCGGACGATAGGTCAGCAAATCCAGAGCATAAGGGGCATTGACGCGATTCAAGATTTCAAGCGACTTCCAGAACCCCTTACCCTCAAACGGCAAAATGACCAGCAGATCGACATCGGAATCGGCACCTGCCGTGCCACGGGCATAGGACCCAAACAGGATGATCCGATCTATCACGAAAAAGACTTCCCAGAGGAACTCATATCCAAGGCCCGGCCTTTCCCGATTGTAGTACTCGACCGCATCGTCAAGCTCAGCTTTCGCGACCTGAAGGAATCGGACATTCATTTGGCTCTGTATTCCGCGAGAATGTCATCCGCTGATATGGTGACAGCGCCACCCGATCTGTAGACGCGGAGCCGTGCGGCGATTTCCTTTCGCCAAGCCTTGTCGATAGCCTCGTCCGGCTTGTCCAGGCTGCTGAGGAGTTGATCGACAAGGGCTGCCCTCTCAATGGCCGGCAGCTCCAGTGCTTCCTTGAGCAGGTCCTCGGATTCACGCTTCATACGATTCTCCAACGCAACACCACGAAAACGTAGTAGATTGTACACTCTCAACGCCGGCCGATCAAGAGATGGAGGATTCGCGGGCTGTGGCTTGCAACGGGGGGCGGTTTGGGCTATAACGGCGGGGTGCTTTGGAGTTTGATGGCCCTGATGATGGTCGTGATTCGAGGATGACATGCGCTACAGCCAGATGCTGATCCCGACGGTGAAGGAAGTGCCCGCCGAGGCGGAAATCACCAGTCATAAGCTGCTGATCCGGGCCGGTTTGGCCCGCAAGGTGGCCAGCGGGACCTATACCTATCTGCCGCTCGGGTGGCGGACGCTCAAGAAGATCATCAACATCGTTCGCGAAGAGATGGACCGGGCCGGGGCACAGGAGATCATCGTGCCGTGCCTCCAGCCGCTGGAATTGTGGCATCAGACGGGGCGGGACGTCGATTACGGCGAGACCATGTTCCGGCTCAAGGACCGGCATGGGCGCGGGAACGTCCTCGGGCCGACCGCCGAGGAGGTGTTCACGTTCCACGCCGCCGCGGAGATCAACTCGTACAAGCAGTTGCCCATCAATCTCTACCAGATCACGCCGAAGTTCCGGGATGAATTCCGGCCGCGGTTCGGCGCCCTGCGCTCGCGCGAGTTCATCATGAAGGACGCCTACAGCTTCGACGCCAACGCCGAGAGCCTGCACAAGTCGTACATGGCGATGTACGACGCCTACTGCCGGGTCTTCAAACGCTGCGGCTTGGAGTACGTCATCGTCGAGGCCGAGTCCGGCGAGATGGGCGGCACCGGCTCGCACCAGTTCACCATTCCCTGCGAGTCCGGCGAGGACACGATTGTCTACACCGCCGACGGCTCCTATGCGGCGAACCTGGAGAAGGCGGCGGTCGATCCCCTGCCGAAAGAGCCGGCTCGCGGTGCGATTCCCCCTGCCGAGAATGTGTTTACTCCTGACGTCGGCAGCATCGAGGCCGTCTGCGGCTTCCTCAAGACCCGGCCGCAAGACATGATTAAGACGCTCATCTTCGATGCCCGTGGCGAGCCGGTGGCGGCCCTGGTGCGGGGCGACCATGAGCTGAACCCCGAGAAGCTCACGCAGGCACTGGGCGGGGTCCACGTCGAGCTGGCCACGCCCGACGTGATCGAGCGGGTGACCGGGGCCAAGGTGGGATTCGCCGGGCCGATGGGATTGGCCGGCCGCGTGTCCAAGATAGTCATCGACTATGCGGTCGCGGCGATGGCGGTCGGCGTCACCGGCGCCAACAAGACCGATCATCATACGCGAAACGTCGTCCCCGGCCGGGATTTCCCGCTGGAAGGAGACAATATCGTCGTGGGCGATATCCGGCTGGCGTGCCGGGCGATACACATAATGGCGTCCCCGTGCTGTTCAAGAAGGGCATCGAAGTGGGCCAGGTCTTCAAGCTGGGCACGAAGTACAGCAAGAAGCTCGGGGCCAACTTCAAAGATGAGAGCGGCGAGTTGCAAGCCCTGCCTCATGGGCTGCTATGGCATCGGCATCAACCGGATCATGGCCTCCGCCATCGAGCTGTACAACGACGAGAACGGCATCATCTGGCCGATTTCGATTGCCCCGTTCGAGGCGATTGTGACGCCGGTGAACCAGGACGACCCCGACGTGGTCCGGGTCTCGCAGGAGATCTACGGCAAGCTCCAGGAGGCCGGCGTCGAGGTGCTCCTCGACGATCGCGACCTGCGCGGCGGGATCAAGTTCAAGGATGCCGACCTCATCGGCATTCCGATCCGCATCACCGTCGGCAAGAAGTCCGTGGTCGAGGGCAACGTCGAGGTCAAGCTGCGGGCCGAGGCCGCAGAGCGAAAAGGTCGCCATCGCCGAGGCTCCGCGCAAGGTCGTCGAGCTTATCAATCGGCTCAAGGAGCAAGTGAAGGTGTAGATGGAAAACTTGGAATGTTGGAGTATTGGGTGGCTTGGGGCACCCTCGATCCCATCATTCCACTATTCCATCATTCCAATATTAGGAAGTGCGAAGGAGAAAGACCGATGAACAGCAATCCATTGACACGAAGAAGCCTGATTCGAAACACGTCGCTGCTGGCCGCCGGGGCGATTGCCACGCGGCTGACCGGCACCGCAGCCGGGGCGATTGACCTCGACAAGGTCCAGACGGTCGCCACCAAGGGCCGGATCAATCAGTCCGTGTGCAAATGGTGCTACGGCAAGTGGTCCCTCGAAGAGACCTGTCAGATCGCCAAGAAGCTGGGGCTTAAGGCCATCGACCTGTTGGGGCCGGGCGACTTCGCCACCGTCAAGAAGTACGGCCTGGTGGCCTCGATGGTCAGCACCCATTCGTTGAGCGAAGGCTTGGCCGATAAGAAGTACCACGATGTCTGCTTGGCCAAGCTGCGCGAGGCCATCGACGCCACCTCGGAAGCGGGCTTCCCGAACGTGATTTCCTTCTCGGGCAACCGCCGGGGTATTCCGGACGACGTGGGGGCTGCCAACGCCGTCGAGGCCCTCAAGAAGATCGCCGGTTACGCGGAGCAGAAGAAGGTCACGATCTGCCTCGAGTACCTCAACAGCAAGGTCAACCACAAGGACTACATGCTGGACCACATCGGCTGGGGCGTCGAGGTCTGCAAGAAGGTCGGGTCGGACCGCGTGAAGATCCTGTACGACATCTATCACGCCCAGATCATGGAAGGCGACATCATCCGGACGATCCAGACGTACAAGGAGTACATGGGCCACTATCACACGGGCGGCAACCCCGGCCGCAACGAGATCGATGAGACGCAGGAACTGTACTATCCGGCCATCATGAAGGCCATCGCCGATACGGGCTTCAAGGGGTACGTGGCGCACGAGTTCCTCCCCAAGCGCGATCCCATCGAGTCCCTCACCTACGCCGCCCGCATCTGCGACGTGTGAGACAGTCGCCAGGGAGTCAGACAATCCGCTGTGGCTGAAGTGGATGGATTGGAGTCGCTGTGCAAGCGTTCTGCGCAGTCTCTCCTTGTAACCCATCCGCCTGCGGCGGGCGCCGTCGATCTTTCCGCCCCGGCCGCCCGCTCGCTCCGCGCGGAGGCCTCCGAGAGCCAGGCCCGGGACCGCCAATCCCCTGATGGCTTCTTCAGACAGTCGAGGATCGCCCTTTCCCCGGAACCGCCTCTTCGTCTTTTGAACGGGGACTACCCAGAATAATGAATAAGGAAGACGTGGCCCGATTGTCCCTCTGACCCCTTAAATTCCCCGCCTTAAACTCCCCGTGATAGATTCCTGTTGCGTATGTCCCGGCACCATGCGAGAATATGCCGATACAGATAACCCCATTTGATAGAGGCCAAGAGATGAAGCTACAGGAGTTCGTGAGTGAGACTTTGAGGGAAATCATAGGCGGAGTGAAAGAGGCCCAGGCGTTCGCAAAGGAAAGCCGTGCGGTGGTCAATCCGGAACCCGAGCACATAGAGGTGGAAAGCGATAAGTGGACTAAGGTCCTGACGACCCCAGGCTCGTGGATATGTGTGCCTATAAGGGACGTGACTTTCGATGTTGCCGTGACGTCCACCGACACGTCGGAGACGCAGAAGGGCGAAGGGATCTATGTAGCGGCATTTGGCATGGGCGTGAAGGGTAAATCAGATACTGTGAATAGCTGTGTGAGTCGCATCAGATTCAGCGTGCCCTTGGCACTTCCTGCAAATGTGCCTGAATAACATGGAGGCCGGAGATGGCAGAGAGCGAAGACGCAACCACGATGTATAGGGTAGTAGACGGCCAAGACGAGAAGATGGATCTCCTGGGGCACATGCTATCCCTGGGGAGGCCGCAGGTCAGGCTGAGCGATCGTATATGAAGCATGTAGAATTCATGCTGTTGGCCATGCCCACAACTTGGACACGTGATTGATGAGCCTGGAATACGACCAGAGTCTGCTGAATTATGGGCAAACCGTTACGGCGAATGGGATCATATGGATGGATATACGCGGGCCCACAACCAGTTGGGGATGGCATTCGCATGGTGGGCACTTCATGAACGGGCACACTTCAGCGCAATCACACTGGCAGACAGTCCTGATATACAAGGCGTCATGCCTCACCCGCCCACAGGCGACATAGTGCACAATCCGATTGTCGTCCGTGGCGACATCGGCAGATGTTCACCACTGGCCTTGGCCGAGACTCTGGGGCACGTTCAGGGGCATCGATAACATCCACGATCTGTGGATCTCGGTTCTGGACTGGCGCACCCAAGTCGTCGTTGAGTTTCAGTATAGTACGCGAGAGCGTACTTGCAGGTACACAAGGTTCGCCCAGTACCCACCGGATCTTGCTTTGAAGAAGACATTCTTTTGTGAGAGCTGTGGCAAGTGGACGCTCGATGAAGACAGCCGGGAGAGAAGTGCTGGATTCTTGGAAGAAACATCCCGGACAACCTTTACGCTGATTTGGGGGAACTAAAGGTGTCAGGTACTTTTTCCGCGGCACGGCCGACGTTGAGAAAAAGTACCTGACACGAATGGCATGAAGATAAGCCCTAAGTCTTTGTAAGGTAAAGGGTTGCTGCACGGCCTCCTTTCGAGGAGTTGACTCGGGAATTCCGGGGACACCATACTTATTTGCGGCGCAGAATTGAGTATGCGGCGAATTCCGGGGGGAATTCCGGGGACACCATACTTATTTGCGGCGCAGAATTCGAGTATGGTGTCCCCGAGTGCCAGATTGCTTCCCAGATTGCTTCGTTCGGCCCTTAGGAGCTTGTGCCTCTTGTACTTGGTTCGAGGTCGAACCGGTCCAGCAGCCTGGGAAGAACCAGGGTCACGTCTTAACTATTAACTATTTGTCCGGATAGTTAATAGTTGAGACGTGACCCTCAGGGGGGTTCAGAGGGGGGTTCAGGGGGGTTCAGGGGGGGTTCAGGGCAGGGCTTGGCACGAGAACAGGTTTTTGGCTCCGGCCGAAGGCCTGCCACGCTTCTCTGCCATTTCAGCAGGTGACAGGTTATCCCGTGGGCAGACCGGCGCAGGCTGCGGAGGACGCCTGGTAAGTGCTTATGCAAGAAGGAGTTGCGACATCTGCTTTTCGCTTTCCCAGAGGTCTATCGGTGGCATGGAATTTGCTCGCTACTTAACGTATCTGTATGACACATAGAGCGTATTGTGAAACAACGACCCGCTTAAGAGCGGGAAGAACGGAAGCCACAGAGGCCACCGAGGACACAGAGAAGAGGGTAAGAAAAAGTGTGACGTTTGAAGTGTGAAGTTTGAAGTCAGACGCGTCTGCGCCTCTTCAGATTAACCATCAGAGATCAACCATTACGCTTCGCGTTCTCCGTGACCTCGGTGTCCTCTGTGGCCCAGACTCCTGCTTGGCCCTTAAGCGGATCGTCGTGGTAGAAATGGGTCCAAACCACAACAACTCAATTTGGAGGAAGGGAGAAATGGGTTGAAATCGCAACGAATCAATTTGGAGGGATCATCATGGCCAGTGCGGCGCAAGTTCGAGCCAATCGTTTGAATGCCCAGAAGTCCACCGGGCCCCGGACGCCGGAAGGCAAAGCGGTCGTGGCGCAGAATGCCGTCAAACACGGCCTTTTGGCCCAGCAGGTGGTCATTCGGGGCGAAGATCCGGGCGAATTTGAGCTGTTTCGGGACCGGATGGTGCAGGATCTGGACCCGGTGGGGTCGCTGGAGAGCCTGCTGGCGGAACGGGTCGCCCATCTGGGCTGGCGGCTGCGCCGGGCGGAGAGGATCGAGCGGGCGGCCTATGCCACGCTGGAGACGGACTATGCCGCCCGGGAGGCGTCCAGACCGCCGGCACTGCGGCGGCCCCAGGGCGAGGCCCAGGACGATGAGGAGACGGTCCTCGCGCGGGTGGTCGTGGACGACTTCGGCCGAGCCCGGCTGCTCGATCGGTTGCTGGGCTATGAACGGCGGATCGAGAACAGCCTGTATCGGACGGTGGGGGAATTGAAGAAGTGCAAGAAGCGGCCGGGAAACGGACACGCCGGAGGCGGAGGAGGACGGCGGGACGGCGATGGGTGAGGCAACCACGGAGAAGAGCCAGGACGAGCTTCGCTCGTCCGAAGAAACCGGGCGGGGACGCCCGGGCTACGAAGAAGCGTCTGGCGACGCCACTACGAACACGGTTGACCTGCCCCATCCTTCGAGTACTCCATCATTCCAATCCTCCAGCCTCTGTCCATCAGGCGAAACAAAGCCAATTGGCTCCGGTGCCGACCGGAGTGTCAGCGGCGAGAAGGAAGAGGAACTCGGGCGGGGACGCCCAAGCTACGAAGAAGCGTCTCGCGACGCCACTACGAACGAAGAAACGCCTGACGGCGCCAGTACGAACGGGGCAAGCACCGCCTGCAAGCGGGGTCACTACGAACGGGGAAGTCTTAAGCGTCACTACGAACGCGGAGGTGGCCGGGCCCTTTTGCCAAACGAAGCCAATCCGGGTCGGCGGGGACGACGAAAACATCTTCCGGAGCGTGCCCGGCGGAACAAAGCCAATCGACCGCAGGGAATAGCCGGCCGGCCCCCTGCGCGAGGCCACGGCGGTGCGCACGGTGTATCTATCTGATCAGTCCCGTCCGCATGCACCCGCTGCGCGAGATGATGGAGCCGCAGTTGATTCTGCCCCTGTGCATGAACCATGCCCGGATGCCGGGCGTGATCCGCGAGGTGCACCCGTGCGATTGTTGCCCCAACTTCGTCGCCCGGCAGGAGCCGAGCGTCGGGGCCGGACCGCCCCCGCCACCGGCCGGTCCCGAGGTCAAGTATATCCCGCTGGGCAACCATCAGTTCGCGATCGTCGATGCCGCCAATTTTGCGTGGCTCAACCGGCACCGGTGGTTCCTCCTGGGCGGGCGCAGCGGCCTTCACTATGCCTGCCGGATCGAGCGGGGCAAAACGATCTACATGCACCGCGAGATCATGCAGACGCCGCCGGGGATGGTGGTGGACCACCTCAACCACAACCCGGTGGACAATCGCGAAGGCAACCTGGAGAACCGCACCCAACCGGAGAACGCGCGCAACACGAGACGGGGACGCAGCCAATCGGGTTTTGCCGGGGTCTATCCCTACCGCCAGCGGTGGAAGGCGCAGATCTTCAGCGGCGGCCAGATCGTCTACCGGGAGATCTTCGACGACCCGGTCGAGGCGGCCAAGGCCCGCGACCGCAAGGCGTATGAACTGTTCGGATCGGGGGCCTATTTGAATTTTCCGGATGAGATAGCGTCAGCGTTTCGGTAATTGGCACTTGGGATTTGGGATCTGGGGTTTGGAATTTCCGCCCCCGGGCGGCTCCCACATCTGCTTGCATGCGGCCCAAGCGACCGGCTATACTGTCGAACTACATGTGGGAACTCAAGGAGCCCAGGCCCGTTAAGCTGATCGTCGGAATTCTGGCCTCGGATGAGCGATGCCTGGCCGCGGCGAGAGAGAGTCTGGGCACAGCCCTTGGCACGATTGACTTGGTCAGCGAGGTCTGGACCTTTGACCAGACGGACTACTACGCCAAAGAGATCGGTCCTCGCATCCTGCGGCAGTTTGTCAGCTTCGAGCAACTCGATCGATCCCGGCCGGCTCGCCGCGATCAAGCACCGGACCAACGCTCTCGAACAGGAACTGGCGGCGACGCTGGCCCTGCCCTTTCCCCGGCCGGTGAACTTGGACCCGGGGACCATCGAGCCGTCCAAGCTCGTCCTGGCCACAACAAAGAACTACGCTCATCGTATTTACATAGGCGACCGCATGTACGCCGAGGTGACGCTCGTTTTCGACAAGGGCCAGTGGCGACCGCTGCCCTATACCTATCCGGATTACCACCGGCAGGAGTATTTCGATTTCTTCAGCCAAGTGAGGACTCGACTCGTGCAGCAATTGAGAGATCAAGGGTGAAGTATGAAGTTCCAAGTTTGAAGTGCGAAGCATGTCATTGCAGCGTAGCGAAGCAATCTCCCACCCCTCGGGTTGAGATTGCTTCGTCGCTGCTCCTCGCAATGACATATTCAGACTTGACACTTCCAACTTGACACTTGACCCTATTAGGAGACTCATGCTCGTTTCGTTCGCCATAGCCTTGTTCGTCGGCTCGTTCGCGTCCTCCGCCATGCTGACCGCGGTGGCCAAGCGCGTCGCCCCGCGCGTGGGACTGGTCGCTCATCCGAGGGCGGATCGGTACCACCGGTCCATCATTCCGCTGGGCGGCGGGATCGCCATCTTTCTGACGTTGGCCCTGTTCCTCATCACCGGGGCGGCGGCCATGCGGTTCCTGTTCGTTCCGGGACGCCTCGGCTGGATGGCCGAGCGGGCCGATCTCAATCCGGCGGACTTCTTTCACCACAGCGGCGAGCTGCTGGTCATCCTCCTGTGTGCGACGATCCTGTTCCTCGTCGGCCTCTGGGACGACAAGCACGCCTTGGGACCGTTCGTCAAGCTCGTCTTCCAATTCGCGGTGGCCCTCTTGGCCGCCACGTTGGCCGATGTCCGGGTCGCGTTCTTCATCCAGAACAAGGTCATCACCTCCATTCTCTCGGCCTTCTGGATCGTCCTGATTGTCAACGCGTTCAACTTCCTGGACAACATGGACGGGGCTTCCGCCGGGATCGCCGCGATCGCCAGTTCCATTTTGCTGACCGCCGCCGCGTTCAACGGCCAGGTCTTCGTGAGTGGCCTGGCGATCGCCTTCATCGGCGCCCTCCTGGGCTTCCTGGTCTTCAATTTTCCGCCCGCCTCCATCTTCATGGGTGATGCGGGCTCGCTGGTGGTCGGCTTCTTCGTCGCTCTGCTGACGCTCCGCACCACGTACTATCACCAGGCCCAAAGTGGGGCCTGGTACCCGGTCCTGCTGCCGCTGATTGCGATGGCCGTACCGCTCTACGACTTCACCAGCGTTACCCTGCTGCGTCTCAGCCAGGGCAAGAGCCCTTCGTGGGCGACACGCAGCACTTCTCCCACCGCCTCCGCCGACGCGGGCTGACGGACACGCAGACCGCCCTGACTCTCTATCTCGCCACCCTGTGCACCGGCCTGGGGGCGACCTTCCTCTACCAGGTTAATCTCGTCGGCGCGATCCTCATCGTCGGCCAGACCCTGCTGATCGTCGGCATCATCGGCGTCTTCGAGAGCACCGGGAAGTCGGAGGACAGATGACAGAGGGCAGAAGACAGAAGGCCCAAGACCGAGGACAGAGGACAGACGATCGAAAGCCACGCCGCCGCCGTCCGTCATCCGTCCTCTGTCCTCCGTCATCCTCCTCGGTACTGTGCCTGTGCGTCCTCGCCCTGCGCGTGACCTACACGGAATCGCCGACCGCCCAAGTGCTTACGACAGCCGGGCAGCCCGGGCGACACGGTGTACAGCCTGACGCTATCGGGTCTGTTGATCTTTGCGTTCCTCTTCTGGCTGCTGTGGGGCATCTTCACCGGCCGGCTGGTCTATCGCTGCACGGGCATCGAGGTGGGGCTGGCCGTATTTGGCGTGGCCGCCGTCGTCTCGGCGTGGGGCGCTTCCGATAAGCGGGTCGCAATCACCCAAACGGCGGCCTTGCTCGGCCCGATCTTTGCCGCTCTGCTTCTGACCCAAATTCTGGACAGTCCCGCCAAGATACGGGTCGTGCTGGCCGTCCTTGTCGGGCTGGGCGTTGTGTCTGCTTATGAGTGCGCGGACCAGTTCTTCATCAGCAACAGCCATCACGATCGAGCAATACGAGAAGAATCCCCAACTCTTCCTCGAACCGCTCGGGATCGAGGCGGGCACGTTTCAGCATTTCCTGTTCGAGCACCGGGTCTACACGCGGGGCGTCCGGGGCTTCTTCACCACGAGCAATTCGGCGGCTTCCTTCGCCATTTTGGCTTGTGCCGCGGCCGCCATCCTGCTGATCCACAAGCTCCGGGACTGCAAGACGCGGGAAGTCGCGTCCCGCTATGGACTATTCGCCGGGTTGGCCGGCCTTGTGGTCATGGCGGGGCTCTTTCTGACACACAGTAAAGGCGGCATCCTGGCGTTCTTTGTCGGCCTGCTCGCCTGCGGGCTGCTGACGGGTTTGGGACGGTGGCTTCCGACGCACAAACGCCGAATCCTGGCCGCACTGGTTCCCGTTGTCCTGCTGCTCGCTGCCGGCGGCCGGATACGCGATGGTCCACTACGGCGTGAAACACGGTCGCCTTCCCGGCGGCAATTCCATGCTGGTTCGCTGGCAGTACTGGGCGGCCTCGGCACAAATGATTGCCGATCATCGCATGACGGGCGTCGGGCCCGGCAATTTCGCGGACTACTACACCCATTACAAGCCCGCCGCGGCCCTGGAATCGGTGGCCGACCCGCACAATCTGCTGCTAAGCCTGATGACCCAGTATGGCCCGCTGGGTCTGATCGGCTTTCTGGCAATGGTTTTCGTGCCCCTCTGGCGGTCGTTCACACCCTCCGCAGGGATGACACCCGCCGCCGAGCCACTCGGACAACCATCATTTCGGAGACTCGCTCTTCTCGCGATGTTCAGCGTCTCGGCGTGCCTGCTGCTGGTCCGACTCCTGCTGATACCCGCTACGGCCGATAGCCCGGATGTCCTGCTCTACGAGCTGTTGACGGTACACGTCGCCCCGGTGGCCGCGTTCCTGATCGGGTTCCTGCTCGTCGCGTCCCCGATCGATGATGGGGCAAACCAACGAATCGATGCCCCGAACCAGACTTCCCTGGCGGTTCTCGGCTGCGCGATCTTGGCGGTCCTCGTGCACAACTTGGTGGACTACGCCCTCTTCGAGCCCGGCGTATGGATGGCGTTCTGGATGATGATTGCCTGCCTGATGGCAACACAGGTGCAGCAACCAGCCAGTTCCCGCATCAATGCAATCGGCCCGCGTGTGCGCCAGCCGTTGGCAGTGGGCCTGGCCGCCGTACTCCTGGGATTCTATTTGTTGTGCGTGTGGAAACCTGTCTACACCACGGCCGCCGCCATCCAAGAGGCGCAGCAATTGGCCTCCGCCGGCGGTTTTGACGGGGCACACCGCTATCTGGAAGCAGCGGCGCAAGCCGATCCCCTCTCGTCGGTTGCTGCTAACTTCAATGGCCAGTTGTACTTGCAGCAATACGAACAGGCACCACAGAAGCGCTCCGCTTTGCTGGAAGAGGCTGTTCGATGCTTCAGCCAAGCCATCGAGGGGAATCCGGCGGACTACAAGAACTATGAGAAACTGGCAAAGGTCTATAACTTGTTGGGGCAACCCAAAACGGCCTATGACTGGTACCTCAAGGCGGCGGCACTTTATCCGGGCCGCGAACGAATCTCGTTTGAACTGGCCCAGACTGCGGAGCAGTTTGGAAAAGCAGGTTTGGCGCTATGCCATTACGCCAAAGCCGTCGAGATCGAAGAGAGCTATCAGCAGCAATTCCGCCAGATGTACCCCGAGCGCGAGAAAGTCGTCAGCCGGCTGGGCGACAAAGACTATCAGCACGCCAAGAAACGCATCGAAGAGTTGTCAAAATGACTGATCCCGCCCAAGATCATTCGGAGACCTTGGCCATGACCTCCTCGGGAATGTCGAAGTTGGCGTAGGCGTTCTGCACGTCGTCGTGATCGTCGAAGGCTTCCATCAGGTTGATGACCTTGCGGGCGACCTCCGGCGTCGCGATCGGCACCATCGTCGCCGGCACCATCGAGATGTCCGCCGTCTGGAGGGGGATGCCCTTCTCCTCCAAGGCCTTCTTGAGGGGCTCGAATGCGTTGGGCTCGCAGGTGATCTCGTAGACCTCGCCAACGTTCGTCATGTCCTCGGCGCCCGCCCCCAGCACGAGTTCCATCAAGTCGTCCTCGCCGATGCTGGTCGTGGCAACCGTGATCACGCCTTTCTTGTGGAACATCCAGCTCACGCAGCCGGGGGTCCCCAGCGAGCCGCCGTGCTTCTCGAAGATCCGCTTGACCTCCGGGCCGGTGCGGTTGCGGTTGTCTGTCAGGACTTCCACGACGATGGCCACGCCGTGGGGCCCGTAGCCCTCATACTGCATCGACTCAAATGACGCCCCCTCGATTTCGCCCGTGCCGCGCTTGATCGCCTTGTCGATCGTGTCCTTCGGCATGTTGGCCGCCCGGCCCTTGTCGATGGCGTAGCGCAAGACCAGATTCCCGCTCGGATCGCCCCCGCCGTTCTTGGCCGCCACGATGATCATGCGCGCGATCTTACTCCAGAGCCTGCCTCTCTTGGCGTCGGCGGCTCCCTTCTTATGCTTTATTGTCGCCCAATGTGAATGCCCTGACATGCCGTCTCCTTAGCCACGATTGATCAGCCAATCCACAAAGACTCTCTTGTGTGCCATATTATAATCCCCTTTTTGGCGCGTCCATAGCGAATTTTAGCAAATTTCCTTCTGTGCCTCTTTGTGCTCCGTATCCGGCGTCCTTGCGGCCTGGCCGACCACCTCCCGACCACCGGACACGAACTTCGCTCTCCTCTTGATCTGATTGAGGCCGATAATATGGCGACATGCAGGGGCTCGTGACGCCGTGAGGCGAAAACGCGTGCCAATCCCCGCGATTTTGCCGTTTTTTTCTTGACGGTGGTTTAGCAGACTTCTAACATGGCCGAGTACAGTAGCAGTCGTGGACGAACACGGCTGAAAGCCGTTCCGTATCTTGCGGGAGAATAGAGACCTGCGAGATGGTACGCGGAGATGGGCTTTTTAGGCTTGTCTCAGACGGTAGTTGAGTTGCAGAGACACTGTGAGGTTGCCGCGTCCGAGTTTCAGTCGCACAGGAATCACCTGGTGCTGGGCGGCTACCCACGTGGATCTTGCGTGAAACGAGCTTGAGTCTCAGTGATTTTTTGTTTCCCAACGCCGGAGGGGTGTTGTTGAGCATAAGACCAGCAAAGCTTCGGTTTGTGGCGGATCAGAAACCTGCGAAAAAGCGGGTTGGGCGGGGCTCGCGGGCCTTGCCGGGCTGATTCTGCCCTCGTTTGGGAAAACTCTCGCGGTTTTCACGCGCTTCTTTCGGGCATTCCTACCGGCTTGTCCATCGGTTCGTCCCACGTATGGCTGTTTCTCAAGTCGGACGTGTGGAAAGGTACGAACATGGACGCCATATTGATGCAGATTACCACCCCCATGGCGGGCCTGAGCCTGCTTGGGCTGCTTCGTTCTCGGTGTCTGTTTTTGGGTCATGGTTCGCCAGATGATGGACCGGGCCCGGGCCAAGACCCGCGATGAAGACCTGCAAAGGCAGATCGACGGAGCCAAAAAAGGAAGCGGAGAACATCCTCAAGACCGCCCAAATCGAGGCCGCCGCCGAGGCGATCAAGAAGAAGGAGGAGTTTACCGCCGAAGCGAATCGGACCCGCGTCGAACTGCGGGAGAATGAAACGAGACTGACCAAGCGCGAGGATGTCCTGGAGCGGCAGACGGAGTTGCTCCAACAGCAGGAGAAGGCCGTCAAGCAGCAGGAACAGGAACTGGACCGCCGGCTCCGCAATGTGGAGACGAAGGACAAGCAGCTCACCGTCCTGGTCGCCCAGCAGAAGAACCAATTGCTCAAAATCACCGGGATGGAGATCGAGGAGGCCCGGCAGTTGCTCCTCAAACGCCTGGAGGATGAATGCGAGCACGACATGTCGGCCCTGATCCAGCGCAAGGTCGAGGAAGCCAAGGAGATCGCCGACGACAAGTGCCGGGAGGTGATCAGTGCGGCCATTCAGCGCTATGCCGCCGAGCAGACCTGCGAGGTAACGGTCTCCACGGTGGACATCCCGAACGATGACATGAAGGGCCGGATTATCGGCCGGGAGGGGCGCAACATTCGCGCCTTCGAGAAGGCCACGGGCGTTGACGTCATCGTGGACGATACGCCTGGCATGGTCGTCGTCAGCGGGTTCAACCCCGTCCGCCGGGAGGTCGCACGCCTTTCCATGGAGCGGCTGATCCAGGACGGGCGTATCCACCCTTCGCGCATCGAGGAATTGGTGGCCCAGACGCGAAACGACGTCAATCACAAGATTCTTCAGCTTGGCAAGGATGCGGCCGTCGAGACGAACGTCCGGGGCCTGCCCAACAAGCTGCTGAGCCTCCTGGGCGCCTTGAGCTTCCGCACCAGCTACGGCCAGAACGTCCTGCGACACAGCGTCGAGGTGGCCTTCCTGGGCCAGGCGATGGCGGATGAGCTGGGCTTGGACGGCTCCGTCGCCCGGCGGGCCGGCCTGCTGCACGACATCGGCAAGGCCATCGACCACGACGTCGAAGGCAGCCACCCCGCCATCGGCGCCAACTTCCTCAAGCGCTTCAACGAGTCCGGCGTCGTGCTCAACGCGGTGGCGGGCCATCACGGCGATATCCCGCCGGACAATCCGTACACGCCGTTGATTGCCGCGGCGGATGCCATCAGTGCCTCCCGGCCGGGGGCCCGCCGCGAAACCCTCGAACGCTACATCAAGCGGCTGGAGAAGCTCGAAGAGATCGCTACCAGCTTCAAGGGCATCGAGAGCGCCTATGCGATTCAGGCCGGACGCGAAATCCGCGTGATCGCCGACGCCAACCAGGTTGACGACGAGTCGGCCATGAAGATCGCACGCGATATCGCCGCCAAGGTCGAACAGGAAATGACGTATCCGGGCGAGATTCAGGTGACCCTCCTGCGGGAAGTCCGCTGCATCGAATACGCCAAATAGCCCCGAGAACAAGAACGTGTGCAGCAAAGTAGGTCCTATAGGTCTCATAGGTCCCTTTCGACCTATCGCCATGAGGGCCCTGTCATGCAGTTGAATATTCTATGCATCGGCGACATCGTGGGCCGTCCCGGCCGGCGGATTCTGGCCGACAAGCTCCGCAGCGTCGTCGAGGAACACGCGATCGACTGTGTCATCGCCAACGCGGAGAACGCCGCGGGCGGCTCCGGGCTGACTCCGCAAATCTATGACAAGCTGCTGCGCTACGGGGTGCACCTGATCACGCTCGGCGACCATGCCTTTCGCAAGCGGGATATCATCGAGACGCTGGAGCGGGCCGACAACATCACGCGGCCGGCCAACGTTTCTGAGTACGCCGCCGGCAAAGGCATCGCCACGTACAAGACCAGCAAAGGGCCGACCGTCGGAGTGCTGACGCTCATTGGCCGGCTCTTCATGAAGCCGGCGGACTGCCCCTACGCCGCCGCCGACAAGTGGATTCCCCGGCTTGCAGCAGCAGGCCGATGTCATCATCGTCGAGATGCACGCCGAGGCGACCAGCGAGAAGGTGGCGATGGGATACCACGTCGACGGCCGGGCGAGCGGTTGCTTCGGCACCCACACGCACGTCGCCACCGCCGACGAGCGGATCCTGCCCAAGGGCACGGCCTACATCACGGACGTGGGCATGACGGGTGCTCACGATTCGGTCCTCGGCCGCAAGACCCAGAGCGTTTTGAAGGCCTTTCGCACGCAGATGCCCGTTCCCTTCGAGATCGCCACGGGCGACGTCCGGATGAACGCGGCCTTGATGACGGTCAACACCATCACGAAGCACGCCGAGCGGATCGAGCGCATCCGTGTGGACGCCGACATGGAAGACACCACCGGTTACGACAGCGACGACGGCCGCCCGGAGTATTTCAACGCTTTCTGAGCCGGTCGTAACGACGCTGCAAGACGTTTCTGGCAGAGAATTGGTAGGGTGTGCAATGCACACCTTCTTCAGGGGCGTTGAGGATTGGCTGAGAAGGAAGGTGTGCATTGCACACCCTACCGGCTATCGCACGAACGGGTTGGCCCGTTTCTCGCGGCCGATGGTGGTTCTCATGCCGTGGCCGGGGTAGACCACGGTCTGGTCGGGCAGGGTGAAGAGCTTGGTGCGAATGCCGTCGATCAGTTGGTCCATGTCCCCGCCGGGGAAGTCCGTCCGCCCTACCGAATCGGCGAACAGAGTGTCGCCCGCAAAGACGAGACCTTCCGACTCGGCGTAAAGGCATATCCCGCCGGGCGTGTGGCCGGGCGTGTGGAGGACCTTGAGCTTAATGCCGGCCTCCTCGACCATGTCGCCATCCTGGAGCAGGACGTCCGCCGGCTCAGTCGCGACCGCCGCACCGGCAAGGCCGGAGAGGTTCGCCTCCGGGTCCGTCAACATAGTCTGCATCAGCCTGGTGAATGTACACCTTGATCTGGGGATACTGCTGCCGCAGCGCTGCCACACCGGCGATGTGATCCGCGTGGCCGTGGGTGATGACCACGGCCACCGGATTGAGTTGATGCTGGGAGAGAAGCTCGAGCAGATCGCCCGGATCGAATCCGGGGTCGATGACTACGCAATCGATCGCTGCCTCATCCCGCCGGACCACATAGCAGTTGGTCTGGAAATCCCCGAGGATCAGGCGATCGATCTGCATCGAGCAGCCCTCCGTTGCCGCCACAAATCTCCTATGGCTTGCCCTTGGGTGCATTGACGTCGGCGGGCTTCTCCACCTTCGCCGGCTGATTCGGTTCGGTGGCCGGCGTCACCGGAGCTGCCTGCGGCCGGCTGCGGGGCCGCCTTCGGCTGGTTCGGCTCGGGCTGCCTTCTGCGGCGTCGCCGGCGCCGGCTGAACCGCGCTGACGGGCTTCGGAGCAGCGCTTTGGGTTGGTTCGGCTCCGTCGCCGGGGGCACGACGGGCGTCACCGCGGCCCGCGGGCGGCTTGGGCGTCTCCGGCCTTCTTCTCGGCCGGCTTTTCCTTGTCTTCCAGCAGGGCCGACTGCTTCATCGTCAGGAACTTGGCCTTCCAGTCCGCGATCTCATAGATCCAGCCTTTGTGCCGCAACCCGAACTTCAGGGCATTCTCCTTTCCCAGGAGCTTGGCTTCCTTCTTCTTGAGCTCCTCCTGCGAATCCTTCTGGTTCGGGTTCAGCGTCACCGGCGTCTTGTCCAGGTAATCGGCGTCGCACTGCAGGTAGGTCTTCGCGCCCTTTTGGGCCAGCTTGAGCCGGTACTCGGTGGAGTCGTTCATGCGGCAGACGTACTCGTGGTCGAAATTCAGTCCCTGAATCTGGGCGGGCGTGTTGACATCCTCGAACCGCAGGCTCGGTCAAAGCACTGAAGACGCTCTTGGCATCGGCGTCCTTGAGCTTCTTGTCGGCGGGCATGTTCACCAGGAGAACGTTGTCGCTCCCCTTGCCCGGCCGCAGCGCGTACGTGCCTTCCGGCGTCGTCACGGTCACCGAGTTGACGTCCTCGCGCTTGACCGAAGTGAGCTCCTGGTTCACGAAGTCGATGGCCCGATCGTGGAACCAGGGAGCTTCCTCCGCCGTGTAGACGTCATCGCTCGACGCCAGCCGGACATAGGTGCCCTGCCCCGACTCCTTCGATTGACCGACGACCACGCCGGCCAGGAGCGAGCCGTCGGCTTTGAAGAACTTCACGATGCTCTTGGCCTTGTCTTCGGTGACTTGGAGATCCTCGTGGTTCTTCGGATCGCTCGTGCACAGATCGCCCGTCTTGATGTCGAGCGACTTGCTGATCAGGTCATTGATCTGCTTCGTATCGGCGGGGTAGTTGCTCTTGTTCGTAACGACGAATTTGCCTTCCTGGCGCGCGATCTTGATCGGGTTCTTGCCCTTGCCGACGGTGATGCTGTCGATCTCCGCCGGGTCCAGACCCTGAATCAGATACGTGGGCCCGGTGGGCGCCGCCCGCCGCCCGCCCGAGAAATGCGCCTGCACGACCGCCCAGAGAACCATCACCGCCGCCACCGCGGCCAAGATGCCAAGATTCCGATTATTCATCCAAGAACTCCTTTGCTTGATTTCTTGATCGTCCAATCACTCAATCAACAATCATCAATGCTATGCGTCGCTGGCGTGGCTGATGTAGTGCCGCTTGCGCAGACTGCGCCAGAGACCCAGTGCCACGAGCGACCAGCATGATCACGCCCGGCACGGCCGCCATGTTGACCATTTCCAGCGTCTGGCCCAGGTGATCGACCTGCTCACGCTGCTTGGCCTTGATCTCGCGCAACTGCCGCTGGGCCTCGCGGATCTTCAGCTCCAGATCGCGTTTCTTCTGGACCATGGTGTTGCCCAGGACGTCCGGCTGGTCCTTATCCTTGCCGGAGGCCAAGTTCTGCAACTCCTGGTTGAAGCCTTCGATCTGGGCATTGATCAGCGAGATCTCGTCGGCCGTCTCTTTCTCCGCCTGCTGCTCGATCTTGTCCACGACCACGAAGGGCCGCTTGAAGTTGCCGCGGGAGCGGATCGAGATCAGATCGCCGGAGCCGCTGAGCTCTTCAATCGCGTTGAGCAGCAGCGCGCTGTTGTCGCCGACGACCATCTTGCCGAAGAAGGAACTGGCATAGGCCAATTGGTCGGTGAGAAAATCCACATCGGAGAACACGGCCACCGCGGATTCGTCCTTGGCCGCCGTCAGACCGGTGATGTGCTTCTTGACCATCTTGGGCTTGTTGGGATCGGCGGGCTTGCTCTTATCCTTGCTGTTCGGGTCCTTGGCCGCGACCTCGACGTCGATGCCGTCCGGGAAGCTGCTCTTGAACCGTCCCGTGACGAGATAACCCATGTTGACCGGCTTGACGCCGTCGGCAAAGCTGCCCATCAGCTTGGCCGGATCGGGGAACATCAGCTCGAAGGGACTGCTGACGCGCCAGGCATTGCCGTGCTCGGTCGTCATCACCAGCGGCGTCCGCGTGAGCTGCGGCGCTTCCTCGGCCTTCTTCGCCTCTTTGGCCTGGTTCGCGTCCGCCGGCTTGCCCGCCGGCCTTCCCCGATGGATCGACCTCGTTCAGAACGCCGGCAAACAGCACCCGGACCTGATTGAGGTTCGTCGAAATCACGCTGCCTTTGTTGAAGCAGTCCGCCGTCAGGCCCAGGAAGCCGATGACCTTCTCGGCTCTCTGATTGCGGCTCAGCGGGGCTTCGATCGCCAGGCCCCGGTCGCCGGCAAACGTGTTCTTCGGCATTTCCAGGCCCCACGTCCGCAGCAACCGGTCCAGGTTGGAGCTCTGGTCCTGCTGGGTCATCTGCATCGGGTTGCGCTGGGGATGGTCCATCCAGCAGAACGGGTCCACGCAGACCACCGCGCGGCCGCCTTTGAGGACGTACTGGTCGATCGCGAACTGGGTCCTCTCCGGCAGGTTCTTCGGATGAATGACGAGCAGGATGTCCACGTCGTTGATGTCGTTTACATCCGTCCCGACGGTCTTGACCTCATACTTGCTCTTGAGCTGCTCGACGATCGTCCACGGCGGCTCGGGCTGCTGGCCCTGCATCTGCATCATGCGGGCCATGTAGTCGCTGGTCTCCTGCCCCATCACCGGCAGCGAGCTCATGATCCCGATCTTCTTTTTCTGCTTGGTGATGGCCGTGTCGATCAGGTAGCTGATGTCGTACTCGACGAAGTTGTGCCGGTCGGGAGAGAAGAACGGGATGCGTCTTCTCGACGCCGAACTGCGTCTGCATCACCAGCCCGAAGAAGAAGTTCTCCTCCTGCGTAATGGGGAACCGCTGGAGGCCGTCAGCGCATGGCCTGCTCTTCTTCCTGGGAGAACGGACGCGGGTCGATGATCTCCAGTTGCACCATGCCCTTGGAGACCGCCACGTACTCCTGCAACAGGGCCTTCACGAATTCGAAGTAGCTGTTGAAGTAGCGAATCTGGTCCGGGGCCTTCATCGCGGCGGTCGCGGCGTAATACAGCTTCGCCTTGATCGGCTGGTTGAGCTTGCCGAGGATCGCCTTGGTCCCGTCGCAGAGCGTGTAGATGCGCTGGTCCGTGACGTCCACCTTCACCCGCGCCCCCAGGTTCTGGCAAATGCTGATGCCGCTGAACACGATGATCAGAATCAGGACGGCACCGAGAATGGCTCGTAGTGTCCGGTTCATTAGCTGGCCTTCCTTTCATCCAAAATGACCGTACAAGCGGCAATCCAACCGACGATCAAAAAGGCAAAATACGCGAGGTCCTGGAATTGCACGACGCCCCGCTGCAGCGACTCGAAGTGCTCCTGGAAGCTCATTCCCTTGACGACCGAGATGCAGCCGGCCGGCAGGACCGTCGAGACGTAATTCAGCGTCGTCGGCATCCCGGCGAACACCAGAACGGCACAAGCCACCACCGACAGCACGAAGGCAATCACCTGGTTCTTGCTCAGGGCCGAGAAGAAGCACCCGATCGCCAGGAAGCCGCCGGCCATCAGGAAGCTGCCCAGATAGCCCGTGACGATCAGGCCCTTGTCCGGGCTGCCCAGATAGGCCACCGTCATGATCATCGGGAACGTCAGGGCCAGGGCAATGCCCAGGAACGCCCAGGCCGCCAGGAACTTGCCGATGACCGCCTGCACGATCGTAATGGGCAGCGTAAAGAGCAGCTCGATCGAGCCCACCTTCCGCTCCTCGGCCCACAGACGCATCGCCGTGGCCGGCACCATGAAGATGAACAGCAGCGGCAGGTTGACGAAGAACGGCTGCATGTCCGCCTGCCGGGCCTCGAAGAAGCCTTGCTTGCTGAACGTCAGATAGCCCGCGAAAAACAGGAAAATGACCAGGAAGACATACGCCAGACCGGCGTCGCAAAATAGCTCTTCAGTTCCCTTTTGAATACCGCCCAAAAGCTGTTCATGAGGCACTCCTCAAGACATTGACGATTTACGATTTACGATTTGGATTTGGCTCGCATCCCAATCGTAAATCAGAAGTCAAAATCATAAATTCACGCACTTTTCTTCATCTTGGTGATCGTGCGGAAGATCTCGTCGAGGCTGGCCTGGTGCTTCTCTTTGAGCTGCTTCGGCGTCGAGTCCACCAGCACCTTGCCCCGGGCAATGATGATCGTCCGCGAGCAGATCGCCTCCACCTCTTCCAGGATGTGCGTGGAGATGATGATGCACTTGTCCTTGCCCATCTCGGTGATGAGCTTGCGCACGTCGTGCTTCTGGTTGGGGTCAAGGCCGTCCGTCGGCTCGTCGAGGATCAGCACCGCCGGATCGTGCATCAGGGCCTGGGCCAGCCCGACGCGACGCTTGTACCCCTTCGACAGCGTCTCGATCGTCTGGTGATAGACCGAGTCGATGGAGCACAGCGGCACGATGCGGTCGAGCCGCTTACGGCGGTCCTTGCCCTTGATCTGCCGGACATCGCAGATGAAGTTGAGGAAGCCCCCCACCGTCATTTCGGGATAGGCGGGGGAGTTCTCCGCCAGGTAGCCGAGGGACCGCCGGACGCCGAGGGGGTCCTGAGAATATCGTGCCCGCAGACGCTCGCCGTCCCGCTGTCCGGGCGGATGAAGCACGCGAGCATGCGCATGGCGGTGGTTTTGCCCGCCCCGTTGGGACCGAGCAGCCCCAGGACCTGCCCCTTGCCCACGCTGAAGGAGATGCCGTCCACCGCCACGACCGGCCCGAAGCTCCGCCGCAGTTCCTTGACCTCAATCATATCCAGCTCCAAACCAAGACCATCGATGACTGATTATCAATCATCCCTAATCAATCCACGGGTTCCCCTCTGGGTTAAGCGGTATACATTTACGAAAAACCCTTTGACAGTCAAGACCTCTGCCCCGATTATTTTTCCCGTGGCGAGGGCATCTTGCCCTCGGATCGCGGGCAGGATGCCCGCGACACGCAAGGGCGAGACGCCCTCGCCACGTCAGGACCTGCACGATCAGGGACAGTCACGGCACGTTAAGCCGCACATACGAAGCAAGGACGAATTTGTTCTGGACTCTTCCGCATTTGGCAAATGGAAGAAGAAATGAGCCAAGTGGCCAAGGTGACGTTCGCCGATTACGAGCCGAGCATCTCGAAGGCCCTCGATCTGATCGGGGCCGGTGCGCGGCTCCCTCGGGAGGGTCTGATAATCCTCAAACCCAACCTGACGAACGCCGCGCCGCCGCCGGTGACGACGAGCCTTCGGGCCGTCGCGGCCGTGTACCGGTACTGTCGCGCCCACACGGATGCGGAAATCATCATCGGCGAGGGGGCCGGCAGTGGACGCACCTATGACGTTTTCGCCACTCTCGGCTATACCGAGTTCGCCCAGCGCGAGGGTCTGAGGCTGGTGGACTTCAATGAGGCCGAGACCGTGCTCCTGGAGAACCCGAACGCCCTGCAGCTCAAGCAGTTCCATCTGCCCAAGATCGCGCAGGGGGCCTTCATCATCTCGATCCCGGTCCTCAAGGACCACAGCTTCACGAAGACGACGATCGCGATGAAGAACATGTTCGGCCTGGCCCCGGGCCGGCACTACGGCGGCTCCTGGAACAAATCCAAGCTGCACGTCCCCTCGCCCGACGACTCGGTCGTGGACGTCTGCACTGTACAAGAAGCCCGATCTGTCGGTCGTGGACGCCAATGTCGCCCTGACGGGCGGCCACTTGGCCGGCAAGAAAAAGCACGTGGGTCTGATCCTCGCCGGCTTCGATCCCGTCGCCGTAGACGCGGTGGGCAGCCAACTGCTCGGCCACGAGCCCGGCTGGGTCCACTACCTGACCGCCGCCGAGGGCCGCCTCGGGCACGATGAAGGACATCGAGATCGTCACCGCCTGACAACTGCCGCGCGCGAGTCTGGTCGTCGACACGACCGGAATGGCACTTCAGCGGCGAGAGCC
This sequence comes from uncultured Planctomycetota bacterium, assembly GCA_963750205.1. GTDB lineage: Bacteria > Planctomycetota > Phycisphaerae > Sedimentisphaerales > Anaerobacaceae > PLanc-01. The sequence continues at coordinate 26,698 of CAVVRJ010000066.1, forward strand.
CTCTTGGCACGGCCGCCGGGCATGACCCGAACCGATTCTCCACGCCTTCAGTCACCTTGCGTCTCTTGCGCTGCCGCAGTGCGTGCATCCACCCGCTTGGTCTGGCCAAGCTGCAGTTGGCTGGCTTTCTGGTGCCGAGTATGCCAGTTCTTGGTCGCGCGACAAGTTCTTGGTGGCTCGGTAGATCCGCTTGGCGCCGCGGTGCATCATATCCACACAATCAAAGCGTTTCGCTTCTCTTCATCTTCGATCACCTCCTGGGGGGTGAATATCCCGATAGCTCCATAGCCGGTCTTTCGATTGACTGCATTATACAGATGAAGTTGATCCGCTCTTGGATCTCCTCCCACGAGACGCTCTCGGGGAGTTGCTCAATTGTCTTCAAAGCTTTTTCTTTTGTCGTCATGACCTCATTATACAGAGTGTGCCCTGCGTTCAGCAACAAGCACGCGGAGGCTGTAACTGGTAGGGGAGAAATAGTGGCGTGCGTCAGGCCACTGGCGGCTTCGGCAGGCCTCGATATAATGCAGCGAGACGACCCGGTTTGCGCCGGATCGCACGACCACGGCAGGCCACTCAGAACGAAGGAGTCTCTATGGCTGTGAAGCACATCAGTCCTCTAGCGCCGGACCCTTATCGGCGTGGCGATCTTGGGTTGCACGACTCTCTGGGCCACCGCGGCTTTGGGACAGGGGACGCATCGGTTTGCCATTGGGGAGCAGGACTTCCTGCTGGACGGGCAGCGGCTGCAGATTCGCTGCGGGGAGATCCACTTTGCACGGGTGCCGCGGGAGTATTGGGGACAGCGGCTGCGGCTGTGCAAGGCGATGGGCCTGAACACCGTGTGCGCATACCTGTTCTGGAACTATCACGAGTGGGACCAGGGGCGGTTCGAGTGGTCCGGGCAGGCGGACGCCGCGGAGTTTTGCCGGCTCGCGCAGCAGGAGGGGCTGTGGGTGATCCTGCGGCCCGGCCCGTACGCCTGTGCGGAGTGGGAGATGGGCGGGCTGCCGTGGTGGCTGCTCAAGAAGGACGGCATCCGGCTGCGCACCCGGGACCCGGACTTTCTGGCGGCCGTGCCGGACTTGGCTCAAGGAGGTCGGCCGCGTGCTCGGACCGCTGCAGATCACGCATGGCGGTCCGATCCTCATGGTGCAGGTGGAGAACGAGTACGGCTTCTACGGCGATGACGTGCAGTACATGGGCGAGATGCGCCGGGCTTTGCTGGATGCCGGATTCGATGTGGCCGCTCTTTGCCTGCAATCCGCCGTATGCCCTGCGCAAGGGCCTGCGCGACGACCTGTTCAACGTGGTCAACTTCGGCAACGATCCCGCCGCCGGGTTCAAGGCCTTGCGTGAAGTCCAGCCCAAGGGTCCGCTCATGTGCGGCGAATTCTATCCGGGCTGGTTCGACACCTGGGGCTTCCCGCACCACCTGGGCAACACGCCGCAGTACCTGGCGGACTTGGAGTACATGCTCAAGAACGACGCCTCGTTCAGCATCTACATGGTCCACGGCGGCACGACCTTCGGCCTCTGGTCCGGGGCCGACCGGCCCTTCAAGCCCGACACCTCCAGCTACGACTACGACGCCCCCATCAGCGAGGCCGGCTGGGTCGGCGAGAAGTTCAAGCTCACGCGGGACTTGATGGCGAAGTACCTCCTGCCGGGTGAGACCCTCCCCGAGCCGCCGGCGGCCAACCCCGTGACCACCATCGCCCGCTTCGAGCTCGGCCAGTCCGCCGCGATCTTCGACAACCTGCCCGCCCCTATCGAGGACAAGACCCCGCGCAACATGGAGGCTTATGACCAGGGTCGCGGCTGCATCCTGTACCGCACGACGCTGCCGCGCCGGACCGGCGGCCCAGCTTAGCGTCCAGGAGGCTCGTGACTTCGCCTGGGTCTTTCTCGATGGCCGGCTCGTCGGAACGATGGACCGCCGCTCGCTCCGGTATCGCGTGCCGATCCCGGAGCATCCTGACGACCGCCCGCTTGGATATCCTGGTCGAGGCCATGGGCCACATCAACTTCGGCCCCGAGGTGCACGACCGCAAGGGCCTGCACGGCCCGGTGCTCCTGACGACCGCCGCCGGCGGCACGTTCGGGCCCGGCCCCTGGCAGGTGTATCGCCTGCCCCTGGATGAGCCCATGCTCGCGGGTCTGCAATGGAAGTCGGGCAAGGCCGCCGGACCCGCCTTCTGGCGAGGCGAGTTCGAGGTGGCCAAGCCGGCGGATACCTTCCTCGACGTGAGCACCTGGGGCAAAGGCGTGCTGTGGGTCAACGGCCGGTGTCTGGGCCGGTTCTGGAACATCGGGCCCACGCAGACCATGTACGTGCCGGGCCCGTGGCTCAAGCCGGGTCGCAACGAGGTCATCGTGTTGGACCTGCTCGGCCCGCACGAGCCGGTCCTGGCCGGATTGGAGAAGCCGATTCTGGACCAGCTCCGGCCGCAACTCGATTTCACGAAGAAAGTCCCGTCCAGCCGTCCTGACACTGCAGGGTGTGCGCGCCAGTCCATACCGGCACGTTCGCGCCGGGATCGGCCGCCCAGGAAGTGCGCTTCGCGAAGCCCGCCGAAGGCCGCCAGTTCTGCCTGGAGACTCTCAGTGCCCAGGATGGCAAGCCTTTCGCGGCCGTGGCGGAGCTCGACTTGCTCGATGCCGACGGCAAGCCCATCCCGCACACCGTCTGGACCATCGCCTACGTGGACAGCGAGGAACGAATCAGAGAGGACGGCTCCGCCCTCAACGCCATCAACGGCCAGACCGCCGATTACTGGCACACCGAGTGGAGCCAAGCCCAGCCTGCCCATCCGCACCACTTGGTCATAGACCTGGGCCAGAAGGTCGTCCTCAGCGGCTTCCGCTACACCCCGCGTCCCGGCGACACCTCCGTCACCGGCAGAATCAAGGACTACCGTGTGTACCTGGGCCTGTCCCTCGCCAAGCCCATTGCACAATAGACAGCTACTGCCACATTGACTTACTGGCCTCGGCCGTGCCGCCGTAGGCGCCCATATCGATCCGCCCGCCGTTGGGCTGCGGCTCGTCGCCGACCGGACTACCGGGATCTGCGGCGAAGATGCGAGTCTTCTGTCCAGCGCACATGCCTCTCAGGGCTTCGTGAGTTCCACACCGTCGGCCGCCGGGACGGTCTTAGCCACGCCGGCCCTGGCACGCGCGGCAATGTGGATGGCCATCTGGACCGCGCCCCCCAGGACCACAACCCCCACGGCGAACCAGTAGGGAGCGTAGAGCCCCACGTTCTTGGCCAGGTATCCGCCGGCCCCGGCCCCGATCGTGGTGCCGAGGGAGATCGTGACCTCGTGAATGACCATCCGCACGGAGCGCTGGCGGCTGGTGGCGGCGACATAGAACAGGTGGGAGCTGTAGACGAACCCGAAGGCCACGCCCAGGACCACGGCGGCAAGGAACAGGACGCCCAGCGTCCCGCCGTAGATGACCATCAGCAGCGTACCGAAGATCATCATCTGGGCCCCGAGGAGCAGGGCCGGGCGGAAGTGCCAGAAGGCCCACCGGCCGGAGGCGATCAGGGCCAGAAAGTTGCACAAGGCCACGGTCGTCATGAAGACCCCGAACCAACTGTCGGAATAGCCCAACGGGCCCGTGAACACGAGGGCATACTGCGACCGGATGATCGAAAATGAAGCCCAACTACAAAACAGGCCGACCCGCGCCATCCAGCGGAAATCGGCGAGCGTGCGGGCATCCCAGGTGAGATCGCCTGCGCTGGGGCATGGGTGCCGTTCTGAGCCCGGGCCGTGTCGCGATGGCCCAGGCCGAGCAGAAGAAAGGATGCCACGAAGCCGCCACGGACGCAAGCATCGGCCACACGGGGTTTTGACCGGCCAGCCAGGCCCCGATCAGCGGACCGATAACGCCACCGCTGGACCAGGAGCCGTTGTACCAGCCCAAGCGGCGGTTCAACTCCAGACCCTCATAACGGGCCGAGACCCAGCTCATCAGGAACGGCCAGAACAGAGCCATTGCCGCCCCGCCGAGCCCGCCGGCGACAATCATCATCCAGACCCACGCCAGCGTGGGGTCCCCGAACGCGAAAATCCGCGTTGGGGACCCCGTGCCACCGTCAGGACGGCTGCGTGCCCCGAGGACCGCAAGAACCATCAGACCGGTGGCCAGGAGCGCAGCGGTCGTCGCCAGCCGCGTCGAGCGTTTGACGTCCAGATGCCCCAGCCGCGAGCCGGTGATCAGCAGGGCCGCCATGTACGCAAGGCTGTTGACGGCCGGCGCATTGCCCACGTGTGCCGCCGTGCCGCCCATCGCGGTCAGGACAAAGGACATGGCGGTCCAGGCGATGCTCAGGCTCAAGCCCGTGGCAAACGCCGCCCCGTACAAGGGCCACGCTCTATCTAATGAACTGGCATGCAGTTCTTTATTCACTTCAGACATTCTGCCTGTGCTCCAAAGCCAACGATTGTAGCGTCTGTGGCGTGGCGTGCCAGAGGGCTTGTATGTAGGATGGGCTTCAGCCCATGCGGATAACAGGGGCTAAACTGGTTGAGCAGCATGGGCTAAAGCCCATCCTACTTATCCGCCGGTTTTGCTTGCTGATAGGATCGAATCTGCTTCGTGAGGTGATCGACCAGCGCTCGATCGCCTGTGGAATTGGCTACTCTGAGAGCTTCTTCCAGAGTGCCGATCGCCTTATCCATTTGATGCGTCTCGACGTAGCACATGGCCAGGCACGAAAGTGCGTCTGTATTGGCCGGTTCGAGGCGCGACGATCTGCAGCAGATGCCCTATGGCTTCGTCATACTGCTTGAGCCGGGCCAAAGTGATCGCCAGATTGTAGCGGAGCACCGTGTTGCCGGGGTCCAGACTCGCCGCCTTGGACAAGGACGGCACGGCCTCCTTCAATGCCCCTTTTGCACAGAGCGCCAGCCCCAGATGAGCCTGAGCCGCAGAGTGATCCGGCTTAAGCTGCACGGCCCTGCGATAATGGTCAATAGCTTGGTCGAGCTCCTTCTGCTCTTCCAGGACCAACGCCAGATTATAGTGGCTTTCGTAATCGTTCGGTTTGAGTTCCGCGGCCCGCAGCCAACACTTCCTCGCCTCCTGCTTATTGCCCCGGCGAAACTCCGCCACGCCCAGGTTGAAGTACGCCTCGCCGTTGTCCGGAGTGAGCTCCAGGGACTTGTGCAAATGGCTGATGCCCTCCTCCAACAGGTTCCTGAGCGATGTAGACAGCCCCCAAGTCGGCCTGAATCTCGCCGGCGCTCGGCCGTATCTGGGCCGCCTCGGACAGATGCCGGATGGCCTCGTCATATTGCGCACGTCCAAACAGAGCCAGCCCCAGGTAACGCAGAGCATCCCCATTCTTCGGATTCAGCTTCAGTCCCTTCCCGGGCCTGATGTTCCGCGCCGTCATAATCATTCGACTTCAAATACTCCCAGGCGGCCCGGGCATAGGAGACATCGTCGATGAACCGCTCGCGGATCTGCCGAATGGCGGAGGGGGCGACGTTGACGAATTCCGGGATGTTGGCCGCCCGGTCGGGGGAGGTCAGACGGTCCAGAACCACCGGCGGCGTGCTCTCGCCCTGCTCGTCGATGTGGGTCAGATACAGCCGCGTGTAGGGACCGTCCGGCTTGCCGGAGAAGACCAGCCATTTGCCGTTGGGCGAGAAGCTGTGCCAGGAGTTCATGCGTTTCGTGTTCGCCCGCAGCCGCCGCGGCTCGCCGCCTTCGGCGGGAATGATATACAATTCGCTGTCCGGCTGGAGCAGCATGTAGTTCTCCGCCTTGCAGAAGACGATCCACTTGCCGTCCGGCGAGTACCGGGGGAAGAAATTGCTCTTGCCATTGAACGAGGCCCCGGCAATCGGCTCGGGCTTGCCGCCCTTGCCGTCGTTGAAGGGAATGCGGTAGAGATTGAACTTGAAGGGCTTGCCCTCCACCAGGAATTCGCGGCAGTCCTCGGGACTCAAGAGCACTTGTCGCGGCCCGCTGACGCGTTTGAGGCGGTACGCCTCCGTCGCGGCAAAGACGATGTACTTCCCGTCCGGGCTCCAGGTGGGATTGCTCTGGACCAGGCTCGCGATTATCGGCCCCCGGCAGCGCCTGGAACGTGCCGGCTTGGCGGTCGTAGACGCACAGAATCCCCTTGATGGGGAAGAACAACTGCGAGAATTCCAGGTTGGGCTTGGGCACAAAGACGGATTCATCTTTGACGGTGCTGACCACGAAGCGGCCGTCGGGAGAGACTTGCGAGAGCAAGCCGAAAGTCGGCTCCCCTTCGTCGCGCTTGTAGTCGCTCCACGTGATGATGACGCTCCGGTCGAGAATCATGGACTCGTGGACTCCCAGGACGGCGTAGGAGCCTTTGTCGTTCGCGTAATCGATATCCATCCCGAGGACGCTGCCGTCGGCGGAGAACGAATGGCAATTGCCGCACACCGGCAGGTTCTGCAACACGATGGGCGGCGTCTCCGTGGAGGAAACCGTCCCGAACCGCCACCGAATCTTGGACGGGTCCTTGACCGCCTCCGCAAAGGGCAGGTTCACCTCCCGGTAGAACAGCGGTGCGCCCACCTTGTCGGCAGAGGTCCGGATGACGATATGGCCGGCCGACAGGACGTGCCCCGGCTCCTGGCGATGGACACCGACAATGGTAACCGTGGCCTGCTTCTCCAGCGACCGGCTCTTGATGCCCTCCCAAACAGACGCCTCGGGCCGCCATTGCGGTTGCTCCACGAAGGCATTGATGCGCCCTTGGCCGTCGGGAAACTCGACCGTGACCAGCCACAAATCCGAGGGGCAGTCGCTGTCCTTCCAGCGAAGGCAGGGTGCACTGATATCCGGCGGAAACAGGGTCTCATCGACCGGGTACTCGATCACTACCCGGCTGAGATTCTGGGCGTGGGCCAGGGCTTCCAGCACCACTTGGGGATCCGGCCCGCGCGCCGGCCCGACGAGAGAGATAAGGACATAACCCAGGGCAACGATCGCCGCCGCTGCACCTGTTCCTATCAGGAGATTTCGAGCGGACTTTCGCACAGCTTCTTAATCCCTTACCCAAGGCCATCACGCGGCATCCTTACGCGTGCGGGGCCCCGTGGAACCCGATCGTGTTGCCTCAAACCAATTATCCTTGATTGTACCGGCTACGTTGCCGACGATCAAGTCAGGCACGGTGGACGGCAAGTCAATCGCCCCGGCCGGGGGAGCCGCCCACAGCCATGCTGGGACGCCAGGCGTTCTTGTCGTTGAGACTGTTCGCGTCGGTGGCCTTCGGGTTCACGACGGTCAGGGAATAGCCCCGGCCATCGGTGCTCTTGTACCAGTTGTCGTGGTACTCAAAGCTCTGGACGATCTGCCCCACCGCATCCACCACTTCCACACGCTCCCCGGCATTGTCCAGACTACCCACGTACTGCCCGACTACCGGCAGCTTGAAGCCGTACTTGGCCTGGAAGGCCGCAAGGTCCTTGACCACCAAGCAATAACCGCCCGCGGCAAGGTCGAAGCTGGGGAACGTGTAGTGGACCCCGTTGGTGAACTCGACCAGGTTCAGGTTGATGTTCTGGTTGGCGATATTGGTCAGCTCGATGAATTCGGTATTGGGATCGTTCGGGTTGCCCGTGTCCAGCGGATGGTACATCAACTCGCTGATGCGCAGGCTCTGCGCCACCGGTCCCACGGAGAAGATCGCCTCATTCATAGCGCTCCACTTACCGTTGAACGCACGGGCCTTGATATGTGAGGTCTGCTTCAACGGAATGGGACCGGCATACGTGATGGCTGCCGAGGACGCGGAGCCCTGGCTTAATTCGCTGCCTACCAGTTCGACCGAGGCCAGGAAATCGGAGCCGTCGGTGGGTGCGTTCAAGCCGTGAAGCGCCAGCACATTGGTCCCCGGCCGCAGAAGTCCGATGGCATCGGAAATGTCGACGCTTTCCGGCATCTGGGCCGCGTCATTTGGGTGCACGCTGCTGGCGACGGAATTCCACTGGGGATCGCCCGTGCAGTTGCGCCGGGCCACCTCGGCGCCGTTGAGATACGCGACGAAGCCGTCGTCGTATCGTACCTGGAGCATCAAGCTCGCGTGACTCGCATTGGCCACCGTGAACGGGATGCGAATAAAGCAACTTCCATTCACTTGGTACATCTGGGCGCCGACATCCGTCTGGATGAGTGACGCGTAACCACCGTCCCGCGCAAAGCCAACGCCGCCGGTTCCAAGTTGCCAGGAGGAATCGTCGAAGGAATCCGCGACCCAGAGGGTACTGTCCTGGCCCGGTAGGCCGTCCGTGAGGGTATCGCCCACGAGCCGGAAATCCGGCGCCGAGAAGGAGCTGAAGTTGCCCGGGGCGGCAAAGAGCTCCAGCTCCGCGCCGGCGTCCCGCTCGTAGAAGACCAGGCGCAGATCGTACAGTCCCGACGCGGCGATGTTGAACACGGTCAAGGTATCGCCGGTCGGCCGTGGGCCGGGACAGGAACTGGTGTAAGTCGCGCCCCGTGTCGACAGGGTCAATTTGAAGCCGCCATCGCTGCTGACGCCGAAGGTCCAGTTGCCCGCCGCGGGAATCATGACCTTGCCGGTGACGAGGATCACGAAGTCGGTGGTGTCGAGTTTCGTCGCGGTCCCGGGAAACAACCGGTCGGCATTGAAATGGCCGGGATTGCCCGTATTGTAGTAATTGATGACACGGGCCTGTTCCGCCACTGTGCTGGTCCAGAGATTGGCGTCGGCGATCACCGCTTCGGCCGCCGTGAGACTATCGACGGTGCCTTTGGCCTTGTAATAAGTGACGTTGAAGCCGCCGGAGAAGTTCCTGAGCAGGTTCCCGCCGTTGGCTGCCGTCGGAACCAAGATCCGCTTTGGGGCGTTGACCGGCACCAGTGTGGCCATCTTGCGGTCGCCGGTCACGAATGCCGGTGTCCTGGGGTCGCTGCCATCGGTCGTGTAGTAGATCGTCGCGTCAGGTGCAGCCGCCATCGTCAACAAGCTATTGGAGGGGACGCGCCCTGCGCGGCGGCAGTGCCCCGCTGCTCTGGAAAGAGGGCGCGTCGATCGTCGGGTATAGGCCGGCGCCTCGCAGTTGGCCCAGCACCAGGGCGGAACGCTGCGTCAGATAGGTGTTCAAGATCCAGTCCCGTTCCTTGCGCCAGTCGTCGATCCGGTAGGGTGTAGTGCCTTTGACGTTCCCCCAGCGCGCCGACTCGCCCAAGATCGCCGGCTCGACCTCATCCGCCAGCGCCGCGTACAAAGCCGCCGGCCGGTTCCGCTCGGGATGCTGGCGGTCGAACCCGGGATGGGCGGAGTCCACGTAGAGGGGGCCGCCATTGAGCAGGGCCTGGTACGCCTGGTCGGCAAACCGCAGACAGAAGTCGGGATTGACGCGCAGCCAGGCATAAGGTTCGCCAATGCTGTCGCCAATGTCCGTCACATCTACCGTCACAACCGAATCGATGCCCATGCTGTGCTCGGCATCCCAGGAGAACGATTTCCAGCCGGTGGGCGCCACGCGGTTCATGGCCGCACACCAATTGGCCCCCGGCCAGTCGTGGTTCCCGATGAAGAAGTTCATCAGTAGGTAGCGAATGTAGTTGTCCAGATCCAGGTACTCCACGTACTGCGAATTGCGTGTGCCGTCGGGATTGTTGCCCTGGAGTCGCTGGTAATTGGCATTGGACATCATGCCTTGGCGTACGAGACAGAGCATGGCGTCCCAGGTGACCGTCGTGCTCGATCCCACGGGCCAGCCCTCGTGCAAGGCATCCCAATCTCCCTTGTCGCCTCCATAATATGCGGCGGCAAAGGCTCCATCCGGCCGCTCCGTCGGATTGTACAAGCCCCAATAGAGGCCGTTGATGTACAGGTGCACGAACATTCCGTGCGGCGACGCATCGCCGAAAGCCAACTGAAGCCGCCGGGCGAACTCGTCGCGGATGAACTGGGCGTGCTCGGCACCCAGAACGAAGGGATACGCATCGTTGAAACCGGCCCGCAGGACAAGTTGCTCGAAGCGGTCGGCCGCCCCGGCGCCGAAGAGCGGATACTGCAGCTCGCTTGGTCCATAGTCGCCCGAGAACCGCAGACGGAAGGATTTCTTCGCCTCGCGCCGGCCATCGCCGCCATGGATCCGGATACCGCAGTTGACCTGGAAGCCCGCGCTGCCGTCGGACGGGATCAGCTCGACCGAGCAGGGCCGCTCCCAGAGATCGCCGTGGCCGGTCCAGTTCGGGTAGAGGCCCACGGCGCCGAATAAGTCATCCACGCTCATCACAATCGACATCGTCGGCAGGGACCGGAGGGTCTGGGCGAGTTCTTGCGGAGCCAGGCTGTCCACAATCTCGGGGTCCATCTCGTAGTCGGCTATGGCCGAGTCCCAGGTGTCGGGAAAGCCGGGCGGCCGGCTGGGTTGCCGCGCAACGTCGCTCAGGAATATATACGTGCGTGTCTCGACCTCACGCGACCGGCAGCCCGACTTGAAAGCGAGCGCTCGGACGCACGTGGTCGTGGCGATCGTGATGGGGGTGCTGTAAACGGTCCCGCTGGTCTCGGTGGGCGACTGTCCATCCGTCGTGTAGCGAATCGTCGCGCCAGGCGTGTCACAGGACAGTGTCAGCGTGAACGGATTGTCGCAGAGTCCATGCTCGCGGCTGAAACGCGGAACGGCGACGACCTCGATCGGCGGCGCTGTATTGGCACGCCCTGGCGTGGGGGTCGCGAAATACTGCGGGGCTGTGCATATGGGCCCATTTTGCGGGAGTCCGTACGACACGTCGCGCAACTGCGGCGGATAGCCTTCGCCATAGTCGTATACCACGGTCTTGCCGTCGGACATCACTAAAGCCAGATATCCGCCCTCGGCCGCGAGTTTGAAGTTCGTGTGCAGCTCACCGGTAGTGCGGTTCTTGCCGGAGGCGAATACGACCAAGTAGCCATTGGATACGAGGACAGTCAGGCTCGGGAACCGCCATTTGTTCAGCTTGTCGGCGTCGTCCGTCAAATACCAGCCGCCCAAGTCGAACGGCGCCGGCGTCGGATTGTAGAGCTCGATCCAGTCCGAAGAATAGCCGTCGGCATCCAGGAGATCGCCTTCGCCCAGCGGCATTTGACTGCCATTGCTGGCCAGGAACTCACTGATCACCGGCGTGGTCAAGTCATTCCAAGCATCTCCAGCCTCGCAAGCTCCCGTCCCCAAGAACAGAATCCACAGCACACCACATAAGATTGGCACTAATCCTTTTGCGTTCATCCCTTCCTTTGTTTCGTCTTGGGTATAGCACCGGTCAATCGCCCCGGCCGGGGGAGCCGCCCACGGCCGTGCTGGGACGCCAGGCGTTCTTGTCATTGAGACTGTTCGCGTCGGTGGTCTTCGGGTCCACGACAGTCAGGGAATAGCCCCGGCCGTCGGTGCTCTTGTACCAGTCGTCGTGGTACTCAAAGCTCTGGATGATCTGCCCCACCGCATCCACCAGCTCGACACGCTCCCCGCTATTGTCCAGACTGCCCGCGTATTGCCCGACCACCGGCAGCTTGGAGCCGTACTTGGCCTGGAAGGCCGCGAGATCCTTGACCACCAGGCAATAGCCGCCCGCGGAAAGGTCGAAGCTGGGGAACGTGTAGTGGACCCCTTTGGTGAACTGGACCAGGTTCAGGTTGAGGCTCTGGCCGGCGATGTTGGTCAGCTCGATGAATTCGGTATTGGGATCGTTCGGGTTGCCCGTGTCCGGCGGATGGTACATCAGCTCGCTGACGCGCAGGCTCTGCGCCACCGGCCCCACGGAGAAGATCGCCTCGTTCAAGGCGCTCCACTTGCCGTTGAATGCCCGAGCCTTCATGTGCGACGTTTGCTTCAATTGCATCGGGCCGGTATACGCCAGGGCCGTCGGGGACACGGACCCCTGGCTTTGCTCACCTCCTATCAGTTCCGCCGAGATCAGGAAATCGGAGCCGTCGGTGGGTGCGTTCAACCCGTGGATCGCCAGCAGATTGGTCCCCGGTGCCAGCAGGCCGACGCAGCTGCGAGATATCAATGACCGCCGGGAGGATCGCCAGTTGGTCCGGGTTGGCGGCACTGGCGCCGGAGTTCCACTGCGGATCGCCCGTGAAGTTGCGCCGGGCCACCTCGGCGCCGTTGAGATACGCGACGAAGCCGTCGTCGTACCGCATCTTGAGCGTCAGGCTGGAGAAAACGACGTCGGGCACCGTGAACGGAATGCGGATATAGCAGCTCCCATTGGTGTTATACATCTGGGCGCCGACGTCGGTCTGGATCAGCGGCGCATAGCTGCCGGTGCGGTCGAAGCCGACTGGCCCCGTCCCCGGCCGCCAGGAAGAATCGTCGAAGGCATTCGTGATACCAGACATTGCCCGCCCCCACCTGCAAGCCGCCTTGAGCAACGTCGCCCACGAGGCGGAAACTCGCGGAGGAGAAGGCCGTGAAGCTGCCCCGGGCCGCGAACAGCTCCAGCTCCGAGCCGCCGCCCTGCTCGTAAAAGACCAAGCGCAGGTCGTGCAGGCCCGCCTCGGCGATGTTGAACACGCTCAGGGTGTCGCCGGGCGACCGCGGGTCGGGATAGGACATCGTATACGTCGTGCCGCTCCGAGTCAGCGTCAGTCCGAAGCCATCGTCGCTGCTGACGCCGAAGGTCCAGTTGCCGGGCTGGGGGATCAGGACTTTGCCGGTGACCAGGACCACGAAGTTATCCACGTCTACGTTCATCGTCGTGCCGGGGAACGGACGGTCGTTGCCGAACTCGCCCAGGCTGCCGGTGTTGAAGTAATTGATGACACTGGCTTGTTCCTTGGCCGTGCTCGCCTGCTGGCTCGCGTCGGCGATGACCGCCTCCGCCGCGGTGAGACTGCCCACCGTCCCTTTCGCCTTGTAGAAAGTGACGCTAAAGCCCGGCGTAAGGTTAGCCAGTTGATCGCCGCCATTGGCGACGCTGGGGACCAGGACGCGCTTCGGGGCACTTTCCGCCACCAGCGTGATGGTCTTACTGTCCGTGGACAGGTACCCGGGCAGTCGGGGGTCGGGGCCGTCGGTGGTGTAGTAGATGGTCGCCCCTGCCGGCGCCGTCATGGCGAATTGGTTGTTCGAAGAGATGCTGCCGCCCTGCTGTGCTGCGCCGTTGACCACGAAGACCGGCGCATCCAGGGCCGGATAGAGACCGGCGTTCTTCAATTGGCTCAGGACGAGCGCCGGCCGTTGCGGCATGTACGTGTTGAGGATGTAGTCTCTCTCCTTGCGCCAGTCAGTCACCGTGTACGGCGTCGGATTGGACTGGTCGCCCCAGCGGGCCGATTCCGCCACGATCGCCGGCTCCACCTGGTCGGCCAGTTTCTTGTACCGCGCAGTAAGAGGGATTGACGGTCGCCGGCCCATTGTTGAACAGGTGTCTCTGCACGTGATCGGCAAAGAGCAGACAGAACTCCGGATTCTTCCGCAGGGCCACATAGGGGACCGCGACGCCATCGACCACACTGGTCACGTCGGCGGTCAGGCTGGACCAGATGACAATCGCCCCTTCCGAATCCCAGTTGAAGAACTTGAAGCCGGTGGAATTCGGGGGCCGGCGGCAGGCCGAGTAGAAATTGTGCCACGGCCAGTCGCCCGTGCCGCCCCAGAAGTTGCAGAACATGTAGTCAACGTAATTGTCCATGTCGAACAGATTGTCATAGGCCGGGTTGCGCGTCCCGTCCGGGTTATTGCCCTGGAGCCGCTGGTAGTTGACGTTGTTATCCATGCCCTGCCGCACCAGGTTGAGCATGGCATTCCAAGTCGTCGCCGTGCAGGTGCCCAGCGGCGTGCCGGCGGTCAGCGCGTCCCATTCCTCTTTGTCGCCTCCATAGTAGGTGGCGGCAAAAGACGAATCCGGCCGCTCCGTCAGGTTGTACAGGCCCCAGTACAATCCGTTGAGGTACAGGTGCACGAAGGTGCCGTGGGCCGACGGCTGGCCCAGTGCCAACTGCGTCCGGCGCATGAATTCATCGACGATATATTGCGTGGTGGCCCGGCCCCAGTCGTCCCAGGCGTCGTTGGCGCCGGCCCGCAGAATGAGCGTGTCGAAGCTCGTGGCCGCACCTGGGTCCTCGAAGAGCGGGAAATTCAGTTTCGTCGGGCCGTAATCGTCCTTGAACAACAGCCGGAAGGACTTCTTGCGGCTCAGATTGAAGCCGCGAAAGGCGCCGCCCTGGATGCGCAGGCCGGCATCGACCTGAAAACCCGGCGTCCCATCCGGACTGATCCATTCGACCGAGGCCGCCCGCTCCCATTGCACGCCCTGGCCCAACGGATTCGTGTAGATGCCCTGGGCCCCGAACAGGTCGCTCACATTCAGCACGAGCGACATCGTGGGCAGAGACTTGAGGGCCGGCGTCATGGATACACCGGCCGGGGCCGTTCACGACGTCCGGGTCCATTTCATAGTCCGCCGGGGTCGAGCCCCACATGGTCGGAAAGCCGCGTCGGGCGCTCGGCTGCCGTGCCACATCGCTCGGGAATATGTACGTGCGTGTCTGGGCCGCGCGCGGCCGGCAGCCGGCTTTGAAGGCGATCGCCCGGACGCACGTGGTCGTGCGTGATCGTGATGGGGGCGCTGTACGACGGTGCCCGCCGGTTTCCGTGGGCAACGTGCCGTCCGTCGTGTAGCGGATGACGGCTCCAGGCGTAGCGCAGGACAGCTTCAACGTGAACGGGGCGTCGTAAAACCCGTGCGGCTGGCTGAATTGCGGGCTGTCCACGACCTCAATCGCCTGGGACGTGTTCGGACGCCCCGGCGTGGCCATCGCGAGATACTGCGGGAAATCCGCCGTACTGGACGCCGCCAGCGACGGCGCGATCAGAAACGCGGAGTTTGTCCGACTGTCGTTGAGCCCCTGGATCGCCAGCACGTTCTGGCCCACCCGCAGCAGGCCCTTCTGGGCGGAGAGGTCAAAGGTTACGGCCTGGTTCATCTCTCCATCCGGGCGGTTGCTGTCGGCGGCGGAGTCCCAGTGCGGCGTGCCGGTGAAATTGTCCCGCGCCACCTCCACGCCATTGAGGTAGGCGACGAAACCGTCTTCGTATTGCACGGATAGCCAGAGCGTGTCGAAGGGCATGATCTGGCTGACATCGAACTTGATCCGTATCCACACCGAGGTGTTTTTGCCGAGCATGTCGTCGCGCAAGGTGTGCGTCCGGGCCGTCGAACCGGTCCCGGTCGGCTGGGCAAAGCTGAGGCTCGCGGGGGTCGTGCGCCAAGCTGCTATCGTCGAAAGTCCACGGCCGTCCAATCCCGCCCGTCCTCGTCCGCGCTCGGCACGTGGTAGGAGGCGGTCGATTGCGGCGTCACGAACTGGACGCGGTCTTGCGTCAGTCCATACGAGACATTGCGCAACTGCGGCGGATAGCTTTGGCCGTAGTCGTATGCCACGGTCTTGCCATCGGACGTGACCAAGCCCAGATAGCCGCCCTCGGCACTGAGCTTGAAACTGGTGTGCAGCTCGCCTTTGGTGCGGTCCTTGCCGGAGGCGAACACGAGCAAGTAGCCGTCCGGGCGCAAGGATCGTCGGGCTTGGGCAAGCGCCACTTATCCGGCTTGTTCGCGTCATCCGTCAAGTACCAGCCGCCCAGATCGAACGGCTCCGGGGTCGGGTTGTACAACTCGATCCAGTCGGAGGAATCGCCATCGGCATCCAGGATATTCCCTGCCCCCAGCGGCACCTGGCTGCCGTTACTCGCCATGAACTCGCTGATCACGGGCGTCGCCAAGCCGCCCGGCGCATCGCCGGCGGCGCCAGGCCCGCTCCCCAAACCAAGGGTAACCAGATACCCAATAGAAGCGACAATCGTTTCATCGTGTGTGTCATACTCTCTCTATCGGTTCAACGACGGGGCGACTCCCCGATTCTTACCTCGGCTATTATACCTTCGGGCCGCGCCGGGACAAAGTGTTATCGGACGGGCAGGGCTCATGCCCAAATCCTTGACGCGGCCGGGTGCAGGGCCATAGAATGCCGCCTCCGGTGCAAGTGACGAACTCATGCAGGAGCACGGCATGCAGGCAAGACTACGATTTCTGGGGGCCGCCCGCAACGTGACCGGTTCCCGACATCTGCTGGAAGTGGACGGCACGCGTATTCTCGTCGATTGCGGTCTGTATCAGGAGCGGCAGTTCGCGTCGCGCAACTGGGACCCGTTCGACGTGCCGCCGGCGAGTATCGACGCCGTGCTGCTGACCCACGCCCATCTGGACCATTGCGGCCTGCTGCCCAAGCTCGTCAAGGAAGGCTTCCGGGGCCGAGTCTACTGCACGGCGGCCACGGCCGAGATCGCGCGGATCATCCTGCTGGACGCCGCCAATATCCAAGAGGAAGACGCCGCCTACAAACACAAGCGACACCGGAAAGAGGGCCGCGCCGGTCCGCACGATGATGTGCCGCTCTACACGGTGGCGGATGCCGAGGCGTGCACGCCGTTCTTTGCCCCGGTCCCGTACGGACAGGAAGTCTCGATTGCGCCGGCCATGCAGGCCACCTTCCACGAGGCGGGCCACGTCCTCGGGTCCTCGTTCATTCACGTGACCGTCCGGCAGAACGGCGAGACGCGGGATGTGCTGTTCTCGGGCGACGTCGGCCGGATGCATCGGCCCCTGATTCGCGACCCCGACCCCGTGAAGGACGGCGACTACATTCTCGTCGAATCCACCTACGGCGACCGCCTGCACGACGACCACGCGGACATCAAGACCACCATCGGCGAGGTCATCAACGCGACCCAAGCCGCCGGCGGCAACATCATCGTGCCGAGCTTCGCCCTGGAGCGGTCGCAGGAGCTTCTCTACTACATCAGCGAGCTGCTCCGGGAAGGCGCCATTCCGCATCTCATGGTCTTCCTCGACAGCCCGATGGCCAGTGCGATCACGAAGGTCTTCCGGCGGCATTCGGAGCTGTTCGACGCCGAGATGCGACGACGCGTCCAGATCAAGGATTCCCCCTTCGATTTCCCGGGCCTCAAGTTCACGGAGACGACCAAGGAGTCGAAAGCGATCAACGCCATCCAAGGGACGGTCGTCATCATCGCCGGCTCGGGGATGTGCACCGCCGGCCGGATCAAGCACCACCTGGCCAACCACATCTCCCGGCCGCAGAGCACGATCATGTTCGTCGGCTATCAGGCGGTCGGCACGCTCGGCCGGCGCATCCTCGACGGCGACCCGGAGGTCCGCATCCTCGGGGCGAACTACCCGGTCAAGGCCCGCATCGTCCAGATTCCGGGCTTCTCGGCCCACGCCGACCGGGAGGAATTGCTGCATTGGCTCAGCTCGCTCCCGAAGCCGCCGCGCAAGCTCTTCATCGTCCACGGCGAAGCCGAAAGCGCCAGCGCTTCGGCCAGTTCATCCGCGAGAAAACCGGCTGGGATGTCGTGGTCCCGGACTACCGGGAGGAAGTGATCCTGAATTAGTCGTAACTGAGCACTCGCAGTGACGCGCCAGAGTGCGGCTGGGTGACATCGCGCAAAGTCCGCCGGCGTTGACAAGATGGTCAATTACCGTGAGCGACGGAGCATCGAGCCGACGCACGATTCAGAGGGCGGGATGCCCTTGATACTGCACTGGGCAGAGCCTGCTCCTCGAACGAAGCGAAGGGATGCCCCGTGCCGCATCGATTGAGTCAGGGCCTGATTGGCTCATCGGCTTGAACGCGTAGGAGAGACGTGATCTCGCAGGCCGGTGTCGCCGGCGTCGGCGAGCACGTGGGCCTGCAGGTGTCGGCCGTCGCCCCAATCGGCGTCCACGCGGACGTTGATCGGGCCCGCACAGACGCTGGCGAGCGTGAACCTGCCGTCGGCGTCGGTTTGGGCACTGAGTCGGCCGGGCTGGCCGTCGCCCCAGCCATAGCACCCGGGCACGGGCGACGGGATGGCCCTGTGAATCCAGGACCCGTCCGGCTACGGAGAATCGCGCCGGCGGGAGCGTCAACGGCCCGACGTCGAGGGTGCGGTCCGCCACGGTCTTGGTATCCACGACCAGATCCTTGCTGCCATACCGGTCGGCGTAGGCATGGATCGTGTATCTCCCTCCCGGCGGGATCGCCGGAATCTCGAACCTGCCGCTGCCATCGGCCTGGACCTGCTCATCGCCCAAAGGCGTCGGGCCCCAATTGGCTACCTGCAACGTGACGTAGACCCAGGCGCCGCCGATGCCGCTGCCGTTGGGGTCCACGATCCGGCCGGTCAGCGTCAGGCCGGGCTGGAGCAGCACGTCCCGCATGCTCGTTTCTCTGCCAATCTCGATGAGGGCCGCCAAATTGCGCCGCTCGTGCCGGGCCACCAGGCAGAACGCCGGCGCCGCACGAAGCTGACAATGCCGATACCAGGCGATGTCGAACTTCCCGTGCCCGTCCGAGGTGGCCTCTTCGCGGCCGGCGCCGACGACCCTGACCCAGGCGCCCCGCGACCGGCGCACCGGTGAGATCCCGCACGACGCCATGCACGTCGGGCGTGAGGGACAGCATCACCGTTCTGGTGGCGCCTTGCTCCACCACGACGGCCTGACGCGAACCTTCATAAGTATACCCCTCACACATGGCGTCGTAGATTTCGTACGCGCCCGGCGCCAGATGAATCCAAGCCGTCCCGTTGGCATCGGAGACGGCGTTGCAGTACGGGGCGCCGTCCAGCCGCCGGACGTCCACGTCCGCCTTCCCGATCGGCTTGTTGCTGGCCACGTCGGTGAGCGTCGATTCCCAGCAGACCGTCCGGGCGCGCTTCCGCTCCGGCGTAAGCGCGCCCCGCTTCCCGTCGACCGAGAGGACGATAGCACCATCACCAGATGCTCGACCACGCTCCTGTGATCCCACCCCATAGCACTCCTCCTTTTCCTGCCCGCCGTCACGCGGGCACACCAATACCGTTGGCTTCCCCTGGCACGGTGACACCTGATCGGGTCCCCAAACGCGATTATCGAAATCGCGTTTGGGGACCGTCGCCCATCCCCGGTCCGAGATCGAGCCCCCCAGCCTCCGTGCCTGACCTTACGGTCTCCTCAAGAATCGGCCCAGGCCGACTTGAGTGATCCTACATCTACAGTGCCACACCGGCTTCTTTTGTAACGGCTCTTTCGGCAAAAAATCTGGTGCTCGCGTGGACAAATCACCCCGCACAAAGCATCCCAGAGAACCCGAAGAACTCAAACCTGTTCTTGGTGACTATACGCAAGCGATCTGGTGGGAGTTCAAAGAGTGCAACTCGATGTGGTTGGACAAGGACGAGTGTGTGGCAATTGCGCGAATCCAAGCTGCTGCCCAGTTCGCATTCCAAGATGCGGGGCGTCCAAAGCCCCCTGTTCGCCTGTTGGCCTATGCTGGGCCTATCTTGTCCGCCCCTGCCGTGGCTTCAGCGCTCGGCCCGGATATTGATCGTGTGCCGGACCGGGACGAAGGCGGCACTGATGGCGGCGGCCAATGGAGCGCGGGCCTTCTCGGTCAGGGCGGCCGTCATGGCGATGTCCGCCTGACCCTCCGGGCCGTGGAAGAGGTCCTTGATCTGCCGCGTCTCGTAGGCCTGCTTCTTCGCCACAGCTTCATCTACGCGCTTGAAGGCGGCACTGAACGGATTCGTCTCGAAGTCGGCCGCCAAGTTGACGCCCTTGGCCAACTCTTCGGCCGTGTAGGTCTTCGAGGTGTCGCCCCAGGTGACGGTGTAGCGGCCGGCCGGCGCATTGCGGACCACGAGCAGGAAACGGTTCAACTCGCTGTTGAACGGGACCAGAGTCATGCCGGAGCGGAGACTGGAGTCCTCGTTGGCCGGACCCGTCGCACAGAACGGATAGCGGCTGCTCTCGATCTCAATTCGGCCCGGCTCCGCCGCGAGGACTTTGTGTCCCTCCGAGGCGGTCGCCTTGCCGGCGGCCATGTCCAGGGTGATCGTGCCGATCTGGCCGTCGAGGCCCATCGCCTTGAGGAAGGCATAGGCCATGACCAGATGGCCCGCCCAGCCGGGATGGACGCCGTCCTTGCCGGAGATCATGTAGTCCGGGCCGCACCGCTGCTTGGCCTCGAAGCCCCCGACGAGCATGGGACAAAAGACATCCGCAAAGGCTACGTGTTCTTCCGCGGCCAGCCGGACGTCGAGGTTGCGAAACTCGGCCAGGCTGTGATTCAAGTCGTCGATCGTGCCCTTGGCCTGCTTGACCCAGGCGGGCATCTTGCCCACGGTCCCGGGCGAGCCCAGAATCACCCGCACGCCGTGCTCCTTGAACAAGCGGACGACCGCCCGCGACTTGTCGAGATAAACGCGACCGTAGCTCTCCTGATAGGCCTGGTAGCCGTGGTCGTTCATCCCATAGCAGGTCGTGGCGACCGTCGGCTGGAAGCGCAGGACGTCGTTTTCCATCCGCGCCAGGAAGCCCGGGGGCCTATCTCGCCGCTCCAGCCGAACTGGCGGACCGTGACGTGCAACTGCGGCACGCACACGGTCAGATAGGTCTCCATGATCCGCGAGTACATCTTCTGCTCGGTGATCGAGTCGCCGCAGATGGCCAGCCGGTCGCCCGGTTGGAGCAGCAGCCCCTCCGGCGCCGGCGCCTTGAGCGGCTTGTACGTGGCAAAATACGGATCGGCAGGCAGCGGTCTCCCACGGCTGCGCCCAGAGCGGCGACAGGAGAGACGCCACCACGATGGCCAGGACTTTCATTTGCTTTTTCATGGCGCGTGACTATAGCCGGCCGGCCCGCCCGCGACAAGCGAAAATACGCCCGATTACGGTCACCCCGGCTTGTCTTTTTCCCCAGATGCCGGACCTCGCCGAAGCCCCTACGGGTGGCTATCCGTCGAAAAGTGACAATTTCGCGATTGTCGTATCTCCTGTAGCCTGCCCAAGTTCCGAACCAGTCCCATAAGGAGTAAAGGTTTCCAATCCGGTCGGCCGATAAAAGATATGCGTGGTTGGCCCTTTTCAGTGCTGATACAAAAGCAATCTGGGCAAAAGGGGTCATCCAGCCACATGTGAAGAAGGATGGGAAGTCCAACGCGGGGTAGAAGGCAAGCGACTGCGCTTCGACATCACCCACTATCGAGAAAGGGATGACAATGGAAAGACGAAGGGGACCCGAAATCAGGCGACTGGTCACAGTCGTCCTCCTATTCTGTATGTTGGCCGTTCCGCTCTTTGCCCTCGGCGGCTGCGGCAAACAACTGGCCCAGATCGAAGACAACCAAACCAAGCTCGAGGCGATGGTGGCGGCCAATGCCCGCGACCTGGCCACGATCTCCGACCAGCTTCATACCGGCCAAGGCAAGATCAATGAGAGCATTCAGACTCTCGATGGGGACACCCACCAGGTGGCCACCGCGGTCGGGACGGTGCAGCAGCAACAGCAGCAACTCCGGGAGACGGTCGTCGCCGGCAACGATGGTCTCAATCGCCGGATCGGGTCCGTGGAAGAGAATCAACGGACGCTCCAATCCGGGGTGGCCCAAGTCTCCGACGTGACACAACATACCGCGGCCGATCTGACCTCGCTCACGCAGCAGCACGCGGCTCTCCAGCAGATGGTGCAGACGAATGACCAACAAACGACCGACCGGCTCACGGCGTTGGCGGCCAACGATCGTCAGCTTTCCGGGGACGTCGCCCGGGTGCAGGCGTCGCTGCAAACCACGGCGACCGATCTGGCGGCCGCCAACACCTCTTTGAAAGAGCAAGTCAGCACCAGCCACGAGAGCCTCACGGCCCAAGTCGCCGGATTGTCCGCCGAGCAGCAACATCTGCAAGCCGGCGTAGACAACCTCGCCGGCAAAGCCGATCACGCGGCGACGGAACTGGCAGACACGCGTTCGTCCCTGCAGGACACGCTCCGGGTCAGCCGCGAAGTCCTGACCGGTCAGATGGCCGCGAGCCTGCAGAATCAGGAGGCCCTGCACAGCGACGTCCGCGACCTGAGCGATAAAGCAGACAAAATGAGTGCAAATATCGCCGACGTCTCCAGCGGGCAGAAGGCGTTGCACGAAGTGGTGCGTACCAATCATGACGTCGTCGTCACGGCGATGGCGGGCTTGGCCGATCGTCACGAGACCCTGCGCGGCAATGTGGACAAGCTGGACGGCAAAGCCGACCGCCTGGCGGGCAACCTCGCTTCGATGGCGACGCAGCAGTTGTCCCTGTACGAAGCGATCAAGGCCAACCACGATGTCCTCGTGGCGAAGCTGGCCGACGTATCGGACAACCAGGCCAAGCTGCAAACGAGCGTCGGCGGGCTCAGCGGCCGGACGGAGGAAATCGCCACGGCCCAGAGCACCTTCCAGCAGACGTTGCAGGGCCATAGCGAGGCTATGAAGACAGGCGTCGCCGGGCTGGCAAACGGCCAGCAGAGCCTGCGGACCCAGATGAACACTCTGACGGCCGCCGCCGGACAAACCGCTCGGGATGTGACTGCTCTGAGCAACGGGCAGGCCACCCTGCACGAGACGGTGCAGACCGCCGCCAAGGACCTCAGCGACAGAGTCGATCGGACGGCGGCCGGCCTGAACAACGTCGCTGAGCAACAAGCGAATCTGCAGCAAAGCGTCGCCGCGGGCCAGGTCGTTCTTACGACTCGGGCCGCCGAGCTCGCGGGAGGCCAGCAGGCCCTTAAGAGCGACATCGACAATCTCGGCCAAGCCACCCAGCGTGTCGCCTCCGATGTCGCGACCCTCGCCACCGGGCAGAACACTCTCCAACAGAACCTCAAAACCCACAGCGACAAAATCAACGAGCAAGTAGCACAGTTGGCGCAGGCCCAGCAAGACGTGCAGGTGAACCTCAACACGCTGGCCGCCACGACGGGTCAGAGTTCGCTTGATGTCCTGGCCTTGAGCAACAACCAGACGGGATTAGCCCAGACCGTCAAGGCGGGTCTGGCCGACCTCGGTGCTCGCACGGACAAGATCGCGACCCAAGTGACAGGCGTGAGCACCGGCCAGGACTCCCTCAAGGACGCGCTGAATCGTCAAGGCCAAGCCGCCTCCGGCCAGATGGCCAAGATCGCCGACGGCCAGCAACAAATGCAAAGTAGTCTGAATACACTGACCGCCACGACCGGCCAAAACGCGCTCGATATTCTCGCTCTCGGCACCGGCCAAGCGGGGTTGGCTCAGACCATGAAAGCGGGCATGACCGATCTTAGCGGACGGACGGACAAGATCGCCGATACCCAGCAGCAGGCACAAGGCAGCCTGAATACGCTAACGGCCACTGCCGGCCAGACTGCCTTGGACGTCATCGCCATGACGGCCCGCCAAGAGGCGATCCGGACGGCCCTGCAGAGCCATGACGAGGTCTCCAGCACCCAAATGGCCAAGTTGGCAGACCAGCAGAAGCAGATGCAAAGCGGCCTGGACACCGTTACGTCGATGACGGGCCAGGCATCTCTCGACACCCTCGCGATAAACAATAGCCACGGCCAACTGGGGCAAGCCGTTCAAGCCGGTCGCCAGGAAACCGCTGCCAAGTTGACGGCCCTGACCCAAGATCAACAGAATTGGTCGAACCGCCTCGATGCCGCCCAGGCGAAGATCGCCACGATTTCCGGCAGCATCGCGGGCCTCGAGCAGCAGATCGCGAAACTGCAGGAAGCCCTCCAGGCCAGCTCTCAAGGCACCGCGACTATGCTCGGCACGACCAGTCAGCAGCGGCAGCACTTCGAAGCCAAGGTCAGCCAGGATATGCGGGCCGTGATCGATTCGCTCGCCCAGCTTCGTCAGACGCAAGTCTCGCTCCAGGAGCAGATTACGCAGGTGCAGAAGAGCACCCAGGGTCAAGCCGACAGCCTCCGGTCGGCCCTTGAGCAGATGAAGCCGGCCCCCAAGGCCACGGAGCACGTCTCGGAACCTGCACCGGCCCCTGCTGAGATCAAAATCAGCGCCGCCGCGAAACCGCAGGCCCCGGCAGTGGTCGAATCCCTGTCGGAAGACGCCGAGTAAGTAATCCAGAATCCAAATCGGCCCATGAGGGTTTCGGCCGATAGAGATAGGGGATGGCAGGAGGCCATCCCCTTTTTTATTGGGTGCGATCCGCCACACAGTCGTCTTGGTCCAGAGGAAATGCGTCGGTCCCCTTGAAAACTCAGAACTGGCAGCAATAATACGTTCGGCTCAGCGACTATCGAGTTGGACGTGTCTTTAGGAGATGTGGCATGCGAATCGATGGGATCGTCAAAAAGAGTGGCGTTGCGGTTCTAAGCGCGCTGCTCCTGACCGGATGTGTCATTCACACGGGCGCGTACAGGGCCAAGTTCAGCCGGAGCGAGGATTTGACCGTCCCGCTGGCGAATGGCACCGCCCTCAACGTAACCACGAACGTGGGCACCATTCATTTGGAGGCCGCGGCAGTGGACGAAGTGCACATCGCGGCGGAAATCAAGGTTAAGGCTGCCACAGAGGAACGGGTGCAAGAGTTGGCCGAAGAGGTTCGCATCGTCGCCGAGCCCGCGGGGCAAACCCTCACCATCAAGGCGGTCAAACCATCCGATCTCGGCCGCAATCAGCTTAGCGTGGACTTCACCATCACCGCCCCGGCCGGTTTGGCCGTGGACTGCACCACAAACGTCGGCGACATTCGGATTGCGGGATTCACCCAGCGTGTGAAGGCCTCCGCCGATGTCGGACGCATTCACGGCACCGGTCTGCGGGGCGAGATCGACCTGCGTACGAACGTGGGCGACGTCCAGGCCGACTATGCCGGCGATGCGACGCCCGCTTTGAACGTGACGATGACGACCAACGTCGGCAATATCGACTTCGCCGGGCCCCAGGACATTTCGGCCCATCTGACGGCGAGCGCGAACGTCGGCGCCATCACCACGGACCGCCCGCTCAGTGTCAAGGGATCGATGAAGCAGTCGGTCAGCGCCACGCTCGGCCAAGGGGAAGGCCGGGTAAATCTCAGCACCAATGTTGGGTCCGTCAAGATCCGGTAGCCTGTGGAGTCTTGCGGCAGCTTCGACATAAGCCGGGTGCCATGCTTACGCTTGCGTGAGTGTGTTTTGTTCTTCCATTCGAGCATGTCTACGCGAGCGTGGAGGACATCCTCCGGCGGCCCGACGCCTATCGGCTGCCTTGCGAGACAATGCACGCCATCGACCGGCTCACCGTTGTCCCCGATGGGCCCGGATCTATCCATACGGGCAGGAGATTCCGCCGGAACAGTGGACACCTCTGTCCGTGAAGTTGCTCCATCATGCGCAGGCAGCGAACACCTTCATCGTCACTCTGAACGCGCCGGCGGGTCTGGTAATTGAGCCTCACGCGGCCACGGTAACCGCACCGCCGGGACAGGAGGTGGACGTATCCTTCCGCGTGCGGGTCGCGAACCGGCCCGCGGGCCCGATCCAAGTGGTGACGGCCGACATTCAGGTCGGCCCGTGGGACTTTCGTCAGTGGTGTGAAGGACTCCTCAAGATCCGGCCCGAGCCCCGATAGGGCGTCCCGCCTGCTACGTGTCCCCCGGGGTCTGGCTCTCAGGTCCCGCTCCTGACGGCCCCCCGGCCAACCCGGCGACGAGCTGGTCCCGCTGCGCCTCTCGCTGGTAGTGCTCGAGGGCCTGCCGAATGGCCGGCTTGAAGTCCTCCTCCATCTTCCAGGGCTTCGTGATGAAGCGGAAGATCTCTCCCTGGTTGATGGCCGTCAGAAGGGTGCCGGCCTGCGTGTACCCGGACAAGACGATCCGCACGATCCGGGGATACCGTTCCTTCACCTGCTTGAGCAACTCGAGGCCGGTCATCTCGGGCATGCGCATGTCCGTCACCAGGACGTGCACTTCATTTTCCGCCAGCAGCTTCAGGGCGTCCTTGCCGCTCTCGGCGAACAAGAGGCGATAGGGTTCGTCGAGCATGCCCCGTTCGATCGACCGCAGCAGCCGGAACTCATCATCGACAAACAATATGGTCCATTGGTCGCTCATCGCATGTCACTCCTGTCGCCACCTGCTCTTCGGTTCGGCTCGGGTGCGGAGCCGCCGTCACGGGGAGCCGAACCGTGAATTTCGCGCCCCGGTTCTCCTCGCTCTCCACGGGGATCTGGCCCTTGTGCTTATTCACGATGATGTCGTAGGAAACGCTCAGTCCGAGGCCCGTGCCTTTGCCGGGCGGTTTCGTCGTGAAGAACGGATCGAAGATCTTCCGCAGGTTAGCGGCGGGAATCCCCGGGCCATCGTCCTCGACCTCGCAGACGACATCGGTCCCTTCCTGGTAGGTGCGTACGCGAATGGAGCCTTTCGTCTGCCGCTGCTGGGACCGGATGGCCTGCGCCGCATTGATCAGGAGATTGAGGAACACCTGATTGATCTGCCCCGGATTGCAGCAGACTTGGGGCAGGTCGCCGAACTCCGTGGTCACGTCCGCATCGTATTTGATCTCATTCCGCGCCACCGTCAGCGTGGCCTTGATTCCTTCGTTGATGTCGTAGGGCGTGAACTCGCTGGTCCGATCGGCCCGGGCGAAATCCCGCAGGTTCCGGATGATGTCCGTCACCCGCTCCAGCCCCTCGCGGGAATCGTCGAACAGGCTGTCCAAGTCCTTGAGGATAAAGTCGAGCCTGATCTCGGTCTTGAGCTGCTGGATGCCCTGCACCGCCGGCAACGGCGCGCTGTCCCCGGCGGCCTCCACGTGCTGGACCAGTCCGTCGTACGCCTCCAGCAGACGGCGGATCTTCTTCATGTAGCCTTCCAGGGTCTCGAAATTGCAGGCCACGAAGCCCACCGGCGTGTTCATCTCGTGGGCCACGCCCGCGGCGAGCTGCCCGATGGAGGCGAGTTTCTCATTCTGCACCAACTGCGACTGCATCTCGCGCAGTTCCCGGTTCGCCTTTTCCACTTTGGCGTAGGCCGCCTGGATGATCTCGGCGGTTTTGCGGTCTGTGATGTCCCGGGCAATCTCCAGCACGGCCGTCGGGTTTCCTTCTTTGTCCCGCAGAGCGGCATTCGCCGTGCAATGGAAATATCGTGTTTGGCCGTCCTTATCCACCACCTGGAGGTCATAGCTGTGGGGTACGCCGTCGTGGAAAGCTTGGTGGACGATGCAGGGTCCGCCTCGCACGGGGCATCGCGGCCCCGGAAGAGCTGGAAGCACTTCTGGCCCATGCCCTCGTCGCCGAAGACGCTGCGGCTGGCGCCATTGCTCCAGGTGATGCGCAAGTCCCGGTCCAGCATGATCATGGGATCGCCGATCGATTCCAGAATGGCGTTCAGCTTGCCCCGGCTTTCCCAGAGCATCTGCTCCGAGCGTTTGCGCTCGACCGAGTAATGGATCACCCGCGCCAAGGCCCGCGCGTTCAGTTTGCCTTTGGGGAGGTAGTCCTGCGCCCCTTGGGCGACCGCTTCGAGTCCGATGTCCTCCTCCTCGCCCGAGGTCACGACGACTTTGGGGAGGCCGGGGTGCTTGCGTTCCATGACCCGCAGCGTATCCAGCCCACAACTGTCCGGCAGGTTCAGATCGAGCAGCAGGATATCGAACGGCTGTTCGTCCAGGAGCCGCAGCGCGTTCTCCAGGCGATCGGCGGACGCCAGCGCGTAGTGCGTGATCGACGAGCTGGCGAGCAGCCGCTCGATCTGTTGCCGATCGATGACATCGTCCTCCACGACGAGGATTCTCAATTGGTTCGCCGCCGATAGAATCCATGACCGCTCCTCACGTAAGCCAGCACCGGCGTCAGGAAGATCACCCGCTGATGCGACGGCCCGTCCGCGCCGCACAGGGTGCGACACGGACGCAGGGCATGCGTCGGGTACTCTCGGAAGGATATCGGCCGAATCGGCGGGGTCCTTTGGCGGAAATGGAGCTACGCTTCCGCAGAGCCGGCAAGAGCCTCCAGGGACGAGCGGATAGACTCTCATCGGCGGCCCGGCATGGGTCCTTTCTCGAACCAGAGGCCCCGGTCGCGAACGACTCACCCCCCGGAAGACGGACGACTACGGAGGATACGCGTAGAAGGCGATCCCTTCGTAGGTGTACAGGTAGGATTGGTCTGTGCTGAGGGTCGTCGCCTCCGTCTCGTCGATCGTAAAGTAGTGCGTGCCGGTGTTGGTATTGTAGAAGCGGTATACCGGCTTGGCATCCGCCGGCTGCATCCCGTCCGGGTACGCGTAGAACGCGATCCCCTCCGCCTGCCAGAAATTCGGCCACAAGGTGAGAATCTTGCTTCTTCTCGTCTTCGCTGATCGTGTAGAAATGGGAGCTGAGCGCGGGACCAGAACCGGTAGACGGGGAGCAAGTTATCGTTGGACTTCGTCCCCCAGGCGTTGAAGGCGACCCCCTTGTAGGTCCAGTAGTCCGGCCAATTGGCGATCACTTTTTTCTTCTCGGCCGCACTGATCGTATAGAAGTTCGCGTCGATTCGAAGCAGGCCCAGAAGCGGTAGACCGCCGTGTACGGCACCGTGAAACGTGCACCCGACGAGCGTGGCCCGGCCCAACTGGAACGGCGTGCCGTCCGAGCTGGCCACTTTGTCATAATAGTTGCAAAGGCCAGTTCGGCCATATAACTGGTCCCGTTCAGCGTGTACTCGTCCGGATTGCGTGGCCGTGGCGGCCAAGATCGCATCGGCCACGTCATTCGAATTGGCATCGATGATCGTCAGACGGACAGCGTTGGCAGCGGCGTCCGTGCACGCATTCCACTTGAAGATGACCGGCGACGGCACCGTGTTCCCGTCGGCCGGCGCGGTCATCTGCGGCTTCTGCGTCGGCTGCGGGATGGGTGTCGTCGTGTTCGGCACGTAGTAGGCAATCTGCGTCTGGCTCTGCGTATTGTTCCGGTAGTTCGCCGTGATGTGGTACGTCCCGTTCCCGTAGATCGCCAGGGCCGACGGGTCGCTCGCTCGTGTCCCAGTACTCCCAGGTGTGGACCTTGCCTTGCACCGTGTGATACGTCTCCACGGTGCCGGAGATCTTGGACGCATCGCTCGGGATCGTGTACGTCGTGCTGCCGCCCGGCGCCTGGAACTGCACGGAACTCAGACCGTCATCGGTCGTCAGCCGCAGCAGGAACACGTAGCTCGGCGTCGTGCTGCTCGGCACTGTCATAGACGGTCGTCTGCATGATCTCGCCCTGCGTCAGGTGGTGGGGCTGCCCCTGCAATTCGACGGCCCCGATATCCACGACGGCTTTGCCGTCGCCGTTGCCGTCGAACGACCCGCGGCTGCGTCCTCGTAGTCCAGGGTGACGCCGGCAATGGCCGTATTGCTGCCCGCGTCCACGCACACCGAGTCAAACGCGATGCCGAAGTCATAGTTGTTGGGATCGCCCAGCCCGGGATCGCCCAGCACGTTCCCGGTGCCGTATAATTTGGCGCTGCCTTGCACGTCACTGTACTGCACCGTCGCCGAGCCGGTCTCGTTATAGATCCCCGAAGTCCCATCCCCGGCGTAATTGTCCCAGACAATACTGTTCAGCAACGTCATCGGCACATTGCTGTCGTACACGCCTCCCCCGGACGTGCCGGCGGCATTGCCATAGATCGTGCAATTGATGAACTGCGGATTCGCCGTCGTCTTCCCATACGCGGCTCCCATCACGCAGATCCCGCCCCCGCCAAACGCCGGCATAGTTTCTCCAAAACACGCAGTTGATCACCTTGCCGGCGGCCCCCGCGCTCAGCAGGCCGCCGCCCTCGGTCGTCACGGTGTTCCATTCGAAGAGGCAACTCTTGATCGTCGGCGCGCCGCCGTTATTGTAGACGCCGCCGCCGCTGATGGCGTTCGGGATCGCACGTCGAGAACAGACAGCCGAAGATGGTGGGGGAACTGATATAATTGAAGATCCGCTCCCCCATACGGGGCGCGATTGGCGTAGAAGGTGCAATTGGTGATGATGGCGGGAGATGTGTCGTTCAGAATGCCGCCCCCGGCCCCCACCGTCGCCTCGGACGCACCGGTTGTCCTGAAACAGACATCCCGTGATCGTCAGCTGGTGCTGACATTGTCGACGGCCCCGGCACGCTGTCCCCGGCGGCGTTCTGCGATGAAATTGCAATCGGTGATCTGCATGGCCGAGCCGTTCTCGTTGTGGATCGCTCCGCCCGCCAAACCGGCCGCGTTTTGCGTAAACGTGCAGTTCGAAATCCGGGTGCCGGTCCCCACGGACGTGACCAGGGCCCCGCCGCAGCCGGTGCTCGAATTCGAACGTGAATTGACAATTGCTGATGGTCGGGGCGCAACTGACGATGCTCACGCCGCCGCCGTTCGGGTCGGTGCCCGCTCCGGCCCCCCGGTGATCGTGAACCCATCGATGGTGGCATTGGCCGTCACTTTGAAGCAATGGCCCGCCTTCCCCCCACCGTTCACCGACGTCGGGATAAGCCGTCGCGTCCCGCGTGTCGTCCACGCCGCTGTAGCCGCCGTAGATGCGCACCGCCTTGGTGACCGTGATCGCTTGGGTCACCGCATAGGTGCCCGTCTTGACGTGGATCTCGGCGCCGCCCGCCATCTGAGAGTCGTTGATCGCCGCCTGGATCGTCTTGTAGGCCGTCGCCCAGCTCTGACCGTCGTGACCGGAGCCGTCGAGAGCCACGTAGCGAACTACGGCCGCCCTGGGCCGCGACGACGGGCAGCACGGCTGCGACGATCACGCTCATCAGACTCACCGTCTTGCTATTCATCACTTCCTCCCGCAGGCTTCCGGCCCCCAACACGGCGTACCGTGTTTGGGAATCCGTTACGCTTCTGCCATTCTAGAGAAGTCCGCCGAGTCCCGCGGAAGAACGTACCCCCCAGTGCCAGGATTCAGCAGATCACATATACCCCATATTTGCACAGTTGAAGTCATTATACATAATATCGGCAAGATAGGCAAGATAATTTGTCAAAAAAAATCAAGTTCCTCCCTCCGCCAATTGTCGCTTTATCGGGCTCCGCCCGTTAGGAGCAACTCCTACCAACGCAGTGGAACTTCAGTCCCGGGGGAACCGTCTGGGCCAACAGCTTTCGGGCGACGGGCAGGCCCTTTGGGGCGTGAGGCATCATTTACAGGACCGTTTCCACATCGATACTGCTCACCGGCATCGGGACCGGTGCGATTTCAGGCATTATTCCCGGGCCGGCATGTAAGGATCGCTCGCCTCCGGCTTGGCCTTGGGGGTGGCCATCGTGACGGGGATCTGGACGTTGATGTGCTCCGAGCCTCGGACCACCCGGCCCAAGTTCTCTTGGGTGACCGGCACCGGCTCCGTCACCAGCTCCGGGACATTATAGGCCCAAAGGCAGGAATCGTAGTGCGTCGGGTCCTTCTGGGGCAGCAGAAACGGCTGGTGGGCCACGCCGTTCGGATCGACGTAGCTGATGTAGGTGCGGGTAAAGAGGCCGTTGCCCCGCTTGCTGCTGAACGCGATCCACCGGCTGTTGCTGGACCAACTGTGCCAGCTTTCGCTCTCGTCGCTGTTGCACTCCAGCCGCCGGTACTCGTACCGGCCGGTGCGTTGGGCCGCCTCCAGGTCGATCAGGTACAGGTCGCTGCTTTGCTGATAGACCGGGAAGCACCCGTATCTGCACATGCAAAACAGCAGCCAGCGGCCGTCGGGGCTGATGCGCGGCTCCAGAATACTCTGCCCCGTATCCTGGGCCGACAGGACCGTCTCGGCTGAGCCCCACGCATCCCGCTCAACGTCATACGCGATCCGGATCAGGTCGTACTTGACCTGGTCGTACTGCGGGGGGATGACATTGCGGTCCGTCCACGTCAGCGGGGCGCTGCAAAAGTACAGGAACCGGCCGTCGGGGGACCACGCCGGGTACGTCTCCAGCCGCTCCTTGCGGGCGATGGCGGGCGTCGTTTTGACTGTCTTGGAAGTCACGTCGTAGTAGGCCAGATAGGAATCGAGGTCGATCACGTCGCGGACCTCGCTGCCGGCCGCGTGCTGGAACATGGCGATCTTGGCGGAATGGTACACCAGAATCCTGCCGCTCGGGTGCCAGGCGCTGTAGCCGAAGGTGGCGGCGACCTTCTCGGCGAGCCCCATCGCGGATGATCATGCGCGGCGTTGCTGTACTGCTTGCTGCGCGTGCTGACCAGCATCGTATCGGTGCGATGGTTGCAGAAGGTGTGACAATTGACGCAGCCGCCGGCAAAATACTCGCTGCTCAGGATCACGGATTCGTCGAAGCTGCGCAGGTCCCGCTGGTAGATGCCCATCTCGCGCCAGGCGGAATGGACCGGCCGAATCCTCCGGTAGGCAAGATAATTGTCGATGTCCTCGCGGGCGATCGTGCAATGGAACGGGTCGAAGCGCTGCCACGAGTTGCCCTCCCCTTTGGCGTCCGACTGGACGAAAACTTCGAAGTCAAGCTGCCCGCCGCGATTGGCGTCGAGCAGTGCGTGCCAGGCTCGGGCCCCAATCGCGATCGTGCCGGACCGGCTCGCGACCTCGATCGGCCGGCCCTGCTGGCGACCGGATGCGGACCAGATAGCGCGACCCGCTCTCCCGCACGACGAAATTCAAAGGGGCAATGTTCGGGGGAATCACGGCGCCGGCCCAATCGGGGTGGATCTGGGCCGTGCGGCCCACAGCCATCGCCTGGTCCACCGCACCGGCCCGACCGGCGGCACCAAAGCAAAGGACGCAGACCGCATACGAGGCCGCACGCCGCGACCAACAACACGAACAGGTGCCGACCGTACTTGCTCATTTCTGCGCCTGTGCCAGCCCATAAACGTTGTAGAGGAAGTAGCTGCCCCAGTACTCTTTCGCCAACTCACTGAACGCGGCGTCCCTGTTCCCGCCATACTTCCTGATAGATGCCGGCGAAGTGTTCGATCCGCTGCCGCACCTCCGGACTGACCGCCACCGGGATCGGCTTCTTCTCGCGCGCGGCGTAGATCAGGGCCGCCTCCTGGTACAACGGCGGGACCTCGGCATAGCCGAAAGTCGTCAGCCGTCCGAGGTTCTGGGCGAACCTTGTTCAACTGCTTGCTCGCCAGGCACCACGCCATCAGGTACTCGAACGCCATCCGGTTCTGCGGGCCCCTGCTCGGCCAAGGGCCGTCGAGCATCGGCTCGACCGCAAAGAAGGCCACGACCGAGTCCTGCCGGAGAGACTGGGCGCGCCACTGCTGCATCTGGGCATCCGCGGCCAGCGTCGGGTCGGCCTCCAGACGCGTCAGGTAATCCTCCGCCCAACGGCTGAAGAACAGCGTCTTTCGCAACGCGTTCGAGGTAGATCCGGGCGGCTTCGACTTTGCCTTTGACCAGGTTGACGAGGGCCAGCCGCTGGAGGAGCATGGGATGCTCGCCGAACGTCTCCACGCACTCGGCCAGGTTCTTCTCGGCCAGGTTCATCAGGCCCAGATCGATCAGCGTGTCGAACTTGTGCCAATAGAGCACCGAGTGGTCCTCGCCCGTGAGACGAGGGCGTCCGGATGCTGGGGGTAGAAGAACATGTCCCGGCTGAGACGGCCCGTATGATACAAAGCGCGATCGACCGCGTTGATCACCGTAAAGTTGTCAGGACAACGCCGGGCGGCTTGGAGCACCTCGGGCCACCGGCGCTGACAGGCATAATAGTGAACCGCCAGCAGGGCCCTCTGCGGCCCGTCGAGGGAGACGACAGCCACCGCGGTACCGGTCGCGAAGAGCAGCAAGGACGCCACCGCCCATCGAAGCGCCGGAGCGATGAGACCAGTTCGTAGGGTGGGCTGGGCTCCCAAACGCATCATTTCGCGTTTGGGGACCCTTCTTAACCCACGCGTTGCCCGTTGCTGGGCGTCGCGTGGGTTAAGAACCCACCCTACCACTTGCCTCGCTACTGCCACAATCCCCCAGACCAGGGCCATCGCGATCGGCAAGAGGTAGAGGACATAAACGACGGCAATCATCTTCTGCCCGGGAGACCAGCCGCGGATCTGCCAGGACAGAGGAAGCATGTCCGTATAAGCAGTGCACGATGCTGACATGAAAAAGGAGAACGCCAATAGCGTAGGGCAGGCCGGCCGCCAGCAGCAGATAGACCAGCACCGACGACATACCGCCGGCGGTAGAGCAACTCATACACCGCACACAAGCCGGCAAAAGGCAGGTACGCCGCCCCACTGACCACGTAGGAAACGACCGACAGAACAAGATACAGCAGCCGCAACCGTAGGGTGTGCATTGCACACCATGTTCTCCTGGCCGGGAAACGCGTGGTGTGCGATGCCCCTACCACTGCACGGGACGCACCCCTGACGTAAAGACATCCGAACAGGAGCGCGGCCAGCGACCCCATGATGGTCGGAAAGTGATAGGCATACTGAGCATATGGGACCAGCACCAGAAGTGCCGGGATGAACCGCAGCAGGCGCCAGCCCGGGACGGCCAGAAGCCGGAGGAACCAGCCTGTGCAGGCGAAGATCGCCCACGCCTGGCCCGTAATGACGAGGGCGCCGGCCCAGGAATAGTAGAAGAACTGCGGCAGCAGAGCGCACAGGTACCGCAGAAGCCCGCCGGGATAGGACAGGCAGTCGCGGAAGAACGGCCCGCCCTTGTAGAAGACGGGGAAGTTCGTGATCGTCCCGCAACTATAGATCAGGCACGGCTGCACCACCAGCCACAGGTACAGATAGAGCAGGCCGAAGAAGACGATGCTCCGGATCGCCTCGGCCGGCGCAACTTGGGCCAACCAACAGTCATCCGTCACCCATCAAGGGTCCCAACGTTATCCGTTTCCAGCACACCATCACCCATCCCACAAGGCGTATCGTAGCATAATCCCGCCCATGCGGGAATTGGCTTTGTTTGGCGTGCCTCATTTCCTTCGTGTCATGCCCTCTCCCAGCAGCGGCAGGACTTGGGTCGCTTCGGCAGAGGCATAGTTGAAGATCGTGAAACCTCCGGTCTTCAGTTGGCGGGTGACGTTGATCTGTTCGATCAGCCGGCAGATATCCGTGGGGTCGCTCCAGGTGCTCAAGCCGATCCCGGGATAGCAGGGAACCTTGCCGGCCCAGGTGAGCTGCGGCTCAATCATGTGCCGAAACTGGCTGCCGGAGTCCGTGTAGTCCATCGGACAGACGAAGTCGAGATACCCCTGCTGGCACCAGAGTCTCCAGTCCTGCCCTACGGCGTCGCGGTCCACCGGCCAGTTCCGAAACACCGCCGCGGAGATCTTGATCCCGGGCCGAATCTGTCTGGCTTGCCCGGCGACCGCTGCCACGACCGTCGTGATCTGCTGCCGGCGAAAGTCCAGCCACTTGGCGGCCAGGTCCGCATCTTTCCGCACGTCTGCCGGCCAAGCGTTGACCTTCCTTCCGATGGCCGCCTCGAACCTGGCACGACATCCCGGACAAAAACAGCCCTCGCGATCCGGGTAACGGATGTAATCGAAGTGCAGACCATCCACGGCGTATTTCCGCGCGACCTCCAGCATGGATTCGATCTCCAGCTTCTGGTTTTCCGGGTGCGAAGGGCATAGCCACCGGTCATTCGGCGAGCCGTCGTAGTTCACCTGGGTCCGCCCCTGGGCCTTCTTCTGCGCCACGAACGCCCTGTCGGTGGCCCAGCCCATGTTGTAGTTGACCTTCCAGACGTGGCATTGGACGCCGTACTTGCGGCACGCCGCCAGGCAAAGCTCGATCTGATCGCCCTTTTCGCTCACCGTGGGCGACCGGGGCAGTACGTCGCTCTTATAGAACGCCACGCCGCCCCACAGCATGTTCGGGCATGGATGGCGGTGAAGCCATTGTCCGCCAGGACGCTTGATGGCCTGGTCCCAGTCCATCCCGTCTACGCCGAAGGCACTATGGCACCAGAAGGCCCGATGCTCTCCCGGCACAGGGGTCTGGGCCAGACAGTAGGCATGAATCATGGATTGCTGCGGCTTCCTCAGCCGCCGCAAGGGCCTTGGGGAATTGGCCCTCAGACAACCGCGCCAGCCCCTCTTTACGCCGTTGGTCCGCGGCCTGCAGAGCCGAGAGAGCGTCACTCGGCGCAGAGACCAGTCCTTGTATGCCTCGGTACGCGGCGTCATAGCTCTCGTAGGGACCGAACTTGCCGATCCGTTCCACCGCCCCGCTGGCGGCGTCGCGCCAGAGTTCCGGGACCAGATGACCGACCATCGCCAGCAGCAGTCGCACCTTGTTGGCGCGGTCGTCCGGGATCAGCACATGGGTCAAGCAGATAGCGTTGTCGCTGACGATGACAGCCGGCTTGCCGGTAGACTGCCCGTCATTGGCATGCCACCACGCCGCCACGTAGCTTCTTCCTTCGACGGGCGACATCTCGTTGATGTTCCAGGAGCTTTGCCCCGTCGCCGGCGGCATTCCCTCCAGGGATTTCTCGGCGGGCCGGATCGAGGCGAAATTACCTGCGTACTTCTGAGGAACGTGCCCGCCATTGCGAATTCCCACCACCTGCTCCAGACCGTTCGGCAGGTGATAACAGGCAAGGAGCTTGCCGCCCTCTCGGAGAAACCCGGCGATCCCGCTCACCGCGGCGTCCGGCATCTTCGGATTGTAGGGCAGGATGACGAGTTTTGTTCCTTTGAGCCTCTCGGCAGTGACGTCGAGGTCGCTCACCACGACATAGGAAAGCCCCACGCGATCCAGGAACTGTGCCATGACATCGGTGTACCGCGTCACCGAATCGATCTCCCCCGAGGCACCGGCCGCCACGGAGTCGTTCTCGACAACAACGATCTTTCCCCCGCCGCCAAATACGCCAATCGCAGCAATATAGAACTCCGTATCCGCCTCCTGGCCACGCCACGCGGAGATGCGTATCGTATCGACTTTGCCCCATCCGGCCGGATGGCCCTCGACGGCCATGTCCTTCTTGTGGATCTGGACGAGTGTCCACCCGGTGGTGGAAGAGGCGTCGAAATTGCCCCGGTACCACCCCTCCCCGCTGTGCAAATAGACGCTGAAGTTGGCCACGGCCGTCGCGTCCCGGCAGTAGAAGAGAAACTGCACGCCCGTACGCCAGGCCAGATCCAGCTTGAGCTGCCGATCCCAGGAAGCACGTTCGACTTTGTTGCCCTGGAACTGACAGGGCATCCGCAAAGCGTTGCGGCCCCGGACGTCCACAAGGGAGACCGGCTTCGTCCCGGTCATCGGCTCCCAGAGCGCTTGCGCCCTCTGCGGAGAATACGACAGATCGTCCACGACCTCGTAGCTGGTCGCGGGAATGGGAGGTATTTCCTGAGCAACGATGGTCGACGAGGCGACTCCCAGGACCAGGAGGATTGTCACAAGGCGAGCAGCCATAGCGTGTTCCTCAAACAACTTGTCGCTTCTTTCGGGTCTTCCCCGATCGGGTCCACCCGGGCCGGCAGCAGGCAGGCCCGCCCTCTATCGAGCCAGACACCTCTGCGATCGAGCCGAGCGTAGTCTATCGCGAGGACAGACAGATTGACTACAGAATAATGTGCACTGCGGGCGAAGGCGGAGCCGAGATTAGGGGAAGTGAAGACGCAACATCGGACCTGGGGCATCATTCGAAGGGTAGGGTGTAAACATGGACGACAGGAACGAACAGTGTGAGATGGCCTACCGAACGGCCAGGGACATCGGCCAGCAGTTCGGCCGAAAGTCGAACGGGCATCTTTGGGGCCGGATCATCCTGAAGCTCTTCGGGGAACTCCTGGACCAGAACGACGAGTTCCTCGTGGAGTGTCGCGTGAACGGTTTGGTCGAGGACTACGTGCCCGGCACCACCTGGGAGGCCCCCGGCGGTCGCGCCGAGTTCATGCGCATCCTCCTGGACTGGCTGGACGAGATCCGCCAGTACCCCACGGAGATCTCCAAGGCCGGGATCGAGAGCTACCTTCACCCCGAGCGTAGAACCCAGTATAGGTAACCGATGGGGGACACCTGACCGGCCGCGACGAGACACATACCATGTTGGCGGATATGGCCCTATCTATCCTCCTTGGCCCCATGCTCGCGCAAGATTTGAACGATTTCGTCGGACCCGCTTTGTCTCGCCCTCCACAGGAGACTTCTTCCCATGTCATCTCTTGGATTGACCTCTGCGCCGTGTGAAACGAGAAGCTTTACGATCTCCACATCGGCACGGCTGATCGCATCATGCAACGGTGTCCAGCCAAAGTGGTTCACGACGTTAACGTCAGCACCGGCGGCAATCAGTTGTTCCGCTACATTCCTGTGACCGCCAGAAACCGCGAGGTATAACGGCGTAATCTCAGCAAAGCTCTTCGCGCCACGCTCGCCCCCTTGGCCAGTAGCAGCCGCACAGAGTCTTCATCGCCGCGCTGCGATGCATAGTGCAGGGGAGTGTAGTTCCCGTAGTCCCTGGCATTCACATTGGCGCCATGCGATGTCAGAAGCTCCGCAACCGCCCGATTGGCGGCGAAGTGCAGAGCCGCTCCGCTCTGCCAGATCATTCGCGTGTCTGCATTGACACCTTGGTCGAGAAGTTCCCTCATTTTCGCTGCGTCCCCTACAAAGGCGGCGGCATGAAGGGTCAGAGCGGCACCTCTGGCGTGAAGGAGTTCAACAAGGTCTCGCTTCCTACTCGCAACCGCATAATTGATGACTACGGTGCCTCCCTTATCCTTGGCATTGACGTCTGCGCCAGCATCGAGAAGCAACTCGGCTATGTTTTTGCGGCCCTCTCTGGCAGCCACATGCAACGGCGTCCAGCCATTCCTTTCTTGGGCATGGACATCGGCACCTTTCGCGAGCAGCGATCTGACGCGTTCCACATCGCCCTTCTCAGCCGCCTCATGCAATGCTGTCGGGCTGGTCCGCAGCAGTTCATCCGTCGCACTGTCCGAGGTGGCCCCATAAACGCGAAGAAGTGCCACAACGTCTTTGTGGCCCGCCTGAACGGCCTGGTACAAAGGTGTCTCCGCCCCGCCCGGTCTCCTTGCCAACAGGCGCGCCAGAAATGGCTCCTTCGAGCATACATTGACATCGGCGCCGCTACGAATGAGCAACTCGACCACAGCGGAGTTTCCGCTCCGGGCCGCCAAGTGCAAAGGCGTCCAGCCTTCATCATCTCTCGCGTTGACATCTGCGCCTCTGTTGATAAGCAATTCGCTGACATCTTTGCGTCCCGTGGAGCTTCCAACCGCTTCATGCAGCGGAGTCTGTCCGGAACCATTCTTTGCCTTCAGGTCGGCCCCGCGTGCGATGAAGAGTTCCGCCATCTGTTTGCTGGCTGCCACGTGCAGAGGGCTCTCCCCCAACCGAGTCTTCGCGCGTATGTCGGCGCCTTTAGACAGAAGCAGTTCTGCAACCTCCCGGCGATCGCTCCCGACCGCGAAATGCAGAGCCGTACCGCCGTTCAAATCTGTCGCGTTGATATCGGCGCCAGCAGCGATCAGTTGCTCCACGGCCGCTTTGTTTCCGGCCCATGCCGCGGACTGCAAAGGGGTCCTGCCGGTCTTCTCCATCTTATTGACATCGGCACCGTGATCGACCAGCACTTTGACAATGGCTCCAGAGCCTCGTTGAATGGCCAAGCCCAAAGGGGTGCTGCCTCGGCCATCCGGATCATCCACAACCGCACCCCGGGAAAGAAGCAATTCCGTCACATCCACATGACCCTGGCGGATGGCCTCGTGCAAGGGTTTGGAGTTCACCACGGGCAGTATTCCTTCCCGCATTCTCTCCGGCCTGACAGTCATCGTGGCACGCAGATCGGCACCCCGATCGAGCAAGAGTCTGGCGACGTTCTCGTGTCCTCGCAATGCCGCCAAATGCAGCGGCGTGCAGCCATCGGCGTCGCGGGCATTGACGGCGGCGCCAGCCGCAATAAGGAACCGGACGACCTCTTCTTGTCCCTCGAGAGCGGCATAGTGCAGAGGGGTGAAATCGCTCTTACCCTTGTCATCCACGCCGGCACCCTCGGCGACCTGCTCCTTCACCTTGAGCAAATCCCCCAGGTAGGCCGCCAGATGAATGCTCTGGAGCGTGTAGGCCGGGACGCCTTTGGACACGAGCAGTGCAACCAAGTCCCTATGACTGAAGTTTCTGAATACCACAGCAAGGTCCAGGGCCGTCCGCCCGTCCTTGTCAGTAGCGTTCAGGTCCACGCCCTTGGCGATAAGCAACTCCGCCGTTTCCTTGGCACCCGGCCCGGCGACGCAATGCAGGAGCGTCTTTCCCTCGCGGTTCCTCGCCTTTACATCGACTCCTTGGCTTAGAAGGCACTCCAGGACCTCTGTGCGGTCCCTCGACAGAGCCCAGAAAAGAGGCGACTGGCCGCTCCGCTCCAATGCAGCCATGTCCACGCCACGCGTGAGAAGAAACTTGACCAAATCACTATTGTTTCTTCTAATTGCGGCGGACAGCAGCATGCCGCCGCCGCCTGCTCGCGCGTTCACGTTGGCCCCCCTGGCGACGAGTAACCGGACCACTTCCATGCGGCCGTTTTCAACCGCCTCATAGAGGGGCGTCACCGCGCCAACGGAGGATGTCGTCCTGATCGCATCGACAGAGGCACCTTTGTCCAGAAGGATTTCCACCACTCTCACGTGTCCGTTCTGAGCGGCCAAGTGCAAGGGTGTCGCGTCATCTTTGTCGGTGAGGCTGAGATCGGCGCCGGCCGAGAGAAGCAGTCGGACTTGGTTGGCATCGCCGGCCGCAGCCGCCAGGTGCAGAGACTTGCTCGGTCGCTCCGGCTGCCGCGCACTTTGCGCAGGAACCACCCCGGGCTTCTCCAATTGCTCCTTTGCACACGTCTCAGCGACAAGCAAGAATGTCAAGAGCAACCACGATGCTGTCGTCAACCTCTCCATGAATCATCTCCGAGATCTTGGGGCAACACTCACACCCGCACCTTTCTGCATTCTCGCGTTTCCGGTCACCTTGCTCGAACGCTCCACCTATCACTCGTCTCTTGTAATCTACCCTCGACTCAGGCGGATCGCAAGCAAGCTCGAAGGTTCCCCACTTCCGCGATGCAATGTCCACTGTCCCAGAAGGCGGCTGTCGGGCTTGAAATTCTATGCGGGAGGCACTATCCTCACAGACATCGGGCCACGCGATGCTGTCGTGGATCGCGGAAGGGTAAATATCGGCTTGGTAGGGTCACGGTGACGTCTGGGATTCGTGCGGGAGGATGGAATGGGTACATGGGATCGACGAGTGCAGGAGCAGGGCCAACGGATGCGCCGTTACTTCCTGCAATTGGGTAGTGCGGCGGTGGCCGCTTGGAACGTCGCCCCGCTCGCGGCCGCCGGCACCGGGACCGACACGGACCCTGCAACTACAGGAGGCCATCGCCAAGCTGGAGTATTTGACGCCGCTGGAGCGCGCCTACATCTTGGACAAGGGCAAGGCCGGCGTGACCAAACTGCCGGTCGAGAAACTGCGCGAGATCGGACTGGTGCCGGAGACCTGGTCGCTGGAGGTGATCCCGGACCCGGCGAGCAACAGCGTGGTGGAGCAGCCGCTCTCGCGGGCGAAGGGCAATGCCCTGAACTGGCAGGGTCTGATGAGTCTGGCGGACAAGCACGCGGTGCGCTTCCTGCATGTGACCACCTGCACCAATGGCCAGGACCCCTTTCACATGAGTCTCTGGGAGGGTGTCCCCCTCCGCGAAGTGATCGCGCTGACCGAGACCCAAGGACAATGTCCGCCGAGTCTACTATCAGAGCTATCACCCCGAGAACGTACCGGCCTTTCAGAGTTCGCTCGCCCTGAGCCAGAGTTCTGGAAGAGCCGCCGGGGCAGATGCCGGTCATTCTCGCCTATAAGATGGATGGCCAGGTGATTCCCGCTTCCCACGGCGGGCCCGTGCGGATGATCGTGCCGGGGGCCTACGGGAGCAAGTCCGTCAAATGGGTGACACGCGTCCTGCTGACCAATGACTACAAGTCCAACGATTCCGACGCCGAGTTGAATAACGATCCGGAAAACCCGCTCAAGACGCGGGCCCGCTTCATCCACGTGCCGAAGGAGATTCCGGCGGGAAAACCGGTGGCGCTGACCGGCATGGCACAGATCGGCGTCTCCGGGCTCAAGCAGGTGCAGTATTGCATCCATTCGCAAAAGAAGCCGTGGCCGGCGAACGATCCCTACCGGACGAAAGCGAATTGGAAAGATGTCGCTCTCTTGCCGCCCCCGGCAAACTGGGGCGGCG
The DNA here is from genome assembly GCA_963750205.1 of uncultured Planctomycetota bacterium. Classification (GTDB taxonomy): domain Bacteria; phylum Planctomycetota; class Phycisphaerae; order Sedimentisphaerales; family Anaerobacaceae; genus PLanc-01. The sequence continues at coordinate 68,717 of CAVVRJ010000066.1, forward strand.
GTCTGCCGGGCGGGAAGTTGCCTCCCACGGCCCAGACCGATCCGGCCACGGGCAGGCCCGTCAATGGCCGCTGCGCTACACCATCGCCCATTGGGCGGTGTTGCTTCCCGGGCTTGCCGGCCGGCAGCTACGATCTGTGCTGCCGGACCATCGACAACAATGGCATCGCGCAACCCTTGCCCCGTACGCTGCCGAGAACTGGTTTCAACACTCTCCACGTGGTGACCTTGGTCGTGAAAGACTGATGAGTCCGTGTGATAACAAAAAATGCCAATCAGGAGATTGGCGGTCCCGGGCCCCAAGCCCATGCCACGCTATCTCTGAGAGGTGCCCTGTGAGCATGCTGTTTCGTCTGATGGCAATGGCGTTGTTGGTTTCAGTAACAGCCGCGAGTGGCGCCTGGCTGCGGAGCCCGAAACCAAGCTGGTGCCCGGCCGCACGGTGACGATTCAATTTTCTGAGATGCCGCCCACCTTCTACGCCGTGTACCAGAAGAAGGACACCAAGGCGCAGATGACGATGTTCCTGCCCACCAACTACGACCCGGGCAAGAAATTCCCCCTGCTAATCTTCCTCAACGGCGGGGACGGTGGCACCGGCAGCGAGCTCGGCGTGGCCCGCTCGCTTTGCCAAGGGAAGGATTTTGTCTGTGTCTCCGTGCCGCTCTTCAAGAAGGGCGATCCCAACGCCCCCGGCGGGTACGTCATGAATGCCGAGGACGGCCGGTACATGTGGCCTCTTTTCAAGACAATGCTGGCCAAGCTGGACGAGGTGATCCCGAATATCGATCCCGCGCACCGCGTCTTCGGCGGCTTTTCCAATGGAGCCCATGCGACCGCGGCCCTCTTGGACGCGTCCGACGGCGAAATCGCCCGGCGCTTCTGTGCCTTCCTGTTTGTCGAGGGCGGCGGCCGTTTGCAGCATTATGACCTGCTGAAGGGCAAGCCGTTTCTCATGGTGTCCAGCAATGCCAAGTCGCAGCCCCGCGCCCAGCAGATCTGCGAAGCCGCGAAAGCCGCCGGGGCCAAGGCCGCGCTCATCGTTGAGGACGTCGGAAAACATGACTTTCCCGTCTCAGCGTACCCGGCCGTGCGTCAGTGGCTGCGCGGATCAGCCCTGGAGTGAGTTTTTTGGTGACGTGACCTTATGACGAACACTAACGACAGTCAACAGCGCTCTATCCTGCAGAGAATTGCCCGGCGGGTGATGCTGGAGAGAGGCTTGGTTCCGGATTTCCCGAGCCAAGCACTGGCCGAGCTCGACAAGATTCCCGGGCCGGCAACGCCAACGGGAGGATTGACGCGCGATCTGAGGGACCTGCTCTGGTGTTCTATCGACAACGACGATTCGCGCGATCTGGATCAGCTCACCGTGGCACAAGCCCTGCCTGCGGGAGCCGCCAAGATCCTGGTCGCGATCGCCGATGTAACCGCGGTCGTGTGGAAGCAGTCAGCGATCGACGATCATGCGCGGCAAAACACGACCTCGGTCTATACCGCGGCCCAGACCTTTCCGATGCTGCCGGAGAGACTCTCCACCGATCTCACCTCGCTGAGCTATGAATCCGATCGGGTGGCGGTCGTCACGGAAATGACCTGCGCCGCGGATGGGACGCTTGAGAGTTCCGACGTCTATGGAGCGATCGTCCGCAACCACGCCAAGCTGGCTTACGGCAGCGTGGCCCGATGGCTGGAGGGCAAAGGGCCCATGCCGCAAGAGATCCGCAGGGTCGGCGGTCTTGCGGAGAACCTCCAGCTCCAGGACCGGGTGGCGCAGAAGTTAAGAGGAGCCCGGCTTGCGTATGGTGCACTGGATCTCGAAACCACCGAAATGCGCTCGGTCTTTGTCGGGGATGAACTCAAGGACCTGGAAAGCGAACAGCAGAACCGGGCCCAAGAGATTATTGAGGACTTCATGATCGCGGCCAATGGCGTGACGGCACGATACCTGACCGCCAAGAGATTCCCGTCCCTGCGGCGGGTAGTGCGGACACCCAAGCGTTGGGACCGGATTGTCGAGCTGGCGGCGGAGGGGGGCACGACGTTGCCCCAGGAGCCCGATTCGAAGGCCTTGGCGGAATTCCTGGCCGCAGCGAAAGCGGCCGATCCTCTCCGCTTTCCCGATCTATCTCTGAGCGTAATCAAGCTGCTGGGTCCTGGGGAATACGTCGTCCAACTCCCGGGAGAGACCGCGGCTGGGCACTTTGGCCTGGCCGTCAAGGACTATGCCCACTCTACGGCCCCGAACCGCCGATACCCCGATCTGATCACACAACGGTTGCTGAAAGCAGCCCTGGCGGGAAGTGCTTGGCCCTATCAGGGTGCGGAACTGGAGGTGCTGGCGACGCATTGCACTCAGGAGGAGGACGCCGCGAAGAAGGTCGAACGGCAGGTCGGAAAATCCGCTGCGGCCATGCTGCTGGAATCGCGGATGGGAGAGCGGTTCGACGCCATTGTCACCGGCGCCGCCGCCAAAGGGACGTGGGTCCGCATTCTGCATCCGCCCATCGAAGGAAGACTGGCAAACGGTTTTGAAGGCGTAGACGTCGGCCAGAAGCTCTGCGTGCGGCTGATCCGCGCGGACGTGGAACGCGGATACATTGATTTTGAGAGGGTGGCGTAGGTTCGCCCTATCCAAGGTCCCTCTGACGAATGATCAATCGTCCTTCAGCAGTTGCCGCGCCCACACGTGCCTGACGTTGAGCTTGGCGGCCTCGGCAAACGCCATGTGGGCATTTTCGGCGTCGCCCTGGCCCAGATAACCCAAGCCCAGGAGATAGTGGGCGGACGCCTGCCGGGCCTGGGAGGACTCCTGCTCGCCGAACTTGGCGAAGAAATCGGTAGGCACGACAGACAGGTGAGCTACTTCTTTGTCATAAGAACGCCGCTCCGATTGACGATTTAGTGTCCGCCGTCTACAATTTACCACCCGCCAAATAGTAAAAAGTAAACGGTGGGCAGTAAGTGGAAAATCGGTCGCAGCGGTTGGAGTGACATGACTGAGTCCCAGAAGAAAGTGAATCGCGACGTATTGCCCTTGAAGCAATGGCTGCCGCACGAGTGCGTGCCGTGGGTGATTGCCGGACCGTGCAGCGCCGAGTCGGCCGAGCAGATGCTCGCGACGGCCCGGGGACTGGTCGGATCGCCGCACGTGAAGGCGTTCCGCGCCGGGATTTGGAAGCCGCGGACCCGCCCGAACTCGTTCGAAGGGCATCGGCGAGATCGGCCTGGAGTGGCTCGCCCAAGTCAAGGCCGAGACGGGCCTGCCGACGGCCACGGAAGTCGCCAATACCGAGCACGTCGAGCTGTGCCTCAAGCACGGCGTGGACATCATCTGGGTCGGCGCCGGACCACGGTCAGTCCCTTCTCTGTGCAGGAGATCGCCGAGGCGGTCAAAGGCGTCGATATCCCGGTGCTCGTGAAGAACCCGATCAACGCCGAGCTGGGTCTGTGGATCGGGGCCATCGAGCGGCTCCACGCCGTGGGCGTGCGCAAGCTGGCGGCGATCCACCGGGGCTTCTCCACCTACGTCGAGATGGAGTTCCGCAACGATCCGAAGTGGCAAATCCCGATCGAGCTCAAGCGGCTCTGGCCCGACCTGCCTCTGATTTGCGATCCCAGCCACATCTCCGGCCAGCGGCACCTCATCGAGCCGGTCTCCCAAATGGCCCTCGACATCGGCATCCAGGGCCTGATGATCGAAACGCACATCGACCCGGACCGGGCGCTGAGCGACGCCAAGCAGCAGGTCACGCCCGAGGCCCTGTGCCGCATGCTCGAAAGGCTGCGGGTCCGGGACGCTCCGATCACGGACCGGGACGTCAAGCAGAAGATCTCGCGCCTGCGGGCGGAGATCAGCCACATCGATGCCAAGATCATCCAGGACCTGGCGGAGCGCATGAAGTGGGTGGACGAGATCGGCCGGCTCAAGCAGCAGCACGGCATCCCGGTCCTGCAGCTCGAACGCTGGGAGAACCTGCTGGGCAGCCACCTCGCCAAGGGCAAAGCAATTGGGCCTGGACGAGGACTTCATCAAGGCCCTCTTCGAGCTCATCCACGCCCAAGCCGTCAAGCGGCAATTGTAGGGTGGGGCAAGCCCACCCTACTTGTCGTCTGGCAAGACCACCGATTGAGTAGCGATCCCAGAAATGCGGACTGGGTCCCCAAACGCGAAACGCAACGCTTGGGGACCCTTTATGATGCGAAACGCAAGCTGCCGATCCAGTCCGCCATATGTGCAACATCATCACTCCGAGCGGGCGGTCAATTGGCGGTCTCGAACGCCATCGCGGCGTTCCAATCCTCGGCGAACCGCCCGACCGCGGTGTGCAGCCGGCTCTTGACCGTGCCGACGGGGATCCCCAGCATCCCGGCGATCTCCGCATAGGAGAACTTGTGGTAGTAGGCCAGGATCAGGATCTCGCGCAGCTTGGCCGGCATGCGCGCGATCACCCGTTTGACCGCGACCGCTGTCTCATCCTTGATCAGGTCGTCATAGGGCATGTGCTCGTCGTAGTCCAACGTGTTGAGCACGTCGTCGATGGAATGCTCATCGTTGTCGAACATGCTGCCCAGGTTGGCGGAGTCGATGCGCTGCATCCGCCGCAGGGCGTCCTTGGCCTTGTTGGCGGCGATGGTGAACAGCCAGGGACGCAGGGGCCGCGACTGATCGAACGTGTCACGACTGACGTACAGTTGCATGAAGGTCTCCTGGAAGACGTCGTCCACCAGGTCCGGCTGATTCAAGAACCGCCGCAGAAAGGCATAGACACTGTCTTTGTACTGGCTGACGAGCTCTTGGAAGGCCCCTTCCTCGCCCGCCGCATAACGCTTCATGAGTTCCATATCGTTCATTGTGATCCCCTTCCAATTCGAATCAAACCCTAAACGATCTAACGACATGGTAAACGAAGCGTGATTCCGATAAATCGGGGCTTCTCTGCTTCTTCTATCCGGCCTCGCGCTGGTTTTCGTATCGGGAAATCCCCTACCGCGGACCCCGTGTTCCGCCTGACCGGGCGCCCGGCCTTCTCCTGGCAGAGGACAAACTTGCAATTCATGACTATTGCGTTGCGGGGATCGGTGGTATACTGACGGCACCAGGGTGACCGGGATATCAAAGGCGGGTCACCCGCACGGGGCGTGTCAGCGCCGCAGCGACGTGAGAAGGCAAAACCGATGCCGCAAAGAATACAGAGCACGGGTTCGCGTGACAAACGGACGGTCCTCATCGTGGACGATCATCCGATTGTGCGACAGGGTCTGGCGCAGTTGATCAACCAGGAGAAGGACCTCGAAGTCTGCGGGCAGGCCGAGGACGCCCACGAGGCGATGCAGGCCATTCGGCAGCTCAACCCCGACATGGTGATCGTGGACATCGGCCTCAAGGACACCAGCGGCATGGAGCTGATCAAGGATCTCAAGGTCCAGTACCCGGATTTGCCCGTGCTGACGTTGTCCATGTACGACGAGGCGGTATACGGCGAGCGGGCTCTGCGGGCCGGCGCGAAGGGCTACGTCATGAAGCAGGAGGCCACGGAGAAGGTGGTCACCGCAATCCGGCGTGTGCTGGCGGGCGAAGTCTACGTCAGCAGCGGCATGGCCGCCAAGATGGTCAGCAAGCTGGTCGGCACCGGCATGCGCACGGCCGGCTCTCCGGCCGACGCTCTCAGCGACCGCGAGCTGGAGGTCTTTCGCATGATCGGCGAAGGCTTCAGCACGCGGGAGATGGCCGAAAAGCTGCACCTGAGCATCAAGACGGTGGAAACGTACCGGGCCCACATCAAGGACAAGCTCGGCTTGCAGGACGCCAACGAGCTGCTGCGCTCCGCCATCCGGTGGGTCAACGCCGGCCTGGAGCGATAGGGGAAAAATCGTCGAGCGGTGGCGGTTGCGAGGCTCGTAGCGCAGGACGTTGGACGGTAACCGTAACGAGCGGTGCAACCGTTGGACGACAACCGTGCGTTTCGGTATTGGAGGCATCAAGCGATGAAGACGCTCCTGGCCCTTGTCTCCGTAGCCATCTTTCTTGTCGTGTGCGGTTGCAGCGGCCCGGCGCGGCAAAGCGCATTCCGCCCCTGCGGGAGATACGAAGAAGATGGAAGCGGCACCCGAGGTCTATACGGTCAGCAGTCCGTTCGAGAGAATCGTCGTCGTCCGTATCAAGCGCGGCATGGACCTGTTGGACGGCTTAAAGAAGGCCGTCGCCCAGGAGGAGATTCGCAACGCCGCGATTCTCAGTGGTGTCGGCTCCCTGACGACCTACCACGTTCATGCGGTAAGCAATACGACTCTGCCGGCCCAGAACATCTACTACAAGGGCGAAGGACCGCAGGACCTGTTGAGCGTCAACGGTTTCATCCTCGACGGCCGGGTGCATGCCCACATCGTGTTCTCCGACGACAAGAAGGGGCTGGGCGGCCATCTGGAGCCGGGCACCACCGTCTTCACTTTTGCGATTCATCACGTTGGGTGTGCTGCCGGACGGGATCGATCTCCGGCGCTTCGATGAGCCGGGCTGGTAGGCACGCCCCCACTCATCCAGCGCCTTGGGTCAATTGTCCTGCCAATAGGACACGGAATACGCGGAAGTGCCGCCCGGCATCTGCACATTCTGCAGACGATTGTCGTAATGCAATTTGGCTTGCGTATCCATCGAAGTGATGTTCTTGCAGACGAGAGCCCCATAGAGGTCGGCGTCGGAGAGGGTTCCTGCCGCCTGCGGGGCATAGATCCCGCCATAGAATACGGAACCGTTGGAAATGCTGACCGAGGTGCAGGTGGATGTCCCGAAGAGCAACATGCGCTGGGGATCCCCATCCCCACTGCTCACGGTGGTGTTATTCACTGTAACGGTGCCTTTCACATAGAGCTTGAGCGAGGATCCGGTCGGGATGTAGATACTGGCAGAGTGGTCCATCGACACGCTGGAGCTGCCGGTCAAGTAGAGCGTCCGGTTACCGCTGACGGTCAGCGTTGTTCCATGCACGTCGATTTTGCTGCACTGGCCGTCCTGGGTAAGCGTGGTGGTGGACGTAATGTCGCCGCGACTGGGTAGGCCCGTCGGCGCTGTGATGGAGGGAAAGACGGTGGCTGCCGAGGCGGCCGAGAGGGTGCCTGTCACCAGTTGCTCGCCGCTGACGACCGACGCCGGGTTCGCCCCCGGACCCACAACGATGTCGCCTTGGAAGGTGACAGTCCAGCACGTGTCCAGCGTGACCGCGTTCGAGCTCGTGCTGTTCGTCAGCAGTTTAGGATTGGAACTGCCGGTCGCGGGAACCACCGCAGACCACGTCTTGATGGCCGCGCCCTGACTGAGCGCTATGCCGCAGAAGAACGAATTCTGGCCGGTCAGCGTAGCATGGATCGCCTTGGTGGCATTGCCCGCGCTGCCGGTGGAGGCTACCACGAAGCCGCTGGGGGTGCCCAGGGAGACGGTGTAGGTGTAACTGGCGTTGCAGCCCGGCAGGGACACGCTCGTTGCCGACGGGAGATGAACGCCATCATAGGATTTCATCGCGAAGTAGGCCGCCGCGCCCCCCCCGCTTCGGCGGCGCTCCGGGCCGCGATTTCCTGGGAGCTGTAAAGCGCGCGGCTGTAGGTGCCCATACCCAGGGACAGCAATCCCGCTCCCGTGATCGCCAGGACGGCAGCGATTGCCACCACAACGACCAACACGTAGGCCGGCCTCGCGGCTGCCACGGAAGCGCGGGCTTTCGAAACTGCCGCTTGCCGGACGGCGCGAGCAGCCTTAGGGGATGCTTGGCCGCAGGCGTTCCTCCCCAGCAACCACGCTTTCCTCATTGTCGGTCAGTTGTCCTGCCAATATGACACCGAATAGCTGCCCGCACTGCCCGAGCTTCCCGGTATTGTGATGCTCTGAAGTTTGTCGTCGTAATACAGTTTCGATTGCCATTCCATCGGGTTGAGTACCTTACAGGCGAGCGCTCCATAGATTTTGCCTCCCGAACTGAGTGCCGCCGTGGCTTGGGGCGCATAGATTCCGCCGTGGAAGGCCGCGGAGTTTTGCACAGTGACCGAAGTGCAAGTGGGCAATCCGAAAACCACGACATCCCGGGGGTCTGCGTCGTTACTGGTGACTTCTGACGTGTGATCAAAGGTGATGTTCCCATGCACGTAGAGCTTCAACGAGGTTCCCGCCGCCACGCAGATCTGGGCGTAGTTGTCGAGATACACGTCGCCGGTGATGTAGAGGGTCCTCGTGCCCCCGCCGCTGATCGTCAGCACGTCCCAACTTCCGTACAGGTTGATACTGCTGTACTGCCCGTCCTGGCTAATCGTAGTGCTGGAAGTGAGACTGCCGTGCGAGGTCAGACCCGTGGGTGCCGTGATAGACGGGAAGACGGTGGCCGCCGAGGCGGCCGAGAGGGTGCCCGTCACCAGTTGCTCGCCGCTGACGACCGACGTCGGGTTCGCCCCGGGACCCACAACGATGTCGCCTTGGAAGGTGACAGTCCACCATGTGTCCAGCGTGACCGCGTTCGAGCTCGTGCTGTTCGTCAGCAGTTTAGGATTAGAACTGCCGGTCGCCGGGGCCACCGCGGACCACGTTTTGATGGCGTCGGCCCTGACTGAGCGCTATGCCGCAGAAGATCGAACTCTGGGCGGTCAGGGTAGGCATGGATCGCCTTGGTGGCATTCCCCGCGCTGCCGGTGGAGGCGACCACAAAAGTACCATTGGACGTGCCGAGAGAGACGGTATACGAGTAACTGGCGTTACAGCCGGGCACGGACACGTTCGTGGCGGACGGCAGGTGGACGCCATCGTAGGATTTCATCGCGAAGTAGGCCGCCGCGACGCCGGCTTCGGCGGCACTGCGGGCCGCGATTTCCTGGGAGCTGTAGAGCGCGCGACGGTAGGTGCCCAGACTCAGGGACAGCAATCCCGCTCCCGTGATGGCCAGGACGGCGGAAATCGCCACGACGGCGACCAGGACGTAGCCGGATCGCATGGCGCTGGCAGAATGTGCTCGATTCTTCGATCATCCTGAATCTTCAGCACCAGGAGGCGTCATCCTTATTTCACATGCATCACGGCCGATGAGGTAACGGTGGTGCTGTGGGACCCGTCATTGAGCGTCAGCACCATTTGGGCGGAATCGCCGGTGTGCAGGAACAGACAACTCGTCACGTTGCCGCACAGCGTCACCGTCGTTTGTGCCGTTTTGGGATTCAGTTGACCGTACTCGACACTCAGGTTCCCGCTGGAAACGGAGAAGTGGGCATAGCTGTCCACGGCCGACGAGGTCTGGCTGGCATAGTACTGGACCTCGATCCACGCGCCGCCAGCATCCACGAGCGAGCTGCTCTTGCTGCCCCGGTGGACCGTCGTATCGAACGTTCTCCGGGCCACGTCGGCCCCGGCCGCGACATTGCCATACACCCGGCCGTACACGTCGGACCAGGCAAACTGATCCCCCGCCAGCACGCCGGACACCGCCAGCACCAGGATAGCCGCGATGACGAGCCCCACCATGAGCTCCGGCATCGTAAAGCCGCCAGGGGATTTCGGATTGCGGATTGTAGATTGCGGATTGAAGACAGAAGGCAATTGCGTAATCCGCCATCCGCAATCTGAAATCCGCAATGGGTAGAGCATGAAGTACACCTTGTTCACCTGCGACTCACGGCGTGGCATAATAGGCGGTAAGGGCAAACGACTTGTCCGTGTTCGAGTAGGCGTGGTTCCGCGTAAGCTCTGGGCCCAGGCGATCTGGACATTTAGCGCCCGCAGCCCCGTCTGCACATCCTCCCACGACAACGTGGCGAAATACCGGTCGCCATTGAGATCGAGGTGATAGTTGCCCAGCTTGGTGAAGCCGGTGCCGACACTTGGACCCGTGGTATCGGTAGCAATCGTGACGGCGGAGGTCAGCGTGGACACGGGATCATAGGTTCCGATCCCCTGCTTCCCCACCCAGCTTTGGCATAAGAGCTGGGCCACCGTGGCCGCAGTCCGCCATTTGTCGGCTCTCTGGCTCAGGAGCATGGACTGATAGCGGTAGGTGCTGTTGCCCAGCACGGCGATGACCAGGATCACAGCGCTGGCCATCGTCTCGATCAAAGAGAATCCGCTGCTCGATTCACGTCGACCTGCCATAGGAACGATTGCCCTGCTTACATCGCCTTTTCAACACCAAGCCCCTCAGTACGAAGGCCCTTACGGCTACCGCCTTCTCCTGTACGCTGCCTGACTTTATCGGCGTTTCCGTGTCTTTGGTTTAGACCAAGCGTGCCGGCTAATTCACGATCTGCTGCCAACTGCCGGGGGCGATCGTCATCCCGGAGACGTAGGTGTACCATTTGGGGGGATTGGCGAAGAGGCTGGGATTGTACACGAGGGTGTTCGTGGCCGTGCCGGAGACGGTGCCTTCGCAGATCACCACGCCGACGATGCGGGCCGTGCCCTGGAGTTGGAGGGACCCTTTGACGTGGACAAGTCCGTCAATCTCATCCGGGTACTGGTCGGTCTTGTCCGAATCCGTGCCGCCATTATAGGGCGCTCCGATCGGGTTGAAATTCGTGTTGCACGCCGATTCGGAGAGCGTCCCCCCGATGCTGTTGTATTTGATCGTTAGGTTGCCTTGCACCAGCAGGACGGGGGCGTCGGACCGGTAATTCTGCATGAAGATGGCGTCGTTTACGGTAACGTTGTGACCGGTGGCCAGGATGATCAGCGTCCCATAGATGCGGCAATTCTGGATGGTGATATCCCTGCCGTTGGTGTTGATAACGTAGAACCCGTTCGGGTCGGTCACGCCCAGCGTGTTGCAGCCGGGCCCGAGCACCGCGTTTTGGATCGTGGACGCATAGGGTACGGAGGTGGCTTTGCTGACTGTACTTCGTAAACACCGTCGAGTCCGGCATGGAGCCGGGACGTGCCCGGCACGGTGAGGGTGCCGGTGACCGTACCGGTGTGGTTGACGCTTTGGGCCTGCACGCTGCCATCGATGGTGCCGCTGTTGTCCAACTGTCCGTTGGTCGCGATCGGAGCGCCCACGGCCGTGAGCTGATGGCCACTCGTAATCTGGATCTGACCGGAGGCTTGCAGACACATGCTCAGGGCGTCGAGGGGCTTGATGACCGGCACCAGCCGCACCTGCGCGTTGTGACAGGCGTTTCCCTGCGTCCCGCTGCCCGTCAGGAGCAGCGGATCGTACGGGGAATCGTTCAGCACACCGTTCACAGGGTCCGTGCCCTGGAGCGTGAACTGCCCCGTGCCGATCGTGTTGGCGCCGAGCCAGGTACCGTTCGTCCAAGCCGTGCGCCAGTTGGCATTCTGCTTGACTTGCAGCAGACCCATCTCCACCGCCGAAACCGCGTAGGCGCGGGCCGCGGCGCTATCCCGCGTCAATCGCTCCGCACGCATCTGGAGCCGCACGGCCGCCATCGCCCCAGACCGAGAATCGTCACCAGCAACGAAGAGGCCAGGACGTACAGGTAGATGCTTCCCGCGCATTTTTGATGGTTGATGGTTGATGGTTGATGGAACAAGACCGCTGCCGAGTTTTGATTTCGGATTTGAGATTTTGGATGGAACAAGGCCGGGCCTCCCAAGCAACAAATCAACAATCAAACATCAACCATCAAACTTCCTAATATGCCGTTCGCACAGCGACCACCGTCGCCTGGGGCACATTCCGGAAGGCGGCCACCACCGTGATCCGTTTGGCGCCGCTTTCCGCGGCCTTGACTTGGGTCGGGTCCAACGGATCGACCCAGACAACGCTGACGGTTCGGGTCCAATTGGCCGAGTTGGGCAAGGCGCTGCCGTCTTTGGCCACGGGCGGGGATTCGGACAATCCATCGTAGTCGTCCACGTCGTTATAGGCGGCCCGGGTCGTGCCGGCTTCGCCGTTCTCCAGACCGAACGTGTGCGGCTCCGTCGGGTTCTGATAGCTCTGCGTCAGGATCTCCGCCATCAGCATCTCCGGCGAACATCCGCCCGCGACTGACCAGCACGGTCTTGTGCTGCGTCAGCCGCGACACCCCGACGGTATTCAAGGCGGCCACGAGCATGACGGCCACAATGACCGTCGAGAGCGTCGCCTCCATGAGCGTAAACGCCCGGAGAGACTGCGGTTTGCGGCCCCGGATCGAAGTCCGGGGCGACAAAATTGCCGATTGCGCATTCATAAATCGAAAATCATAAATCACAAATCATATCCGTCCTACGTCACCTGCGGCTTGTTGAGGGTCCGGACGCTGGTCTGCACCGTCGCCTGGCCGTCCGTCCCCGTGCGCAACCGGATGCCCACCGAGTTGAGGTTGTACGTGGTCTGGACCTGCGGGGTCCCCGGACGTCGTCACCGTCCCATAGACCGAGAACAACAGCGACTGTCCCGGCTGCGCGGACCAGTTCACGGCCTGGTTCGTGGACTTGAGCAGCGCGAGATTGGAGGCGGTGACGCCCTGATTCTGCCCCATGACCTTGCACGATCCATCGCTGCCGGAGGCCCAGAGTGAAGACCAGGCACAGCCCCTGCTGCGGCGCGAGGCCGCTGACCTGCGTGTAGCTCAATTGCTGCTGCCAGTAGATGAACCACAGGCTGGATTCCTGGAGCGACTTCTGTTCCAGCACGACGCCGCTGGGCAGCCCCCCGGTGGTGGGCGTCTGGAGCTGCACCCAGGTTTGGCCGCTGCCGGACATCCCCGACTGCTGGGCGTAGAACTGCACCCGCGTGACTTTCCAACTGACCGCGTTGGCCGGCAGGACCGGATAGAAGTATTCGCTGTACAGCGAGTTGCTCTGGATCGTGTAATCATCGAGATTCTGAGAGCTGTTGTACCCAATCAAAAGCGTCTCGGCGCTTTCATTGCCCTGGGGGACCTGGGTGCTGGTCGTCTGCAGATCGTACGAGAGGCTGAAGTCCTGGACATTGGCGATCACGGTCACGGCCGTGCCGCCGTTGTAGGTCCGGGTGAGGGGGTCGCCGGCGGTCCCGGACCATTCATAATGAATCACCTCGGGGAACCCGTCCCCGCTGCGGTCGGCCACGGTGAACTCGATCAGGCGGGCGGAGCGTTGGTTGATGGCGATGGCGTATTGCAGCTCCGAGAGCATCGGCTCGACCGCATCGGCCCCCGCCAGGCAATCCGCGGTCGGACTGTGGGCGTCCGGCATGGCCCGGCCCGCCAGCAGCAGCGCCGAACCCATGCTCAGCAGAAGGATCGACGTCACGGCGATGGCCGCGACCACTTCCAGCAGGCTGAAACCCCGATAGATAGGAAGATGGCGGATGGCGGATGGCGGATGGCGGATTAGGGGCAGGGCGTCCGCCGCAGAGCGGCCGATCGTTGGCCGGATGCCGGTGGTATGGGTCAACGCTCAACTCTTCACACCAGGGGTCTTGGGGGCGCAAGAAGAGTTGAGCGTTGACCCCCACCTCGACCGGATGCCGTGGAATCCGAAATCCGCAATCCGCAATCCGCAATTGGTTCATTGGATGCTGATCCCCCCGGTCGTGCCATCGACGACGACCGTCCTTTGTTCCGCGCCCACCGAGAGCACCACGGTTCCCCCGCTATTGGGCAGTCCCCAGCCGTTGAAGACGACCTGCGTGCCGCCGTTGAAACTGGCGCTGACCACGTTGGCCCGGTAGGGTTCGGCGGACAGATCGACGGTATAATCGCCCGCGACCCCATCGGGAGAAGGGGACGCCGACCAATTGATACTGCTCCGTGGCGGGGGTGAAGGATACCGTCCGCGCGGCGGAGGCCGCCTTGGCGTAGGACTGCGCCAGGCGCAGGTCGGCCACGACTCGCCGGGCCGCCAGGTCCGCCCGATACCGCCCGGTGGCGCGGCCATAGCGCGGCGCGGCCACCGCGGCCAAACACCGCCACGATCGCCAGCACCAGCAGGACCTCCAGCAAGCTGAAACCCCGCAGGCAGGCGAGCCCGGACGCGAGGCAGGGCCCCACGCGAAATTCGCGTTGGGGACCCCCAAGATCGGCCTCGCCCGAGGCGATAGAGAACGGGCCACCGGCGATCGCTTCGCCGATGGCCCGAGTCAACTCTGTTCCAAGCAGGCACCGCATTCACCTCCGGGACAGGAGGACGCAACCGACTTCAGAATCGGATTCCCAAAGGCTCAATACTTGTTGTACTGCTTGCCCGATGTCGTCCTTCTCCGTATCCGTCGTATTGGCAGTGATCTTTCCTTCCGTGGCATTATAGAGCCAGCCGACGCCTGCGGCGTCCGCCGTCGCAATCGCTCGTGCCGCCCTTCTCGTGCTCCTACGGGCAGCGGCGGGATCGTGCGGACGTACGGACCGTAAATGTGCGTGGCGTCCTTCGTCGCGCTCGTCGCACCGGAGACATCCGTGTACTTCACCAACTGGGTGTTGGGGTCGGTGGGAAGGACGCCGACGTGCTCGGCGCCGTACAGGTCGACGGCGTTGCGCAGGGTCGACAGGTCGCCCGTCAGCGCGGAATCATTCGCGCCCTTGGCGCCGCGGCTCATGCGCGGAATGCCGATGGCCGCCAGGATCGCGATAATCGCCACCACGATCACGACTTCCAGCAAACTGAATCCCCATCTGCGTGCACATCTGTCTCTTCTCATTGTTGTTCTCCTATTGTATTCGTGTGTGGACTCTCACGGATTGGGGGGCCAAACGCGACACGCGGCGTTCGGGATCCTTAACCCTCTTCCGAAACAATGCTACGCACGTAATATCGTCGGGAAACGACCGGTACTTAAGTATTTGTACGTAGGTCATCCGTCATGGCTGAGTCTCCGCGCGCCTCGGTCCGCCGGACCATTATTGGACGACCAGATCGAGGACCACCTGCTTTCCCTCCCGCTCGAAGACGGCAGAATGCCGGTCCACGGAGATCAGCTTGAAACCATCGAGCCACTGACCAGGGACCAGGGAGCTGTCATCCACCTGGCGCACGATTCTCCCCCCTGGATGACGACGGCCTTGAGCTGGTGCCGGCGCAGGAATCCCCGGGCCGCATCCGGCGCCCGTGCGCCGTCTCCCGGGGCCGTCTCGGACCAGGTATCCGGCAATGAGAAAGGATCGCGCAAGTCATTCGGACCTGTCTCCTTGCCCGCCAGGAGATTATTCAGACGTTCCGCCACCGGGGCACGGGTCGGCGTGCTCTCGGCCGCCGGCGCGGACCGGCAGCCGCCGGGGCGGCGCTGGGCGTCTCCGCGCGGGAACCCGCCGAAGCGGCTTGGGGACCGCCCTGCGGACGCAAGATGCGTGCGGTCCACCACGAGGCCGACCAGGCCGACCAGAAAGACCGCCGACAACATCTTCTGACGTTTGGTGAGGTTCATGAGACTATCCTTAAGAGGGCGTCACCGGACCGCTGCCTGTCGTCCCGCTGCCGGCCTTGGGCAGCGTGCCGCTCGGGGCCGCGTACCAGAACAACTCGAACCGGAACTTCTCCGTCTCCGCCCGCTCGCTGGGACTGCCGCTCAGGTCGATGCGCATAACGCTCATGTCGGGATACTTCGCGCACAGTCCGTGCAGAAGTTTGGCGCACTGGGGATAGGCCCCCCGTCCGACGATGGTGATCGGCACCAGATCGTATTGCGGGCCATTGGACACACGCCCCGTCTGCACATCATCCACGTGCAGATCGCAGCCGGCGAAGAACTCCGTCACCCCGGCGATGCGCTTGTTGACGTGGGCGGCCGACTCAAGCTGGATGGCGCCGGCCGTCAACTGCTGCTGCGCCGCGGTCAGACGATCCTTGGCGACATCGACCGCCGCGTCCAATTCTTTGACTTTCTTCTGGCGGGTTTCCATCTCGCCGGACAGGTTGGCCGCGGCGGATCGTTGCTGCAGGTACGGGCCGACCAACGCCGCATACCCTACCGCCGACGCCAGCGAGGCACACGCCGATCCCGGCGGCGTCGATCCACCACAGCGGAAATGGTTTCGTCCCATTTGACGAGTCATGATGACTCTTCCTTAGTTCTCCGCGATCGAGTTCTCGGTTCGCAGTGGATGACCGCCAACCGTCCACTGACAACTGGCAACTGCCAACTAAAAATGACACTCGACACTGAACGCCACGGCCTCTCCGTTCAGGAACGTCTGCCGCGAGCAGTTCACCAGGCGCACCAGGTCGAACACGCCCGATCCTTCCAGCCGCAGGACAAACCGGGAGACGGATTCCTGCGTTTTGCCGTAGCCGTTCAGCAGCAGGGTGTGCCGGCATCCGGTCAGGAACGCCCCCAGCGGCCCCGTGGGCACCGATCCCCCTTCGACGGCGACCACCCGGTGGTCCGCCGTCAGGGTCGTGAGTTGATAGCGGCTCAGCACGATCTCGTCCCCGAGCTGCGCGGACAGTCCCGCGAGCAGCTTGCTCCAGTCCGGCTGATTGCGGACCGCCTTGGTCGTCTCCAGGGCCGTCACGGTTTCGACCAACTGGCGGCGCAGCAGCGACAGATTCTGCGTCTGGGCCGCGATCTGCTGGTCGGCCTCCGCCAGACGCTGGGTCTGGCTGCGGCTCTCGCCGGCCTGCGCCACGTGGAACGTCAAGGAGCCGGCGGCGACCAGAGCACCGTACACGCCACACACCGTCACCCACACGCATAAGCGCGCCTTCCGGCGTCTTCCCACCAGCCGGCCGGGCGGGATCAGATTCACATCGCTCATCGTCACACCCCCTCAAACTGCGCCAGGCCCACCGCGCAGGTCAGGGCCGGATTGGCCGCCTTCGCCGACAGCTCCGGCGGCGTATCCATCAGATCGCTCGGCGCCGCCCGCTTGACCTCGAGACCCAGCCGGGCCTCGAAATAAGACGCCAGCCCGGGGACGCCGGCGCCGCCCCCGATCAGCAGCAGACGCTTCACCCCTTCGCCCGGGAATTGGTGATTGGCGTAGGACAGCGGCACCCGCAGCTCGTCCAGCAGCTTGTCGAAGTGAGCTCTCATATGCTTGCGGATCACCTCGAGACTCTCGGCGTCATACTGTCCCGTCGGCTCTTCCGGGCCCGGACCGACCGTGCCGACGATCTGGTAGGCCGCTCCCGGTGCCAGCGAGAAGAGCTCCGTGAATTTGGCCGTGAGGTCCCCCATGGGCGCCCCTGGCACCGACCGCTCGTAGACGAGCGAAGGGCCGCACACGAAGAGCACCGACGTGGAACGCCAACCCAGGTCCACCATCACCGTGATCTGCGGCGCCGGCAGCAGCAAGGGACGGCAGGCGCGGGTCACGGCCGCACTCCGCACGTCCAGAGCCGCCACGCGAAAGCCCGCGCTCTCGAAGACATCCAGGAAGGCGTTGGCCGCCTCATGCGGACAACCGACCGCCAGCGTCTGCGATGACCGGCCGCGGATTATTCGCCGGCGCCAGCTCCCAGTGCGCCAGCTCGAACGAATCCGGGGCGAGATTGTGCAAACGGGACAATTCCATCCGGATAATCTGCTCCGCGGCGCGCCGGCGACTTTGGCCGGCACTTCCATCGTCGTCCGCAGCAGGATCTGCTCGGGAGCCGCCAGGGCAATTCGGTTGCCGCTGAGGCCCTGCCGGCTCAGGCTCTTCTTGAGCGCCGCCGCGTCCTCGGCCCCGATCTCCTTTTCCGGCTGGGGCCGCGGCAGCAACAGCAGGCTATACGACGCGGTACCGGCCGCCGCACCGCCTGAAGCTGGGCGGCTTTGATCGTATGCTTGCCGATGTCCACCCCGATGAGGGTTCGCGAGGCACGCGTCATTTTCATCCTCCTCCCTGCTGGGTCATCGAAGCCAGATCGAACAGCGGCATGAACATGCAAATGGCGATCGCCCCGACCAGCACGCCCATCACCACCATGATCAGCGGCTCGATGATGGTCGTCATGGACCGGACGATCACCTCATTTTCCTCGTCGAGAAAGGCCGAGATGTTGAGCAGCAGCCGGTCGATCTCGCCGCTGTCCTCGCCGCTGCGAATCGCCTCATAAACGGAGGGATTGATGAGGTTGGCATTGTCGAAGGCGGCGCTCATGGCCTCGCCTTTCGAGACGGACTCCTCCGCCTGGGCGACCAGGGCCTGGTAGCGGCTGTTGCCCGTCGATTGCCGCACGTGCCGCAGGGCTTCCAGCACGGGAATCTTCGCCTGCATCAGCACGCCCGAGCAGCGAGACGATGCGGGCCGTCGCGAGGCTCTTGACCACCGGCCCGATGTAGGGCATCCGGAGCGTCGCCGCGTCCCGCAGCGACCGGCCCCGGGGGCTGCGCAAGCCCACGACCAGGGCGCCGATCCCCCCCGCCACCAGCACCAAGATCAGCCACCAGTAGCCCCGCACCGCGTCGCTGAGGTGCAGCAGCATGGCCGTGCTCGACGGCAGCGGGACGTCCATCGTTTTGAACAGCCCGGCGAAACGCGGAATCACGAACAGCAGCAGCATGACGAAAATGGCCAGGCCGACGCTCACCAGCATGCACGGATAGATGAGGGCCCCTACGACGGAGTTGTGGATCTTCAATTGCTTTTGTTTGAGGCCGGCCAGCCGCTCGAACATCTCCACCAGATGGCCGCTCGATTCCCCGGCGGCGATCAAGTTCCGGTAGATCGGATCGAAATACGTGCCGTGCGGCTCCATGGCCGTCGCCAGCGGGGTCCCTTCTTCCACCCGGGTCCGCAGACTGGTGATGACGTCGCGCCAGGGACCCGGCCGGGCCTGCCGCTCCAGGGCGTGCAGCGCGTCCGCCAACTGCGTGCCCGAGGAGACCAGGACGAAGAGCTGCCGCGAGAACCACGCCACGTCTTTCAGCCGTTGGGCCTGGGACGAATGGCGTCTTCTCCTCCGCGCCGGTTTGCCCTCCGTCGGGATCGACGCCTTGACTTCGGCGACAAAAAGCCCCTTGCGCCGCAGCAGGTCCGCGGCGCCGGCCAGATCGCCGGCATCAATGATGCCGGTGACCGACTTGCCCAGACCGTCATATGCCTTGTATGCCAGCTTCATGCGACCTCCACCGTGGAGGTGACGCGTTGATGGCTCGCGGTTGGCAGTGGCTGCAGGACTGGGAACTGGCGACGGGGACTGGGAGCTTCGTAAGTATCCTCGCTGTGCGTCACGGCCAGCACCTCTTCCAGGCACGTCTTGCCGTCCAGGGCCAGCAGCACCCCCTCTTCGCGCAGGGTCAAGACGCCCTGCCGATGCAGCACGTCGCGCAGCTCATGGGTCGGCGCCGCCCGATGGATCATGCGTCGCAGCTCGGACGTCACTTCCATCACGGCATAGACGCCCGCCCGGCCCTTGCAGCCGGAGTTGTGACACTCCTTGCAGCCGGCGCCTTTGCGGAACGTGCGGCCGGGCTTGTCGGGCAGGCCGGCGTCCGCCAGCACGCTCGGGGCGGGCATGTACTTGGCCGCACAACTGGGGCAGACCGTGCGGGCCAGCCGCTGGGCGATGACACCGTTGATGGCGCTGGAGAGCAGGTAGGGCTCGATCCCCATATCCAGCAGCCGGGCCACGGCCCCGGGGGCGTCGTTCGTGTGCAGCGTGGCCAGCACCAGGTGCCCGGTCAGGGCCGCCTGCACGGCCACGCGGGCCGTCTCCTCGTCGCGAATCTCGCCGACCATGATGATATCGGGGTCCTGCCGCAGAATGCTCCGCAGGGCCCGCGCAAAGGTCATGCCGATCGCCTCGTGGACCTGGATCTGGTTCACCATGTCGAGCTGGTACTCGACCGGGTCTTCCACGGTGACGATGTTCTTCTCCGGGCTGCGGATCAGGTCCAGGGCGGAATACAGCGTGGTCGTCTTGCCGCTGCCGGTCGGGCCCGTCACCAGCACCAGCCCGTAGGGCTGGTGCAGCATCCGCTGGAACGCCTCCAGCGTCTCCTGCCGGAAGCCCAGGTCCTCCAGACGAATCCGCAGGTTCGCCTTGTCCAGGATGCGCAAGACGATCTTCTCGCCCAGCAGCGTGGGCATGCTGGAGACGCGCAGGTCGATCTCCCGGCCCTCGGCGACGATCCGCACGCGGCCCTCCTGGGGCAGGCGTTTCTCCGCGATATCCATGCGGCCGATGACCTTGACGCGGGAGACGATCGCCGCGTGCAGGCCCGGCGGCGGCTTCATCAGGTCCCGGAGCGTTCCGTCGATGCGATAGCGAATCCGCGAGCCCTGTTTGTCCGGCTCGATGTGAATGTCGCTGGCCCGGTCCTTGATGGCCGTCATCAGCGCCATGTTGACCAGGTTGATGATGGGACTGCCCTCGACCATCTTGTCCAGGTTCGTGGCCGGGCCGTCGTCCACGGATTCATTTTCCACCACGTCCACTTCGCTCTGGGACAGCGAGGCCAGAAAGGCATCCACGTCCGTATTGCCCGGACGCGAATTTCTTGACGTATTCGAGGATGTTCTCGCGCGGCGCCAGCACGGGCCGGATCTGGCAGCTCGTCAACTGGTGCAGCCGGTCGATCTTCGGCAGGGACTGCGGCTCGGCCATCGCCACGGTCAGCGTGTCGTGCACTTTGAACATCGGGACGGCCATCAGCCGCTCGGCCTCCTCCTGGCCGATCAGCGGCAGCAGCGCGAAGTCCACGAGCCCGTGCCGCAACTGACAGAAGGGCACGCCGAGCTGCTGCGCCAGAAGCCGCTGCATGCGGAAGTTGTCAATCACCCCCTGCTCGACGAGCATCTCTCCGAGCATCCGGCCCGTCGTCCGCTGCTGCGCCAGAAGCTGGTCCAGCCGTTCCTGCGAAACGATCCCCTCGGCCACGAGGAGCGCGCCCAACCGGGATTGCATGGCGACTTCGGTCACAGGAAGCTCCTCACCGCCGAGTTGGTGTCTTCAAAGTGCTCGAATTGCGGCGGCCAGACCGGTCAGCTCGATCACCTGGCGCAGCGTGTCGTTGGCCGCACAGAGTTTCAGGCCCTTGCCGCTCGAGGGCCAGTTCCTCCGCAATGTCGGCCAGGCACTCCAGCCCCTTGCTGTCCACGTAGGGCAGGCCCGAGGCGTCGATGATCACCCGCCCCAGGTTGTCCCGCACGAACCCCTGGATGGCGGTCTTGAACGTATCCGCGTCGGGGCCGGTCAGCGGACCGGACGGCCGCACCACCAGCACCGCCCCGCGATGGGAGGTCTGGATTTCCACGTCAGGTCTTCTCCTCCACGATCGGCAGAGTCAGCGTGAACGTGCTGCCTTTGCCCAGTTCGGATTCCACCGTGACATCCCCGCCGTGCAGCCGGGCGATTTCGCGGGCGATCGGCAGGCCCAGCCCCGAGCCTTTGACGTTGGCCGCCAGCGGGTTCTTGGACCGGTAAAACTTCTCGAAGACCTTCTCGATTTCCTCGGGACCGATGCCGATCCCGGTATCGCTCACGGACACGCTCAGCCGGTCCTGGTCCACCTGGGCCGACACGACGATGCGGCCGCCGTCGAGCGTATACTTCAGCGCGTTGCCGACCAGGTTGTGCAGGGCCAGGGCGATCTTGTCTCGGTCCCCTTGGAACACCGGCAGCTTCGGCGGCAGGTCGAACTCATACGCGATGCGTTTCTCCTTCGCCTGGGCCTCGTGATCGGTCTTGAGCTTCTGCAGCATCTCGTCCAGGTGGACGTCGTCGCGCTTGAGCTCGAACGAGCCGGCCTCGATCTGCGAGACCGAGAGAATCTCCGCGACGCTGCGCTCCAGCCGCTGCGCCTCGTCGTTGATGACGTTGAGGCAGCGGCTCGCCGCCACGGGGTTCTTCTCGCAATCCTCCAGGGCCTCTTCCACAAAGAGCCGGATATTGGTCAGGGGCGTGCGCAGCTCGTGCGCGGCCTTGGCCAGAAAGCTGTTCATGGCCGCCGTGGCCACCCGCTGCTGCGTGATATCCTCGATGGTCATCAGGACATAGTGCGCCTCCGCGTGCCGGATCGGCGCGACGGTGAAACGCAGCACCCCGGTGCTCACCGCGCCCGCCTGCTCCACCTCGATGACCGTCCGCTTCGCGGCCGGATTCTCCACGCCCTCGCGGACGGCCGCCAGCACCCGCTGATCCTTGATGGCCGTGGAGACCGGCGCATGAATCAGCGGACGAGCGTCCCGCCTGCAGGAACACCGCCGCGGCGCCGTTGAGGTGCTCGATCTCCATTTTCGCATTCACCAGAGCCAATCCGGAAGGGACGGCGTCGAAACGCTGCTCCCAGCGCATCCGCCGATTCGGATTTCTCGTGGACGGTCTCTTTGACCTGCTGAATCGCGGAGCGAATCTGCATGGTCTGCCGTTCCCCCAGCAGCTTGTTCCAGGCCACCGCTTCGAGGCCCAGCTTGGGGTCGAGCTCCAGGCAGGAGATATCCGCGCCTTCCTCCTGCACGGCCAGCAGGATATCGTGAATCGCCCCGATGGCCTTAAGCCGAAAGCGCGCGTGGCGATGCACCAGCAGCATGCTGGCCAGGGCCAGGCAGGCCACCGCCATCTGGGTCGTCTGGGGGACCAGGGAGGCGTCCAGATGGTCATCGACGCCGGCGGCGACCTTCAACGTGGCTTTGCCCCGGCCCGGAACGATCAGGGGATAGCGTGAATCGCGCGCTGCGGCTTGGCGAACTCCTCGCTAAACGGCGCGACCTCCCCTTCCCAGGAAGCCGGCAAGTCGATCAGGGTGATGGCCGCCGGGTCGGCGTCCGCCAGAATTGCCCCGTTGGGAAGGATGATCCGGCAGGTGCGCATCTCATGCTCCAACGCCGTCTCGGCCACGCGTACGCCGCAGCGTGGACAACTCGTTGGCGCCCATGAGGGATTCGGCGGCCTTGGCCAGCACACTGCCGACGGCCTTCGTGCGCCGGATGCTCGCTTCCTCCTCGATATCCTGCTGGAACACCATGTTCCGCCAGACGGAGGCCGCCAGGTTGAACAGAAACACCGCCACCACGGCGAAAATGATCAGCGCGAACAAAGAATCGCCCCGCAGCAGGTCCTTCCGTATGGCGGAGAGCTTGCTGGGCACCCACACGCGACGTGGCGTACGTGGGGCTCTCGTTCATCACAGGCCTGTCATTCGGCATCACGAATCCTCATGAACGAAGAACACAACCCATTCGATTCCTTTGTTCTTCGGTCATTTGGCACGTGACCTTAACGCTTCTGCATCAAGCCGAGCGGCCGCATGCGGGCGAAAAGGGCTGGCTGAGCGATTATCAGTCCCTGCCACCGGCTGACGACAAGCGCATGCAGGTCGCGGCGGGAAAATGCCCGATAAGGAGGGACGGCGCAAGACTGGCGCGGACGCAGGAAAGGGGAGCAGAGAAGAAGGCAACAAGGCACAACTTTGCGATCTCGTCGCCTTCTTCCCGTCGCTCTCGAAGAAGGGAAGGCCGGATAATGATGTTCGTCAGCCGGCTTTCACCGTGATTTTCTGGGGCTGCGCCTCTTTCGACTTGGGCAGGATGACCTGCAGAACGCCATTTTTGATCGTGGCGTCGATCTTGTCGGCCTCGATCCCGCCGGAGATGCGGAAGCGGCGTCGATAATCGCCGACCTCGTACTCGGCATAGGAAAGCGAGTGCCCCTCCATGGGGGTCTCGTCGACGCGGCCGGCGATCGTCAGCTCATTGCCGACCAGATCGACATCCACCGCCTCAGGACCAACGCCCGGACCATAGTCCGCCATGACGACAATCGCATCCTCCTCGTTCAAAGATGTCCGTGCAGGGCAGGAAAACGGGCCGGGCCCTCGTCGATTCGACCTCCTGGCCCTGCTCGGCCTGCTGTTTCTCCGTAATGTTCGCTTCCGCACACATAGTAGCAACCTCCTTTCAGGAAAGGAGTTTCCGGTCTTAAGTGTCGGCAGTCTCAAGTCGTCCCGTTTCTCCTGACGACACTTCGACACTTCTCGCTTCCAACTCTACTTTGGCCTTGACCTGTACCTTCTTGGGCTTGCTGGCCTCCGAGCGGGGCAAAGTCAGCTTCAGGATCCCGTTTTCCAGTTTGGCCTCGGCCTTGTCTCCATCTACTTCGAACGGCAGCCGCAAGCTTCGGCTGAAGCCCGCGTGGAGGCATCTCGCTGCCGATGAAAGGTCTGGCCTTCTTTCTGTTCCTGCGTCTGCTCCGGGGGAGAGTAGTCGCAGCGTCAACGTGTTCTCATGGACCGAAATGTCGAGATCGTTCGGCTCGATCCCGGGCAGTTCCGCCGTCAGAACGATGTCGTCTTTGCCCGTCCAGATATTGACGGGCGGGTTTTCCGTGCGCGTGGGGTACAAATCGCCGAAGACACGATTCATCGCCCGCTCGAACTCGCCGAACTCCGCCCACGGATCCCACTGCCACGTGGGCCTTCTGCGCATTGGTATAGCCATGGCCAATCTACCTCCCTTGTCAGAGTCTGCCGTCTCATTCTGGCACAGCCGGAAGAACCTCCGCCTCACGCTTGCGACTTCCACCACTTCACGTTCCTCGTCCTTACGCGTGGCTGGTTAGAAAAGGTGGTGGAGAGAGAGCATGGGCAAGATGCCGCATTGCCGGTCGGCAAATGCCGTGGCGGAGGCCATTGCGGATTGCCGATTGCGGATTGAGCTTCAGGCGCCCCCCATCCGCAATCTGAAATCCGAAATTCGGAATTTCTCCTTATGGGGCCACCAGCCGGTAGCTGACGAACGCCGCGGATTGGCTGTCCGGGGACCAGGAGGGCACGTTCATCGTGCCCTGCCCGCCGAACAGCCGTGCCAGCACTTTCGGTTTGCCGCCGGTCACCGGCATGATCCGCAAGGCGACGTCCTGATTCGCCGGATGGCCTTTGACGTCCTTGCCATAGGAGAGGAAGAGCAGGGTCTTGCCGTCGGGCGATGGATGCGCGAACCAGTCGGCGTAATCCGGATCCGAAGGTCACCTGCTCCTGGTCGGAGCCGTCGGCCTTCATGCGCCAGATCTTCATCAGGCCCGTGCGTTCCGAGTTGAAGTAGATGTACTTGCCGTCGGGCGAGTACTCCGGCCCATCGTCCAGACCCTCGGCCGTGGTCAGCCGCCGCTCCGGGCCGCCTTCGACGGGGATCGTGTAGACATCGAAATTGCCGCCCCGCTCGGCACAATAGGCCAGCGTGCGGCCGTCCGGCGACCAGCCATGCCAGTACGAAGGGCTCAGCGGCGTGACCAAGCGGGGCGTCCCCCCGCCGCTCGGGAGCACGTAGATGCGCGAGGGCCCGTCATGCTGGTCGCTGATGGCCAGCCATTTGCCATCGAAGGACAGGCCGTGATCGTTGTTGCACCGATTCGCCACGCCGGTATCCAGCAGCTTCGGCTCGCCGCCGGCAGGCGGAATCGTATAGAGCCGGCCGTTGCCGTTGAACAGAAGATAACTGCCATCCGGCGCCCAGTTCGGCGCTTCGAAATGCCGCTTGGCGCGATAGACGATGCGACGCTCGCCCGTCGGTACGGAAATGACTTCGAGCGTGCTTTCCACGACCCGCTCCTTGGCCTGCGGCTGGCCCAGAGCCTTGAAATCCACGTTGGAGAGAACGGCGGTCTCGGCAACAGCATCGTCGTGCGAGCAGACGGCCAGCCCGACGTAGACCGGGTCCTTGCAGGGTTACGGAGAGCGAGCCAACAGGCTGGAAGGTCTTTCCCTCACGGGACACGGAGAGGGTGAAGACATCGCCGTGGCGTTCGAGTTGGACCGCGGCCGGCGCTTTGACGGGCGACTGAATCTCCTCCGTCGGCCCGCCTTTCACCTTGCGATATTGCAGCGAGGTCAAACCGTCGCCATGCACCACAGCATCGACATAGGGCGAATCCGCTTCGAGGCTCTGGCGGATCATCCAGCCGGCCTTGCGGTGGGCGTTGCCGCCCTCCTTCTGCCAGCCCACCTTCACAGTCAGGGCAACATCGCCCGTCAGCTTGCGCCAGACAAAGTGGAACGCGTCCACGTTGCCCCAGATATTCGCTCCCCCGCCGGTGACGACGTATTCCTGGTTGTCCTGGCGAAACTCGACCGACCCCGCGTGGCTTACCTTGCCGACGTCGGTCGCCCCTTCGAACATTCCCAGCCGCGCCGCATTCTGAGCCCAAGCACTGCCTGCCATAGTCAAACACACCATCGCAACAAACCGGATCGATTGCACAGCACAACTCCCACTCACTTCGATGCCTCTATAGTCCGAATCGTGATGTCCTTGTACCAAGCCTCCGAGGGCGGTCCCGCGTGAATCTGCAGGCCGATCAGGCCGGTCTGCTCCAGCGACTTGTCCGGCTCGGTGTAATCGACGGTCTGATAGCCGTTGAGCCACAGTTGAATGTGCGGCCCGACGCACCGAATCACGTACTCATTCCAATCGCCGAGTTTCAACGCCTTTCTGCAGCCCGGCCGGGTCCGGCTGAGCCAGAGTCTTGTTGCGTCTGGATTCGTCATACAGGGAGCCCCAGTACTGCTGGCCCATGTCCGCCTGATAACCGCTCATCTCGCTGCTGTTGGGAACCCGGCGGCTGCGAATCTGAATGCCGGCGTTGGCGTAGGCCGGATCGCCCAGCAGCTTCACCTTCAGCCGCAGCTCGAAATCCCCATAAGCCTTCTTCGTGCTGAGGAACTCGTTGCGCGGCGTCGCTTTCTTCAGGCTGCCTCCGACGATGGCGCCGTCCTGGACGTGGAAGAAATCGGGATTGCCCTCCCAGCCATCGAGGGTCTTGCCGTCAAATGTAGCGAGACGCAAGCATCTCGCGGGCCTCCTCCCTGCAAGGAACAGGTGCACGCCCTTCTTGTTGGCCGTGACAATGTCCAATCGGCCGTCGCCGTTGATGTCCACGACCTCGAACTGGGTCCCAATGCCCGGAATCCTCGTCGATCGTGTGCTGGATGAACTGGACTTTGCCCTTCTCGGGCCGCTGCAACTCGAACCACACGAGCAGCGCCGGCTCGAAGGCCCCGGGGTCTTTGCCCATGTGGGCGAAATAGCGTTTGCCGGTGACCAGGTCCATGATCCCATCGCCGTTGATGTCTGCCAGCCGCAAGGCGTGGGTCTGGGAGAAGCTTTTGCAGATTTCATGCTTCTCGAACTTCTCGCCCTTTCCATCCGGCAGTTGGCGGAACCACCAGATGCCGTAGTTGTGGGCCGAGCTGGTGATGACGTCGTTGTGCCCGTCGCCATCTACGTCGTACACGATCATGTCCGCGCAGTCGTCCCCGAAATTCACCCGGTGGAACTTCCAGTGCTCCTGGGTCCGGTCCTCGGGGGCCTCCCACCAGCCCTGGGTCACGATGACATCGTTGCGGCCGTCGCCGTTGATGTCGCCCACGCCGAGGCCGTGACTATAGGCCTCGCTGCCCGGGGCCTTCGGCCCGCCGATGATGTGCATGTCCCACAGTTTGGACGGGTCCTCCGGCAGGCTGAACCACGCCATATAGCCTTCCGGCTGCACGCCCCAGAGCGCCACCGGCTTGCCGTTGCCCAGCAGGTCGGCAAACAGCGGCGTCTCGTTGCACGCGCTGCGGGTGCCGGTGTGGACCTTCCAGGGGCCGGGCTTGTTCTGCGGGTTCTCATACCACAGCGAGGGCTCGCTCATCATCGTCGTGATGACGGAATCGACCCAGCCGTCGCCGTTCACGTCGCAGGCGAAGTTCGCGAAGGTCTTGCTGTAGCCGGTGTTGCCGTCGTACTTGCCGGGCGGCAGGATCTCGTGCCTCTTCCAGTCCGGGGCTTCGTACCAGACCTCCCCCGCCATGATGTCGAGCTTCCCATCATGGTTGACGTCCCCCACCGCCACACCTTCCGAGCGAAAGGTCTTGTCGATAACGATCTTCTTGAACCGCACCGTGCTCCGCGTGCATGGTTCCGATAATCATCAGACTGATTGCCCACGCCCCAAGAAAGGCCGATTTCTTCCGACCGCGTGTTGCCATGCAGACACCTCCAGGCCGATCCGTGATTCTTCTTGTCACCAGCCAATAATGATTGCGATGCGCCGGCAAATAATCAATAATCATTCATCAATAATCCTTGGCGTGGGTCAACCATGAAGAGAGTTGCGATTCTACTGCTGGCGATCATAGCCCTTGTCTCGCTGTCCTGCGGGAGGAGCAAACCGCGTGCCTCCTCCGGCAAACGGTCGTACACCATTGCGACCATCGTGAAGCTGGACGGCATTGCCTGGTTCGGGCGGATGCGCGAGGGGGTCAAGAAGTTCGGCGACGAGACCGGGAACAAGTGCTTTCTCCTGGGCCCGGCGCAGGCCGACGCCGCCTTGCAGGTCCAGATCATCGAGGACGTGATCGCCCAGGGCGTCGACGCGATTTGTGTCGTGCCCTTCTCTGTCGAGGCGATCGAGCCGGTCCTGAAGAAGGCGCGGAGCCGGGGCATCGTCGTCGTGTCCCACGAGGCCTCGAACCAGGTCAATGCCGACGCGATCATCGAACCCTTCGACAACTTCGCCTACGGCGCACACCTGATGGACCACTTGGCCCGGTACGTGGGTGAGCAGGGTCAGTACGCCGTCTTCGTCGGGAGCCTGACGTCGAAGTCCCACAACGAGTGGATCGACGGCGCCATCGCCCGGCAGAAGGAAAAGTACCCGCAAGATGGAGCTCGTGACCGAGCGGATCGAGGAATACGACAACCAGAACACGGCGTATGAGAAGACGAAAGAGCTGATCAAAGCCTATCCCGAGCTGCGGGGCATTCAGGGCAGCGCCTCGACCACGGCCGCCGGAGCGGGTTTGGCCGTGGAGGAAAAGGGCCTCCAGAAGAAGCTGGCCGTGGTCGGCACCGGACTCGTTTCCCAGTGCCGCCAGTACCTCGCCAGCGGCGGCACGAAGCTGATCAGCCTCTGGGACCCGGCCGACGCCGGCTACGTGATGAACAAGATCGCCGTGATGCTGCTCGAAGGCAAGAAGCTCGCCAGCGGTACGGACCTGGGCGTCCCGGGCTACACGCAGCTCCGCCAGGACCCGGAGAAGCCCAACCTCTTCTACGGCTCGGCCTGGGTGGACGTGACGAAAGAGAACATGGACGCCTACAACTTCTGAAGGGCGTCCGGAAAGCCAGCGTCGCATGGCACGGGCTTGCGGTCCCGGGACCGCCAATCTCCCGATTGGCATTCTTCTCTATGCCGCTCAGGAGAGCGGCGTTCCCAGGGGTAGGATATGCCAGCAGAGACGATTGCCGCCAGTCACATCAGCAAGTCTTTCGGAGGTGTGCAGGCGCTGCGCGACGTGTCGCTGACCCTGCGAGCGGGCGAGGTTCGCTGCCTCGTGGGCGAAAATGGCAGCGGCAAATCGACGCTCATCCAGATCGTCGCCGGGGCACTCCGGCCGGATTCCGGCGCGATCACCATTGGCGATAAGCGGTTCTTGCACTTGGAGCCGATCGAAGCGATCCGAGAAGGGAATCCAGGTCATCTACCAGGATTTCTCCCTCTTTCCCAACCTCAGCGTGGCGGAGAACCTGGCGCTCAATACGGAAGTGGAGCGAGGCGCCAGGCTGGTGAGCTGGCGCAGAGTCCGGCGGATCGCGGCCGAGGCGATGAAGAAGCTGGGCCGGGACATCGATCTCGCAAAGACCGTCGGTGAATTGTCCGTCGCAGATAAGCAGCTTGTCGCCATCGCCAAGGCACTGCTCCAGAACGCCCAAGTGCTCATCATGGATGAGCCCACGACCGCCCTGACACACAGAGAGGTGCGGACACTATTCAGCATTATCCAAGAGTTGAAGCATCAAGGCATGTCGATCCTGTTCGTGGACCACAAGCTCCGCGAGATCCTGGAGATCAGCGACACGATCACCGTGCTGCGCAACGGCCAGAAGGTCGCGGAAGGCGACGTGTCACAGTTCAGCCCCAGCGCCCTGACCCACCACGTGACCGGCCGACAGCTTCCAGCTCACCGTGGCATGGGCATCCTGCCCATGCGTAGCACGGGCGTCCCGCTCGTGGAAGGACAGGGCCGGGATGGCTCTGTCCTGCATGGGCAGGATGCCCATGCCACGTTTCACACGGCGTCCGGGGCCACGCCAAAGGCAGGCGACGTTTTGTTCCAGGTGACAGACCTGACGCAAAGGGGCGTGTTCGAGCACATCAGCTTCGACATCCGCGCCGGCGAGATCCTCGGCATTGCGGGTCTGCTGGGCTCGGGCCGGACAGAACTGGCCTGCGCGCTATTCGGGCTGGAGCGGGCAGACACAGGCTCTATCGAAATCGCCGGCCAAGTCGTCCGGATGCGGCGTGTGCAGGATGCGATCCGCGCGGGCATCGCCTATGTGCCCGAGGACCGGCTCACGGAAGGCATCTTTCCGGAGCAATCGCTGGAACGAAACATCGCCGTTTCCAGCTTGTCGTCCCTGGCCGGTCCGGCGGGCTGGATCGGACCGGCGGGTCTGCGACGCATGGTTAGTCAATGGATGGCCGACCTGAGAATCCAGGCTCCCTCCGCTCGGCTCCCCGTCGCCAGCTTGTCGGGCGGCAATCAGCAGAAGGTGGTTCTGGGTCGATGGCTGGCCACCCAGGCGAAGGTCCTGATCCTCAACGGGCCCACCGTCGGCATCGATATCGGCGCCAAATTCGATGTGCACGAGAAGATTCGGGAACTCGCCCGCCAGGGGATGGCGGTACTGCTGATCTCTGATGACCTGCCGGAGTTGGTCGAGGTGTGCCGCCGCATTCTGGTGATGCATCGGGGCCGCATCGTAAAGGAACTACAGACCGCCGGCTGCCATGAGGACACTTTGGCGGCCGAATTGGGCCGATTGGAATAAGCCGCCATGCGAAGACTGCTGCGCAGACAGGAATTCTGGCTGGCCCTTATCACACTGCTGTTGGGCCTCGGCATCGGACTGGCCAAGCCGGCCTTCCTCAGCCTCGCCAACCTCTTCGACCTTTGTAAGAGCAGCACGGTGACAGGACTGTTCGCGCTGGGCGTGCTCGTGGTCGTGATCTCCGGCGGGATCGACGTGTCCTTCGCCGCTATCGGTGCCTTCAGCATGTACGTCACGACCAAGATCCTGCTCGCCCTGGACTTTCAGGGGTCGGTGGTGATCGCCTTCTTGTTGGCCGGCGCGATCGGCATCGCGCTGGGCTTATTCAACGCGGTTTTCATTGCCTTCTTTCGGTTGCCCACGCTGATTGTGACACTTGGCTCGGCGAGTCTCTTTCGCGGCTTGCTGCTGGGCTTTATCGGCACGGCGATCCTCAACAACCTGCCGCCGGGCATGATCCGCTTCTCCAAGCTGACCCTGTTCGGCCAGATGCGCCCGGAGGCAGCGGCGGTTGGACTGTCTCCGTCTTTCCTCCTGCTCGTCCTGGCGGCCCTGCTTGTGGGCCTTCTGCTCCGGCGGACGATGCTGGGCCGAGGCCTCTACGCGATGGGGGGCAATCTCGTGGCGGCACAGCGGGCCGGGTTCAACCTGCGCCGGCAGCAATTCTTCATCTATAGTCTCGTGGGGCTGCTCTCCGGTGTGGCGGGCCTCGTGCATGCCTGCATGATGCGCAACGCCAACCCCTTCGACCTCGTGGGCATGGAGCTCAACGTCCTCGCGGCCGTCGTCCTCGGCGGGGCCAGCATCACCGGCGGTCGGGGCACAGTCCTCGGGACCATGCTCGGCGTCCTGCTGATCGTGACGATCAACAACAGCTTGATCCTGCTCGACATCCCCTCCTATTGGCAGAAGGTCGTGACAGGCTTGGTGATCCTCGCGAGCACCGCAGTCACGGCCCGAATCGGCGGACAGCGAATTCACGGAGTAGGCTTGTGCTGACTACCAATATCGCCCTCTTTGGGAATTGGGGTGCACGGCACACCCTACCTCGACTGTTGCTCGTGACGCTGGCCGTCTTTGCCTTGATGAGCGTCGCCAATGGCGACCGATTTCTTTCCGTGCGCAATTTCGAGTCGATGTGCTTTCAATTCCCTGAGTTGGGCGTGCTTTCGTTGGCGATCATGATTTCCCTGATCACGGGAGGCATCGATCTGTCCATCATCAGCGTCGCCAACCTGGCCGGTCTCACAGCGGCCTTCATTCTCGCGCGGCCCACCGCAGGAGGCTTCTCCGTCGCGGCGGCCGTGCTGCGCGGCTTGTGCCGTAAGTTTCGCCTGCGGCCTGCTCAATGGCTGGCTCATTGGCTACCTGCGCCTCACGCCCATTCTGGCCACGCTCGGCACGATGCAGTTGTTCATGGGGATCGCCTTCGTGCTCACGAAGGGCCACGCGGTCGCCGGCTACCCCGACGCTTTTCAATCACTCGGCAACGGCGCCCTGATGTACGTGCCTATCCCATTGCTCTTGTTCCTGGTGTGTTCCTTCGTCCTCCAGACCCTCCTAAGCCGGACGGCTCTTGGCCTCCGGCTGTGCCTGATGGGAACGAATCCCACTGCCGCAGTCTTCGCGGGCCTGGACGTCCCTCGGCTGCAAGTCAAGACCTATATCCTCAGCGCGCTGCTGGCGGGGATCGCGGGCTTGATCGTCATCGCCCGAACCAACTCGGCCAAGGCCGACTACGGCACGTCCTACCTACTTCAAGCGGTCCTCGTCGCCATCTTGGCCGGCGTCGATCCCCGTGGCGGCTTCGGATCGGTCTGGGGCATCTTCCTGGCGGTCCTGGCCCTGCAATTCCTTTCCAGCGGCCTGAACCTGCTACGTTTCCACGAATTCATCGGCCCCTACATCAACAACTTCACCAAAGAACTCACCTGGGGCGCCCTGCTGCTGCTCGTGATGGCCCTGCACCAAAGGGCGCGGAGAACGGGCGACAGAAGGCCGGAGGCTGTAGGCGGCAGGATGTAGCACTCCGCCTACGCTGATCCTGTGGATTCCGGGTGGCAGCGGCAAGCGCAGTCTTCGGAGCTTGCCGATGGGGCGCAGGCGTACGCACAAGCCATCGGCAAGACCTCCGCAGAGCGTCCGGCCTTGCCGCGGCCACCCACCCCTTTAGGAGAGCCGGAGTAGTAGGATAGGCCCGGGTCCCCAAACGCTGAATTTCGCGTTTGGGGACCCCTTTAGCCCATGCGGCCTCTTGTCTTCCTCCACAGACCACGCCGCTTCCCAACTGAGAACTGACAAACGTGCGGCCCAGCCACCCCGGCTCGGAAACAGGGGACACGCCGAGGGTGTTCTTTCGTCCCTGGCGGGACTCGCTTCTTTTCTTGCCCTTGTCCTCCAGGGGTGAATCCCTGGGCTACTATCTTCCGCCCTGCGGGCTAAGCGGCCCCGACGCTGAAAATTTCTACGGGATTTTGCCTTTTTGTATCAACGGGCGAGTGGCGAGAAGCGTCTTATCATGGTGAAATGACCTTATCACAGAGACTTCGAGAAAGCCCAAAGGGGGCGGCAACCGGTAGTCAGTGGCCGGTGGGCGGTGGTACAAACAAAGCCAGTCTTTCGCCCGGGCGGGAGAGCGCCGTCCTGCGATCTGCCTTCCCGAGCCTGCGCGGGCCAGTTGTACAAACAAACCCAATTTACTCACGGATGCACGCACGGGGCCAGCGTGGGGTCAAGCCTGCGAAACAAAGCCAATCGCGGCCCGCGGGCGGTCCGAACACCCCCACCATCCCAGCAGTCCAATCCGAGGCCCATCGTGCGAAACAAAGCCAATTGCCCGGCAGCGGCAGTGCGAGAGCAGCGGTAAGTACTTTAGAAAGAAGGAGTTGTGGTGCGCTCTTTGAAAATTTCAGACGAGTTTCCTAACGGTCCATTTCGAGGGCGTGTTCGAGGCAGTAGGCCCGGATCTTCTCGATCATGACCCGGCCGTACTGCTCGCATTTCATCTCGCCGACACCTCGAACGTTGAGGAACCGCTGCAGGGTCGAAGGACGTTTGCGTGCCATGTCACGAAGCGCCGCATCGCCGAAGATGATGTACGCCGGGACGTGACGCTCGCTGGCGAGCGTGGTCCGCAGCCGGCGCAGGGCCTCGAAGAGCCCCCGATCGACGCCTTCCCAGCCCTCGACAGCCACCTTCGCCTTGCGCTCGCGTTTCTCCGCTTTCTCTACCGGCTTCAGAAGTCGCGGCGTCACCTCGCCCTTGAGGACCCGCCGGCCTTCCGGCGTGACGGACAGGACGTTGTACTCGCCGGTCTTGTCGACGAAGCCCTGGCCCGCCAGTTGCTCGATCCAGTTGTGCACCGTGCGGCTGTCATGGTCCTTGAGCAGGCCGTACGTGCTCAACTCATCGTGTCGGTTCTCCAGGATGCGCTGGTCCCGCGAGCCAGTCAGGACCAGGGCCGTGTAGCCGCCGCCGAAACGCTGGCCCAGACGCAGAATGCAGGAAAGGATCTTCTGCGCCAGGATCAGAGCATCATCCGACCAAGTCCACGTCGCCCAGGCAGATGTCGCAGGTGCCGCAGTTGTCCTGCGGGTAGGCTGGCCGAAGTACTCCAGGATCGTCTTCCGCCGGCAGACGGCGTCCGTGCAGTAGGCATACATCCGGGCGAGCTTGGCCAAGGCGATCTCGGTCGCCGAAGGCGCGTGGCATCGGCATCCTGCCGATGCTGCATGGGCGGGACGCCCATGCCACTATCATGGGCCTCCTGCTCGACACGAGGATTCAGCAGGATGCTCTTCCAGACGCCGTAGTCGCCGCCGGAATAGAACAGGCAGCACTCCGCCTCCAGGCCATCGCGTCCGGCCCGTCCGCTTTCCTGCTGGTAGTGCTCCAGCGACTTCGGCATGCCGGCGTGGATGACGTACCGGACGTTGGACTTGTCGATCCCCATGCCGAAGGCGACGGTGGCGATGATCGTATCGACACTCTCCTCCACGAAGTCGTCCTGGTTCTTCTTGCGTCTGTCATCCGTCAGGCCGGCGTGGTACGGGGCCACGCGGTAACCCTTGGCCGTCAGCTTCTCGGCCATTTCCTCCACGTCCCGCCGGCGGATGCAATAGATGATGCCCGACTCGCCCTTGTAGCGGTCGAGCACCTCGCGGACCTGCTTGACGATCTGATTGCGCGGCCGGACTTTGTAGATCAGGTTGGGCCGGTCGAAGGAGCCGACCAGCATGGCCGGGTCCTTGAGCCGCAGTTGGTCGGCGATGTCCTGCCGGACCTGCTCGGTCGCCGTGGCGGTGTAGGCGCCGATCGGGATGTTCGGGAAGACCTGCCGCAGCGAGCCGAGTTGGCGGTATTCCGGCCGGAAATCGTGCCCCCAGAAACTGATGCAGTGGGCCTCGTCGATGGCAATGAACGATAACTCCAGCGTCTGCAAGAACTTACTGAAGCCGTCCGACACCAGCCGCTCCGGTGAGATGTAGAGCAGCTTCAGCTCGCGCTGGCGGACCTTGTTTAAGGCGGCCTCCCGCTCTTCGGGGCTGAGCGAGCTGTCGATCCGCGCCGCCGACACGCCGCACTCCGTCAAGGCGTCCACCTGGTCCTTCATGAGTGAAATCAGCGGCGAGACCACGATCGCCAGCCCGGGCCGGGTCACCGCCGGGGCCTGAAAGCACAGGGATTTGCCGCCACCGGTGGGTAGAACGACCACCGCATCCCGGCCGCTGCAAAGACACTCCATCGCCTCTCTCTGCAAAGGCCGGAATTCCGTGTATCCCCAGTATTCCTCTAACGCTTTTCTGAGCCGCTCAACCAACTGCCGTCGTCTCCCGGTGTTCCAAGACCAGCACGAGCGCCGATTGTAGCCTCGGCGCCGCCAGCAAGCCAGCCTTTTCCTCAGGGCAATTGCATGTGACCAATGATCCAAAGTGGCATGGGCTTCCAGCCCATGCAGCATCGGCAGGATGCCGATGCCACAGGTTGAACCCGGCGAGCCGCGTAGCCACATGCAATTGCCCTGACCTTTTCCTGCCTTGGATGGCGGCTCTTGGATGGCAACCGAAGGCGTCAGGGTCAAAGGCGGCCGACTGTCGGCTTCAGCGCCGTTCTCCGGCGCCGAGCGCTCCCGGGGGGGCCACAGGACGGACTCTGTTCTGGACACTGTCAAACGGATTGGCAAGACGACGTTGGTGATGCCGCTCCACTGCAGACGCCGCTGGATGGCAAAGGCGGTCTCATTGTGCAGCAGGCGGTGATAGAATCTCTCCAGACGAAAGGAAAGCTGCCCGGAGAAGACGGTCGAATGCGGGAACTCACGTACGATATCGAGGCATAACCGAGTGGCGGACTCCACCACGTCGGTCCCCACCGTCATTCGGGAGTCCGCCGGAAAGCCGAGCCGGCGGGCCAGCAGCACGTACCGGCGCAGGGAGCGCCGGGTGTAGGCCTCGAGTTCGGCCAGACCCTCCGCGCCCTTGAACGCGCCCTGATCGATGACGGCGACGGAGGCAAAAATGAAGTTCTTGTACAAGCCGGGAAATGAGCGGCTGATGGAGAATAACGTGTGGACTCCCATCCCGTTGAAGCCGCTGACCAGTTGGAGCGCCGTCATCTTCCCAGGGTCCACCGGCTCCGTGTTCAGCGGTCCGGACGTCGGCAGTTGCGCTACAATGGCATCCAACTCCGTCAACTGGATCTTCACTCTCACATAGTGCCGCCTGATGAGGTAGCACAGGCCAATCAGCAGGGAAGTGATGACGACCGTCAGCCATCCGCCCTGGCCGAACTTCTCGAAGAGCGTAATCGAGAGAATCGTCAGGCACAGGACCAGACCGGTGGCATGAATGGCCAGGTTCTTCCCCCACCGGGCCTCCTGGCGACGGCGGCGGATAAAGAAGCGGGCCATGGCGAACTGGGAAAGGGAAAATGTGACAAACACGTTGATCGAGTACATGACCACGAGGGCCGAGATCGAACCCTCGGTGTACAGCACCAAGGCCAGCGCACAGAGGCCGATCATAACGATGCCGTTGCGCATCGTGAGACGATCGGAGAGCGAAGCAAACCGGTGCGGCAGCCAGGAATCGACCGCCATGTTGGCCATGACGCGCGGGGCGTCGATAAAGCCGGTCTGGGCCGCCACCAGCAGCAACGCGCCCTCGGAGAGGATCGTGAGCACCGCCACAGCATGGCCGTACGGCCAGCCCGCGAAGAGGTGGTCGGCCAAGACCGAATTGAGGGTCCGGCCGAGGACCGGCCGGACGTCCCACAGCAGATAGCACACGAACAGCCCCGCGGCCGTTACGGCCAGGGAGGTCGCCATGTACAGCATCGTGCGCTTGCCGGTCCGGACCTTCGGGTCCCGCATGATCTGCAAGCCGTTGGAGACCGCCTCGATCCCGGTGTATGTGCCACCGCCCAGCGAATAGGCCCGCAGAAACAGCAGCAGAATCCCCACACCCCCGATGGTGGACTCGTCTTGGGCGAGTTCCGTGCGAACCTGGGCTGCCGCCGGTCCAACCTGATCGAAATGACTGAAAATGCCGTAGCCGAGCAGTAGGACATGGCAAACGACGAAGGTACCGAAAATCGGCGCCAGCACGAGAATGGATTCGCGCACGCCCCGGAGATTGAGGATCACCAGCACGCCGATCAACACCGCGGCCGTGGCAACTCGGAACCGGGCGAACTCCGGCGGAACGTAGCTGAACAGAGCATCGACGCACGAAGTGATGGACACGGCGATCGTCAAGATGTAATCGACGATCAGCGCGGAGCCGGACACAACCCCGGCATTTTCCCCGAGCATTTGGGTAGCCACGATATAGCCCCCGCCCCCGTGCGGAAAATGCTCGATGATCTTCGAGTAGGCGTAGGCAATCACCCCGACCGTGAAGGCGGTAGCCAGGGCGAGAGAAAACGCCAGGTACGTGTGGTCGCCTAAAGCCCGGTACGCTTCTTCCGGGCCATAAGCGGAGGAGGACAGCCCGTCTGCGCCGAGTCCGACCCACGCCAGAAGCGGAATGAGCGCCAGCTTGTGGAAGATGTGCGGATCGCGGAGGTCCCGGGGCGCGCCGAGCACGCGGCGGGCCGCCCGGCGCGGCAGAGTAGCCAGCGGATCGCGATCCACCTTCATGCGTCCTCCTTCGGGAAGAGCCATCTCCCCTGCCGGGTGGGGAATTCGCCCGGAAACCCTGAGTCCGCCGCATCTGTGCGAGACACAGATTTCGGCGACGTCAGTTCTTGCGATGCTGGCGCTATTGTCCGACTTGCGCGGAATCCGACAAGACAGCGATTCCCTGACAGGACCCAGGTGCGAGCAGCCCCCAAAACGTGGCCGCCTTCAGCCTGTTTGGTCCCTTCCAACACCTCGTTTGGGTCCCGGTGGTTTCCGCTGGTACAGATCTTGCACTATCCGAGCCGGATCGCGTATATAATGGTAGGTGCAACGACTATACGACATAGAGGAGAATTCTAATCTGATCGCGTTAAAGGCGGTGTGCTATGACGAGGTTGTGGAATAATACGAAGACGGTGATACTGATGGGCTTGCTGATGGGCCTGTGCTTGGGCATCGGCTACTTGCTCGGCGGCCAGATAGGGTTGGTCTACGCCTTCCTCTTCGGCGGCTTGATGAACGTGATCATGTTCTTCTTCAGCGATAAGATCGCCTTGGCAACGATGCGAGCCCAGGAGATCGGGCCGACGGACGATTCGACGCTCTGGGGGATCGTCGAGCAGCTCTCCCAGCGGGCGGGCCTGCCCATGCCCCGCGTCTACATCTCGCCGGCGGCGGCCCCCAATGCCTTTGCGACCGGTCGCGGACCCCACCACGCCGCGGTATGCGTAACCGCCGGCCTGCGGCAGATGCTCACCGCGGACGAGCTCCGAGGCGTCTTGGCCCACGAACTGTCCCACGTCAAGAACCGCAACATCCTGATCAGCACCATCGCCGCGATTATGGCTGGGGCGATCACCGTTCTGAGCCGATTTGCGTTCTGGGGCGGCGGCGACGACGATCGACGCGGCAACCCCCTGATTGCGATTCTGCTGATGATCCTGGCTCCGATTGCGGCCCTCATCATCCAAATGGCGATCAGCCGCTCGCGGGAGTACGAAGCGGACCGCTCCGGGGCCGAGTTGGCGGGGGACCCGGAAGGCTTGGCCCGGTCGCTCCAGAAGCTGGAGGCGGCCAACCAGCGCATCCCCCTGCCGGTGCCGGATGCCCAAAGCAGCTTGTTCATCGTCCAGCCGCTGACAGGCAGCAGCCTCAGCAAGCTCTTCAGTACCCACCCACCCACCGAAGAGCGGATCGCCCGGCTGAGAGCGATGGAACAGCGGGGCTATTGAAGATGCCGGAACACTGCATGGTACGTGGATCTGGCATACCTTGGCCGCCTAATGAGTTTCACGGACAACTTCGGAATAACTGGGTGCCATGATTACGGCATTCGGCGTTACTCTGAACGTCTGTCAAGGAGCGGCCTTCATCGTCCAAGCCGGCTCCCAACCCCAGGAAAGGTCCAGCACGGGACCAGTGCGGGCGTTGGGGAACTCCTTACGTAGCGACTCGTCGCTTCCGCCGATCATCGGCGTGTCCTTGCGCCGGATGATGGCCATCCGGGTGCGAGAGTTGTCCACGCTGCCGAGGTCCCTTTCGCTCCGGGTGAACAGCACGTATTGCCCATCCGGCGAGACGAATCCGCCATACATGTGCCGGCCCTGCTCGGCGTAGAGCAGTTGCCGGTCGCTCCCGTCGGCCTTGGCCACCCACAACTGGGCCCACCCGGCCTTTTCCGGAACGATACCGCGAGAGTAGATGATGTGCTCGGAATCGGGCAGCCAGTCCGGCGTGCAGTTGTACCGGTCGGTTTCACTGACGGCATGAATCCGCCCCGTCTCGGCGTCCAAGCACCCAATCGTCCAGGCCACGCCCAGGCCGTTCGCCGTGCCGACAAACCGCTTGCCATCCGGCGACCAGACCAACTGTTGCACGACGCCGCTGCGCGGAATCTGCCGCACGACCTTGCGGCTGGCCAGATCGACAATCTGGATGCCTTTCTTATCGAGACAGGCGATTTGGCTGCCATCGGGTCCCCAGGAGGCCCACGGGAAGCCCCGGCCGTAGACAACGGGATCGCTGCCGTCGGCCTTGGCGATGATCAGGTCATAGGTGCCATAGGTATTGTTGTCCACCTTGTCGGTCTTGGCCATGCGGAAGTACAGCAGCTTCTTGCCGTCCGGCGAGAACTTCACTCCGGCTTCGTTGTACTGGCCGGTATTGGTGATGTTCCGCCGGTCGGAGCCATCGGGCCGCATGAGAAAGAGGTCCCAATCGCCGGCCTCGGTCGCGGCGCTGTAGACGATCCAGCCCTTGTCATGCACGTCCGCTGCCAACGTGGCAACATCGTGTGCCGCGTTTGTAGAGCCGACAGAGTCAGTCGTAACTAACATATGAGGAGCGAGCATTGTCCGGGTGGCAGCCTCAAGGCCGAAGGCCTTGGGGATGGTGGGACTCAAAGCGCGAGCGAGATCCTGTGTCCGGGGCGAGCCACCCCCAGGCTGCGCCTGAGGCTGCCACCCGGTCCTTCGCTTCGCGTCGCTGCTGTTCTTCTCCGTAGCGCTTCGATCTTGGCCAGCGTCCAGCACGGCTCCCAGCCCGCCGGCAAGGTCAGCACGGCGCCGCTGTGAGCCTCCGGATGCAGCGAGCGAAGTTCTTTGCTGGCGCCGCCGATAATCGGCGCGTCGGCCAGCCGCATCAAGCCCATCGGGGCCCCGGCGTTGCCGGGATCGCCGTCTTCGCGCATGTTGCCGGTGAAGAGCACATATTTGCCGTCGGGCGAGACGTGCCCGCCGTAGACATGCCGACCGTCCTCGCCGTAGACGAGTTTGCGAGCTCTTGCCCTCCGCGTCGGCCATCCACAACTGGGTCCAGCCTTGGCCGTTATTGCCTGCCTGGCCGGGAGGCCGATTGGAGAAGATGATCTGCCGGCCGTCGGGGAACCAGTCCGGCGTGCAGCAATCGACGCGGCTGACGGCGTTGACCCCGCCGGTCTCAGCGTTCATGCGTGCCACGCTCCAGCCGGTGCCGAAGGAGTTTGCCACGCCGCTGAGCCACTTGCCATCGGGCGACCAGGTCAGTTGCTGGAAGAAGCCTTGGCGGTCGAGCGTGCGGACCACTTGCCGCGTGGCGATATCGACGAACGTAATCCCTTTGATCGACAGGCAGACAACCTGCTTGCCGTCCGGGCTCCAACTGGCCCACGGATATTGCCCGCTCGCGCCGTAGACCTCGGCACCCGTGCCGTCGCTATTGGCAAAGACGAGTTGTCCCTGCTCCCCATAGCGGTTGCCACTGATGGTCTCGCTGCGCGGCAGGCGGCGATAGAGCAGCCGGCGACCGTCGCGGGAGAACTGGGGTGCGGCTTCATTGTACTGCGGCGTGCCGGTGATATTCCGCAGATCCGATCCATCCGGCCGGCACAGGAACAGGTCCCAGTCCCCCGCCGCCGCGCGGGCACAGAACACGATCCAGCCCTTGTCATGCACCTCGGCCGCCAAATTCTGAGTCTCGCCCCCGGCACAAACACCGGCTCCCATTGTGACGGCGACCATCGCTAGCCAAGCATGGAACTTCATAGATCTCTCCTCAATTGTCACGGGCCGACGTAGGATGGGCTTTAGCCCATGCTGCCTGGTCCGCCTGCAATCGAATCCTCCGCATGGGCTAAAGCCCATCCTACGTATTCACTGTCCCTCTTCAATACCGGGCCTCAATGACGTACTTCGATTCGACCGGCTTCTCGATCACGACCCACTCTTTCTGCACGTCGAAACTGGTCCAGTTCTGTCCGTTAACCGTGACCGATTGCATCGGCTTGCCCTCGGGATGGCGGAAGCGAACGAGCAAACGCTTCAGGGCGCCCGTTGGGGCATCTCGATGCTCGTAGTCAAGGACCCCGTGCCGGCATGACTATCCACGGTCAGGGAGACCTCGCCGAAGTACGTCGGGGCCCGTTCCACCACGATCTGTTGGCCATCGGCCAGCCATTTGCGCGGCGTCGCCTGCAGCAGTAAGAGCGAGCCATCATCGAGCTCGTGAATCAGCATGTTCCGGTACAACTCGAACCAGGCGCCGTCCGTGCTGGGCGGGCCGAAGTACTGGCCCCACGTCCAGCGATGCTCGACCGGCTCCAGGGCCGAATGGCTGAAGGCACAGGCCATGTAGCTATAGAAGGCCCGGATCGCGGCCGCGGGATCGTCGCGGAGCAAGTAGGCTGTCGCCTGGGGATTGTAGACGGGCTCGTTGGCCATGCCCCAGCCGTGCAGGTACAGGTTGTCCTCGTGGTCGTTCAAGAGCGAATCCGCCAGCACGCCGCGAGCGGGCAGGGCCTTCAGTCGCAACAGGTGCATGGCCCCGGTGTCCACGTCGGTCGGATACCACTGCTCGAACCGCCGGCCGGGCTTGGTGGCCTCGCACGGCACGTAGGGCGTCCACGTGTGGTCGCGCAGGGGCACGAGAGGCGAGTGCATGGCGGCCGCGCCGAAGCCATGTTCGACCGACTGGCGAAAGCTCTCGGCCGCCGTGACGCACTCCCGGGCCCGCGGATTTCCGGCCTGTTCCAGGGCTTGGCCCAGCGTAGCGAATGCGGCGTACAGGTATCGCCTGGGTAAAGGCCCAGATGCCGTCGCCCGTCTGATCGTTCAAGGGCGAGCGGACCAGACCCGCACTACCGGACGCTTCTCGCACCTGGCCGAGGCACCAATCGAGGGCCTTGAGCGTGTAGGGCAAAAGCTTGTCGAACGTCTCCCGATCGCCGGAGAGGAGGTAGTT
The DNA here is from genome assembly GCA_963750205.1 of uncultured Planctomycetota bacterium. Lineage (GTDB taxonomy): Bacteria > Planctomycetota > Phycisphaerae > Sedimentisphaerales > Anaerobacaceae > PLanc-01. The sequence goes on from CAVVRJ010000066.1 coordinate 111,173, forward strand.
CTGGGCAACGGTGTAGATCATCGCGGGCGTATAGACACCCCAGTTCGCATAGCCTTTGACATGGCCGCTGGGCTCCTGGTTGCCGCGGTACATCGTCAGCAGTTCCTCCGCGGCGACGTCGCGATAGCCGCGCAGGCCATAGATCATGTAATCCACGTAGACCGCCTGATTGACCGGCCAGGGCGTGCCATGCTGATCGTAGGCGAAGTTGGAGTACGGCAGATCGATCTGGGACTGTATCGCCGCTGCCGCCGTGACGCCGGGGCAGACGCAAGGCGTGCCAGAGACTGGCCCGGAACAGATCGTTGACGACCTTCTCCGGCACGCGGAACTGGGCGCCGCGCTGGACCCAGTCGGTCCAGAACTTCAGCGTTTCTTCGCGCGCACGGTCATAGTCCAGCTTCATGAGCGTGACGCGGTCGCGGTGCTCTACCACCGGCGACGGCAGCTTGAGGACGAGTTCCTTGCTCGCATTCTTCGCGACGGCGAAGGTCAAACGACTGCACAATCCTTCCAGTGCTTGTCCTGGGGCGGCCGGGGGCCGTCGTCCACGTGACGCACGAGGCGACCTTCAATCCGGGGCCTTGGACCGCAAACAGCAGCCGGCGGGACGTGCTCTCCTCGAAGAGCAGGGTCATCGCCTTCGGGCCGCCACAGCCACCTTGGACCGATCGCTCGCGGCGTACTCACGCCGATGGTGGATGGTCACGGAGACCGGAGCCGCTGTCCCGCTGCAGGTTGGTCACCGTGAGCTTCTGGAGCAGGACCATCGGGATGTCGCCGCGTCGTTCCGGGGGCGGGCCGTGCAGCGGATAGGCGAACTGCTCCACCTCATAACGCAGGCCGCTCTGCTCGATGGTCGTGGTGACGATCGGCAGACCGTCTTGAAGCCGCTGGCCTTTCCAGAAGTACTGAAGCCCTTCGACAGATCGCCGAAGCCGAACCAGAATCGAAAGCGGTCCGGGTTGCCGTAGTCGTTCCAGACTCCCGCCCCACGATCGATGCCGAACTTGTAGAGGGCGCTGTCCCACGTCAGGCCGATGATGTGACCGGGAGCGGGCTGGGTCGGATGCTTGTACGTCGGGCTGCCCATATCCTCCCAGCGTGAGGTGAACTGCTCATACGTCGCCTCCGGCTCGACACGCACCTGGTCGAGGATGCGTTTGCCCTTGTGTGCGCTCAAGCTGATTCTGATGCTCGGCAAACGACGGCGTCCCGTCGCCCGCCGCGACGTAGACGTCCAGCGACGGCACCCAGAAGGCCTTCGTTTGCAGCAGTTGGTCCACGGTGACACTGAAGCCCTTCGTGCCGTCGCGGTCCATCTGAATGGTCAGCACGCGCGGGTCCGGTCGATAGGCCGGGTCCTGCTTGAGCCGCTGCACGGTATCCGCGTCACTTTGCGCGAGCAGATCGGCCCAGATCCGCTGCACTTTCTCCAGCGGCTTCACTTCCCGCGGAGCATACCGCAGCATGAACTCGATGCCGTCCACGTCGCCCTTGACCTGCGTGCGTCTCGCAAACTGCGTCGTGCCATTGATCGTCGGGCTCCAGGTCGATCCCCGTGACCCCAACGATTTCTACCTCTTTTCCGACGAGCTGAACATGGAAAGGCACCGCCTCCGGCGCCGTATGGCCCCAGGTGATCCTGACCTTGAGCTGGTCCGGTCCACCCGTCGCGCAAAACGCCGGCACAGCCAGGAATACCAAGCGCATCACGAGGAATTTCATCCGTGTCATCGAAACACTCCCTGAGTATACCTTGGGACGCCGAGCGCCATGTAGGATGGGCTTTAGCCCATGCTGCTCGGTCGGGCAATCGTCGGATCACCGCATGGGCTAAAGCCCATCCTACAAGAGAACGCCTGACAGCGTCACTACAAACGACAGCTACTTGCCGACGCAATAGAGGTTTTCTGCCGTCCGGACGAACAAGTGCCCCTGGGCGATCGCGATTGACGACCGAATCGGCGGCTCCCTGATCTGCGTCTCCATAACGACCTTGAACGCCTCGCCGCCGGCTTGGATCACCACGATTTGTCCGGCCTCGCTGATGCCGTAGAGCCGGCCCTCGGCGGCGGTCAACGAGGACCACCACGTCTCGCGACCGGTGAGTTTGCCCTGCCAATAGACGCGTCCGGTTTTCGGATCGAGGCACGTGACGGTCCTTTTCGCCAGGCCATCCAGGACGTAGAGCCGACCGTCATAAAACAGCGGCGTGCAGCAATCCGTGGCGACCTCCGCGGACTCCCAGACGATGCGCGTGCTCTCCCCGCTGCGGGCCGGCGGCTCCAGGGCGAAGATGCCCTTGTTCTTGTAGCGTGTGCCGAAGATCAGACCCTCGCCGGTCACCAGGCAGGGAATGATGCGCGAGTCCCGCACCTTCTGGGTCCAGTATTCGAAGCCGCCAGAGCTCCGACCCGGTCGCCGGGTCGTGGGCCGTGACGAAATCGCCCCCCGTCATCAACAACTCGACCTTGCCATTGCGGGCAAAGGGAATCAGCGTGCTGTAGGTCTCCTGACCCTCGTCGAAGGTGTTGGTCTTACGCGGCTGCTTCCACAGCGTCTGACCCGTAGCCGGATCGAGAGCGGCGATGAATGAATCCAGGGGGCCGTCCGCCGGCGGATCGCGATAGGGCTTGTCCCGCCGAACCACGGTAATCAGCAGCTTGCCCTCGTAGAGGACCGGGCTATTGCTGTAGCCGTACTGCAATGCCAGATTGCCGTACTCCTTCTCGATGTTGCGCGACCAAAGCGGCTTGCCGTCGAAGTCGAAGCCAAGCAGCGTGCCATCGCCATAGAGAAAGAACACCCTCTTGCCGTCCGTCACGGGCGAAGGCGACGCCATGTTATTGTTCGGGAGTCGGCGGCGGTTAGAACCCGCTTGTTTTCGCCACAGTTCTTTGCCCGTCTTGGCATCGAAGCACAACGCCACGAAATCGGGCGTTCCCTTGACCGTCGAGGGCACAAACACTCTGCCATTGGAGACAATAGGCGTGGCCGCACTCGGCCCGGGCAGAGGACTGACCCACGCGACGTTCTCCGTCTTGCTCCACGAGGCCGGCAGGCCCCGCTCGTCGGTCGAGCCATTGAAAAACGGCCCCCGCCACTGCGGCCAATCCGCGGCCAAGCACGATGCCGCGACGGACAGGATCAACGCGCTCAGCAATACAACGCTCCGGACACTATGCATTTAGAGAGGCCCTATGTGACATTACCCTGCCAGAATCACCGCCGTAGGGTGCGCATCACGCACCATCCCAACAGCGTTCCCCAGCGGTGCGTGCTACGCACCCTACTTGCTCTGGGACTCGGATGTCCGACCAGGGCATCCCGCACGGGCTCGATCCATTTGTCGGCCTTGACGTCGTACAAGATGAAATCGCTGTCGAACTGCCAGTAGGCCCAGCTCCAGCCGAGCTTCTGGGCCGCGGCGACGACAAACGTGAGATAGCGCACCCGCGACTCCATCGGCGCCTTGTCGTACACGCCGAACTCGCCCAGGAAGAGGGGCCGATTGTGCTCTTTGGCCCAGGTTTGGGCCTTCGCGAAGTCCTTCTCGACCGCCGCTTTCTCGGCGTCGGTGCCCTTCCATTCCACGCCGAGCTTATCCGCCCGGCCGGCCCAGGAAGCGCCCTGATGCGTGAAATCCATCGGCGAATAGTAGTGGACCGTGACGATGATGTTCCGGTCGTCCTCGGGCAGCTTCAACTCGGCCAGTTGGCCGATCCCGTTCCAGCCCGCCGGCCCGATGATGACCGTCCGCGTCGGATTGGTCTTACGAATGATGGCCAGAGCCTCGGCCGCGTACTGGTTCCACACCTCCGGCGTGAGCTTCTTGTTGGGCTCGTTCAGAATCTCGAACAGCACGGTGTCGGGGGCGTCGCGGAACCGCTCGGACGCCTGCCGCCAGAACGCCAGGAACTTCGGCTTGCCGGCCTCCGGATCGTTGCCCATCGATGTGAACTCGTGCAGGTCCAGGATCGGCATCAGGCCGCACCTGCAGTGCGTTCGTGACGGCCCAATCCAGCGTCTCCCACCACGCGGCGGGCACCGTGAAGTCGCTGTTCTGATTCATCCGGCGAAAAGGACTGAGATTGATCCGCACGCTGTTGAAACCGGCGTCCTTGAGCATGCGGAAATACTCGACCTTGAACCGCGCCTGGTCGCGCGACCGCCAGAGCGGGTCATAGCCAATGATGTTGACGCCGCGACCAAGCTTCTGATTTTGGATAAAGGGATCGACCGCCTGCTTCTGCGCGGCTATCACCGGCCACGCACTTGCCAGTAGAAGCACGGAGGCGCAGATACGGCACGAACGATGCGACCAGCGTCAGTTGTTCTTCGTGAATCATCGCAAATCTCCTGTGTCACAGACTATATTTCTTTCCATTGGCCCGGGATCGGGACCGGATAGCGGCCCTGGGCATCCGCGTGCACCGGCGCGGGGCTCTCCGGCGTGAAGTCCACGTTCGGGCAGAACTTGAAGTCGGAGGCCAGCATTTCGTCCCAGGTGATTACTTTACCTGTATGGATCGCCGCCCGGCCCATAATGCAGGTCAGGTTCGTATACGCCGCCCGCTCGACCTCGTTGTAGGGCTGGTTCTTGCGAATGGCCGTCAGCAATTCATCCCACTCGACCTGGTAGGGACTCATCTTCTCGTTATCCGGCCGCCACACGATGCTGTCCTTGGCAATCCGCTGATCCTTGCAGATCTGCACTGTGGGGGCATGCACGTTGCCCGAGAATTGGGCGGCGCACTTGGTCCCGTGCACAAACGTGGCAAACTCATCGTGGCAGCCCGACTCATTGCGGCTGTTGACGAGGGCCTTCGTACCGTCAGCAAATGTGTACTCGATGGCGTAGGTATGCAGGTTCTGACTGCAATCCGTGCTCCGCGGCTCGCAGCCGCCCAGGCCCTCCGCCGAGACGGGCCAGGCGTCCTTGATCCAGCAGCACTCGTCCACCTGGTGAATCATCATCTCGATGAACCACGCCGAGGAGACCCACAGGAAGAAGTACGGTTGGCGGATCTGCCAGAGCAACTCGTTCTGGCCCTTGGGGAGCGGGCCCATCCGCGCCGGGGTCCATGCGATAGGCCCGGATCATCAGGATGTCTCCCATCGCCCCGTCGCGAATCTTCTGAATCAGGGCCTGCCGCGAGGCGGAGTGCCGGCACATCAGGCCGCAACCGATCTTGAGGTTCTTCTGTTTCGCCTCCTGGCCCAGGCGCAGGATCTCCTTCGTCCCGCCGGGATCGGGCGCAAACGACTTCTCGATGAAGGCATTGACGCCCTTCTCGACGGCGTACTTGAGGTGGGTCGGCCGAAAGGCCGAATGAGTGGCCTGGATCATCACGTCGCCCAGCCGCAGGCAGTCGATCGCCTTGCGATAGGCGTCAAAGCCGACGAACCGCCGCTCCGGCGGCACATCGACCTGCGGCCTTTGAACTGCTCGCTGAGGGCTTTGTGCGACTTCAGTGAGTCGGCCTAGCAAAGAGATCGGCCATGGCCACCAGCTTCGTCGGCCCGGTCTGGGAGGACAGAGCATTGGCCGCCGCCCCGCTGCCCCGCCCGCCGCAGCCGACCAGGGCCAACTGGATCGTGTTGTCTTCCCCGGCGTAAGCACGGGACAGCACGACGCCGGCCAAGGCCGAGCCGGCCACCACGCGTCCGCCCTGCGCCAGGAACTGCCGGCGTGAGGATGTTTTCCTATGCGACCGTGAACTCGCTGTCTGAGGATCGTTCTCTCGTTTCATACCTACTCCTTCAAAGGCTTTATCAGCTCATCGGCGCCGATGTCCGGCTTGTCCGCGCGATGCTGCCCGTCGATGTCTTCCGGAACATCCGGCAGAGCCGCTCCCTTGGCCGCAGACGCCGCCAGGTGCAGGTTCCCGTGATTCGGATCGACGAAGGCGCCCGTCATATCCTTGATGAGATTGCCGACCAGCTTGATGTCGCTATCCGACTCGTTCCGCAGGCCCGGGCCGCTGAGCAAGTTATTGGCCACGACCAGGCCGTCATTCGTGAAGACCATGCGCAGCAGCCGGCTCAACCGGTTCTGCGGATCGTGAATCGTGTTGTGCAGGAGCCGGCAGTCCTTCGTGTAGACCGTCACGATGCCGGCCTGAGGGGCCCGGGTGATGAAGTTGTTGCGGGCCACGCAGCCCACGCAGTGATACTGCACCCCGTCGGCCCGGTGCGGATTGCCAAGCTGCAGCCCACGTCACAATCGATGATGATATTGCGCTCGACGATACACCCCTGGGCGTCAAACCAGAGGAACACCGCGCCGCGTCCCTCGAATGTCCGGCCTTGAATCCCCACGAACACGTTGTCGCTGATGATCCAGTCCTTGGCGTACATGACGTCGATCCCGGCGATGTAGTTGCCCTGGGCGATATCGGCGGGATCGTCGCTCAATTGCTTGGGCCGGTCATTGTAAAACAGGCAATACTGCACCCGGCACTGCTTCGGGCGGATCGCCTCCCGGTCTTCGGGCGGGACTTTTACGCCCTTGATGCCGCGTTGCCAGATGTTGTGAATGATGCAGTTGTAGATCGTCAGCTTTTGCACGTTCGTCTGGGAGTTGATCTTGAAACCGTTGGCCCGGGTGTTCTGAATGGTCAGATCGGCGATGGTCACGCCGGAACAGGCTCGCACACCCAACAACTCGATGTGCTTGCTCTGCACGCCATCGAGAATCACGCGCTCGCGCTGCCCCGATCGCCCCCCGCAGAGTCACGCGATCCGCATGGATTTCGACGTAGCGCGGCATGAGATAGTGCCCCTCCGCGACCAAGATGGTCTGGCCGGGAGTCGCCTCCTCAATGGCCTTCATCAACCCGTCTACGGTCGAGACCATGACGACATTGCCCTGCGGCGCGGGCAAAGGCGGTGCCTTGGGAAACCAGCTTTGCACCGGTGGCTTCAAGGCATACCCCGGCGCATCCGCCCGGACAGGATGCGCCCCGGTCGCAAAGACAACGTTCACCAGAAACACACTTATTACGGCGGTATGGCTCAGCTTCATGTCGTTATGAAACATACAACAGGTTGCTCGTCAAAACTCATAAGCAGCGATACACGGACAGTGTAGAACGCCCCCCACGCCAAAGCAACTTCATTCTCCCGCCGGCTCGGGGCAGCAAGAGAATTGTGGCACAGGCTCGCCGCAAACGCTACGATGATTTGCAATTAGTGCCGTTCGTAGTGACGCCGCAAGGCGTTTCTTATGTCGAGGGCGTGTGCCCTTGCGGGCACACTACAAACAGGTTATGAGGACAGACAAGATGAAGACATCCTCGAAACAACTGATCCTATTTCTCCTCAGCAGTCTCATCAGCCTCCCGGCGTCCTTGGCACAGCAGGTCCCGCAGCTTGTGCGCGACCAACTGCCGGGCCGGCAGGTCAAGGTGTCGGCGATCTGCATCGGCTTCGGGGGCTCCCACGACGAAAAGCTCAAGCTCGCACTCGAGCATCTGCACGCGGCAGGCAAGAGCGGCGTGGACATCGCCTGCCTGCCGGAGGAATTCGCCGGCACGAAAGCGGAGCCGGTGCCGGGGCCGACGACCAATGCCGTAGCCGAACTGGCCAAGCAGTACCACATGTACGTGATCTGCCCCATCCGGGAGCAGGCCGGGGACCGGGAGTACAATACGGCCGTTCTCCTCGACCGCAAGGGCCAGGTCGCCGGCTACTACCGCAAGGTGTTCGTCTTCTGGGGCGAAGGCGTGCATTGCAGCACGGAGGGTGTCAAGGTCTTCGAGACGGACTTCGGCCGCATCTCGATCCTCACCTGCTTCGACCTGAACTACGCCGAGTTGTGGCAGCGGTGTGACGACTTGGACGCGGACATCGTCTTTTGGCCCAGCGCCTACGGCGGCGGCTCGCCCCTGAACGCCTACGCCACTCTCTACCATTACTACATCGTCCCGGTCGGCGCGGGCAACATCATGGACATCACGGGTAAGCCCGTCGAGCGCGGTCGAAAAGCCCCTGCCGAAGCAGTTCATCGCCACCCTGGACCTCGACCGCTCCTTCGCCCACTATGACTTCAACCAGGACAAGGTCCAGAAGATGCTCAAGGAGCACGCGGGCGAAATCGTGGTGGAGCGACAGCGCAGCGACGAGGACCTCGCCCCCTGGTGGCTCTTCAAGGCCACCAAGCCCGGCATCCACACCCGCGACCTCCTCAAGGAGTACAAGATCGAGACCCTCCGCGAATACCAGCACCGCAGCCGCAAACAGATCAACGAGGCCCGGGAGAAGGGCGAGAGGATATGAAGCCACTACAATGAACCAAGACTTGGAGCCGGGCCCGAGCCGGGCTTGCGTCTTGTCTGCGCGGGGCATATACTCTTCACGCGAGCCGGATGTCGGGCGCCCTATTGCGGTGAGTGAGGCTCCGCGCGGTGGATCTTGATTGGCGAGGAAACACGGTGAAAATTCGAGACGCAGTGATTCTGGCGTTCCTCCTTCTCTCGGTCGAAGCGCTGTCTACGGACGTCGCGACGGAGGATTGGTCCCCGAGAGAAAGAGTGCTTGTGTTGGCGCGCCTTTGCAGCAGGGTTCCCCTTCCGAGCCGTTGAGTACAAGGGGCCCGATTGGATGCCCCCCAACACAGTTAGTGCTTCGGGAAACGAAGAGTCGGACGCGCACATGAAAGTTGAGCGTCCTCTCCTTGTGTGCGATGCTCTCGCCATAGCCCTGTTCGGTGTCTTACTTGCCGTACTGGTCTTACCAGCCACCCGGGCCGCGCTGGCGACGGAGGTCCTGGTTGGGGTGGTCGCGGGAGCCCTGGTCCTTGGTCTTGGGGACACTTCAATGTTCTCGCGGTCGTGGCTGCTGACCGGCCTGGGAATCGTGCTGCTATTGGTGGGCATCCCGTTCTCAATCCATGCGTTGTCTAAACGTCACAGGTATCCGAGTATATTTCTCATGGTCTTGTCCTGCGCTGGAGCATGGGTGTCCTTGCGTGCCGGCTCCATCACCTCGGTGACGCTCGACGCCGACAGCATGTTTCGTGAACCTGCGGAGCGACTGCGTTTCTGGCTCGGGTTCGCGGGCATCTCCACCGTCCTCATGTGTGCGTCTTTTGTCATGAGACTGCTCGACAAGAGAGTGCTTCGGCATTCACCTCGATGGAGCCACCTAGCGCGGAAACCTGCAGCGTCGAAGCCGTGCTCAGAGTGCAACGACATGGCGCCCGCGAAGCTGGAAAAGAACATGCGAAGATGGATCATCGCCGCCGCCGTTCTCCTGGCCGCCACCCTCTATGTGGGCGAGCATTTCGCGGTCGTGCGCGACCTGCGTGACGATGACTTCCGGGCCTTCCTTATTGCAGATACAGCAATCAATGCGAAGCTGGGCGAGCCCACGCAGCCTCTGGCTGGCACGGCGATACGTCAAGTCAGGGTGACGGTCAACAGTTCCTTCCGCGGCGGCATCAACGCTCGCTACCAAGAGGCCGTTCTCGTGAACGATCAAGACATCTGCTACGCGTCCGTCGAGAAGCATCTTCTCATCCCCTGGGTACACGCTGAAGTCTTCAGAATCGGGACGGTTGCGCGGATACAGCGACTGGCTGCTCCTATTCAGAAAGCTCATCCCAAGGAGCGGCCCAGTGGGCCGTCACCAGTCGGAACGAAAGATCCGCCTGCGACCGAAAGAAAGGAATAATGAAACCGCGTGCCGAGGAGCAGCGAAGGACCAGCATTCGTGAAGATGCCCTCGATAGGAACGCCGAGTAAAGTAATGCCAGATACTTCGTCCGAATCAGACGGGGGCCACGCACGTCTACGTAGGATGGGCTTCAGCCCATGCGGGAATCGGGGCTTGCCAGCCAGAACCAGCATGGGCTAAAGCCCATCCTACATGCCGCCGTCCTGCTATTCTCCATGGCTTATGTGCTTGCGGATAAATTCGTCTTGGAGGCTGGTGATCTCACCGATCCAGGCGTCTTCCCGGGGCAGGCCGTTGTGCGGTTTGTGGGGATACGCAACAATTCGCTTGTCGCCGGGGAGGTTATTGTAGGTGGCAAAGACGCCGGGCGCCGAGCATGTCGTGTCGATGAGGCCGACGAAGACGAGGGTCTGGGCGCGGGACCGCTTGGCCAAGTTCACGTTGTCACAATAGCGGACCGCGTCGATGACCTTCTTCGCCTGCTCGCTCTGGATGTCGCGGCCGATCGGCTGGGGCCAGCCGCCGGCCCGCTTGACCACCGGTCCGGCGAAGTCACACATGGCGGGCACTAAGGCCACAACCGCTGAGACCCGCTTGTCCAAGCCGGCCGAAGCCAGCGCCTGCCCGCCGCCCTGGCTTTCGCCGATTGTGATCAGGTGCTTGCCGTCCCACTCTCCCTGGGCCGCGATGAACTCAATGCTGCGGAGCAGCCGCACATACATCCCGACGAAGTAAAACTTGTCCCGATCGTCGGTGCCTTGGGTCCAGTAGCTGCGGAGTTCGTTCTGCTCCAGCTTCTGGTAGTACTCGGGCGGTTGGCCGTTGAGCATACCGTGGGCGTTAATATCCACGACAATCGCGCCGTATTGCTTGGCCAACGACACGGCGTTTCTCACCGAGGCCTTGCACCAGTCGCCGGAGACACCGGCGGCCCGGACGAAGAGAATCGCGGGGCAGCCGTGCGTCTTGGCCTCCTTGGGCCGCGCGAAATAGCCCCGAACGGGGTTGGTCTGCGGACAAGGGGCCTCGAGGCTGAAGCACTCGATCTGCGGATCGGGACTTTCCACGGGTTTCAGGTCGGCCTTGAGCGGCATCTCCGCCAGGGCAGCCCGACGGACGTTCCAGAACTTGTCGAAATCCCCCGGCTCCGACATGGAAGGCGCGATCTTCTCAGGACTGACCACTACACCGGCACGGGCGGTCGCAGGCTTGCGACCCTCTCCAGCCGCTGAGGCTTCGCACATGTACCAGCCGGCCGCCTCGGGCGTAAAACGCACCGCCAGGGAATCCCCGCTCCTCTTCACGGCGGGCGTGCCGAGTTTCTCCCAACCGTCACGAGTGATCGTGACTGTAGCCTTCTCCAGATCGACCGCTTCAGTCCCCTGGGCGGCCTTGATCGTGAAGACGACCTCCTTCCCGAGGGAATAGATCCCGGATTTCTCCTCGCTGTTGACGACAAAGGGGCTTGTCGCGGCTCGCCCGGCGACCGCAACCGCGGCTGGGATTGCCAACAACAGCGGCAGAAGAACAAGAGACCATGCACCGTGCAGTGACTTTGCGGATTGGTGATGAGGGGTGAACATGTGGCCTACCTCCTAATGAGTCTCGACGAGCAAAATCGGTAACCCAGACTCTCTGGCGGCGGGGTGCCATGTCTACGCCTCGTAGACATGCTTAACTTTATGAGCCAGACATGCCTACGCAGAGCCGTAGGCATGGCACCCAGCGATTACCGAACTTGCCCGTCAAAACTCATGAGAACACGAAAACACAACTTCCTTCGATGAGAGTCGCTATCACGCCGTGGCCGCGATGGCCTTGCGGACCCGCTCCGGCGTCATGGGCAGTTGGAGCAGCCGGGCACCGGTGGCGTCGTGGATAGCGTTGGCGACCGCGGCCCCGACGATGATAATCGCGGGCTCGCCGCCGCCTTGCGGGGACTCTTTTTTCAAGTCGAGCAGGACCGTCTCGATCTTCGGCAAGGACGAGAAGCGGGGTAGCTCGTAGGTGTCGAAATTACGATCGAGGATCATGCCGTTCTTGAAATGGATGTCCTCCGTCAGCGTGTAGCCCAGACCCATCGTAACGCAGCCTTCCACCTGGATCGTGGCGCCCTCGGGATTGATGACCAGACCCATGTCCTGGGCACAGACGACGCGTGTGACCTGAACGCGTCCGGTCCGCTTATCGACCTGGACCTCGACGATCAGGGCATCGAACGCGCCGGAATCCGTGCCGACCGCCACGCCCAAGCCCCGGCCGCTGGGCCCAGGGGCGGGTTTCCAGCCGATTCTCTCGGCGGCCGCCTGGAGGACGCGGACGGCACGTTTGTCCTTGCAGTTCTTGAGGCGGAATTCGATCGGGTCCATCTTGGCCTGGGCCGCCATGATGTCGATGTGGGACTCCCGGGCGAAACAGTTCGTATTGGCGCCGGGGGCACGCCAGGGACCCGTGGCAAAGGGGTGCGCCCCACCGCTGAAGCTCGTCGTGCGATGATGGGGAATATCGTAAAAATGCGCCGCGCCGCGGTCGCCGGCAGCGTAGACGGTGTAGTCCCAGAAGACCGGCTTGCCGTCTTGGCTCAGGCCCGACTTGATCTTGACAACCGCCGCCGGGCGGAAGGCGTCGTAGAAGAACTCCTCCTCTCGGCTCCAGCAGACTTGGACCGGCTTGCCGGCCGCTTTGGACAGCCGGGCGGCTTCGAGCCCCTGGGTGTTGACGGCGCCCTTGCCGCCGAAACCACCGCCGACAAAGGGCGTGATGACGCGCACGTTGGCGGCGTCAAAGCCGAGAACTTTGGCGATTTCGTCCCGGGCGGGGAAGGGTGTCTGAGTGGAAAGCCAGACCGTAGCCTTACCGCCTTCGACCTGAGCCAGAGCGCCATGGGTCTCAATGGAGGAGTGGGCTTTGTAGCCGTCCAGGTAGGTCTGCTCGACCACAAGGGCCGCCTGCTTCTGGCCTTCTTCGAGGTTGCCGCCCTGCGCCACGGTTCTGCCGTTGCCGGCGGTCTTGATCAGATGGTCAAA
>CAVVRJ010000067.1:0-37858 GCA_963750205.1 uncultured Planctomycetota bacterium
AAGAAACTATCTCAAAACCGCACTCTGGCATGTCATTGCGAGCGTAGCGAAGCAATCTCTCATCACAGTGATTGAGATTGCTTCGTCGCTGCGCTGCTCGCAATGACATTCACCGTTTTGAGATAGTTCCTAAGCCGTCAGCCCCAGCATGATGAGAATTCAGGCCCAGGTCAAGGAGAATCTCCCGATCGGCAGGGAGCGGCCATCCAAGTGCCGGGCGACCAAGGCCGCTTCGGAGCCGGCACGGCCCGCATCATCGGTCTTTGGAAGTCAGCTGAAGACCATACTCTGGTTTCCGGTGCCCGGCACATCTTAGCAAACGGACGGCCCAAGATGGGCGAAGCCCACCCTCATGCCATTGGCCCAAAGCGACAAATGCTCCGGCCCGAAGGGCCGGAACCCTGTCGGACGACCCCGCGGTACGCCTCGGCGAGCCCTTCCAGGTCCAGATGGTGGTGCAGGGACGGGAAGCTTCGCGGGAGGAACTGCTTTCCCAACGTAGCCCTCGGGGTCCTGGAAGCCCGACCCCGGGCCCGGGACCTTGTTGAGTCGGTGACTACGCAAGACTCACTTGCCGCTGGTGGCCCACCGTTGCGGCGTGGACCTTGCACCCACCAGGTTCTGAAGGTTCCGTGCCGCTGACATCGGCGTTTCTCCCCGTGCGCCAGCTTTGCTGGCGCCATTGAAGGCCTGGCCCTGCGAAGCCCCCGGGACAATTGACTCCTTTCGCCGGCGAAATAAGTATGGCGTCACCGGAATTCCACCCAGCTACGCTCGCCGAGGTGCGACGCAGTTCGTAGGGTGGATTCTTGACCCACGCATGATTCTCCGACCGGCCTCCCTCATTCGTGCTCGGCGGCCGCTAACGCTTAACTCGGGGCCTGACCCCGCCATCCCCCCTATTAGTCGTGCGTCGCGCCCACTGGCCTGGACAATCTATTGGGTCGTCGATAGAATAGGCCCTGTTCCTAAACGATCATGGTGGCAGCAGAAAAAGGAGGTGTACCATGTACCTTTTAAGGGGAATGATTGGCTCATTGGTGGTGCTTACCAGTCTCGCAGTCGCGGACCGCAATCCTTCTGCCAATAGGGATGAGGCTTTGCGAGTGGAGACGGAGGAGTACTCGCGAGACTGCGATACGATAGTATCCCGCCTGAAATCTCTTAAGGCAGGCAGAACGAACGATTTGGTGGCATATGAGGATTTTGCAAATGGAATCCAGAACAAATGGAAATCAAAGGGTAAAGAGAACTACGCTCGTTTGATGTTGGGGATTGCTGGCCCCTTGAGCTCCAGGCAATTCAATGATCGGCGCCAATATGAGCTTGCGAGAATCTACGCCCTATCGGCTCTTGCCGAGCCCAACCAAATCTCACTTGAAGTGGAACTTGAGTTGGTAGGTCATGTAATGACCAACATGGTTGGCGCACCGGTGGGTGATACTTGGACGCAGCAACGCAAGAGAGATATCGAGGTGAGGCTTCACGCGTGGAAACGGCTGACCGATACGATCGACCCAAACTGGAACGCGAATGACGTGCCGTTCATCAATGTGACGTTGCCTCCCGGCGTGGAGGGGTTGGCAGGCATGGCCCCAGAAGGTATAAAAGACCTCACACAGCGTACTCAATACGAAGAGGCTATCAAGAGAAATACCCAGAAGGCCAAGAACTACCATGAACAGTACTCCGGCGCAAGTGGTTGAAGGAGTTTCAGCCCAGAGCGGAAGGCTATATAATCCAGGCGTATTCGAGGGCCCCCTACAACGTTGAAGAACTCAATATATTGCTGAAGCAGTATCTAAGAGAGGAGGCGATTCGCGCGAATCCTTGATGCGGTCAGCAATAACATGGTGACGCCGCTGGATTCCGCCCAGCAGAACAAGCAGTGATGTTGGGGAAAGACCAGAATAGGCTGTCTGCCGTGCACCCAGGAATATTGGGAATATTGGGGACAGGCACTGCTTTCTGGGCTCGCACACGCTTTTAATGGGTGACTGTCCCCGGTATTGCCCTATCCCCCCCAGGCCAAAGGCGGGCAGCCGCCGGGACCGGCATCTCTAAACGATTCGAACTCAGCTTTCTAGTTGGTAACAAACCAGAACGATCGGTAACGTATAGGAAAGGACCTACACTATGATAATCAACAAAGACCTGGTGGGGGTAATCACCATCTCTCTGCTGGCGACGCACGTCTCATTATCGGCGGTCTCAGAACCTCCTGATGCCGACAAGCGGGAGTACGCAGGAGATATGGAACGTATAAAGGTCTTCGAGAAGTCTCTTAAGCCGGAGTTAGCCAATAGCCTCGATGAATTCAGGAAAGTAGCCGATGAGATCAAGGGACAATGGAGCCAAAAGAACGTGGAGCTTAACGCGCACTTGATTCTGGAAATTTGCAGAACCCTGAGTTCCTTCAATTTCAAGGATCACCGACGTCACGACTTGGCAAGGGAGTATGCCCTATCCGTGCTCGACAAACCCGAAGGGGTTTCGCTACAGATGGAGTTGGAGTTGACGGGTCACGTTATGACTTCGGTGGGTATACCTGGTTCTCCAAGCGGTGACGAATTCGCACAACGCAGAAAGAAAGATGCGGAGGTACGTCTTCATGCCTGGAAGCATTTGCTGGATTGTGTTGATCCAAACTGGGATCCCAACGAGGTATTGTTAAGCCCCAACGGTGTTGGAGCGTCTATGGGTCTTCCCAGCGGCATAGCGCCTGAAGGCGTGAAGGATCCGAAGCTTCGTGGCGAATACGAAGCGGCCTTGGAGACAAACAGGCAGAAGATTGAGAGACATACCGAGCAGAGGCGGTTACATGACTGGCTGACGAGGTTTCCGCCCAGCAGAGAAAATACATAATCGAAGCATACTCCGAGCCCCCGTATCGCATTGAGGAGGTCAGCGGGCTATTGGGCCAGTACATTCGCGACGAGGGCAACGCGCACGCCGAATCCTCGATGCGATCAAGGGGAATATTGGGGACAGGCACTGATTTCTGGGCTCGCACACGCTTTTAGTGGGTGACTGTCCCCGGTATTGCCCTGGCGGGAAGAACCTTGATTAAGAGCGTCTAACAGAATGGACTTCGATATGTCATTGCGAGGAGCGCAGCGACGAAGCACTTTCCGTCTCACGCGTGGGTTTGAGATTGCTTCGCTGCGCTCGCAATGACATACGAGCCCCCTCTGCTATCCATCTCTCATTCTGTTAGACGCTCTAAGTCCTTTGAGGAAACTGAAAGGTGAAAAGATGGAGAGATTACAGAGACGAACAGTGATCTGGGCCGTGGGTCTTTTGTTGCTATCCGGCGTCACTGCCAAACCTGAAAGCGCGGATGCGGGAGGCTAAGCAGAACGCTTATCGCGAGGATTTCATGAAAATAGAGGAGGCAGGAAAGCGAAAAGACCGGTCTTCCTTGATCGAAATGGGTAAGCAATTGGAGACCCGCTGGGGAACCCAGGAGGTCGGGAAGGTATGCGCGGCTCATGGACGAGCTTCTCGCGGTTCTGCGAAATGACTTCGAGAAAGTGGATCGCGCAGAAATCGCGCGACTTGCGGATGGGGCGATCCATTGGATTGACGCCCACTCTGGCGGGAAGATAGCGGCGGACGCCTTGCCCGCATATTGGCAGTTGCAGGACTGGTATCTGGGCCCACAGTACCGACCCTACTATACCGAAAAGGGCTCAGAAGACCACGATGACAGTTCGTGGCGACAGCAACGATCCGATGTTGCGTCCCGGATGATAGGGACTCTCGGAAGAATCGAGAAGGCGATAGACCCCAACTGGAAAAAGGACATGGCGCTCGCGGGCAAGCCGAACCACCCACGGGGCTGCCTTTTGGTGTCAGTCCCGAAGCGGTCAAAGACCCGAATGTACGTGCCGACTATGAGAGGAGGATTGCGGAAAACACAGAAAAAAATGAATGGTGGAAAGTCCAGCGTGACTTACGCGATCTACAGGCCAGACTGTTAAAGAAAGCTCAGTCCGCCATCCCTGCGATGTATTCGACGCCACCGTATAACGACGAAGAACTGAAGGCTCTTCTCAGTGAGCACATGAAAGACTCGGCATTGAGGGATGCCATTCTCTCGGCGGTCCGACAGCGCAAGGCCCAGCACAGCTAAGAAACGGGTGAGAGACCGCGAGTAGTATTCGCTTAGCAGGACGCGGGAATATTGGGGACAGGCACTGATTTCTGGGCTCGCACACGCTTTTAATGGGTGACTGTCCCCGGTATTGCCCCCCGCGATCCGACCATCCCATATGGGGTCTTCCGACAACCCGCCCTGGCCCAACGCGAACCGGCCCATCTCCAGCGCTCCCATCCGCTGGTCCAGCGCGACCCGCACCGAGGCGGTGGGCTGGGCCTGGAGCAGACCGGTGACAGCCACCAGCATTCCCAGGACGCCGGCGACCAATTCCGGAGTACGTTTCCGCTTCGGATGGGACTTAACACATTCAGGAGACGTCATACAATGCCCCTCGGAGTTGCACAATCCACGACCGCAATGAGATTCACCGTTTTGAGATAGTTTCTAAGCCGTCAGCCCCAGCATGGTGAGAATTCAGGCCCAGGTCAAGGAGAATCTCCCGACCTGCAGGGAGCGACCATCCAAGTGCCGGGCGACCAAGGCCGCTTCGAAGCCGGCACGGCCCGCATCATCGGTCTTTGGAAGTCAGCCGAAGACCATACTCTGGTTTCCGGTGCCCGCCACATCTTAGCAGACGGCCGGCCCGAGATGGGCGAAGCACACCCTCATGCTATTGGCCCAAAGCGACAAATGCTCCGGCCCGAAGGGCCGGAACCCGGTCGGACGACCTCGCGGTACGCCTCGGCGAGCCCTTCCAGGTCCAGATGGTGGTGCAGGGACGGGAAACTTCGCTGGAGGAACTGCCTTCCCAACGTAGCCCTCGGGGTCCTGGAAACCCGACCCCGGGCCCGGGACCTTGTTGAGTCGGCGACTACGCAAGACTCACTTGCCGTTGGTGGCCCACCGTTGCGGCGTGGGACTCGCACCCACCAGGTTTCCTGCAGGTTTCGCGCCGCTGCCATCGGCGTTTCTCCCCACACCCAGCTTTGTTCGCGCCGTGGAGGGCGGGCCCTTCCCCCCCACCGGGTAGGTGAGCCGCTGTCATAATTAGAGGCTGTCCCCGTTATCCCCTGCGTGAGCCTCGTGCAATTCCCGATCCTGGACAGGCACGTCTGGCACGCAATGGGCGGCTCGCTGAGGCCCGACGGGGACCAGTCCCTGCCGGCAAACCCAACTCATTGGGACCACTATCAACAATACATACACTTCTTCGACGGTCGCTATCAAGAGTACGGCGGAGAGATCCACGGCATGAACGTTCCGCAAATAGAGGGCGTTGACCATGAGATTGTCAGACGCCGGGTATTGATCGAGCCTTGTGGACTTATGGGAAGATCTGCATAACAGGGACTTCGCAGACCAAAAGGGGCTTCGCAGGGTCTGCCCTCAAATTAACGATTAGCGGTTCAACGGAGCTCCGTGGCACGGGCCCTTCACGGCGATAGATTAGGATTCGATTCTCGCTTCGCAGATATTCTTGGTCAGGTCCTTTTAACCGCGGAGGCCGCAGAGGTGCGCAGGGTCAAAACAGATCGAGGAAATTCAGGAGGTTTGCCGCCTCTGCGTGCCCCTGCGTCCCCTGCGGTTGAATAAGAACACCACGTTTCAGCACCACTACTTGTTCAAATCCTGTTCTCTTGCGTAAATCTCGGATCGACCGTAAGTCCCTGCAACGGAAAGAGTTGGTTCGCTCACGAAGCCACCAATGCCACACAAGCAGAGAACAAGTGCGGCGTATACGCGGCAGTCTGGGAAGGCGTTCTTCCGTTCTTCTTTGTGTCTTTGTGCGAGCACCTCTTTTGGTTGCGGCTGGAGGCCGGCGCTGGGTTCTTGGTGTCCCCCGATCAGGTCGAGGGCGGGCTTTGACGCGAGACGCAATCTCCGCGATCTCCGTGCCTCCGCGGTAGAGATTTTTTCGGGGTGATTCCTTAACCCCGGCGGGACAACGGGTTAGGAACGGAAAAATATTCCCATATTGGTTATATTGTTGTTGAAATCGGATGCGGACCATGGTTTAATAGCCATATATGTCGCCCCATGCGGGGCAACGAATCATGAGTCAGAAATCATAAACCATAAATTTGGAGGGGATCACCATGGCGACCGCAGCACAAGTTCGGGCCAATCGTGCCAACGCCCAAAAATCCACGGGGCCGCGTACGGCCGCGGGCAAGGAAAGGGCCTCCCAGAATGCCGTCAAGCACGGGCTCCTGGCACAGGAGGCGGTCATTCAGGGGGAGGATCCGGAGGAATTCGAGCGCTACCGGACGTGGATGCTGGAGGAACTGGCCCCGGCCGGGCCGGTGGAAACGATGCTGGCGGAGCGGGTTGTCGGGCTCTCCTGGCGGCTGCGACGGGCCGAACGGCTCCAGAATGCGGCCTTGGCGGCGCTGGACGAGGGGACGCCGACGCCACTGCTGGCCGCCGGCTCGAAGAGTGGAAACGGCTCAAGGGGAGCCAGGCGGATCAGAGCGTTGCCGGAATGGTCGACGAGAACATCGTCTTGGGCCGGGTGGTCGTGGAGGACTTCGGCCAGGCGCGGGTGCTGGACCGCATGCTGATGTATGAACGGCGGATCGAGAGCAGTTTGTACCGGACGATGGCGGAATTGCGCGGCTTCGCGCCGAGGGCCGGGCACGCGAGGCGATGGTCACGCCGGAAGAAGTCTCACCTTCGCAGGGTCGCTTCCAGGTGGGTCAACCGTCTGTGACGCCGGCAAAATTGGCTTCGTTTGGCGCAAATGCAGCGCCGGGCACCCATACGCGAGAGACCGCGTTTGGCAGCCCGGAGCCGCCTGCTGTCGTCGCGCGTGGCGCGGACATCCCTTCGGCCTCGCTCTCAGGGCAGGCACTGCGCATGCACATCAGAAACTCGCACGGGCAAGATGCCCGTGCTGCTCATGGGCAGGATGCCCATGCCACTCATGGGCGGGACGCCCATGCTACGGGAACGGCAGCCGGGGTGGCCCATCATTCCGATATTCCATCATTCCACCCTTCCAGCCCCGTTCCGACGGCGCCGGCGGAGGAACACTCGTGCGAAACAAAGCCAAAAGGCAGTAGCCGGTAGTCAGTAGTCGGTGGCCGGTTGGGGACTGACTGTGCGAAACAAAGCCAATTCATGGCCGGGACGCCTGCGACGGTCCGGGGATGTCCACGGGCAAAGCCTGCCCCCGCGCAGGCGGGGGATCCCCGTGCTACTCACGGGCAGGATGGGGCTCCCAAACGCGGTATATTGCGTTTGGGGACCCATGCCCATGCCACGAAGACGGCGTCATTATGAACGCTTCACACGGCGGGGCCGATGCGGTATGCTGGCCGCATATGTACAGGCCAATGGCCGAGTGCTCGTCAAAACGTGGTGCAAGGTCGCGACATTGAAGGGAGATCGGTATTATGAGGAAGATGCTTTTCGTGTCCGTGGGAGCGGTTCTTGGGCTGACCGTCGTGTGGCTTGGCGGCGAAAACGCCGGCCGACGCTCAGGTGACGCATCCAGAAATTGGGAGAGCCGGCGAGCAAGGCCGGCGGATTGGCCGATTCTCAAGCGATATGACGAGCAGCATCTGGCGCGGATCGCCCTGCCGCTCGGGGGGATCGGGACCGGGACCGTCTCGCTCGGCGGCCGGGGCGACCTGCGGGACTGGGAGATCATGAACCGCCCCGCCAAAGGGTTCACGCCCAAGGGGCCGTTCGGGCCGTTCTTCGCCATCTTCGTGAAAGACGCGAAGGGAAAGACCCAGGCGCGAGGGTTGGAGGGGCCCATCGACCCGTCTCTCTATGAGGACGCCAGCGGCAGTTCGGCCACCAACCACGGGCTGCCTCGCTTTCGCCGGTGCACATTCGTCGGCGGCCTATCCGCTGGGGCAGGTCATGCTTTCCGACCTGGATATGCCCGTGGATGTCACGTTGCAGGCGTTCAATCCGCTCGTGCCGTGCGACCCGGAGATCCAGCGGGATTCCCGTCGCGGTCTTGCGGTACGTTGTCCGCAACAAGACCAACCAGCCCTTCGAGGTGTCGGTCTGCGGCGACCATGCCCAACTTCATCGGCAATGACGGCTCCGGGCAAACCAAGGACTACAAAGGCGACCTCGTCGCCGACGGCAAGGCCAATCGCAACGAATACCGCGAGGGACAAGGCCATCAGCGGCATTTTCATGTCGCTCGGAAGGGGTCGCCCAGCGGGCACCGCAATGGGGCACCATCGCCCTGACCACCACCGCGAAGACGCGGCATCACACATCGGATTGCCTGGACGCCGGGCGGCTGGGGCAGCTCGGGGCTGGATTTCTGGGACGACTTCAGCCAGGACGGCAAGCTCGACGAGCGCCGGCCAGCCGGCGAAGAAAGAGACATGCCGATGGCCTCGCTGGCGGCGAGCGTCGAAGTGCCGCCGAAGCAGGCCGTGCCGGTCACGTTCCTGCATCACGTGGCATTTCCCGAATCGCCAGACGTGGACGCCCAAGAACAACGACCAGGACCGGATCGGCAATTACTACACGACCGTGTACAAGGACGCCTGGGACGTTGCGGAGAGGGTCGCGCCGCAGCTTGGCGGGCCTGGAGAAGAAGACCGTCGGCTTCGTCGCGCGCGTTCTGCGACAGCGATCTGCCCGAGGCGGTCAAGGAGGCCGCCCTCTTCAACCTCAGCACGCTGCGGACGCAGACCTGTTTTCGCACGGAGGACGGGCGGTTCTACGGCTTCGAGGGCTGCGGCAACCAGGGCGGCTGCTGCCACGGCTCCTGCACGCACGTGTGGAACTACGAGCAGGCGACGGCGTTCCTGTTCGGCGGCCTGGCCAAGATCGATGCGGGAGATCGAGTTCGGCGCAGGCCACGGACGATGACCGGCCTGATGAGCTTCCGCGTGAATCTGCCGCTGGAGCGTGCGCCATGAGTTCGGCAAGGCCGCCGCCGACGGGCAGATGGGCTGCATCATGAAGATGTACCGCGACTGGCAGCTCTCGGGCGACGACGAGATGCTCAAGACGCTCTGGCCGCAGGTGAAGAAGGCGGTCGAGTTCTGCTGGATTCCGGGCGGCTGGGACGCGGACAAGGACGGCGTCATGGAGGGCTGCCAGCACAACACGATGGACGTCGAGTATTACGGCCCGAACCCGCAGATGGGCATCTGGTACCTCGGCGCGTTGCGGGCCGCGGAGGAGATGGCCCGCCGGGTGGGGGACAACGAATTCGCCGCGACGTGCAACGACCTGTTCGAGCAGGGCAGCGTGGATCGATGGCAACCTCTTCAACGGCGAGTACTACGAGCACCAGATCCGCCCGCCGAAGAGACGAGTCGCAGATCGCCGCCAGCCTGCTGGTCGGGATGGGCGCCAAGGACCCGACCCAGCCGGATTACCAGCTCGGCGCCGGCTGCCTGGTGGACCAGCTTGTCGGCCAGTACATGGCCCACGTCTGCGGGCTGGGCTATCTCGTGGACCAGGCCGCACGTGCGCACAGACGCTCGGCAGCATCATGAAATACAACTACCGGGACAACCTCTACGGCCACTTCAACTGCATGCGGAGCTTCGCCCTGGGCGACGAGGCGGTGCTGCTGATGGCCGACTATCCCAAGGACCGGCCGAAGAACCCGTTCCCCTACTTCAGCGAGGTGATGACCGGCTTCGAGTACACGGCCGCCGTCGGAATGCTGTACGAGGGCCAGACGGAGCAGGGCCTGCGGTGCATCAAGAACATCCGCGACCGCTACGATGGGGCCAGAGCGCAGCCCCTTCGACGAAGCCGAGTGCGGCCACCATTACGCCCGCGCGATGGCCAGCTGGGCCGCCGTGCTGGCCTTGACCGGATTCCATTATTCGGGCGTGGACAAGACCATGACCTTCGCTCCCAAGCGAAGGCCGATACTTCTGGTCGAACGGCTACGCCTGGGGAAGCTGCTCTATCCGAAGAAGCATGCGCGGCATGGGCATCGAGCTGTCGGTGCTGCACGGGCAACTGGCGCTGTCACAGTTCTCCTTGCAAGGTCTCGGCAGCTTCAGTTTCAAGGAGACCTCTCGCCATTCCGGCCGGCTCCCGGGCACAGTTCACTGTGGCCCGCGCTGCGGCCGGCGGAGCATAGGGAGAGTGACTCCTCGTCAGCGCCAGCAACGGGTGGCATCGTCAGTGCAGCCTAGCATGGCCTCATCGTATGCGGGCATCCTGCCCGCATCGCCAAGACCTTCGGTCTTGAACGTTGTTCAACGCCGCTATGCGAAGGGCAGAGTACTGACCTCAAGGATGGACGCCGTGAAGGAAGCCGTTGACGCCGGTGAAGATGATCTGGGCGGCAATCGCGGTCAGGATCAGGCCGGTCAGCTTCGTCATCATGTGCAGGCCCTTTTGCCCCAGCAGGCGCGAGATCGGCATGGCCAGGAACAGGAAGAGGGAGATCATCAGCACCGCCAGAAGAATCGCCGAGCCGGCGACGATCTTCTCCTGCGTGCTGCTGATCTCCATGCCCAGGACCAGCAGCGTGCCGATGGTGCCGGGGCCGACAATCAGAGGGATCGCCAGCGGCACAACGGCGAAGTCCTCATCGCCGTCCACGGCCATCTCCGACAGCCGGCCCGAGACCATTTGGATGGAGGTGAGAAACAGGAGCGTGCCGGCGCCGACCTGAAACGCCGGAACCGTGATGCCGAGGACATGGAAGATCAGGTTGCCGAAGAAGTACACGATGAAGCAAACGACCAAGATCGCCAGGCTCGTGCGAAGCGCACAGCGACGGCGGAGCCGCCCGTCCAGGTCGCACGATAGAGCCAGGAACATCGACACCGAAAAGAACGGCGACAAAATGAAGAACACCTTCGTGAAGATGTCCAAAAACAGGTCCATTCTCGTTCCTCTTCAGCGGGCGGCACACTACGGCGCGAGGTCGCGTCCCTTGACGCCATGCACGGTCAGATTCGCATCGGGCAGCCCGTCCTGGGCCGGCCGAATCTTCTCGGTCTCCAGGAAGACGGTTTGGCCATCGGCCAGCAGAAAGCACCGGGTCCCCCGCCAATCCCACCAGCCATTGTCACCATCGACCGGCACATGATTGCTCAGCCACTCACCAATGAGGATCTTGCCGGACGGGCTGAGCCACGTCGCCCACCCGCTGGGCGACGGATGGCTTGGGATTGCTGTAGGTATCCGCCGCGGCACTCATGGCATCGATCTGCTCCGGGCTGTGGTAGAAGGTCATGGAGTAGGAGTAGCTGGTCGATTCGTACTTGGCCGGGTCGGTCCGGTCCGCCGGACACAGAAGAACCGATGGGTTGTTCACATCGATCGTGGTGCTCAAGTACGGCTGGACCCAGCGCCGCCAGCCCCGGCCCATCCACAGCCAGTACGCCGGCTGCGTCGAGACGGGGTCCTGGGCACAGGGGTACACGCCGTCATGATCGTGGGTGTACATGTCCATCGCCAAGCCGACCTGCTTGAGATTGTGCGAACACGCCACCCGGCGGGCCAGGGACCTTGCCTTGCCCAACGAGGGCTCAAGCAGTGCGAGCAAGAGCGAAATGATCGCGATCACAACGAGCAGCTCGATAAGAGTGAAGGCGGATGACAGATGGAATGGTGGAACAATGGAAGGTGGAATGATGGGTGAACGACCGCCGCGATCTTTAGTATCCCAGTATTCCATTCTTCCAGTATTCCATCATTCCATTTACTCGACCGTCACGCTCTTGGCCAGGTTGCGGGGCTTGTCGACGTCGTGGCCGCGGAGCACGGCGGCGTGATAGGCCAGCAGTTGCAGCGGGATGACCGTGAGCATCGGCTGGAAGAGTTCCGGGGCCTCCGGGATCGTGATGAGATGATCCGCGTGCCGCTCGATCTCCGTATCGCCCTCGGTGGCCACGACGATGACTTTGCCGCCGCGGGCTTTGACCTCTTCGATGTTGCCCATGATCTTGTCGTACTGGGGTCCGGCCGTGGCGATGAAGACGGCCGGCATGCCGTCCACGATCAGGGCGATGGGGCCGTGTTTCATCTCGGCCGCCGGCAGGCCCTCGGCGTGGATGTAGCTGATCTCCTTGAGCTTCAGGGCGCCTTCCAGGGCCACGGGATAATTGAAGCCCCGGCCCAGAAAGAGCCAATTCTCCCGGTCGGCGTTCGCCGCGGCGATGTCCCGAATATGGCTCGACTGGTCCAGGATCGTGCTGATCTTCTCCGGGATTTGCGAAAGCTCGTTGATGTACCAGGCGGTATCATCGCTGCTGAGGTGGCGGCGCCGGCCCAGCTCGATGGCCAGCATGCTCAGGACCGCCACCTGGGCGGTGAAGGCCTTGGTGCTCGCCACGCCGATCTCGGGCCCGACGTGCAGGTAGATGCCCGCATCGGTCGCCCGCGCGATGGAGGAGCCGACGACGTTGACGATCCCCAGGACGGTCGCGCCGCGTTCCTTGGCCTGCTCGACGGCGGCGAGGGTATCGGCCGTCTCGCCGGACTGGCTGATGGCGACCACGATGGTGTCATCGCCGATGATCGGATTGCGATAGCGGAACTCGCTGGCGTATTCCGTCTCCGCCGGGATGCGGGCCAGGTGTTCGAGGAGGAACTCCCCTACCAGCCCGGCGTGAAACGCCGTGCCGCAGGCCGTGAAGATGATGTGCTTGGCCTGCGTCAGGTCGCGCAGGTGGTCGGCGATGCCGCCCAGCACGATCTTGCCGCATTGCTTGTTGATCCGCCCGCCCATGCACGTGCTGAGCGATTCCGGCTGCTCGAAGATCTCCTTGAGCATGTGATGCTCGAAGCCGCCCAGCTCGATCTGGTCGAGCGAGAACTCGATCTGCTTGAGGTCCTTGGCCACGACGACGTTGTCGATGGTCTTGGTATAGAAGCCGTCCGGCCCGACCATGACCATTTCGTTGTCGGCCAGGTAGATCGCCTGGGTCGTGTGCTCGACGATGGCGGCGGCGTCGGAGGCCAGGATGTACTCGCCGTTGCCGACGCCGAGGATCAGCGGGCTGCCCCGCTTGGCGCCGATGATCGTATCCGGGAAATCGGAGCAGAGGATCGCCAGCCCGAAAGTGCCGTGGAGCCGCTGCAAAGCCTGCTGCACGGCCCACTCGAACTGGGTCTGCCCGTTACAGCGGTCCGCCTGGTCGCCGTTGCCATAGAGGTAGCCGATCAGGTTGGAGATCACCTCGGTGTCCGTCTCGCTGACGAACGCGACCCCTTCGCTCTGCAGCCAGGTCTTCAGCGTGCTGTAATTCTCGATGATCCCGTTGTGGACGACGGCGATTTTGCCGGTGTAGTCCATGTGCGGGTGGGCGTTGACCGTATTCGGCACGCCGTGCGTCGCCCAGCGGGTATGCCCGATGCCCAGGGTGTCCACGCTGCGCGGGGCGTCCAGAATCTGTTCCAGGGCGGCGATGCGACCGCTGGTCTTCTTGACGCTGATGCCGCCGTCGCGCAAGCAGCGCGATGCCGGCCGAATCGTAACCCCTGTATTCAAGCCGCTTTAGGCTCTCCACCAGGATCGGTTGCGCCGGCTTTTTCCCCAGATAAGCAACAATGCCGCACATAGGAACCCTTATCGACCATTTTCAATTTACTATTTAAGATTTGTGACTTATAATTCCCGTCGGATATCGTCAGCGAGTCGCATGCTGAAGGCCAGATGGTAAATAGTAAATCGTAAGTAGTAAATGACAAACGGGTGATTGCAGTAATTGACTATAACGTAGGCAACGTCAAAAGCGTTTGCAATGCCTTTCACCATATCGGTTGTGAGGTCGAGCTGAGCCGGGACCCGGCGAAGATCCAGAAGGCTTCCGGTCTCGTCCTGCCGGGGGTGGCGGCGTTCGGGTACGCGATGGAAGCCCTGGGCTCCGCCGCCGGACCGGTCCAAGAGGCGGCGGCCGCCGGCAAACCGATCTTGGGCATCTGCGTCGGCCATCAGTTGCTCTTCGACGAGAGTTGCGAATACGGGCCGCACCAGGGCCTGGGACTGGTCCACGGCCAAGTGGTGCCGGTCCCGCCCGAGCAGACGGTGCCGCACATGGGCTGGAACCTGGTGGAGCTGCCCGGGGACATGGACCTCTTCGCGGGTCTGGGACCGGCGAAGCACTTTTACTTCGCCCACTCCTTCCACGTCCAGGTCCGGGACCCGCAGGCGAAGATCGCCTACACGGATTACGGCTTCCCGCTGACCGCCTCGATCCAGAAGGCCCACATCTACGGCGTGCAGTTCCACCCGGAAAAGAGCGGCACGCAGGGACTGCAAGTGCTGCGGAATTTCCAGGAGATATGTGGGAGGAAAGTCTGAAGTGTGAAGTGTGAAGTGCTGAAGCCCGCACCGAGCTCTGTCCGCGGACTGGTGCAACGCTTCAGACTTGACAGCTTGACACTCTCGATTCATGTTGACCAAACGAATCATCCCGTGTCTCGACGTCAAAGACAACCGCGTCGTCAAGGGCGTCAATTTTCTGAACCTCCGCGACGCCGGCGACCCGGTGGAGCTGGGGGCCCGCTACAGCGACACCGGGGCCGATGAGCTGGTCTTCCTGGATATCACCGCGACCATCCGCTCGCGCAAGACCATCGTGGACATGGTCAAACGCGTGGCGGAGAACGTGTTCATCCCCTTCACCGTCGGGGGCGGCATCCGCACGATCGAGCAGATCGACGAGCTGCTGCGCAGCGGCGCGGAGAAGGCGTCCGTCAACACGGCCGCCGTGCAGAACCCGAATCTGCTCGCGGAAGCGGCCCGGCGGTTCGGCAACCAGTGCGTCGTCCTCGCCATCGACGCCCGGCGGTCGAAGACCCGGCCGGGCCACTGGCAGGTCTGCGTCAAGGCCGGCTCGGAGCCGACGGATATCGACGTGGTCGAGTGGGCCAAGCAAGGCGAGCAGTTGGGCGCCGGCGAGATCCTCTTGACCAGCATGGACGCCGACGGCACCCTGGCCGGCTATGACAACGAGCTGAACCGGGCCGTCTCCGATGCCGTCAACATCCCCGTCATCGCCTCCGGCGGCGCCGGCACGCTCGATCACCTCTACGACGCCGTCGTCATAGGCGGCGCCGACGCCGTGCTCATGGCCTCCATCACCCACTTCGGCAACTACACCATCCGCCAGATGAAAGAATACCTCCGCGACCGCGGCCTGCCCATGAACCTCTGACGTTTATGATTTACAATTTATGATTTAAGATTTACTGTCTGCACTCAGCGTCAGCGATGAAGCGACGGCCCAGAGGCCCATAATAATAAATCATAAATCGCAAATCATAGATCAACAGGGGTGCCCATGCTGAAAAATCATCCCCGGGGACTCATGGTTCTGTTCTTCACCGAGATGTGGGAGCGTTTCGGCTTCTACACCCTGATGGCCATCCTCTACCTGTATATGGAGAAGAGCCTCGGCTGGGGGGACAAGACGAAAGGCAGCTACTATGGCGCGTTTCTGGGAATGGTGTATTTTGTCCCCATCTTGGGCGGATTCCTGGGCGACCGCGTCCTCGGCCAACGGAACACGATTCGCCTGGGGGCGGTCTTGATGACGTTCGGCTACGTGGCCCTGGCCTTCTCCTCCCTCCAGCGGATCGCCTTCTTCTATGCGGGTCTGCTTCTGGTCGCCGTGGGCACCGGGTTGTTCAAGGCCAATATCTCCGTCCTCGTCGGCAACCTGTACGAGGAAGGCAGCCAGCACAAAGACGCCGCCTTCAACATCTTCTACATGGGCGTGAACCTCGGGGCCGCCTTGGCGCCGCTGGCCGCCACTTTCATCAGCCTTCACTACCACAGCTACAATCTCTCTTTCGCCGCCGCCGCCGTGGGGATGGTCTTTTCCCTCATCATCTTCCAGGTCGGCAAGAGACACTATCTGTGATCCTCCAGCCCAGTGCCGACAGCGCCACGGCGGCTTCGATCCGGCGATGCCAGACGATCACCGACGACTTCTCGCGCCGAGGACCGGCAGCGAATCGCCTCGCTGTTCACCCTTTTCATCATCGCCATTTTCTTCTGGGTGGCCTTCTATCAGAACGGGTCTTCGCTCACCCTGTTCGCCGAGCGTTCGACCGCGCCCTATTCGCTGGCCATTCCCCTTCCATCTTTCGTGGTCTCATTCCTGGGGTTGCGGTCGTCCGTGGTGTCTTTCCCCCTCAAGCCGGAGACATACCAGTTCTTCAACCCGTTCTTCATCCTCGTGCTGACGCCGCTGCTGGTGATGACGTTCAGCCGCATGCGGGAAAAAGGGATGGAGCCGTCGAGCGCCTCGAAGATCTTCACCGGGATGGCCGTGATGGGGCTCTCCGTGCTCATCATGGTCTTTGCCGCGCGGGCCGGCGGCGACCGGGATGAGAACCTCATGTCGCCGCTGTGGCTGATCTCCTCCTACTTCGCGGTGACCGTCTCCGAAATCCTCGTCTCGCCCATGGGACTATCCTTCGTCTCCAAGGTGGCCCCGCAGCGGATGCGCGGGCTGATGATGGGCTGCTGGTTCGGCTCCACAGCCATCGGGAGCTACGGCTCCGGCCTACTCGGCGAAATACTACGGCCAGTTCAGTCACCACAATTTCTTCCTGCTCATCGCCGCGATGCCCTTCTGCTCCGCCTTGCTGGTGCTGCCGTTCCTGAAGCGGCTCAACCAGTTCTCGCGGTAATCGCAACCAACCGTAAGCGGAGACACCGAGGCACGTCCGGACAACTGGCGCTCATGTATCATCGCGGCTTGCTCAATCCGAGACGGCGTCGCACTTCTTCGCCGGAGAGTCCGCCCTCGGCGCGATGACGTGTGCGCGAGCGTTCCATGAGAGCGAGAAAGGCGGGTTGGTGCTCAACGACACTGTTTCGAGATCGGCATTTTCGATAGCGACCAGAGCAGCCACGGGCTTCCCATTCACAGTTACAATCACAGGCTCCTGAGCAATACTCTCTGTATAGTCGGCCAGCGAGGCCTTCGCTTCTGCTTGTTCAATAATCTTCATAAGTCAATGACCTCTCCAGCAATGTGGACACGGTTACGTTCCTTCCGGCCAACGGCACGAATCAACACGACCGTTTCCGGCTCCTCCTCGACATCATCCAAGACGATTGCCTGCTGACACGCCGTCAGGTAGCGCAAGTTTCTCCTCAGCCGCAGGTGAGTATTCGATACGGTAAGGCAAATCAGTGCAGGCCTCTCACATGGAACGTCTGACAACGATCAAACCGCCATTTATATGATGAGTCTATCGCAGCGTGCACCAAGAAGTCAACTGAGAACTGGACAAACTGTTTTTCGACGAATGCCCCCACCGCCAGTTGCGCAAGTGGGGCTACTTGACTCTCTTTCCCGAGACCTTCGAGTCGTTCACCTGCCCGTCGAAACCGATGGTCTTGCCCTGGTCGTCCTTGGTGAAGGTCATCTTCACAAAACTATCAACGCTGGCATAGAAGAAGGTTGTAGGCGATTCGGGGATCAGCTCGAAGCGCATCACGCCAGGGGCTTCAAGATAGAGTCCGTCCCCTTGCCGCAGAATCGTTACGACCAGGCCGGGGATCGGGCCGCCGGAAAGCTCGTACTGCCCGGCATACTGGTCGTAGACGGCGGGATCGACGTTCGCAGCCCGCTGGACCTTCCGCTCCTCCTCGAATTGCCGCAGCTTTTTGCGCGCGAAGTCCTCCGCCGCGACCGTCGCGGGGAACAGCGCGGGCAAATCCAATTCCCGCTTTCCCTTCTTCAACTCCTCGGCCAAGTCCAGCACGACCACGTTCTCGAAATTGTGAAAATGATAGAGATAGACCACCCGCCGCTTGAGATCGTAGATGTTCGAGTACAGGGTGGGCGAGTCCGCCTCCTGGTGCACCGCCATCAGAATTCGGCGAAAAATGCGGAACGGAGACCTCGTTGCTCTGCTCCAACATACGAACGGCGGTCTGGTAGCGCTCGCACGTTTCCTGTCCCGCGGGCGTCAGGGATTGCCGGAAATTGGTGACCACCTGGAAGCGGCCTTTCTTGCGGACAATCGCCTCCCCTTCGATGATGACGGAGTCGCCCGTGGCATCGCCAAACATCAACTGGTGGCCTTCCATGTTGTCCAGGAAATACCGGTCAAAGACCGCCAGGACTTCCTCGGGTGCGAGACTACTGCGGTCTGTGGAAGAAGCCGACGGTGGATTCCATGATGCGGGCCTGGAAGGCTTCCTGCTGGGTCTCGCGGCTCTGGTTCTGCAGGTCGTCGAGATTGGCCCGGCAGAACCGGCAGCCGAGGGTATTCAGATGGAACTCGACGTACTGGTGCCAGTCGGGTTCGAGGGTGCCGAGCATGTACGCGCCGATGGTGTTGCGCTTGGGGCAACTGAAGCGGTAGGTCTCCCACAGGTCGGTCAGGAGATTCTCGAATTCTTCCGAGGTGGGGTCGCCCGGCAACTGCTGCTCGTGGTCACCGACTCGCGAATCTGCTTGAGATTGCGATGCTTGATCAGCGCCACGGCCTTCTCGTCGAGGCCCATCGTGCCGGCGACTTTCTTGTTGGGAAGCTGGCCAGTAGAAAGCAGCTCGATGATCTGCAGGTCGCGGAGCTTCAAGGCCTTCTTCATGCCGTCGATCAATTCGGTCAGAGCCTCGGCCAGGGCCGCCTTCTGCCGGTCGTACTGCTCGTCCGCCCGGGCGTACCAGCTCGCCGTCTGGGCCGGGCTGGGCACAACGTCGAGGAGATCGGAGGCCGGCTCGTCGGCATCGCTCTCGCAGGCGTCCTGGATCAGGCAGACCCGCCGGGCCCCGGCGCTGCGGTAGCTGTCGATGATCTTGCGCCGCATCAGGGCGAAGAGGTAGGTCTCCAGGTCACACTCGCCCCGATACCGGGCGATGCTCCGCAGGAACGCGACGAACGTCTCCTGGACCACGTCCTCCGCGTCGGCGCGCTGCGGCAGCTTGGCCCGCGCAAAACGCAACAGCCGGCCTTGATAGCGGCTGACGAAGTCGGACCAGACCTGCCCATCGCCCTGCCGAATCCGGTCCAAGTAGTATTGTTCGCCCTTGGTGGCGCCCATCGCGAGTCTGGAATCAATTTGGAATATTGGAATGTTTGAATGATGGGTGAGCCATCCGCACGCACCCAATATTCCAATAGTTCCATAATCCATCATTCCATTCAACGCACGACCATGAGGATCGAGATCACGGCGACAATCGCCAGGACCACGCCAGCGATCCTCAACGACCACTCATAATACCCCATCGTGGCCATGTTGAGGAAGAAATAAATCACGCCGATCAGCACGATCACGCCGACCGCCGACAGCCCATCCGGGCCCAGGACATCTGCGACCTGGCGGAATTCGCCGCCTTCGCTCGGGACAAGCTGAGACAGCTTCGGGCCGGAGACGTCGATGCAGCAGCGCCTGCCGCCAGATCTTGCCCGCCGAGCCTTCGAGGCTCTGGGCGAAACGGTCCACGATGAAGCCGCCCTGAAGCACGTCGGTCGTCGTAATCGGCGGCTGGCAGCGGGCCGAGCTTCGCGCTGCCGCGATTGCCCAATCGCCTCGGTCAGCCGGGCCCGGGCGTCGTCCAGAGCCTGCTGATTCGCCTCGCTCTCGCTCGTGCACGTCCCCTGCGACCGGGCGATGATGAAGCCTGCTGGTCGGGCCGGGTGTTGGCGAAGGTGGCGAAGTTCTCCACCCAGGGCATTTCCACGAATCGCTTCTGCAAGGTGACGCGTTTGCCCCCTATCGTGAGACAGATGGACCTCAACGTCCCGTCCGTGACGCAGTCTCGGAAGAACTGCGACCAGGGCAGCGGATTGCATTGCGTCCCCGACGACGATCGTGATGACACCCAGCTCGCCCCGCTGGACGTCCCTCAGATTGGCCTCAACGGTGCAGGTCGCTGCGGCAGGGCCTGCTGAATCGCGTTCCGCAGGCCCGCAATCAACGCCGGCTCGGAGACTTCCTGAAACAGCGTGATCTGCCGCGGGGCATTGACGTCTCCGGATCAAGTTCCCGCACGGACTTGTCGATCCGCCGGCCCAATCGCCTCGACCGCGGCCAGCTTGGACGGGTAGACATCGGCGTCCAATTCCTTGTCCACGCCAGGCGACCAGATCGGGGCCGGCGTCGCCGAGGGCTGCGGACGCGGCCGGGACGGACACCGGCTGGCGAATACCCCGGAGGCAGCGGCAGCCGGAGCTCGACTGCCAATCGACCGTGCGGTTCGGTTGATGGGATACCCGCAGGCCGAAGAACATGCCGAACAGACCCAGGACCACCAGAGCACGATCAGCACCGCCCCGGCTTTCGGGGCCTTGGCCAGCACGATCACCACCAGAACGAACAGGAACGTCCCGGGGATGATAGCGAAAGGCAGGCCCATGGGCGTGCTGAACAGGCCGCCCCGCGCGGCTCGCAACAGGAGGATCGGAGCCGCGACGAGCAGACCGCCCACCAGACACGCCCCGGCCTTGGGCGACTTGCCGATCAGGATCACCGACAGGACAAAGACAAAGGTGGAGAAGATCACGACCATCGGCAACAGGGCCGAGAACCTGGAATGGGCATGTGCATTGTCATAGGACTACTCCCTGATTAGGCACCGGTGCGAACACGGGCGGTCGGCGGCGCGGCGGCCACGACAGGACCAGAACCGACAACAGAGTCACGACTCCCGCCACGATGGTCTGCTCCTGACTGAAGGCGCCAAAGAGAATCTGCAGAGCGTCGCCCACCTGGTTCTGCTGGAACAGATCGATCATCCGATGCACTGACTCGGTCGAGACGGCCTGACCACGAAACATGGTGACGGCCCAGAAGAACCCGCCCATACCGAGGATGGCCCGGATCAGGTGCATCGGTCCGAACCGCCGGCGGCCGATCATGATCAGAATGGTGGCCAAAAAGAGCAGACCGCCAATCAACAGGATTCCCGTCTGCTCCACGACGTTCGGCCAGCCGGGGCCCAACACCTGCTCGAGGCTGTTGCACCCGACTCGGCGTTCGGCCAGGCGCCCGGCCGCCACGGCCGGCAGACGCAGCCCGACCGCCAGTCCGATCAGAATCCCCGCCAGGGCCAGAATGTGACCCAACGCGGCGAACAACCCGCTGATGGGGTCCCACGGCTCATAGATGATGCTGCCCGAGCTCGTGTAGGACGGCCAGGACGGCGGTTGATAGGCCGCAGGCTGCGGCTGCGGGGCCTCGGCGACCGCCTTGACCTCTTCGACTTGCTGCACCGGCGACGGGTACTGCGGCGTTGCCGCGGCAGGCTGGGCCGCGCCGGCCGCAGCCGTCGCTGCGATCTCTTCGTGGTCTGCTCCACATCACGCAGCGGCAGATCATTTCGGTCCTTGAACTGGCCGGTGGCGATCACGATGATGTCGATGAGCTGACCGATGCCACACAGGCCCCAGGTGAAGAGCCAGAGAATGCCGGTCCCGATCTTGCCGACATAGAACCGTTGCAAGCCACAGAGGCCGAAGCATCGGCCCAATGATGGCCAGCAGCAGGGCCGTTGCCTCGTTTGCAGGGAGAGGCCGGCCCGGCCGGCGTCTCCTGGACCCGCACCTGCCGACGGGCCTTCGCCCGGGTGGAATCCGGCGCCCCGAACAGGCGGGCCGGCGTGAACAGGATCACGAAGAACAGGATCGCCGGGAAGATGATGAAGAAGATGGCGATGGCCGTCACGTCGTTGTGCGGATGCGCCGTGCCCAGGAAGATCGACGACGTCACGATGGTCTGGGTACAGGCCGTCAGCAGCACCGGCCGGATCAGGTAGCGGTACCACCCGGCGAAGGCGTTGCGAAACATCATGAGGAAGCACAGGAACGACAGGATGAAGAAGTCGACGCCGATGGCTACGAAGAACCCAAAGTCGCTCTGGTGCGAGAGACCGGTCCCCGCGAAAATCACCAGCATCAGGCCCAGGCCCAGAGCTGAGCAGCCAGCCGGCGAACCACAGGGCATGAACAAAGCCCGGGACCGCGCGGACGACAGCCGCGCTGTCCGGCTGTCTCTCGGGCCGGCGTCCGCTAGTGAGGCGTAAGTCGGCTCTGCGGATCCCTGGCGGGCACGCTACGGACCTGCGCCCTGCCGACTGCACACCGGATCCCACCGGTGCCGGGCCGGGGGGACGCTGCCGATCACTTGGCCCCAGGGGCTGCGTGTCTGAACGACCAGCACGATGCCGGCCAAGCGTGCAGGCCGCCACGACCGGGTTCAGGCCGAAGATGCCGCCCGCGATGAGGCCGAGCACGCCCACGCCGATCGCATGGCCCACGACCACTCTCTGCGGACGCTGCGGATCGGTCAGCTTCCACCAATCCACCAGCAGCATCGGCAACGCCAAGGCGAGCACCATCCCAAACCAGAACCCCTGCGAGAGGGAATGCCCCAAACGGCATGGGCATCGGCCAATGGTGGCCGCCCCGCGTGGCAATCACGGACCAGACGTTCAGCGCCGTGCCGACCGCCGTGCCAACCAGCGTCGAGACGAACGCCGCAATGAAACACGTGCCCACCTTGCCCCACCCTTTCGAACCCTCGTCGAGGCCGGGCCACACCCGTTGGCGCGCCCGCAGGATGATGAGAGAAGCCACGGAAGTCATGACGGCCACCACGACCGCCGTCGGCAGCACGATCCGTCCATCGCCATGGCCGCAGAGCCAACCGGCCCCCAGGGCCGTGGCGAGGATGGCGATCATCGACAAGCGACGCCGCTGATGACAACTGAGCGGATCGGCCACCTGGGACGGGCCGCATCGTCTCGTCCGCTCTCCCGCGGCCTTCATCTTCTGGGACCATTGATTGCCGAAAACTTCCGCCTTCTTCGCGAATCCTGCGCAACGCCTCCGCCTTCTTGGCGAATTGCTCGGCTTTCTTGCCGATTTCTTTGCTGAAGTCCTTCTCGCCGGCAGGCTGGTCCAGGCGTTTGTCCCGACGCTTGGGCTTGGCGCCGTGGATCTTCTGGGCGATGTGCTCCGCGACGACGGACAGCTCTTCCGGCGCGAACTGCGAAACGCTGTTGCGGATGTTCTCGGTGCCGAAAACATCCTCGACCATCTCCTGCACGCTCTGATACCGCTCGGCGGGGTCCTTGGCCAGGGCCTTGCGGATCACGCGGGCGAACGGCTCTTCGATGTTGGTCAGGTCCGGGGCGGCGGTCATGTGCTTCATGAGGATTTCCGCCGGGCTGGACCCCAGGAACGGCACCTGGCCCGTCAGCATCTCATAGAGCAGAATGCCGAGGGCGTAAATGTCGATGCTGCGGTCGTAGCGCCCTTGGCCGACCTCGGGGGCCATGTAGTGAACGGTGCCGACCGTGATGGTATGACTGACATGATGGCTGGCGCTGATGGCCTTGGTCAGGCCGTAGTCGCCGATCTTCACATAGCCGTTCTCGTAGAAGATGTTGCCCGGCTTGAGGTCGCGATGAACGATGCCGCACTCGTGCAGGTACGACAGGCCCTTGCCGATCTCCCGCAGGAAGAACGCCGACTTCTGGGTCCCGAGCCCGCCCGGGCGATTCCTTCAGCAGGTCCGCCAGCGACGGCCCGGAGACGTATTCCATGATGACGAAGGGCTTGCCCTTGTCGTTGTACTTGACGTCGAAGATCGTGACCAGATGCGGGCTCTTGAGGTTCATGCACTGGCTGATGCCCCGCAGCTCGATCTGCTCGTAGTTCTGGACGGCTTTCAGCGCCACCTGGCGGCCGCTGTCGCTGATCGCGTAGTAGACCTCGCCGAAACCGCCGCGGCCGGCCGCCCGCTGGATCGTGTATCCTTCCAGCGGCCGATCTCCATATTTGTATTGGTACGTGTCCATAGTCGTTCTGCCGGATTAAACTAACACGCTTACCACTTACTCCCCGAGTCTTGCCACGACCAAGGAGACCTTGCCGATCTCCACGTGCTTATCCATGGCAAGACCCACGTTCGGGTCGAAACCGCGCCCATCGACGAGTATACTCTCTTTGGCCCGGCAAAGCAGCCGGCCATTTTGCGCAAACAGGGCGATCGGTTCCTTCAATTGCTCCGTGCGAATGTGATCGTTGGCGTACGGCCCGATCAGGATATCGCGATCCATGAGAATCAACTGCTTGATGTCCGGCCGGCTCAGCCGTGCTCCAGAGACGGTCAGGACGGCCGTCGTGCTCGCCGGGTTCGGCAGGTGGAACCGGATGCTGCACCGCGGCGAGAGCGTGATGCGGTCGCCGTCGGCCAGCAGCTTCTCGGTCACGGCTTGGCCGCTGACCTCGATGGGCGTCTGGGACCGGACAAAGTAGTCGCCTTCCAATCCGCTCGATCAGGATAACGGGGAGATTCGGATCGGCCATCAACGCCAGCATGGGCCGCCCCGAAGAGCTGATCGGACCGACCGTCACGCGCGTGTCGCGGAATACGATGAAGCTGCCCACGCCGTCCACCTGAAGTACGAATCTGGAAGGCATATCTCCATCCTCCGATTGCGGATTGCGGATTTCGGATTCCGGATTCGCCACCGGCGTCGATTCTAATCCGCAATCCGCAATCCGCAATCCGCAATCCGCAGCTTCTGCCGTGCTCAGGCCCAGCGGCCCCGCGTTCAGCTCGTCGTACGCTTCCGCCGCCCGCTTGGTGTCGGCAATCGCCTGATCCAGCCACCGGGCCGACGGGCAGATCGCCTTGACCTTACGCAGCAGCAGTAAGGCGGCATTGGGTCTGCCGGCGGTGACGTGCTGAGCGGCCTGGCGGCACCAGGCCAAGGCTTCGGTCAGTTCGGTGACCTCCGTGCCGTCCTTGCCCAGCGGCATCAGCCTCTGCAAAAACGTCTGAGCACGGTCGATGCGACCTTGCTCGATATCCGCTCGCACACGTTGGACCGCCTGGCCCCGGATCTGGCGGAGGAGTTCCCCCGCCTGGCCCCCCTTGCACTGCCCGATCCGGGCCCCGCAGGCGATGAGAATCGCCTCTTCGACATCGCCCTGCTGGAGTGCCTGCTGGGCCTTGGCGACCGCATCCTCGGTCTGGAGCCGGGCCGCCGCCAGTTCCTGCCGAGCCAGTTGCACCCGTCCATCCCCGGCGGGAGCCTCGTCGAGGATTCGCCCGCCCACCGAGAGCCAGCCATCCTCCATGTGCTGCTTGGCCTGCGCGACCCGCAATGCCTCCTGCTGCTGGGCCTGCTGGTCCTTGACGATGGCCTCGCAAATCGCCGCCCGAAGCTGGGCGACCTCAGGCAAGGTCCCGCCGAGCTTCTCGGCCTTGTTGCAGTCGGCCAACGCCGGCTGGAAACGATGGGCGGCCAGATTCTCCTGCCCGCGCTGAATCATGGCCCGCGCCAGCCGGCCGAGGAGCCTCTGACCGTGATGATGGCGGCGCACATCCTCCGCCTGGGCGATCTCGTAGGCTTCATCAAGCCGGCCGTCCGCCAACGCACACTCAGCTTGTCTGATTCGCAGGATCAACACGGCAGAACCCCTTGGATCTATGATTTACCATTTATGATTTGCGATTTGGACGGTTGCCGCGTCTACCGCCGGGATGCGCGGAACCAGCCGGCTACACTGGAAATCATAATTCATAAATCATCAATTATCAATTCCCAGTGGGCTCGGCCATCGTGACGGCGGTGGCGTCCTTATCGGACTTGGGCGTCGTCGGATTGTGGGAATCGAAATACTCGTCCACTTGGGCAATCAGGTCCTTCTCGACGACCGTGTCCACCGGGATCGACTCCACGTACTTGCTCTCGTGAGCCAGGACCCGCTCGGCGACATCCAGCCGCTTCTGGATCTGGGCAATGAGCTTCTCGGTCTGGGCCAGCTTGCTGCTATCCATCTGGAGGTTGGCGGAGCCGGCGGCGGTGGCCTGGACAAGCCGATACTGGCTGGTCAGCGCCTCGATCTTGTGCTCCAGGACCTGCTTCTCGCTGGTGGTCTTGGCCAGCAACTGCCGGGCGTTATCCAGGGATCTCTCCCGCTGGTCCAGCAGCCGAACCTTGCTGGCCAGAACGACTTCGCTCTCCCTGAGCCGCTCGAACCGGCCGGCCAGATCCTGCTTCACTTCATCATGGCTGTAATTCCTTCCGGCGAAGGCATACTGGGCCCGCGGCTGGTCCAACGCCACGCGGAGGACCTTGATTTTGCCCTGCTCGTTGGTGAGAGCTTCCTGATTCTTGGCAATCTCGTCCTTCAGGGCCGCCACCTCGACCTCATCCTCGGCGATCCGGCGGATGTTCGCCTGCATCTCCGGGATGATCTCCTCCAGCAGGTCCCGGGCCCGCCGCAGCTCGAATTCGATCGGAACCGCGTCCTTGACCGCGCTCCGGACGCCCTTGGCCGAGCTTTTGGCGTAGCTGATAATGTCTTTTCCGAACAGCAGGCCGCCCAGCAGGCTCAGGCCGACCGTTCCCATCACGCCCCACTTTACCCATCTGAGAATCATAGTACTGCTCCTTAAACTGGCAAACCCCACTGTCGACTTGTTCTCGGCCGCATCCCGGCCACACCAGATTGGTCGCAAAGCGGTAACATTTATTGCCGGGAGGTCATCAATTTCCCCGGTTTTGCCGTCCCCGGCGTGAAAGATTTGCGTCCCTGCGCCACTATAAGGGTAAAGAAGGTAGTCGGATGGGCCGATAGGGGCAGAGGATTATCGTCCGTTTGCAGTACGGCGTTGGAGGTCCGAACCACGCACCGCTTCACACGGCCAACCTGAAACTCTCTGACAGCGTCCTTTCATGGAGGATCGAGCCATGAGACAGATCACGGTGAACGATAAGACGGACATCAAGCAGCTTCTGTCCGACGACTACATCCTGGGTATCCGAGACATCAACTGCCGTTCCTTCGGCGGCTTCGAGCTTTGGTGGTACGACCGAGAACGTGACGTCTGCCGGTGTCGGCGGTCCCGCTGGTCCGACTTCCGCCAGCAGATCGAGGAGCACAGCCTCGAGCACGCCGCCAGCCTCCTGTGGCGCAATCGCACCACGCTGTTCCTCCGCCACAGGGTGATCCCGCAAGATCGACCTGTCCCCCTCCTGACGCCCTCGTGCAACTGAAAAGCGGCAGGCGACAGGCAAGAGCGTCGGGCGCAGAATAAGAGCTATCGCTACGGACCGAGGTCGGGTCGCATCTACTTTCGCAACAGCCGGGCGGCTTTTTTCGCGAAATAGGTCAGGATAATGTCTGCGCCGGCACGTTTGATCGAGGTGAGAACTTCCATCATGCAGGTGTCGCGGTCGAGCAGGCCGGCGGCGGCGGCGGCGTTGAGCATCATGTACTCGCCGCTGACGTTGTAGGCGGCCAAGGGGCAGTCGAACCGATCCCGGGCCCGGCGAATCACGTCGAGATAGCTCAAGGCCGGCTTGACCATGACCATGTCCGCGCCCTCCTCAATGTCCAGTCCGATCTCGCGGAGGGCTTCGCGGGCGTTGGCCGGGTCCATTTGGTAGCTCTTGCGGTCGCCGAAGGCCGGGGCCGATTCGGCGGCGTCGCGGAACGGGCCATAGAAGGACGAAGCGAATTTGGCTGCGTACGAGAGGATCGCGACATCATCGAAACCGTTGCACTCCAGGACCTGCCGGATGGCGCGAACGCGGCCATCCATCATGTCCGACGGGGCCACGATATCCGCGCCGGCCTGGGCGTGCGAGAGCGCCATCTTGGCCAGCAACTCCAGCGTGGCGTCGTTTGCGACAACCGTGTCGCGGGCATCCCGCCCGCGCAACTTTGTGGGCATCGGCATCCTGCCGATGATTCATGGGCTGGAAGCCCATGCCACGGGTCTTGACGACCCCGCAATGTCCGGTGCTGGTGTATTCGCATAGGCAGACATCCGTCACCACGAGCAGATCCGGCGTCTGCTTCTTGATCGCGCGGAGCGCCTGTTGCACCACACCATCTTCGGCCCAGGCCTCGGAGCCCTGCTCGTCTTTGTGCGCCGGCAGACCAAACAGCAGCACGGCGGGAATGCCCAACTCCGCCACCTCCGCTGTTTCTTCGGCAATCCGGTCCGGCGAGAAGTGGAAGCAGTCCGTCATCGAGGGGATCGGTTTCTTCAGCCCTTTGCCCGCTCGGACAAAGAGCGGATAGATCAGATCGTCAACGCTCAGCGACGTCTCGCGAACCATCCGCCGCATCGTGGCACTGCGGCGGAGCCGCCGCATTCGGATTTCTGGAAAGCCCATAGAAATTATGATTTATGATTTATGATTTTTGATTTCAGACCATGCATCGACGGGACAAATCTTAAATCGGAAATCACGAATAGTCAATGATGCCTTCCCTGGCGACGCGCAGCGCGCAGGCTACCGATGGATGCTCCGCTGCCTGAACATCCCCCTTTATCCCGCATAGCCGCAGACGCCGACGCGCGGAGAGTTGACCACGGGCAGGAACATCGGGTCTTCACAATCGTGCTGGGCAGCACACGCCTCGCAAAGCCAACCTTCTCCCGCGTACATGCATTGCGTGCAGACCTGCGTGGCGGGCTTGCCGCACTTGTCGCAGGGGATCACGGGAGGCTCATTCCTCGCAAGCACTTTGATCTCATTTCTTCTTCAGCGCAGCTCGCGTCCTCGGAAACGACCTTCAAACGCAGATGAGTGGAACTGCCAAAGTCGTAGGTGTGCTCGAACTTCATTCCCGGCGTGAGCACGTCCTTGAGCTTGGCATCCATCGACTCGTCGTCAATATCCATGGGCTCGACCGTATACCTCGTGCCTTCGATCTCGAACTCGCTCATGTGGCCGCAACACTCCAGCCAGGTGTCCCGGAGAAACCGGTCGAGCGTGTCGAGCGTCGCTTCGGCCGGCACTTCCAGGTGCATCCAATACTCGGGCAGATATCGGCCTTCGACGACCAGATGAAAGGCCCTTCTTTCCGCGTCTCTGTCTCGCGGCGCCGCCTGCTTTTTTCTTGCAGGACTTGAGATGGCTGGTCATCGCCGCTTTGCTGAAGACGGCGCCGCAGAGATGGCATTTTCCATTCGAAGTTGGCCTTTTCCCTGCCATCGTCATACCTCCTATCCAATAAAGACAGGTGCCAGAGCCCAACCTGATGAGGCTCGCTCCGTATAGGATACCCCCTTTGCCCTCCGCCGTGTTCACTTTTCTCGTCAGCCCGCACGAGGAGATTGATTATTGGCGACGGATCATGGATGATGGGATGCGATTGCGTAAGGAGAATAGATGAATCGATTCAAGCGGGCGGTACTCTGGGCCGCTCTCATAGCCATCATTCTGCTGGCGGCATCTCGATCTACGGGGCCTTCCTCGGCGCTGAGCGGGCGCCAGGCCTTCTTCAATTCGCTGCCGCTGGCGGTCTACTGGTTCGCCCTGATCGCTCTGCTGATCGCCGGGATTGCCCTCTTTCGCCGGCTTTTGCGGATCCCCGCCCTGTTGCTGATGCACGTCGGGTCCGTCTTGGTGCTGCTCGGCGCCCTGTGGGGCTCGAACGGCGGCCATGCCGTCGCCAAGCAACTCTTCGGCATTGACAAGATCCCGCAGGCGAGTTGCGGGTCCACGAGCGGATACCCGGAGAACCGTGTCGAGGTGGCGGGCACTCACGACCTTCGTGAGCTGCCATTCTCCGTGCGGCTCAAAGAGTACAGCGAAGAATATTATGAACCGGGGCAGCTCGTAGTCCGGAGTCGCGACGGGCCGCCGCTGGACACTGCCCGCCACGGCGGGCCAGACCTTGTCATTGGGCCAGGAATTGGGCACCGTCACGATTCGCCGCGTCTTTCAGAATTTCAAGATCAATATCGAGAACGGTCAGCCGGTCACGTATGACGAGCCGGGCGGCTCCAATCCGGCGTTGGAGATTGACATCGAGCAGCCGGGGGCGCCGCCGGGCCATCGCTACGTCTTCGAGGGACAACCGCCGCATCCGAGCCGCAATGACACGCTGGCCATGAGCTACTGGCGGGACGTGAAGGACTATATCAGCGAGGTGGAGATCGTAAAGGACGACCAGGTGGTCGCCGAGAAGAGCATCGAGGTCAACCACCCGCTGCATTATGGCGGCTATCACATCTACCAGCACGAGCCCGGCGACGCAGATGAGCTCGGCGTGTATACCGGCCTGTTGGTGGTCTCCGATTCCGGGCTCAATCTCGTCTACAGCGGCTACATCATGCTGATCGTCGGGGTCTTTTGGCACTTCTGGGGCCGGCGCGTAGTGGAAGCCATCCGAAGCCATCGGATGGTCGCGGTCATAAGTCACCACGAATAAGGGCCGTATGGCAATCAAATATACCGTTCAAGGTTTGCTCCTCTACGTCACCATCGGCGCGTACCTGCTGGCCTTTGTCACCCTGGCAGCAGGCCGGTGGAAGATCGGACGATTTCTCTTCGTGTCCGGCTTTTTCATGGCGGCCGTGGCTTTTGCCTACCGGTGGTTCGGCGTCCGCCATGTACCTCTCCAGAACCTCTTCGAGGTCTTTCTCTTCCTGGGCGTCCTCTGCTATCCGATTTCCTGGTTCTGTCGGCGTTTCCTGCGGATCGGCGGCCAAGGGGCGGATGCCCTCATCGGGGCCATCGTCCTGGTTCCGGCGGGTTTCATCTTCAACGCGGAGCCGATGCCGCTTCCGCCGGCCCTGCAAAGCTGGTTGTTCGGCCCGCACGTGGCCGTCTACATGTTGGCGTACATCTTCATGGCCAAAGCGGCCCTCCAGGCGACGGCCCAACTGGGCGGCGTGCAACCCCGACCCCGAGACAAGCTGGCTGCCTCCGGAGCAGGCGACGTACGAGTTGATCGCCATCGGCTTTCCCCTGCTGACGCTGGGCCTGATTCTCGGCAGTTGGTGGGGCCAGTTGGCTTGGGGCGCCTACTGGGGTTGGGACCCCAAGGAGCTTTGGTCGCTCGCCTCCTGGCTCGTGTACCTCGGCTATTTCCATTGGCGGTACATGTTCGGCAAGAAACACCCGGCCCTCAATAGCGTGTGGGCAATTATGGGAATGGCGGCTATCATCATTACGTTGCTGTGGGTCAACCTGTCCCGACTGTTTCCGGGCCTGCACAGCTACGCAACATAGACCAGTAGTTGCCGTCGGCCCCGAATCCCCCACCAACGAGAGACTATAGACGTCGACAGAACCCCGAGCCTGATGATCCTCCGCTATGAGACCTCCGGCAAAGATGATAGGCGAATCAGAGCGCTCTTCAGATCGTCTGTAAACGCCTTTAGCGACTTGTCGCTCTTGCCAGCCTGGAACAGGTCCATTCGCTCCACCAGCTCCGGAGCAAATTCGATTCCCCCCAAAGGTGCCAGATGGCCTGCTTGATGAATCGTGTTACGCAGGAGCGTTTTGTAGATATCTCGCCCACATTTCTTTCTCGGGACCGCCGGTGTCGCCCCCACAGCCAAAGCAAAGCCTTCTGGGTCGGCCATATACCAGCGCTCGATGTGCGGATCGGGACAGGCTATGATCATGGATTCACGCAGATGGGGATCGGCCTGGGTCTCGATATCGCGACGTGCCCGAGCGTATTTCTTGCAGTTGGCATCGATACAAATGACCACCAGATCTGGCACGACAAGCTGTCGTTGCATCAGTGTCTTCTGGAAGAGGTCGAATTCGCTCATCGCACGCCCGTGGCCGCCGACCGCCGAACGCACTTTCACGTCAACCGACACCCCTTGCTCCCCTGCCATCCGCTTCAAGAATGGCACCAGAAAGGCCTCATGCGC
This sequence comes from uncultured Planctomycetota bacterium, assembly GCA_963750205.1. Taxonomy (GTDB): domain Bacteria; phylum Planctomycetota; class Phycisphaerae; order Sedimentisphaerales; family Anaerobacaceae; genus PLanc-01. Next base: position 31,683 of record CAVVRJ010000067.1, read on the forward strand.
GGCATCCTCAGCGAAGACCTCCAAAGCAAGAGACCTACTCATCGAGCATTCCTCTCAGTGCGAGCCCCTCGAAAACGCCGTCTTCGCCTCGATCGGTCAGCGCCTCCCTGATCGCCGAATCCGTGAACAGCGGACTGGTGACGTCAAACGGCTCGATTTCGGTTCCCGACGGAGAGCGGCGCACGTTAAACAGTCCGATGCGGTCTCTGCGCGCCTGCGCCCGTTTGATCACGGACGCGACAAAGAGGGGCGAGTGAGTTGTGATGATGAGCTGCCGCTTGTATTCCAGGGCGATAGAACACAGCAGGTTCGTAATAAGCTCGATCCGCCGCGGCTGGACTCCATTCTCTGGCTCTTCGAATGCCATGACTGGGGTCGCCCACGGATTTACAGTAATCGCACACAAGGCCATGATGCGCAACGTCCCCTCGGACAGAATGCGGGAAGAGAAGTCCACGCCATCCTGTCTGACGATCACATCGAGAGTCCCTCGCTGACGATCCAAGTCCACCGTAACGTTCTCGATACTCGGCACCAGCGTGCGCAGCAATCGTTTGACCGCTTCGAAATGCTTGCTCGACGTCTGCTGAAGACGATAGAGAAACGGTGCGATGTTCTCTCCGAAAGAACCGATATCCTGCACTTCGGCAGGCGGTACGGGACGACGCATCGCCATCCGTGGATCCAGGTAGTAAGCCCGCCATCCGGCGAACTCATTGCGGCACTTCTCTATTCCCGAGTATTCCGGATCGCCAAGCCGAAGATCGGATACCATCGTGTGGTTCAGTCCAATAGGCTCGGCGCGCGGGTGGGCCGGCTTGCCTCGGCGGCGAATCCGCAGTTCCTCTTTGCCATTCTCCTCGACGCGCTCGATCAGCGGATTTCCTTTGATCCCTCCCTGCATCGTGAGCGCCGCCAGATACTCATCGGTTACCGCCAACGCCCCCGTAGCAGGCAGGAGCCGAACGCGCAGTCGGTATTCATACTGTTCTTTTTCTCTCCCCTTCCCGACCTGGACAATCGAGCCGAATTCGAAGGACGCCTCCGATTGGCCGAGCAATCCCTTGAGTCCGTCACTGGGAAATGAGAACGTCTCCGCCGGATAACCGCGAACGGGTTCCTGCAGAGCATCGCTGAGAGTCCGGCAAGTAGCCAACCGCGACAAGGCTTGCAGAGCGTCGATCAGGTTCGACTTGCCGGCCGTGTTGGGGCCGAAAAAGACGGCCATTTGAGGGAGCTTCAAATCCACCACGCGGCGCAGCGATTTGAAGCCCGTGATATCTATTCTCTGAATCATTCCGTCACCTCGGGGTCTCCCGGTGCACACCGCCGGGCGGTTTCCGTTTCTGATGGGATCAAATTACCCGACGGTAAGGCTGTTGGCAAGGGTGGCGAGGCAGAACGGGGCCTTGTATAATCTCACATTGATCCCGGTGAGAAGGACCGTTTGATGGAGTCGGGAGTTCTTGGAGGTAGCAGACCATGCTCAGTGGAAGATCGAATTGGGTACGTGTCCATTGTTGTCGCGCTCTATGCCGCGAGTGCCGTTTCGGCAGTCACGATCTCACAGAGCGGCCAGGCCAAGGTCATCATCGTTATTGCCGTTGATGCACCAGAGCCGGAGCCGCATGCGGCGAAGGAGTTGGCCGCGTTCCTCGGGCAGGCCACCGGCGCGACGTTCGAGCTGGCCGCACAGAAGAAGGCGGGTGCATCCTGCATCTTCGTCGGGTCTGCGGCAGCCAAACAGGCTGACACGCAATTCTCCACGGAGGGGCTGGGCGCCGAGGGACTCGTCATAAAGACCGTCGGCGACGATCTGATCCTGGCGGGCGGCATCCGCGCGGGACGCTGTACGCCGTCTACACCTTCCTCGAAGACCAGTTGGGCTGCCGCTGGTGGTCCTCCACCGAGAGCACGATTCCGAAGAAGCCCACGATCAGCGTAGGCGAGATCGACGTACCAAGTACGTGCCGCCGCTGGAGTATCGCTCGTCGTTCTGGTTCGACGCGTTCGACGGGGACTGGGCCGTGCGGAACAAGTGCAACGGCCAGGCCCACCGGCTCGACGCCCAACGCGGCGGCAAGCACGTCTATGAGGGATTCGTGCACACGTTCTATTCCCTGATCCCGCCCGAGAAGTACTTCGCCGAGCATCCGGAATGGTTCAGCGAGATCGACGGCAAGCGAACGACTGAGCACGCCCAACTTTGCCTGACCAATGAGGAGATGCGAAAGGAACTGGTCAAGAATCTCACAGGAGCGGCTGCGGAGCAACCCGGCGGCCACCATCGCCTCGGTCTCGCAAAACGACTGGCACGGCAACTGCCAGTGCCCGAATTGTGCGGCGATCGAGAAGGAAGAAGGCAGCCCCGCCGGCCCGATGCTGCGGTTCGTCAACGCCGTGGCGGCGGATATCGAGCCGGAGTTCCCGCACGTCGCGATCAGCACGCTGGCCTACCAGTACACCCGCAAGCCCCCCGCCGTCACGAAGCCGCGGCACAACGTCATCGTCCAACTGTGCAGCATCGAGTGCTCCTTCTGCAGGCCGCTGGCGGACGAACGCAACAAAGCGTTCCGCGACGATATCGTCGGCTGGTCGCAGATCTGCGACCGGCTCTACATCTGGGACTACACCACCAACTTCCGGCACTACGTTATGCCGCACCCGAACCTGCGGGTCCTCGGCCCGAATGTGAAGTTCTTCGCCGACCACAACGTCAAGGGCATCTTCGAGCAGGGCGCCTATGAGAGCTACGGGTCTGAGATGGCCGAGCTGCGGGCCTGGGTGCTGGCCAAGCTATTATGGGACCCCCGCCGGGATGGCGAGAAGCTGGCCAACGAGTTCATCGAGGGCTACTACGGCCCCGCCGCAGCGGAGATCAAAGCCTACCTCAAGGTCACGCACGACGCCGTCGAGCAAAGCGGCGACTGGCTCGGCTGCTTCGAGAGCCACACGGCCAAGTTCCTGAGCTTCGACACGCTCGTCCGCGGCTGGCAGCACCTGAAAGCCGCCGAGGCGGCCGTGCAAAGCGACCCCGCGCTGCAATTCCGCGTCCAAGTGGCGGAGCTACCGGTGCTATACACGTTCCTGATGCGCTGGAATGACATGCGCACGCGCGGCCAAAGACGGCCGGTGCCGACTGGCCCCTGCCCTCCTCCGCCAAGGAAACTTACGATCAATTCCTGACCATCGCCAAGAAGAAGAACGTCACGCAGCTCAGCGAGGGCCGACGCGGCTTCGGCGAGTTGGACACGAGCCCTGGAGCACGTCGCCCCGTAGCACGGGCATGCGCATGCGATATAGAGATTGCGATCAAGGGTGTGCCTTTCGGTATAACTGGGGGCCCCGGTGGATGTCACAGTGCCATCGGGACAGCAACGGTGATCGGTGGTTGTCGGCTAACGAGAAAGGAGCAGTTATGAAGAAGGTATTGGTGGTAGCGGTCGGCGTCGCCCTGCTGGGGCTCGTGACCGGATGCGCCACGAACGAAGGGAACAAGACGGAGAAGGCCAAGGTCAAGCCGGCCAAGGACCAACCGGCCAAGGCCCCGGCGGCCAAGGCGGAGCCGGCCAAAGCGGAGGCCGCGAAGACGGAGGCGGGGAAGCCGAAGCCGGTGATCCAGTATGTGGACACGCCGAGCGGCCGGTGGATGGTGCACGATGAGAGCCGGCCGGCCCCGCCGGTGATTACGCCGGGGACCTTCAGCTCGGCACGCCGGGTCGGCCAGCCGCCGTCTGACGCCGTCGTCCTCTTCGACGGCACCGAGGAAACCATGAAGAACTGGACCGACACCAAGGGCAATGCCTCGAAATGGGTCGTTAAGGAAGGCGCCTTGGAGAGCGTCAAGGGCGCCGGGTACATTCAGACGAAGGAACCGTTCGGCTCGTGCCAACTGCACGTCGAGTTCGCGACGCCGGAGAAGGTGGAAGGCACCAGCCAGGGCCGCGGCAACAGCGGCGTCTTCCTCCAGGGCGAATATGAGGTCCAGGTCCTCGACTCCTACGAGAACAAGACCTATCCCGATGGCCAGTGCGCCGCCCTGTATGGCCGGTCGGTCCCGCTGGTCAATGCCTGCCGCAAGCCTGGCGAGTGGCAGAGCTATGACATCATCTATCACAGCGCGATCTTCAAGGACGGCAAGATCATGCGTAAGCCGACGTTCACAGTCATTCAGAACGGCGTCCTCGTCCAGGACCACGTCACGCTTGAAGGCGGCACCGGCTGGATCAACGCCCACGCCGTCACCGACTTCCGCCCGATTCTTCCCAAGGCCCCCATCCAGTTGCAGGACCACGGCAATCCGGTCCGTTTCCGCAACGTCTGGGTCCGGCCGCTGCAGGACTGATACAGATGGCATGTCATTGCGAGCGCAGCGAAGCAATCTCTGACCCTCGACATGGAGATTACTGCTTTGCTACGCTCCTTGCAATGAGACATGATACGCGGGGCGGCCTCTTGCGGCCGCCCCATTTCTTTTGGTCCTATTTCGGCACTTCCTCCGGGCGGAGGTCTTGGATTGTAAGATCCCCGTAGATAACGCGATACGCGGGGGAATTCGGGTACTGCCACCACATGCTGGTTCTCGCTTGCACCGAGATCTTCTGGGGACGCTGAGGCTGTGAAAGAACTCGAATTGTGACAGGACTTCGATTTTGTCTCTGTGCCAAGGTCGGGCTTTGTTTATTCGGTAGATCGTAACCTACGCCAACGTGCCTGAACGTCCGTCGGCTCTCCTGCTATCCTATTCTATCGTCACGGCGGCAATCCGCACCCTTTCTGGAGTCTCAATCGCTCAGCAACACTTGGCCGAAGTGCATCAGGTTGTACGCCAGCGCAGACCACAGCACCACACAACGAACCTTTCTCAGCCCGCGTACCAGGAACGGACCCAGCCCTCGATAGGTCCGCAAGTCCGCGTTGACCGTCTCACTGGTGGAGGCCCGTTCCTTATAGATGGCCTTGGCCTCGGCCGTGGCCATGCGGGTCCGCCACGCCGCGAGTTCCGGGCTGTCGGTTTCCCGGACCCGGTACGGATCGAGATCCTTCCGCGATTGCTGCGGCGGAGCGTACATCTTGACCCCGGCCTGCTCGGCCCGCTCGATCTGCTCCAACTTCACGAAACCGCCATCGACCAAATGCTCCTGTACCAGGTCGCCCGTTCGCTCTTGGACCTGTTCCCGGATCGGCTCGCTTTGGGTCTTGTCCGTCCCTTCATTGGTCACGTCCACTTCCACGATGGCGCGCGAATCCGTATCCGTCGCTACCTGCACATTGTACGCCGGACGAAAGCCCCCGTCGGGCATCTTCATGACGCGGGCCTCGCTGTCGGTCGTAGACGCCCGCGGTGGACGCGGCTTGTCCCGGTGGTTGTCCCGTGCCCGAGCTTTGACCTTCTTGACTTCCTCCAACGTCGCCAGGGCCTTGTTCACGCGCTCCAGATGCTCGCGCCGCTCGTTCCCGCGCGGCCACTTGGCGGGCGTTGCGGTCCGCACCGGCGGGGGCCTCCCGCTGGGCCTTGAGAGCTGCCACCTGGGCTTGCGCTTGTTCGAGCAAGCTCTGTAACCGTTCTTCCCGCCGGAAGCTGCTTTGGCCGGCGCTGGCCCGCACGCGCAGTCCATCCTGGCTGATCCGCTGCACGTGGACGATCTTCCGCTCCAGCAGCATCGCCAGCACCTCCGTCAGCAGTCCGTCCAAGGCCTTCTCGTAGTCCACCCGAAAATCGCTCAGGGTGTGATAGTTCACCCGGACCCCACCACAGAGCCAGCGATAGGCGTCATGATACTCACACAACCGCGCCAACTTCCGCGCACTGCCCACCCCTTGGGTCGCGGCATACAGCCACAAGGCCACCAGCAGGCGTACGTCGGTCGCCGACCGCCCGGCCTCGCCCGCACAGACCTTGAGCCCTGCGGTAAAGCCCGACAAATCCAGCCGCGTCACCACTTCCCACACGACCCGCACGTGGTGTTCCGGGGGGATCGTCTCGTCCAAGGCTACCGGCACCAGCCGCATCTGGGACCGGTCCGGCCGCCGGAACCGTAAAGAGCCGATGGGGGGACGTGCTTCGGAGGCGGTTTCAATCCCGCTGACCTGGGATTCCATTCCGAGTAGAATTCCTTGATCCTTCATGTCCATTATTCTACCATGCCTGTCAAGGCCAATTTTTTCACAACCTC
>CAVVRJ010000068.1:0-22749 GCA_963750205.1 uncultured Planctomycetota bacterium
ATCCTGGCCTGTGCGAATCACTTGGCCGGCCTCGGCTTGGCGGGCCTGAACCAGCTGAGCCAGATGTTCTTCAACAACCCGTTGCGGCTGATCGGCATTTCGCCCAAGCAGGTGCGAGTAGATAGGAGGATTTTCTTGGATGCGCGAGAGCATCGCGTCTTCCAGGAGTGAATCTCATGAGCCCTATCCGTCCATGCGTCCCATCGGCCCTATTGTCAAGTGAGCCTCGACATGAGAAACCCGATCCTGTATTCGATCTGTACCGCCGGCTTGGTCCTCTCACTCGCGAACCGCGGCTATTCGCAATCTGACCTGAGGCTCTGGTATACCGAACCGGCCAAGGAATGGACGCAGGCCCTGCCGATCGGCAACGGCCGCCTTGGGGGCATGGTCTTCGGCGGCACCGCCGAGGACCGCTACCAACTCAACGAGGACACGCTCTGGTCCGGCCAGCCCCATGACTACGCCCACGACGGCGCCGCCCAATACCTGCCCCAGATTCGCCAGTTGCTGTTCGAGGGCAAGCAAAAGGAGGCGGAACAGTTGGCGATGGAGCACTTCATGTCCGTGCCGCTGGGGCAGATGCCCTATCAGCCCTTCGGTGACCTGAAGCTGACGTTTCCCGGCCACGAGCAAGTGGAGAACTACCGGCGCGAGCTGGACCTGGACACGGGCATCGCCACGACGGCGTACCGCGTCAACGGCGTGAGCTATGTGCGGCAGGCCTTTGCCAGCTACCCGGGCCGGGTGATCATCATCCGCCTGCAAGCCAGCACGCGCCGGGCCTTGAGCTTCACGGCGGCGTCACCAGCCCCAAACAGGACGTGCGGACGCAAGCAGTGGCCGGGGACGAGCTGTCCATCCGGGGACGGGCCCGGGACTACAAGGTGTGGTACTGATACCATTGCCGGCACCGTCACCTTCGAGGGGCCTGCCGCATAAGTATCCGTGGCGGCCGGGCCACCGTTGATGACAAACAGATCACCGTCGAACGCGCCAACGCGGCGACGTTGATCCTGGCGCTGGCCACCAGCGTCAAGAGCTACAACGACGTCTCCGCCGACCCGGCGCCGCGCTGCGTCGAGGCGTTGAAGCAGGTGGCAAACGAGAGATACCAAGATACGCTCGCGGCGCACCTGGCCGATCACCGGGCGTATTTCGCCGGGTATCCATCGACCTGGGACCGGCAACGGAGCCAATCTGCCGACCGACCGGCGGGTGTTGAAGTATGCCCAGAAGGAGGACCCGCAGTTGGCCGCCCTGTTCTTCCGGAACGGCCGCTACCTGATGATCGCCAGCTCGCGGCGGGGCGGGCAGCCGGCCAACTTGCAGGGGCTCTGGAACGACAGCGTCAATCCCCCGTGGGACAGCAAGTACACGGTCAATATCAACACCGAGATGAACTACTGGCTGACCGAGCCGACCAACCTGAGCGAGTGCGGCAGCCCGCTGTTCGACGCCTTGGCCGACCTCAGCCGCACCGGCCACGTAGTCGCCCAAAAACACAATAACGCCCCCGGCTGGGTCCTGCATCACAACTTCGACCTGTGGCGCGGGGCCGCCCCGATCAACGCCTCCAACCACGGCATCTGGCCCTCCGGCGGGGCCTGGCCGTGCCAGCATCTCTGGTGGCACTATCTCTACACCGGTGACAAGACCTTCCTGGCCGAGCGGGCCTATCCCTTGATGAAAGGAGCGGCGGAGTTCTTCGCGGCCTACCTCGTCGAAGACCCGCGCCACGCTGTAGAGACGCAAAACCTTGCGTCTCTACTGATCAGCGGCCCCGGCGACAGCCCCGAGGAAGGCGGCTTGGTCATGGGCCCAACGATGGACCACCAGATCATCCGTTACCTCTTCGCGAGCACGGCCCAGGCGGCCCGCGTGCTGGGCGTCGATGAAGAGTTCGCCAAGAAGCTCGACACGATGCGCGGCCGGATCCCCCCAACCAGATCGGCAAGCACGGCCAGCTTCAGGAGTGGCTCGAAGACAAGGACAACCCGAAGAACGACGTCATCGCCACGTGTCGCATCTGTGGGGCTATTCCCGGGCGAGGAAATCACGCCGGAGACGCCGGAGCTGTTCCAAGCGGCCAAGCAGTCGCTTGTTTTCCGCGGCGACGGCGGCACCGGCTGGAGCCGGGCGTGGAAGATCAATTTCTGGGCCCGCCTCCTGGACGGCAACCACGCCCATCTCATGCTCAAGAACCTGCTGACCCTGACGTCCTCGCCCCTGACCGCGTACAAGGGCGGCGGCGTCTATCCCAACCTTTTCGACGCGCACCCGCCCTTCCAGATCGACGGCAACTTCGGGGCCACCAGCGGCATCACCGAGATGCTGCTGCAAAGCCATCGCCGTGACAGCCAGGGCCGGTACGTCATCGACCTGCTGCCCGCCCTGCCCGACGCCTGGCCCAACGGCTCTGTCTACGGCCTGTGCGCTCGCGGCGGCTTCGAGGTGGACATGGCCTGGAAGAACGGCAAGCTGGCTAACGCGAAGATCCGGCCCGAGCTGGCGGCAACTTTGCTTAGTCCGCACGGCGACCCCTGTCCGCGTCCAGGCGAATGGGCAAGACGTCGCCGTCACGCGGTCGGCGCAGAAGATCGTCGAATTCAATGCAGAACCGGGAAAGAGCTATGTCCTTCTGCCATCAGAATAATGAGCATAGGACAAAGGAGAGCAGATGAAGTCGTGCAAGTGGTACCTCCTCGCCGTTTTAGCAGCCGCCATCAGCGTGCAAACGGCTGTAGCCGATGAAGACGAATCCTGGGCCAAACTGAAGCTATGGTACCGCCAGCCCGCCAAGCAATGGACGGAAGCGCTGCCGGTCGGCAACGGCCGGCTCGGCGCGATGGTCTTCGGCGGCGTCGAGAAGGATCGGCTGCAATTGAATGAGAACAGCCTGTGGTCGGGCAGTCCCAGGACGCCGATAACCCGGAGGCCCTGCCGGCCCTGCAGGAGATCCGTAAGCTCCTCTTCGAGGGCAAGTACACCGAGGCCGATGCGCTGGCGGCTAAGAAGCTGATCTGCAAAGGCGTGGGGTCGAGCGGCGGCGCGAAAGTGCCCTACGGCAGCTACCAGTCCCTGGGCGACTTGACGCTCGTATTCAGCGGCTCGGGCGAGATTAACGACTATCGCCGGGAACTCGACCTCGACACCGCCATCGCCAAGACCTCGTACCGCTGGGGCGACGCCACGTTCACGCGGGAGGTCTTCTCGAGTGCGGCTGATGACGTCCTGGTCATTCGGCTGACCTGCGACAAGCCGGACCACATCAGCTTCGCCGCCGACCTGCGGCGGATGGAGCGATTCACGACCAGCCCCGAAGGTACGAACGGTCTGACCATGACCGGTCAGATGGATGACGGCAAGAACATGTTCCGAGGGACGAAGTATGTCGCCCGCCTGCGCGCCATCGCCGACGGCGGCGCCACCAGCGCGACCGGAACCAATCTCCGCGTCGAGGGGGCCAACGCCGTCACGCTCCTGCTGACCGCCGGCACGGACTATCGGCTGCAGCCGCCGGATTACCGCGGCGGCGTCCCCCAGCGAGTAACGGCCGCCAAACTGGCGGAAGCGGCGCTGCACCCGTACTCGGAGCTGCGGAAAAGACACGTGACAGACTACCAGAAGCTCTTTCGCCGGGTCAGTCTCGACCTGTGTGGCACCGGGCTCGGGGGTGACGCCCCCCAGGGCGCCGGCTACATACCCACGGACGAGCGGCTCAAAGCCGTGCGTGACGGGGCCGCCGATCTTGACTTGACCGCGCTGTATTTCCAATTCGGCCGTTACCTGCTCATCAGCAGTTCCCGGCCGGGCTCCTTGCCGGCAAACCTTCAGGGGCTTTGGGCCGACGGCATCCAGGTGCCCTGGAACGGCGATTATCATTCGAACATCAACGTGCAGATGAACTATTGGCCGGCCGAGGTCTGCAATCTCGCGGAATGCCACCAGCCGCTGCTCGATTCGGATCGACGCCCTGCGTCCCAGCGGCCGCAAAACGGCGTGGGTGCACTACGGCGCCCACGGCTGGACCGTGCACACGATCAGCAATGTCTTCGGCTTCACCTCGCCCGGCGAGCATCCAGGCTGGGGCCTGTTCCCGGCGGCCGGGGCCTGGCCGTGCCAGCACCTCTGGGAACACTATGCCTTCGGCGGTGACCCGCAGTACCTGCAATGGGCCTGGCCCCTCCTGCGCGAATCCGCTCAGTTCTATCTGGATTTCCTCGTGTCCGACCCGAAGACGGGAAAGCTGGTCAGCGGCCCGGTCAATTCGCCCGAGAACAGCTTCGTCACTCCCGACGGCAAACGCGCGTCCCTGTGTATGGGACCGGCCATGGATCAGGAGATCATCTGGGACCTGTTCACCAATGTTCTCGACGCCGCCAAGGTTCTCGCGATCGACGACGACTTCGTCGCCCGCGTGCGGGAGGCCCGCGCGCGGCTGCTCGGACCGCAGATCGGCTCCGACGGCCGGCTGCTGGAATGGTCGCAGGAGTTCAAGGAGGCCGAGCCGGGCCATCGGCACATGTCCCACCTGTTCGCTCTCCATCCGGGCCGGCAGATCACCATGACGGGCACGCCCGAGTTGGCGGCCGCCGTCCGCAAGTCTCTGGAGTTCCGCCTTTCCCACGGCGGCGGTCACACGGGCTGGAGCCGGGCCTGGATCATCAATTTCTGGGCCCGCCTGCACGACGGCGACAAGGCTCAGGAGAACGTCGCCGCCTTGCTCGCCAGATCAACGCTGCCGAACCTCTTCGACACGCATCCGCCCTTCCAGATCGATGGCAATTTCGGGGGCACTGCCGGCATCGCGGAGATGCTGCTCCAAAGTCACACGGGCGAAATCGAGATCCTGCCCGCCCTGCCGAGCGCCTGGGCCACCGGCCACGTCAAAGGACTACGAGCTCGCGGCGGCTTCCAGGTCGATATAGCCTGGGCGGACGGCAAGCTCACCGGCGCGACAATCGCCAGCAACCGGGATGGGCCATGCAAACTCCGCTACGGCGACCACACCGCACAGATTGACGCGACGAAGGGCAAGCCAATCCAACTGCATGCACGACTCCAAAGCCAGCCCACAGCGGCACCGTAAGACGTCCCGTAGCATCGGTTCGAGCGTCCCACGTGTCATCCTGAGAGCAGCGAAGGATCTGGCCTGCGAGTAAGCGAAACGTCCCCCTCGGTGGCCAGATCCTTCGACTTCGTCTCAGGGTGACAGAGTCCGTGCCACGTACACATTTTCCCGAATCCGTATACGGGCCCCCGCATGGGCTGAAGGGGCCCCCAAACGCGGACTTTCGCGTTTGGGGACCCAAGCTCATCTTACCGAGCTTTGCGTTTGCCCAAGCGAACCGCTCGACCTCTTGACGTACCGGAATAGTGGGTCCTATAATATTGCTCACATGGGGATGATTTCAGATTGTCTAAAGTCGTGTTCCGTCAAGGGTCGATAATATTCGCAGCCAGAGCACAAGCAGCGTTAATCTGCGGACTCTGGATAAACAAGGATGTTTCAGAGCATGATGATGCGGAGAAAGGAGGGCAACGATGATCTTTGATTTACGATTCATGATTTGTGGTTTTGGCTTCGCCTGCCGCGGGGCTTGAATCTGCAATCGAAGATCGTAAATCTCACACTCCAAATGGGGGAGGGTTCCTGAGTACTTGGGAGGAGGGGATGGGGTCTTCAGATGTGTTGTCTCGTGTCTGAAGGCTCGAAAACGAAGGAGAAGTGATCTTCCTAAGGAAAGGAGCCCCACATGAAAAGGATTTCACTCTGCGCAATGGCATTCGTCCTTGCGCCGAACATCGCTCACGCCTATTCCTACGGTTGTGGAGTGCACTACTCCCCGTATGCACTCAATTACTACAGTTCCGGGCTGGTGGGCGGTGATGTGGAGTACACGCCTTACGCTTTGAACTATTATAGTTCCGGGCTGGTCGAGGGTTATGGGGTATGCCCGGACCTCTACTGGGACTGCGGCTATCCTGTGTTCGGCTTCCCTCTCCGGCACGGCTTACACGGTGCATTTCCGGTGACCAGTGTGATAGAGCACTTCGGCCCGGGCCCGGCCCGGCCGGCGCATCCGCCGGGCCACCCGGCACACGTCGTCCCACCCTGCTCGCCCCGGGGTCCAAGCCCCCGCCACGACGGACACGGCGGACCAGGCCCCCAGATGCATAGAAGAGCCTGTGACGACCCCATGGACGTCATCCGCCAACACCTGCGGAGCCGGGGCTGCACTGCGGTGAGCATCGACCGGATACTCCGAGTGGACGACCAGCTCATCAGTGTCGATGTCCTCGTCAAGGACCGCAACCTCCTCATCAAGTACTGGAATTCCCAGGAGGTGGAGCGGCTGAGCACGAAAGAGGCCTTCAAACAGAAGGTCTACGCCCAGTACAAGCAGGATTGGGACCGTTTCGCCGAACAATACCATGCACGGGAGGAGAAATCTACATGGTGAGTGGCTCCGAGCCGCAGACGATTGTCGCGGCGCTGGAGTCCTGCCCGAAGCTGGGCCCCGGCTCTGGCGGCCTAACGCCCGTGCTGGTTGCCAAGAACTGATCGTGGTGCGTCAGTCGGTTGCGCGACTCGTATCGGTTACGTCGGGCGTCGCGCGGGGCAAACCACGCCCGACGCAACCGCATGACGCGACGAGCCGCGCAACCGCAACCGATCAACGTTCGTCGCTACCGGCCGGGTGTCGGGTCGGCGGCGCTCCAGCTTTCCGCGTCTTTCCAGGTCACGGGCGGGGCGGTGGGATCTTGAATCGTCAGGGACTTGCCGCCGCCGTCCGTGGCCGGATACCACGTGTTGCTGTAGTCGAAGCGCAGGATCGCCGCGTCCAGCGGAGCCGGCAGCAACAGGGTGATCTTTTCGCCCGTATCGCTGAGAGTGCCGTCATATTGGCCCACCACTTTCGGACCGGTGCCGTAGAGCGAGCGAAACATCGTCAGATTGGCCACCACGACTACATATTCTCCCGGCTGCAACGTCAGGGCGGGGAAGACAAAGCTGATGCCTTTGTCAAAGCGAACACCGTTGACGTCGAGCGGTTCGTTGAGGATGTTCTTCAGCTCGACGTAGTCATAGCTATTGCCCTTGGGCGAATGGTACATCAGCTCGGTGATGCGCAAGCCGTCCAACAGCTTCAGTGCCGGATCGAGATTCGCGCCCCCTGTCACCGATGCCAGGACACCGTCCAGGGCCACATTGATCAGGAAATCGGAGCTCGTGTTCGAGGCGTTCATGCCGTCGATAGCGAGGATGTTCGCTCCGGCCTTCAAACTGCTTTTGTACTGAGATAGGTCGATGGATTCATCGAAGTCCTGCGTATTGGCTTCGCGCGCCGTGTCGGCGTGGGAATTCCAGGCCGGCGTGCCCGTAAAGTTGCGTCGGGCCACTTCCGTGCCGTTGCAATAGGCAATGAAGCCGTCGTCGTAGCGTACCTTCAGCGTCAGCTTGCTCATGCCGCCGAGAGTGGAAGCATCGACCGTGAAGGGTATACGGATATAACAGGTATTGTTCTTGCCCGTGCCGTACATTTGCGTCTTGGTGTCGAGCGTGATGAACGACTCATAGCCCTTGTCGGCCTCGTAGCCGACGCCGCCCGGAGCGCCCGCACACAGCCGCCAGGAGGAGTCGTCGAAGGTCGTGCCGCCCTTCCAGTCGTCGCTGATCGGGCCGCTGGGGACAAGTACCCTCTTGGTCGCCTTTTCCTCCACCAGCGTCACCGTGGTTGTGGTTGTCTTCTGCGCTTGGGGATTCGCGAGACCGGGTGTCGGCAGCGGCAACAGCGCGACGCTCGCCGCCCCGTCGAGCAAGCGGCCTTCCGAGACATCGACGGTCTGCGGGCCGAACATGACCTTGTCGATCTCCGTCCCCTGGGCATCGAGCAAGCCGATCATCTCACCATCAACCGACAAACCAAACGAGACGTGGCCCGGGCTATTGGAATCGTCCGCCGTGAATACGGCGTAGCCATGGCCGGGGGCAAAGCTCAGGGGGCGAATCGCTTGCTTATACGGCTGCGTATCGGGGTTGTCCGTCAGGTACAGGCCCCCCAAGTCTACCGGCTCGGCGCCCGGATTGTAGAGCTCGATGAAGTCCGAGCCAAACAGAACCTGGCCGCTGGCCAGCCACTCATTGATCTTGACGGGGCGCACGTCCCCAACCGGATAGGCAACATTGGCTTGCCCCAGGGTCGGAACGGTCAGATGCCGTTGGCCCAGAGCACCGATACGACCGATGGCCAAGTCCGGCAGTTGCTGACCGAAGACCACGGAATCGACTACCGCTCCGGCCTTGTCGAACAGATAGACGGCCCCGCCCTGCGTCTTGAAGCTGAACCCCAAATACAGGTCCGTATCTGCGGCGCCGCTGCCCGTATAAAGGAGCCGGTACGCACCGGGATTCATCATCACGCCGGGGGGAAACACGAACTCGACCGGCACCAGAGGATCGTCGCTGATGCTCATGCCGGACAGGTCGAGGGCGGCCGGACCGTCATAGTACAGTTCCACCACGCCAGGGAACGTGCCGTTGTGCGGGAAGGCCGATTTGTTGACGGCCAGGACTTCGTTGATGACCAGCCGCTGGCCGGAAGTATCGATCTTCCACGTGCCGGACAAAGTTGGACTACTCTCACTTTGCCAGATGCCGGTGGCGTCCTGGCCGATAACGGCCACGGTGTAGGATTGTCCGTTCGAAAGATTGGTCAGCACGATCGGGGGCAGCGATTGGGGAGCCACAGACGCCCCCGCCGCCGGCCGGACCACGTCCGCACTCCATGGGCCGTTGTTGACGCGATACTTATACGCACGCAGATCGGGGCCGCCCACCGTCAGTGTGGCGCTGGTCCGCCACGTCACGGGCCACGGCTCGCCGGAGATTGAGGCTCCGGAGGAAATCATCGGCCCCATATCCACGCCGTTGGCGCCGCCACCGCTGGCGGGCGACTCCGGCCGCAGGTGGACGTCCGGGATCATCCCGTTCAGAAAATAGCCGCCGGCGGCGAATCCCGGGAAGCCGGTGCTGAAGCGGGGCTGATTCATGTCCACGTACCACGTACGATCCGCATCAGCCAGAACCGGATCGGCATCGATATTGCCCGTACCCAAACCGGAGAACTGGCTCTGGATGATGGAATTGTTCACGACCACTTGGGTATTGCGGCGGTTGACAAGGGTGCCGGTGCCATTGTCGGTCGAGGTGCCGTCCACTTCCGGACCGTTCTTCCAGAAGATGCAACTATCGACGTACGCGGCCCGGCCAGGGCCGGAGTCGGTCCGCGTCGGCTCATCGAAGAGCATCGCCCCGGCGTTCTGGGTGAACACGTTGCCATAAATCAGGGCGGACGCACCGGTCTTGCAGAGAATGCCGTAATCGTTGTGGTAGAAGATGTTCCGCACGACCGTCACTTGCTGGGTGCTCAGATTGGGCGCATGGGCGGAGCCGCCGCCGGGACCGGTCGTGACCCCCGCCGAGGCCGTGCGGGCGACATTACTCACATTGGCATGCATGAAGAGATTGCCTTCAAGGCAGGTATCGGTCTCGTTGTCCCGCACCAGATCGTCGCCACCGCCGCTGAAGACGTTGTCGATTAGCTGCGCCGCCGGACCACCCTTGACGCTCACGCCGTTGAGACGAAGGATGGCGGTGTCGCCGTGCGTGTGACCGAAGAGGTTGCCCTCCACGAGGAACCATCCGTCGGCAGGCATGCGCTCCGCCGTGCACATGTCATGAGTGCCCAAATCGGCAAAGACGCTGTTGCGAATGGTGATCTGCGGGTCCCAGAGGTTGAAATACTGCGTGTCGGAGCCGCTGAACGTGACGTGATCGATGGTCAGCCGGGCCGTGGGGCCGACGACGCTCCCGTTATTATTGCCGGTCGTGATCCACTCGGACCGAGAGCCGCCAAATTGCAGGTCCGCGTAGGCAATGACGTTGTCCTCTTGCGAGTTGGGGACCTGGAAGCCGGCCCATTGCGTTGCGGTGCCGGGCATGTGAGTGAAACAAATCCGCTGGTACTCGGTGCCCTCGGCCACGAGCCGGCCGGAGATAATGAACCCGCAGTTGGCATCCAGGAAGACAGTCGTCCCAGGCTGGATGGTCAAGGTCCGCCCCGTGGCGATGGTGAGGGTGCCCGTCACATGGTAGGGACCGCCGGCCATCGTCCAGACTTCATCGGCGCTGAGGGCGCCACCGGCTTTGGTGGTCATGGCGCCACTATCGAACCAGACATCGACACTGGAGCGATCGACCTCCTGGCCGGCCGCGTCCAAGGCTTGAATGAGGACCCGGGTCATGCCGGGATTCACGAGCATACGGCCCATCGACCAACTGGCATCGATCGGCGACCAGGTGGCCGGTCCGCCGTTCACGAGCACCGAACGGGTCTTGCCGGCATGGGCCTTTCCGGATAAAGAGACCGTCGAACTCGTCGTGCGCAGATATCCGACACCGGGCGCGGGGGCACCGTCCACCGTGAGCGACTGCGGAATCTGCGCCAGCACCGCGGCGCTTCGGTTCTTGACAAATTGCTTCATGGCGGTGAGCCGATCCGCCGGCGCAAATCCCCCGATAAACCGATCGAATAAGGGATCGAGCGTCTGAGAGTTGAAGAACCCATCCATCAAGTCGAGTATGGCTTGGTAGTAAAGCGGGATCACCTCCGGACGGCTGAAGAATCGTTTCAACCCATCAACACCGTCGGCGCCGGCGACTCCCCTGACGATGGAGAAGATGCTCTGGTTGATGCTGCCGTGCTCATTGCCCTCGTCCAGGATGGTGTCCAGATCGTGCGGAAAGAGGACAAAGCGAGGATCGACCACGCCGCAGTACATGAAATAGTCGTCCCCGATGCCGCGATCCAATCCCGTCTCGTAGTTCAGCAGGAGCGCGTCGAGGGCAATGTACCGCAGCCACTGGGGGACATTGATCACCTTGCCGACGTCCTGAAAGTACGTGGCGTCCGGAGCGTTGTTCAGCACGTCCAACATATGGATGAGGTCGGACCAGTCATCCTCCGATACGTTGGTCTCCTTGAAGTTACATGCAGCCACCCTATGCCGAGCAGACGATCGTCCATGGGGGCCGGCAGTCGATGCCGTTCGCGTACGACAACACCAAGGCGCCGTACTACAGCGAAACCGATGATGCTTGGGCGGACCCCCAGGATTGGACTCGGGGCGGGGCCGACACGCTCGTGCTCTACGTGGCGCGGTAGTGGGGCCGTGGGCGTGGTCCAGTCCGCCAATAGTCCGGGCCAACTGTACGTGATGGTCAAGGACAGTGCCGGCCATAGCAAGCTCGTGAACCACCCGGATCCTCGGATCACGACGGCGACAAGCTGGCAGCAGTGGCGTATCCCGCTGAGCAGCTTCACGGGGGTCAACCTGGCGGCGGTCCAGCGCTTCTACCTCGGCGTGGGGGAACGGGTCAATCCCAAAGCGGGCGGCGCCGGCCTGATCTACCTCGATGACATCGCCTTCGGCCATCCGGCGGCGCAGTGACCCGCGGAGCTTGGGTCAGCCGCGGAGGCCGCCGAGGGACGCAGAGGAAGGATAAGTAAGGAGCTATGTCTCGCGCAGGGACGCTGGGACACAGGTTTCGGGTAGATTCGATCTTGCTTCTCTCTGCGCCTCCGCATCTCCGCGCGAGTGGGTTTTTGGACGCATCGAACATCCCGGCTGACGCGCGAACGTGAAGAAGTGTATTTGAGATCGCAGTCTGTGGCCCTGAACTGCGGGATTTACGCAGCGCAAACAGAGGCGGATTCTGACCAGTAGCCTTGACAAGGACGTAGTCCATCAGTAGGATTGTGTCTGTGTCGAGCGTAAGGAGTGGTTCTTCTACATAGGGTCGCGGTCGTGTACGGATTCGCAAGAAAACGCGCAACTGAGTATCGGGTCATGGCGCTCGGCGTCGCCCTTGCCTATCTGGTGATCGTGTCGGCAGTTCCGTTGTTGCATAAGGAAGATTGTCCGGCAGCTCCGGGGAACAAGACCACCGAGGATTCCCTCCCTTCGGGCGCGCCCTGTCCCGCGTGCATGTTCCTGGCCAATTCCAACGCGGCCCAAGTGCACTGCGATTGCCTTCCGGGTCTGACGCAGTCGCCAATTCTGGCCGAGTTCACCCAAGATTTCGTGGTGGTCGTCGTATCTTCCTGCGCCGGTCCCATCCTTCTCCGGGGTCCCCCAGCCTACCTCCTCTCTTAGTCGTTGCTTCCGATGTCTGCGGCAGGCGGTATTGCGCCGCCCCCGTTCGGAACGCCGTGAGGAAAGTCTGCACACGCGGACCCAACTTAGCTTTTGGATTCCTAATTGCTTATGCAACGAAGCCCTTGTCTCAATGCGCCCGGCCCGCGGACCGGCTGCAGGAGAGCGGCCTTGCTCCTGCTGATGCTCTGCGGATGGACGGGCTGCCGTCCTCAATCGCCACCAACTCCGGAGGCCGAGGCGGACCTCGATTTCCGCCGAGAGGGAAAGGCCATCATCATTTCGGAGAATTCGCCACTCCGTGCGCGCCTTGTGCAGGAGAAGGTCAAGAGCGAGCCGGTCCGGCAGACGCTGTCCGTCCCGGCCGCGATCGAGCCGGACCCGCAGCGGTTTGCCCGCGTGTATCTGCCGATCACGGGACGCGTCGAGCGCCTGCACGTACAACTCGGCGATCAGGTTACCTTCGGTCAGCTCTTGGCCACCGTACATTCCCCCGATTTCATGGCGGCCCAAGGGGACTACTTGAAAGCCCGCAGCACGCTCCAGGTGGCCCAGCGCCAACTGGAACGTCAAAAAGACCTCCTGACTCATAAGATCGCGGCCCAGCGGGAGGTGGAACAGGCGCAAAGCGACTTCGAGGCGGCCCAGAACAACCTCGCCAGCACGACCGCTCGTCTCTGCGCCTACGGCTTGGACCCCAACCGGGATCCCCTGGGCCAGCCCCTGCACCTGTGCGCACCGCTGGCGGGCCGTGTCGTGGATATGGCGGCCGCTCTGGGAGAATTCCGCAGCGACAACACGACCGCCCTGATGACCATTGCCGACCTGTCTCGCGTCTGGGTCACGGCCAGCGTGCCCGAGAAGGACGTGCACTTTGTGGTCTTGGGACAGGAAGTGCAAGCGTCGCTGCCGGCCTATCCCGACGAGACCTTCACGGGCAAGGTGGAGGCCATTGGCGACCTGCTGGACCCGGACACGCGTGTGGTCAAGGTGCGTGCCGTGCTGCCCAACCCCCAGGGGCGTCTCAAGCCCGGCATGTTTGCGACGGTGAACCTGACAAGGGCGCCCGAGACCCTGGTGACCGTCCCCACTACGGCAATTGTCGAGGCGGAGGGGACGACGGTGGTCTACGAGCAGACGCAAGCCGGGCGTTTTGAGCCGCGGGAGGTGGCGTTGGGCGCTCATCTCGGTGACCGGACCGTGATTCTCCGGGGTCTGTCGAACGGTACGATCATCCTGGCCCAAGAAGGAGTGTTGTTACAACCATGATTAACCGCCTGATTTCGTTCTGTCTGCACCGCCGCTGGCTCGTGCTGACGATCGTGCTGGTCTTGGCCGTCTACGGCATCCAGGCGTGGCGGCAACTGGCGATTGAGGCTTTTCCGGATATTGCCGACGTGACCTCGCAGGTCATCACCATGTATCCCGGTCATGCGGCGGAGGAAGTCGAACAACAGATCACCATTCCGCTGGAGCGGGAATTGAGCGGCCTGCCCGGTCTCCAGGTGATGCGCTCCAAGAGCACGTTCGGCCTGTCCCTGATCACGATCGTCTTTCGAGACGGGGTGGAAAGCTACTGGTCGCGTCAGCGCATTCAGGAGCGCATCGCCGAGGTGACGCTGCCGGACGGCGCCAGCACCGGTCTCGATCCGCTGACATCGCCGACGGGCGAGATCTACCGCTACACGCTGGAATCGCCCCTGCGCGGCCCGCGTGCTCTCAAGGAGTTCCAAGTCTGGGTCGTCAAGCCGAAGCTCAAGCAAGTCTTCGGGGTGGCGGATGTCACCACCTTCGGCGGGGAAACCGCGCAGTTCGAGGTCCTGCTCGACCCGGCCAAGCTCACCGAATACCGCCTCAGCCTCAAGCAGATCATCGACGCCATCCAGGCCAACAACGCCAACGCCGGCGGCAGTGTGATGATCCACGGCCAGCAGGGCTTCGTCGTGCGCGGGCTGGGCTCCGTGAAATCTCCGGAAGAACTCGGGGCCATTGTCGTCATGCAAAAAGGAGGCGTCCCGGTCCTGCTGCGCGACTTGGGCCAGGTTCATTTCGGCGTCATCGAGCGTGTCGGCATCGGTGGCAAAGATGAAAACGACGACTCCGTGCAAGGCTTGGTCGTTCTGCTCAAGGGAGAGAACCCCTCGCGCGTGCTGGGGGACCTGCACAAGGCCGTGGACGAGTTGAACCACCAGGTTCTGCCGCCCGATGTCAAAGTGGTCCCCTATCTCGACCGCACCTGGCTGGTGGACCAGACCGTGCACACGGTAGGCCGCACGCTGGTGGAAGGCATGGGACTGGTCGTTTTGGTTCTGCTGGTGTTCCTCGGCAGTCTGCGCGGGGCTTTGCTCGTGGCCCTGACCATCCCGTTCTCACTGCTGTTCGCCTTCGTGCTCATGCATTTCACCCACATTCCGGCCAACCTGCTTTCCCTCGGGGCCATCGATTTCGGCATCATTGTCGATAGCGCCATCGTGCTCATGGAAGTCATCCTGCGCCGGCGGGAGGATGCCCCGGAGGCGCCGCTCACGGAAGCCACCGCGCGCGACGCGGCGCTGGAAGTGGCCCGCCCCAAGTTCTTCGCCACCTTAATCGTCATCGCCGCCTACCTGCCGCTCTTCGCCTTTGAGCGCGTCGAGAAGAAGCTGTTCACGCCGATGGCGTTCACCGTCGGTTACGCCCTGCTGGGCGGTCTGTTCTTCGCCTTGGTTGCCATTCCGGCGCTCGCCTTCCTCACCTATCGCAAGCCGGGCAAGGCCTGGCACAATCCCCTTTTCGAGTGGTTGCGCGGGAGATATGACCGCTTGCTGGTGCACGTGATTGCCCATCCCGGGCGTGCCTTGCTGGTGGGGGGACTGGCGGCCGTGCTTGGAGG
The DNA here is from genome assembly GCA_963750205.1 of uncultured Planctomycetota bacterium. GTDB lineage: Bacteria > Planctomycetota > Phycisphaerae > Sedimentisphaerales > Anaerobacaceae > PLanc-01. The sequence goes on from CAVVRJ010000068.1 coordinate 15,095, forward strand.
TGTCCTCGGGCTGACTATCGGCCGCGAGTATCTGCCGTATCTGGACGAGGGCTCCATCTGGCTCCAGGTGCAACTGCCCTCCGGCGTGTCCCTGCCCAAGGCGACGCAGATGGCGGCGGAGCTGCGTGGGGCCGTGCGGGAGTTTCCCGAAGTCTCCTACATCGTAACGCAACTGGGCCGCATGGACGACGGCACCGACCCCTGGACGCCCTCCCACATCGAAGCGTGCGTGGGGCTCAAGCCCTACGCCGACTGGGGCGGCGACAAGCAGGCCCTGATCCGCCGCATGGATGCCCGTCTCCGGCAGATTCCCGGCCTGACCGTCGGCTTCTCGCAGCCGATCATCGATATGGTCAACGACAAGATCGCCGGGGCACACAGCGAGCTGGTGATTAAGATCTACGGGGACGATTTTGCCGAGACACGCCGCATCGCCGAGGAGGTGGCGACGACCGTCTCCGCCGTGCCTGGCGCCGCGGATGTCGCCATCGACCAGGAACCGCCCCTGCCGCAAGTGCAGATCAAGCTGGACCGTCTCGCGGCGGCCCGCTTCGGCATCAATGTGGGTGACGTCTCCACCCTCATCGAGGCCGGCATCGGCGGCAAACCCGTATCCAAAGCCTTCCTGGGCGACCGGGTATATGACATCAGCGTGCGGTACGCGCCTTCTGCACGGGCCAATCCCGACGTCATGGGCGACCTGACGGTCCTTTCTTCCACCGGTGCCCGCATTCCTTTGGCACAGGTGGCCGAGATCAAGATGGGTTCCGGCGAGAGCACGATCACCCGCGAGATGAACCGCCGGCACCTGACGGTCAAGCTCAACCTGCGGGGCCGGGATTTGGCCTCCTTCCTGGCCGAGGCGCAGCAGAGCGTGGCCGACCATGTTCACTATGACCGGACCCATTTCGAGGTCGGCTGGGGCGGCCAGTTCGAGAATCAACGGCGGGCCCAGGCCCGTCTGGCCCTGATCGTTCCCGCTGCCCTGGGCGTGATCTTTCTGTTGCTGTTCGCCAACTTCGGCGTGGCGCGACACGCAGCCATTATCCTGCTGACGGTCCCGCTCGCCCTGGTAGGCGGCCTGGCGGCCCTGCACCTGCGCGGCATGACCTTGAACGTCTCCAGCGCCGTCGGCTTCATCGCCCTTTTCGGCGTGGCCGTGCAATACGGCGTCATCATGGTGTCCAACATCAACCGTTGGCGTGAGATCAACCGTGGGCGCGCCGAGGGGCATCCGCTGGAAGAAGCGGTGCGCCGGGCGCCCGTGACCGTCTGCGTCCGGTGCTCATGACCGCCGTGGTCGCGACTCTGGGCCTGCTGCCGGCCGCGCTGACCCACAGCATCGGCAGTGACGTCCAGCGGCCCCTCGCCACGGTGATCGTCGGCGGCCTCATCACGGCCACTATCCTGACGCTGGTGGTCCTGCCGCCAGCCTACTACGTTATGGAGCGACGCTTCCACCCGGACGGCCCGGGGGCGTCTGCCTAAGAGGAAAGAGATATGAAGTCGATCCTATTCGCCCTATGGATGACCGGCAGCGTTCTGCCTGTTGGTAGCGCGCTCGCCTGGGCATCCGCCGACGCTTCCAGGGGGCAGGACGCCGCTGCCAGCAGCGCTTCCGCACTTGCCATTTCCTCCAATATGACACCGGAACCGAACGCGCCGGCGGAGGTCCGGCTCACCTTCGCGGCGTTTCTCAGTGAGGTGGTCACGGCCAACCTGGATTATGCGGCCCAACGCTATAACGTCTCGCTCGCCGAAGCAGCGGTAGCCGCCGCGCAGGTCTCTCCCAACCCGGGTTTCAGCTTTAACTGGGGGAGTGACATCACGCACCACGGCAGCGAGCGTCTGCCAACGGCATTCGGCGTGGGCCTCACTCAGACCATCGAGCTGGGCGGCAAGCGGAAGGCCCGCCGGCTGGTGGCCGATCACAATTTGCGGGCGGCCTCGGCTACGTTGGAGAGCTTCCTGTACAATTTGCCGCGGACGCGGCAACCGCGTTCGTGGAGGCCCTGGCGGCCCAAAAGACTCTCGAGCAGAAGCGCCGCTCCGCCCATTCGCTGGATGATCTGGTGGCCGCGAATGAGCAGCGACTGCGCGTGGGCGATGTCGGCGAGATCGATGTCACGCAATCGCGGGTGGCCGCCCTGCAATTCCAGAGCGAGTTGCTGGCAGCGCAAGCCGATGCCGAAGCAGCCCGTATCGCGTTGGCGGGGTATCTGGGGCCGGACAAGGCACGGACGGCGCTCGTGCCGCTGGGCCAACTCGAACACCCCCCGCATTCCTTCCATGTGGAGCAACTCCTGACCTCCGGCCTGGCGCAGCGTGCCGACCTGCTCGCCCTGCGACGGACGCGCGATGCCGCCGAAGCGGGCATCCAGCTCGCCCATGCCGGGCGGATTCCCGACGTCGACGTGGGAGTGGGAATCACCCACAGCACCGCCTCCGACAACTTCATCGCCCCTTCCCCCAGCGTCAATACGCTGGGACTATCGCTCGCGATCCCCCTGCCCCTGTTCAATCCTCATCTGGCCGAGGTCGCCACGGCGCGCATCACCTACCTGCAGGCCCAGAAGACGCTGCAGGCCGCCGAGCAGAAGGCCCAGATCGAGATCCGTCAGGCCTATGCCCGATACCAACTCAACGTCCAACGGAGCGCCCGTTTTCAGTCGGCGACCCTGGCCGGCGCGGACGAAGTCTTGACGGCCAAACGATTTAGTTATCAACGCGGCCAGACTACTTTGCTGGATTTGCTGGAGGCCCAGCGCAGCGCCGACGACGTGTATTTGGCTTATGACGAGGCTCTGCTGGAAACAGCGAAGAACCTCATTGAGTTGGAGTGCGTCACCCAGACGTGGGACGTGGACTTCTGACGAAAAGCCTGCTCGGGACCGGTATTGACAAGGGAACAGAGAACCGGCAGGATCTCTTACAGACTGATTTCCTTGAATCTTCCGGCTGGGCAAAAAAAACGGAGTGGGAGGAAAAATCATTGAACCCCATGCTGGTTGTCCAGTAGTTCTTACATCGTAATAAGTACGATTTAGAAGGGCTACGATGACTGTGTCCAAGGCCGAGGTCGAACGCCGCGTCCAGGTCTTTGTCCGGACGTGCCGCCGGCAGGGTATGAAGGTTACTCATCAACGGCTGGAGGTCTTCCGAGAGTTGGCCGCCAGCGTGGAGCACCCGGACGCCGAGACCGTCTACCAGACGGTGGCGCAGCGCGTGCCCAGCATCTCCCGCGATACGGTTTACCGCACCCTCGCAACGCTGGAGACCGAGGGCCTGATTCGAAAGGTCAGCCCCCTGGTCGAGCGGGCCCGGTATGACGCCAACCTGGATCGTCACCACCATTTTATGTGCACGGTGTGCGGCCTGGTGCGTGATTTCTACAGCGAGGACTTGGACGACCTGCCGATCCCCCCGGCGGTAAGGACACTCGGGGAGATCGAGTCGGCCCAAGTCGAGGTGCGGGGGATCTGTTCGGCTTGTGCGCCGCGAGAGGGAGAGACGCGGCCCCACAGACCCGAATAGCCCTGTGCTGGCACCGCAGGTATGGCAAGAGCGAAGCAAGGAACGTTTGAGAGACCATAACGAAAGGAGTGAATATCATGGACAAAGAAAGCAACGGGCCAGGCCGACAAACACACGGCCAGCGGCGGTACGTCGAACCTCGACTGGTGGCCGAACCGGTTGAAACTCGAAATTTTGCACCAACATTCCTCCAAGTCCAATCCGATGGGCGCAGGACTTCAATTACGCGAAAGAGTTCCAGAGCCTCGACCTGGCGGCGGTGAAGAAAGATCTCGCGGCGCTGATGACCGACTCGCAGGACTGGTGGCCGGCCGACTTCGGCCACTACGGACCTTTGTTCATCCGGATGGCGTGGCACAGCGCCGGCACGTACCGCACCGGGGACGGCCGCGGCGGCGGTGGCCGGGGCCAGCAGCGCTTCCCGCCACTCAACAGTTGGCCGGACAACGTCAGCCTGGACAAGGCGCGTCGCCTGCTCTGGCCGATCAAGCAGAAATACGGCCGGAAGATCTCCTGGGCCGACCTGATGATCCTCGCCGGCAATGTCGCCCTGGAAACGATGGGATTCAAGACCTTCGGGTTCGGTGGCGGCCGCGCGGACGTCTGGGAGCCGGATCAGGACGTCTATTGGGGCGCCGAGAAGACCTGGCTGGGTGGCGACCAGCGCTATTCCGGCGCGGGACCTCGAGAACCCGCTCGCGGCGGTGCAGATGGGCCTGATCTACGTGAACCCGGAAGGCCCGAACGGCAACCCGGACCCGGTCGCGGCCGCCAAGGACATCCGCGAGATCTTCGCGCGCATGGCGATGAACGACGAGGAGACGGTGGCCCTCATCGCCGGCGGCCACGCGTTCGGCAAGACCCACGGCGCCGGCCCGGCGTCCCATGTGGGGCCTGAGCCCGAAGCGGCCCCCATTGAGGAGCAGGGCCTGGGCTGGAAGAGCAGCTTTGGCACGGGCAAAGGCGGCGACACGATTACCAGCGGTCTGGAAGTCACCTGGACCCAAACGCCCACGAAGTGGAGTAACAACTTCTTCCGGATACCTGTTCAGCTACGAATGGGAATTGACCAAGAGCCCGGCCGGCGCGCATCAGTGGCGACCGAAAGGCGGTGCCGGCGCCGGTGAGATTCCGGATGCGCACGACCCGTCCAAGCGTCACACGCCCTCTATGCTGACCACGGACCTCGCTCTGCGGTTCGATCCGGTCTACGAGAAGATATCGAGACGCTTCTACGAGAATCCGGATCAGTTCGCCGACGCGTTCGCCCGGGCGTGGTTCAAGCTGACACACCGCGACATGGGCCCGCGCGCACGCTATCTCGGTCCGGAGGTCCCGGCCGAAGAGATCATCTGGCAAGACCCCATCCCGGCCGTCAATCACAAGCTGATTGAGGCACAGGACATCGCTTCTCTCAAGGGCAAGATCCTGGCTTGTGGCCTGTCCGTGTCGGAGCTGGTTTCGACCGCCTGGGCCTCGGCGTCCACCTTCCGTGGCTCCGACAAGCGCGGCGGCGCCAACGGCGCCCGCCTTCGCCTGGCGCCGCAGAAGGATTGGGAAGTCAACCAGTCGGCCCAACTGGCGAAGGTGCTCAAGACCCTGGAGGGCATCCAGAGCGCGTTCAACCGCGTAGCGTCCGGCGGCAAGAAGGTATCCCTGGCGGACCTGATCGTTCTGGCCGGTTGCGCGGGCGTCGAGCAGGCGGCGCAAGAATGCCGGCCACGCGGTGACGGTTCCCTTCACGCCGGGACGCATGGACGCCCGGCAGGAGCAAACCGATGTGGCCTCCTTCGCCGTGCTCGAGCCGGTCGCGGATGGCTTCCGCAACTACCAGAAGACCCGCTATGCCGTATCGGCCGAGGAGTTGCTGGTGGACAAGGCGCAATTGCTGACCTTGACCGCACCGGAAATGACGGTGCTCGTGGGCGGCCTGCGGGTCCTGAAGACCAACTACGGCGGGTCCCCGCATGGCGTCTTCACCCAGCGGCCCGAGACGCTCACCAATGACTTCTTCGTGAATCTGCTCGACATGAGCACGGAGTGGAAGCCCGTCACGGGGGACCATGACGTATTCGAGGGCGCGATCGCGCCACGGGCGCACTCAAGTGGACCGGCACCCGTGTCGACCTGATCTTCGGTTCGAACTCCCAACTCCGGGCCTTGGCGGAAGTCTACGCCTGTGAGGACTCCCAGGAGAAGTTCCTGCACGACTTTGTAGCGGCGTGGAACAAGGTCATGAACCTGGACCGTTTCGACCTCTCCCGCTCGTAGCGTATCCACCCATCACTCTAAAGGAAAGGAGTATTGCCCATGTGCAACGAGAACAGACTACCGTTGATTGGCGAGAAGGCCCCGTCGTTCAAGGCGGAGACCACCCAGGGACCCATCAACTTCCCCGATGATTTCAAGGGAAAATGGGTTGTGTTCTTCTCGCATCCGGCCGACTTCACCCCGGTCTGCACCACGGAGTTCATGACCTTCGCCTCGATGCAACCCCAGTTTGAGAAGCTCAACTGCAAGCTGCTGGGCCTGTCCATCGACAGCACGTTCAGCCACATCGCCTGGCTGCGGACCATCAAGGAAAAGATCGAGTACAAAGGCATGAAAAACGTCGAGGTGACTTTCCCGGTCATCAGCGACCTGACGATGGAGGTCTCCAAGACCTTTGGCATGCTCCAGCCCGGCGCGAGCACGACCCAGGCGGTGCGGGCGGTGTTCATCATCGACCCCAACGCCGTCGTGCGGGCGATCCTGTACTACCCGCTGAGCAACGGGCGCAACATGGAAGAGATCAAGCGACTGCTGATCGCCATGCAGCATTCCGACGAGCACAAGATCGCCACGCCGGCCAACTGGCAGATCGGCGACGACGTGATCGTCCCGCCGCCGGGCTCGTGCGGTGCCGCCAAGGAGCGGGTGGAGAAACCCGGGGCGGACACCAAGGTGCTGGACTGGTTCCTGGTCCTCAAGAAGTGCCCGCACGGCAACAATTCGCGCGGGTTCATTCGCAGTAATATGGTTGGGACCGTGGGCGGCAGGTTGCTGCCGCCCGCCGCGTCCTGGCAGCACTTTCAGAAAGGGAGTACTCGATGATCGGTGAAGAAGTCACAGCGGCGTTGAACCTGCAGATGAATCGTGAGTTCTATAATGCGCGGCTCTACCTGTCCATGGCGGCCTATTTCCATTCCATCTACCTGGAAGGGGCGGCCCGTTGGATGGAAGTGCAAGCCCAGGAAGAGACGGGACACGCGCTGCGGCTGTACCAGCACCTGCGCGAACGAGGGGCACGCATTCTCCTGGCCGCAATCGACGCGCCCCCCACGAGCTGGGATAGTCCTTTGGCGGCCTTCGAAGCGGCCTACCAGCACGAGTGCAGGGTCACGCGGGAGTTCGACGAACACGTCGAGCTCGCCCACGCCGAGAAGGACAACGCCACCCTCAATTTCCTGCAATGGTTCGTGAAAGAGCAAGTCGAAGAAGAGGCCTCGGTGGATGCGGTGGTCCAGAAGCTCAAGATGATCGGCGACCACGCCAGCGGTTTGCTCATGTTGGATCGGGCCCTCGGGGAGCGCAAGGCCGGGAGCTAACGGGCCATCAAGGCGTAGCTTCCGCCCGACGGTTGAGGCATCCGTGGCCTCGATCACGACGTCCGGTTTTTCCTCAAGGAGAAACCCCCAAGCGTATGCTCGTTCGCAGCTCAATCTGCAACGGAGCGTCCGTTTCCAATCGGCGACCGACCGCCTGACGTTCTTCTTTCGTTATGGTTACGCCGACGTACCGGTAAACGCTCTCACGAGTTTCGTGTCGATAGGAGCTGTTCTGCAAAAGCCGCTGCCCGGCCGGGACCACGATTTCTTGCAGGGTGCCGTGGCCTGGGGCAGTGCGGCCCTGCATGATGAGACGCTCCTGGAAGTTGGCTACTCCCTCCACGTGACGGACAGCCTTACCCTGACGCCTCTTATGCAGGTCATCGCCGACCCGGCCCAGAACCCTCAGGACGACGTCTTTTGTCCTGGCAGGTCTTCGCGCCGTGTATGTCTTCTGACGGACACCGTTCTGGATACTGGGGGGACAGTCACCGATTAACAGCGCCGGCGAGTCCAGAAATCGGTGCCTGTCCT
>CAVVRJ010000069.1:0-57548 GCA_963750205.1 uncultured Planctomycetota bacterium
TGCAAGCCGCAACGGAGGAGCCCTATATCATCGTGCAGCTCGACGAACGCTGCCGCAGGCAACAGGTCAATGAGGGATGGTTCAAGTCGCTCCAGCAAGTCCCCCCCGGGCGATTTCGATGAGCGTTCGCCAAATCCTCAAGAGTAAGCAACTCGTCGCCACGGTGCCCGACCTGCGTAAGGCCGAGGCCGCGAAGAACGCTCTGGAGGGGCCCGTGACACCCCAGTGCCCTGCTTCGATCGTGCAGCAGCACGAGAACTGCTTCGTCTTCCTCGACGAGCCGGCGGCTTCCCGGCTTTCCACCGAGCTGTGAGATTTCGAGATGTGGGATTTTTGATGGTTAATGGATGGAACAGGGCCCCATGCAAATCTCAGATCTCAAATCTCAAATCCAAAATCCGCTCTCTCTTCCCGGTCTGATCGATGTCCAAGTGAACGGTTATCATGGCGTGGATTTCTCCGGCGCCAACCTGACCGAGGAGGATTTCACGCGGGCGTGCCGGGAATTGCTCGCCGTGGGTACGACCGCCTTTCTGCCGACCCTGATCACCAGCTCGACCGAGGTCTACGAGCACAATCTGCCCGTCATCGCGAAGGCACTCGGCGCGGAGGAATTCCGGGGGCGAGTGCTGGGCCTTCATCTGGAGGGGCCGTTCATCTCGCCGGAGGATGGGGCGCGCGGGGCGCACAGCCTCCAGTGGGTTCGGAAGCCCGATGTCGGCTATCTGCAAGAGCTTCTCAATCTGGCCCAGGGCACAGTCCGGCTCATCACCATTGCCGCCGACCAGGAGGGTGCCGAGGAGTTGTCGCGATATGCCAGCAGTCACGGGGTCGCCGTGTCCCTGGGACACCACATGGCCAATGAGCAGGACTTTGGAGAAGCTGGTTAAGGTGGGAGCCAAGGCTCTCACGCACCTCGGCAACGGCGTGCCGGCCCTGCTGCCCCGGCATCAAAACCCCGTGTGGGCCGGTCTGGCCAACGACGATCTTGTTGGCCACGATCATCGCCGATGGTCACCATCTGCCGCCCTCGGTCCTCAAGACCATCATCCGAACCAAGGGTCCCGGCCGCTGCATCGTCATCAGCGACGCCTCGCCCCTGGCGGGCCTGCCGCCCGGAGAGTACTGGTCGATGGGGGCCCAGGTCCGCCTCCAGGAGGACGGCAAGCTCTTCAACCCGGCGACCGGCTACATGGCCGGCTCCTCCGCGACGATCCTGGCCTGTGCGAATCACTTGGTCGGTCTCGGCCTGGCGGGCCTGAACGAGCTGGGCCAGATGTTCTTCTACAACCCGCTGCGGCTGATCGGAATTTCGCCCAAGCAGGTGCGGGTGGAGAAGAGAATTCTCTTTGACGCAAAGGAACGTCGCGTCTTCCAGGAGTGAATTTCACCTAGTGTCCCATCAGTCCCATTTCGAACTGACTTTCGGAGCCCGAACATGAGAAGCCTGATCCTGCAGTCGATCTGCACCGCCAGCCTGATCCTTTCGATCTCGAATCGCGGCTATTCGCAATCCGATCTGAAGCTCTGGTACACCGAGCCGGCCAAGGAATGGACGCAGGCCCTTCCGCTCGGCAATGGGCGGCTCGGGGCGATGGTCTTCGGCGGCACCGCCGAGGACCGCTATCAGCTCAACGAGGATTCGCTCTGGAGCCGGCCAGCCCCACGACTACGCCCATGAGGGCGCCGCCCAGTACCTGCCGCAGATCCGCCAGTTGCTGTTCGAAGGCAAGCAGAAGGAAGCCGAGCAGTTGGCGATGGAGCACTTCATGTCCGTGCCGCTGGGGCAGATGCCGTACCAGCCCTTCGGCGATCTGAAGCTGAAGTTCCCGGGCCACGAGAAAGTGGAGAACTATCGCCGGGAGCTTGATTTGGACACCGCCATCGCCACGACGACCTACCGGGTCAACGGCGTAACGTACACACGCCAGGCGTTCGCCAGCTTTCCGGACCAGTTGCATCGTCATGCGGATCGAATCCAGCGAACCGGGCGCCTTGAGCTTCACGGCCGAACTGACCAGTCCCAACCAGGACGTACAGACGCAAGCCGTGGCCGGTGACACGCTGGCGATTCGCGGCCGGGCGCGGAACTACAAGGCACGGGACGCGGCCGTCGCCGGCACCGTGACCTTCGAGGGCCGCTGTCGCGTGATCATTCGCGGCGGCCAAGCGACCGTCGAGGACAAGCAAATCACCGTCACAGGCGCCGAACGCCGCGACGCTGATCCTGGCGATGGCTACGAGTGTCAAAAGTTACAACGATGTTTCAGCCGATCCGGGGGCACGATGCGCCGAGGTGTTGAAGAAGGTCGCGGACAAGACCCCACGCCAGATCCGCGATGCCCACGTGGCCGATCACCAGGCGCTGTTTCGCCGCGTGTCCATCAACTTGGGTCCGGCGGCGGAGCCAAATCTGCCGACCGACCGGCGGGTGTTGAAGTACGCGCAAAAGAGGACCCGCAATTGGCGGCCCTGTTCTTCCAGTACGGCCGCTATCTGATGATCGCCTGCTCGCGGGCGGGCGGCCAGCCGGCCAACTTGCAGGGACTTTGGAATGACAGTGTCAACCCGCCGTGGGACAGTAAGTACACGGTCAATATCAACACGGAGATGAACTATTGGCTGACGGAGCCGACCAACCTGAGCGAGTGCGGCGGGCCGCTGTTCGACGCCTTGGCCGACATCAGCCAAACCGGCCACGTGGTCGCCCAGAAGCACTACAACGCCCCCGGCTGGGTCCTGCACCACAACTTCGACCTGTGGCGCGGGGCCGCCCCGATCAACGCCTCCAATCACGGCATCTGGCCCTCGGGCGGCGCCTGGCTGTGCCAACATTTGTGGTGGCACTATCTCTACACAGGCGACAAGACCTTCTTGGCCCAGCGGGCGTATCCTTTGATGAAGGGTGCGGCGGAGTTCTTCGCGGCTTGTCTCGTCGAAGACTCGCGTAACGACAAGCATTGGCTCATCAGCGGCCCCAGCAACAGCCCCGAGGAAGGCGGCTTGGTCATGGGCCCGACGATGGACCACCAGATCATCCGTTACCTCTTCGCGAGCACCGCTCAGGCGGCCCGCGTGCTTGGTGTCGATGAGGAATTCGCCCAGAAGCTCGACGCGATGCGGGCCCGGATCGCCCCCAACCAGATCGGCAAATACGGCCAGCTCCAGGAATGGCTCGAAGACAAGGACGACCCCAAGAACGAGCACCGCCACGTGTCGCACTTGTGGGGCTTGTTCCCCGGCGAAGAGATCACGCCGGACACGCCGGAGCTGTTCCAGGCCGCCAAGCAGTCGCTGCTGTTCCGCGGCGACGGCGGCACCGGCTGGAGCCGGGCGTGGAAGATCAACTTCTGGGCCCGCCTGCTGGACGGCAACCACGCCCATCTGATGCTCAAGAACCTGCTGACCCTGACCTCCTCCCCGCTGACCACCTACAAAGGCGGCGGCGTCTACCCCAATCTCTTCGACGCCCATCCGCCCTTCCAGATCGACGGCAACTTCGGGGCCACCAGCGGCATCACCGAGATGCTGCTGCAAAGCCAGCGCCGGGACAGCCAGGGCCGGTACATCATCGACCTGCTGCCCGCTCTGCCCGACGCGTGGCCGAATGGCTCGATCAAGGGCCTGCGCGCTCGCGGCGGCTTCGAAGTGGACATCGCCTGGAAAAATGGCAAGCTGGCTGAGGCGAAGATCCGGTCCAAGCTGGGTGACAATCCTTGCCTGGTCCGCACGGCGACCCCGGTCCGCGTTCAGGCGAATGGGCAAGACGTCCGCATCACGCGCCAGCGCAGAACATCGTGGAGTTCAAGACAGAACCGGCAAAGAGCTATGTCCTTTTGCCATCAGAATGATGCGGACGAAGCAAAGGAGAGCAGATGAAATCGTGCAAGTGGTACTCTCCTCGCCGGTCTTTAGCTGCCACCATCAGCGTGCAGACGGTTGTGGCCGATGAAAATGAGTCCTGGACCAGACTGAAGTTGTGGTATCGCCAGCCCGCCAAGCAATGGACGGAGGCCCTGCCGGTCGGCAACGGCCGGCTGGGCGCGATGGTCTTCGGCGGCGTCGAGAAAGACCGGCTGCAATTGAATGAAAAGAGCCTGTGGTCGGGCAGCCCCCAGGACGCGGATAATCCGGAGGCCCTGCCGGCCTTGCAGGAGATCCGCAAGCTCCTCTTCGAGGGCAAGTACACCGAGGCCGATGCGCTGGCGGCCCAGAAGCTCGTCTGCAAAGGCGCGGGGTCCGGCCGGCGGCGCGCAAAGTGCCCTATGGCAGCTACCAGTCCCTGGGCGACTTGACGCTCGTATTCAGCGGCGCGGGCGAAATCAGTGACTATCGCCGGGAGCTGGACCTCGACACCGCTATCGCCAAGACCTCGTATCGCTGGGGCGACGCCACGTTCACGCGCGAGGTCTTTCGAGTGCAGCTGATGACGTCCTGGTCGTGCGGCTGACCTGCGATAAGCCGGGCCGCATCAGCTTCACCGCCGACCTGCGGCGGATGGAGCGATTCACGACGCAAGCCCCGAAGGCACGGACCGTCTGACCATGACCGGCCAGATGAATGACGGCAAGAATACATTCCGGGGGATCGAGTACGTCGCCCGCCTGCGCGCCATCGCCGACGGCGGCACGACCAGCGCGACGCGGAACCAATCTTCACGTCGAGGGGGCCAACGCCGTCACGCTCCTTCTCACCGCCGGCACGGATTACCGGCCCCAGCCGCCCGATTATCGCGGCGGCGTCCCCCAGAGGGTCACCGCCGCCAAGCTGGCGGAAGCGGCGATCGCACTCGTACTCAGACCTGCGACAGAGACACGTGACAGACTACCAGAAGCTCTTTCGCCGCGTGAGTCTCGATCTGGGCGAGAAGACGACTCCGACGTCCGCCAACCTGCCGACGGACGAGCGGCTCAAAGCCGTGCGTGACGGAGCCGCCGATCCCGACTTGACCGCGCTGTACTTCCAGTTCGGCCGGTACCTGCTCATCAGCAGCTCCCGGCCGGGCTCGCTGCCGGCGAACCTGCAGGGGCTTTGGGCGGACGGCCTCCAGGTGCCCTGGAACGGCGACTATCATGCGAACATCAACGTGCAGATGAATTACTGGCCGGCGGAGGTCTGCAACCTGGCGGAGTGCCACCAGCCGCTGCTGGATTGGATCGACTGCGCTGCGGCCCAGCGGCCGCAGAACGGCGTGGGTGCACTACGGCGCCCACGGCTGGACCGTGCACACGATCAGCAACGTCTTCGGCTTCACCTCGCCCGGCGAGCATCCGGGCTGGGGCCTGTTCCCGGCGGCCGGCGCCTGGCTGTGCCAGCATCTGTGGGAACACTACGCCTTCGGCGGCGACCCGCAGTACCTGCAATGGGCGTGGCCCATCATGCGTGAATCCGCCCAGTTCTATCTGGATTTTCTCGTGCCCGACCCGAAGACAGGCAAGCTGGTCAGCGGCCCGGTCAATTCGCCGGAGAATACCTTCATCACTCCCGACGGCAAGCGCGCCTCCCTGTGCATGGGACCGGCGATGGATCAGGAAATCATCTGGGACCTGTTCACGAACGTCCTGGAGGCCGCCAAGGTCCTCGGGATCGAGGACGACTTCGTCGCGCAAGTGCGGGACGCCCGCGCACGGCTGCTCGGGCCCGCAGATCGGCTCCGACGGCCGGCTGCTGGAATGGTCGCAGGAGTTCCAAGAGGCCGAGCCGGGGCACCGGCACATGTCGCACCTGTTCGCCCTCCATCCGGGCCGGCAGATCACCATGACCGGCACGCCGGAGCTGGCGGCCGCCGTCCGCAAGTCCCTGGAGTTCCGGCTCTCCCACGGCGGCGGGCACACCGGCTGGAGCCGGGCCTGGATCATCAATTTCTGGGCCCGCCTGCACGACGGCGACAAGGCCCAGGAGAACGTCGCGGCGTTGCTCGCGAAATCGACGCTGCCGAACCTCTTCGACACGCACCCGCCCTTCCAGATCGACGGCAACTTCGGCGGCACCGCCGGCATCGCCGAGATGCTCCTCCAGAGCCACGCGCGGCGAGAATCGAGCTCTTGCCCGCCCTGCCGAGCGCCTGGCCCACCGGCCGCGTCAAAGGACTGCGGGCCCGCGGCGGCTTCGAGGTGGACCTGGCCTGGGCCGGCGGCAAGCTGACCAGCGCGGCCATCACCAGCAGTCGGGACGGCCCGTGCCAAGTGCGCTACGGCGACCGGACTGTGCAGGTCAACGCGACGAAAGGAAAACCAATCCATCTGGATGCACAACTCCAAAGCCAACCTACAGTGACGCCGTAAGACGCTGCTTGGGAAACGGGACATCTCGAATGTAAAGCATGTCATTGCGAGGAGCACAGCGACGAAGCAATCTCAATGCCAGGGGTGGGAGATTGCTTCGCTTCGCTCGCAATGACCATGCCCGTGACCTCGAATTCGAAGCTTCCGTGATGCCGCCACAGATGACATCGAAACAGGCATTCCGACGAACCCCTGCGACATCTTGACGTACCGGAATATGAGGTCCTATAATAGGACTCATATGGGGATGATTTCAGATTGTCTAAAGTCGCGTTCCGTCAAGGGTCGATAACATCCACGGCCAGAGCACAGCAGCGTGAATCTGCGGGCTCTGGGGAAAGAAGGAGGTTTCGGAGCAGATGGTGCGGAGAAAGGAGGGCAATATCGAGTCTTGATTTACGGTTTATGATTCAGATTTGCGTCTTCGCCAGGCGCGGGGCTCAAATCAGCAATCAAGAATCGTAAATCGCCAATTCCAACTGGGGGAGGGTTCCTGAGTACTTGGGAGGAGGGGATGGGGTTTTCAGACGTGTCATCTCGTGTCTGGGGGCCAACAACGCAGGAGAAGTGATCTTCCTAAGGAAAGGAGACCCAAATGAAAAGGATTTCACTCTGCGCGGTGTTGTTGGCCTGCATGCCCGGCAGCACCGAAGCCTATGGTTATGGTTGCTGCTGTGGGGGGTTCACTATTCGCCGTATGCGCTGAGCTACTACGGTTCCGGTCTCGTGCCCGGCTATGTCACCTACTCGCCTTACGCGGTCAGCTACGAGCAATCCGGGACTCATCGATGAGTGTACGCAGTACACTCCCTACGCCTTGAGCTATTACAGTTCGGGCCTGGTCCCGGGCTACGGCATTTGTCCGGGCTTCTATTGGGATTATGGCTGTCCGATTTTCGGCGTCCCTTTCCGCCAGGGCCTGCACGGCGTCATTCTGGCCTCAATCACGGTACACCACGCGACTCCCGGGCCATCCCCGGCCGGCCCATCCGCCGGGCCATCCCGAGGCACGTGCCGCCATACCCTGCCCGCCCCGGTGGCACAATCCCCACCACGAGGGGCATGGGGACCGGGCCCGCAGATGCAAAGGACGTGGATGTGACGACCCATGGACGTCATCCGCCAGCACCTGCGGGGCCGGGGCTTTGCCGTCGTGAGCATCGACCGCATCCTCCGAGTGGACAACCAGCTCATCAGCGTCGATGTCCTCATCAAGGACCGCAACCTCCTGATCAAGTACTGGAATTCCGAGGAGCTGGAGCGGCTGAGCACGAAAGAGGCCTTCAAGCAGAGGGTTTACGCCAAGTACAAACAGGATTGGGAGCGTTTTGCCGAGCAGTACCGGCAGGCGGGCGGAGAGATCTACACGGTGAATGCCTCCGAGCCGCAGACGATCGTCGCGGCTTTGGAGTCCTGTCCCAAGCTGGGCCCCGGCCCGGGCGGCTCAACGCCCGTGCTGTTTGCCAAGAACTGACGCGGTAGCGTTGAAGGTGGAGGATCGGAGGATGCAGAAGGCAGAAGGATTTGCCGTTCCACGCTCGACTCTTACCGTCATCCTGCGCCTCCGCCACATCACGCTTCTTACGGCTTGCCGGGCGTCGGGTCGGCGGCACGCCAGCTCTCCGGGTCTTTCCAGGTCACGGGCGGGGCGGTGGGGTCTTGAATCGTCAGGGACTTGCCGCCGCCGTCCGTGGCCGGATACCATGCATTGCTGTAGTCGAAGCGCAGGATCGCCGCATCCAGCGGAGCCGGCAGCGCCAGCGAGATCTTCTCGCCGGTGTCGCTGAGATTGCCGTTATATTGTCCCACCACTTTCGGACCCGCGCCATAGAGCGGAGCGAAACGCCGAGAGATTCGCGGCCACGACCACATATTCCCCCGGCTGCAACGTCAGCGGCGGGGAAGACGAAGTCGATTCCTTTGTCGAAGCGGACGCCGTTGACGTCGAGCGACTCGTTGAGGATGTTCTTCAGCTCGACGTAATCACCACTGTTGCCTTTGGGCGAATGGTACATAAGCTCCGTGATGCGCAAGCCGTCCAGCAGCTTCAGTGCCGGTTCGAGAGCCGTACTCCCTTCCACCGTCGCCGAGACACCGTCGAGGGCCGCACAGATCAGGAAGTCGGAGCTGGTGTTCGAGCTGTTCATGCCGTGAATGGCCAGCACGTTGGCCCCGGCCTTCAACCCGCTCTTATACGAGGAGATGTCGATGTAGTCGTCGAAATCCTGCGTGATTCGCTTCCAGCGGCGACGTCGGCGTGGGAGTTCCAGGCCGGGGTGCCCGTGAAGTTGCGCCGGGCCACCTCCTTGCCGTTGAGGTAGGCAACGAAGCCGTCGTCATAGCGCATCTTCAGCGTCAGCTTGCTGATACGGCTCAAAACGGAGGCATCGACCGTGAAGGGGATGCGGATATAGCAGGAATTGTTCTTGCCGGACCCGTACATCTGGGCCTGCGTGTCGAGCGTGATCAAGCGTCTCGTAGCCATGGTCGTTCGTAGCCGACGCCGCCCGGAGCGCCTGTGCACAGGCGCCAGGACGAGTCATCGAAGGACTTCGCCGCCTTTCCAATCGTCGCTGATCGGGCCGCGTGGGAACCAGCGCCCTCTTGGTGGCCGTCTCCTCCACGAGCGCCAGCGTGGTCGTGGTTGTCTTCTGCGCCTGCGGATTGGCGACCCCGGGTGTCGGCAGCGGCAGAAGCGCGATATTCACCGCCCCGTCCGGCACGCGGCCTTCCGAGACATCGACGGTCTGCGGGCCGTACATGACCTTGTCGATCTCCGTCCCCTGGGCGTCGAGCAAGGCCGATCATCTCGCCATCAACCGACAGACCGAAAGAGACGTGGCCGGGACTATTGGAGTCATCCGCCGAGAACACGACGTAGCCATGGCCGGCGATGAAGCTCAGGGGGCGGATCGCTTGCTTGCGCGGCTGGGTGTTGGGGTTGTCCGTCAGATACAGGCCCCCCAAGTCCACGGGATTCGCGTCCGGATTGTAGAGCTCGATGAAGTCCGAGCCAAACAGGACCTGGCCGCTGGCCAGCCACTCATTGATCTTGACGCGTGCGCAGGTCCCCGAGCGGATATGCGAGGTTGGCCTGGCCCAGCGTCGGGACGGTCAGATGCCACTGGCCCAGAGGACCGACGCGGCCGATGGACAAGTCGGGCAGTTGCTGACCGAAGACGACCGAATCGACCACAGCTCCGGCCTTGTCAAACAGATAGACGGCCCCGCCCTGCGGCTTGAAGCTGAACCCCAAGTACAGGTCCGCCTCCGGGCTGCCGCTGCCCGCGTAGAGGATGCGGTACTCGCCGGGATGCATCGTCACGCCGGGAGGGAACACGAATTGGACCGGCACCAGGGGATCGTCGCTGATGCTCATTCCGGAGAGGTCTATCGCGGCCGGACCGTCATAATACAGCTCCACCGCGCCCGGGAACGCGCCGTTGTGCGGGAACGCCGATTGGTTGACGGCCAGGATCTCGTTGATGACGAGCCGTTTCGAGGAAGTGTCGATCGTCCAAGTCCGCGAGACGGTCGGGCTGCTCTCGCTCTGCCAGAGGCCGGTGGCATCCTCACCGATGACGGCAACGGTATAGGATTGCCCGTTCGAGAGATTGGCCAGCGTAATCGGCGGCAACGGTTGCGGCGTCACGGACGCCCCCGCGTTGGGCCGGACCACAGCCGCGCTCCACGGACCATTGTTGACGCGATACCTATACGCGCAGATCGGGGCCGCCCACCGTCAGCGTGGCACTGGTCCGCCACGTCACCGGCAGCGGCTCACCGGAAATCGACGCCCCGGAGGGGATCATCGGGCCCATGTCCACGCCGTTGTCGCCGCGGCCGCGGGCGGGCGATTCAGGCCGCAGGTGAACGTCCGGAATCATCCCCTGGAGAAGATAGCCGCTGTCGGCGAATCCGGGGAAGCCGGTGCTGAAACGCGGCTGGTTCATGTCCACGTACAACATCGCGATCCGCGTCCACCAGAATCGGATCGGCGTCGATATTGCCCGTGCCCAGACTGAAGAACTGGCTCTTGACGATGGAGTTGTTCACAACCACTTGCGTGTTCTTGCGGTTCACGAAGGTGCCGGTCGCCGTTGTCGGTCGCGGTGCCGTCCGCCTCCGGGCCGCTATTCCAGAAGATACAACTATCGACATAAGCGGCCCGGCCGGGGCCCGAATCGGTCCGCGTCGGTCTCATCGAAAAGAATCGCGCCGGCGTTCTGGACGAACACGTTGCCGTAAATCAGGGCCGAGGCGCCGGTCTTGCAGAGAATGCCATAGTCGTTGTGATAGAAGATGTTCCGCACGACGGTCAATTGCTGGGTGCTCAGGTTGGGAGTGTGAGCGGAGCCGCCGCCCGGGACCGGTGGTGACGCCCGCCGAGGCGCTGCGGCCCGGGTTGCTGATGTTGGCGTGCATGAAGAGATTGCCTTCGATATAGGTGTCGGTCTCGTTGTCATCGACGAGATCGTCGCCGCCGCCGGTGAAGACGTTGTCGAGGACCTGGGCCACCGGACCGCCTTTGACGCTGACGCCGTTGAGGTGAATGACGTCGGTGTCGCCGTGCGTGCTGGCCGAAGAGGTTGCCCTCGACGATGAACCACCCGTCGGCAGGCATGCGCTCCGCCATGCACATATAGTGCGTGCCCAAGTCGGCAAAGACGCTGTTGCGGATGATGACCTGCGGGTCCCAGATGCTGAAGTACTGCGTGTCAGAGCCGCTAAATGTCACGTGATCGATGGTCAGCCGGGCCGTAGGGCCAACGACGCTGCCGTTATTATTGCCGGTCGTGATCCACTGGAGCGCGGCACCGCCGAACTCCAGGTCGGCGTAGGCAATGACGTTGTCCTCCTTGGAGCCGGGGACTTGGAAGCCCGCCCATTGCGTCGTGGTGCCGGGCACGCGGGTGAACCGAATCCGCTGGTACTCGGTGCCCTGAGCCACGAGCCGGCCGGAGACGGTAAACCCGCAATTGGCATCCAGGAAGACCGTGGCGCCGGGCTCGATGGTCAAGGTCCGCCCGGCAGGGATAGTGAGGTTGCCCGTCATATGATAGGGACCGCCGGCTGCCGTCCAGACTTCATCGGCGCTGAGAGTGCCGCCTGTTTTGGTGAGCCATGGCGCGGGTATCGCACCAGATATCGACGCTGGAACGATCAATCTCCTGGTCCGGCGGCATCAAAGGCCTGAATGACCACGCGGTTGATGCCGGGCAGAAGGCCGACGCGGCTGATGGACCAGGTGGCCTGCCACGCCGTCCAAGTGGCCGGCAGGCCGTTGACGGTCACCCGCGCGGGTGTCGATGGCGTTGGCTTGGCCGGTGAGCGACACCGAGTTGGTCGTCGCGTAAGGATAGCCGCCCTGTGAAGCCGGTGCATTGGTCACCGTGATCTTCTGCGGAATGACGGAGAGGACATAGGCGATTCCGGTCGGCGATGAATTTCTTCATCTGGGCGACCGTCGCGGGCGGGACCCAATCGCCGAGAAGATGGTCCAGGAACGGGTCGAACTGATTGGCGGAGAAGGTGGTGTCGATCAGGTTCTTCAAGTGCCAGAAGTACCGCGGTGCGAACTCGGGATGCTTCATCAGCCGGTTCAGGGCGGCAATCGAGGTCGCCTGCCAGATACTGTGGGTCACGCTGGGCGCCCATCTCGTCGCCCACGCCGAACATCGCCTCCAAGTCATGCTGAATCAGCGACAAAGCGGGTGTCTACGAGACCCCGGTACAGAAAATATTCATCCCCGACGCCGATGGCCAGCGAGTTCTCGTTGTTGTCCACCAGAATATTCACGGCGATGAACCGCAGCCACTGCTCCACGTTGAGAACGCGTTTGACCTGCTCCGCGTAAACGCTGTCCGAGGTCGTCGTGTCGGACAGCACCCGCGTCAGCTCGATCAGGTCGGACCAATCGTTCGCACTGACGTTGGTACTTCTTGGCGTAGCAGATTTGATAGGAGGTCGGGATTGGTGCCCAGATAATGCAGGTCCGCCTGCTGGGCCGGGCTATCGCTGCGCATGCACTTGTACACGTTGCCGTCCGGATCGTCGGGGAAGTGATGCTTCGTCCAATCGCTATCGACCGCCTCGATGTGGTCGTAGGAGCCGCTCGTTCGGAGTACGCTGAGCGTGGACAGGTCCTTGCCGTTGACCCGGACCCGCACGGGATATGCATCGCTCTGGGCGATGCCCGACATCCGCAGAATCGCGCAGCCTGCGATTTCCACGAAGGTGTAGTTCGTGTTCAGATTCATCTCCACCACTTTTTTCCAGGGCTGGTCGTGAGGAATATCAACGTGATACTGGTTGGGCTGCTGATTGCGCGTGCCGTGGCCGCGATTGCGAATCCCGAGATTGTGGCGCACGTCGATGCCGGTCCCGTCCACGCAGACGAAGGTAGCATTCATCTGGCTGTCCGGGCCCTGCATCGTGCTATGGGTCCCGATGTAGGCCAGGCGACCGCGCTCCATTTCGGTCATGATCAGGTAGTAGATCGGCTGGCTGCCCGGCACCCATTCCGGATGGTACGTGCTATCCACCTGGTACAGGGCGTTCGTCACCTGCTGGGGCACGCCGTCGATCAGGGCGGGGGCGGGCCAGGTCCGGGTTTTGCCCCCTCGGTCGCGCGCCTCCACGTAGAATTCGACGATCTTGGCATCGGCCTGCGCCGGGATCGGTGGCGCCGAAGACGCCGTCCCCGGCCGGGCCGTCGCCGTGCGCTCCATCGTCCACCATCGGCACGCTGAGATAGCTGGTAGCCACGAATTTGGGATAGGTATTCTGATCCACGTAGGTCGAAGTGTCGAGCCGATAGTGCAGCGTCACGGTCACGCCGCTCGCGACCTCATCGAGGACGTGAGCGGTGACTGTAACCGTATCCGTCGGGCCGGGAATGATCGGCCAGTGATGGACGTCCGCGATGATCGGCGCGATGTCGCTGGCAGCAACGGAATTGGCCTTTCCGGGCGTCCCGCCATCCACGAGACTGGCCGCCCAGTTCTGACCGAACTCGTTGGGCAAGGCCGGATTGATCAACTCCAGCGACTTGCCGTCGCCGTCGGAGGGGCTCGACCATTGCCAGCCTCTATAATTGATGGAATTGACCAGTTCCGCCGGTCCCAGCTCGCGCGTGGCCCAGTCGCCCTGATCCGCGTACACGACGGTGTTGACCACGGTGCCCGTGGCATCGGCCAGTTGAATCCGCTCGCCGGAATTGCTGAGCCACCCCGTCCAGCCGCCCACCACGTTGGTCACGCCGGGGTGCTGGGTCTTGAAGACGCCCACCTCCGCGGCGACCACCAGATACTTCCCCGCCTCCAGCGTAACGTTCGGGAAGGTGAAGTCCACGCCGTCACTGAAACACCAGCCGGTCAGGTTGACGGGCGCCGTGCCCCGGTTGAACAGCTCGATCCACTCCTGCTTCACGTCCTCCGCCCCGGAGGCGAGATGGTAGGGATGGTACATGATCTCGGAAATGACGATACTGTCGCTCGGGTCCGCAGCACATACGTCCTGACCGAGGACCAGGGCCAGCACCACGAGGGTCCACGGAACGATCCGCACACGCGTATGGATAGGGTTGTGCGCTTTCACAATTGTCCTCCGAAATAGGACCTCACCGGAGCGGGGCCGAACCACCATCATTGTACCGGCAATGGAACGCTTGGTCAATGCCTGCGTAAGCACGGGCATCCTGCGTGGCCTAAATCCATGGACAGGACGCCCATGCTACGAAGCTTCGAGGCACAGGATCAGCTTCTGGAGGTAGAACAGGTCCGCCTGGCACCAGGGAATATCGAGGAAGGACACGAGCTTCTCCGCGGGCTCATTCAGAATCCAGGCCCGGGCCGTAAAGATCTCCGCGGGCATCGTCGGGAAGGCAAACGGTGATTCGTTGCGCCACAGGGTCTCGACGCCCCAGGCCAAATACCACGTCGGCCGATGGTAATCCACGTAGACGTCCATGAGGTGTTTGTGGGTCGGGCCGGCGTAATGGGCCAGGAAACGCCCGATTTCCGGGGTCAGGTGCCGCCAGCGGGCGAAAATGCTCCGGGAGACCGGCACTTCAGAGATAAGCCCACCTTTCGGTGTACGCAAATTCGTAGGCCAATCGCTCCCGCAAGGCCGCCCGCGTGACCTTCAAGCCCTTCTGCCGGGACTCCTCGTCTTTCATGTGGTCCGCGATCCGGCAATAAGCGATCAAACCAGCCAGATAGCCGTTGCGGCAGTCCTCCTCCATCTTGTTCGGCGGCTGGTCCACGAGGGCCTTCAACCGGCCCCACTCGCTCTCAAGATGCGTCCAGTCGCCGTGACACTGGCCCAGAGCCACAGGGGATAGAGACGCGCCACGTCGCAGCGGGTGATGTCGTCCATCAAGCGAAACAGCTTGTCCGGGGCGATATCGTAGAACGAGCGGACGGCGCCCCGGGCCGGATCGACCGCCCGTTGGCCGGCCCCGCCCTGCAGAGACGCAAGATCTCTGCATCTCCACGTACCGCCGGATGCCCGTTTGCAGGTCCGCATCGACATAGTGGGTACGCACGAGCCAGCGTGAACAGCGTCTCCGTCGGGTCGGCGAAAATGCGATACGCCTCCCTCGGATGCTTGCCCGGCGGAAAGACCAGCGGCTGCCACGCCTGTGAGATCAACTCCTTGACCTGGGCCGTGAGTCTGGCCCTCAGGTCGCCGGGTTCCTGGCCGGCAGTGGCCTGTGCCGCATGCGTCTGCCAGATGAACCGATCCAGCTCGCCATCCGTGATCTGGCTGACGCGCCGGCCGCCTGCCTGTGTCAGCGGGTTCTGGACCGTGCCCGCGACCTTCCCCGGCAGGGCCGCCAGCACACTGCTGAGCCTCTGGAACCGCAGGAGTGTCCCAATCCCAAGGCAGTTCCTGGACCTTGGCCCATTCCTGGTCCGTGAGTTTGGCAGCAGGCGTCCGGGTCTCCTGACCGGCCTTGCCGCCCGGCGCCATCCGGTACGCGATGACTGCCACGCCGGCGTTGATCTCGTGCGTCGGGACATAGTAGAAGCTGTCGCCGGCGATGGAGACGGCGGTGTCGATCACGGAGCCGCCGCCATAGACGGCCGTGCCGCGAGCAAGCCATTCCTTTCCGACCGGCACGGGCTCGTTGCGAAAGAGCGTCGCCCAGATGCCGACGGCCTCCCCCGGCTTGGGCTCGTGGACATTCCGGCAGAAGGGCTGCTCGTAGCCCCGCAACGTCTCCAGGTCCATCGCATTGACGTTGTCCTGGTGCGTGTTGATCAGCACCCGTCCGGCGGCGGACAACTGGCACTGCTCATCATGCACCAGCAGCAGGCTGTCATGCCAGCCGTAGGTCCGCGACTGGTCCATGATCGGCGTGATATGGCCCGTGGCCGTGTCGAAGTAGCCGACGTTGAGAAACGGCGAGTAGTGCTCGTAGCGGCTCCGCAGCAGGGCCTGGAACTTGACGATCACTTTGCCGTCGGCCGTCACGATCGGCGGGGTGCCCGTGCCGTTCATGCTCTCGGCGTAGACAATCGGCGTCACGAACTTCTGCTGGCCCGTATTCGGGTCGAGCACGAAGAACGTCTGATAGATCGGCTCCTCCGCCAGCCGCTGGCGGAGGTAGCTCAACTGGGCCTCGTAGGTGCCCGGCTCGGCCATCTTCTTGAAGTTCGCCTCGCGCAGGCGGTCGTTCTCCTCCTTCTTGTGCCGCCAACTGGCGAAGTCGCCGAAGATCTCCTTGACCATGCCCATCAGGATCGGATCGAACGAGTCCAGATCAATCGACGGCGTCGTCGTGACCATGACCGAGCCGTCGGGCGCGACCACCGGATGATAGCCCCGGAAGCTGACGCCGGGCAGCTTCGGACTCTGCCATACTGCCGGCCAGCGCGGAAATCGAACGCGTAGACGTGCATGTCCTCGCTGGCGACATAAGCCCGGCTCCTTCTGCATCCAGGACCGGACTGGAAAGCAGCGGCCCCCCGGTCGCGCCCTTCCACTTGACGGTCCCGGCTGCCATGTCGATGGCATAGAGGCTCCCATCCCGGCTGCCGATCAGAGCCGTGCCTTGATGGATCAGCGGCGCATTCCAGACGGCCTGGCCCGTCTGCACGGACCAGGCCGGCTTGCCATCGTCCACATTCACGGCACTGATCTTCCCATCTGCGCAGCCGAAGACGACCTTGCCCTCGCCCACGGCACAGGCGTGCAGAATCGCCCCGCCCGCCGAGCATGTCCACGAGGTCCTTGCCGTGTTCGCTGTCGATGGCATGGAGCGTCCCGCGCATCGTGCCGACGAACACCTTGCCGTCGGCAATGACCGGCTGCACGCCGGCCATCAGGCCTTCCTCCGGAAAGAGCCGATACCACTTGCGGTCGAAGGGCGGCCGAATCTCCGTGCGCCGTCGCTCCGGAGCGGGCCGAGTCATGTCCCAGCATCGGCCAGTTGTCATCCGGCGATTCCCCGCGCCAGAGGAGCGACGTGACGCAACCCAACACAACGGCAATGACAAGAGACATCAGACTGCCATAGACCACGCACATTCACGACATCCGAATTCACTTGCGCCGGACCGTCGACAGGTAGTGAGCCCGGCCGCGTGCTCCCTATGATATCCGGGGCGGAGGCGTGGTGCCATCATCCGACAGGCTTGCGGCCGCAGACGATTTCCTCGATGGCACAGGCCACGAGGTAGTCCGGCAGCTTCTGGAGCGTGGGTTCGGGGCGTAGGCTCGAGGATGCTCCTGTCGGGATAGGCGCCGACTTGGCGGATCAGGTCAGTCGGCGAGGTCCCGGCAGCGCTTCGTCGGGTCTGCCGGCGCCGGCGAGAGACCGGGCCGCCGCGACGAGATCCGCGAACTCCGGACGGCTGTTGTACCAGTTGAGCTCGAACTCCAGCTCCGCCGCGGTGCGCGACGAGGTCCGGTCGAAAGTATACTGAATCCCGATGGGGTTGTAGCTCTCCAACCGCTCGTCGATGAAGGCGACGCACGCCTCGCGATAGGCGTCCAGGCGGTCCGAATCCATGTTGCCGAAGCCCTGCCTGTCCACCTCGGCCGCCAGCAACTCCCCTATCCGTGCGACGAGACGATCCCGGCCCTCCTGCATCCGCTCGTGCAGACGCTCGTAGTACGCTCTCAGCAGCAAATGGCCGGGGTTCATATTGGGACCGGTGCGGGAGTCGGGCCATTGGGCAGCGTGAACGTGAAGGTGCTGCCGCCGGCGGGGTTGTTCTCGACCCAGATGCGGCCGCCGTGCCGCTCGACCACTTGCTTGGCAAAGGCAAGTCCCAGGCCCGTGCCGTCGCGCTCGATGGCCCGGGCGTTGTCGGCCCGGTAGAATTCCTCGAAGAATGTGCGGCAGAGCGGTCTCAGGGACGCCGATGCCCGTGTCCACGATCTTGACTTGGACGAACGTCGCCGTCCGGCTTGACCTCCATACCCACGCGCCCGCCGGCCGGCGTGTACTTGACGGCGTTGAAAAGCATGTTGGTGATCGTCTCCTCGATGAGCACGGCCTCGCCCGTGACCTCGTTGACAGCCGGATCGATCTGGTGCTGCAGGACGATCGATTTTTCCCGGGCCCGGTTCTGCACGGAGGCCAGGGAGCTGAGCACGCAGTTCCGCAGGGAGAATCGCTCCACCTCCAGCCGCCCGCTCAGTTTCATGCGCGTCAGCTTCAGCAGGGCGATGACGAACGCCATGCACTTGCGTCGTCCGGCGGTGGGCCCGCTCCACGAAGTCCTTCTGCTTGTCGTTGAGCGGCCCGAGCATCCCGTTGAGGACGACGTCCAGAGCAGCTCTGCAATCGCCGCCAGGTGTCCCTTGATGTCGTGCGTCACGCGCAGGACGTACTCGTTCTTGACCTGGTCCTTCTCCTGAAGCTGCGCGTTGGCCTTTTCCAGGTCCTGCTGGCGCAGGCGAAGCTGCTCGCTGATCGAGGTGGTCATGTAGACGACCAGATACAAGCGTGACGTGAAGACGAAGAGAAAGCCCAGGACGAACGTCACGTCGTTGTAGAGGCCATGCCCGGCAAAACCCGACCAGATCGTGGTGCGGGAGGACGCCCGTGCCTTCCAGGAGCACCAGGCCCCCGAACAGACAGCACGGCCAGCGTCGCCTGCAAGTAGCTTTGCCACCGCGGCCGCAGGATGCTGGCGATAATCATGTGAAAGACGAAGAAGAACGAGAAGGGGTTCTCGATGCCGCCGGAGAAATGCAGGATCGTCGCGAGGATCAGCAGATCCGCGGAGATTTGAAAGGTGACGATCCCTTCCGCCGGCGATGCTGGTGAGAAGAGGATGGGCCGTTCCGACGTCCCGTGCCCGGGTCCAGTACCTCAGCAGACTCGTAGAGGGCGAGGTTGTAGACCAGCAGTATCCCCGCCAGGGAGTACAGCGCCGAGGCCGGGAGGGACACGCCGCATGATCTCGCGAGCGACGAAGGTAGCCATGGCCAGAGTCGCTATCGCCACCCATCGCAATCGGATCAGCCAGTATGCCCTCTGGATCAGGCTGCGGCTTTTCAGGAGGTTTTCCATATGGGATTTACCATTTACGATTTACGATTTACCATTCGGCCCCGCTTGCGGGTGGCGGCATGTCCGACCACCGGCCCCCCAGGCGTCCCGGTCGTAATCGCAAATCATAAATCGTAAATCATGAACTCGTCGCGCACTACGCGCTGACAAAAGGTCCTCGACCTTGGCCAGAAGCACATCCGGCTTGACCGGCTTGTCGAGGTAATCCTCCACGGGCAGCCACGACTCGTCGCCGGCGGTCGGTCTTGAAATCCAGCCCCGTCTTCTGCTTGACGCCCGTCAGCATGAGGATGGGGATATCCTTGTATTTCTTGTTGTGCTTGAGCTCGCTGGACAGCTCGAAGCCCTCCTGCGAGGTCCGCATCATCACGTCGAGGATGATCAGGTCGGGCTTGGCCTCCTTCAACTCGCTCCATGCCCTCGGTGCCATCCTGCGGCACTGCGGACCTCGTAGCCCCTATTCTCCAGAATCACCGTCATGGCTTCGGTGATATCAGGATCGTCGTCAATAATCAGAATCGGCCCTGTCCCATCGTTTCTCCTTTGGCAACTCCGAAGTTGTCAATTTGTCCTGATGACCGCCTTATCGTACTGCGAAAGGTCGAAATGTGGAAATCAGAAATCCTCTGACTTTGCGCCGTGTTCTTGATGCCCATTTATCCCTCCAACTCCTGGAGAATCAGAGAGAGATACTCGTCGATCCTTTCCATCAGCGTCTGGCTCAGGCCCATGTCCGAACTCGACCCGTTCCGGCTGGATGCCGAAGATGACGATCTCGTCGGGAGCTTGGCCGAGCTGCTCGGCCATGTCGATGATCCGCATGAGGTCCGCCTCATGAAGAGATTGGTGCGCGAGCACCTTCGTGCTGCGCACCTCGGTCGGGCGTGAACCGCCTGATCGCACCCGGCTGGCTCGTCCATAAAGGCACAATCGATGATGATCGCCTTGCGCCGCCCATCGATCTAGTGCAGCGACCGACAGCCCGCCGGTTCCGGCGTCGACGAACTCCACCGCCGGATACTCTGCGGCCGACTCGTGAGCCGCTCGACCAGATACACCCCGATCCCTTCATCGCCCATCAGCGGATTACCCAGACCGAGCACCACAACGGGACGCTTCATGGATTGATTATTGAGATTGATGATGGATTATTGGCTGGGATTGCCATTCTTCACATCATCACTCATCACATTTCACATACATCAAATCACCTGACGAACTGCAGTCCAGCATGTGCGTCGAGCAGGAAACGCAGGGATCGTACGCGCGAACCAGCATCTCCAGCTTCAGCCGGATCGTGTCTTCGCTCTCGCCAAGGATCTCCGGCACGAGCTTCTCGAAGTCCTTCTGGATATTCGCATGGTTCTGGTTCGTCGGGATGCAGACATCCGCGCTCGACGCAGTTGCCCTTGCGGTCGAACTCGTACTCGTGGAACAGGATGCCGCGAGGGGCCTCGACGGCGCCGCTGGCCTTGCCGGCCTTCGGACTGACCCGGACCGTCTCCTGCTTGATTCCCTTCGTCAGAAGCTCATCGATCAACTGGATCGCTCGTCTCCACCACATGCACGGCCTCGGCAAGCTGGGCGACGCTGTTCATGTACGGATTGCAGCAGCCCTTCTTGAGGCCGAAGGTCTTGGCGACAGCCTTGGCCCCGGCGACAGCAGGTCCGCATTGTTGTTGAATCGGGCCAGCGCCCGACGGCGTACGAATCTCGATGCCACTTCGTCCACTTGGCCGTCGATTGATCGACCACGTACTCATTGGCCACGCGTCTTCCAGTCATTGACGGCCACGGTGTCCTTCGTAGTCGGTCGAGCCGATCTCGCCATGATAGAAGGTGTACGTCGGCGGGTTGTTCTGCTTGAGCGAGACATACTCCGTCGGCCGCTCGAAGCTCGGGAGATTGCCCGCGACGGAGAGCACCACATCGGCCACGACCTTGAGATCGGGCACGCACTTCTTGAGCCGGTCCTGCAGCTCGCGAAGCTGCTTCTCGGTGGGGATTTTGGTCATGCCGCCCGGCCGCAGCGTCACCGGGTGCGTCGTCCGGCCGGCAATCAGGTCGGACCACTCGTTCGCCAGCCGATGCAGGCCGATGATCGTCTTGACGGCATCGGGGGCCTTGGCCACCAGCGGCACGACGGACGGCACGCCGAAGAGATCCGGGGCCACGAGGTAGCCGACGTGCAGCACGTGGCTCTGGAACTGCTCGGAGTAGTGCATCAGCAGGCGGATCTTGTCGGTCTGCTCGGAGACCTGGATGCCGATGGCGTTCTCGACCGCCTTGGTCGCCGCGAGCGAGTGGCTGATCGAGCAGATGCCGCAGATGCGGCTGACGATGGTCTGGATGTCCTCGTAGCTGCGTCCGCGCACCATGGCCTCGAAGAAGCGCGGCGCCTCGGGCACCTGCCACTCGAGCTTCTCGATCTTGCCGTTTTTGGCGTTGAGGACGATGTTGCCGTGCCCCTCGATGCGGGTCACGTGATGTACGTTTATGTTCACTGTGCGTTTACTCATAGATCGTCGGCTCCTGTTTGCTGCCAAAGAGAACCATCTTGGTCTTGAGGTCATCGATGTTCAGGCCGAAGCGGTTGATCACGTCCTTGGCCGCGTCGACGTTCGGGTTGTCGACATAGCCCCGGCAGCCGAAGCACCGGAACCCGTTCGACGGGCACCTCGCCCCGCAGCCGGCCCGGATGATCGGGCCCAGGCACACCTGATCGTATTGCCACAGGCACGGATTGCCGTTGGCCTTGCACTCGACGCAGACCGGGTACTCGGGGATCTCCGGCTTCTTGCCCATCAGCAGGGACCGCACGATGTACGTGAATTCCTTGCGGTCGATGGGACAGCCGGGCACGGCGTAGTCCACCTGCACCACCTCGCCGACCGCCTTGGTCAGGCGCCGTTCGCAGGTGCGGCTTGCCGGCGGCCTTGCCGTAGACGCACTTCTTGACCTCTTCGAGATCGTCGAAGTTGTTCTTGAGCTTGTTGATCCCGCCGATCACCGCGCAGGCGCCCAGGGCGATCAGCACCTTGGCCCGGCCGCGGATCACCTTGATCCGCTCCTCGTCCTCCAGCCGGGTGATCGACCCTTCGATGATGGCAATGTCGTACTCGTCGCTCTTTTCGCTCATCGCCTCGCGCCACTCCACGACGTCGGCGCCCCGAGGAGATCGAGAATCTCCTCTTCGAGGTTGACGATCTGG
This sequence comes from uncultured Planctomycetota bacterium, assembly GCA_963750205.1. GTDB lineage: Bacteria > Planctomycetota > Phycisphaerae > Sedimentisphaerales > Anaerobacaceae > PLanc-01. Next base: position 22,029 of record CAVVRJ010000069.1, read on the forward strand.
AGCTGACAGCCTTCGCAGCAGGCAAAATCGAATATCGCAATTTTGGGTTTCGCCATTGTTAAATCGCCTCCGGCAGAGAAGCCAAATCAGAATATCGGAACACCGGGCCGGACATGCAGACATACGAGTTGTTGATCTGGCAGTGCCCGCACTTGCCTACGCCGCACTTCATTTTGCGTTCGAGGTTCAGGAAGATGTTCTGGTGCGGCACCTCGTGCTCGGCCAGGGCCATCAGCACGAACTTGTACATGATCGGCGGGCCGCAGACGAGAATCATGGCCGACTTCAGGTCGGTCTCGACCTTGGCGACCAGCTTGGTCACGACGCCGACGTTGCCCTTCCAGCGGGGATCGCCCTCGTCGAGCGTCTCCAGCATCTGCACGTCGCCGCGTTTGCTCCAGGCCTCGATCTCCGAGGTGAACAGCCGCAGATCGTAGGACTTGGTCCCCTGGAGGATGGCCACCGTCGCCGTAGTCGCCGCGATTGTCGAGCACGTAGTTGATGAACGACCGCTGGGGCACCATGCCGATGCCGCCGCAGATGAAGACCAGGTTCTTGCCCTTGGCACTCCTCGACCGGGTAGACGCCTTGGCCGAGCGGGCCGCGAATGCCCGACCTTGTCGCCGCGTTTGAGATTGTGGATGGCGCCGCTGACCCGCCCGACCTTGCGAACCACCAGCTCGAAGCTGTCCGCCAGCGTGGGCGACGAGCTGATCGTGATCGGGGCCTCGCCGATGCCGGCGAGCGAGACCTCGACGAACTGGCCGGGGATGAAGTCGAATTGGCCGTCCTCCATCGCCAGCCGCAGGTACTTCTCGGTGACGTTCATCTGGCTGATGTCCGCGACCGTCGCCAACTGCGGCAGGTAGATATCTTTCTTTTCAGCACAACACTGACACATCAGTCAACCCCATTTAGAATTGATTATTGATTATGATCGATTTGATTGATTTGACAAGCCACTTAAATTCAATAATCAATAAATCATGAATCCTTCTATCCGATCCCCAGATCGTCGATCAGCCGGTTGTAGACGTTCACGGGGTTGGCGATATCGGGCAGGCACGCCCCGACGCAGCGGCCGCAGCCGACGCAGGCGATTTGGCCGCCGATCTTCTGCGGCACATAGTGCGCCCTTGCGATACAGCCGATGGCGGAACCGGTCCGCCCGGGCCTTGCGGAACTCGTGCGCCGGCGCCACTTTCGTGAAGCCGTCGAGCAGGCAGCCGTCCCACTCGCGCGACGCGCTCGCCCGTCTTGAGGTCCCAGCTCACGTCGTCCTGGACGTTGAAGCAGTAGCACGTCGGGCATACCTGGTTGCAGGAGCCGCAGGAGAAGCACGTCTTGGCCTTCTCTTCCCAGACGCGGATGCTTGTAGGCCTTGGCCAGCAGCTTCGGCAGGTAGGCGGGATCGCACTTGAGCTCGTGCTTGTTCAAGGACTTCTTGTTGCGGGCCCAGACGTCCTCGCGCTTCTTCAGCGCCTGGGCATCGGCCTGGCCGCCCTTGGCCTTGGCCAGCAGTTGCTCGCCCTTGGGCGTGGCGGCCTCGGCCACGAAACTGTCGCCGATGTCGGTCAGCAGGATGTCGTAGCCCTTCTTGACCACCGCCGTACCCATCGAGGAGGCGAACACGTGATCGGAGGGCTTGGCCACGTCGCAGGCGATGATCGTCGCGTTGTGCCGCCGGGTCATGTAGTGCGTGTCGTAGTTGTCCTGCTGGAACAACTCATCCATCTGGTTGATGGCGACCATGTCGTAGGGATGCACGCCCAGCAGGATGAACTCCTGCCCGTCGAGTTGCGACTGGTAGGGACCGCCGACCTCGTACGTCAGGAGCACCTCCGCCGGCGGCAGAAAGTACTTCTTGGGCGGCTGGAGCGTCACGTCGTAGTCCAGCCGCAGGTCCTGGGCCGACTCCAGGGCGCGAAATCGAACCGGTCGCCCTTGGCCTGAACTCCGATGGTCTTTTCCGTCCGGATCAGGGCGTCGACAAAGCTCGTGAAATCACTTTTCGTTATCTTTTTTACAGTCATTGCAGAAATCCCGGCTCCAAAAGCCTCAAAACTATTTCCGACGACACTCCATCCCACGGCGTCCACCGCGCCGCCTACGGCCTTCACGTTTCCGCCATCTGCTCGGCCCGCGGCATATAGTAAGGCAGGCGGGCCAGTTCCATCGCGATATCGAGCGTAATCACCTTGGTCCGCCGGGGCGCGACCAGCTTACAAGGTGCGAAATTCAGGATCCCTTTGACCCCGGCCGCCACCAGGCTGTCCACCGTGATCTGGGCGGCCGTCCGCGGCACGGCGACAATCGCCAAGCTGATTTCCCGCTGCTTCAAGGTGCCGATCCGGGCCGCGTCCTCGATCTCGATCCCGTTCATCACCACGCCGATCTTCTGGGGATCGACATCGAAGGCCGCCACGATATCCAGTCCGTACGTCCGAAAGCCCGGGTAGGCCAGCAGCGCCGAGCCCAGATCGCCCACGCCCACCAGGGCCGCCCGGCGAATCACGTCCAGCCGCAGGGTCTTCTTGATCCCCCGGGCGAGCTTCTCAATGTTGTAGCCGACGCCGGGGGTGCCGAAATCCCCGAAATACGACAGGTCCTTGCGAATCTGCCAGGCATCCACACCCACGGAATCCGCCAGCAACTGGCTCGAGATGTGCTCGTGCCCCTGATCGGCCGAAACCATCAACCCCGCAGGTAGATGGGCAGCCGCCGCACCGTTTCGTCTGGAATCTTGTGATACCGCATGACGCCAATACGAAGACTTTGTGCTTGTGTTCACAATCACAAAAACAAAGCCGTCACTATACGCTTTGGGCGTCACGCTGTCAACAATGGTCTGCAGGCAATTTCGCTCCGGCTCGGCCTCCCATCTCGCGCAACTGCTTCGCCCGCCGTTAGTTACATCAGGCCGCCCCATACGCAAAAATCGGTCTCCGCTCGGCGGCAACATGTGCGATTGCCTCGCCGCTCGCCTCCGGGTGGCATCGTCAAGTGAAGCTTGGCGATGGCGACTTGCTGTACGTCGACCATCGCCAAGGCCTTGGTCTTGACGATGCCAGGTCCGTGTGCCGAATCCCTGTCTGCCGCCTTAGGAATCCCTGCGCCTACGGCAGAAGGCACGCTCTCCTTGGCGAGCGGACGGACCTCATCTGACATGATCGAAGGTTAGCCAAGCTCATGGTCTTCTCCTCGAATGATCGCCTCTAAGGCGGCACGCAACTCCGGGTATTTGAACGTGAAGCCTGCCTCCAACAGTCGTTTCGGGATGGCTTTCTGACTCGCCAGGAGCACCTCATTGGCCATCGGGCCGAACACCAGCCGAAGCACAAAGGCGGGAACCGTGGTCCAGGCCGGCTTCCTCAGGACCTGCCCCAGGGTCCGGCTGAATTGGCCCAAGGTGACGGGATTCAGAGAGGTCAGGTTGAAGGCCCCTTTGAGATCGGGGCTCTCCATCAGGAAGCGGATGGCCCGGATCTCGTCTTCCAGACTGATCCAGGAGAACCACTGCCGACCGTTGCCGAGCGTGCCGCCCAGATAGAATCGATACGGTGCCATGAACCGCGGCAAGGCCCCGCCCTCCTGTCCCAGCACCACACCCGAGCGAAGCGCCACATACCGGACACCGGCCCGCTTGACGCGTGCCGCCATCGACTCCGTCCGGCGGCACACATCCGCCAGGAAGCCGCCGCCAACCTCCGAATTCTCGTCGAGCAACTCATCGCCGCGCGAGCCATAGTACCCGACGGCAGAGGCCTGGATGACGGCCGCCGGTTTGGTCTTGGCCCCACTGACCGCATCGACAATCGCACTGGCGCTAAAGGTCCGGCTTTGCATGATGCTGTCTCTTTTCGGCTGAGTCCAACGTCCGACGGCCAGGTTCTCGCCCGCCAGATTGATGACGGCGTGCGCCCCCTCGACCTGCCGGGCCCAAACGCCCGCGGTTCGCGCATCCCACTCCACCGCCTTCGCGTACGCCCCGATCACCCCGCCGGCCCGCACCGTATCCCGCGATAGGGCAATAATCTCATAATCGCCGTGCAATTCCCGGCACAGCGCCTGCCCGATGAATCCTGCCGCCCCGGAGATGATCACCCGCTTCGCCATAACCTCACGCCGCCAGGGATGGAGCCCTGCTCCTGACCGGAAATCCAAGCATCATGATTATACAGCCTGGCCGGGCGCAGGTTCATCGCGTGCCCGAAGCTGGACCTGAGAAGGCAGTGCGTGGTATGCTCTGATTGCACGTTGGAATGATGGAGTTCTGGGAACCCCACTATTCCAGTATTCCAATATTCCAGATGGGTTTCGCATGCGTATCCTGGCCCTGGAACCTTATTACGGCGGCAGTCACAAAGCTTTCCTCGACGGCTGGTCGGCGGCGGGAAGGCACGAATGGACGCTCTTGTCTCTGCCGGCTTACAAGTGGAAATGGCGGATGCGCCATGCCGCGGTCACTTTCGCCGGGGAGGTCTGCCAGAGGTTGACGCAGGGGCCGCGCTGGGACCTGATATTCTGCTCCGACATGCTGAACCTGGCGGAATTCCTCGGTTTGGCCCCAAAAGAAGTCCGCGACCTGCCGAGCATTCTCTACTTCCATGAGAACCAACTGACCTATCCGGTGCGGGTGGAGACCGAGCGGGACTACCAGTTCGGCCTGACGAACATGACCAGCGCTCTGGCCGCCAGCGCCGTGTGGTTCAACTCCGGTTTCCACCGGGACTCCTTCCTGCACGCGCTGGCTGCGTTCCTGAACCGAATGCCGGACTATCAGCCCTTCCCTGCCGTCCGGCAGATTGAGACAAAAGCGCAGGTCTTTCCTCCCGGCGTCGCACGCTTCGCCGCGCGGGGTCCCCGCATATCCGGACCCTTGCGAATCCTGTGGGCGGCCCGGTGGGAGCATGACAAGAATCCGGAGGAGTTCTTCGAAGCATTGGGACGCCTGAAGGACCGGCAGGTTCCCTTCCGGATCAGCGTCATCGGGGAGCAGTTCCGCGAGGTCCCGGAGGTCTTCGCCCGGGCCCGGGAGCACTTCGCCGACCACATCGACCGCTGGGGCTATCAACAGGACCGGGCCGACTATGAGGCCGCGCTACGGGCCGCGGATGTCTTCGTCTCCACGGCAGCCCACGAGTTCTTCGGCCTCAGTGCCGTGGAGGCCACGCTCGCCGGGGCCTATCCCGTGGTCCCCAACCGACTCGCCTATCCCGAGGTCTTCGACCTGCAAGGCGACGCAGCCGTCCGGGAGTTCTTCTACGAAGGCAGTGCGACGACCCTTGCCGACAGACTGGAGGAGTTGGCTCACCGCCTCGAAAGTGATGGCTCTCTGTTCCAAGCCAGTGCGTCGATCCGCGATCGATTGCGGCGGTTCGAATGGGCCAACCTGGCACCCATCTTGGATGACGCCGCTTGCCGCTGCCACCCGGAATCCACAAGATTCGCGTAGCCGGGGTACTCCGAACCTAATGAGTTTTGACGAGCAAAATCGGTAACCGAGACTCCGTGGCGGCGGGGTGCCATGCCTACGCAGAGCCGATAGGCATGGCACCCGGCGATTACCGAAGTTGCTCGTCAAAACTCATCAGGACGGCCGCCTGGCATGCCGGTCACTTGCGCAGCTCCGCGAGCAGCACGGGAGCCCCGCCGTGCTCGCTGCTGCGCTGGGCCGCCGTCATGAACTCGAAGATCTCGATCGTCTCGTCCGGGTTCACCGGAGGTTGGCCCGTCTGGAAGAACTGGGCCATCGCCCGCACCAGCGGCTCGTATCCGCCATCACCGTACGCCTCGATCGACGAGCCATCCGCTCCCCAGACGCGAATGGTCGGCAGCTTCTCTCCCTTGGCCAGCCCGTGGTAGACGCCGATCCGCCCGTCCTTCCACTGGCCGGTGGTGATATCGGCGCCGTTCTCGATCTTCCGCGAAACGCTGATGCACCCGGGCCCCATCACGGCATACAGGGCCTCGACCCCATGAATCCCGTAGAAATACAGATCGGGGTGGAACTCCAGCTTCGTGCAGTCGGAGCAGGCCTGCACCCGGGTGACCCGGCCTACGCCGGGGTCGTCGCGCAGCTTGGGAATATCCGGATGGAACCGGCACGAGGAGCAACTGAAGAACGGCGTCCCCGTCTCTTTCGAGAGCTGCACGATCCGGCGGGCGTCCTCCAGACTGGCCGCCAGCGGCTTATCGATGAACAGACGCTTGCCCGCCCACAGCACCGGCGTGGCCTGGGCCAAATGGGGCCGGCCGTCCACGCTTTCCAGCAGGACCACGTCCACTTCTTGCAGCAGCTCCTCGATGCTGTCGACGATCGGACGCCGAACTGGCTGACGGATCGTCGCGGCGAATTTGTCGACGCGGTTGGCACTGTCTGGCAGGTCGGGGCTGCCCCCTTTGTACGCCGCCACGACCTTGATCTTCCACTCCGGATGGATCCGAAACAGATGCGTAAACTCCGGCACGTGGGACGTGTCGGTCCCAATAATGCCGGCCCGCAGATTCTTGGTCGCCCAGCGGGCCGAATCTGCGGCAAATGCCGCCGAAGCAACGGCCAGGACCAACAGGAATGTACACGCTTTCATGGTTCTTTCCTCGTCACATCGATAATGAACTTCTGGGTCGCCGCGCCGACCCGCTCCGCATCCACCGAAAGGACCTTCTCGTTGCCCCAACGGAGCACGGCCTCGTCGAGTTTCCGCACCTGGCGGTCGATGGCGACGGTGACGGTCACGTCAACCCGCCGCGGCACGTCCGGCGTGCCCGAGAGCACACCGGTCGCTTCGTCGATCTTCAGCCACGCCGGCCCTTGCGTCAGCGTGAATCGAGGCTTCTCGATGTCGAAGTAGCCGCTCGTCTGCTGGTCGCCCGCCATCCGTGAGCTGAGGTCTCCCAGCGAGCGGTTGGCAAGCACCTGGTAGCGGTACTCGGCGCCCACCTGGGCGGTCACCACCGGCTTGCTGTAGACGACCGGCCGCGGAGCAACGGCATAATCGGACGGCCCGCTGCGTTTGCCCTGCCCGTCGACGGCCACGACACGGTAGTAGGTCTTGTTGGCGGCCGGCATGTCCACACCGGGGCCCAGCACCGCCAGTTCCGTAGCCGTGGTCTCGGCGATGAAGTTCGCGGGGAACCACGGGTCCCAGGCGGCCATCTCCTGCTTGGTCACACCCACCACGCTCTGATACGGCTGGTCGGCAATCGTGAAGCCCTTCTCGTCGCTGCCGTAGATCCGGTACTTGACGGCGGAGCGGCCCACCGGATTGGCCTTCCAGCGGAGAGTGCCCACACCCTTGGCCTGGTCGAAATCTACCGTCACGTCCAGCGGGTACGCGGGGCCGCGCGGCGTGAAGCTCCAGGTCTTGCTCCAAGGCCCCCACACGCCTTTGTCATCCTGGGCCCGCACGTGCCAATAGTACGTCCGGTCCGGCGTCAGCAGGCCCGGCTGGGGCACGGTATATTGGGCCTTGACCGTGATCTTCTCTTTGCCGGTGGTCTTGTCCTTTTCCTTGACGGCGTCGGCGGTCCGGGAGATGAGCTTGTAGAAGCTCATCGAAAGCGGCCACTTCATGTCGGCCCGGCTCGACAGCTCGAACTGGTAATCGGCAATCGCATCGCCATCGGGGTCGCTCGGAGCCGCCCACCGAAAGACGATGTCCGTGCCGTTCGCCTCGCCGCCATCCGGCGGAAAGACGGCCTCGGCCGGCGCCGCCGGCGGCTTGGAGGCCGACCGCTCGACCCAATTGTGCGTGATCCGCACCTTGCGGTCCCCGGCGGACTGGTCGCTGTAGGTGAAGACGTTCTCGCCGACTGCCATTTCCGGCAAGGCCAACGGAGCCATTTGCAGATCGTTGATGATCGCCAGGCGCCGCAGCCGCGCGGTCCCTTCCAACTGGCATTTGAGCTGGTACTCGTAGCAGGCCGGACCGACGATCGAGAAGAGCTTGTCGAGGTTCTCTTGCGCGGGCCTCCAGGTCTTACGATCCTGGCAGATGAAGAACTTGGCCCCGGCCCCTTCCACTTCCAGCCGGCCTCCGACAAAGACATACGGGCTGCGCATCGTCCAGACAATCGTGCCCGTCTTGCCCTCCTCGGCGGCCAGACCATCCGGTCCCGCCGTGACGTTCTCCACCGTGGTGGCCCCTTTGCGCCAGACGGCCTTGGCGAAGTCCGGCCGGTATTCCCACAAGCCGTTGTAGATGGCGTCCGGATACGTAGGCGTCGTCCCTTAGCATCCCGTGGTATTTGAGCGGGCGGACCTGCCCCCAGCGCCAGACCAGCGCCTCGCCGGGACGCAGGGTCATGTTCATCGTCGTGTCGATCTTGTTCCCACGCTCGCCCCCTACCGGCCCTTCGAAGAAATACATCGCGCACATGTCCGGGTCGGACCACCAGGCGTCCAGAAACAGGATGCCCTTGGAATGCGTCCGCTTGATGAGGTCGTGGTCGCGCACGATGTCCTGCTCGCCGGCGACGGTCTGGTTGTCCCGCAGGAGATAGACGGAGTGCATGTCGCCGTCATAGAAGTGCCAGCCGCCGTCGTAGAAGGCCTGGGAGATGCAGTGGCCCAGGGCCCGAACCGGGGCGGCTTTGAGTCCCGCCTTGCGCCACAGGGTGGCCAAGGCGATGGAGTCATTGCCGCAGGTGTTGTACCCGTAAATGTTGAAGACCTTCACGGGGTCGCCCAGCTCGCTGTTGTCGCCCCCGGAATGGTGCCGGTGCTGGATTTCCTGGAACCAGAGGGCAAAGGCCTTGTCCGCGTCCGTCATGTCCGGCGTGACGGCCGAGGCGACGATCTCCTCGACGCTGCGGAAGTTGTTGCGGCCGTTGGAGAGCCACGGGTTGACCACGTCGGTCTCGCCCACGTTCTCCATCCGCACGGAGCGATTGGACTCCCAGGTCTGGATGAAGGCCCCTTCCCGCGCAATCCCGCAGCCCATCGGCAACCGGCAATTGCGGCCATCCATCGTGCCGCCCTGGACGACCGTATACTTGTGTGTCCCGCCCGCCGGGCCGGCGATCTCCTCGACGTGTGACTTGGCAACATCGGTCGGGTGCTTATCGGCCGACCAAGGGTGTAAAGCCTCATCCCCCCAGGCAACGGCAACTGTGGTCACGGCCAGAACCAGAGCAAGATCCTCATGGTTCGCTCCTTTCTTCGTGAAACAGGTCGCCCCGGACGGTTCCGCCAGGCAATCACGCTGCCCTCGTACTATCCGGACGCGGCACGTTCAGCACGCGACGCGGACTTGAACCCGGACGGCCCAACGGATAGCATAACAACCGGCTGCAATGCCACAAGCATCATTTACCCAGTGGAGTACATAAGATGACGTATCTTGCCTGCGGAGGACTGTTCAGCCTCGCCGCCCTCGGTGCCTCGGCGTACCAGAGCCCGGTCGAGATCATCGCCCATCGGGGGGACTCCTACAATGCCCCGGAGAACACCATGGCCTCTTTCCGGCTCGGCTGGCAAAAACGGGCCAACGTGGAACTCGACGTGTACTTGTCGAAGGACAATCGCATGGTGGTTATCCACGACGCCTCGACTCGGCGCACCGCCGGCGTGGACCTGAAAGTGAAAGAGACCGATTCCAGCCGCTTGCGCGAGTTGGACGTGGGACGCTTCAAGGGCCCGGCCTTCGCCGGCGAGCGTATCCCGTTCCTGGAGGAAGTCGTCGCCTCGATCCCGCCGACACAGAAACTCTACATCGAGATCAAGTGCGGCAAGGAGATCCTGCCCCAGCTTCGGCAACTCCTCGTCGAAAGTGGCAAAATGTCCCGGGTCGTCATCATCGGATTCGATCTGGAGACGGTTGCCGCCTCCAAGAAGCTGATCGATGTCCCCACCTATTGGCTCCAGAACGCTGCGAAAGATAAGAACACGGGGCAATGGATTCCCCACGATCCCAAGCTCGTGCAGACAGCCAAAGACAAAGGCCTCGACGGCCTGGACGTCGAATACGCAGGTGTCAACGAGGAGTTTGCTCGTGCCGTCAAAGCGGCCGGGCAGAAGCTCTACGTCTGGACCGTGGATGATCCGCACGAGGCGAAACGATTGGTCAAGCTCGGCGTAGACGGCATCACCACCAACCGCCCCGACTGGCTCAGAGAGCAGTTAAAGAGCGTCCAGTGAACACTCCACGTGCGCGGCCGCTCTCGAATTTCCGGAAGCTTGTAGGATGGGCTTTAGCCCATGCGGATCATTCGACCAAGAGGAAAGATGCAGCATGGGCTGAAGCCCATCCTACTTCGTTGAAAGAACGCGAATTCCGTGGCCGCACAAGGCCTCTCGGTCAAATGTCATTTTCCGCCGGCACGACGAAAGGCTTGCGGTAGTCGCGCGTCAGGAAGGCGTCGGCCGCCGGGTTGCCGACGAAGCTTCTCCTTGTCCGGAGTCAATCCCGATCCAGGGACCGAGGGTCAGCGGGGTCTTCTCGATGTCCACGCCGTTGTCGGTCAGGTGCTGGCGAATCTCCGCGAACGTCTCCACGACGTTCTCGTTCACCTTGAGGGCTTCCAGGGCCTGCTGGATCTCCTTGGGCGAGGCGGGCTTGCCCAAGCGCTGCGAGATATTGGCCACATGCACGACAGAGGTCGAGATATGCCCTTCGTTGATCTCGGCGTTCTGGTCTTCGCGCTTGCGGCTGCGCACGGCCTTGATGAAGTTGCCGAAATGATCCTCGTTCGGCCCGGTGAGCTTCTGGATGAGCTTGCCGCTGGGGTCAAAGACCGATACGGCGCCGAACGAGCTGGTCATGTAGCCCTCGCTGCCCACGATCAGGATGGCCCCGCGCTTCGGCTCGGCCGTCTTGAGATTGCGGACTTCCTGAACCACGGTGACGGGGCCGAAATCATGGATCGTGATCTGCACGCTGGGCGTCTCGGCGCAGTCGGTTATGCCCACGCGTCCGCCGTAGCTGAGGACGCCCCGGCCCAGCCCTTTGAGGTCCACGATCATCCGCATCGCGTCCACCGGGTGGATGCTGTTATTGGCCAGTTCCCCGCCGCCCCAGTTCCAGAACCAGTGCCAGTCGTAGTGGAACGACTTGCGCCGGACGGGCATCTCCATCGGGGCCGGACCGGCCCAGAGGTTGTAATCCACCGTCGGCGGCGGCGTGTACTGGCCCGCCGGACCGATCGAGGTCCGGGACCGGTACGTACAGATGTGAGCCAGCTTGATCTGCCCGAGCTTGCCTGCGCGGATGTACGCGGCGGCGGCATGGTTGGCGCCGACGGATCGGTACTGCGTGCCGCCCTGGCAAATCCGGTTGTACTTGCGTGCGACCTGCACCATCCGCCGGCCCTCGCTGATATTGTGACTGACGGGCTTCTCCACGTACACGTCCTTGCCCGCCTGCATGGCCCAGATCGCCGCCAGGGAGTGCCAATGGTTGGGCGTGGCAATGGAGACGATGTCCACGGACTTGTCGTCGAAGATCCGCCGCATGTCCTGGACGAACTTGGGCTTGCTCTTGAACCGGGCGGCGACCCTCTCGCCGACCGCGCTGTCCGCGTCACAGATATAACTGATGACACAATCGCTGCGGGCGTCATACGCCTTGGCATGATCGCCGCCCCGGCTGTTTACCCCGATCACGGCCACGCTCAACCGGTCGTTGGGGCTTTTGCTCTGCTTGGTCGGCTCGGCCGCCCGCAACACACCGGATGATCCGGCCGCCGCCGCGGCCAGCAACGTCTCTTCCAGAAACAAACGACGACTGAGGTGTCTCATGATAGTCTTCCCCATCGGTAATTCATATTTCTGCGAGGCGTCGGCACCAGCCGGCGTCACATCTGCCGGGCCATGTTACCTCGCCACGAGAGCCACTGCAAGGGAACAAAGGCCCACCCGTTCTTGCGGGTGCGGCAGGCATAAGGTGGCGGGGTCGGGCTCTTCGTAGCACGGGCGTCCTCGCCCGCTGATGGGAAGGACCATGGGGGCCCTGAGAGCCGTGCGAAGATGCACGACTCGAGGGCGGGCGGGGACGCCCGCACCACGAAGACCACCTCGGTTGCCACCACATTCCGGCTGTGCCCGTTCTTGCCGGCAAGTCTTTCCCACGCTACAATGATTCCAATGCGTGAGCGTTGAGTCAGGTCGGGCATTGTTAAAAGAGGCGCAGACATGTGGAACATCTTCGAGCAACCGTGGACACTGCTGGGAGCGGCAGTCATTGTCCTGTGCGGCGTGCTGACCTTTCGGAGCGTCTGGTACGAGAAACGCAGGTCGTGGCAGTGGTTCCTGCCGGCGGGCGTCGCCGTCCTGGCCGTGGTCTTGGACCTCGCCGTGACAACGGACCGGGAGAAGATCCACCAAGTCATCCAAGCCGGCATCAAGGCGGCGGAAACCGCGAATTGCGACGGGCTCGCCCGGCTCGTGGCGGACGACTATCAGGATTCCCACCACACGAGCAAAGAGGTCCTGATCCGGGAATGCCGAGCCAGACTGAGGCCGCCGGCCATCCGGAAGATCCGTAAGGTCAGCACTAAGATCGAGGTCACGCCGCCCGGGGCGAAGGCGACCCTCACCATATGGATGACATTCGACAAGGACAGCTTTTTCGCCCAAGCGTACAAACCGACGGCCTTGATCACGGTAGAGCTGCACCTCCACAAGCAACCGAACGGGACCTGGCTGGCCAGCCGGGTCGAGCCACTCGAAGTAGATAAGAATCCCGTCAGTTGGGGCGGGCGGCGGCCTATAACCGGTTTGGGCGTGCCTGATGGCGTGTCCCCGTCCGGGCCAGTCACGTCGGCTCCCGTCCGGCGGTCAGTTGTGAGGCGACGGTGTCCGTGGCCGCGCGCAGCTTCTCCTCGTCGGCCAGATAATAGTGGGTCCGGGCCTTCAGGTCCTCGTCCAATTCATATACCAGCGGAATGCCGGTGGGGATGTTGAGCTGGGTGATCTCCTCGTCGCTTACGTGGTCGAGGTACTTGACCAGGGCCCGAAGGCTGTTTCCGTGGGCACAGATGAGGACTTTCTGCCCCTGCCGCAAAGCGGGAACGATGGCCTCGTGCCAGTACGGCAAGACCCTCTCCAAGGTCGTCTTGAGTGACTCCGTCGCGGGCAGAAGCTCCCGCGGCACGTTCGCATAACGCGGGTCGTGACAGGGATGGCGCGGGTCACTCTCGGGCAGCGGCTCCGGCGGGATATCGTAGCTGCGACGCCACACCTGGACTTGTTCGAGCCCGAACTTCTCCACCATGTCCTTCTTGTTCAGTCCCTGGAGGGCCCCGTAATGTCGCTCGTTGAGCCGCCAGGAACGATGGACGGGAATCCACATCAGGTCCAAGTCATCGAGAATGATCCACAGCGTCCGGATGGCACGTTTGAGGACCGAGGTAAAGGCGACATCAAACGAGTACCCTCCCGCGCGGAGGGCCTGGGCCGCCTCATGCGCTTCCTGCATCCCCCGCTCCGACAGATCGACATCGGTCCAACCGGTAAAGCGGTTCTCCAGGTTCCACGTGCTCTGGCCGTGCCGGACCAATGCCAGTTGGATCATATCGTCTGCCTCCCTTCCAGGAGCATTACGCAACCAGTCGATGATTGCGGATTAGCGCCACGAGTCGAATCCGCAATCAACAATCCGCAATCCGCAATCTTAAAGGCCCACCGGCTTGCAGAGGTTCTTTCCGTCGGCGGCGACCCGCCCGCAGATCTTGCACATGAACTTGCCTTCGCGCACGAGCTCTTTGTATTCCTCGGGATTGCTGATCTGGAAGCCGAGGTTGTTCAGGTAACAGAGATGTTTGTCGTGACCCAGGTGCGGCATTTCCGTCTTTGCCATGTTATCTTCCCTTCTGCCTTGTTGTTTCCTCGTGGGTAGGATGGGCTTCAGCCCATGCTGCTCCATTGGCGAAGGTCCGCATGGGCTAAAGCCCATCCTACATCTATCTGTCTGTACATAGCCGACGCCCTCTGGTTCAACGGCGTTCCGCCAGTCGCTGGGCTGAGCCTACGCGGGAGGTACTTTCCCCGGGAAACGCCATTATTGCCCCCGGGACTGTCATAGGAGGTCGGAGCGGGTGCAAAAAGGCCGATCTTTGCGTTTTCCATCAAAGTTCGCCGCCGGATTTTCCGATAGGGAGGAGGGTGATGGTTCATAAAGCCTTGTCAGGAATCCAGTAACGACATGTTCACCAGACGAAAAAAAGACGGTTTCCTCCTGAGGACCAAGCTCTTTATCCTTCGCTGGTACCCGAGCAGCCGCTGCTCCATCAGCATTGGGACGCACCGGCGTCCCCCGCAACTGATGCCGCCGCTGATGGTGCGTAAGCCCGAGTGGCGCCGCTAGCCGCCCGCCGGCCAGCAGCTCCGCCCAACCGATCGTCTTCGTCACGCACGCGGCTTGGGACCGCGCCGCCGCCATTTCTGCTTGATCGCATCAAGACCATCCCAACCGAGAGCCCGAGCTACTGCTTTCCTGATCCGGCTTTCCGGCTTGGCCGCGGCCCAGGCGCGAGCCTTGTCCCGCAAGAGGACCCGCAACGCCGAGAAGCTCCAGGCCGATCAGGGCCAGCCAGGACCCGGGCGTGAGAGGGGTCACGAGGGCGAACAGCCCCAGGAGGATGAGGATCACCCCTACGACAATCCTGATGACCCTCTTCGCCAGGGACCAGCCGGGCAGACATAACCGACGCTTTCGGTTTCACCTCCTCCGTGGATGTCCCTTTCGCTTCGTCCACTACCGGCCCTCCCGATGGGCCAGGATCGTCTCGATCTCATCCATGAGCCGGTTCATCACGGCCATCGTCCGGCGGAAGGGCTCGGCCGTCGTCATGTCCACCCCCGCCCGCTTGAGCACCTCGATCGGATAATCCGAGCCGCCCGCCGAGATGAAGTCGAGATACCGCTGCGCGGCCCCCTCCCTGCCGCTCGAGGACCTCCTCGGCCAGCGCCGTCGCCGCCGTGAACGAGGTCGAGTACTGGTACACATAGAAGTTGTAATAAAAGTGCGGGATGTACGCCCATTCGATGGCGTACAGGTCGTCGATCCGGCAGACGCCGCGGTCGTGGCCGTAGTACTCTTTGAGGATTTGCCCGTAGAGTTGCGTGAAGGTGTCGCCGGTCAGCGGCTCGCCCCGGTCCGCCTTCTCGTGCATCTGGAGCTCGAACTCCGCGAACTGCGTCTGGCGGAACACGGTCCCTTTGATGCCGTCGAGGTAATTCATCAGCAGGGACAATCTCACGTCGTTATCCTGGATCTGGCCCAGCATCTTGCGGATCAGCAGCGCCTCATTGAACGTGGACGCTACCTCCGCCACGAACGTCGAATACTCGGCCAGCGGGTAGGGCTGCGCCTGGTTCGCGTAGAAGCTGTGCAGAGCGTGGCCCATCTCGTGGGCCAGCGTGCTGACATCGTCGAAGCGGCCGTTGTAATTCATCAGGATGTAGGGGTGGACGTCATAGGCCCCGCCGTTGGAGTACGCCCCGGAGCGTTTGCCGGGCATCGGGTACACGTCGATCCACCGCTGCTCGAACGCCCGCTGGGCCGTCTGGCGATAGTCCGTCCCGAGCGGTTCGAGAGCGCCGAGATACAAGTCCCTGGCCTCCTCGAACGTGTACTGGCGGTCCAGGTCTTTGACCACAGGGGCGTAAAGGTCCGAGTATTTCAGCGTATCCACGCCGAGCATACGCTGCCGGAGGCGCAGATACCGATGGAACGTGTCCAAGTTGTCCCGGACGTTACGGATCAGGTTGTGATAGACCTCGATAGGGATGTTGTTCTTGTCGAGCGCCCGGTGCAGCGAAGACTCGTAATTTCGCGTCCGCGTGTAGAAGACGTGCGTCTGAAGATGAGAATAGAGTTGCACGCCGAAGGTCTGGCGAAATTTGTTATGCGCCGTCCAGAAGGCCTGGAAGACCGCCTCCCGATCCGGGCGATTCGGCGCGGCCCGGTACAGGGCGTAGCCGGCCTTGTTGAGCGTAGCGACCGTGCCGTCGCTGAGCGTCACCTGGGGGTACGGCATCTCGGCATTGCTGAAGACCGTGTAGACTGAGCCGGGGCTGCCGGCCATCGGGCCGCTCCGGGCCAGGATCTTCTCCTCGTCCGGAGAGAGCGTGTGCGCCTTGCCGCGCAGAATATCGAATAGATACAGTTGATAAACTTTCAAGCCCGGCTCGCTGGCAATGAACCTCTCGACCGCCTCCCGTTCGAGCGTGACAATCTCCGGCTCGATGAAGGAGGCCTTCGTGCGGAACTCCGTGGCGAGTTGCTCGACCTCCTGCTTCAGGGCCAATATGCCGCAGTCGCGCGTATCCTGGTCGGACTTCATCGAGGCATAAGCGTGCAAACGCTCCAGCGACTTGGACATCTCGCTGTGGAGCGTCAGGCAGGAGAGCATCTGGGAGGCCCGATTGGGTCAGCGTACCCTTGAATTTCGCCAACTCGTCGAGCCGGCCCGCCAGCGCATCCTTGGCCTGCTTCCACGCCGGGTCGGAGGGATAGAGGTCCTCCAAACGCCACTGCTGCGCCGGCGGCACGGCGGAACGCTCGCGCATCTGGCCCCAGCCATTTTCCGTTGCAGAAGAGATCACTATCGTCATCGCAACACCCAGTACCCACGGAGAGCTTCATCCTGATTCCTCGTCCTGACTCGGCCACGTCTCATGCCCGACGCGCAGCCGTGCGTCCTGCCGAGGGCAGGCACAGCTACTATAGGCATCCGGACATGGTAAGGTTCGGCCCTCGGCCGCGTCAAGGCCGGCCACCGAACCGGCACCCGGGCAAGAGCAGGTGGCAGCGGCAGTCGCCGGGTTCAGCCTGTGGCATGCGGCATCCGCCGATCGGCATAGGCTCGGCCAAGCCGCATGCCACTTTCGCTCATCGGTCACTGCAATTGCGGGGCGTGGAGGCTCGCACCGGGGCTTGCCTGCCGGTCCCCAATGAAATAGACTCCAGTGCAACGCGTCCGTAGGTGTGAAGGGATCAATGGCATGGTTTTGACGGAAGGCTTTTGTTGGGTCTCGCCAGCGGCGGCGTCTGCTTGGCCTATTGTGCGCCGGTTCTGGTGCCCTATCTGCTGGGCGAAGGTGGACCGTGCGAAGCAGCGGGATCTCGATAGGCGGTTTTCTCGGTGGCCGGCTCGTCGGGTACCTGGCTTTCGCCGTGCTCGCCTGGCTCACACACTTTGCCGTCGTCGATAACCTGCCGCACCACGAGATTGTGCTTGGTATTGCCACCATCGTCTTGGCCCTGCTCCTGATTGCCTACGGATTCACGGCCGGCTGCAGCGGCAAGGCACTGTCGGGCCAATGCGATATCAAGACGACTTCCTCTGCAGAACCCTCTGCTCATGCCTGGCCTCCTGGGGCTCATGACCGGCGTGAACGTCTGCCCGCCGTTCCTGATGGCCTTTGGCAACGCCGCCCAGTTCGCGACGCTCCGGCAGAGCCTGCTCTTTTTCGCGGCCTTTTTCGTCGGGACTTCGGTCTACGTCGCTCCCCTACCCTTGGTCGGCATGGTCGGCCAGCACGAGGTCGTCAAGACGGTCGGACGGCTCGCCTCTGGCGTGGTGGGCTTGTTCTATCTATACTCCGGCGTTGTAAGTGTGGCGGCCGGCATGCATTGAGGTGTGAGAAGATGGCTAACGACGATCGACGGACGCGAAGCCTGGGGAAGGCGGTTCTCCTGACCCTGCCCATCCTGTTGCTGATGGCGCTGATGACGACCCAGGGCAGACCGCTGCCGCAGGACCCCCTCCTGCGGATTTCCCTGGCCGTGGCGTACATCGTTACGGTGAGCATCTTCTTTCTCATCGCCTACACGGGCCGAACGCACAAGTACCGCTCGCTGCTCTTCGTGACGTACGCCCTCTGCTTTGTGCTGACCTTCATCCCCAATCTGCTGGAGATGCGCGGCAGCATGGCGATTTCCCGCGCCGAGATGATCCAGTGCCACACGCCCTTCTGTCACATCGTGATCCCGACCACCCTTCTCCCGGCCGCCCTGTCGCGAACAATCATCTTCCCCGGCTCCATGATCGAGGGCTTCGCCTCCATCGGGACCATGCTCGTGCTCTGGCTCGGCGCCACGCTCGCGCTGGGCCGGGGCTGGTGCAGTTGGGGCTGCTTCTACGGCGGACTGGACGAGGGCTTCTCCAAAATCGGCCGCCGGCCGCTCCTCCGCAACCTCGACCGGAAATGGACCTACCTGCCGTTGGCCGTCCTGCTGGCGATTGTCCTGACCTCCGCCGCCACGCTGACCCCGACCTACTGTAGCTGGCTGTGTCCCTACAAAGCCGTCACGGAGTTCGTAGCCGTGACCTCGGCGACTACCTTGGTGCAGGCCGTGATCTTCGTGTCACTCTTCGTGGGTCTCGTGATCGTCCTGCCGATCCTCACGAAACGCAGGACGCAATGCGGTCTGTTCTGCCCGATGGGGGCGTTCCAATCCCTCACCAACAAGCTCAACGTCTTCGACATCCGCATCGACCCGCAGAAGTGCGTCCAGTGCGGCCGGTGCGAGAGCCTGTGCCCAACGTTCTCAATCGACCGCGAGAGCATCAAGAAAGGCGGGACGCGCATGACTTGCACCAAGTGCGGCCGGTGCATTGATGCGTGTCCGAAAGGCGCCCTGGCGTACCACATCAAGGGCACGCCCGTCGGCGTCAAATCGCGGTTCGCCCGCCTGATGTTCGTCTACCCCGCGTACCTGCTGCTGGCCACGATGGGCAGCGGCATGATCGCCGGCGCCACCTATCGCATCCTCCTGCTCGCGACCACCGGCAGCATCATCCACTGAATCGAGGCAAACTATGTCCCGCATCCAACATCCAGGAGACAGAGGACAGGGGACAGCCCCGTCCTCCGTTATCCGTATTCCGGGGCTTCTGGCGTATGGCTGGGCCTTCCTGGCCGGACCGCTCGTGCTCGCGACCTTCCTGGGTATGGAGCCTCTCACCGAGAAGCTCGTTGCCGTCACCGGTCTGCACGTCCATCCCATCTACACCGGTGGCACAGAGGCCCGGACCGATCGACCACGGGCGGTACGAAACCCACCTCCATCGCCCGGTCTTCGACGGGCTGATCGGCCCCAGAAGCCACGGCTTCATCCAGATCCAGTGGCGGCCCAAGGACGCCAACCTGCCCGACCGGATCGAAGAGCCGATCGACTTCGACGGCGACGGCACGAACGATTTCATGATTCGCCTCAACACGAAGACCAACGAGGCCAGCCTCGAGACTTCCGACCGCCGCGTCTTGTCGATCCAAGAAGTCGTCACCGTCGGAGACACCCGCATCGTCCGCGTCAAGTTGAAGAGATCGTAGGATAGGCTCGGGCTTCCAGATGTGACAGATCGTGTTGGGGTTCCCCTTAGCCCCTGCCGACACCAGAGGCATCCACCGGCAGATAAGAAAAGGGCTGGGGCGAAGTGCCCCAGCCCTTGGCGAGCCGAATCCACGAAGATCTTAGAGCATCTGGCGCCGGCGGAGCCAGCCACAGAGGGCCGTACCAAGGCCGACGAGGAGCACGGCCCCCGGAACGGGAATCGTCGCGGTCAAGCCGCTGACCAGCAACCCGGTCGGATAGGGACCGTCGTCCAACTGCGTGACATGGAACACGAGAAAGTCGCGATCGCCGGTGAATCCGCCGGTGATGGTGAAGGGGGTCAGGTCGGTGTAGCCGGTGTCGCCCTTCGTGATGCCGGTGCTCACACCATTGAGGAAGATCTCGGCGCTGTTGTCCGTGGCCCAGTAGCCGGAGAGGCTTTGCAGACCGGGGATCGAGAGATACACGGCATAGCAGTAGTCGCCGGCGGGATCGGCCGCGGTGGCCCCGCTCTCGGGAGTCGGCCCGATCCAGTTGGATCCGGCCGGCGCGGCGACCCAGGCGGGGTGCGGCGCGCGGCCGTAAGCGGCGCGGCGGTCCCCGGATCGCTCGGCAGATACACGAAGTAAGACGGGTCCACGTTGCCAATGCCGTTCTCGCCCGTGCTGGGCAGGATGGGGCTGGCTTGGACGTTGTGGGAGGCCATCACAACCACCAGCGTGAGGGCCAAAAGCGCAGACGTTCTTCTCATCTCCTAAACTCCTCCTTTTCCGGGCACCGAGCCACCGCCCCGCGTGCCTCATACATGGATCACGACGTACCTTCTTCCCCGGAGCAGAACGATTTCCTGCTCACGCATTGCGAAGTGAGTCGGCGTCGCAAGAACCGACGATCAGACCCGCGAGTTTCGGCCCTGCGGCGGAACTCACCTGGCCTTCATGCTCCTATGTATACCCGAAAAACACCTGCCCGGCAAGTAGAAAACGAGATAACGGGCATCGAAAAGCGGGAAATGGGCCGGGCGTCCCCGCCGGGTGGCTCTTATAAGACGTGTGCAAATTTTTTTCCGAGCGGTCGCCGGCGTGTTCCGGTGTGCGACTGATCTTCTGTGGGGGTGTGTGCGTGTTGTGTCATTGCGAGCAAAGCGAAGCAATCTCGTGACGCCGACTCGCGCGGTTGCGATTGCTTCGTCGCTACGCTCCTCGGCATGACAGGGCGGTGCGATCAAGGCAATTTTCCCGGGCGTGGCCCGACGGGGTGCCCCACAAAATGTAGTCGCACACAAGACGAGGCCCAGCGACGGAAATGCTGTTACCGGCGGCTCCGTCGCTGCCTTTATTATAGGAACGGGGAAGGCAGGCCAACGCGAGCGGAAGCCGTCGAGGCCGCGGGGCCGCAGCGATCCGTGGAGGGATCTCAACGCGAAGCAGTCGCGTTGGGGACCCCAAGGGGCATTGGCAAGGAAAGGATACGACAATGACTTTGCAGAAGATAGCTCTGAGCCTCGTGGCGACGGTGGCGTCGTTCGCTTTCACCCCCGCGCTGCGGGCGGATACGCACGTCGCGCTGGCCGATTTCGGCGTCTCCGTCGGCACGCCGGACGCGGGCTTCGGCTTCTGGATCGGGCAATCCGCTCCGCACCGGTACTACTACCCGGGTCCGGTCTATCGCGAGTACGGCCCGCCGTGGCGGCATCGGTACGTCCGGATTGTGCCGCCGCCGACTGTGGTCGTGCGGCCGCCGGTCGCAGCGAGCCGGCGCCTGCGGTGGTGGCACCGGCCCCGCCGGTGGTCCGGGAGTGACCATTACGGTTTGGATCACGAATTCCAACGGCTCGCAGACCTCGGTGCAGATCACTCGGCAGGGCCGGTGGTACATCGGACCACGGGGCGAGTACTACGACCAGATGCCGACCAACGAGCAGCTTCGGCTCGCGTACGGCTTCTGACCGCCGGCCTGCGATCCGCTCGGCTTGCCCTCCTCCGGAGAGAACACATAGTCCGAAGGGCTCCGCGACGTGCGTGATCGCTCGGGGGTCCGAATCGACGCTCGATGCGGAAGTCGAGCGTCGATCTTTTTTGGGGCACGTCTTGAAGCATCCATCGGGCCTGACGTCATCAAGACGACGGTGGTGGGTGGCAGCGGCAAGCGGAGCCTTCGGAGCTTGCCGATGGCATTGACACCTTTCTTGCGAGCCATCGGCAAACTGCGCTTGCCGCTGCCACCCAGACAATAGGAGTCTTTCAAACACTATCAGAGGCGTCACGCCGGCACATCCACCGCAATTGACAATCGCCGAGCAGAAAGAGTATTCGATGGCACAGCCATGAATTGTCGGGTGTATTGGCGGCAGACACGACCAATCTTGCTCGGGAGGCGTATGTGAGACAGCAACTGAAGGCTTTATTAGGCGCGGTGATGGTTCTTCTACCTGTGCAGACAACGCGGGCCGGCGACGAGGCCGATCCTTATTTGTGGCTGGAGGAGGTCCGGGGTGAGAAGCCTCTGGCATGGGTCAAGGCCAAGAACGAGGCCACCCTGTCGGTTCTCAAGGCGCAGCCGATGTTCGAGGAGGTCTACGCCAAGACGCTGGAGGTCCTCGATTCCGACGTCCGCATTCCCTATGTGCAGTTTCACGGCCAGTACCTCTACAACTTCTGGAAAGACAAGAACAACGAGCGCGGCCTCTGGCGCCGGACCACGCCGGCGGAGTATGTGAAGTCCGCGCCGAAGTGGGAGGTGCTGCTGGATATCGACAAGCTCAGCAAGGACGAAGGCGAGCAGTGGGTCTTCAAAGGGGCCGAGGGGCTCTATCCCGATTACAGGCTGTTCCTGGTCCATCTCTCGCGCGGCGGCGGCGACGCCGTGGTGATCCGCGAGTTCGATACCGAGACGAAGCAGTTCGTCAAAGACGGCTTCTCCCTGGCGGAGGCGAAAAGCGAGGTCTCCTGGAAAGACCGGGATACGCTCTACGTCCAAACCGATTTCGGTCCGGGCAGCCTGACGGACTCGGGCTACCCGCGCATCGCCAAGCTCTGGAAACGGGGCACGCCGCTGAGCAGCGCCACGACCGTCTTCGAGGGCGAAGTCCAAGGACGTGGAGGTCGGCTGCGGCGTCATCAATACGCCGGAGCGGCAATACGACGTGATCCATCGCGGCATCACCTTCTACACGTCGCACGTCTACGTGATCGAAGCCGGCCGGCCGATCAAGCTCGACGATTCCCGACGATGCCCAGTTCGGCGGGTTCTTCAAGAACCAGATGCTCGTGCGTCTGCGGTCGGATTGGACTCTCGGCTCGAAAACGTATCGCCAAGGCAGCCTGATCAGCATCGACTATGACAAGTACCTCAAGGGCGACCGCACGTTCGACACGGTCGCCGAGCCGAACGAGCGCTCCAATATCGTCTCCTTCTCCAACACGCGGAATCTGCTGCTCGTCAACATCCTGGACAACGTCAAGAGCAGCCTGTACGAGTACCGGTTCAAGGAGGGCCGCTGGGAGCGGCAGAAGATCAACGCCCCGCCCCTCGGGACGCTGGGCGTCGTCGCCGCGGATGAGCAGTCTGACCGTTACATGTTCACCTACGAGGGCTTCCTCACGCCAACCACTCTTTACTACGCCTCGGACGGCCAGGCGCTGCGTCCGGTCAAGAAGCTGCCGAACTTCTTCGACCCCAACGGCCTCAAGACGGAGCAGTTCGAGGCCGTCTCGAAAGACGGCACGCGCATCCCCTACTTCGTCGTCCATTCCAAGCAGATGAAGGCGGACGGCGCCAATCCGACGCTCCTCTACGGCTACGGCGGCTTCGAGATCGAGGAGCTGCCCAACTACTCCCCGGCGACGGGGATTTCCTGGCTGACCAAAGGCGGCGTCTACGTCCTGGCCAACATCCGCGGCGGCGGCGAGTTCGGCCCGCGCTGGCACCAGGCGGCCCTCAAGGAGCACCGCCAGCGGGCCTACGACGACTTCATCGCCGTGGCGGAGGACCTGATCCAACGCAAGATCACCTCGCCGCAGCACCTGGGCATCATGGGCGGCTCCAACGGCGGCCTGCTGATGGGCGTGATGTTCACCGAGCGGCCGGACCTGTTCCACGGCGTCGTCTGCATGGTGCCGCTGCTCGACATGAAGCGCTACAACAAGCTGCTGGCCGGGGCCAGTTGGATGGCCGAGTACGGCAATCCCGACGTCCCCGAGGAATGGGCCTACATCAGCAAATACTCGCCCTACCAGAACGTGCGGGCCGACGCGAAGTATCCGCAGGTCTTCTTCTACACCTCCACGGCGGACGACCGCGTGCACCCGGGCCACGCCCGCAAGATGGTCGCGAAGATGGAGGGCCAGGGCCACAAGGTGTACTACTACGAGAACACGGAAGGCGGCCACGCCGCCGCATCCACCAACAAGCAACTGGCCCTGCGCACCGCCCTGAGCTTCAGCTATCTCTGGATGCAGCTCAAGTAGAGAGGACACGCGAACCCATCGTGGGGGCAAGGTTCGGAGTTCCGCCTTCAGGCGGGTAGACAGTCCGACCGGCCCTCATGACCCCGCCAGCCGGGATCACCGCCCCGAAAGAACCAAAAACCCACCGAATCCGCGCGTCGGGATGGGGTGCCGGCTGCGCCGGAAGACTCATCGATCCGCCTGAAGGCGGAACTCCGAACCGCAGAGCCCGTGCGGAGAATTTGAACAGGCAGGAGCAGAGTGCCACGCCTGTATCGCCAATTCGTGCGATACAGGAAACGACCGATACAAAAAGACCCCCAGACGCGACTGTTCGCGTCTGGGGGTCGGTGCTGCTTTCGCGGGGACTCAAGGCCACAGTCCCCGCCAGATCATCGTTGTGTGAAAGCCGCTTACGGCTGCGCGTCGAACGGCTGCGTCCGGCCGGCGAGCGAGGCCACCTCGGCCTGCGACAGGTCCCGGCCGTAGAGATAGAGGTCGTCCACCGCGCCCGGCAGGTACCGCCCGAGGCTATCCACGCTGAGCACGCCCACGGCCAGATGGGCCAGGGCCTTGTCGAAGACGGTGCTATCGGCCGCCGAGGCCACCAGTTCCCCGTTGATGTACAGGCTCATCGTCGTCGCCGACTTCACGGCCGCCACGTGATACCAGGTGCCGTCGCCATAGGTGCTGGTGCTGTAGATGTTGGTGCCGACCCCGGTGGCGCTGACCGGCGAGCGATGCAGGAAGCGCATCGTGGCCGGGTCCCCGATCTCCAGCAAGATCCCGTGCCCGCCGAGGCTTGCTCATCATAGAGCGAGAACGACGTCCCGCTGGCCCGTGCCGCCGTCCACGCGGAACCACAGGGCCACCGTGTAGGAGGTGAGATTGTACGTGCCCGGGCTGTCGACATAATCGCGCAGCCCGTCGAACTTGATCGCCTGGCCGACCTTGCCGGCCGTATACGTGGGCGCACCGAAGACGGTGCCGGGATGGGCGCCGGTGGCGTCATTGACGTTGCCGTCAAACAGATAGTGGGCCACGAGGTTCGTCGCGGCGGGCTTCACCGGCGTCACTAACAGGCGGCCGGCCGGGGTCAGCGCGATATCGTCGAAGAGCACGATCCCCTTGCCGCCTTCGAAGCCGATCGTCAGGTCGGTGACCTTCTTGAGGTTGACGCCCTTCAGAGCGGTCAAATCGACGTACCAGAGGTGCCAGGCCTTGCTCAGAATGCTGCCGGCGTCGCCGTCGAAGTAGACTTTCTGGCCGTTGACCTTCGCGTACATCTTGGTGGCCGTGTTGGTCGGGTTGCCGTAGAACCACAGCGTCAGCCCCTTGACGCCAAACAGGGTCCAGTCCTGCGCGGGGCTGAACGTGCGGGTGGCCTCGGAGAAACTGGCCGTCGTGCTGTCATACCGCAGCGGCATGGATTGAGTCCCGCCATGGAAGATCGTCTGCTCCGCGAAGGGGGCGTTGTCGTAGCCGACCTGCGAGCCGTTGTTCTTGGTCCCGAAGCCGTCCACCCAGGTGTCAAAGATGTTGTTGGTGGTGTCGTTGTAGCTTTCCATATCATCGACGACCAGAACCGCCGCGGTGGAGAAGCTCCAAACGTCCCCTTCCCAGGTGGACGGTTTCATCGCGTCATTGACCTCGTTGACCTTCCAGTAATAGGTCTTGCCCAACTGGAGCACGGCGCTGCCATCGAAGCTGGCCGTGGAGACCGTGCCGGCCAGGGCCGTGCCGTTACGCACCTGGTTGGCATCGGTGCTCACATACACCTGGTGCTTGGCGGCTTCCCGGCCTGCACGCCAGCTCAGGATCGACCGCGGGTCCACCCCCGTCGCGCCGATCGTCGGCACCGGCTGGCGGGCCGTCTCGGGAATCACCAGGAAGCGGACCTCGCTCAGGCCGGCTTGCTTCACGATGCCGCCCCAGTTGCTCGCGATCGTGATTCGGACGTACTTCGCCACGGCGTCGCCAAAATCGACGGTCGTATTGGCGGCGTAGCCGGCGGCGCCCGTTCCCTGGGCGAACTGCGTGGTCGTGCCCAGCGTCGTCCAGGCGGCCCCATCGATCGAGGACTCGATCTTCACGCCCTTGGCGCCCATGCCGACGATCTGCTCGACGTTGGTATTATGGTTCCAGACCAGCATCTGGTGCAGCTTGTAGACCTTGTCGAACTGGTACTGAATCCAGGCCGGACCCGGATCGGTGGCAGAACTGAGCCACATGGTCATGGTGTCGACGCCATGCAGGTCGCCCGTGAGCCCGGAGCCATCGACGGTCTTGGCGGGCAGTTCATTGACGCTGTTCGAGCTGGAGGCCGTCGCCGTGATGCTCGTGCCGGCCAAAGCAATGGCCACCGGCTCCACGGTGAAGCTCCAGACATCGCCTTTGCCGACCTCGTTGCCCGACAGGACTTCGTCCACGCGCCAGTAGTAGGTCTGCCCGAGCGTCAGCCGGCCGGGGTTGTAACTGTTGGCATCCTGGCGGCCCACGTAGGTCTTGCTGGTAATGATCGCGTCATCGACCGCGTCGAAACTCGTGCCCAGGTACACGTCCTGGGCGGTGGCCTTGTCCGTCGGCTTCCAGGACAGAACCGTGCCGTCGCGCAGGACATCGGTTGCCTGGTTCGTCGGGGTCGGGGCCAGGGCTTTCACCGTTGCCGTGAGGGTCAGATCGAACGCGTTCATCACGAAAATCGCGTTGGCCGTGACGGCGCTGGACGAGGTCTGGTGGAACACCAGGGTGACATTGTTCTTGCCGTCGGACACGATCGCGGTGCTGAACTTGGTGACGTCGGCCATCTTGAAGCCGGCGCCGTTGGAGATATCGATGTTGGCGGTCGTTTTCGAGCCCAACGCGTCGTTGACGGTCACGCTGAAAATGCCCGTCTGGTCGTTGTGATCGTGGTGGTAGGAGAGCCACTGGTAGGTGCCCGCGGGCAGGCCGCTGATGACCAGGGTCATGGGATCGGCGGGGGTCGTCCGGGTATCGGTCCCGATCCAGTCCCGGATCAGGTCCGAATTCTCCATCGTCGTGTCAGCGCCGCGGTCGATCATCCGGAGGGCCCCGGCGTTCGCCCCCGCAACCCAGGTGGGCTGGATGGTCACGTTGGTGCCGAAGGCCTTGTACGTCTGGGCCGTAAAGCTGGCCGCTGTCTTGTCGGTCGCGAAGTAGCCTTGATAGCCGGCTGCCACAGGCGACGTGCTCGGGCCAAAGTCAATCTTCAGTTGGTTCTGCGTTTGGGCCTGGGCCACCCCCAGTCCCACGCACAGACACAAGAACGCCGCTACGAATGTCTTTTTCATCGTGCTCTCCTTTTCTTCTCGAAATGAGCCACCCACAACGTTATGCGTAGACACCATCCACCGAGTTTATTGATCGGCGGCGCCAAGCCCCGGGAACACTCGAATCACGAGGTCCTCGAAGCGCGCCGCAACTGCCTGACCTTGGTCGAGTTCAAACGCCCTTCTTGTAGCGGAACGGCCAGCCTTTGGCCATGTAGTCGATGTCCAACGTCTGATCCACAGGGGGCGGAGCCATCCCGTAGGTCGTGACCCCTTGTTTGAGAATCTTATCCACCCAGTCGATGGTAAAGGGGTCCCGCCACTTGCGGACCTCCGAATGCCCGTCGCAGAAGCCCAGGACACTGCTGTCGCCGTGGTTGATCGCGATCGGCCCCCACCATTGCCAAGTATCGAGGTTCGTCACTTCCGGCGCCCCTATGACGAAATGATGGCTGGCGTTCCAGTTGCGCGGCTCCCCCGCTTCCACGAAGTTGTAGCGGGTCGCCTGCTGGGTGATCTCCGTCAGCCGGTTGATCTGCTTGGTGGTGCCCGGACTTCCGTTCAAGCACATGGGAATCGAGTAACTGACGAAGATCTTGGTATGATCGTAGATACTCACGCGGAGGGTGTCGCCCGGACAGTGATAGGCCTTCGGTGACTTGACGTAGGGATAAAGAAGTCCCTTTTGGATGCCCCGGATCTCATCTTCATCAAGCACGGGCGGATCGGTTTGGGTATTGCTCATGGCATGCCGGAGGCATCGTAGGCCACGTCGCACCACGACTCTTGCCGTCGTTCCCGTCGTCGGCGCTCATGATCCGGCTGTCGTTGTCGCCGGCATACATGTACCAGCCCAGGGACAGGTTCTTGGTGTTGCTCAGGCAGGCGGTCGTCCCGGCGTGTCGCTTGGCCAGGCTCAATGCCGGCAGGAGGATGCCAAACAGAATCGCGATAATCGCGATCACGACCAGGAACTCGATGAGGGTGAATGCCTTCGTTTTCATCGGTCGCCCTTAGACACATTGCGGTGCGATGCCCACCACCTCCGCCGAACCCCGCGCCTGAGGGCAAGTCACAACCCATAGTTGCCGATTGTCTTTTGAACCACCTTGTATTATCGTGCACGGCAAGGACGGAAAAAATGTAGGAAAGTGGCAATTTATTGCACTTTAGTGACCTATGCTGCGATATCTGCAAGCCCACCGGCCCAGTGAAGGCACACCCCAGGCGTTGGTCCTTCTGCACGACCGCGAGGCCTACTCCCCGGTTATCGTCCACGGCGCCGTGGATCAGGACCGCCCCATCGGCGATATTGGGACCTTCGGCGAGCACACGCATGATCTGTACCACATCGTGCTCTACACCCGGTCCTCCGGCTTCTACCTCAAGAGCGGCCACAAGTACCCGGCCGAGCCGGGGACCCTGGTGATCGTCTCGCCCGGCGAATCCCACGACTTCGTGAGCCTCCGCCACTCCAGCGTGTACTCGGAAATCACCTTCTCCCTGGCCGCCCCGTCCGGTAAGGTGCTGACTTTGGCGTTCGACAGAATTCTGAGTCTCTACACGGGGGTCCCCGGCCAGATTCCCAGCGAGCTACACTTGTCCAAGGAAGCGGCCCAGGAGGTCGTGATGCTCATGATCCAGCTCATGGACTACCTCCAGAGCCCTTCCTCCCTGTCGGACTTCTACGCCCAACGTGCCCTGGCCGGCATGTTCGACATGATCGTCGCGCACTGTTACACGGAGACGATCCAAGGGGCCGCCCTGGCGCGCGATGACCCGATTCTGCGTGTCAAACAATACATCGATGAGCACTACGCCCAAGCCATCACGGCCGAGGATTTGGCGTCGATGTCCCATTGCTCCAAGGGCCACCTGTTCCGCGCCTTCAAGAAGGCCTTTCACATCGCGCCCCTGGCCTACCAGCAGGACCTGCGCTTCGAGGCGGTGCAGCGTTTGCTCCGCTTCACGTCGTTGCGCTGTTACGAGATCGCCCAGCGGGTCGGCTACACCAACGTCTACTTTTTCCACCGCCAGTTCAAGAAACGCCTGGGCCTGACACCCCGCCGCTACCGCCAGTCGATGCGCTGACAACCCAGCCCTGAACAAATTCCAAGCACCAAATCCCAAATTCCAAACAAACTTCAATGACCAAAATCCCAAACCGATCCGTCGGCGGGCGTCAGCGTTTAGGTCATTGAGGTTTTGGATTTTGAATTTGTTTGGAATTTGGTGCTTGGAATTTGGATTTCCGCCGCCCCGGCGGTAGGATAATCATCGTTATGACTGAACGTTTCTCGGACCAATTGGCTCATTGCGAATGCTGCCCGCGACGGTGCGGCGTCAACCGGCTCGCAGGTCAAGACGGGGTTCTGCCGGATCGGCGCCGGAGCGCAGATCGCCCACGCCGGCCTGCACTACGGCGAAGAGCCGCCCATCTCCGGCACACGCGGCTCCGGGACCATCTTCTTCGCCGGCTGCAATCTCCGTTGCGTCTTCTGCCAGAACCACCAGATCAGCCAGGAATTCCAGCCCAGCCAAACAAGAACTCTGACAGCGGACGAACTCGCGGCCGAGATGCTGCGCCTCGCCGACGGCCGGCGCGCACAACATCAACCTGGTCTCCCCGTCCCACGTGATCTTCCAGGCGGCCGACGCCGTCGTCGCAGCCAGGGCCAAGGGCTTGGCCATCCCGATCGTGTACAATTCCAACGGCTACGATTCCGTGGCCGCTCTGCGGCAGGTCCGCGGCCTCGTGGATATCTATCTGCCGGACATCAAGTACCTCTCCAACGACCTGGCCCGGCGTTATTCCGCCGTGGGCGACTACGCCGAAGTCATTCCCGGCGTCCTCCGCGAGATGCTGGACCAGGTCGGCCATCTGGAGCTGGACGACGACGGCATCGCCCGGCGCGGCCTGCTGGTCCGCCATTTGGTCCTGCCCGGCGCCGTGGACGAACAGCCGCCGGTGCCTGGCCTTCCTGGCCGAACTCTCCCCGGCCACGCACGTCAGCATCATGTCGCAGTACTCCCCCCAGTACCGCGCCGCCCAGTACCCCGAGATCAATCGCCCCCTGACCGCCCGCGAGTACGACGAGGTCACCGATTACGCCCTGGAGCTGGGCCTGGAAAACGCCTTCATCCAGGAGCTCGACAGCCGCCACCGCTACCTCCCCGACTTCGACCGCGACCGCCCGTTCGAGTAATCGCCGACCGCCGTTGCGTTAGGGATTTCCTTAAGAACACTCAGGCAATCCCTGGTATAGATTGTATAAGAGCAGCCGGCCGCAGAGAGGATGTGATCCCAAAAGGAATCTCCCCTGTCTTGCCAAGCGTCCTCGTGAGACCGTGTTATGGCCAAGAGCCGAGAATCGAAAGTCATGCTGAAGATGAACGCCGGCCACGCCGGAACAGAGAACAACGAGCACCACGCAAGAACAGGCGGACCGGGCGGGCGAAGAGTTGACACGGCAGGCGGAACAGAAATTCCGGGCCATCTTTGACAACACCAGCGACGGCATCTTTCTGCATGATTTGGAGACCCTGAAACTCACGATGGGCAACAAGTCCTGCTTGCAGATGCTGGGCTATACCGAGGAGGAGTTCACGAAGCTTACCGTGGTGGATCTCCATCCCGCAGAGGACCTCCCTTTTATCTACGCCCAGATCGAGAAGTTCCTCACCGGGGGCAAGCCGATCCGTCATGATATCCGCTTCAAGCGCAAAGACGGGAGCATTCTCTTCGCCGACGTGAGCCCCGATCTGGTACAGCTTGACGGAGCATGCTATGCCTTGGTAGCGTTGAAAGACATCACGGAGCGCAAGCGGATGGAGGAGGAACTCCGGCGGCTACGCCGAGCATCTGGAGGAGACTGGTCGAAGCGCGGACGGGCGAGCTGCGGGAAAGCGAAACGCGATACCGGAGTCTGTACCACACCATCGCGGACGGCATCTTCGTCGTGGGGGCGGACGGAGAAGATCGTGGACGTGAATGACTCCGCCTGCGTGCAACTGGGGTATACCCGCGAGGAATTGATGGGAATGCCGCTTTCGGCGATCTCGGCCCGGGCCGGCTTCCACCTGGGAGAGATCATCGACCGGCTGCGCGCGGCCGGCAGCCTCTCCTACGAAACCGCGCACCGCCGGAAAGACGGCGTCACGATCCCCATCGAACTGTCTGTCACGTTGATCGAATATCGAGGTCGACCGGCGATTCTGGGGGTGCGCGCGATATCACCGAGCGTAAACGGGCCGAGGAATCGCTGCAATTCACCCAATTCGCCATTGATCACACGGCGGATTCCGCCTTCTGGATGACCGACGCCGGGCGTTTCTTCTACGTGAACGAGGCGGCCTGCCGGGCCTTGGGCTATTCGCGCGAGGAGTTGCTGCAGATGACGGTCTTTGACATCGATCCGGCCTTCACGCAGAGCCTCTGGCTCGAGACCTGGCGTAAGCTCAAGGCCGAAAAGAGCATCGTTCTGGAGACGGTCCACCGGGCCCGGGACGGGCGAACCTACCCCGTGGAGATCCGCGCGAACTACCTGGAGTTCGGCGGCCGCGCGTACGACTGCGCCTTCGCCCGGGACATCACCGAGCGCAAGCGGGTGGAGGAGGCACTGCGGGAAAAAGAGTACCTCTTGTCCGAGTCGCAGCGGATCGGTCACATCGGCAGTTGGAGTGTGGATTTGGCAACCGGGACCGCCGCCTGGATCCAGTGAAACCTATCGGCTTTACGGCGTCTCCCCGGACACGTTCGCACCTTCGGCCGACGCGTTGCTCGGCCTGCTCCATCCTGACGATCGCGCCGCGATGCAGGAGTGGATCCGGGCCACCTTGGCCGGTGAACACCCCGGGGCCTTGGAGTTTCGCGATTCTTCCCGACGGCTCCGTCCGCGTGCTGAGCGGCCGGGGGGAACTGGTCTGGGACGACGACCACCGACCTGTCCGGCTGGTGGGCACCGTCCAGGACGTCACGGAGCAGAAACAAGCCCAGGAAGCACTGCGCGAAAGTGAGGCCGGGCTGGCCGCCGCCCAGCACCTGGCCCATTTCGGCTCTTGGGAGTGGAACATTGTCGCGGACACCGCCCATTGGTCGGAGGAGACATTTCGGATCTTCGGCATGGCTCCCGGGACGCTCCAGCAGCATCGCCAGGACTTCCTCTCCCGGATCGTTCCGGAAGATCGACAGCGCGTCGATCAAGCTCTCCGCAACGCCTTGAGCGGCGCCAGGGACTATGATCTGGACTACCGAATCCGATTGCCGGACGGCGGCGAGAAGGTGATTCACGCCCAGGCGCGGCGTATTGTGGAGCAGCGACGGCCGGCCCGTCACAATGCATGGGACGGTCCAAGATATCACGGAGCGCAAGCGGGCGGAGGACGTGCTGCGGGAGAGTGAGGAGCGGTTCCGCACGGCCTTCGAAGAGGGCGCGGTGGCCATGGCCTTGACCGCGCTGGACTCGACGCTGCTCAAAGTCAATTCCTCGTTCTGCCGGATGCTCGGGTTCAGCGCGTCGGAATTGGTCGGGAGATCCTTCGCCGAGATTACCCATCCCGACGACCGTGCCGTGAACTTCGTCGGGACCCGGCGGCTGGCCTGCGGTGAGCATCCCTGCTTCCACATGGAGAAACGCTATATCCGCAAGGACGGCACCGTCGTCTGGGCCGACATGAGCACGGCCTCGGTGCGCGATGCCCAGGGCCGGCCGCTGTATTGCGTCACGCACATACAGGATGTCACAGATCGCAAGCAGGCGGAGGAGGCGCTGCGCCGAAGCGAGCGCCGCTACCGTAAGCTCTTCGAGGCGAACCTCGCCGGGGTATATCTCACCAAGACCGACGGGACGATTCTCGATTTCAACGACGCGATGATGCGGATGCTGGGATACCGTGCGCGGGAAGAAGTCTTCCAGCATCGATCCTCCGATTTCTACGTCGACCCGGAGTGCCGCCGGGAATTGATGCGCTTGCTGCAGGAAGACGGTGCCGTCCCGGCGATGGAGGCTGTCCTGCGACGGAAGGACGGGTCGGTCCTGCATGCGCTCGGGTCGGCCGTTCTGCTGGTGAATGAGCAAACCGGAGAAACCTACATTCAGGGCGCCGCGATCGACATTACCGAGCGCAGACGCGCCGAAGAAGCGCTGCGGGAATTGAATGCCACGCTGGAGGCCAAAGTCGCCGAGCGCACGGAGGACCTGCGTCACACGGTCGACCGGCTGCGGCAACTGACGCTGGAGCTGTCCCAGGCCGAAGATCGCGAGCGCCAGCGCATCGCCGACATTCTCCACGAGGACGTGCAGCAGACGCTGGCGGCGGCCAAGTTTCACCTGAATCTGCTCACCAGCGAGCCCCGGAGTGCCGAGGAAAGCCGGGAGATCGTCGAACAAGTCAAGCACATGCTCCGGGACGCGATCGAGAAATCCCGCAGTCTGTCGCACGAGCTCAGTCCGGCCCTGTACCAGGTGGAGTTGCTCGAGATCCTGAACTGGCTGGCCCGCCACATGCGGGAGAAACACGGTCTGACCGTCCGCGTGGAACGCCCACGGCCCGGTCGATTCCCCCTCGGAGCCGTTGAAAGCCTTCCTGTACAAGGTGGCCCAGGAACTGCTGTTCAATGTGGTCAAGCACGCGGGGGTAACCGAGGCCCAAATCCGCGTGCGGCGCTGGGGACGAGGCCTCTACCTGTCGGTCGTGGACCGGGGACGCGGCTTCGACCCCCAGAAACTCGAACGGTCCGCCGGATTCGGGACTCCTCAGCATCCGCGAGCGAGTCCAATTGCTGGGCGGACGCATGAAGATCAAGAGCACGCCCGGCGCGGGCAGCCGATTCCTGATCGCCGTTCCGTACGAGGCGGTCTCATCGGTCGCCGCCCCATCCGAACACGAGGACGGGCAGGCCCACTCGGAGGCGCCGGCGCAGCCAGCCTGTAAGGTGGATCCTTAATTCGGGCATTCTGGGGTCAGAGCTGAATGGCACTTCCATAAGCTGCACGCCAAGGACCGATAAGAGTGTAGAAGAATAGACCTCCAAGCCGAGAAGATGGTTGTTATGGCAGTCTTTTCACAAGGAGGTCTATCATGGACCAGTATAGCCAAGGACGGCGGGAGAGCCAAGTCCGCCGCGTTCAAAAGTACCGACAGCAAGCGGTGGGCGAGCAAGACCTATGCTTTGGGAAACTGTTGCCCCCGGAGCAGGTCGAGGCGGCCCTGGAACGCCATCAAGTCCGGTATCGCGAACGCCGGTACACGCCGCTGGTGACGATCTGGACATTCTTGTACCAGGTGCTCTCTTCGGATCAATCCTGCCGGGCGGCCGTGGCCCGGCTGCTGGCCTTCTTGTGCGTCGGGCAAAAGGAGGCGGGCAGTGCCAAGACCGACCCCTACTGCAAGGCCCGGGAGCGTCTGCCCGAGAAGCTGTTGGCCGACCTGGCCCGGCACAGCGGCGCGGAGTTGCAGCAGGAGGTCCCAGCCCCGAACCTGCTGGGGGGCCGACCCCTCAAGATCGCCGACGGCACCACCCTGAGCATGCCGGATACTCCGGCCAATCAGAAGGCGTATCCGCAACAACGCGGGCAGAAACTGGGCCTGGGCTTTCCTATCCTGCGTCTGGTGGGGCTGATGAGCCTCTCGTGCGGTGCCGTCTTGGATATCGCCACGGGACCGTATCGCGGCAAACGGACCGGGGAGACGGCGTTGTTGCGGCAGTTGTTGGACTCGCTGCGAACCGGAGACATCCTGCTGGCCGATGCTCTGTTCTCCCACTACTGGACCATTGCCCTGTTGCTCGAACGGGGCGTGGATTACCTCGGTCGGCTCGAGGGCAGGCGGCGGGTCGATTTCCGTCGGGGCCAACGGCTGGGCCGGTACGATCACGTCGTCTCCTGGTCCAAACCGCACCGGCCGGCGTGGATGAGCCGCCAGCTCTACGACCGCCTGCCGGACACCCTACGGCTGCGCGAGACCCAGGTGGAGGTGACACAAAAGGGGTTTCGCTGTCGCCATTTGCGTTTGGTCACCACGCTGCTCGACGCCCAAATCTACTCCCGGCAGGAATTGGCGACGGCGTTCCGTTGCCGCTGGCATGCGGAATTGGATTTGCGTTCGATCAAGACCGTGATGCAGATGGACGTCTTGCGCTGCAAGACTCCGGCGATGGTCCGCAAGGAGATTTGGATGCACCTGCTGGCCTACAATCTGATCCGCACGCTCATGGCCCAGGCGGCCGCGGCGGCCGGGGTCTCTCCCCGGGACCTCAGCTTCAAAGGGACCCTACAGACCCTGGTGGCCTTCGCCGCCGCGGGCTGGTCGTGTCCCGAGCGCCAGAACGAGTTGCATGCAGCGATCCTGCGGGCGGTGGCCACGCATCGGGTCCATGACCGTCCGGACCGCGTCGAGCCGCGGGCTGTGAAAAGGCGACCCAAGAAACAGGTTTATCTGAACGAGCCGCGAGCCGTCGCCAAAGCACGGCTCCTCAACACAACATAGGGCTTATGGAAG
>CAVVRJ010000070.1:0-26075 GCA_963750205.1 uncultured Planctomycetota bacterium
GTTTCCAGTCAGAGAGTTTCGTGACCCGCCGCGGCGGTATAGAAGCGTGGTAAGAACGCCCACCTTTGGGGCGGAGTTGACGTAGCTTCTCCAGGAGATGTTGAGAATAGAAATGGAGAAGCTCTATCGAAACGGTTAAAGCACGGACGCTAGGCCCCACGAAGGGCTCAAGCTCCATCGTATGAAACGACAGTTCGTCAATCAGGTGAATCACCGCCACGCCCGCATCATTCTGCTGTCGCGGGGCGGGCTGCCCAACGCCCAGATTGCCCAACACTGCGATTGCACGGCGACCTGGGTGCGTCGGATTATCCACCGCTTCAACGCCGGCGGGATCGAGGCAATCACCTGGTATCCTTATTACTGTAGTCCGACGGGCCCGCGAAAGTTCATGGCCGAAATCACCGAGCAGATCTATGAGGTGGCTCTTTCGCCTCCGAAGAAGCTCATTGGCTTGGCGGTTTGGTCCCTATCGAAGCTGCGTGAGTACCTCCAGCAGCAGAAGATCGTCGGCTCGATCTCGCTGGAATGGCGGCGGCAACTGCTGCGGCGTAACCGCATCCACTGGCGGCACACCAAGACCTGGAAAGACTCTGACGATCCGCAGTTCTGGCCCAAATACCGCCGGATTCGGCGGCTGTATCGCCACCGGCCCGCGGGCGGCCGGCGGATCTGCATCGATGAGTTCGGCCCGTTGAATCTCCAGCCCCGCCACGGCCGACATTATGCCCGGACCGGCCATGTGGATCGATTACGGGCCACCTACAACCGCAAAGGTGGGGTGCGTCATAGGTTCGCAGCCTACGACATGGAGTCAGACAAGCTCATCGGCTCGTTCGCCGCCCAGAAGAACTGGACGACCTTCCTGCCATTCCTCAAGCAACTGCGTCGGCGCTACCGCCACGGGGAGATCCTCCACATTGTGCTGGACAACGCCAAGTACCATCTCAAGGCCGAAGTCCAGCGGTACGCCGCTACGCACAAGATCCGCTTCTATTGGACGCCCACCAGCGCCTCGTGGCTCAATCGCATTGAATGCCACCTGACGGCTCTGCGGAAGTTCACGTTGGACGATACCGACTACCGCAGTCATGAGGAGCAGCAAGAAGCGATTGACAGCTATCTGTGTTGGCGTAACGGCGAACGTCCCCTCGACGTCCTTGATTGGGAGACTTACTACTGGCAAAGGAAGAAGGCCGGTTGATCATTCGGGACAAGTCACGAAACTAGGCTACTGGAAACGGCACTAGGCCGTGATGACAGCAGTGCGAGATCATCCCGCCTACCGTTGATAGATCGGCAGGAAGTGGTAGTGGATCGACAGGCTCAGCAGTGCCAGCGAGGTCACGTAGACCTTGCCGCCTTCCTGGTCCTGCACGCCGAGCGGCCAGGAGCCATCGTCGAGCTGGCGATCGAGAAGCAGCTTGCGCACGATCTCCTGCGCCACGAAGGGCATATTCCCCGCCGCGCTGGAACATGCCCTGAGAGTAATAGTACATGCCGTAGTAGAAATGCTCCTTGTCCTGCAAGGAGGGGATGTCGTAATGGAGGAAGAAGTCGGCGGCGCCCTTGACCTCGGGAGCGTCATATTCCCCGCAGATTTGCAGGACCAAGAGCCCGCCCGCCGCCGAGCCGAAACGCATGTTCGAATCCTCCGGCATATAGCAGAAATACCCCTGGCTCTTGTCCTTGTCGTAGGGGTGATAGCACCGCTTGACGTAGCTGACCGCTGAGCTGATCGCCTCTTTGGGGATGTCCAGACCGGCGCCCTTGGCGGCGCAGGGCGATCAACTGCCACGCGCCCACGGATAAGTCGCTGTCTGTAGCGTCCGGATTGTACCGCCATCCGCCTTCGTGTCTTTTCTCCGCCTTCGGCACGGCCTGGGCCTTGAGAATCAACTGGACCGCCTTTTCCAGCCGCTCCCGGATCAGCTTGTCCTGCCGGTCGTCGACGCCCATGCCGAGACTCTCGGCCAGCATCAGCGTGATGATGCCCTGGCCGTACATGCGGGAGCCGTCGCGCTCCCCGAAATAACCCTTGTCGTCGATCCGGTCCGGCAACAGGACGTAGTCCAGGGCCTTTCTCAACGCCAGGCCTTGCGGCGTCTGGTCCGCCGGTCTGTGCCCGACCGCGAGCATGCCCATGATAGCAAATGCGGTCATGGTGGTATGGTGGCGATTATTCTCGACGATGGCGCCGTTGCTTTGCTGCTGCCGGAGCAGGTACGCGATCGCCCGTTCGGCAGATTTGTTGACCCGCTCCCACTCTTTGTCCTGCTCGACCTGGTCCTGTACCTTGACCTCGCCGCCCGACGCCGCGCAGCAGGTTGTGACAGCGGCACGAAAGTTGTCAGGAGGCAAAGCATCGTCATTCTGAACGTATCACCGACCATTCTTTCCGTCCTTTCTCCAGGGGCGAGTTTGAAGTTTCCAGTTTGAAGTGGGAAGCTCCAACTTCCCCGTGCCCTTCACACTTCATACTTCATACTTGCCACTCTCTATTTGTCCTTGGCCCGTCGCGAGACGGCGTCGAAATACGCGTGGACCATGTCCCGGTACTCCTCGGCCACGCCCTCACCGCGTGACTCCACCATGTCGGTGGCATTGAGTTGGCGGAGCTGACCCCAC
The DNA here is from genome assembly GCA_963750205.1 of uncultured Planctomycetota bacterium. Classification (GTDB taxonomy): domain Bacteria; phylum Planctomycetota; class Phycisphaerae; order Sedimentisphaerales; family Anaerobacaceae; genus PLanc-01. Next base: position 2,629 of record CAVVRJ010000070.1, read on the forward strand.
GGGCCGCTGCGCCGTCGCCCTTGCTCCGGCAGCGGCACGCCTGTCGGCGGCGGCATATTCGGGTTCGTGCGATTCGCTGACATTCGTGACGCCATCGTTCGCGGGCCGAGGTTCTCGTTTCGCGGCGCCGCGTTGTTCGGCGCACGATTCTGCGCCATCGTCGCCTGCTGGTTCCTGAGGGGCTGCTGCATTGTCTGCCGTGCCTGCCCGGCCTCCTGGGCACTCGACGGCGGGGAGGCCTGGGCCAGTTCCGCCACCTGCCATTGGTCCAGGGCGCGGGCCATCCACCGCGCGGTCTGTTCCTGTTCTCCGAGCGGCGGGGACGGCTCGCCCGCCGGCGACTCCGGTAGCATCTTCTGCACGTTGTTCCACTGTTCCGCCAGCGCGCTGTGCGCTTGCTCCACTGGCTCTCGGGCCGGCTGCGCCGCTACGGACTGCTCCAGGGCCTCTCGGGCCCGGGGCAATTCCTTTTCGGAAATCGACTTCATGGCTTCCGCGGTGTCCGTTAAGGCACCGTTTTCGGGAAGGCCGAGCCGCTGGGCCAACTCGGCCGCGTGCTGGAAGCCCTCCGTCACGGGCCCGGCCATGTCATTGACCTGTCCCTGCTGCTGGTCGGTGTGTTGCAGTTGGGCCGACTTGCTTTTTGCCGCCTCGCGCAGATCGGCGGCCAATTGCTTCGCCTGCTTGACGGACTCATCGACCTGCTTGTTCACGTCGCGGGTCTGCTGGACCGCCGCTTTGGCCTGCTGACTGCTCTCCTTGCGGGCGGACGATTCGGTCTTCTTGGCGGCGTCATTCAGGTTGCCTCCCGCCGCCTTCATCGTGGAGGCGAACTGCTCCACCTGATCGGCCCCAGCGCTCGGCGCGGCCCGGAACTCGCGGGGCATTTGCTCGGAGGCCTTCTGGGCCGCCTGCTGGGCCTCAGAGAAGCTCGGCCCAGCGGCGTCCGTGACCTGGCGTGCCTGTTGGGCCACCGTGGGAATATCCGTGTTTGCCAGCCGCTGGGCCTGGCGGGCCAGCTCGCGCGCCCTCTCCTGCAACTGGCTCATTCGCTGGTCATGCTCCTGCAAGGCTTGGCCGTTCTTGCTCTGCTGCTCGGCGATGCCTTTCAGGCGATTGCCGATGTCCTGCTCCTGATCCACCATTTGCTTGAGGCTGCGCACCGCCTGGTGCAGGGTGGCATCCTCGATCCGGCCCAGTTCCTGCCGCATCTGGTCGTTGCGCGTCAGCTCGTTTTCCAGCATAGGCCCAAGCTGCTCCGGCGACACCTGGGCCAACTGCGCCAGGCGGTCCGCCTGCTCATACTGGCTCTCGAGGCCGGAGGCGACCTGGTTGTCATGCTCAACCGCTCGCAGTGCGGTTCGGGTCGGCTCCGCCTGTCCCGCCCCCAGGTTCTCATAGTGCTGCGCCAGCAGCTCCAAGGCGGCGCTGAGCTTGCCCTGCTGTTCGAGGGCCTGACTCAAAGCCTGCTGCTGGGCGGCGGATTCGGTGGCCGCCGCCGCTTCGCCCAGCGACTCCTCGATGGGAGGCGACGGTTGCCGCAACAGCGCCAACGCATCATCGTCATCCCGCGCCCGTTGCCGCGCCTGCTGGTCGCCGAGTTCCTGCCGATTGGCGTCGCGCCGCAGGGCGTCCCGCACGCCGTCCAAACGCTCGTTCATCCCCAGTTGATCCTTACGCAGAGCGCCGGCCTGGGCCTGAACCTCTGACCCGCTGTGCTCCTTCGCTCCGTCGAGGAGGGACCGGGTACTGTCCCTGACCTCGTCGGCCCTCTGCGCGGCCGCCCGAAGCTGTTTCGCCAGCGACGGCGCGTAGGCGGCGATCACCTTCCTGGCCTGCTCCATTTGCGGCCCCAGCAACTCGACCACCTCCGACATCGACTGCGTCAGCGCGTCCATCTCGCGGGCGGCCGACGCGCCGGACGTCGGATCGTTCCTGCGTCTCTCCGCCTGCCGGCGGATGCTTGGGAGCGTCGGGGAATCCGCAATTTCCTTCAGCTTCTGCTCCGTCGGCCTATCGAAACCCGATCGCGGCATCAGGTTCGCCGAAGCCCGCAACGACGTCTCCCAATCGGGCCAGCTCCGCAGCGGCTCGCTACGTCGATCCTGCGTGTTCAATTCCCACCTCTCCCGCCACGTCATGTCGCGCAAGTGGTTTCTCTCCTCAATAATCCCATGGCCGATCTCGAGGATCCGGTACGCCTTCTCGATCTTCGAAATCGCTTCGCCCGCCTGCTTCGTCGTCTCCGGATCGACCGCCGTCGTATGCAGGCCCTCGATCGCCGCCGCGGTGTCGGCCGCATCCGCGATGAACGGGTAGTCCGCCTGCGTGCGCGCATCCTCCACTGCCGCGCTGTCCTGGAGCAGTTCGACGGACGATCCCCATCGTTGCTGGGCCTCGGCCACCGCCGTGCGGCTCTTGTCCCGCTGTGCCTCGATCTTCGCGGGTTCCACGTTCGCTTGGCTTTGCAGTCTTTGCAGCGTTCTCTCCTCGTTAACGCCGCTCTCGACTCTCCATCGCAGCGTGGCCAGTTCGTCGGCAGTTACGCCGGCCGCCTTGGCCAAGTCCTCACGGCTCTTCGATGCTTGCGCCAAGCCTGCCTGCCGGACGGACCACAACGACTTGAAGGCCTCTTCGAGTGTCTTACGCCGCTGCTCGCTGCGCTGGGCCAACGCGTCGGGACTGGGTCCCCAAACGCCCTCTTTCGCGTTTGGGGTCCCTTTCGGAGCGGGCGTCTTGAGCAACTCATCCATCGCCCTCTGGTCGACGGAGAGCTTCTGCGCGATGTCACGGATTTGTCTGGCCCGGCCAGAGTCGTCCCATTTTGCCTGTTCGTCCAGCATCCCCTCGAGCTGCTCCTGCTCGCGGGACGCTGCCTGCTGTTGGCGTCCGAGCTGAACCCAGGCTTCCTCCTGCAGGATCTTGTCCCCGGAGCCGCCGTCGGCGCGGGCCTGTTCGAGCATCCGGGCCTCGTTGGTCGCGAGTCGAAGGACTTCACCGGCGGCCAGGTCCGCCTGCGCAGTCGGCCAGGAACCTGCGGTGCGCCTGGACAAGCTGGTTCGACTGCCACTCCAACGGGCCGGACATATTCATCAACTCGTCGGCGGTCTTCTTGGGGATCACGGCCAGTCGCTCCAAGTTATCCATCTCGGCGTGCGTGCGGGCCAGAACGTCACGACGAAGACGACTGAGCAGCCGGCCTATCAGAACGACGTCCTGCGCCCGGTCTGTCGCCTGCTCCTGCCGGACGGCTGACAGGGCCTGCTCCCACGCCTGGAGCCCCACTTCCTCAAATTGATCGGTCTGGCGGCGGGCCGATTGGAGAAGCAGACGCTGCTTGTCGCTGCCGGAGGGATTGTTCTGCACATCTTCCTGCAGGGACTTCAGGCTCTCCCGCAGCTTTTTGCCGCCCTCGGCGAAAGATGCGAGGGCCTCCTGCAACTGCTTTCGGGCGTCCAGCGTGTTGATCCGCTCAATCGAATAGCCGGGCGAGCCGATGGTGATCTGCACCGTCATGGATTCGCCCACGTTGCCTTTGAGGTCGGTCGCTTCGAGCTTGGTGGCAACGACGTCGCCCGGCTGGAGGCCCAACGGCAGGAGGTCCCAGTTCTTTTGCACCGGGAAGCTCTTGCCGCAGCCGGTTCCCAACACGGCCTGCTGCCAAGTCCCCTGGTTGACACGAACCATGTGCTGAACCTCGGTCAGGCCGAAATCGTCGGTGGCCACGCCGGCCAGCGCCACCAGGGCGTCGGCAGGCAGGATCTGGTTCTCCTTCGGCTGCAGGAGGCGGACGTCCGGCACCAGATCGGCCACGGCCGTCAGCTCATAGTTGGGCGCGAATTTGTTGTCGAAGCCGGTGTCCTGCGCCACCAGATGGACGCGATAGGTGCCCGACTGGAGCAGTTGCAGTTGTCCGCCCAGCAATTGCACGTCGGCCACGCTCAGGGGCACGACCTGCCGCTGCTGCCCGAGGTCGATCCACAATTCGGCATGGGCGACCGGCTGGTCGGCTTCAATGTGGAGATCCACCGTGGTTCCCTGCAGCGCACGCAGGTCGCCGGCCGGTTCCGAGACCTCTTGCTCCGGAAGGCCGCTGTACGCGGGGTAGTGATAGACCTTGTGGAAGCCCGTGACATGGGGTCGCAGACGGGAATGAATCGTGTAGAACCGCGTAGCCGCCTTGCCCGCCAGCACCCGGTAACGCAGGCTCTCCTCGGCCACGACAACGGTGGTGCCATACTGCCGGCTGCCGGTCGGCTCCATGCGGATGACGTTGCGGCCTGCGGTGCCTTCGACACATGACTCCAGAATCACGTCGCTGGTGGTGGCCTCGGACAGCTCGACGAGGACGCCCACCGGGTCGCCGCGAGGGGTGGAGGCATCGGCCTCGCCCGGCGCGAGGATCGTGATCTGCATGCCGGATACCCGACCGATATTGGCGGTCGGCAGGAACGCTCGCGACATCAATTGGGGAAACCGAAGACCGGGGATGATCGACAAACCGAGGCATAGCACGGTCGCGGCCAGAGCGGCTGCGATCCAGCGTCCCACTCTCTTGATCGGCAGCATTTGCACCGGCCGATACGGCTCCACCAGCGCCGCCACACGTTGCTGGATCAGTTGCCTGAGGCCGAGAGAATCGGTGGCTTCCCCGGGATCGCCGCCCAACTCGACGGCGGAGAGGACCTCTTCCTCCAGGTCGAGGCGATCGGCCTCGAACATCCGCGCCAGGTCGGCCAGGGCGGGCGGCTCCAGGAGCCAACGTAGCGAGGTCCGATAGAACACCACCAGCGTCAGCACGTATGCGGCTGCACTCAGACCGAGGCGAGCCATCTGGGGTAGGACGATCAGCAGATCCACGAGCGCGACGACCGTCATGGCCGCCAGCAGCGTGCCGACGAGCGCACACGCTCCACGAACGGCGATAAGCTGCCGGCGTCGGTGCGCGAACGCTTCGAGCTTGCTACGCGTGCGAGGGTCCAGTTGCGTGTTCATGATCGTCCTTTCACCACCCGGAGTGGTTAAAGCAAGCCCGCTCGCTTGCGCAGGATCCACTCCATTGTAAGCAATCCCACGACGGCCGCAAACCACAAATAACTCTGCCACAGCGCCGTTTCCGTCTCTACCACCTGGCCGGAGCTCAACGGACGAAGCTCGTCCGGCAGGGCCGAGAGTTCGTGTTCCCACAGGAACCGGCCTCCCGAGGTCTCGGCAATTTGCTGAAGCAGCGGCGCGTCGCAGGTCAGGTCCGCGAGTTCGCCGGACTGCGGCGGCTCGACGAAGAACCGCCCGACGGTGCGCATCTGCTCGGCCGGATATCCCGCGACTTCGACCCGGACTTCATATTCGCCCGCCGGCAGGGCGCCGCTTTGGGCGCGATAGGTGCCGTCGTCCTCGTCCAGTTTGAGGTCGAGGGAGGCCGCTTTGGTACCATTACGATACAGATGCGCTACTGCCCGGGCTTCGGCTACGGGTCGTCCTTCCGTGTCGCGGATCTGGGCTCGCAGCGCCGCCCTCTGTCCCGGGAGGTACGCCAAGGCTCCGCAATTGATCGACACAAACCGGTCCGCTACCGCAAAGGGCGGCGCCATGATCAGGCGTCCCACCTGGTTCCAGTACCTCTGGTGGTACTCATCGGCCACCCGGTACCGCCAGCGCCAGGTCTCATCGAAAGCCATGTACAGCACCCTTCCCGGCCGAACCGACGGTAGACAATCGCCGGGGTGTCTTTGTCTTTCAAGTGCGCCTCGACCAGGACTTCGCCGCCCGGCAGAGGCTCTACCGCGGCCAGCCAGTGCGGCGGCAGCAGAGATGCCCAGACCTCGGTATTGGTCTTGGCGCCGGAGGACAGCGTCAGCGCCGCCGTATCGACGCCCCGGTCGGTCAAGTGCAGCACCCCCAAGTCGGTCAGCCTCAGCGACAGAGGATCGCGGATCACCTCTGCGCCGGTCCAGGCCACAGGGATCAGATCGGCCAAAGGCGTCTGCCCATACCGCTGCAAATGCTGACGCAACCCGTCGATGAAAATGATCCCGCAGCCCTGTGCCGGACTGCCTCGCGCATCCACTGCATTTCCTGATCCCGGAGCATCTCCGGAGGAAAATCCCCGAGGATGATCAGATCGTGGCTGAGCAGATACTCCCGGGTGGCGGGAAAGCATCCCGGCGTGTCGGCTCTCTTGATCCGGCCGTCGCCGGCCGTGGGGTCGGCCGAGAGGGCGCTAACTTCCCATTTATCGTCGCGCCCGAACAAGTTGCGGACGTATCGGAACTCCCAACGCGGTCCGCCATCGAGAATTAGTACCCGATGACGCCGCAAAACCGCCTGGCAGCGGAACGCGCTGCGATCGTTGGCCGGCTCCACATTGATCTGTTCGAGCCCGTGGACCGCGGCCTGCAACTGCAAGGGATGGCTCTGGAACTCCAGTTGGCGGTCCTGGCCGGCCAGTTGTTCCTTCACGAGGTCCTCCACGCCGAAATCGAACTCGATCAGCCGGCGTCCGCTGCCGGTGCTGGTCAATTCTTTCTCCCAGAGCGTCCGACCGTAGCCTTCGATCCGCACCGTGAAAGGCTTCCCCGGTGGCATATCGTCTTTGAGCGCGACGCGACCCTTGATGCGATCCTTGAAGAAGACCGATTCGGGTGCCTCGACTGCGATCACCGCCAAGTCCGGTCCGCCGCGGAGAGCGCCGAGTCCTACCGTGTACACCGGTATCCCGCTGCTGCCGCACATCTTGGCCTGGTCCAGCGGCGCGGTGCCGAAATTGTGCCGGCCGTCGGAGAGAATCACGGCCGCCAGGCGGTCGGCCGGTGCTCCTGCGTCCCTTGGCTGCGGGGTCTCTCTTCTCATACCTATAGCTGTCTGCAGGCCCAACGAGAGGTTGGTGGCCTCTGCCGGTTCGGAGGTCCCCATCTCTTTGGGCAGCGGCACGGTCGTGTCCTCTGTGCCCGGTCGGCTGTGCCAGAGGGGCTCGATCTCGCGCGAGCCGAACGCGATCACCTCTACGTTGTGCTGCGCGGCCAAGCGCCGGAGGATCGGTTCTTCTCCCCCGAGCAGCAGGGCGGCGATCCGCTCCCGCCGGCTCAGGGCGTTCACTTGCTCGATTGCCTTGCGCACCTCGTCCACGCCGGATTGCGCCAGGCCCTGCGCCCATCGCTCGAACGCGCCGTCGAGTATCTGTTCCCAAGGCTCGGCCGCAACCGCCAATTCCGCCAACCGTGCCGCCGCGTCACGAGAGTCGCCGGCCTTTTCATTCGCCAGTTTCTCGGCGGGACGCAATAACTCATCGCGAAACCGCTCGGCCAGACGGTCCCGTGAACTGGCGTAGATTGCACCGTGGCTGCTGTCCGGGTACGGGGAGAGCCGATTTCCCCCAATGGGCCTTTCCACCGTGCCGTCGGGGAGCTGCCAGCCGACTGCAATGTGATCGTTACCGCTATGCTCGACGTGAAGGGCCTCGATATAGTACCGATGCCCGGCCTTGAGCGTCACCGGCTTCGATTTCTGGCTGGGCTTCTGCTCCCACTGATCCAGCGGGGTCCAGGAATCGGTGTAGGCGATCAAGCTCTTGTTTGCATCGGATTCATCGGTGCTGAGATAGAGCCAGCCCATGTCGTCGGCGGTGATCCAGAAGGTGTACGAGCCGGTGAGCGGCGGGTAGATGTGCCCGACCATTTTCGACACGTAGTTGTCATTCCAATCGACCCGTCCCTGAAAGAGGTTCACCTGCACCGTCCCCGCGGGGCTATCCGGGAAACCCTTGATGCGGAAGATCTCCTCCAGTTTCGAGATGTTGACGTTGGTCCAGAATTGATAATTGATCGTCCCGGTCTTGGCCGGAGCGAGCACGTCGGTGTCCAGGCGGGTCTTCTCAAGGTGCCCCAGCGCCCGGGCCAGCGCATCCCGCACTTGGACGGGCGTCTCGGGTTCATACTTCCGCGACCTGCTGCGGGCCGCGCGTGTGGCGGTGGCCAACTCCCGGCGCGGCGAGCAGATCCTGCGGCAGCCGATCCTCACCCAGGAACCCGAGTTCCGCTGCCAGTGCCAACTTCCTGCCGGTCTCCATCGAAGCATCGGTCAGGTTCATGCTCGCCGAATTGTCGAGGAACACCAGGATTCGTGCGAGTTGGCCTACCACTCTGCGGTGGCTGAGGACCGGCCCCGTCAGCATGAGCACCAAGAGCACCACGGCGGCCGTGCGCAACGCGGGCAGGGTCCAGCGGTACCTGTCACCGCGGCGCCGCGTCTCGCGACGATAGAGCAGCCACGTCAGCACGCCAAGGCCCACCGCGGCGGTCAGACCCAGCCAGAAACCCCAATCCCCAGTGAAGCGCAGGCTGGTCATCGGCGGACTCCCGCAAAACGCTGTTGCAGCAGCAGTTCCGCCAATAGCAGAACGAGGACAGCCGTCAGCAGTGGCTTCCATACCTCTCGTCCGAACCGCCGCTGCTTGTCGAGTTGCAGGTACTCGGCGGCAGACGAGACGGCCCGACAGTTCATCTCAGCCGCCAGCGCTTTGAATTGCTCGTCATCGAGCACCTTCAAATCCGACTCCCGCCGCGAGGCATTGACCACGAAATGGGTCATCCGGCCGTCCGGTGTCTGGAGAACGTATAGTCCGGGCCGATGGGTATCGGCGTATTCGGCCAGGCTGTGATGCCCCGTCGCTACCGCCTGCAGTTGATGCTGCCGGCCCTGCGGATCGGTTAGGGTCACGGTCTGCCCGGCCAGTTCCGGCCGCAGGACCGCGGCCAGCTTGTCGCCAACGTCCAGGTTTCGTGGGGGATAGACGGTGGAAGCAAGGTGCGTCACTAATTGTTGCATCAAAGGCAGATAGCACGGCCGCATGGGCAGATTGCTCCAGTCGGCGTCGCACGCGGTGCAGCATTGAATCACGTGCCCCTGGCCGTAGCCATGTTCGATGAGAAAGGGCTCCCCGCTGTCCAGCCGGGCCAGAGTGGTCGTAGTCGTGGTGGCGGCATCCGCTCGCAGCCTATAGCGGGAATGAACCCGTATCCCCGCCAGGCTCCCGTTGCCGGGATCGTTGAACAATGCCAGGGCTGGGTCTTCATAGTGCTCTGCGACGACTTGGGCGGGGCTCCCCAACGCGGAATTCTGCGTTGGGGACCCCGTGGCCTCCGTGCCCCGCGGATCGGCGGTCACCACATTGGCGAACTCGCAGGGCAGCAGGGGGGTCGTCCCGCCGGCCAGATGCTGGTTGTACCAGGCCGCATCGATTCGATCGCCCGGGAAAACGAGCAGACCGCCCCCGCGCTGGACGAAGTCGCGTACCACCTCGATCTGTGCCTCCGTCAGTTTGGGCACGTTTGCCAGCACGATCACCCGGTTGCTCGCGACCAACTCGGCGTTGACCTTATCCGGTGTGACGACCGTAGCACGCATCAGGTCCGCGGTGTCCGCGGTCGCCGCGGCGAAGGGTTGCAGTGCGATTTGCAGGAAGGCCGTCTCGGATTTCATCGGCTTGGAGTTCGTGTCTCCCGAGACCAGCAACACCTCCAAGCGGTCCCAGACCGAGATGCTATAGCGCATGACGTTGTCGGTCTGTAAGGGATCGGCCTCCGCGTAGGCTTCGAGCACGTGCGAGCCGGATTCGGTGAAGGTGTGGGTGAACACCACCTGGCCCTTCTGGTGGGGCGCGAGCGTGAGCGCCGACGCATCCTGGTTCTGCCCATCGATCCTCAGATAGACCCGCAGGTCGGGCCAGGCGGCCGCGCCGTAATTGACGAGGTTGACCCGAATCAGGGCCCGCTGCCCTACCCCCAGGACGGCGCGAGACCTCCAGAGACTCAATGGCGACGTTGTCAACCTGCTCGGGCGGACTTCGCAGCAGCGTCACCGCAGGCGGGATCGGCAGATTCGCGAGCAGATCCATAGTCCGGCGGCGCCCCTGCCTGGTCCGGGGACCAACTGATCGCCTGCACGTCGCTGACGACGACGAGCTCGCGGTCCACGTATTGGGCCTTGGAAAGGACCGCCGCGGCGGCCTCCAGTGCTTCGGCCGGCCGGGCGATGCCGTACCCCTCCTGGTGGGCGGCCAGAGCCGCCAGGACTTTCGTCCGGTCGAACGAGGGGCCGATCCCGTCGCTCTGGTCGCACAGCCAGCCGATGTACATCTCCGAGCCGCTGGGCAGGGACTCGAGGATCTCCCGCACCTGGGACCGCGCCGCAGGAAATTCGACTGGCTGCCCGAAACCGCGTTCATCGAATAGCTATCGTCGAGAAGAATGACCATCGAAGTTTTCGCCTTGCCCAGCAGCGCCCGCATCCCTGTGAGCACCGGCCGGGCCATGCACAACGCCAGCAGGACCGGGATGGCGGTCCGGACCAGCAGCAGGATCAACTGCTCGATCTTGAGACGCCGGCGCTGGGTGCGAAAGACCGGCTCCAGCAGGTGCATGGCCGCCCAGGGGACGCGCCGGAAGCGGCGGCGATTGAGGAGGTGAATGATGACCGGGATGGTCCCAGCCAGCAGGCCTCCTAGCAGGATGGCATTCAGGAAGGTCATCCGTGTCGCTTCCGCAGGTTCAGGTAGGCGGCCAGCGCCTGCGCGTACGGCTGGTCCGTCACCAGGGGGAACAGGTCGATGCGATGCCGGTGACAACCGCTGCGTAATTCCTCGCGGAACCGCTCCAGCCGCTGCAGGTAGGCTTTGCGCAGATGGGCCGGGTCGACCAGGTACTTCACGTTGGGCGCTTCGAGCGATTCGAACTGTGTCCAGCGGTCGAACGGGAATTCCAGCTCCGTCCGGTCCCAGAGCTGGAACACGATTAGCTCATGATGCGCGTGCCGCAAATGGGCCAGCGCCGACATCAGTTCCGCAACGTCGCCAAAGCAGTCCGAGAGAACGATCAGGAGCCCGCGCCGGTGGATCTTGGGTACGAGCTCGTGAAAGACGCTGCCCAGTTCCGTCTCGCCGCCCGGCCGGCAGTCTTGCAGGGCCTGGAGCAGGATGCGCAGGTGTCCCGCCCGCGACCGCGGCGGAACATATGCCTCCATCCGGCGGTCGAACGTCATCAAGCCCACGGCATCGGCCTGTTGCAGCAGCAGACGCGCCAGGCACGCCGCCAGCCGAATGGCATAGTCGAGTTTTGTCACCCGTCCGGCCCCGTAGGCCATCGACCCGCTTTTGTCCAGCAGCAGCGTGGCCCGGAGATTTGTCTCCTCCTCGTACTCCCGGATGTAGAAGCGGTCGGTCTTGCCGAAGACCTTCCAGTCGATGCTGCCGAATCTCATCGCCCGGCACATACGGGCGGTGCTGGCGGAACTCCACGCTGAAGCCCTTGTGCGGCGAGCGGTGCAGGCCGCTGCAGAACCCCTCCACGACGAGCCGGGCCAGCAACCTCCAGCGATTCAATCGTCTGCATGTCTTCGGGTGTCAATAGTTCGGAAATACCGGCCACGGAGACGTCCCCCTGTTCGGGTATTGCGGATTGCATGATTGCGGATTAGCAGTCCAGCGCTCGACGCCGATCCGCAATCCGAAATCCGCAATCATCAATTCCTTAGACCGCCTTGACCTTGCCGCGCGGCAGCGACCTGGAGTACGCGGTCCACGATGATCGTCGACGCTCACGCCGTCGGCCTCGGCGTTGAAGGTCGGCACCAGGCGGTGTCGCAGCACCGGGATGCGCCAGGGCCTCGATATCCTCGATCGCGCGTGCAGCCGGCCGTGGAGCAGGGCCCGCACCTTTGCCCCCAGGATCAGCATCTGGCAGGCCCGCGGCCCGGCGCCCCATTCGATCAGGTCCTTGACTGAGCTCGGGCTTCGGGCTCGCCCGGCCGGCAGCAGCGGACCAGGTCCAGCACAAAGTCCGTCACGTGGTCGGGCACCGGGACCTTGCGCACCACCTGCTGCAATGGAGGATCTCTCGCCCGCAATGACCTTGTTGAGCTCCACCTCGAAGCCGCTGGTCGTGCGCCGCATGATCTCCCGCTCCTGCTCGCGCGTCGGGTAGGCCACCTTGACATGGAACATGAAGCGGTCGAGCTGGGCTTCGGGCAGCGGGATAGGTGCCTTCCTGCTCGATCGGGTTCTGCGTCGCCAGCACGAAGAACGGCTCCGGCAGCGCGATAGGTCTTGCCGCCGACCGTCACCTGGTGCTCCTGCATGGCCTCCAGCAGCGCCGCCTGCGTCTTCGGCGGCGTGCGGTTGATCTCGTCCGCCAGGATCATGTTGGCGAAGATGCGGCCCGGGTTGGAAACTCAGCTCCCGCGATCCCGTGGTCGGGTCCTCCTGGATGATCTCCGTGCCGGTGATGTCGGCCGGCATCAGGTCCGGGGTGAACTGGATCCGCCGAAACGACAGGTGCATCACCTGCGACAGGGACCGGACCATCATCGTTTTGGCCAGGCCCGGCACCCCCTCCAGCAGACAATGCCCGCGGGCCAAAATCGCAATCATCAGTTGCTCTACGACCTGCTCCTGGCCCACGAGGAACCGCCCCAACTCCGCCGTGATCCGGTGATAGGCCTCGACAAGATACTCAGCCTGTTTGGCATCGTCGTCCATAAATCCTCCTCATGCGGGAACCACTTATACGCCACCCTGTCAGTCTAACATGAGGGTGCACCCTCTGCAACACGCTTATGCAGTGGCTCAACCCGGCCCTCGAGCCTTGATGCCTCAATCATCTTGCGACGATTCTCCTTGACACTCATCTGGATTCTCACCATAGTAGGCCTGATCGCTTGGTAGAGACGCAAAATCTTGCGTCTGTACTGGCAGGATACGCCACATCGGAGGGCATTGTATGACGCCTCAGGAACATGCTAATCGCGCCAGAAGGAGGGGACGAAGGATTGCCGCTGGCGCTCTGGGAATTCTGATTGCGGTCACCGGCTTGTTGCACGCCCAGGCCGAGACGGTCCCGGTGCGGGTCTCGCTGGAGCAGCGGATGGGGGCACTGGAGATGGGCCGGTTCGCCTTGGGCCAGGGCGGGCTGTCGGAAGACCCCATCTGGGAGGGTCGTATCGCCGAGGTCCGGGCCTTGCGACCCAAGGTCATTCGCCTGTTCATCCAGGAGTACTTTGACCTGCTGCCGGCCCGCAACCGCTACCATTTCACGACGCTGGACCGTTCCGTGGACACCATTCTCCAAGCGGGCGCCGAGCCGCTCATGTGTATCTGTTTCAAGCCGCGCGTCCTGTTCCCGGTCATCAATCAGGATATCGTCGAGCCGAACGATTACGGCCAATGGGAGGAGCTTGATCTTCCATCTCGTGCGCCACTACCAGGAGCGCGGCGCCGGCATCCGCTATTGGGAGATCGGCAACGAGCCGGATATCGGCGAGGACGGCGGCTGTCCTTATCGGTTCAAGCCGGAAAGCTACTGCCGCTATTATCAATCTACGGTGGCCGCCATTCTGCGTGCCGACCCCAAGGCCCTGGTCGGCGGACCTGCTCTGGCCAACCCGGGCTCGCCGATTCTGCCGGCCCTGCTGGACTTTTGCAGCCGGGAGAAGGTGCCGCTGCACTTCGTGTCCTGGCACATTTACAGCAGCAACCCGCAGCGAATTCGCGCGACGATCGACAACATGAAGAAGCTTTTCAGCAAGTATCCTGACCTCCAGCCCCAGACGTTCCTGGATGAATGGAATATGGACCTGGGCTTCCCTCCCGCCGACGTGCGAATCCAGCCGTGCTACGTGGCCGAGGTGGCGTGGCAGATGAAAGAGGGGGGGCTGGGCTATTCGTGTTACTACCACATACGCGACTACCATGTCTCCTTTGATCGCTTCGCCCCATTCATGTCGCCGCGCGGGACCGCCTTCATGGAAGGGTGGTGGAATCGGATGCCGCAGTTTGACGGTCTCTTCGATTTCCAGAGCCACGTTCGGCCGGCGTACTTCACCTTCAAGCTGCTTTCCCGCTTGACCGGGGACCGATTGCGGTTGACGTCGAGCCACGCGTCGGTCCACGGGTTGGCGGCGCGGGATGACCGCTATTCGGCATATCAGTACAATCTCCTGCTCTGGAATTTTTCGCCCGCGTCGGCCCAGGTGGAAGTCACCCTGGAGGACGTCCCCGGCAATCTGACGGCCAAGCCGATCGTTCTGGACGCCGCAACGCCCAGCGATGATGAGATCGCCCGGCTCAGGCCGGAACGCCCGTTCCCCATCAAGGCCGAGCAGCCATCGTTCAAGGTGGCCCTTGACCCCTACGGCGTCCGCTTCTGGTCATTGGAGCGACGAAGGTAAACTGTCCCCGAACTTGTGGCCCAGCCGGGACCCCAAACGCAAAAGAACGCGTTTGGGGGCCCAATGCCCTCGGCTGGGATCAATCACCGCCGGGGGCGGCGGTGCCACCTGCGGGTCTGAAATCCTACGTCAGGCAATGAAGGAGGAAGAGTAGGGCTAAGAAGTGTCACAGTATGCTCTTGGGGGTACTGATTTTGGGCTGGGCCGGTATCGCGACGGCTGCGACCTGGACAAGCTCTACCAACCAAGTGCCTGGGGCCACGGAGGGCGATCACGACATGCCTTACGAACTGGGCACGAAATTCAAAACGACCGTCAAGGTGCCGGTGCTCAAGGCACGCATCTACGTTGCCGCTACGGAGACGGGAGCGCTACCGTGCGTCTTTGGCGCGTGACCGATCACGCCGTGCTCGCCGGCCCTTACGCATGGACGTTCCCCGTTGGGACCCTGGGGTGGAAGGAGTTTGCAGCTGCCGACGCCAGGGGCTTCGCAGGGTCACCCTCAAATTAACAATTAGCAGAAGTCCGGATGCAAAAGAGCAATTGTTACTGTATTCAGTCCCGCCCCAGGCGGGGGCGAGAATCACGTGACCACCACTCGCTATTATCCGGACGGCAAAGTCTGGAAGGTGATTGACGCCAAGGGCAACAACGCCGTCGTCAATACCTACAACACCGACGGCAGTCTCAAGCAGGTCCAGGACGCCAAGGGCAACACCACCCAGTACACCTACAACGGGTTCAACGCCCTGAGTCAGACCACCTACCCGGACTCCACCTGCGAGCAGATGACCTATGACGAGTACCGGCGGCTCAGCCAGACGCAAGGCCGGTCCGGCCAAGTGATCCAGTTGGGCTACGATACTTCCAGCCGGGTCAACTTCAAGCGGGTCTGGGACGCGAACGAAGCCATTTTCAACACCATCACCTACCAGTACGACATTCTGGGCCGGTTGTACCAGGTGACCGACAACACCGGCACGACCAAGTACACCTACGACAAGGTCGGACGCCTCATCCGGGTCCAGTACCCGGGCGGTAAGACCGTCTCCTACCAGTACGACGCCGACAGCAACCGCACCCGGCTGACCTATCCGGACAGCACCTATATCACCTACGACTACGATGAATTGGGCCGCATGACGGCGGTCCGCGACTCTGCCGGCACGGCCTTGGCCTCGTACAGCTTCGACGAGCGGTCCCGCCGGACCGGTCTGACCTATGCCAACGGGGCCTCCGCCAGCTACAGCTATGACACCGCCAGCCGGTTACTTTCGCTTGACAATACGACCGGCAACGGGCATCATACTTTTAGCTACACGTATGATTATGTGGGCAATCGGCAGGACATGACCGTCACGGACAGCGGCGGGACGAGGACGCACGTGTACAGTTACGACAGCATCTACCAGTTGACCAGCGTGGACTATCCGGCGGAGATGAGCTATCTGGCGACAGACACGACGTTCAACTACGACGCCGCCGGCAACCGTTCCAGCGTCATCGACGGCAGCGGCACGTGCACCTACACGAGCAACAGCCTCAACCAGTACACCGCCGCTGGCACGGCCTCCTACCAGTACGATGCCAGCGGCAACATGGTCCACGACCAAAACTACGCTTACGGCTATGACCCCGAGAACCGCCTGGTCACGGTGCGCCGTAACGGGTCGCTGCCGCCGGTGAGCATCGCTCAGGCGCTGGACTCGCCCTTGACCTACACGACCGGCGGGGATGCCCCCTGGGTGGTCAGCCAAACGGCCGGGCATGGGGATTACGACAGCGTCTACAGCAACGATCTGGCGGCAAACCAGTCCAATTGGCTCCAGACGACGGTCACCGGAGCGGGCACCTTCAGCTTCTGGTGGATGGCTCCGTCCTCGGACACGGGCAGTGCGCTGACGTTCTCGATTGATGGGACCGCGCGGGATTCGATCTACGGCGACCAGGAGACGTGGCAGCAGCACACCTACACGATCACGGGCTCCGGCACGCACACGTTGCGGTGGACTTTCACCCGTTCGGACGACGAGAATAACCATGGCGCGGGCTACGTGGATGCGGTGCAGTGGACGGGTTCGGCGGCCCCGGCCCCGGAGCCGCCCGCGAGCGACTGGCACCGCCTGACGTACACCTACGACGTGAGCGGCCGCAGGATCGCCAAAGCGTATGACGGCGAGCTGATCACGAGCTACGTCTACGACGGCGATAGTTGCATCGCCGAGTACGACATCAACAGCAATCTCAAGCGCAAGTACATCTACGGCCCGGGCGTCGATGAGCCGGTCTCTATGACCGAAGCGGCAGGCAGCTACGCGGGCACGTACTACTATCACTTCGACGCCCTGGGCAGCGTGGTGGCCCTGACGAACGGCAGCGGCAATACGGTCGAGGTCTACGAATACGATGTCTATGGCCAAGTGGGGTCCAGCGACCCGAACCATCCGAACCGCTTCATGTTCACGGGCGCGAGTTCGACAAGGAAACGGGTCTCTACTATTACCGTGCCCGCTACCACAACGCCCAGATCGGAAGGTTCCTCCAGACCGACCCCATCTACTACCGCGACGGTATGAATCTATATCGCTACTGCAGAAACAATCCGATCGTGACGACGGACGCCTTTGGTGAGCAGGCGCCTATAACGATTGGCAACCCCTTTCCGCATGGCCCAAATGACCCTGTGATCGGCAATCCCACTGCGGACCCGACGCAAATCAAGGCGACTTTGGAAGCGGTATACATGATCATTCAGTGGATTACCGGTACTGGTCCTACATTTCCGAAGTATGGCGATGATAGTGCCATGGTTGAGCTTCTGAAAAAGAATCCCCGAGTGGAAACCGCACGGGCGAAGTTCTGCGCCCAGAACGCAGGAAAGCCACGAAGTGAATGGGTGTCCATCGACTACAGCGACAAATTCACTTTGAAGCAATACTGGGAATACAACGTAAACCCCCTGCATGTTTTGGGTAGCATCACGATCGAAATCACTTCAGGCGTCACGATCAGCCCTCATGAGGGTCCGACGGGCGGTAACACGCCCGGGTGGTCGATGCCGTCCAATGTGTTTGATTTCACATTATTGACACCAGAGCTGGAGACGATCACTGTTTATAACGATATGCACTGGGAATCCGCATGGAGATTTCTCGTTTATCTGGGCACTGGAGAGGCTCCTATGGGCCGGTCTTGGGAACGCGCCGACTATCGCTTCTTCGGCACCGTACACCAAGCGTTCCGCTGGCAAGAGAACGTACTTGACTAATAGGAGGCAAAATGCGCGATTACAGCGAGTTTAGCGTTGCGCCTTACGTAAACGCCGTGTAAGTAAGAGGTGCTCCGAGCTTGTGACTGCAGAGGTTTATCAGTAGTGGGGCAGTTTCATAGCGTTTGCCGATAAGTGTTTCTCCTATGTTTAGTTTGGCTTTGTTTCGATAGGTCTTTTCAAGCAAGGTTAGAATGGGTAGAATGCGTGGCATCTTGATCATCATCGCCCTCCTCGTAGGAATGGGCAGTTGCTGTTACCTACTCCCTTTCTTCGCAGGCGTTGCCTACGAAGGGGATTTAGTGGCTGGCTACCGAGTCGTAGCAGGAGACAGTATACAGGATGCAATGATGGTGGGCCCTGACGGTTGCCAGATTGTCGAACCCAAGGTGACTTCCTACGGATGGAACCACGACTTCATCATCGCCAAACAAAATCCCGTGCTGGGTTGGACGGACGAAAACGTTGCTCTATACATCACCCATTGGTTCATAATCGAGGTAGCAAGTGGCAAGGTTCACGGCCCTCTGACGAAAGATGAGTTTATCGAGCTTCGGCGGACGCTTGGGGTGCCGTCCGACCTCACGTTTACCAGAAATGTGGAATGAGAGCGGGAGGAAAACTGGGGACGGGGAAGAGCAGGGTCAAGTCTTAAATATTAAGTATTCGTTGGTCGATAAACAAACGACGGAATTCCATTTCCGGCAGGCGAAGGAAGGTGACCGACGCCGAGAATCATGTGACCACCACCCGCTACTATCCCGATGGCAAGGTCTGGAAGGTGATCGACGCCAAGGGCAATAACTCCGTCGTCAATACCTACAACCCCGACGGCAGTCTCAAGCAGGTCCAGGACGCCAAGGGCAACACCACCCAGTACACCTACAACGGCTTCATGGCCCTGAGCCGGACCACCTACCCGGACTCCACCTGCGAGCAGATGACCTAGGGAATAACGGGGACAGCCTCCGATTATGACGGCGGTCCGCGACTCCTCCGGCACGGCCTTGGCCTCATACAGCTTCGATGAGCGGTCCCGCCGGACCGGCCTCACCTATGCCAACGGGGCCTCCGCCAGCTACGCTATGACACCGCCAGCCGGCTACTTGACCCTTGACAACACGACCGGCAACGGGCATCATACTTATGGCTACACGAATGACTATATAAGTGGGCAATCGGCAGGATATGATGGTCACGGACAGCAGCGGGACGAGGACGCACGTGTACAATTACGACAGCATCTACCAGATCACGGAGGCGGATTACCCGGCGGAGCATGACCTATCTGGCGACGGACACGACGTTCGCCTACGACGCCGCCGGCAACCGCACCAGCGTCATCGACGGCAGCGGCACCTGCACCTACACGACCAACAATCTCAACCAGTACACCGCCGCCGGCACGGCCAGCTACCAGTACGATGCCAGCGGCAACATGGTCCATGACCACGAATTACGCCTACGGCTACGACCCGGAGAACCGTCTGACGAAGGTGGTCAAATCCGGCTCTTTGCCGGCACAGACCCTTGCGCAGGCGCTCGATTCCCCGCTGGTCTATACGACCGGCGGCGACGCGAACTGGTCCGCCACGTACTCGGACTTCCATTATGGCAACAGTTCTGCCACCAGCGGCTCTCTCGACGCGAGCCAGTCGAACTGGCTCCAGACGACGGTCACTGGTCCCGGCACCTTCAGCTTCTGGTGGGTAATAGCGGGGACAGCCTCTGATTGTGCTGTTGCCCCGGGCCGGGGGTGGGGTAGATTGACCGTATGCCCAGATTAGCCAGAGCCATTGCGGTCGGGGTGCCCACCATAGCACGCAACGCGGAAATAACCGCGAAGACGGGACAATAAGGGGACAGCCTGGTATGTTCTGTGGACGCAGGCACAGGGACCATCAGGGTCAGGGACCATCAGAGTCAGACCTACACATTACACAGTCTCTCACAGCCGCTTGAGTTTGTGCTCAATCTGGCCCAGGTTGTGCGCAGGCGGGAATCCTCCCGCAACCCTTTTGCACGCGGTCGCGGGCCATCGTCAGGCCGCTGAGCGATAGGCCCGGCCCGGCGCCAACGCGGTGAGAGTCTCCGCCCGCGGCAGAAGTGACACACGCCGTAGAGCAGCAGTTGCCGCGCCCGCCGGTCCGCGCCCCGCCGCGCAGGAGGCTCTGGGGCTTGACCCCCGACCTCCCCACAGCCCGGGCGACCGCGTCAAAGGGGATCGACCGCCGGGCCCGCGCGAAGGCCGGCTGCTCCCGGCGGTCCTCCGTGCGCGTCAGGACATACGCCCGCCGCACGCGGTCCCGAAACGTCTCCGTCCCCAGGATCGTCTGCCCCTCCAGTCGGGCCAGCGGGCTGTCCAAGTCCCGCAGCAGGCCCTCTTCCACATACTCGGCGTACCGCCGCATCCGGGTCCGCCGACTTGCTCCCCACTGGGCCAGCAATTCCGCCGGCTCGTACCACTCCGGTCCCGGCGTCAGCCCGATACACGCCCGTAGCTGGACCAGGCGAACAACCGGAGGGCCTGCGCTGTTTCACACGGGCGACTGCCGCAAGGTGTTGATCCGCACCGGATTTAGATGAATGTAGTGCGAGACCTGGGCCCCATATTCCTCATTATCAACCAAATGGGCCATGAACCGGCCCTGGAAGACATGGCCGCTGCTGCGGTGACGCCGGTTGAGGCTGATCGTGAAGGACGTCAGCAGGCTCTGCATGAACCGGCTCAGATTCGCCTGCCCGGTCCGCAGGTAGAGATGAAAATGGTTCGGCAGGCAGCAATAGCACAACACCCGCACGTCAAACTGCGTCCCGAATTGCCCCAGCCGCTCCAGGAACAGCTCGTAATCCCTCGGCTCGGCGAAGACCGTCTGCCGCCGGTTGCCCCGGTTCATCACATGGTAGTACGCCCCGGCGTACTCGATCCGCAACGGACGGGCCATAGAATACCCCTTTCCCAAACAGCCACGCCCCTACCCTACCGCCGCCCCAACGACTCGTCAACTGGAAAATGTGGAACGTGTAGGTGTGACCCTATCTCCCGCCCGTTCATCATTCCCCACCTCAATGAAACAGCCGGCTTCCCCATGCCCCGGGCGGACACCGGGCGGATGGAGAACCCCTGGACGGTCCATCAGGCGCAGGTCGCCGTGGATTTTGCCCGGCACAACCGGGTCCTGACCTGGCTGGTGGGCGGGCTGAACTATCACAAGGAACACCACCTGTTCCCGGCGATCTGCCACGTCAATTACCCGTCTATCGCGCCCATCGTCGAGCAGACCTGCCGCGAGTTCGGCATTCCCTACAAGGAGCACAAGTCCTTCCGGGCGGGCATCGCCGCACACTACCGCTGGCTGCGGCGGATGGGAGCGGCCGATTGAACTACGCGTGACTTGCCGGGCCGGCCCTGGGGAGTCAGGCTTGGGCGAGGAGGAAACTCACGGCTGGAATAGGAGGGCAGGGACAGCCGCCTGCTGTCCGCTGGGACAGCAGGCGGCTATCTCTTCCGATCGTTCCCCCCTGGTTAGGTGGGTCCGCCGGCTTTCTTCATTTTCTTCGCCAGTCGCTTCTCCTGTAACGTCTTTTGCGGCTTCTTCTTCACGTTCTTCTTGGCGTCATGACTTTGGGCCATACATCATCCTTTCATGGCTACCCATATTCCATTACGTACCTGCCCTATTCTATCGCCTATCTCCGTCAACGCCACTCCTATCTTTCATCCGTGTGCCGGGTGCCGACCACCGGTTACCGCCTGCCGCCCTTACTCCGGCGGAAGCGCAATCAAACAGGCACACGGCGGAGTTCCAGGGCGTGCAATGCGGCGACCTCGCCGGCCTCCGTTGCCCCGCAAGGGACAAGACGGAGGAGTCAAAAAACGGCTGGAGAATGACGGCTTTTGGGCCGATGTACTGGGGTGGCTTGGGGGTGGTGGTGCACGACAGGAAAAGGGTCATGACTGCCCGCTGGCATTATCAGACTTTTTCGACAGCCTGAGGTGTGGGTAGCTCATGGTGGCAACGGAATCACTGAAGGACATCGTTCTGGACGCCACGAAGGAGGTCTTCGAGAGCATGGTCTTCCTGTCCCTGGACGAATCGACCCTGGCGGTCGATCCCAGCGACCAGGCGTTTCTGGCCCGCATCACCTTTCGTGGCGGCATCGAGGGCTGCTGAGCGTTCAATGCGATCCTGGGGGTGCCCGCAGAATCGCCGCCGGCATGCCTGCAGCGAGACTCCCGAGGGCTGAGCGAAAGTGAAGTCGTCGACGCGCTGGGCGAGATCGCAAACATGGTCATGGGCGGCGTCAAGACCCGCCTGCAAGACCAGGTCAAGGACATCGCCATCTCGATCCCTTCGGTCATTCAGGGCCGGGAACTCTCGACCCGGGTCGGGAAGGGGCGTCCGCATCGCGATTCCCGTCCTGGTCGGGCAGCAGAACCCGGCCCAACTGTCGCTGCTCTACCGCACAAACCCGACGTGAGCCATAGCGCAGGTCCCTGCAAGAACCGCCACCGAATGGCCCGTGCTCTTGTTGGTCCCAACGTGTCCGAGGTCCTTCCTACCGGGCCAGAGGGACGGTCACGGCGGCACGCTCGAAGTCGTTGGCGGCCATGAGGGTCTGCGGTTGGAGGCGGGCCAGTCCCCGGAGGAAGCGGTCGGGGATTCTCTGGAGCCGGGTGTTGTAGTAGGTGGCGATATCGTTGAAGTAGCCGCGGGCCAGGGCGATCCGCTGCTCCGTATCGACCAGGTTCTTCTGCAAGTTCAGGAACGAGTCCTGGGCGCGAAGCTGCGGATATTCTCCTGCACGGCCCCAGCAGCTTGGCGCAGGCCTGATAATCCGGACCGGCCACTCCCGGCGGCGTGGCCTCCATCTGGGTCCGTAGCGTGGCGAGCTCGGTTTGCACCTGCCGCTCGTAGTCGCGCAGTCCCTGGACGGCCGCCATCAGACTGGGGATCAGGTCGTGCCGGCGTTTACTTGCACGTCCACGAGGGACCACGCCTGACCGACGCGGTTGCGCAGGCCCACGAGACTATTGAAGACGGTCCAGACCCACCCCAAGGCCCAAGCCAGCAGGTAGAGCGTAACGCCGGCGAGATAGGGCGTCGTGTCCTCGGGCAGACCCCGCCCCCGGCGGCCCGGCCGACGGCAATGCCTGCCAGCACCAAAGCGAGCCCGACGATCGCCCAAGCCCAGTACCCTATCGCCAACCCCGGCTGATCTGCTTCTCGGTCCGGCAGGAGATCAGGAACATGGGGGCCTTGGGATCGCGGGCGATCTCCGGAGCAATGACGTCGGCACGTTCCCGCGCCTGGCCCATGACATACAGCGGGCTGTGGAGGAGGAGAGCCGTCTCCGTGAACCGCCGGCGGTGATCGGAATTGGCCACCGCGTTCGAGGGACCTTTGGCATAGTACAAGCGGGTCGCCCCGACGACAGGTCTGGGAGAAGATCGTCGCCGGCTCGATCTTGGCCCCCTCGGGATGGACCAGGACGACGCCCAGATCGTCCTTCAAGTAGAAGGCCGTCTGCTGCTGGCCCTGGGCGACCGCGGTCCAGCCGCTTTCGTGACGCGTGCGGGTCTGGGTCTTGCCTTGGCCGTCCGTGTACGTCTCCGTGACGGTGCGGGACCAACTTTCCTCGACGGACCACGCGTAGTACACGCAGGGCTGTTCCGCCAGATGGCTCATCAAAGGCTGCTCGGCCTCGGCCGTGCCTTGGACCTCGACCAGACCGATGAACACGCCGGTGGTCTTGGACATGGGCGTGTCATCGACCCAGCGGCGACGGCGGTTGGCCCGCAACGCCACCCCCAGGCAAAGCAACGCCAATACCCCGCCCACCCACGGGCAAAACGGTGCAAAGCCTTGGGGACCCATACCAGTCATCTCCGGCCCGGCCCCAATTCGGGGCGGGTGGCGTTATGGTTGGCCCTTCCCACGCACCTGTCCAGCGGCGTCAC
>CAVVRJ010000071.1:0-96451 GCA_963750205.1 uncultured Planctomycetota bacterium
GCGCAGTGCCGGCAACGGCATGGACACCTTCTCGGTGCGCGCGGGCTGTATATCCCCTTGGTCGGCTCGCGCCAGGCCCTCGGGGTGCTGGGCATCTTTCCGAGAGACCCCAAGCAGTTCCGCGACCCGGACGACTTCCATATCCTGGAGGTGTTCATCAAGCAGACGGCCTTGGCGGTGGAGGGCGCCGAATTGGCGGCCGAGTATGTCAAGGCGGAGGCCGAGCTGGGACGGGCCCGGATCCGCAACGTGCTTCTCGACACCGCGACGTTCGACACGCACAATGCCCTGGCCGCCATCTCCGCGTCCGCCGCCCAACTGCTCCAGCCGGAGGTCGTGGCCGACGAGGCCCGGAGAAAGGCCCTGGTGGAAGAGATCATCATGCAAGCCAAGCAGCTCGACATCCTGGCCACCGAGCTGCCGAACGTCCTCGACGAGTTGCAGCAAAGCGGAAGGTGAAGAACATCTGGAACCACGTGATCCCCGCCGTGATCTATCCGCTGGTGATGACGGCAATCGGCCGGGTGCTGTTTCCGCACCACATACGGGGCACTCTGATCGCCTACCTGAACTTCCCGGACGAGATTCACGCCGGGCCGGGCCCCCAGGATTCAGGCCGGAGTGGCCACGGCACCTCCCACGGAGATCGGGACAACTTCCGGAAGGGTGGCCATATACAGCTTCTCTTCTGGGGTGGGAATGCCCAAGGGGGCATTGTGTTCGCCCTCCACTTCGCAGGCTTCACTGCAGCCCAACTGCCTCAAACACCGGTTCAGATAGGAGATGCGAACAGGGAGAGCCGTGAAGAACACCCGCCGAATGCCGTTTCTCTGGGCCTGTTCGAGACAGGCGTCCATGAGACTCTGCATGACGACGATTTTCGTTTTGAGACCTCCACCGCTGACGCCGATCTGCCAGAGGAAACCCTCCTCGCGGCACGAACAAACGATCCCGAGACAGTAACCCAACAAAGAGTTGTCGCCGTTGCTCACGACCCGGCAGAGGTTCTCCTGCGTCCAAGAGAGCATCCAGATCATGTAGGCAGAAGGAACCGTAAAGCCTTCGGTCTGCTCCGCAATGGCACGGATGCCGGCCTCATCCGCCGGCGTAAGTCCACGCGTTTGAAACCGTTGTCTTGGCACAGAAGATCCGGTCCTTGTCGACCGGCAGTCTTGGACCTCAACCATCTTGACTCTCCGAGGGAAACGCGAGCATTCCAAAATAACCAGTGATGCCCATTCTCCCGGCACCTGGACCGGAAAGCAAGACAAAAATGGAGCGCAGGCCGGAACCCATGCCACGATGAGCCGGTGTCATAACCAGCCGCACTCCAGATAGGGGGACCTGCGCAGGCGGGCCGCGTCGTCGGGCGTGACGTGATGGCCCACCAGATAGAGCTGGGCATCGTAGCGCAGGAACTTCCATTGGTCCAAGGCCGGCGCCAGAGGGTGCGTTCCCGGAACGCCGACCATGAAGTAGGGATAGTCCCGGACCGTGCGGGCCAGGCTGTCCAAGAAACACTTGAGATAGTCCGCCCGGTTGTCCTTGACGCACCAGAAGGCCAGGAGGAAGAACCGCAGCACCGTCGCAGGCTTCGGGATCGGCGGGTAACCGAAAAGGACGCAACAGAGGAGAGAAGCGATAGAGCCAGCGCAGCTTGCCCCCGTATCCGGCAACGATGTACTGCCGGTAAGAAGCCTGATCCCACGTGGCGCCGCAGGTCAGGATGCTCCCCTGCCGGTCCGTCAGGAGGTAGAAGGACTCCCAGGACAACTCCGGATGGCGGTCGAACTGACCGGCGATGCGGGAGGGGAAGAAGTCGCAGCGTGCTCCCTCGGCCGTCAGGAAGTCTTCGAGCGCCGCGCGATCCTGGGGCGTAGCCCGGCGGAACACGTAGGAATCCGGCAGGGAAACGGCACGCCGACGGGTGAGAAACGTCAGGGTGTGATACGCGTAGAGGAAGGTGTGCTTGGGCATGTGCGACCGTTCTCTGGTCAGCAGGCGCTGGGCCGGGAGGTTGTCCTGGTGGATCACGGTGAGGAAGTAGCGAACGCCCGGCGGGGGAAATTCCTCGATCATCTGTCGAAACGCACCGGGCAGGCACAGGAAGGCTCTGGTCCCCAGGTACTGCCGGGCGGACGCGCAGACTGAACAGATACACGATCTTCTCGGGGCGACGATCAATGAAGCACTCGTGCACCGCCTGGGCACCCAGGCCGGCGATGCGACCCTCACGGGTGTCGCGGCAGACCAGCACGTGGGACTCCTCGCCCTCGGCCAGGAAGGACCGGTACGCATCGGGCCGGCGCGTGTAGATCAGCGAGACGTCGCCGGGAAAGGTGTTTTCTTCCAGGATGCTGAGGATCTCGGCCGAATCCGCCGGGGTGGCCAGTTGCATCACAAAGCGGTCAGACTTCATAGGATCAATCTCACGGTGTGGGATCGGCGCGGACGACTTCGATCTCGGCCAGTTGCATGGCGTATTTGCCGAAGTAGCGGGTTTTGCGGAGGCGCGTGGCCTCGATCTTCACGAACCGCAGGGCACGGGGGGTGAAGTCGAAGCGCTCCGGGCCGATTACGTCCATGGGCTTGCGGTCGCCGTCGTCGGCCCCGACCGCCGGCCGGCGGAACCGGTCCAGCTTGGCGACCTCTTCCCAGGACTTTGGCGTCCGGCGAGACGAGGATGTGGAAGTCCACCGGGAAGCCGTCGTAGGACTGGTCGGTCTCGCTGGACTCGACGAACGGCTCGGAGCAGTGCGTGTTCTGCCAGGCGTCGCCGTGGTCCAGGGGCCACAGTTGGATCGCCTTGACGTTCGCGAGCTGGCCCAGGTCCACCTGCACCCATTCCGTGTGCTTGGAGTCGTCATACAACGTGCTGGTCCAGCCGTGATGGCCGACCCGGGTGTTGATCCGCACGCCGTCCGTCAGCTTGGCGGCGTCCCAGTTGTCCTTTTCCTTGTCCGGCTTGAAGTTGCTCGACGCCGTGACCGGCTTGTAGAGGGCGGCGTTCCAATACAGGATCGGGGCGGGCAGTCCGCCCTTCGGGGAGATCGTGTAGGTTTTGCCGGCCTGCGTCGCGAAGGTGCAGATCTGGCCGCAGGGCTTCTCCGCCACGGTCACGTTGACGGGGCCCGCCTGGGCGTCCTGCACCGCGACCATCCTGCCGGGCCACGGGTTCAGGACACTGCACGGCCGGCCCTTCTCACTGAGGACCGTGATCGGCTGGCACACGCCGCCCTTCTTCTCGGCGGAGACGAGGAACGCCCCGGCGGCGCGGATCGTGACGAACTTCGCCTCCGGATGGTGCCAGCAGGGGAACAGCCGCAGGTAGCCTTCGTGGCTTTGCAGGAGCATGGCGTTGATGCCCTCGGCCACGCCGGCCCCTTCGACGTTGCCGCCGCCGCTGCGGAAGCTGTTCACGCCGAGCTTCGAGAAATACGTCCGGCACCGCTCGATCACCTCCGGCGGATGAGTAGCCAGCCGGGCGGCGATGGAGAAGATCTGCGGCGGATTGTTCAGCCATTCGACGTAATATTGCGGCTTGATCGTCAGCGTGTTGCGGGCCGCGGCCAGCAGACGCGGGTCGGAGCCCAGGCCCACCTGCTCGGCCGGAAAGACCGGATAGAGGACCCAATCCTGCTCGGTCAGCAGCGGGTTGAGCGTCACTTCGCCCCAGGCGAAGACCTTGCGGCCGTAGGCGTAGCTCATCGGATAGTCGGCCAGATTCGCGACGATGTCCTTCCAGCGGGCGAGGTCCTTCTCGGCGTAGCCGGTCCGTACGCCGGCGGCGGTAAGGTCCTGGGTCAGGTCGATCATGCCGCGATAGAAACGCTGGAGGAAGGCCAGGCCGGTGATGGGGTTGTAGGAATCGACGGTCGGGCCCTCCATCGCCTTGCTGTCCACGATCACGTAGCGGGGCGTGCCGTTGGGCCGCATCTCCTTGTTCTTTTCGAGGTCCTGGTCCCAGTAGGCAGCCACGTCTTTGAAGAACGGGTACATCGACTTGGCCCACTCCACGTCGTAGGTCAGGTAGTACCGCTCGATCAGGTTCAGCGACGCTTCGACGGCGTGGGTCCTTTGGCCGAGCATGACGGCCTCGTTCACGTGGCTCGGGCCGGTGGCTATGAAGAACAGCGTTCCGGCCACCTTGGCCGCTTTCGCCTGCATGCGGCCGAAGGTATTCGCCTCCAGGACCGTGCGATCGTAGGGCTCCGTCTGCTCGATGCGGTTGGCGGAGTAGGCCCCATAAAACAGGGCTTCGTGATTGTAGTTGAAATGATAATCGCCGCCCCAGGGGACCTCGTCGTTGACGGGAAAGCCGTTGCAGCCGACCGGGTACTTGCCCACGCGGGTGGAGCAGCCGAGGACGTAGAGGGCCCCGTAATAGGTCCGCTCGATGACCGGCTCGGCGTCCAAGCGGAGGTAGGACTTGTGCCAGTAGTTGTCCCACCAGGTCCGATGGGTCTTGGTCTGCTCCTGGACCTGCTCGCGCGTGAGGGCCTTGACCGCGTCCACCGCGGCGGGCCGGGGGTCGGCGGGGTTCATCGTCAGCGGGATGCCGGTGCTATGGACCTTCGTCACCACGAGCAGGCTGCGGCCCGGCTCCAGCGTGAACACCTGCGTGGCCTTCACTTGGAGGTCGTTGGTGTCGTAGCTGATCGTGTTTTTGATCTGGCTCTGACACTGAGCATCAAAGAGCCGCGTGACGACCGCCGCCCACATGCGGAACGCGCAACTGCCGAAGTCGTTGTAATCCGCCGGGACGTGAGTCTTACGCATCGTCCAAGCCAGGGCGGGGTCCTTTTCGTCCACGCCGGCCGCGACCTCGAACGGCTCGGCCCGGTTGGCGAACTGGTTGGCGCACGTCTCAATCTGCAGGGCCACGGGCTGCTTGCCGCGGTTTTCGATCGTGTTGACCAGCAGATTATCCGACTCATGCGGCACGATCGAGCGCAGGCCGATCACCCGATCCGCCTTGGTCAGCACGGTGTCGGTCTCCGCCCGGTACAGGTCCACCGTTTGTTGGAACGTGGCCCCCGCCATCTCCGGCATCATCACGTTCAGATAGCCTGCCAGGACGTTGCCGCTTTGCCACCATTTGTGGTCGCGGCACTTGTCGCGCCAGAAATCGGTCTTGCCCAGGTGAAAGGTCAGCCGCTCGGGGACGCCGGAGAGGGTCACCATGAGATTGCCGTTGCCCAGTGCGGGGAAGTAGTCCATCGTCTCGAAGGCCGATACGGCGGTCGCCAGGTGTGGCTGGGTATTCGCGATGACACATCGCCCGAGGACCGTTCGAACCTCGTCCGGCTGCGCCCTGAAGTCCGCCCCACCGACCAGAGACATCCCAGAGTGAGCACACAGAACCATGTCCTTGCGAGCGAAGCGCGGCAGCAGCTTCTTTTCATCTCAGTTCCCTTGCATATGAGAACACGCCCGACAAGCCCGGGCGTGGCACTCGATCAATCATCCACCAGACGCCACACGTACCATCCCACGACCATCCGCACAGTATAGTACCCGGATTTTTGCACTTTTCCACTGTCACTCGCCATATTGCCGCCTTGGCTTGGCGACGGTACAACAAAGGGATAGACGAGTTGAGTGCCCACGCCCCGAATTGGCGTCCGGAGTAACAAGGTTGTGAAGGAGAACATTATGAGACGAGCACAAGTGATCGGTTGTGTAGCCACCCTGCTGGGGGCCGTTTTCAGTTCGGCATCCCTCGGCGCGGAATCCGGCGTTCAATTGGTCATCCGGGCGGACCGGCCCGGCGCCGGGATCAGCCCCACGATGTGGGGCGTCTTCTTCGAAGACATCAACTTCGGGGCGGACGGCGGGCCTGTACGCCGAGTTGGTCAAGAACCGCTCGTTCGAGTTCCCCGAGGCCCTGATGGGCTGGAGCGAGGTCAAGAAGGGCAGCGCAGCCGGCTCCCTCCAGGTCCTGGACCAGGACCCGTTCCACACCGCCAATCCCCACTATCTCCGCCTCAAGGTGGAGAACGCGGGCGACGGTTACGGCGTCAGCAACGACAGGCTTCGATGGCATCGGCGTTCGCAAGGGCGACGAGTACCTGTTCTCCGCCTTCGTCCGGGGCGATGAGAAAGCCCGGCCTGCGCATCGAATTGGTGACGACCGCCGGCCAAGTGCTGGCGAAAACCAGCCTCAAGGCCGTCAAGTCGCGATGGACGAAGCAAACGGGGACACTGCGCCCCACGGCCACTGAGGCCCAGGCCCGGCTGCAGGTCCTGCTGGAGACGCCCGGCCGCGTGGACCTCGACATGGTCTCGCTGTTCCCGAAGAAGACCTGGAAGAACCGTCCCGGTGGGCTGCGGGCCGACCTCGTGCAATGGCTGGCGGACCTCAAGCCCGGCTTCGTGCGTTTCCCGGGCGGCTGCATCGTCGAAGGCCGCTACCTCAGCACGCGATACCAATGGAAGAACACGATCGGCAAGCCCGAAGAGCGCAAGCTGCTCATCAACCGCTGGAACGACGAGTTCAAGCATCGCCCCGCCCCCGACTACTTCCAGTCGTTCGGCCTGGGCTTCTACGAGTACTTCCTGATGTGCGAGGACATCGGCGCCGAGCCCTTGCCCATCCTCAACTGCGGCATGGCCTGCCAATTCAACTCCGGCGAGCTCGTGCCCCTCGACCAGCTCGATCCGTACATCCAGGACGCCCTCGATCTGATCGAGTTCGCCAACGGCCCCGCCACGAGCACCTGGGGCGCCAAGCGGGCTGAGATGGGTCACCCCAAGTCCTTCAATCTCAAGCTCCTCGGCGTCGGCAACGAACAATGGGGACCGCAGTACCTCGAGCGCTACGAGCGTTTCGCCAAAGTCCTCAAGGCGAAGCACCCGGAGATCAAGCTGGTCTCCAGTGCCGGCCCGTCGCCGGACGACGAGCGGTTCCAATTCCTCTGGCCCAAGCTGCGCGAGCTGAAGGCGGACATCGTAGACGAGCATTGCTACGATAATCCCCAGTGGTTCTTCGACAACACCCACCGCTACGACAACTACGACCGCAGCGGCCCCAAGGTCTTCATGGGCGAGTATGCCGCCCAGAGCGTCAAGACCGTCAGCCCGGACAATCGCAACGACTGGCAGTGCGCCCTGTCCGAGGCCGCCTACATGACCGGCCTGGAGCGCAACGCCGACGTAGTGGTCATGTCCTCCTACGCGCCGCTCTTCGGCAACGAGGACCGCTGGCAGTGGCGGCCCAACCTGATCTGGTGCGACAACCTCAAGTCCTACGGCACGCCCAGCTACTACGTCCAGCAACTGTTCAGCCTCCACCGGGGCAACGTGGTCCTGCCGGTGGAAATGACAAGTCAGCCGCCGGCGTCTGTAGGGGCGACCCCCAGTGGTCGCCCTGACCAACCGGGCAGGCACGGGGGCCTGCCCCTACACGTGACGGCCAGTCAGGATCTCAAGTCCGGCGAGGTCATCCTGAAGGTTGTCAACAGTGCGGCCGAGCCGAGAACGGCCCAAATACGAATCGAGGGCGCCAAGAAGGTCGCGCAGCGTGGCACCATGATCGTCCTGGCCGGCGCAAAGCTCACCGACGAGAACTCGATCGCCGAGCCGCAGAAAGTCGCCCCGATTACGTCGTCCTTGACCGGGGCCGGGCCCTCGTTCCCACACACGTTCGGCCCGTACTCGTTGACGGTGCTGCGTCTGAAAGCCGGGAATTGAGGTGAGGTGCAAGACACGATGGTGTGGCAAGCTGTGGGTGGCCTCGGCACCAGGATGCCATGGACGCTCGCGTAGCCATGCTCGATCCGATGGGCAAGACATGCTCACGCAAGCGTGAGCATCGCACCCAGCTGATACCGCATTTCGCAAGTCCTGCGACCATGCGGTGGGAGATTGCCTCGTCGCTGAAGCTCCTCGCAATGACATGACCAAGCGTTGTATGTCATTGCGAGCGAGGCTGGCCGAGCGCGGCAATCTATAGTCTCACGACTTATGAAAGGCGGTACTAGGAGTTGGGTATCGTAGGGTGGCACGGCCAAACTTGTTTGACCGTGCTCGTCGTGATATCCTCCTGGGAATCAAGGGGCGCGCCGAAGCTGCGCTTGGGTGTGCCACCCGGGAATAGTCCCTCTTTGGTCCAGCGCCTGCATGGAGATTTCTGATGAGGCAGAGAATGATTCGAATGGGACCCTTGGCGGCGGTCGTAGTTCTTGCGGCATTCGTCAATGCCTCACCGGTTCGGGCCGCTGCCCCGGCTTCGGACTCGCTGGTGGAAGGCTTCGCCAACCCGCCCCGCCAGGCCCGGCTGCGGGCGTATTGGTGGTGGCTCAACGGCAATGTCACCAAGGCCGCGATCACGCGCGACCTGGAGGAGATGGCCGCGAAAGGCTTCGGCGGGGCGCTGATCTGCGATGCCGGCGGGGCCGAGCAGGAAGGCAACAACCGCGTGCCGCACGGGCCCGACTTCTTCAGTCCCGAGTGGCGCGAGCTATACAAGCACACGCTGCGAGAGGCGGATCGGCTGGGGCTGGAAATGAGCCTCAATATCCATGAGCGGCTGGAACCTCGGCGGTCCCTTAGTCAAGGCGGAGGATGCCCCCAAGAAGCTGGTCTGGTCCGAGACGCGGGCCAAGGGCCCGGCGCAGGAGCCGCTGAAGCTGCCCGAACCGAAGCATCCCCCGCAGTTCTACCGCGACGTGGCAGTCGTCGCCTATTCTGTAGCACGCCCGCCCTCGGGGGTGGTCAACTCTTCAGATTCCCCAGCCGGGGGCGGCTGGGCCACATCACACCGGCCCCTCCTGAACTGGGACAAAAAGGCCCTCATCAAAGCGTTGAACTCCTCCGCGCCGGACACCTCCCCCCTGCTGCAAGAGTTGCCCGCCGAGCCCGGCGAGGAAGACACCCACGCCGGCCAGGTGCTCGATCTCACGGCGAAGATGGACGCCGATGGCACCCTGCGCTGGGAGAGTCCCGCAGGCGAGTGGGAGATCCTGCGTTTCGGCTGCACGCTGAACGACCATTGCCGCGTCTCGACGTGCAGCGACGGCTGGCAGGGCTACGCCCTGGACGCCTTCGACGCCGGCGCTTTCCGCCGGTACTGGGACGCGGTGGTCGAGCCGCTGATCGCCGATGCGGGCCGCTTGGCCGGACGCGTCTCAAGTACCTGCACACGGACAGTTGGGAGGTCGAGGTCGCCAACTGGACGCCGACTTTGCGCGCAGGAATTCCGCAACCGTCGCGGCTATGATCTGCTGCCGTATCTTCCCGTGATCGCCGGCCGGATCGTGGACAGCCGGCCCGTGAGCAACCGGTTCCTGCAACGACTTCCGCACGCACGATGGGCGACCTGGCCATGGACAATCACTACCGCCTCTTCGTCGACGGGGCCCACCGCCACGGCATGCAGATTCACCCCGAGTCCGGCGGCCCCCACGCCGTGCCGGTCGACGCCCAGCAATGTCTCGGCATGGACGATGCCCCGATGTCCGAGTTCTGGGCCTGGTCCTGGACGCATCGCGTCGGCGACGAGAACCGCTTCTTCGTCAAGCAGCCCGCCTCCGCCGCCCACACCTACGGGCACAAGCTGGTCCTGGCCGAGGGCTTCACCAGCATCGGCCCGCACTGGCAGGAGACGCTCTGGGACAACTTGAAGCCCGCCTTCGACAAGGCCCTGTGCGAGGGGATGAACCTGCTGGTCTGGCACGCGTTCGTCTGCTCGCCCGCCGAGATGGGCGTGCCCGGCCAGCAGTACTTCGCCGGCACGCACCTCAATCCCAACGTCACCTGGTGGAGCAAGTCCGCCCCGTTCTTCGCCTATCTCAACCGCTGCCAGTTCCTGCTCCAGCAGGGCCAGTTCGTGGCCGACGTCGCGTACTACTACGGCGATCACGTGCCGAACTTCGCCCAACTCAAAGAGAGCGACCCCGCCCACATCCTGCCCGGCTACGACTACGATGTCGTGACGGAGGAAGTCATCCTCACGCGAATGACCGTGCACGACGGCCGGCTCGTGTTGCCCGACGGCATGAGCTACCGCGTGCTCGTCCTGCCCAACCGCCCGAACATCTCGCTGCCGGTCCTGCGCAAGCTCAAGGAGTTCGTGACCGCCGGCGCCACGGTGATCGGCCCGAAACCGCAATACCCAACGGGCCTGACCGATTTCCCCAAATGTGACGAGGAAGTGACTCGCATAGCGGACGAATTGTGGGGCAAAGAAGTGTCAAGTGAAAAGGGACAGGACCCAAGCATGTCATTGCGAGGAGCGCAGCGACGAAGCAATCTCAATCCCGAGGACGGAAGATTGCTTCGCTCCGCTCGCGATGACATTCCGGAAGCCTCAAACCCCCCAGGCCGGGTCATCACCGGCAAGACTGCCCGCGAAGTCCTCGCCGCTGACGGCGTACCGCCGGACTTCGAAGTCTCCGGCCGCGACGCGAACACGCCGCTGGACTACATTCATCGCCGGGACGGTCAAACGGAGATCTACTTCGTCGCCAATCGGTCCACGCATCCCCTGCAGGCGAGTTGCACCTTCCGCGTGGCGGGAAAGCAGCCGGAATTGTGGGACCCCATCACAGGTCTCGTTCGTAGTGTGCCCGTAAGGGCATCCTCGGACGGGTCGCGGGCTTCCAGCCCGCGATTCGAGGGCGGGACGCCCTCGACACGAGAAACGCCTGACGGCGTCACTACACAGGGCTGCACCTCGCTCCCGCTGGAGCTCGCCCCCTGCGGTTCGATCTTCGTCGTGTTCCGGCAGGCACCAGGCGGCAGCGGATAACAAGGCAAGAACGACGAGGGGTCGGCCCCTCGTCACCTTCTCGCCGTCTTACCTTCTCCCCTTCTTTCTCGATCCCCGGCCCCTGGACGGTGCGGTTCGACCCGAACTGGGGCGGACCTGCCACCGTCGCAGTTCCCACAACTCGTCAGTTGGACCCAGCGGCCGGAAGAAGGAATCAAGTTCTATTCCGGCACGGCCGTATATGAGACATCGTTCGATCTGCCCCCGTCGCTTCGCGATGTCAAACAGCCGCTCACGCTGGATTTGGGCAAGGTCAAGGAATTGGCCGAGGTCCGCCTCAACGGCAAGAATCTCGGCGTGCTCTGGACGCCGCCCTTCCGCGTGGACGTGACGGGCGCGATCCAGCCCACGGGCAATCGCCTGGAGATCGAAGTCGTCAATTTCTGGCCCAACCGCATCATCGGCGACCAGTCCCTCCCGCCGGAGAAGTGGCTCACGCGAACCAACATCACGAAACTGACGAAGACCACGCCCCTGATCGAGTCCGGCCTGCTGGGCCCGGTCACGGTGGGCACCGTGGACAATTCCTCCGATGAGGAGGCGTCATCGGGGAAGACTCCGACGAACCATGTCACGGTCGCCGCCTACTACTTCCCGAACTATCATCGCACCGATCCGCGCAACGCCCTCGCCAAGGGCGCCGGCTGGTGCGAGTGGGAACTGGTCAAGGCGGCGCAGCCTCGTTTCCCGGGTCACGAACAGCCCAAGGTGCCGTTGTGGGGCTATACGGATGAATCCGATCCAAAAGTAATGGAGCAAAAGATCGCTGCCGCCGCCGATTATGGCATCGACGCCTTCATCTACGACTGGTACTTCTATGAGGACGGGCCCTTCCTCCAGCACGGCCTGGAAGATGGGTTCATGAAAGCCGCCAACAACGGGCGTCTGAAGTTCGGCTTGATGTGGGCCAATCACGACTGGGTCGATATCTTCCCCGCCCGGCTCAAGGAGACGCCGCAAGCTCGTCCACCCCGGCAAGGTGACGCCCGCCGGCTTCGACCGCATGACCGATTACGTTATCGCCACCTGCTTCCGGCACCCCAGCTATTGGCTCCTCGACGGCAAGCCTTACTTCTCGATCTACGAGATCGGTTCCTTGGTCCAGAGCTTCGGCTCGGTCGAGGCCACCCGTGCCGCCCTCGACCGCTTCCGCGCAAAGACCCAACAGGCGGGCCTGCCCGGCCTGCACCTCAACGCCGTCGTCTGGGGCAGCCCGATCCTGCCCGGCGAGCGCACTCCCACCGACCCCGCTCAACTCGTCACCGACCTGGGCTTCGACAGCGTTACTTCCTACACCTGGGTCCACCACGCCGCGCTGGATTTCCCGAAGACCGAGTACGCGACCGCACGCGATCGCTACCTGACCCATTTCGACCTTATGCTCAAGCAATTCCAACAGCCCTATTTTCCCAACGCCAGCATGGGCTGGGACCCCACGCCGCGAACCGAGCAGAGCACGCCTTGGGGCCAGGGCAATTATCCCTTCACCGGGGTGGTCGTCGGCAATACACCCGCCGCATTCCGCGCGGCCCTGCAGATCATCAAAGACAAGCTCCTGGCCGCCCCCACGCTGCCGAAGGTGGTAACCATCAACTGCTGGAACGAATGGACCGAGGGTAGCTACCTGGAGCCAGACACAAACCACGGCCTGGCCTACCTTCAAGCCGTCAAGGAGGTCTTCGCCACAGCCCCGGCCGCCCCCAAGGTCAAGGAAGCGGCACGATAAAACGTCGTCCTGCCTCGCCAGCGTGTCAGTCGCAGAAAGAAGTCCGCGCGAAAGTGCCCCTGATACTCCCCTGCCAAAACAGGGTCCCGCCCGGAGATGCGCGGGACCCTCCGTCGGATAATTCCTAATTCCAGATGTGACCCCGGGAAGGCCCGAGAGATCAGTGCCCGCTATGATGTGCATGGCTGCCGTGGTGTTCGCGATGATGCACGGCATGCTCGCTTTCGGGCTCATGCTCCTGAACGATGTCGGAGTACCATTGCTTGTATTCTTGAATTTCCCGGATGGCGGCGGGCTCGTCGGCGGTAATGTTGATTTGAACTCCTTTCTCGGTGTTCAATACTTCCACTTTCTTATCCATAGTTATCACCTCCCTACGACTCGTTGCCGCGTCGTCTTAATTCGTTGCTTGTTTCAGAGGTTCGATCAATAACGCCACCTGTATCATCCGGGCAAAGTGAAACCAACGAAATCGGTGAAATCACTTCGTTTCCGATAGGAGAATACCTATGGCCATCGCGGAGGCCGGTTGCGGCTATCTTGCGCTGGCATCGAATAGCCGCCAGATCCGCCCGCCGGGCAGAAAGCCTTTGGACAACCTGCGGGGCAGAAGAGAGGGGGCGGATTTCGCGTGGCCAAGATCGTGGCGATGTCTTGCTGGGCCAGCGGAGCCGTTCTGGATGTGGCTATCGGGAGAACCGAAGGTGTCAGGTCTCTTTCTCAGGCGGTCTTTCCTCTCTCGTCGGCCTGGGCGTCCGGCACGCTGAGGAGGAAAACGCTCCCTTGGCCGGGGGCGCTGCGGATCTTCAGGCGACCGCCCAGGAGCTCGACGCGTTCCCGGACGCTCAACAGCCCGAACCCGAGGGTGCAGGCGGGTGCCGTAGGATCGAAGCCCCGGCCCCGGTCCGCCACGGACAATCGGAGGCGGCCACACTGGCGCCGCAGGCGCAGCGTCGCCTCGCGGACCCCCGCGTGTTTGATCACGTTGAACAGCGCCTCCTGGGCCGCCTTGTAGAGCAGAACCCGCAGCGCTTCCGACGCCAACTCCATCCGCGCGCCTATTTCCAGATGGACCGTGAGTCCGTGCTTGGTCTGCATCTCCTGGGCCAGCCACTCGAAGACCTCGCCCAAGTCGCTCTGGGACAAGACCGGCGGACGGAGCTGGTGGGACAAGCTGCGGGATTTGGCGATCGCGTCAACCAGCAGATTCCGGGCGTGCGCCGCGAGTTCCTGCGCCTCGGCGTCGTCCTGGAGCCGGCTATTCAGGAGGCCCACTTGGAACTTGGCCGCCGCCAGCACCTGCTGCAGGTCGTCGTGGAGGATCTCGGCCAGGCGCTTGCGCTCCCGCTCTTCCGCCTCCGTCAGTTCCAGCGTCAGCTTCTGAAGCTGTCGCGCCCGCTGCTGCAACTGCGCCGTACGTTGGGCCACCTTGCTCTCCAGCGCGGTGTTCAACTCACGCAGCGCCGCTTCGGTTCGCTTCCGCTCGGTGATGTCGCGGACCAGGGACAGAATCTGGATGCCGCCCTCGGCGTGAAGCACGGTAGCATTGATCTCCACGGGGATCAGTTGACCTGTGGGGGTGAGATAGTCCACTTCCAAGTTGCGGACAAAGCCCCGCTCGGCGCACTCCCGCACCTCCGCCGCGTTGCGCTCGACATCGCTGGGGAAGGTCCATTCCAGCACGCTGTGGCCGACCACGTCCTCGATAGACCCACGCCCGGTCAAGCGCGCATACTCCTGGTTGGCATCGATGACGCGTCCCTGGGCATCGAGGATCACGTAACCGGTGTCCGTCGTTTCAATCAGCCCCTTGTGTTTCTCCTCACTTTGCCGCAGCGCCTCCTCGGCCTGCTTACGCTCCGTGATGTCTCTACCGATGGATAGAAACAGAGTCTTTCCCTCTTCGGTCTCGACCACGGTCACCGCATACTCGAACGGAATACGTTGTCCCTGCTTCGTGACCAGAGACAACTCCACCATGCCTTGCCCTTCCGCCAGCACCTGGGCCATACCTTCTCTGGCTTTCTGGAGGTCATCTCCGTCGCAGAAATCGTCCGGCACTTTCAGCGCCGCGATCTCGGCGTCCCTGTAGCCGCTCACCTCCGCAAAGCGCTCATTCCATCGGATCGGCTGGCCCGTGGCCGGCTCAAACAGGAAGACGGTGTTGCGCGGGGCATTGAGCAATTTGTCCGCGAAGGTCTTCTCCCGCCGCAGCGCCTCTGCCGCCCGCCGACGCTCCGTGACGTCCACGAGTGTGGAGAGCATGCACGGTTCGCCACCGACCTCCAGCAACTCCGCCGAGAGATGGATCGTGACGATCGGGCCATCCTTGGTGCGCAGACGACATTCAAGGTCCCGCACCGAGCCGACCGTGGAGAGCATTTGGGTGAACTGCTCTCGGTCGTTGGCCTCGACCCAAATACCCAGAGCGCAGCGTGGTATGACCGATCACCTCGTCGCGGGTGAAGTGCAGTAGCTTCAGCATCGCCTCGTTGGCGTCCAGGATGCGACCGTCGCGCACTCGGGTGACCGCAATCGCAATCGGGCTGGATCGGAAAGCCTTGGCAAATCTTTCTTCCGACTTCCGCAGGGCCTCCTCGGCCTGCTTGCGCTCGGTGATGTCTTGGACGGTCCCGAACCCGCCGAGGAGCGTCCCCTCTTCATCGAATTCCAACTCGGCCCTCTCCCGCACCCACTTCAACTGGCCGTCCACGACGATGCGGTGCTCGATGTCATAGGGCTCGCCGCACAGGGCCGCCCTCCACTGCCGGTCCACATATTCCTGGTCCACCGGGTGTACGGCGGCGAGAAACGTTTCATACGTCAGGGGCGTCCCGCTGGGGATACCGAAGATGCGATGAGTCTCCTCGGACCAGAGTAGCTCATTACGACGGACGTCCAGCCGCCAGCTTCCCGTCTGCGCCACCGCCTGCGCGGTTGAGGTCTTGCTCGCTGCGGCGTAATTGCTCCTCGGCCCGCTTGCGCTCCGTGATATCCTCCACGGTGGCCAGAGCATAGAGCGGCCGGCCCTCGCGATCCTGGATGAGAGAGGCGGACAACTTCCCCCAGCGAATGTCGCCATTCTTGGCGATGTAACGCTTCTCGGTCCGGTAGACCGGAATCTCACCCTGCCATAGTCTCGCCACGTTGTCGCGGTCCGCCGCGCGATGCTCCGGGTGCGTGACGTCGAGGAATGTCCGGCTATTCATTTCTTCGCAGGTATATCCCAGCATCCGGCAAAACGCCGGGTTGGCTCGAAAGAACCCGAAGTCGCGGCTGGTCAGGACCATCCCGATGGGTCCTTCTTCAAAGACCTTCCGAAACCGCTCCTCGCTTTCTCGCAGCGTCTCCTCGGCCCGCTTGCGCACGGTGATGTCCCGGGACACGCCCTGCACACCCACGAGGTTCCCAGCGTCATCAACGATAGGCACTGCGGCCAGTTCAAAGGGCGTGCGACGGCCGTCTTTGCCTATGATCAGCACCTCACAGGGCGGCAGTTCCTCACCCTGTGCGCGCCGGCGCAGCCTATCTTGGGCAAAGTCGTGATACTCGGGCGCGAGGAAGTCCCACAGGGTCTTGCCAATGACCTCGTCGGTCCGGTATCCAGTCGCTTGCTCGACGTTGCTGCTAATAAACGTCCACGCGCCCTGAAGATCCATCGTCCAGGTAACATCCTTCGAGTTCTCGACGAGAAAGCGATACTTCTCCTCACTCGCCTGCAACGCCGCATTCGCGGCGGCCAACACCCGCCCCTGCTGGCATCGTGGATTCGCGTCCGGCGCATCTTCTCGCCTACGACGCTGACGGCCAGTCCGCCGGCCAGGAAGACGATCAATCGGGTGATTGACTCCAAACCCATGAAATCGATAAGTCCGGGGGTGGGATCGTAGAGTAAGTCGATGCACAACCACGACAGCACGGTCGCCAGCAGCCCCGGTCCCAGGCCGCCGAACGCCGCGGCCGCAACCCATGCCAGGTAGAACACCAGGAGGGGCGCGGGGCGCAGCAACTCGGGCAGCAGCCAGAGCAACAGAACCGCGGCCGCCACGAAGAGCAGGGCCAACCCATAATCTCCCAAGCGGTGCAACCAAACAGGATGCAGCGGCATGTCTCGCGTCCTCTGCTTGGCGTTTTCTTGCGGACCGTCGGATTTGTTCCTCTCTCCCGGCTGGCTCCGGTCGGCGGATTCCCGGGAACCAGATGAGACAGGCAGTCCCCCGACCTGCCCCGGTTTGACGGCCGGAGTCAGCCGGTTGACCGTGCTTCGTTGTTGTCTTCCCTCGTCAATTCTCTCACGGCCTGTATCGATGCTCATGCTCTGCTCTCCCTATGAAGCACCCGGGGAACCTTCAGCCTCTGCGCCACCCGCAGAGCCGTCAAGGCGCTTCATGAGCTACAATAAGAACAAGCTATCGAGAATGACCCTGACAAAGCCCTCCCCTCTGCCGTCGAGAGGGCTTCTCAGATATATGGATGCCGCTGCCGAAACCTCCCTGGGACCCTTCTATCCGTATTTGGCCCCAAAAACGCGGAAACTGGCCCACTTAGCGGTCTTTCAGCGAGATCCCCTATCAGGATAGCCACACCAACCGATCTTGCAAGAGCCCGTCTGCTATTTTTATGCACGTCGAACCGGCCTCGTTCATGCGTGGGCATGTTTAGGCCCAAGCGCCACGAAAATGCGAGGCCCTGAGGGTGGGCAATAACAGCGGCAACCTGTCTGGAGGAGCCGGGATTGGGGCTTCTTATCGGCCTCTCTTGGGTGTATCCTGTATCCTGGCCCCGTCGGGCACTGAAATGTCGTCATTTTCGATGATGGAAGGAACAAAAGGTGCGAATCTCAGGTCAAGAGAACATGAATCCGACTTCTTCCCCAGGCAAAATCGTGTCGTGGCCGTTCATCCTCGTCATGGCAAGCACCGCCTTTTCCGCCGACGGCCGTGCGGCGGCACAAGGGGAATCTGTTCTAAAACCCGAGACGTTCAAGCACTACGTGGACCAGTTCAATAGCGACGACGAGGAGTTGTACGTCCAGCATATCCCCAATGCGCAGGCGTGGGAGTTCCTCAAGACGAATATCCCGCTGTTCGAATGCCCGGATAAGACCATCGAGCGGACGTATTACTTTCGCTGGTGGACATACCGCAAGCACATCAAGAATACGCCGGAGGGCTTCGTCATCACAGAGTTCCTCCCGCCGGTGGGCTGGGCGGGCAGATACAATACGATCAACTGTGCGGCGGGACATCATTTCTATGAAGGCCGCTGGCTGCACGACCCGCGCTATCTGAACGACTACGCCCGTTTCTGGTTTCGCCAGGGCGGGGCCGTGCGCAGCTATAGCTTCTGGGCGGCGGATGCCCTGTGGGCGCAGTTCCAGGTGACCGGAGACAAGGAGGCCGTGACCGGGCTGCTGCCGGACCTCGTGAGCAACTACGAAGAATGGGAGAAGAGCCGGCAGGAGCCGGACGGCCTCTTTTGGCAGATCGACGACCGCGACGGCATGGAAGTCTCCATCGGCGGCAGCGGCAAGCGGGCGACGATCAACTCCTACATGTACGGCGATGCCGTGGCCATCGCGAAGATCGCCGCGCTCGCCGGTCGGGAGGACCTCGCCAGGCAATATCGCGAAAAAGCCGCACGGATCAAGACGCTCGTCCAGACAAAGCTCTGGGATCGGGAGGCCGAATTCTTCAAGACTCTCCCCCGCGATAAGCAGACCCTCGTGGACGTGCGCGAGCTGCACGGCTATACCCCCTGGTACTTCAACCTGCCCGACAAGGGCTACGAGCAGGCCTGGAAGCAGCTCTTGGACCCGCAGGGCTTCTACGCTCCCTTCGGCCCGACGACCGCCGAGCAGAGACATCCGAAATTCGCCGTCTCCTATCAGGGCCACGAGTGCCAGTGGAACGGGCCAAGCTGGCCCTACGCCACGTCCATCACTCTCACGGCGTTGGCGAACGTGCTGAACAACTACGAGCAGAAGGTCATCACGAAGGCCGATTATCTCAAGCTGCTGAAGATCTACACGCAAAGCCATAGCCTCCAGCGCGAGGATGGTCGCACCGTCCCGTGGATCGACGAGAACCTCAATCCGCAGACCGGTGATTGGATTGCGCGCACCCGCTTGAAGACCTGGAAGAACGGCACCTGGGACCCCGGCAAAGGCGGCAAAGAGCGGGGCAAAGACTACAACCACTCGACCTATTGCGATCTGGTCATCAGCGGCCTGGTGGGCCTGCGGCCCCGAGCCGATGACACGGTCGAGGTCAATCCGCTCGTTCCGCCCGGTACGTGGGACTGGTTCTGCCTCGACAACGTCCTCTATCATGGCCGCACCCTCACGATTCTCTGGGATAAGACCGGCGCCAAGTACGGGAAGGGCAAAGGACTGCGCGTCTTTGCCGATGGGCGGCCAATCGCGGCGTCCGATTCGCTCGGACGAGTCACGGGAACGCTTTCCTCCCCAGCTCACGCGGAAGGGGCCGCGGCGGGCTGGCGCAAGTACGAGGGGAATCCCGTCCTCGGCGGCAAGCTCGGCACCTGCTTCGACGTGACCCTGCTCCAGGACGACGACACGTACCGCATGTGGTTCTCCTGGCGGCCGAAGGACTCGGTGGCCCTGGTGGAGAGCCGCGACGGGGTTCATTGGAGCGAGCCGCAGATCGTCCTGGGGCCCAAGCCAGGCTCCGAGTGGGAGGGCCGCATCAATCGCCCGGCCGTGGTCAAGCACGACGGTGTCTATCACA
Source organism: uncultured Planctomycetota bacterium (assembly GCA_963750205.1). Lineage (GTDB taxonomy): Bacteria > Planctomycetota > Phycisphaerae > Sedimentisphaerales > Anaerobacaceae > PLanc-01. Next base: position 19,247 of record CAVVRJ010000071.1, read on the forward strand.
TGTGGTACACGGGCCAGAGCGCCAAGCGCTCCTGGCTCGGCTACGCGACCAGCCCGGACGGCCGAACCTGGACGCGCATGTCGCCGCAGCCGGTGCTGTCGTCCGAGCAACGCTGGGAAGGCGTGGCGGTCATGTGCCCGCACGTGCTCTGGGATGAGAAGGCCCAGCAGTACCGGATGTGGTACTCGGCGGGTGAGCAGTACGAGCCCAACGCCATCGGCTACGCCACAAGCAGCGACGGGCATCCACTGGACCAAGTACAAGGACAACCCGATCTTTGCCGCCGACCGGCGGAATCCGTGGGAGCAGCACAAGGTGACGGCCTGCCAGGTCATCCCGGCCGGCGACTGGTACCTCATGTTCTACATCGGCTTTCGCGATGAGAACCGCGCCCAGATCGGCCTGGCCCGCTCGCGTGACGGCGTCACCGGCTGGCAGCGTCATCCGGCCAATCCGATCCTCTTTCCCGTCCCCGGCGCGTGGGACGCCGACGCCTGCTACAAGCCGTTTGCGCTCTTCGACCGCGCGAGCGATCGCTGGCTGCTCTGGTACAACGGCCGCCAAGGCGGCGTCGAGCAGATCGGCCTGGCCACCCACCCCGGCTACGACCTCGGCTTTCCGGCTCAATGAATATGCTCACACGCCCAGCGTCTTCTATCTCCGGGTGGCAGCCTCAAGGCCGCAGGCCTTGGGGATGGTGTACACAGATTAAGAGGCCATCCCCAAGCTGCGCTCGAGGCTGCCACCCGGACTGTCCCATTGGACGCCGGAGGATCATAAACGCGTACCAAGCGCGGATCAGGGCTACGGCACAAAGCGGATGTCTTTCGTGTTCTGACCGATCTGCACGTGGCTGGACTTCTCCGTCAGCTTCTCGCCGAGGATCGAGACGTTTTCGAAGGTCACGTCCTGAACATCGTGCTCGGCGTCGGCGCCTTGGACCTGCACGAGGTACTCGCCGGGCTTGCCCTCGATGCGTGACATTCTTGAACGTCACGTTCTTGATGAAGCCGGGCACCTTTTTGCGCATGTATTGATTCACCGTGGGACGCAGGCGGACGAATTCCCGCTGGCCTTCGCCGTGGATGCGGATGTTCTCGGCGGTGACGTTCTCCAGCCGCATGTCCTCGCCCGGCTCGAAGAGGAACGCCGTCATCGTGAAGTGAATGATGTCGAGGTTGCGCAGCGTGATGTTCCGCATGAAGGCGGCCCGGCTCTCGTGGCCGAGCAGGAAGATGCGGGCCCGGTCGCACCAGAGAGTCGAGTTCTCCACCGTGATCCGCTCGACGTTGTTGTTGGGGGCGGTGAGGTCGAGGCCCTTGAGGGCGACGCAATCGTCGTCGGTGCGGATGAAGCAATCCGTGATCAGCACGTCCTGCGAATTGCAGGGATTGATGCCGTCGTCGTTCTGGACGCGGGCGTTGCAGATTTTCACGTTGCGGACCGTCACCTTCTGGCTGTTCCGCGGCACGAGGGTCCAATGGGACGAGCCGCGCAGGGTGATGTCCCGCACCTCGACGTCGCTGCTGTTGCGAATCCCGATCAGGTTGCCGAGGGGGCCTTTGCGCCACTCCCAATCGGAGCCGTCGAGAATGCCCCGGCCGCGAATCTTGATGTTCGAGCCCGTGGCGAGAATCTCCGCCTTCACGACGGCGCCGCCCGCGAGATACAGGGTCTGATTGCTCTGAAGCGTGATCTTCTCCGGCTTGTGTACGCCGGGGCCGAAGTAGACGACGTTGGCATCGCCCTGCTTCGGGGCATCTGTCTCCAAAGGATTGGCAAACAGCAGCAGCGGCCCTTTCTTGCCGTCCGGCTCCACGCTGAACTTGCACGGCCGGTCCAGCGACAGACTCAGCGTGTGGTCGTCCACGACGGTCATCCGCACTTGGGCCGACGCGGGCCGAATCACGGTATTGCGCAGCGACCGCTCGGAGGTGATGCGGATCACGACCGGCCCTTCCACGTCAAAGTTGGCAAATGAATATGGCCCGCCGTAGTCATATTCCTTGCCCGCAAACGGCGGATCGAGCACCCGGGCCGTATAGACATCCACCTTCTGCCCCCCCGCCTCCACTTTGTAGACCGTTGACAGCGTCTCCCCCGCCGGCGCAGGGTATGTCACAACCTTGCCACCACCAGCCGCCGCCCACCCTAACCCTGGGATCGTGGCCGCAGCGACCATGATCGTCACCCACGCTGCCCTGCACGACACGATATTGCCAATAGTTCTCATAACCCCTCGTGCTCCTATCAATACACGGATTGCATCTTTTGACAACACACTACCATACCACTGTTGGACGGAACCTCAAGCCTCTGCTATGGCACAACCCCCGGAAAACCGCCACAAGCACAAAGCGTTGGTAGTGACGCCGTAAGGCGTTTCTCATGCCCTCACGGGCACACTACAAACCAAGGCCACAGGCCAAGAGCTACGCGAAGTGCAGCTCGACGATGTCCTTGTCGTGGAGGACGTGGGTGAGGTGGACGCTTTGGCCGTCGTAGACGCCGGTGCCCCAGATGCGGGCGGATTTTAGCTTCTGGGCCAGCTCGCGGTGGATCGCCACCGCCAGGTCCTGGACCGTCGTGCCGACCGGCAGCGTGAAGGGCGACTCCATGTCCGCCGGCTTGCCGGGCGGCTTGGCGTAGATGCGGATGATGTTCAGCCGCCGAAAGAGCAATTCGCCCAGCTTGTCGAGTCCCTCGCCCGTCTGGGATCGAGAGCTTCAGGTATTCGATGGGCTTGTCGAAGGACTTCCTGGCCAGCTCGAAGGCCCCGGCCGGGGCGAGGTCGGCCTTCGTGCACAAGCACACCGCCTTTTTGCCCAGGATGTTGCCCTGCGCATCCACGGCGGGCGTCTTCTCGTCGGCCAGCAGCTTGCGCGATTCGAGGAAGTCCAGCAGCACCAGGCACTGCTCCTCGATGTCCTGCGACAGATCGATCACCACCGCGATGATGTCGCCGTTGCGGTAGGTCCCGACCTGGCCCGGCGCGGAGTAATCGGCCGTAATCGGCGGCATGTCCACGAGCTGAATCTGGATGTCCTCGTATTTCACCATCCCCGGCACCGGGACCTGCGTGGCGAACGGGAAATCGGCGACGACGACCTTGGCCTTGGTCAACGCGGCCAGGATGCTGCTCTTGCCGGTATTGGGCAGGCCCAGCAGGACGACCTGTCCGGCCCCGCTGCGCGGCACGTGGAAAATGTCCACGCGGGCGCCGGCTTTCTTCTCGGCCGGGGCTTCCTTGAGCTGGCTGAGCTTGCGGCGGAGGTCCGCCCGCAGGCCGTCGGTGCCCTTGTGCTTGGGCATGACGGACAGCATCTCCTCCAGCGCCGCGATCTTCTCCTCGTTCGTCTCGGCACTGCGGAACCGGTCTTCCGCCTCATAATAAGCTGGTGTCAAATTCGCCGGCATGAGAAGAAAGTAAAAAGGTAAAAAGGGAAAAGTAAAAAGAAAAAAACCGGCCCGGAGCACGATCTGGCGGGAATGGCAGCGACGCGTGTCGATGGAGACAGAGCCATGAGTCACAGGAGCGAGGAAGATCGGCTGGATGCGTCGATCTTTCAGGCCGTCGATCTCGGCCCGATCGGGGCTTGATGACGTACTTTCGGAAGTTCCACGTGGAGATCACGACGTATGATTACCGGTGGAACGCGGAGATTCCAGCCGGGACTTTCGACCCGAACATCCCGGCGGACTACACACCGATCAATCTCGGGTCCCTTGGCCTACAGAAGGCCGCCTGGCTGGGTGCAGGTGCCCTGCCGGCGGCGGGATTCGTCGCGTATCGCCGGCGACGTGCCAGGGGTGGTCGCAGCATGAGTTGACGCCGACTTCCTAAGATCTACCATCGGTACAAAGGGGATCTACTGACTGTGGGGATGTCCCTGCTCGGCGAGGCGCACGCGCGCAAGATCGCGTGCACGATGTCTTCGTGCACTTCGTCGAAGCCCCGGCCCCGGTGGTGCCAAGCCGCGCTGGTGGGCAGGGGTGATCTACGGGTTGCTCACGACCTTCGGCGGGCAGATCGCCTTAACCCTGGAACGCGACTCCTTGTCGGAACAAGCCCACAAGATCCTCGCTCAGGCACAACTGGGGGTCTCCGAACATAGATAGAAGCGTTGGGGAGCCCCAGGTAACTCCGTCAAGCGGCTCAACCACCGGTGCCTTCGGCGAAGGTGGGCACGTAGTTGTTCGTATTGCTGGAAGTGAGGGTCATCACCGCCGGTGTCGTGGGCTTGCCGCTCCGGGTGGAGTCCGCCGCCGTGCAGGTAATCACGAAGGCGACTTGGCTGCTGCTGGCGGAAGCGGAGGTGAGGACATATGCATCGTGCGAGAAGTAGGTGCCGTCCAGATCGTTGCTCGTCAGTCCGATGTCTGCGAGGGTCGGCGTGGTCGCGAAACCGCCTTTCTCGGCGGCGTAGGACCGCAGGGCTGACGCGATCGTGCCCATCGCCGATTTGGCTTCCGACCACTTGGAGGAATCGATGCGGCCGGTCATCATGGGCACGGCCACGGCCGCCAGAATGCCGACGATCAGCACAACGACCATCAGCTCGACCATGGTGAAGGCTTTGTTATTCTTCATGCGAACTCTCCAAACAAAGAAACCTCGATCATCGCCGTATTAGTCTGCCCCAGGGGATCCAGCCGACGGCCCAGCACACTCACGTCATCCCCCATGTTCTCCAGATTTGCTATCGGCTGTTCGAATCCATGACTTTACGCCTCTTCGTGACGGTAGCCGGCAGGGATTTGCCTGGATGTCAGGTGGGACAGACTCTGCCGATAAGAAATTGGGTATCATGGCCAAGAGCGGGGTTTCTGTAAATTTTTCAGCTTGACAAATTGCGGACCGTGGGATAAGGTGGGCCACCAAGGCAAATTGGATGGCCTTATGTCAAAGGGATTTGGCAAAAAGGAAGGGTAAAAGGAATGAAAGACTTGTTCACGACCGGCGAGGCAGCCGAGATCTGTCGCGTGAGCCAACAAACGATAATCCGGTGCTTCGATTCGGGCCGGCTCAAGGGGTTTCGGGTGCCGGGTTCGAAGTTCCGCCGCATCCCCCGCCTGAATCTGATCAAGTTCATGAGGGACAATAGTATCCCCTTGGACAACCTCGATTCCGGGCGCAAGAAGGTGCTGATCGTCGATGACGACGCGGAGATCGTGGAACTGATCCGCGACATCCTGACGCGGGACGGCCATTACGACATCCGCACGGCGTCGAGCGGGTACGAGGCCGGAATGGTGACCCAGCAGTTTCGCCCCGACTTGATTCTGCTCGACTACATGCTGCCGGACGTCAACGGCAACGTCGTCTGCCAGACCATCCGCAACAATCCCGAGTTCGAGAACACGCGGATCATCATCGTCAGCGGCGTAATCAAGCAGGAGGAGATCGACCAGCTCCTCAAGTCCGGGGCCGAGGACTACATCAAGAAGCCCTTCAGTATCTCGGAGCTCACCGACAAGATCAGCGCCACGCTGCAAGTGGCGGTGTGAGTGCTCGTAAGGGGAAGTCTGAAGTGGAAGGCCTGAGGTAGGACATTGGAAACTTCAGACTTCACACCTGAGACTCCCCGGGTAAGAGCGCCTGCGGGCGTTGCTACCGACGCGGGATAACAAGGATAGGTGCATGGCGCAGAAGTACGTTGATGCGACCGCTTCCCGCAAGGTGGAGCTGGCCATAGGTGATTTGGGTTTGCCGTCGGTTCCGCCATGCGTGGCCGTCCAATACCTGTCGAAGATCCTTCAAGGCCGGTTCGCGCCGGAATCGGTGGCCGAAATCGTGGAGTGTGAGCCGGCGCTGGCCGCCGGGATCCTGTCCCTGGCCCAACGTCTGGCGGCCGGCCCTGTGAGTCAGCGGCATGCCCTCCGGCTCGTGCTTGATCGGCTGGATGCCGAAGACGTACGCCATGCCCTGCTCAAGACGAAGGTCACGGCGGGATTCGAAATCGAATTCGGGAGCGACCAGCCGGCCTTGCCTGCGCGTAAAGACTTGATTTTGCACAGCTTAGCCGTAGCTTGCTGCACGCGCCGGCTCGTCGAAGCCGCGGGTCTGGAGATTGAGCCGAACTTGGCCTATTCGGCAGGGCTTCTCCACGACATCGGCAAGCTGGCGTTACAGGACACCATGCCCAAGAGCTTGGCCACCATCACGAAGGAGGCCGAGGCGACAAAGACCAGCCTCCACATGATCGAGTATAAACGCCTCGGGACCAACCACGCCCTGTTGGGCAAGCAACTGGCCCAGCGGTGGCGGCTGCCGGAGCCCATCAAGATGGCGATTTGGCTGCACCACCACCGTGATGTGGCGGCACTGGCGCAAGCGGTCCCGGAGGCAATGCTCTCCGTGGTCGTACAAGCGGCCGATAATATCGTGCGGCAGGCCAACATCGGCGCCTCCGGCAGCTTCAACGAGCCCGAATCGCTGGAGAGCATCAGTGCGTCCCTCGGCGTTTCCGCCGCAACCCTTCGGCAGATCCGGGAGGAGTTGCCGCCAGAAGTCCAACGCAAATCCGGCGTCTTGGGATTCGAGACGCCGCAAGCCACGGCCCGCTATTGCGACCTCCTGGCGTTGACGGCGGCTGACCTGTCCGAGAAGCATGCCAAGCTCTCCTCAGAAGGGCGCACCCTGCAAACGGCTTCGGGCTACGTCGGTTTCGCCCAGGAGTTCCTCCGCAGCGTCGGTCCGAGTGTCGCCGCGATTGATATTGCCGAAAACTTCGCCAAGCAATGGCAGCGGTTCTTCCAGACGGGCACGGTTTGCCTCTACTTGACGGCCGGCCCGCACGACGGCGCCGTTGATGCGGCGATCGTCGAATCCCTGGGACACAGTCATAAGACCGTCGTTCACGCGCCGGCCGAACGGAGCTCTCACGCCCAAGCCCATCGCGGGCAAGTTCCTCCTGCTCGAAGCGCGGGACCACCTCGATTGGCTCCTCGACCAATTGGAGGTCGAGGTCAATCGCACGGTGACCCGTCTGCTGCCGCTGTTATCCGATGGGCAGGTCGTCGGGGTCCTCGCGTTCGAGTTGAACCATCCGGGCGACGTGGCTCTCTTCGCGGAGAAGTTCGAGATGGCGGCCTCCCTGGCCGGCACCATTCTCGGACTGGCCCTCACCAAGGAAGGCCAGGAGCACTGGGCCGAGCAGTTCGCCCAGAGTGAAGACAGAAGCCAGCAGCCAGAGGACAGAGGACAGAAGACGGCGCCGTCCTCCGTCGTCCGTCTTCCGTCCTCCGAAAGCTGTCCTCCGATCGAGGCCTTGGCCGAGATGGCCGCCGGCGTGGCCCACGAATTGAATAATCCTCTCTCCATCATCGCCGGCCGCGCCCAATTACTGGCCCAGGCCGAGACCAATGGCCAAAAGCGCCACGTCCTCGATGTCATCGGGGCCAGTGCGCGCGAAGCCTCCGCGGTGGTCGATGATCTGATGAGCTATGCTCAGCCGCGCCGCCGCGAATGGCCGGGACGCCCATCAGCCAGATCATCGACGAGTCGATCCAGTTGGCGGGCCAGAAGACCGGGGCCGAGCACGTCAATGCGCAAACGCATATTTCCCCGGAGGCCAAGGACGTGCTGGTGGATTCGGCGCAGGTGGTCGTGGCCATCGCGAATATCGTCGCCAACTCGATCGAGTCTTACGCGGATCCCCTGGGACCGGTGCAGATCACAGCCCAGCCGGGGCCTGGAGGTCTGCGTCTGCAAGTCAGCGATCTCGGCTGCGGCATGGATGAAGCGACCGTCCGCAAAGCGACCAGCCCCTTCTTCTCGGCCCAGCCCGCCGGCCGCAAGCGCGGCATGGGCTTGGCCTACGCCAGCCGCCTGATCCGTCTCAATCGGGGCACCCTGGAAATTGCCAGTCAGCCGGAGCACGGCACGACGGTGACCGTCACTCTGCCCTACGAATAGGCCCGCCCCTCCCCAAGATTCTCTTCGTCAATCCCTGGCGCTGGTCCTATCGCCGTCGAACGGATCGACCGTCTTGCCTCGAGCATACTGTCGGCGGAACTGGCTTTCCTTGGTCTATCACCGAATTCGCTACCCAATTCCTTGCCCATTACCTATTTCTTCGTTTCGCGCCATTGCGCGTTACGCCCGCGCCCGAGGCACTCTATCCGGCACGCATCCCCCCATCTGTCGGTGGCTGCAAAGCGAAAGAGTCCCGGCCCGGAGGGCCGGAACGAAAAAACACACGGGACACCTTGAGTTCTCCCTGGCGATCATCTTGCCGTCCTATGTGGTCCCGACCCAGTTGACAGAGACTTAGTCCTATCGTAAGTTTGGCGGACGATACTCGAGTTGGAGTGCAGACATGTGTTGACCAAGAGCGAAGAAGGCGAAGGTCCTATTGGCAGGATGGTTCCTGGAGGAATAGTCGTGGCAAAACCGGAAACGAAGGAAACGGGCATCGGATTTGAAGACACTCTCTGGGCCGCCGCAGACAAGTTGCGCGGCACGGTGGACGCCGCCGAGTACAAGCACGTGGTCCTTGGCCTGCTCTTCCTCAAGTACGTCTCCGACGCGTTCGAGTCCCGGCAGCGAAGCGCTGAAGGTCGAGTTGGAGAAAGACGGCATCGCCGGCCGCTCAGATCGAACCTCTCCTCGAAAGCCGCGACGAATACACCGCCGAGCACGTGTTCTGGGTGCCGCCGGAATCGCGCTGGCCGAATCTCCGCGCCCAGGCCCGGCAGCCCAACATCGCCACCCTGCTCGACGACGCCATCCTGGCCGTCGAGCGCGACAACCCGAACCTGAAGGGCAAACTCCCGCGCGACTACGCCCGCCGCGGCATCCCGCCGGAAAAGCTCGGCGGCCTGATCGATCTCGTCTCCGACATCGGCTTCAAGGGCGACCGCGCCAAGGCCCGCGACACGCTGGGCCGCGTCTATGAATACTTTCTCGGCAAGTTCGCCGCCGCCGAAGGCAAACTCGGCGGCGAGTTCTACACTCCGCGCGGCGTCGTCCGCCTGCTGGTCGAAATGCTCGAACCCTACAACGGGCGCGTCTATGACCCGTGCTGCGGCTCGGGCGGCATGTTCGTGCAGTCGGAGAAGTTCGTGCAGGCCCACGACGGCTTGAAGACCGACATCTCCATCTTCGGCCAGGAATCCAACCCCATGACGTGGCGGCTGGCGCACATGAACCTCGCCATTCGCGGCATCGAGGCCAACCTCGGCCAGCAGCACGCCGACACCTTCCTGCGCGACCTGCACCCCGACCTGAAGGCCGACTACATCCTCGCCAATCCGCCCTTCAACGTCAGCGACTGGTCGGGGAACCTGCTGCGCGGCGACCGCCGCTGGACCTATGGCGACCCGCCCGTGGGCAACGCGAACTACGCCTGGATTCAGCACTTCATCCACCACATGGCCCCGCCCAACGGGCGCGGCGGCGGCGTGGCCGGGTTCGTCATGGCCAACGGCTCACTTTCCAGCAACAGCGGCGGCGAAGGCGAAATCCGCCGGCGCATCGTCGAGGCCGACCTGGTGGACGCCATCGTCGCGCTCCCCGCGCAACTCTTCTACACCACCGGCATTCCCGTCTGCCTCTGGTTCCTTACGCGCGACAAGACCGGCAAGAATCTGCAGAACGGCGCTCCCGGACGCCCCGGCGGGCGCAAGGGCGAGACGCTCTTCATCGACGCCCGCAAGATGGGCACGCTGGAAACGCGCACGCTGCGCGTGCTCTCGGGCGACGTGGAGGGCGACCCGCCCCCCGATTCCGACACCGGACGTATCGTCTACGCCTTCCGCCGCTGGCGCGGCGAGCCGAAGCCCGCCGCGTGGGACGAGACAAAGCACGGCCCCTGGGCCTACGCCGACGTCCCCGGATTCTGCAAAGCCGCGACGCTGGCCGAGATCGAAAAGCACGGCTTCGTCCTGACACCCGGCCGCTACGTCGGTGCCGAGGAATTGGAAGACGACGGCGAGCCGTTCGAGGTGAAGATGACGCGGTTGACGACCACGCTCCTGGATCAGTTCGCCGAGTCGGCCCGACTGGAGAAAGCCATCCGCAGGAACCTGAAAGGGTTGGGCTATGGCGGCTAAGAAGAAGGGTGCGAAAGCGGAAGCGGGCACGGTTCCTGGGCAGCAAGCGGCTGCCGCCGACGTCCCGCAGACGATCGGTGACGTGATGCCGCAGGTCGCCGAACCGCTGCCGTCAGGCTATGGCGCCCTTCTGGAAGACCTCAAAGGCCGCATCCGCCAAGCCCAGGCGCGGGCGACACTGGCCGTGAACCAGGAGCTTCTCCTTTTATACTATGGGATCGGTCTGGACTTGGACCGCCGCGACAGGCAAGAGGCATGGGGGAGCAGCATCATCGACCGGCTCTCCCGCGATCTCCGCCAGGCCATCCCCGAGATGGAGGGGTTATCCTCTCGGAATCTCCGTCGGATGCGGGCCTTCTACCGTGCCTACCCTCTGGATGAGGCTGCCGTCGCACTTTGGCCACAAGCGGTGGCCAAATTGGAGTTGGTGAAATGGCCACCGCCCGTGGCCAAATTGCCTTGGGCTCACAACGTCATCCTCCTGGAAAAGTGCAAGGACCCGGAGGTCCGGGCCTGGTACGCCCAGGCCGCCCTTCACCACGGCTGGTCCCGCAACATCCTCGCCCTGCAGATCGACGCCGGATTGCACTTGCGCCAAGGACAATCGGTCACCAATTTCGACCGGACGCTGGCGCCGCCTCAGTCCGATCTGGCCCGGCAGTCGCTCAAGGACCCGTACATTTTCGACTTCCTCTCCGTTGCACCAGAGGCGCATGAACGGGCGGTCGAAGATGCCCTCGTCACCCACATCACCCGCTTCCTCCTGGAGCTGGGGGCCGGGTTCGCTTACGTCGGACGGCAGGTCCATTTGGAGGTCGGCGCCGACGACTTCTACGTTGATCTCGTCTTCTACCATGTTCGCCTGCACTGTTTCGTCCTACTGGAGCTGAAGACCGGACCGTTTAAGCCCGAGTATGCGGGAAAGATGAACTTCTGCCTCTCCGCGGCCGACGACCTGCTGCGCGGCCAAGGCGATGGCCCGAGCCTCGGCCTGATCCTCTGTCGCGACAAAAACCGGGTCATCGCGGAATATGCCTTGCGCGACATCCACAAGCCGATCGGCGTCTCCGACTACCTCTTGACCAAAGCACTGCCCCAGGAATTGAAGCCCAGCCTGCCCACGATCGAGCAGTTGGAGAAGGAGTTGAAGAACGCGAAGCCGGAGGAAGGGCACACGGAGGGACCGGCTGATGAAGGCTGACCGCTGGCGGACATTCACGTTTCAGGAGTTGATCGACGGTACGCTGTTCGAAGTGAAGTACCGAGGCTGCTGGCAGAGTCGGAGGAGCAGTTGGCCACGGAGGAGATTTAGGAGGCTGGATCATGGAGGATAGTGTGATTGCAGAATCCGAGGTACCGCACGTCCCCGCCACTTATGCCAAACTGCCGGATGGTTGGTCGTGGGCACGTCTCGATGCGATTTGTGAAGGTGTCTTTGATTGTCCGCACTCGACACCAAAACTCACCGAAGCAGGGCCATTTGTTGTTCGGACTCAGGACATAATTACCGGCGTCTTCCGTGCGGAGCAGGCAGGACACGTTTCGGAGAATACGTACACAGAACGGACTGCACGCGTTGTCCCAAGACATGGTGATGTACTCTATAGCCGGGAAGGAACGTATTTTGGCATCGCTGCCGGAGTACCGGAACACGTGCGCATATGTCTTGGTCAGAGGATGGTTCTAATCCGACCAAGAGCCAACCTGCTGCACTTTCGCTACCTTGGCTATTGGCTCAATTCGCCGACAATGGCGGCATATACTCATGGCTTTCGTGATGGGTCAGTCGCAGAACGTCTCAACCTTCCGACAATTCGCGCATTACCTGTTCTTGTCCCCTCCCTTCCCGAGCAGCGCGCCATCGCGGGGGTGCTTGGGGCGCTGAGACGACAAGATCGAGTCGAACCGTCGAACGAGCCGAACGCTGGAACGGGTGGCGCGGGCGATCTTCCGGGCGTGGTTCGTGGACTTCGAGCCGGTGAGGGCCAAGGCCGGCGGAGCGCGTTCCTTCCCCGGGCATGCCCCAGGAAGCCTTCGACGCCCTCCCTGCCCGCCTCGTCGAGTCGGAACTGGGCTTGGTGCCGGAAGGATGGGGGGTGCGATGCTTGACCGGCCGTGGAGTCAGCGTGCGAGGTCGGTGGCAGGCACCCAGCACGAAAATTGAGGAGTATTGGAAGGCGGCATGCCCACTGATGGACGACGCCCAAAGACTTTCGCGGAATCGCGAAGCCGATTCTGCTGTCTACTGACTGAAAGATGACGACAGGGGATTGGACAAGATCAGTTCAGGCCTCCTAAACTGGCGAGACGGTATCTCGTAACATCGCGTGCAGCGATGGGCTATCTTGTCCTTCCGGGGTACCGACGGTAATCGATTGAGGCCATGGCATCGGTCCGCGATCGTTGTGCCTGCCTGCTCGCTCTAACGTCTTTCACTGGACGCAGTCGCGATTGATGAAATCAAGAGCCGGGCACGAGCGGTCGACGACGTTTCCGGAGATCAGCAAGACCGCATTTCGACCAAGTTCAAAGTTTGCGTGCCGGCAAAGCGGCTGTTCATCGAAGCATTTACTGCGGCTGTCGAGCCGCTCTTCTAGAGATCGCTCGCAAACATCAGGGAATCCCAGTCCCTCGAAAAGCTGCGTGACTACCTCCTTCCAAAGCTGCTGCGCGGCGAGGTGCGGGTGGCTGCGGGTTCGGTACGTTCCATTGGGGAACCTACGGCCGCATCCCGCGAAAGGAGGCCTGGCCATGAGTGACGTGCCTTTGTCCCAATCCGAGATCATTCTCTACCAGACGGAGGATGGGCGGACGCGTATCCAGTGCCGGTTCGAGAACGAGACGCTGTGGCTGACGCAGGCCCAGATGGCGGAGTTGTTCCAGACCACACCGCAGAACGTGACGCTGCATCTCAACGCCATCTTCGCCGAGGGGGAGCTGGTGGAGGCGGCAACTTGTAAGGATTACTTACAAGTTCGACGGGAAGGCCGCCGCGAGGTCACGCGAACCCTCCGCCACTACCGGCTGGAGGCCATTCTGGCCGTGGGTTTCCGCGTGCGCAGCCACCGGGGCACGCAGTTCCGCCAGTGGGCGACGGCGCGCTTGAGCGAGTATCTGGTGAAGGGTTTCACCATGGACGACGAGCGGCTGAAGAATCCGCCGGGCAAGGGGCAGAAGGATTACTTCGACGAGCTGCTGGAACGCATCCGCGACATCCGCTCGTCCGAGCGGCGGTTCTACCAGAAGGTGCTGGATATTTACGCGACGAGTGTGGACTACACGCCGGACACGGAGATGTCGCAACAGTTCTTCGCCACGGTGCAGAACAAGATGCACTGGGCCACGCACGGCCATACCGCGGCGGAGGTGATCCACGAACGGGCGGACGCGGCGAAGCCGTTGATGGGGCTGCAGACCACCCGGCCCGGTGGTGTCATGCGGAAAGACGACGTATCCATCGCCAAGAACTACCTCACGGAGGAGGAACTCCAGGTGCTGAACCGCATCGTGAACGCTCTACATCGAATACGCCGAGCTGCAGGCGCTGCGAGCGAAAGCCGATGACGATGCGCGACTGGATCGCGAAGCTGGATGAATTTCTGAAGATCTCGGGGCGAAAGCTGCTGGATCACGCCGGGAAGATTTCCGCCGAGACCGCCAAGGCAAAGGCGGAGCTGGAGTATGAGCGCTATCGCGCCTTGTTGGATGCCCAGCCGCGCGCGGTGGATGTGGAGTTTGAGAAAGCAGCGAAGGAGTTGAAGAAGCTGCCGAAACCGAAGAAACCCGAACCGTTGAAGCCATGAGCCGCAAATAGAACATCTTCGAGTCGGGCGAGCCGGCGGAGGAATCAGTTATTTCCATTTCGGAAACAACTGCCGCATCCCGCGAAAGGAGGCTTGGCCATGCGTGACGTGCCTTGGTCCCAATCCGAAATCATCCTCTACCAGACGGAGGACGGGCGGACGCACGTTCAGTGCCGGTTTGAGAACGAGACGCTGTTTCCATCCGAAGGGATGCCTGCATGAGCGAACCAAACCAGTTTCTTCTCTACACCGCGCCGGACGGGGCGGTGAAGGTGGAGGTCTTCTTCAAAGACGAGACGGTCTGGCTGACGCAGAAGGCGCTGGCGGAGTTGTTCGGGGTCAAGGTGCCTGCCATCAACAAGCATCTGAAGAACATCTTCGAATCCGGGGAGCTGAGCCGAGAGGCAACTGTTTCCAAAATGGAAATAGTTCGCCCGGAAGGCAAGAAACCCTGAACCGGGGATCGTATGGGATGGATAGTTCAATGAATCTCCACAAGTCCATGGTCCGTGAATCCACGGTGGAAGATGCCTGCGCTTCTGCGTTCGGTGCGGTGAGGTTTGTCTGTCTGAACGGCGCGGCCCTGGACGATGCGGGCGAAAGGTCCGGGCCAGATTCGGTTATTCTCCCCCAACGCCTTGCCGCGGCCATCCAAAGATTCAACCCTGCCCTCCCGCCCGACACCGTTGCACAGATCGTGCGCCTGGTGCAGCGTCCGCCGCACCTGACATTGATCGAGAACAACCGCTGGCTGTACGGCCTGCTGACCGATGGCGTGGAGGTCGAATACCGGGACGCCGCAACGGGCGAGAACCGGGGCGGGCGGGCGCGATTGGTGGATTTCGAGAACCCGGCCAACAATGACTTCCTGGTGGTGCGCCAATTGACGGTGGCCACGACCAACGGGAAACTGGTCCGCCCGGATTTGGTTGTCTACCTGAACGGCCTGCCGCTGGCGGTGATTGAACTGAAGGATCCCGCGGACGAGGGCGCCGACCTTGGGACTGCAATCGAACAGTTGGGACGGTACATGCGCAGTCGCGCCAGACCTGTTTGTGGCAAACATGATGCTGGTGGCGAGCGATGGGCTGCTGACTCGGGTGGGATCGATCACGAGCGGACGACAGCGTTTCATGCCGTGGCGTCCGGCGACGGGGGGCGAGCCGACGCTGGAGGCGCTGATCCGGGCCGTGTTCGAGCCGGCAGCGCTGCTGGACTACCTGCACTCCTGCGTGGTGTTTGAGGAAGACGAGCGCGGAGACATCGCCAAGAAGGTGGCGGGCTATCACCAGTTCCGCGCCATGCGCGAAACTCGCGCGAAGGTGTTGGCGGCGCTGAAGCCCCCGGCGGGGGTGAACACGACGACGGAGGCCGGGAAGGGTGGCGTGGTGTGGCACACGCAAGGCTCGGGCAAGAGCCTCACGATGCTGATGTTGGCGGGAGCGCTGATCCGCGAACCGGCGATGACCAACCCGACCATCGTCATGGTGACGGACCGCAACGACCTGGACGACCAGCTCTTCGGCACCTTTGCAGGTGGGCGGGCGCTGCTGCGCCAAGACCCTGTGCAGGCGGAAAGCCGGGCGCATCTCCAGGAGTTGCTGGATCGTGCGTCGGGCGGGGTGATCTTCACAACCATCCACAAGTTCACCGAAGAGCACGGCATCATCAGTGAGACGGGCCAACGTCGTGGTGATGGCCGACGAAGCGCACCGGAGCCAGTACGGCTTCACCGACGGCGGCGCGCGCTGGATGCGGGAGGCACTGCCCAACGCGACCTTCGTAGGCTTCACGGGAACGCCGCTGGACCGTGACGACCGGAGCACGCCGCGCGTCTTCGGCGAGTACGCCGATATCTACGACATCCGCCAAGCGGTGGAAGACGGCGCGACGAAACCGATCTACTACGAGGCGCGGATTATCAAGCTGCTGGTGAACGAAGCGGGCGTTGCCGCCGCCGAGGCGGAGTTGAACGCGGCGACCAAGGCATCGGCCGCCGGCGAGGACTTGGACGAAAGGGTGCGTGTGCCGCTGGAAGCATTGGTCGGCGCGCCGGAGCGCATCGAGCGCGTGGCGGCGTTCATCGCGGAGCATTGGGAAAAACGCCGGGAGGCGATGGAAGGCAAGGCGATGGTCGTCACCATGAGCCGTGACATCGCCGCGCGGCTCTACGAGGCGATCCGCAGGCTGAGGCCCGAGTGGCATAACGCCGACGATGACAAGGGCGTGATGAAAGTGGTGATGACGGGCGGGCCGAACGATGAGCAGCCGCTGCTTCAGCACGTCCGCAGCAAGGCGGCACGCAAAGCACTCGCCAGGCGCTACAAGGACCCCGCGAGCGACTTCCGGCTGGTGATCGTCTGTGACATGTGGCTGACCGGGTTCGACTGCCCGCCCATGCACACGATGTATTTGGATAACGCGCTGGCGGGGCACAGCCTGATGCAGGCCATTGCCCGCGTCAACCGGGTATACGGCGAAAAACCGGGCGGGCTGGTGGTGGATCTGCTGGGGCTGGCGGACCAATTGGCCGACGCCCTGGCGACCTACACGCAAGCGGGCGGGCGGGGCGACGCCGTCAAGAAGGTACAGGACGAGGCTGTGCCGACGATGAATGGTGCCTTCGAGAAACTGCAAGCGTTCTTCCACGACTTCGATTACGAGCAGGCGCTGAACGCCGCGCCGACGTCGGTGCTGAAAGTCTATGCCGATGCCGCGAATCACGTCTTCGCGCAGGACGATGGGTGGAAGCGGTTCCGAACGATGGTGAAGGAACTGTCAATGGCGTTCGCCCTGGTGGTGCCGCGTCCCGAAGCACAGGCCATCACGCCGCACTTGGCGTTCTTCCAGCGAGTTCAGGCGATGATTCGTAAGCGCCTGGCGGACGAACGCGGATCGGGCGCGCCTGCGCGGGGGAATGCCGACATCGACGCCGCGGTCCGCCAAGTCATCGGCGGAGCGGTGGACGCAGGGGAAGTGATCGACCTCTTCGCGGCGGCGGGACTGGAAGACGCGAGGCTTGATATCTTCTCGGAGGAGTTCCTCGCACGCGTGGCCGCGCTGGAGCAGAAGAACCTGGCGCTGGAGACCTTGCGCAAACTGCTGACCGATCAGATTCGCAGCACCGAGCGAACCAACCTGGTCCAGAGCAAGAAGTTCCGCGAAGCCCTTGAAGACGCGATGGTGCGCTACACCAACAAGGCCATTACGACCGCCGAGATGATCTCCCGATTGCTGGACCTCGCGAAGTGGGTACGCGAGGTGCAGAGTCGCGGCCAGGAACTCGGCCTCAGCACCGAGGAAACGGCATTCTATGATGCCATCGCCGAGAATGAGTCGGCACGCAAGGCGATGGCAAACGACAAACTGCGCCTGATGGCTCGCGAACTTGCCGAGATGGTGAAGCGATTGCCCAAGCTCGATTGGTCCCAGCGCGAATCGGTCCGGGCGGATTTGCGGCGGCAGGTGCGGCGGCTCTTGGCGCGGTATGGCTACCCGCCCGATCTCTCGGAGGACGCGACGCAGCTTGTACTGAAGCAGGCGGAACTCTCGACGGCGAATGGAGAATAGTAGGACGAAAGAGAGCACAGAGGTGTCAGCGAATTCCGCGAATTCTGGGGCCCTTTCCCAGGGGAGCCCTATTCTGATTGGCTGTTAGGAAGCAGCCGTTCGGGGGAGCGGCGTTCCCAGGCGGCGTTCCCCGGGGGCCTCTTGCTTTCTGCTTTTGCCTTTTGCCTTCTTACTTGTGCCTTTCCCTTTTGCCTTCTTGCTTTCCCCTTTTGCCTTTTTACCTTTTGTCTTTGCTTTCTTGGCTCTCTCGGCCCGGCGTTTGCGGATGGCCTGGACGGTTTCTTTCTGGGCGTAGACCTCGGCCCGGCGGGCGGGGGGCCAGTCCTCGGGGAAGTTCACGTAGGCGAACGCGCCGAACAGCTCGACCGCGAAACGGTCGTAGGCGCGGGCGGCGTCGGCCTCGTCGGCGAACAGAGGGCTGCGGAAGTACTCGCCCTCGCAGAAAATCCTGCGCAGACCACTTGCGGCGCTGCTTGTTGAAGATGACCCCTTTGAACTGGGAGCGGGAATTGATATGCCGGGGCCGATTGCGCATGGTTCTCCTTGTCGGGTGCAGAGGCGCAGGTTCTCGCGGTAGTTGTTCTGGCGGCAGCCGTCGTAATGGTCCACGAGCTTCCCCGGAGGCGCTGCATGATCTCGCGATGCATGAAGATATTTTTGCCGTTCTCGTGCCGGGTGGCGTAGCCGTCTGCGCATCGTCCAATGGTAGCGGCTGAGCCAGTCGTAGTCGGCGGCGTCCACCAGGACGGACTGGCCGTTGGCCAGGGTCAGGCGGCGGATGGCGCCGGTCGGCTGGTCCGCCGGTTTCGGGCGGTAGTGGCGGCACAGGCCGCCGGGCCGCACCTCCCGCAGGCGCCCGCCGGAATCGGGGTGGTTCGAGCACGTCAGCCGGACCCCGAAACCTGTCAAAAAGCCGCTGAATTTCCTGTGCGTCGAACCAGAGGAGTACACGCAGTTGGCACAACACCGGTGTTCCATACGTTTCTCCCTTTCCATGCGATGGTGCTCCGTTATGGTTTCGCGGCCGGTCCCGAGCCGACCGGTCGTCTCTTGTCGCCGGACCTCAGTCCGTCCCGGATCCACAGGCCTGGCGTACCGTCGCGGCGTGACAGGCCGCAATGTTCGCTCTATAGTAAACCATCAAACTCACAATGTCAATACTGTATGCAATACAATTGAAGTCGTAAACCCTGATGGGACAAGGGGTAAGAGAACTTCCGCAAAAAAACCATCTAACCGCAGGAAGTGCTCCCGGTCCGCGTCATCCACGCTCCTCGTAGGGCGGACCAGGGCCCCCTACGCGATTCGTCGCGTCTGGCGACCCCTGCCTCCACAGGGGTCAGGGTGAACGCAAAGTCGTTCGGTAATGCCGGCAGGCATGTCTCCTGTAGGGGCAACCCCCCGTGGTTGCCCTGAAATAGGGCAGGCACGGGGGCCTGCCCCTACATCGTTGCGATCCTCGCACCCGTCCGAAACGACTTTGCGTTGCCCCTGCCACAGGGGTGACGTCATTCCTGCACAGGCGGGAATTCGAGGACCGCGCTGGCCGCTGCCCCCCCGGAGAAAGTCCAATGGAATTCGCCCCCGCAACCGAGGGACGATTTTTGCTTGACGGCTGGGGGGCCGTTGGTAGAATGCGTGTCATCATGAGAGAACACGTAGCCCATCACAAGGATGGCACGATTTTTGACGGCCGGAGGGGACTCACCGTGAGGCGTCCAAGAGATCCTCTGTGTTCTCTCATGATCCTCCGGCCATCTTCTATGAAAAAGGACTATCATGGAAAACGCAGAGAACCTCACTCCCCCGCAGCCGCCTCAGACTAACACGGAGGTCACGACAGAGACAACGCCAGCCCCGCCGGAGGATCTCGTGGCGGACGACACCGTGGAACGTTTCCTCCTCTCCCAGGGACAGCCTCAGCCTGACACGGAGGTCGCGCGAGACAGAGCCGGCCCCGCCGGAGGAGCCCGTGGAACGCTTCCTCCCCCGTAAGGCCCGCGGCGAGTTGGTGCCGCTGGTGCGGTTCTTGAAGAACGCTTCCTTCCGGGAAAAGCTGATCGCGGTGGCGCTGGAGATCCTGTGCAGTGGCGACCTCGAGATTACCATCGCCCGGGACCACGGCCTCTATCACGGCCAGATTGGGACGGATCTCCTGGCCGACTGGACCAAGGAAGTCTTCGCCGCGATCGGCACCGAAGGGGCCGCCACGGCGGAAGAACGAGTTTTGGCCGCCTACGTGGCCGGTCTTTCGGTAGCCGGATAAGGAAGAGAATCCGAAATCCGAATTTCGACAACCCGGTTGCGCAGTGTCGTTCGGGCTATCCGAAACAAGTTCGAAGGTTCAAAGAGAAGAAGATCCGAAACGGACCGCGGCGCCGGCGCCGGCGTTTGGGTCATTGGAATTTTGAATTTGTTTCCCGGACGACACGGGGCAACAGGCGTCCGCCTGCGGCGGAGTTGCCGGACTTCGTGCTTCGAAATTCGATTTTCCGGGTGACCGGGGCCGGTTGGGGACCCCGTGCCGCCGTGCGGCCGGCCCGGGGGACGGGACGCGGCATTCTCCGCGGGCCAACACAGTCTACCCACAGAAGGTAGGTTCTCCGGCGGAATCGAGAGAGGCGAGGTGTCCCGAAACTACCCCGTAGGGTGAAGCGGTCCCCCGTATCCCCCTATTCATCGTCCGCCATGGGCACTCGGACGCAGTTCACGGTATGCGCCTTGCCCGTCTTCTCGGAAAGCTCCGCGGCGCGGGCCTCCGCCTCGCCTTTCGCCGGGTAAGGGAAAGAGCCAATCTCCTTGGAATTCTCGTTAACGACGCTCCAAACGAATTTCATGCGCTGCTTTTTGGCGCGGTTTTCCGGGAGCCGGACGCCTTTCGCACCCGTGCTGGCGGTTCCTTTTTCAGTTCCTTATCTTCGGCCTTGATCGACGCTTCCTCGGCCATCCGTTCAATTCGTTGCTTATTAGACAGGTTCCTCGCCATGGGATCATCCGTTTCTCAGGGTCACCTGATAAAACATCTTGTGTACCGATACAGCAAGCAGGACTTTATCAGATATCCCGTGGCCATGCAACTCGTTTTGACCGCTTTAAGACCGTTCCCGGTCCCTGGGAGCACGATCCGGGAGGAAAAGCGTGGTGGAGCGTGGGCGGAGGGATTACAATGACGAACGGAGTATACGATGGTGGACGCAACAATGACAGAGCGGAATACCCCCCAGGAATCTGACATGTCTTCTGACACCGCTTGGCCGCGGATGACCCGAGAACAGATCAATGCGCATCCGATTCGAAGATATCCGGGGCGCATCCATGTGATTCGGAGACCCGAACAAATCGCACCGGCGCTTCGGCAGTTGGAAAAGGAGAAGCTCCTGGGGTTTGACACGGAAACACGGCCCACGTTTCGCGTGGGGCAGAGCTACCCGCCCGCGGTCCTGCAATTGGCCGGGGAACAAGCGGCCTACATCTTTCAATTGCGACATTGCCGTTTGTCCCAGGCTTTATGTCGGCTGCTGGCCAATCCCCAGATCATCAAGGCGGGCGTCGCTTGGGAGCGTGATGTGCAGGAATTGAATAAGTTGGCCTCGTTCACACCGGCAGGATTTGTGGATGTGGGAGAACTGGCCAAGCAGGCCGGTTGTCCGAATCATGGTCTTCGTGGGCTGGCCGCGCTGTTGCTGGGGTTCCGGGTGCCCAAGAACTCCCAGACTTCCAACTGGGCCCAGGCAACCTTGACGCGGGCGCAGATCGAATATGCGGCCACGGATGCTTGGGTGGGGCGCGAACTGTATCAGAAGCTGCAACGGCTGTTGCCTTGAGCAACGACCAAGCAGACAGCCGCGGAATTTCGGGGCCGCCGCATGCAGGGCAGAACCGAAAAAGTAACATGTTCCCGGAGTCTTCCCTTCTCGTGTCGACGCGTCCTCAATTGCCCTGGACTTGGTCGCCGGGCGGCTCGGCCGCTACGACCACGGCTTCCTTCAGATTGGCCGCCCGGGGGAAGGTGAAGGTGGATTTCTGCTCGAACAGGGCGTAGCCGAAGTCCAAGAGGGTTTGGTTGCCCAGCGGCGTGACCCGCACGGGCTTGATGAACAGATTGGCGATCGCGGCCTTCAAATGTCCGAAGAAACCGCCGGTAGTGGCTTTCTTCGAGATGCAAGCCACCGTGATTCCCATTTTGGGATTGTCGCTCTTGCGGAACGTCAGCGCGTTGACGCGGGCCACGATCTGATTCGAGCGATTCTCGTAGCTGAACCGCCCGTCTTTCGGTTTGAGATCATAGAGACCGATCACCACGGGGCTTTTGCAGCCGCGGCCGTCGAAACCCAACTCCACTTCGGTTACCGTTGGTACGGAACCGTTGATCGTGCCTTTGATCTGAATCGTGCCGACGCCGTCGCCTTCGAAGTGGATGTAGTCCAGCAGGTTCGTCAGCGCGTCGGGCTTGGGCTTCTTCGATTCCTCGATCTTCAGCGCGATCATCCCGGCCGGATCGAACGTGTACCGGTTGAAGCCGCAGCCTTTGATCTCATACTCGCAATTAACGGAAAAGGACTTGGACGTGACCTTCTTCTCGTACGAGAGCACCGCAACCTGCTGGGTGTTGTCGGCGCTGATTTGCCGATCCATGTCCACGGGAGAGATCAGCGGGACGAAATACACGAACGATTGGATCGGATTCTTCTCGCCCGCCCCTCGCTCGTAGCTTAACAGAACCGTCGGCCCGTTGCCTTGGGCTCCCAAACGCGATTCGCCGCGTGTGGTGCCCCCGTCTTGACCGGCGCTGTTGGCTTCCTTCCTATTCTTTTCCCGGGTCCGCGGATCCAGCGCGGCGCGCCGGTCTTCGACGCCACCAACGGGGCGCAGGCCGCCAAGGCCGTCTCCATCGCTTCGTCCCGGGATGCGGTCCCGCCTTGAGCCATTGCCTGGCAGCCGAAAGCAACCGCCAGAACAAGCATCATCCTGATTGTAAGTGTAGTTCTCATTTCTTCTTCCGCCGTCTCTCCGAGAACGTCTATAAGTAGCTGACTCTGCCGAGCTTTGTTGAGCCGTAGGGTGCGAATCCCCCCCGGCCCTCTTGCGCCGGCGGGGATCCCCCAGATCCAATCTGCCGGATACGGGATCCGAGCTACCCCCGGCACATATATAACCGATAGCGAGAGGTTTGGGAAGTGAGGAATCCGCCTTTAGGATAAGCAAGCAGTGGGGCCTCGAACCCCTTCTCATCCCCACCGCTTGCTTGGCGTAGGGCTCTGCAAGGGTCCCCAAACGCGATCCCTCGCGTTTGGGAGGGGCTCCCCAACGCGAACTTCTGCGTTGGGGACCCCGGCCCCAACCCTACATGGGCTGCCCGCCACCGGTCCCCGGTCACGGATTCCACTATACAGAGGGAATCCGATTGGTAATACTTGTGCAAACTACGTATTTTTCAACAATTTGACGTAATATCGGGAAGTCTGGGCTGTGTAGGCAACCTACTGAGCTCTGACGAGCAAGATCGGTAGTCTAAGTCCTCCTCGTTGGGTGGCATCGGCATCCCTTCGCTTCGCTCAGGGCAGGCTCTGCCGATATACATGGCTTGGAAGCCCATGCCATGAGAACATCCTTAACTTCCGGCGAAATATGCACTTGCGCATTGATCTGCTCGACGGCAGACTTGTGTCCGGCCAGTGGAATCGATTCATCGCTGATCTGGCCGACCGCCGGCGGGGCCATTTTCGGGGCCGGCGGTTCCGCGTAGCTTATCAGATCGTTGACCACGCGGGACGCCATGCGGAGCTCGTAGGGGCCGTCGAGGCGTCAGGATGTTGCGGCTCGATTCCACGATCTCTGCATCATCATCATCGACGATCACCACCTTCTTGCGGCCGGAATCGAGGTCGTCCGGAGGGATATTATTGTCGCTCATGAACTTGACCGGATTCAGCCGCCGCATGCTGCCGGTGCCGTACCGCGCGGGACTCAAGTAGAGTCTACCGAACCCGGTGATGTGGCAGACGGGTCCAGCGGGCGGCGGGCGTGCCGGTCGTCAGCCCGACGACGAAAGGCGTGCGGACCTGCTCGGGGACAGCAACTTTCTGCCGTTCGTGGCGGCCGATCACGCGGAGTTGCTCAAGTCGCCCAATGCCACGGGACGCTGGCAGCGAAGACCGTGACGTCAAAGGGGAGTAAGGCGGCCTACTATATAAGGCAATGGTTCAAGGCCTGCGATCCCCGGAGAGTATTGGGATGAGTCAGGCAGGGTTGAGCCTCGCGTCGGGTGAGACGACTTATTAGGTCTATAATGTCCCCCCGGCAGGAGGGACACCGAGGCAACGGGGGATGGTCCCGAGGTGGTTGTGGTCTCGACGAGGTCGGGAGGGGCATGTCCAATCAGTTTTGACGAACAAGTTCGGTGGTGCTTGGGTGCCCTGCTTACGGCTTGGCGTAGGCATGTCCGGCTCGTGGAATATGCCCTGTCTACGAGGCGTAGACAGGGCACCCAGCCCTAGGTGACCTTGGATTACTGGTTCGGTTCGTCAGAACTCATGAGGAACGACCCCTGGCCTCCCGCTATGGGCCGATAACCGGCGCCCCTTAACCTCAAAGGAGACCGGGGTGACCCCAGGACTCTGGAACCACCAGTACGCAGGGTGCGAGAGCTCAAGCTCCATAGGGGCGCCAGCAGGGGAACCAGGAAGGGGAAACGGGCAGGCGTGTCCCGCCGTTGCGGAATCGATCTTGGGCCCACGCGACCTGGGTTTGCTTTTTTAAAGCCGCGAGAGAAAGAAGGCCGATAGATAGTACGATAGCAGAACTGTCGGCACCGCGGGTGTGACAGTTCGGATGGGGTCGGAAGTGTCATAATCAATGAACCAGCCTGAAGCAAAGAAGACACGGGAAGGGATGAGGGGCGGATTCTGTGATGACCCCGAGGTCCGTGTCGTCTTCTTTGATCTCTGAAGCATAGCAGTCATACGCAACAAGAAGTACGGTCGGGCGAAGGAGTTTCATGCCCTACCAATTCCCGAGTAGCAACAAGGTGCCCGCCAATACGGGTCCAGCGCCGGAGGTCCGGGAAGTGCGCTGCCGCACTGCTCCGGCCGGACTGGCCGCCGCATCGGACCACCCTCCCCCTGCCGGAGAGGTCGTTATGCATGCCAAGCCTCAGACCATCTGTGTGGAATCGACCGTGGTGGAGGGTTTCCCAACGCGATCCATCGCGTTTGGGGTCCCCGACGCGCCCGTGGAGATCCCGAAGCGGGTTCCTCTCAAAGGGTTTGCGCCTGGCCGCCTTCCTCCGCGGCAAAGAGCTCCTCATCGTGGGCCCGGGCAACAGCGGCAAGACGAAGTTTGCCCAATACTTGCGCTTGGCCGCCTTGGATCCGGAAGGCATACGCGAGATGACCTATGCGGTGACCAAGTCCCCGGCTTTTGTCCTCAGTATCGGGGGCGGAGAGGGCGTCGAGCTGAACGTGCGGCGGGCGGTGGATACGTGTGGCCAGGTGGGTCCCCTGCAGCACGCTCTCCTGGTCGTGCGCCGCCGACCTCACGTGGTGATCGTCATGCTGGACTGCGGCGTCGACGCCCGCAGCATGCTGCGCTGGCTCTGTCTCTTCTGTGATGCGCTGGACTCGGTCCTGCGCAAAGTCCCCTCGGCCCACGGCAGGCTCCAGGAGATCGTGGTGATCCTCAACAAACGCGACAAGATCGACGACCGGGAGTTTGCCCAACTGCGCCAGGCGGTGCGGAAGGCCCTGGAGCGGTTTCTGTCGGTGGTCTTGGGCGAGGCGCGGGTCCGGTCGATTCCCATTCTGGAATGCATCTCGGTGCGGACGTCGCGTGGGACCGCCCTGATTGACAGGGCGATCGGGCAGTTGACCGAGCGTTTGGCCAAACGCCAGCATCCGTCGGCCGCCCCGGCCGGTCCCCGGCTGGTGGTCTTGTCGCCTGCGCGGCCTCGTTCTGGCGCCGCGTCCGACGGGCGGACCGCTCGCGACTCCGTCCGCTCCACCGGTCGCACGCCAAGATCCGCTGCTCGGCGCGGTGAGCGCCAGATCTGTGGCGCCGGCCAATCCTCGTCCTTGCCCGCCGCGCCCGCCGGGTCGGCCCGCCCCTACTCCACCTTCTCCGCCGAGGTCTCCGGCCGCACCTACGTCCGCGGCGTAACCGTCACGTCTTGACCCTTCGCCTCGCTCAGGGCAGGCTCTGGTCGCGTAAAGCTCTCCCCAGGCTCTCACGCTCTTGGTACAAGGCAGGAGGCGCCGGCGCCGGGCGAGGCCCGCCGGGAAGACGGGCGTTAGCGGACCCTGCGACCGGCTCGATGCGCGCAGTAATTGCGACGGCGCGGCGCGGCGGAATAGTGGGGCCGTAGTGGAGAATGGTGGGGAGTCGTGGGGATAGGAGGACAGCCACCAAGGGCGGTTCCTGGAGCGTTATGAGACTCTGTCTTTCGCCATGGTTCCAGGTTTCCTGGCAGCCTGACTGATGATGTAAGCACCACGGCCCGATGTCCGAATTGTGCCCGGATCGCACGACGGATCGCCGAACTGAAGCAACGCGTGGCACAACTGGCGCAACTCCGGGAGAAAGCCACCCGCGCAGAAACGCCCAGCCGCGGCGAGCTCACAGCCTACGATTTCCAATGGGATGACCCGATTCCGGAAGGCACCTTCGACCCGAATGTCCCGGCCGGCTACACGCAGATCGATCGGAAAACCGTTGGCCTGCAAAAGGCCGCCTGGCTCGGTGTGGGTACCCTGCCGGTGGCGGGATTCGTCGCCTATCGCAGGCGAGGCGTCAGGGCGATTGCCCCGTGAATGGACCACGATTCCCCCGACGCCGACATACGAACGAACCGGAGAAAGCCTTGCCCTGAAAGGCAGGGCTTTTTTCGTCGGCGTATCGGGGGGAGATGCCGTAGACTAAAATCGATGGCTCAGTTGTCTTGAATACGGTGGAACGTTCGACTGGCACCGGGTGCAGAAAGGGCAGCCTTGAGAGACAGACGTCTGGTCCATCGCCTGCGGCAGGGGGACGCTGACGCGCTGCAGCAGATCTACCATCGGTACAAGCATGATCTGCTGACTGTGGCGATGTCCCTGCTCGGCGAGGTGCACACCGCGGAGGATTGCGTGCACGATGTCTTTGTGCACTTTGCCGAGGCCCCCGCGGACCTGCGCGTCAACAGCAGTCTCCGCGGCTATTTGGTGCGCTCCGTGGCCAATCGGGCCAAGAACATGCTCAAGAGCCGCCGGCGCTTGTCCGAGCCGACCACGGACGAGCCCCAGAGCCTCGACGGCCCGGTGCACGGCTCCATCGCGTCGGAGGAGTCGCAGCGGGTCTTCGCGGCCCTGGCCCAACTGCCGGCCGAGCAGCGCGAAGTGATTACGTTGCACCTCCAGGGACAGATGCGCTTTCGTGAGATCGCCGCGCACCTGAAGGTTTCGATCAATACTGTTCAGAGCCGGTACCGCTACGGCATCGAGAAACTCAGGACCCTTTTGTAGGGGATCGCAACCATGAAGTCCGCAAGACAAGTGAAACGGATCGTCGGCCGGGCCCGCCTCCAAGCGGATCCTGCGACGGACGAACGAATTCTGAGCGATGCCGGCGCCGCTTTGGCGAAGACCACTGACAACCGACCGCCGGCGCTGGCGCCCGGTCCCACGATTTGGAGAATGATTATGGAAAGCAAAGCCACCAAATACTCCGTCGCCGCGACGATTCTCGTCGCCGCATCACTCGTTCTGTCCGATCCATTTGGTCTCTTTGATGGCCGGCAGGGCATCGCTCTGGCCGAAGTGGTCGAGAGAATGAATGATGTAAAGACGATGACGATCAAAGAAAGAAGAGTGTACTACGAGATAGGCAGAGACGAACCCTGGCTGAAGACGAACGTGGTCCAGTACGTGTCCTCGGATCGCGGCATCGTCGATGAGCAATACGGCGAAGATGGACGCCTTCAGGGCCGGGCCTATATCCAGAAGGACCCGCCGCAAATCACGGCGGTACTTCCCCTGGAGAAAAAGTACGTCAAGCTGCCGCTGACTGATTCCGCCGCCCGCCTGATGGAGCGTTTGACGCCCAAGGCCCTCGTGGAGTACTTCAAAGCCGGAGACTGCACGGACCTGGGCACGGCGACAATCGATGGACATGAGGCGACAGGGTTTGAGACGAGAGATTCGGGCCTGTTCCCCATCCCGGGCCAGTACCGGTTCCTGTTCCCGATCAAGGACATCAAATGGCAGTTCTGGATCAGCAAGGACCAGCCGCTTCCCGTGGCGGCCGACTTGGAGGTCACGACCGGCCGAGGCCTCTTCACGGTCTTCAAGGAACTGCGGATCGTCTGTCACGACTACGACATACAGTATGATCAGAATATCCCCTCGACCGTATTCGATCCGAACATCCCGGCGGACTACACGCCGATCAATCTGGGCTCCGTCGCCACCCAGAAGGCCGCCTGGCTCGGCGTCGGGCGCCCTGCCCATGCTGGGGTTCGTCGCGTATCGAAGACGGCATCCCAGAGGAGGTTGGACCTCGGGTATTCAGAATCGGTGATTCCCGGTAGAATGTAGGATTGGTCCGATGAAGGAGGTCTTGTCGCTCCTGCCGGACTCGTTCCACGGAGTCCTGCTGGACGTTCCTGTCGGGACGGGCGTGTTCACCGCCTCTCTGTACCGGCGCTACCCCGACGCCACCATCATAGGAGTGGACTGCTCGCCGAACATGCTGCGCCAAGCCCAAGCCCGTTTTCGGGAAGAGGGCCTATCCAATGTCCATCTTCTCAAAGCCGATGCGGCCCACCTGCCGGTGCGAGACGCCGCCGTGGACCTGGTGCTCTCCATGAACGGCTGGCACGCCTTCGCCGACAAGCAACGTACGAGCGCCGAGATGAGGCGGGTCCTGCGCCGGGAGGGAACGCTGATCGCCTGTGGCTATGTCCAAGGCGCCCGGCGGCTCTCCGACTGGTTCGTCCGGAACTTCGGCGTCCGCAACGGTTACTTCACACCCCCATTCTTCACAGAGAATGAACTGGCCGAGCAGTTCAGAGACTTCACGATGACGCAACGAGGCTGCAACCAAGCCATCGCTTGGTTCGAGGCCGTCAAGCAGAGGGCATGAAGGCAGAGATACCGCCGAAGATGGTAACGAAATTGCCCGGTATGCGTCTTCCTATGGTACCTCGTGCCCAACGAGAAGTCGATGATTCGTCGGACCGCAGGAAGGAGAACCAGAAGATGACCAGCAGCCGCGGACCCGCAGCCGCCTCATGCCGGGAAGCCTTCTTGAGCTGGGCTCGGTGCGCCGCCGCTCCCTTGCCGGCGTCACCGATGGAACCGTTCGGCGAACGGGCGCAGGCCGCGCTGGATCGAATGCTGGCGGGCAAACGGTTCGCGTTCCTGGGTGAGCCGGACCATTTCATCGTCGAGAAGTACGCGTTTCGCCTGATGTTCATCCGGTACTTGTTTGGGCGCGGGTGGCGACATGTGGGGATGGAGACTGGCCAGTCCGTAGGCTGGCGCGTGGACCGGTATCTGGCAACCGGAGACAGACCATACCTTTCTGCACGAGAGCGTCGCCGCCGAGAAGCGGCCCCGCGCGAACCGGGACCCCCGGGGCAGTCAACGGTGGTGGGCCCAGCGGGAGCATTTCCTGATGCGATTCCTCGACGCGATCGTAGACGGGCTGAGTGGCGACGACAAGCTCATCCTCCTGGGCCACAATGTCCATCTCTCCAAAGATGCCGCGCATCTGCACTTCCACCCCCAGTTCAGCAGGTTCTGGGGAGTGCTATCCTGGGTGCGCGCCTGGGGATACAGGATGTTCTTCAAGCTGGCCGGCTGGCCCACGAGTATGGGCGATAGTGTCGGCGCGCATTTGCACCGGCGCTTCCCGGGACAGGTTTTGTCCGTCTGGATGCTCTACGGCCAAGGATCCTTGATGGCGCCCAAGGGTCCCCGGACCGTGCGGCTGCATGGCGATACCGTCGAGTCGCTCCTGGCCCAGGTGGGAGATCGATTTCTCCTACCGCTCAGCGACGTCGATCCCCAAGCCAGGGCGATTCTGTCCCACGCCAATGTCCGGAATGGGGGGCTCCTACGCCTCGACCGACCTCACGGCCCAAGCGGACGCGCTCTGCTTCGTCAAAGAGGTGCACGCCGAATGAGAATTGCCTGATAGGACATCTGTGGAAATACGAAATGCCACCGTCGATTCGTTTCTCCGGAGCTTCGCCTTCAGCGTCCTGCTGTCGCTGAGCTGTGTGGTCCTCGCGGCTCCTCATGCCTGGGCTCTTCTGAGGGGCTTCGATGTCTTTGAGCTCTTGCATCTGATGTACAACTTGACGGTCGCCTTTCTCTTCCTGGTTCGCACGCGGCCTTCTCTCGTCAGCATGAGCCCGCTCCACTGGGCGGTGGCCCTCCTGACGTCGTTCTCCGGCTTCTTCTTCGTCCGGAACGCTTCAAATCCCCGTGCGATGCTCTGTGCTGACCGGCGACACTCTCATCGGCGCTCGGAATCCTGCTGGCGTTCGCGGCGGCGCTGGTGCTCGGGCAGGAGCTTCGATCTCTTTCCCGCTTTGCGGCAGGTGAAAACGCAATACGTATATCAGATCGTCCGGCACCCGATCTACGCGTCCACGCTGGTTCTGCGGTTGGGATACGTCCTGAAGAACCCCTCGCTCTACAATGCGGTGCTGTTGCTCCTCGTGGCGGTTCTGTATGATAGGCGGGCCAAGATATGAAGAGGACATCCTCGTCGCACGACCGCTCGTATGTGGAGTATCTGCAGCGGGTGAAGTATCGGTTTGTTCCGGGTGTTTACTGACATGAACAAGACCGTCCTGTGGCTGAGCAGAAAGACGACGCCGGCGGAGCGACAGTTGATCGGTCCGAAGGCGGCCAGCTTATGCACGCTGCGCAGGCTGGGGATGAAGGTCCCGCCGTGCTTCTTCGTAACGACGACGGCCTTCCGGGAGCATCTCGACGCGAACGGCCTGCGTCCGCAGATTGCCGCCCGGCTGGACCAAATGCCGGCCGGCACTGGAGGAGATGCGTCAACTCATCGCTCGCGCGCTCTCTGCCGGATTCTCTGCGCGAGGCAGATCGCCGCCGCGTACAGCCGCTTGGGGGCCGCGGTCGTGGCGGTGCGTTCGTCGGCCACGGCGGAGGACCTGCCCGGCCATTCCTTCGCCGGCCAGTATGAGACGATCCTGGGCGTGAAGTCTCTGGAGGAGTGTCTCGCGGCGATCAAGCAGTGCTGGGCGTCGCTGTGGAC
Source organism: uncultured Planctomycetota bacterium (assembly GCA_963750205.1). Classification (GTDB taxonomy): domain Bacteria; phylum Planctomycetota; class Phycisphaerae; order Sedimentisphaerales; family Anaerobacaceae; genus PLanc-01. The sequence goes on from CAVVRJ010000071.1 coordinate 49,942, forward strand.
CGAGCGGGCGTTCGAGTACCGCCGGCACAACGGCATCGACCATCAGCAGGTCGAGATGGCAGTCATCGTCCAGCGGCAGATCGAACCCGAGGCCGCGGGGGTAGCCTTCAGCGTCGATCCGGTCACCGGCAGTCTCAGTCGGATCGTGATCGAGTCGTGCCAGGGTCTGGGCGAGGCCCTCGTCTCCGGCCAAGTCCAGCCCGACCGTATCCTCCTGCGAAAAAAGAACCTGGAGTTGATCCGCCAAAATCTCGTGGCGAGCGAGCCGTCGTTGGACCTGAAGTCCGCCCGCAGGCTCGCCCGGTCTGTCCGACGCATCGAGAACCGTCTGGCCGGCCCGCAAGATGTCGAATGGGCGCTGGGCGACGGGACGTTCTGGTTTCTGCAAGCCCGCCCCATCACCGCTCTGCCGGAGCCCAAGCCCTGGGAGGACCGGCAGGTCTGGACCAATCTTAATCTCGGCGAGGTCGTCGCCGGACGTCATGGCGCCGATGACTTACACCGTCATCATGCTGATGTTCGAGCCGTTGTTCGGGCACGCTCTTCCGGCTTTTCGGGGCCGACATATCCCAGCATCCGCCCGCCGGCCTGGTGGCCGGCCGGGTTTACTTCAATATCAATACGGGCATGGCCGCCGCGCGGCCGTTTGTGTCCCCAGCCAAGGGGCCGCTCTGAACAGCGCGTTCGGCGGCGAGCAGGAGCAAACGCTTCGAACTCGGCGAGTTCGATATCTGCGAGGAGGACCTGCCGGACCTGGGATTCCGTTGGCCCAGGTACATCTTCTCCTGGCCGGGAATCATCCGCAGCCTGATTGCCCACCGTTCCAGTAAGGGTGACGCCTCTCTGACCGGCTTCCACGCCCGTAATGACGCGGTGGCGCGCTTCGATGCCGCCAGCGCGACTACGGAGGAGCTGACGCGGATGGTGACGCAAACACTCCCCGAGAACATGAAAGACTGCACGCTGCTCCACCTGTTGCCGGGCGCCGTGGCGGCGGGCGTGCTGGGGAAGGTCTGCCGCGACTGGCTGGGCGAAAAAGACCTGAGCTTTCGGCTCCTGACGGCCCAAGGCGGGATCTCCGACACGGAAGCGGGCCTGGATTTGTGGCGCCTGGCCGCGCTGGCCCACGAGGACCAACCGACCGAGGCGGTTCTGCGCAGCGACGGCGCCTGGGACACGATTCGTTCCCACCTCGCTGGGGCCGAGCGCGGCCGGCAATTCCTCGCGGCGTGGGACCGGTTCATGGCCACCCACGGGCAACACAGCCACGCGGAGCTGGAGTTCTTCAGCCCGCGCTGGGCCGAGACGCCGGATTATGTTCTGGACCTCGTGCGCGGCTATCTTCGCGCCCTGGACCGAGCCAACCCTTTGGAGAGGCAGCGACAACTGGCCGAGCAGCGCCGGCAACTCACGGAGCAGTGCCGCCGGAGGCTGAGGGACCCGGTCAAACGGTGGATCTTCGACTGGTCGCTCCGCCAGACGCAGAAGCTGACACGTGCCCGGGAGGACTGGAAGAACGAAGCGGTCCGGCACTTCGCGGGGTTTCGCCGGATCTTCCTGACCCTGGGCGAGCGGCTACGGCAACAAGGCACCCTCACGCAGCGCGAGGATATCTTCTTCCTGGAGATCGCGGAGGTCGAGCCCATGGTGCAGGGCCGGGCGAATTTCGACGTCCAGCAGCGGATCGCCCAGCGCCGGGCCGAGTACGAGCGGAACATGGCGTTGACCCCGCCGCCGGTGGTCGTCGGCCGCTACGATCCGCACAAGCACATCGCGTTCAAGATCGACACGAACGTCAAGGTGCTCAAGGGCATCGCCGTTTCTGCCGGCACGGCCACGGGCAAGGCCCGCGTCATTACCCACCCGGATGACGGCCAGCACGTCGAGCCCGGCGAGATTCTCGTCGCCCCGGTCACGAACCCGGCGTGGACCCCCTACTTCCTGCCGGCCGCGGGCGTCGTGATGGACATGGGCGGCGTTCTCTCCCACGGCGCCATCATCGCCCGCGAGTACGGCCTGCCCGCCGTCGTCAACGTCGGCCCCGCCTCCAAAATCATCCGCACCGGCCAAACCATCCGTGTGGACGGCGACCAGGGTATCGTCGCGATCTTGGACGGAACGTGACACCCCATCCTCAAGAGACTGGCGAGCAGGATGAGGGACATCAGGACAGGTGTTCGAGGTCCGCCAAGTCCTGGTGGCGACCGGAAGCTTTCTTGTTCCGCTTGAGATGATCGAGGCTGATCAAATGGACAGGGACTCCGTCCACCGTGTCTTCCACACGCTGGGCATAGCATTCAGCAAAATCGACACCAGAGATCGTAGTAGAAATCTCAATTCGTATCGGCGGCAAGCCCAGACGGATGATCTGCCATGGCACGGAGGAACAGCTCCGGCGACAGGTCGGGAGGATCGAAGCCGAAGTCCTTGAGGGCGGCGACGATGCGATCGGCGTTGGCCGGGTGCACCGCGATCCAGATGTCCATGTCGGCGGTGGCACGCGGATACCCGTGGTAGTTGACCGCGTAACCGCCGATGAGCAAGTACTCAACATGGTGAGCGTTGAGCAATCTTCAAGAACTCTTTGAAGTCGCGTGGTAGATGGATCGTAGCCATAGACAATCTGACGCATCAATTCCGCCGCCTGCAGACGCTCGGAAGGGGTCTTGGAAAGCCAATACGCTTTCTCATCCGACGGTTCCAGAACCGACCCGACGGAGAAGGCTTTCCTGTCGATCTTCACAGAATGTAGGGTGGGGCTTGCCCCACCGGATTTCTTGTCCATGACCCCAGTTTATCAGGAGCAATCGACCGTGTAAACTCCCCGACAGCATGAGTCGGCGCCGACCCGAAAGGCGATTCGGTCATCATCGCGCCTGCCTCTCACAAAAAGTGGGTGCCATGTCTACGCTGGCGTAGACATGCTCCCTCGCAGGAGACGGGCATGCTGGCGCGAGCGTGAGCATGGCACCCAAGACGACAAACGCTATTGCGAAGCCGCGTCCTATTCCGCGACTTTGGTCGCGATCAGGTCGCCGACCTCGGAGGTCGAGAAGCCCATCTTGCCGGCGGCCAGGCTCTTGAGCTTGTTGGCCGTGGCGTACATGACCGCCTGCTCGATGGCGTCGGCCGCCTTCTCCTGGCCGAGACTCGCCAGCATCATCTGGGCCGCACAGATCGCCGCCAGCGGATTGATGACGCCTTTGCCGGTGTACTTCGGGGCGCTGCCGCCGATGGGCTCGAACATGCTGACACCGCCTTCATCGGGGTTGAGGTTGCCGCCGGCGGCGATGCCCATGCCGCCCTGGATCATGGCGCCGAGGTCGGTGATGATGTCGCCGAACAGGTTGCCCGTGACGATCACGTCGAACCACTCCGGATTCTTCACGAACCACATCGTGGTCGCATCGACGTGGTAGTATTCGCGGTTGATGTCGGGATACTGGGCCTGGCCCATCTCGTGGAAGGCCCGCTCCCACAGGCCGTAGATGTACGTCAGGACGTTGGTCTTGCCGCACAGGGCCAGCGTGTTCTTCTCGCCCCGGCCGCGGGACTTCTTGCCGAACTTGCGGGCGTACTCGAAGGCGTACTTCAGGCAGCGGTCCACCTGGAACCGCGTGTAGACCGCCGACTGCACGGCCACCTCGTTCGGCGTGCCCTTCATCGTGACGCCGCCCGTGCCGGTGTAGGCGTCGCCGCTATTCTCGCGGATGACCACAAAGTCGATGTCCTGCGGGCCCTTGTTCCTCAGCGGCGTCTCGACGCCCGGATACAGCCGCACCGGCCGCAGGTTGATGTACTGGTCCAGCTCGAACCGCAGCTTCAGCAGAATCCCCTTCTCCAGAATCCCCGGCGCGACGTCCGGATGCCCGATCGCCCCGAGCAGAATCGCGTCGAACTTGCGCAGGTCCGCGACCGCGCTATCGGGCAGCGTCTCGCCCGTGCGTTTGTAGCGCTCGCCGCCGAAATCGAACGTGGTCAGGTCCGTCTTGAACTTGAACTTGTTCGCGGCGGTTTTGAGCACCTTCACCGCCTCGCCGATCACTTCCGGCCCCGTCCCGTCGCCGGGAACCACGGCAATCTTGTACGTCTTTGCCATCGAGTAGTTTTCCTTTCCTGGTCACCTTCTCATACTCTGTTTCGAAAACTGGTGGGCCGTGCCCACCCTACCGCTGTCGCTCTGCCCTGCCCCCCCTTCCAGAAGCGAGGACTGGTCCACCCCATGCTCTCTGGATTCCCGCCTTCCCGGGAATGACAGACGCGGCTTGTCATTCTTTCCAATCCGGATTCGGCTCCGGCATCACAGCTCCAACCTCTTCGCGCCACTCGTGCAAGATCCGCTGCAACTCGGCGGCCCGATTGGGCATCTCGGCCGCCAGGTCGTGCTGCTCGCCGAGATCGGACCGCAGATTATACAGTTCGATGCGGTTGTCTTCATAGGATTCTATCAACTTGAACTCGTCGATGCGGACGGCCCCGCTGGGCTTGCCGCCCTGGTTGCTGTAGTGGGGATAATGCCAGAAGAGCGCCGGCCGGCCCAGCTTGCCGGTGCCTTTGAGCAGCGGGACCAGGCTCACGCCGTCCACGTGCTGCTGGGGCTTGGGCGGCAGGCCCGCCATTTCCAGCATGGTCGGGTAGAAATCCGTGCTGATCACCGGCTCGTCACAGACGCTGCCCGGCTTGGCCACGCCAGGCCACTTGACGATCATCGGCTCGCGGATGCCGCCTTCGTAGAGCCAGCCTTTGCCGCCCCGCAACGGCAGGTTGGACGTGGGCTGGCCTTCCGCCGTCGCCAAGCCGCCGTTGTCGGACATGAAGAAGACGATCGTGTTGTCCGCGATCCCCAACTCCTCAAGCTTCTTCATCACCCGGCCCACGCTCTCGTCCACGCTCTCGATCATCGCCGAGTAAACCGCATGGTCCTGCAGGATGCGGGTCTTGAGCGTCTTGCGCCACTTCTCGTCCCCCGCCGCCGTCTTGGGCCAGTCCTCATTCGTCAGGAAGTGCGGCTTATCCGCCAATCCCAGCCGCTGGGCCTTGGCCTGGTATCTCTCGATGAACTCCTGCTTGGCCTCCAGCGGAACGTGGACCGCAAAATAGGACAAATAGAGCAGGAACGGCTGCCCCTTGCTCTGCTCGATCAGCTTGAGCGATTCGTCCGTGAGCCGGTCCGTCAGGTACTCGCCGGGCTGGCCTTCTTCCAAGCCGGGGATCGAGCGGTTGCCGCGCTTGTACGGGATAGAAGTAGGTCGGCGGCGCTCCGGCGTCGTCGCCCGCGACATTCACGTCGAAGCCCTGCTGCTGGGGCAAGTACCCCTGACCGCCCAGGTGCCACTTGCCGACGAAGAACGTCCGGTAGTTCGCTTCTTTCAAGGCCTCGGCCAGCGTCACCTCCTCCAGCTTCATGTAGTGGAAGTACTCGGCCGAAAGCAGCTTGCCGCTGCGGGCCCCGGGGATGTAGTTGGTGAGGCGCAGCCGGGCCGGGTACTTGCCCGTCATGATGCTGGCCCGCGTCGGCGAGCAGACGGGACAAGCGGCATAGGCATTCGTGAACCGCATCCCCTGTGCCGCCAGCCGGTCGATGTTCGGCGTCTCGTAGAATGGACTGCCGAAACAGCCCAGATCCTTCCAGCCCATGTCATCCACCAGGAAGAACACGAAATTGGGCCGTTTCGGTCGTGCCTGTGGACTGCGTCCATCGCCAAAACCTGTGGCCTTGACGATGCCGCCCAGCCCCAGAGCCGCCACAGCACTGACGCCGCGAAGGAATTCACGTCTGTTCAGAATCTCCATGAGACTCCCCTTCCCTTGCAGGCACACTACAAACCAAGGTCTTCGCACACCTGAGTCGCAACCGTTGCCGAAACCTCACGCACTCGTCTTCATGATGTGATCGAGCAGCCCGCCGTCGCGGATGATCTCCAGGGCGAAATCGGGCAGCGGCAGGAACTTGATCTTGGCCTTGCTCGTCTTGTCCTTGATCACGCCGGCGTCGTAGTCGATCTCGACCTCGTCGCCGTCCTTGATCTTCTTCACGGCGTCCGCCGACTCGATCAGGTAGAAGCCGCAGTTGATCGCGTTGCGGTAGAAGATTCGGGCGAAGGACTTGGCGATGACCGTCTGCACCTTGGCCCCGCGAATCGCCCAGACCGCATGCTCCCGGCTGGACCCGCAGCCGAAATCGTCGCCCGCGACGATCACATCGCCGGCCTTGACCTTGGCCACGAAGTCCTTGTCGAGGTCCTCCATGCAGTGCTTCGCCAACTCCGCCTCGTTGTCCGTATTCAAATACCGGGCCGGGATGATCTCGTCCGTGTTGATATGATCCCGCTTATACACATGTGCTTTTGCCATATCGTAAGACCTCACTGTTTCGTGGTTGCGCTTTCTTCCAGACTGCGAATCTCAAAATCGACCCATTTGCGGAAATAGACCACCCAGTTGGCAATGGCGGCGACTGTCAGCAACATCGAGAGCCAGAAGCTGCAGGGCCATCCACTCGTCCTTCGTGTTGTGTCGTGCGAGCAACAGCACCGACGCGGTCAAGCTGCCCGCAGCCAGCCCCGTGAAGACGATAGCAATGAACCGAGATGGTCTCTTCCGGGTCTCCATAGGCCCTTTTCTATAAGTATTCTCTCGGGTCCGTCAGGATGCCTTGCACGGCACTGGCCGCGGCCGTGGCGGGACTGGCGAGATAGACTTCGCTCTTCGGATGTCCCATCCGGCCGACAAAATTGCGGTTCGTCGTGCTGACGCACTTCTCCCCTTCGGCCAGGACGCCCATGAAGCCGCCCAGGCACGCCCCACAGGTCGGCGCCGAGATCACACAGCCGGCATTGTAGAAGACGTCGAACAAGCCCTCGTCGGCCGCCTGCTTCCAGACCTCGGGCGTGGAGGGCACGACCAGCGTGCGGATCGCCACTTGCTTACCCTTCATGATCTGGGCCGCGATGCGGAAGTCCTCGATTCGGCCGTTGGTGCAACTGCCGATATAGGCCTGATCCATCGCCTTGCCCGCGCACTTGCTGATGGGGACCGCATTGCTCGGCAGGTGCGGCAAGGCCACCATCGGCTCGAGCTGCGCAATCGAACTCCTCGGTCGAAATGTACTCGGCGTCTCCATCAGACTCGAACACTGTGTACGGCGCGTCGTCATCCAAATGCTTGCTCGAGATACGCCCGCGTGACCTCATCGAATGGGATTACGCCGTTCTTGGCTCCGGCCTCGATAGCCATGTTCGTCATCGTCATCCGGGCTTCCATCGACATCTCCGCCAGCGCCGGCCCGACGAACTCCATGGCCCGATAGAGCGCCCCGTCCACGCCGATGCGGCCGATCACCGCCAGGATCACGTCCTTGCTGAAGACGCCCGGCGGCAGCGCGCCGTTGAGCACGAACTTCATCGAGGCGGGCACTTTGAACCACAGCTTGCCCGTGGCGATGGCCGCCGCCAGATCGGTCGAGCCGATCCCGGTGCTGAACGCCGCGAAGGCGCCGTAGGTGCAGGTGTGCGAGTCGCCGCCCACAATGACCTCGCCCGGCCGAATATGGCCCTGCTCAGGCAACAGGGCGTGGCAGACGCCCGCCCGGCCGAGCTTGTAGTAATGCTTGATATTATGGCGCTTGGCCCAGTCATCCAGCCGCTTGTGCAACTCGGCGCTTTTGACGTCCTTGGCCGGCTGGAAATGGTCCGGCGTCACCACAATCTTGTTCGGATCGAACACGCGGTCGATGCCCTTGGCCACCAGCATCGAAATCGCCGGCGGCGTCGTCACATCATGACACATCACCACGTCGATATTCGCATCCACCAACTGCCCAGGAACCACGCGGTCAGTCCCCGCGGCTCGGGCCAAGATCTTTTCCGTTATCGTCATTCCCATGGATATCTCCATCTCACCGTAGATCGGTGACTGAATCTGAATTCACAATTCGCTAATACGTTCGAGTACTTCCGAGAGTATCTTGTAGGCGAAAGCAGGAGTCACTGCTCCCGGAGAGGGCCTTCGGGGATTGCGGTGTGCGATCCAATCGCGATGCTTCTTGATGTTCTTGGCATCCCCGATCAATTGAGCGTCGATGTCCTTGCTGAACAAGTCCAGGACATCATCGCTTTTCCAATACTCGACATCGTTCTCGAACTTCCCGTACAATTCGCCAGCCAACGACGCGGGGTGAACCATAAGAAGCCCTCGGCCCTTCTCTCGCAAGAAAGATAGGACCGTTCGCTCAAAGGCTACCCACAGCGACAAAATCACGAAATCGTCTGATTCGTCCCGGCTTCGTTGGATACGTTCCGTGGAACCAACTAGTGAGTCACCCAGAAAATCAGTGCCGCCGAGGAGTCTTGCATCGGCTGTCCGAACGGTGCGCTGTGCGATCTTCAGACAATCCCTTGTGATCTGGTACGTTCTCCACACGGGCTCAAGCGGACTGTCAGAGGACATGATCGGATACCTCCGCGAGCAAGTCCAAGAATACCTGCTTTGTCACAAGGCGAGCACGGCCCAACCGCTTATCCTCGATCCAGTACCAGCCAGGCTGATCCACGCCTCGGAACAACGGCCTGGACCATTCCTCGGCCTCGCCGGATACCACAACACTCACCTTCGTTTTGAGACGTGGACCACCTACTCCCAGGAAGACCAGATTATCTCTGTCCAACAGACCCACCAGATCGACCCGCCCTTCCGCCCCAATGATCCAAGCTCCGATTGGCAACAGGTCCGCTACCTTGCCCCCCTGGCTATCATGGATTGATAGCGTGGGGGCTTCGTAGGAGCCTGGAATCTCCTCACGAAGCTCGACTTGATCACGAGAGGCTTTCAGGTCGGTATCCTCGATCCAGTTCTCCACATCCGAATACAACGCATTCAGTCTGGCGATGTACTCGTCTTGTCTGGATTTCGTGCTGCTCCTCATAACCACCCTTTCTCGTAGGGGTTACCCCTTTCGCCGCCGTTTACTCTTCTTGATAACCCTGCTCAGTTCGTTACGCTACAACTCGATCTTCAGTTCCGCTGTGCCGCTCTGGGCGGCGACCATGCGATTGATCGCGTCCACGTAGGCCTTGGCACTGGCTTCGATAATGTCCGTCGAGACACCTCGGCCAATGAACGTCCGGCCGTTTTCGCGAATCCGCACGGTCGCCTCGCCCAGCGCGTCCTTGCCGCTCGTGACGGCCCGAATCGAGTACTCTTCCAGCTTCGGCGTCAGTCCAATCGCCTGGCGGAGGGCCTCGTAGGCGGCGTCCACCGGGCCATCGCCGAGCGCCACCGCGATTTTGATTCCATCTTTGGCGCGAACCTTCACGCTGGCCGTGGGCAACGTCCCGGTGCCCGAGGCGACGTGCAGGTACTCCAGGGTATATACCTGATCGATCACGCGAATCCCGTCCCCGATGATGGCCACGAGGTCCTCGTCAAAGACTTCCCGCTTGCGGTCGGCGACGGTCAGGAAACGCTGGTAGACCTGATCGATCTCCTCTTTACTGAGCGTGTAGCCGAGTTCCTGTAAGCGGTGCCGCAAACCGGCCCGGCCGGTCCGCGCGGTCAGGACCACCGCACTTTTCGGCGAGCCGACGTCTTCGGGCTTCATGATCTCGTAGGTCAACGGATTCTTGATGAACCCGTCCACGTGAATGCCGCTGCTATGGGCAAAGGCATTGGCCCCGACCACGGCCTTGTTCGCCGGCACGGGCATGCCGAGCGCATCGGCCACCATCCGGCTGGTCCGGTAGAACTCCTTGGTGTTGATCGTCGTGTCGATCCCGAAGTAGTCCTTCCGCGTGCGGAGGGCCATGACGACCTCTTCGAGCGAGGCATTGCCCGCCCGCTCGCCGATGCCGTTGATCGTCCCTTCCACCTGGCGGGCCCCGTATCGCACACCGGCCAGCGTATTGGCCACGGACATACCGAGATCGTCGTGACAATGCACGCTGAAGATCGCCTTGCGGCTGTTCGGGACTTTGGCGATCAACTCCGCGATCAGGGCGCCGAACTGCTCAGGGATCGAGTAGCCCGTCGTATCGGGAATGTTGACCGTCGTCGCCCCGGCGTCGATCACCGCCTCGACCATCTGGAAGAGATAGGCCTTGTCGGCCCGGCCGCTGTCCTCGCAGTAGAACTCGACATCATCGGTATACTTGCGTGCCGTGCCGCACGGCCTCGATGCCCATCTCAATGGCGCGTTTCTTCTTCTCTTCCAGCGTGCGCCCGTATTTCTCATCGGCGAACTTGCTGGCGATGTGGATGTCGCTAATGCCCAGGCCGGTGTGGATCCGGCGTCTCTTGGCCGGCGCCAGGGCTTGCCCGGCGGAGTCGATATCCGCCGTCACGGCCCGGCTCAGACCACAGATGGCCGGCCCCTGCACCTGACTGGCGATCAGCTTGACCGCCTCGAAATCCATGGGCGAAGAGATCGGAAACCCGGCTTCAATGACATCGACCCCAAGTCGAGCGAGCTGCTGGGCAATCTCCAGCTTCTCGCGGGGGCCCAAGTGCGTACCCGCCGCCTGCTCGCCGTCGCGTAACGTGGTGTCGAAGACGACTACCTTTTCTCCAGACATTGTGAGCTCTCCAAAAGACAAGTTGCCAGTTGACGGTTGTCAGTTGTCGGTAAAACTGCGAACTGAGAACTGCCAACTGCGAACTCCAATCGTAGTGGGCTATTATGCCGAAACTGTGGCCGCAACGCTACCGTTTTACGTAAGTATAGGAAGGAAAACGAGTTGTGGGTGTTCTTCTTCTTTGCGCTTAGCGGCGCAGCAGCAGGGTGCTAAGGCCCGGGAGGCCAAGGAGGAGAGAACGAATTATGCACCGGTTACCCATAATCTCTACAAGTATACCTATCGGCCGGCAGAATGCAAGACTTTTGTGCGGAATTCTCTGGCTGAACGCCGCCGGGGCTCGGACCGTAAAGCAATCCAGCCAAGCCGTTGTCAGTAGAAGGACAAAAAGGATTCAGGGCAAGGAGGATAAGGATGAACGGGCAAGCGGATCGATTGCCGTTGATCGGGGAGCGGGCGCCGGCGTTTACCGCCGACAGCACTCAGGGTCCGGCGCATTTTCCGGACGACTACATCTGTACTACCCGCTGTCCAACGGCCGCAACATCGAGGAGATCAAGCGCCTGCTGATCGCGATGCAGACCAGCGACGAGTACAAGGTCGCGACGCCGGCGAACTGGCGCGTCGGCGACGACGTAATCATTCCGCCGCCCGGCTCGTGCGGTGCGGCGGCGGAACGGGTCGAAAAAGCCGGCGCCGAGTACCGCTGTCTCGACTGGTTCCTGTGCCTGAAGAAATACCCCGGCAAATAGGCCGGGCTACTTGATGTTGGGAGGCATAGTCCGATGGTTGACAGATATCTGCGCGGAATTGCGGGTTTCTTCGTCCTGCTGAGCGTCCTGCTCGCTTACGGTTACTCACCCTACTGGCTGCTCTTCACGGCCTTTGTCGGCCTGAACTTGCTGCAATCCGCCTTCACCAACTGGTGCCCGATGATGGCGCTCTTGCAGAAGCTCGGTGTCAAGAGCCAGTGCCAGTTGCAGGAACCGGTGACCGGCGCTCGAAAATGAGCGCATAGTTGATTCCGCAGCCATCTTCCGTTACAGTCGGACGTGATTCCGAAGGACGGATGGATGGCTGCGAACTCAAAAATCGAGTGGACCGAGTGCACGTGGAACCCGGTGACCGGCTGCACGCCGATTAGCCCGGGTTGCCAGCATTGCTACGCCGAGCGCATGGCGAAGCGGCTCCACGCGATGGGGCAGGCCAACTACCGCAATGGCTTCCAACTCACGCTCCACCCGCATATGCTCGATCTGCCGCTGCACTGGCGGCAGCCGCGCATGATCTTCGTCAATTCGATGAGCGACCTGTTCCACCCGGACGTCCCGCTTGATTTCATCCGCAAGGTCTTCGACGTGATGGAACGCACGCCGCAGCATTGCTTCCAGGTCTTGACCAAACGTTCGGAAAGGCTCGCCCAACTCAGCCCCCAACTCCCCTGGCCTGACAACGTCTGGATGGGCGTGACCGTCGAGAACGCCGACTACGCCTTTCGGATCGAGCACCTCAAGCAGACGGCCGCGACGATCAAGTTCATCTCCTTCGAGCCGCTCCTGGGCCCTGTCGCGCAGGTCAACCTCAACGGCATCGACTGGGCCATCGTCGGCGGTGAATCCGGCCCCGGCGCGCGACCTATGCAACCCGAATGGGTGACCGGCATTCGCGACCGGTGTTTGGCGGCGGGAATCCCCTTCTTCTTCAAGCAATGGGGCGGCGTCAACAAGAAAGCGAACGGCCGCACCCTGGACAACAGAACCTGGGACGAGAAGCCCCCACTTGCAGTCCGGAGGGAATCAGATTATGCCGAAATCGGCGCAGCCTGTGGATGATGGTCAGTGCATCCCTACTGTCGGTCAATGGTCGAGCGATAAGCACTATTACCTCGCAAGATATATCGATGCCTTCACCACATCGATGCATGAGAAATGGGGCGGCTTGCACTACATTGACTCATTCGCCGGCGCAGGAATTGAGCGACTCGAAGAATCGAAGGTATTGGAGTGGGGCTCACCGATGCTTGCAGCGAGAACACGTTTTCCTTTCTCGCAGCTCCATCTGTGTGAGAAGAGCAAGGTCAAGCACAAGGCACTCGCCACGCGCTTATCCCAGGTCGGGTCAGATCCGCAAATCCTTTGCGGTGATGCCAATGAACGCGTCGATGAGATCGTGCGGCAAGTACCAACAAAGGATACTCTATCGCTTGCCTTTTTAGACCCTTATGGTCTCCATTTGGAGTTCGAGACCCTGCGAAAGCTCTCCGATATTCGTGCGGATCTGATCATTTTCTTTCCCGACCATATTGATGCTCTGAGAAATTGGGAGATGCACTATCTACGAGATTCCAACTCCAATCTGGACCGCTGTCTCGGTGCAGGAGCTGACTGGAGAGCACGTCTCGGCGCCACACCAACGGAGCGACATGCGGAAGCCCTGCGCAGTCTGTATGTCGACCAGATTCGTTCGGTCGGCTACTGCGAATTCGAATACCAACGCATAAACATGAAGGGCCACCCACTGTATGTGCTCATCTTCTGCTCTCGGAGCAATGTGGCAGCAAAATTATGGCGCCGCATCTCGGATAAGGAATCGAACAACCAGCGTAGACTGCCGTTCTGAGACCTCCATGATCGGCTTCCGCCACCGGCGGAATCGGCGGATGGCACCGGCAGACTCATTTGCCGGCGTCTTCTCACTGGACTGGATCGTTCGATGGGCCCACGGACAAACAAGTTTGTCCGTGCCGCCAACCGCACAACAGCCTGTTCAGATAGGTTCTGAATATCTGGGGATCGGCCACGACTAACAAGTGTAGTGGTATCCTTACGGTCAGGAAAGATGTGGCAGCGTAGGGGAGTGCACCGAATGGCGACCATTGCGGTCGAGAAGCTCTGTAAGCGGTTTGGCGACGTGGTCGCGGTGGACGGCGTGGGGTTTGAGGTCGGCCGGGGGGAGATGTTCGGCCTGCTCGGACCCAACGGGGCCGGCAAGACGACCACCATCGGCGTTCTCTGCGGACTGGTCAAGCCGGATAGCGGGACCGTCCGCCTCGATGGCAAGACCGACCCGATGCGGCCGGATGTCCGGGCGTCGCTGGGCGTCGTGCCGCAGAGCCTGGCCCTGTACGACGAGCTCACGGCGCAAGGAAACTTGGAGTTCTTCGGACGCATCAACGGGCTGGCCGGCCGCGAGGCTCCGCGAGCGGGTGGCGGCGTGCTTGGAACTCGCCGGCCTGACCCAGCGCCGCAAGGACCGGGTCGCCACGTTCAGCGGCGGCATGAAACGGCGGCTCAATCTCGTCGCCGCGCTGCTGCACGAGCCTGCCATCCTGCTGCTGGACGAGCCCACCGTGGGCGTGGACCCGCAGTCCCGCAATCTCATCTTCGACACCATTGAAAAGCTCAAATCCGAGGGCCGGACGATCCTCTACACGACCCATTACATGGAAGAGGCCCAGCGTCTGTGCGACCGCGTGGCCATTCTCGACCACGGCAAGATGCTGGTCCTGGACACGGTCGCGAACCTGATCGCCAAGCACGGCGGGGCCTCGCATATCGAGATCGGGGTGGAGGAAGTCCATCAGGACTCGGCGGGTATGGCCGCCAAGCTGAAGGTGGCGGAAGTGGCCATTGAGGGCAACACGATCCGCTTTCAGACAACCGAGCCGGCCCAAGCCTTGGCCACGCTGAACCAGTGCGGCATCCACTACAAGACGCTGAAGGTTGATGCGGCCAACCTGGAGGACGTCTTCCTGAACCTGACCGGACGGAGGTTACGAGACTGATGGCGATCCTGATGGCGTTGGCGGTCAAGGACTTCCGCGTCCTGATGGCCAGCAAAGGCAACGTGTTCTGGGTCCTCGGGTTCCCCTTGCTGTTCGCCCTCTTGTTCGGGGCGATCTACTCCAGCGAGGGCAAAGGCCCCACCGGCATGAAACTGGCCGTCGTGGACGAGGACCAAAGCGAGTTCTCCCAGCTTTACGTCACGCACCTGGAATCCGAGGAGGCCCTCAAGGTCACGCGCGTGGACCGCGAGCAAGCCCTGAATGAGGTTCGCAAGGGCCAGAGCGCGGCCGCCGTGGTGATCCGGCCGGGCTTCGGCAAGGGGTTCTCGGGCTTCTTCGACGCCAACGATCCCAAGCTGCAAATCGCTGCCGATCCAGGCCAGAAGATGCAAGGAGCATACCTGCAGGGTCTGCTGGCCAAAGCGCAGTTCGAGGTCATGGCTCAGCGTTTCCGCGACCGAAAGTGGATGCGCGGCCAGATGGATACATGGCGGGACGAGATCAAACGGGCCCGCGGCTCGCTGGGAGAGGACACCAGCGTATACCTTCGCTTCTTCGATTCCATGGACAAGTTCCTGACGGACGTGAACGACAGAACCTACACAGGCCGAATGGGCAACGACATTCTCAACGTGGCCAAGCTGGACGTGGCACGCGACTACGATGGCCCGCAGACCTCGTTCCAAATCACCTTCCCACAGGCCATCTTGTGGGGCATCCTGGGCTGCGTCGCGACGTTCGCCATCTCGATCGTCCACGAGCGGACCACCGGCACCTTCCAGCGGCTGCGGATCGGACCGCTCTCGCAGGCCCAGATTCTCGCCGGCAAAGGGTTGGCATGTTTCCTGGCGTGTGCCTTCGTGATCGGCCTGCTGGTCCTGATCGGCAAGCTGGTTTTCCACGTGCCCATCGGCAGCCCGGCCCTATTCCTCCTGGGGGTCCTGTGCACGTGTCTGTGTTTCGTCGCCTTGATGATGCTGATCTCGACCCTGGGCAAAGACGGAACAGAGCGTCGGCGGCGCCGGCTGGGCGATCCTCATGATCCTGGCCATGTTCGGCGGCGGGATGATGCCGCTGGCCTTCATGCCGCCGTGGATGCGCAGCGTCAGTCACCTAGCCCCATCAAATGGGGCATCCTCGCGATGGAAGGCGGCGTCTGGCGCCACTTCAGCTTGACCGAAATGCTCCTGCCCTGCGGCGTCCTGCTCGCACTGGCCCTGACCTTCTTCACCCTCGGCGTCCTGATGCTCCGCCGGGCCCAATCGTAAACCGCTCTTTTCGCTCCTTGGGGTGCGCACCGGGCCAATCTGCTCCGGCATGTTTGGGGACAGCGTCCCTGGTCGTTGGACCGCAGTCAGTTCGTGGAGACGCGTACAAGCGCCAACGAGATTCAAATCTTCTGATACCGCGTCGGCTCGAAATTCGTCGTCATGGTCCACACGGCGACCTGGCACTGCGTCACGCGGAAGACCACGAGCAGGTCGTAGCCATGCTTCTCGACCCAGGGCTTCATGAAGGGCCGGGCCGCGACGATTTCCTTCTTGAGATCCATGTCCTCGACGATCTCGACCACGCCAGCCACGCGCACCTGGGCGTCTTTGCTGTTGAAGCACATTTCCACCTGCTTATTCGCCCGCAGTTGCTTGGAGAGCGACTTGAACTGGCCCGTATGAAAGATCAGGCCGGAGGCGTCCGCCCGGTACATCATCATCCCGCGCACTCGCGGCTGTTTCCCCTCACACGTGGCCAGATGGCACACGGGATTCGCGTTCAAGAATTCCAGAATTTGCTCTCGGGTCATGGTTTCTCCTTCAATACCGAAGGCGGGAGAATGAGAAAGGTCTCCACGCCTTCGCTCCTCAATTATTGTGGATGATAGACTCGCACCCTTGATCTTCAATCGTGGCCTCGGCCGCTGCCATGATTTGGCGACCGGCTCCCGAACAAGCGGCTTGTCGCGGTCCTTCTCGATCTCCCGCAGGTTCTCGAAGAAGCGATGGACGTCGTGCCCCGCTTCTGCGGCCAACTCAGCTCCCTCACCGCGCACCACCCAGAGAGCCATATCAACCAAGCGAACAGGGGTCTCACGCCAACGGCCAGGAAGACGCGCGGCGTACTGATCGGCCAACTGCCAGGCAAAGCGAAGGTACTCCCGAAAGACATCCATATTTCCATTAGCGTGCGGGTCCTCTCCAACTGCCTGGAGCACCATCTTGTCAAAGATCGGGACGACCTCGGGGAAGAGGCAGTGGAGGAATGTTGTCCTCATCGGCAGTGACTTGGCGTCTTTCATACCCATGATCTGATAGACGGCGAGTTGCCGGACCAAGCCAACGACATCGGCCGCATTTCGGCTAAGGCGACGATGGGACAATTCATCGACGAGGCGATTCAGATTGGCGGATTGTGTGACTCGCGTATCGGGGCCGAGCCATCGGCGAATGTTGCTCACAGCACGTGGATCCGAGTTCAGCTTCCAGTACAGCAATGCCTCATAGAGATCGAATTGAGAGCCCTGATGGCTTGTCGTCTGTCATGCGGATATGGTCCACGAGGTGATAGTAGAGTTCACGGTCCGAGCGAGGTTTCGGAGCGATGGCTCTCAAGTGCACAGCATCCGCGTTGAAGCCCTTGCATCTGGCGTCGTAGCAATCATAGAGCGACGACCAATTGAAATCATGAAGTGGATCTCTCATGTGTCTTCTCGACGGAGTGCCCAATACCAGTGAAGCCTTCCAGATCGGGGGGGTAGAAGCCGAAGTGGTCCGGCTCTTCCGTGGCTTCGATCACTAACGAATATGGCATTTCGATCATTTAATCACCTCAACGACGAGGATAACACCGCCCATGGAGCAAAGCAATGGCACGGCAGGGAACCGTGCGTTGCAGAATGCTCATTGGCCGCAAGGGTGGAAAGTGGTATACTGTCAATGTAGCATAGACATCGTGGAGCATGAAACGCATGACGGCCAAAGAGAGAATCAGGGAACTGTTGGAGACCCAGCCGGATGACGCGTCCTATGACGAGATCTTGCGCGAGTTGGCGTTCGAACGCATGATCGACCGAGGTCTGTCGGATGCGCGCAGCGGTCGCGTTATCTCCAACGACGAGATGGGCGAGCGAATCCGGCGATGGCAAAGCTGAGATGGACCGAAGAAGCGGCGTCCTGGCTGGAGGAGATCTACCGCTACATCGCGCAAGATGATCCGCAAGCCGCCTTGCGTGTTGTTACCTCCATCTATGAGAAGGCTCAAATGCTGAGCAGCTTCCCGCGCATGGGGCATGCGTATCGCTCTGAACCGGAAGGCGAGATCCGAATCCTCTTGTATGGGCACTACCGCATTGCCTACCTCATCCGCAGCGAAGACGTGATCGAAATCCTTGGTGTCTTCCACACAGCTTTGGACATCGACCGCTACCTTTAAGGGGTTACCGCCCCGCACCTCCGGCTCATCCCTGTTTTTGATTTGACCGCACGAGGGGCTCGGGTTAGACTTTGGGGGTGCGAACCTCCGTTCCGAGGGTCGAGTTCGGGTCTGTGAGGAGAAAAAAGTCATGGTCCGGCATGCGAATGTCACACGTCGAAGCTTTCTAAGATCCACCACCGGTGCTGCTCTGGGGGCGATCGGATTGCCGTATGTCGTCAGCTCCACGGCTTTGGGCACGGGCCGGAGCCGTCGCGGCGAGCGAGCGGATTGCGGTCGGGTGCGTCGGCACGGGGCCGCAGGGCACCTATGATATGCGGAACTTCCTGAATCAGAAGGACTGCCGGGTCATCGCGATCTGCGACCTCAAGGCCCCCGTCCGCGAAGCCACGCAGAAGGTGGTCAATGACTTCTACAAGAACAACGATTGTGCCGTCTACACCGACTACCGCGAGTTGATCGCCCGCAAGGATATCGACGTCGTGTTGGTCGCGACGTGCGATCACTGGCATGTTCTCGTCGCGCTGGAGGCGGCCCGGGCCGGCAAGGATATCTACGTCGAAAAGCCGATGGGGCTGAGCCTGGCCGAGGACCAGGCGCTGCGGGCCGCCTGTCACCAGTACGGCACGCGGTTCCAATTCGGGACGCAGCAGCGGTCCGAGCGGAACTTCCGGTTCGCCTGCGAGCTGGTGAAGAATAAGCGGATCGGTGAGCTCAAGACGATCAACGTCTGGTCGCCCGGCAGCTCTTCCGGCGGGCCGCGCAATGTCGCCCAGCCGCCGGAGTGGATCGACTACAATATGTGGCTGGGACCGGCGCCGTACCACGCTTACACGCCCGGCCGGGAGTCCAACTCGTGGTGGTGGTTCATCTCGGACTATGCCCTCGGCTTCGTCGCCGGCTGGGGCGTCCATCCGCTCGACATCGCCCTGTGGGGCCTCGGGGACAAGATTCCGTGCCCGCTGGAGATCGAGGGCAAGGGCCAGTGGCCCGATCCCAACGGCGTGTGCGACACGGCCGTGAACTGGAACGTCACGTGCAAGCTCGACAACGGGATCACCATGAACTTCACCGGGGCTCCCTTCCCGGAGGAATGGAAGAAGCGCTACGGCCGGACCACCGATCACGGCACCGCCTTCGAAGGCACCGACGGCTGGATCCACGTGGACCGCTCCGGCCTCAATGCCTCCCCGAAGGAGTTGCTGGACATCAAGTGGGGTCCGAACGACACCCAGTTGTATCAGAGCAGCAACCACGCGAAGAATCTGCTCGATTGCGTCCGCAGCCGCAAGGACACGATCTGCCCGATCGACGTGGCGGTCCAGGCGGATACGCTGTGCCAGATCAGCGACATCGCGATTCGGACCGAGCAGAAGCTGCGCTGGGACCCGGCGAAGGAGCGGTTCGTCAACAACGACGCCGCCAATCGCCGGCTGGTCCGGGCGATGCGAAGCCCGTGGCGGCTGTAGGGGCAACCCCCGTGGTTGCCCGATGCCCCCACGGGCAGGCACGGGGGCCTGCCCCTACGGAGCGACAACAGGAAACGGTGGGCGATAGCCCATCCGACAATTGACACGATAGTTGAGGAGAAAATCAGATGGTAAAAAGAACCGCGACCCTGCTTCTGGTGTGCACGGCGTTCGTCGCGGGCAGCAATGCCCAAAGCAACAGACGAGGGCTGGATTTCCCTGTTTGACGGCAAGACCCTCAACGGCTGGAAGGCCAGCGAGAAGCCGGGCACGTTCACCGTCAAGGACGGCATGCTCGTCGTGAACGGCCCGCGCAGCCACCTCTACTACGTCGGCCCCGTCCGCCGCCACAACTTCAAGAACTTCGAGCTCAGGGCCGACGTCATGACGCACCAAAGCGCCAACTCGGGCATCTACTTCCACACCCAGTTCCAGCAGGACGATTGGCCGAGCAAGGGCTTCGAGTGCCAGGTCAACACGACCCACAGCGACCCCAAGAAGACGGGCGGGCTCTACAACGTCAAGGACGTAATGAACAATGCCCCCTCCAAGGACGGCGAGTGGTTCAATTATTACATCAAGGTCGAGGGCAAGCACGTCATCATCAAGATCGACGGCAAGACCACCACGGACTGGACCCAGCCGGAGAACTATGTGCCGCCGAGGGGCAATGCCGGACGCATCCTCGATCAGGGCACCATCGCCATCCAGGGCCATGACCCCAAGAGCCTCGTCTATTTCAAGAACATCATGATCCGGCCGCTGGACCCGATCAAGGTCGTGGTCGTCACGGGCGGGCATGAGTTCGAGCACGATCCGTTCTTCAAGCTGTTCCAGGGCTACAGCGACGTTCAGTATGTCGAGGCCGCCCAGAAAGACCATAGCGAGTTGTTCGAGGACATCAGCAACTGGAACTATGATGTCATCGTCCTGTACAACATGACCCAGAACATCTCGCCGAAGCGGCAGGAGAACTTCAAGAAGCTGCTGGCAAACGGCGTGGGCTTGGTCTCCCTGCACCACTCGGAGGGTGCCTTCAACACGTGGGAAGACTACCGCCAGATCATCGGGGCCCGGTACCCGCTCAAGGACCAAGACCATCGACGGCAAGCAGTTCGCCACGGGCACCTATGAGCATGACAACGACCTGAATATCAAGATCGTCGATCGCGAGCACCCGATCACCCGCGGCCTGAGCGACTTCACCATCCACGATGAGGTGTACAAGGGCGTCTGGTTCGCCAAGGACAACCACGTCCTCCTGACGACCGACCATCCGAAGAATGACTCGACCGTTTGCTGGACGCGGCCGTCGAGCGACAATCGCGTCGTGTTCCTCCAGCTCGGCCACGACTCGAAGGCGTACGCCAATCCGAACTACCGGCAATTGGTCGTCCGCTCGATCCGCTGGGCCGCCGGCGACCTACAGTAGCACGGGCATCTTGCCCGTGATTGGAAATCACGGCTGGAAGCCCATGCCACGTAGCAACGGGCTTCCAGCCCGTGAAGACTCGGCCAGATGACCGTGTCACGAGAGCAGAAGCCGGTCAGACGAACACGAAGGAGAAGCATATGTCGTACGAAGTGAATCGTCGCAGCTTCATGAAGCAGTCGCTGGCCGCCTCCGCCGGGGGTGTGCTGGCCATGAATGCGGGCAAGCCGCCGAAGCCAAGGGAGCCGGCCATCAAGGTCGAGCCGAATTCCAAGGCCAAGATCCCGATGGGCAAGATCGGCAAGCTGGAAGTCAGCCGCATGCTCCTGGGCGGCAACCTGCTGACGCACTACACGCACAGCCGGGACCTCAAGTACGTCTACAACCTCTGCGCGCACTACAATACGGAGGACAAGATCCACGAGACGATGGCCATCGCCGAGGCCCACGGCATCAACACGCTGTCCATCCACAACCCGCCGGGGATCGTCGTCGATGCTCAAGCGCTACCGCCAGCGCTACGGCGGCAAGATCCAGTGGATCATCTGCCCCATCGCGGAAATCATCGACGATATGAAGGGCTACGCCGAGATGGCCAAAGAGCTGGTCGATGAAGGCTCCGAGGCCCTCTACCTCTGGGGCGTCCGCTCCGATCCGCTGGTCAACCAGGGACGCATGGACCTCGTCCGCAAAGCCGTCGAGATCGGCAAGGACCTCGGCGTCCCCTCCGGCGTCGGCTGCCACGACCTGAAGGTCGTCGTCGAGTGCGAGAAGAACAACATCCCCGCCGACTTCTACATCAAGACCTTCCATCACCACAAGTACCCGAGCGCCCCGAAGCCGAACGAGCTGAAGAACGCCTACAATGAGTGCCCCGGCTACTGGTGCCGCGATCCGCAAGCGACGATCGAGGTCATGAAGAACGTGACCAAGCCCTGGATCAGCTTCAAGGTGATGGCCGCCGGCGCGATTCCGCCGGAGGACGCCTTCAAGTATGTCTTCGAAAACGGCGCCGACCACACCCTGGCCGGCATGTTCGACTTCGAAATCGCCGAGGACACCAAGATCCTCAACGAGACGCTGGCCAACCTCAAAGGGAGGACCCGCCCCTGGCGAAGCTGATGCCTGGGCGTCGTTGCCCCTCATTGCCCCGATGTGTCGGAGTCGTCTCCATTGCCGCGCCGGGCGCTGGCGGAAGAAATCCTGGAGCAGGCCGGTGCAGTCGTCGGCCAGGACGCCGGGCGTGACTTCCAGCCGATGGTTGAGCCGGCCGTCGCGGACGATGTCATAGAGACTGCCGCAGGCACCCGTCTTGGGGTCCGGGCAGCCGTAGACTAAGCGGTCGAGCCGGGCCAACACCAGCGCCCCGGCACACATCGGGCACGGCTCCAGCGTCACGTAGATCGTACCGCCGTGCAGCCGCCACATGCCCAAGGCTGCGGCCGCTTGGGTTAGCGCGATGATCTCCGCGTGGGCGGTCGGGTCCTTGAGCTGCTCGCGCTGGTTGTATGCCTTGGCGATCACCCGGCCCTCGTGCACGATGACGGTCCCGATGGGCACGTCGCCATTCTCCTCGGCCACCAGCGCCGCGTCGATCGCCATCCGCATGTACCGCTCGTCGATTTCCTGCTGACTCAATTCCATCATGGCGGCCCATCAAATCGGCCGCCGCTCCCCGCGTCAATGCCTTTTCTCACCACGGGCACGAAAAAGGGGATCCCAAGCGCAGTGGGCTGCGCTGGGATCCCCGGAGAAGCCTGATGGCGTTACCATAAACAAGCTTGTTGTTACGGGGCCTGGAACATCGGTCCCGTCCGACCGGCCAGGAAAGCCGCCTCCGGCGCGGACAGAGCCCGGTTGAAGATGCGGACCTCGTCGACCGCGCCGCGCAGGTACTCGTAACTGGTACCACTGACATAGTCGCAGCCGATCCGCAGCTCCTCGCCGCTCTTCATGAACATGGGCGTGCCCGTGTAGGTCAACGTCGAAGCCAGAGCGCCGTCCAGGTACATGTGGGTGATGCCGGGCTCAACCGCGTAGAGGATGTGATGCCAGGCGTTCGCGGTGATCACGCCGCCCTGGGCGGTGACAATGTCCACGGCGGTGCTCAGCCAGGCGCTGCCGTTGCCGACGTCCCCGTGAATGCGGGTGGCATCGAACTTCAGATCGAACGTGTACTCGCCACCGATGCGAGTGCCGATGATGCCGCGGCTGGCGGTCTTATCGCTGGCTTTGACCCACACCGAGACCGTGAAAGTGCTCAGGGCGAAGTCCGCGGAGTAAGGGATGCCGATGTACGTCAAATCGGCCGTCACGTTGAACGCCTGCCCCAGTTGGCCGGCGACCCACGGCGCGGGATTGCCATTCGCTGTCCCGTTATGTGTGCCGGCAGAATCCTTGCCGTCACCATCGAGCTTATAGTAGGCGACGAGGCCCTTCGTGCCCGGGTCGGCCGGCGTGACGTCGGCGGCTGCGCTTGGGTACAGGCCGATGCTGTCAAAGAGCAGCTTGCCCTTGGCGCCAGCGCCTTCGACTCCGACCGTTAGCGATGTCACCTTCTGCAGACTGGCGCCGGTAGAGGCCAAATCGATGGTCCAGGGCAGCCAAGTCGCAATCTTCAGGTCCGACGCCGCACCGCTGTACGGGACCTTGGTGTTGTTGATCTTGACGTAAAGCTGGCCTGTGTTGTTCGGATCGCCGAAGAAATAAAGTGAGAGACCCTTGCACCCGTACTTCGTCCAGTCCTGCGCGGTGTCGAACGTCCGCACGGCTTCGGAGTACGTTACCTTGGCACTGGTGTTGTCATAGAAGAACGGCATGGATTGCCTGCCGGCGAAGAAGATCGTCGTCTCGGCGAACGGCGCCTGGAGATAGCCGACCTGGGCCCCGTTGGTCGTGGTACCGTAGCCGTCGATCCAGGTCTCATAGATCCGCGTGCCTTTGCCTTCGAGGTCGTTGTACGTCTCGAAGTCATCGAGAATAAGGAACCGGGTCGTCGAGAAGCTCCAGACGGGGCCTTCCCAAGACGATGGGGTCTTGGCGTTGTTGACCTCGACCACCTTCCAATAATAGGTCTGCCCCAGCGCCAGGTCCGTCTCGTAGGTGGCGCTGACGGTTGAAGCGACCTTGGTCAGGTTCGTAGCGTCGGTGCCGAGGAAGATGTCGTTGGTGCCCGCCTCCCGTCCGGGCCGCCAACTCAGGGCTACGTGGGGGGCCAGACCGGTCGTCCCAGAGGTGGGGCTCGGGTAGCCCGCCACGACCGGGATCTGGTAGAAGCGGACCTCACTCAGGCCGTACTGAGAAACGACCCCGCCCCAGTTACTGGTGATGGTCAACCTCACGAACTTGGCGGTCGCCCCCGCGAAATCCACCGTCGTGTTGGCGGTATAAGTCGGCAGGCCGGTGGCCCGGGCGAACTCGAAATCACCCAGCTTGTTCCAGGTGCTGGCGTCGGCAGAGTATTCGATGGTCACCGCTTTGGCACCGAAGCCCAGGAACGGTTCCATCGTTTGGTTGGAGTTCCAGACCAGCATGCGGTCGAGCTTGTACAACTTATCGAAGGCATACTGAATCCAGGCGGATTTCGTCGCCTCCGGGGCGCTGAGCCACATCTGTTCGAGCGTCGTGGAGTGCTGGTCGAGGGCATTGAGGCCGGAACCGTCGATCGTCTTCTCGGGTCCCGTCGCGGCAGCGCTCACGCTGGAAGCGGTAGCGGTGATGCCGGCGATGGCATAGGAGACCGGTTCGACCGTGAAGCTCCAGACACTGCCTTTGAAGACGGTGAAGTCCGGAGCCTTGTTGACTTCATCCACCCGCCAATAGTAGGTCTGGCCCAGGACCAGCCGGCCCGGATCGAAAGTAGTCGCCGTCTGGCCCGTGCTCATCAGGACGCCCAGGGGCTTCGCGACGGTGGCCGTGTTCACATCAGCGAAGGTCGTGCCGAAGTAGACATTGTGCGTCGCGGCGCTCTTGCCCGCCAGCCAGCTCAGCACGGCGTTGCGATAGACATCTGTAGCCTGGTCTGCCGGACTGGGGTATTGGGCGGCTGTGGGTCCACTCAGCAATTCGTTCGTGAAACCGTAGAGGTGCACACCGTTGTTGTTGTCGTTCGTGAGGAAACGCAGTGTCACGTCCGTGTCGTCGCAGGTGTAGGTATAGTCGAAGCGGTGCGCCCCGCCGGCGTCGAGCTCTACGTCCATCGTGTCGGTGAACTTGCCGTTGTGTCCGCCGTCGGCCTGGATGGTGATCGTCCGCGCGGTTGCTCCGGTGCCCCAGGAGCGGTAGTAATAGTGGAACGAATAAGTCGCACCCGGCGTCAGGTCGGACAGGATCAGCACGAGCCCGGCGCCGATCGTCGTCGACGCGCCATGATAGAGCATGTCCCAAAGCATGGTCCGGGAACTACCGTCCGCCTGGCTGCTGCAATCGCTGCCCGCGTGGAGAGGGAGGTTCACGGTGGCCCGCGTGTCGGTAATCGTGTAGCGGTAGCCCTGTCGGCTCTTGCCGTTGTAGGCCGCCGTGAGACTGGCGGTCGGGCCCCGCTCCAACGCCACGCCGTTGATCGTGGCGGGGCCGGAGCCATAGGACCCGAAGTCATAGGCGTGCGTGTATGTTTTGGTCGTGCTGATCCCAATGGCGGCGTCGGTGCCCGTCGCGGGCAGATCGACGAGGGTCATCGTCCCGGCCGGGGCCACCCCGCTCAGCCACAAGATCGCCAGGATCGCCACAGAAGCCCTGGCACAGTGTCTCCAGGTGAAACTTGTCTTTCTCATGTCCTGTCCTCCAGAAAAGGTTGGTAGTGAGAGCACCTCCTGACGCCCGTACGGACTCACTGGGAGAGTCCCGGTGGCGACCTCCTCGACGCCGGGGCCGGCAAACGCCACTTCTCTATTATAGTCGCCCAAGCCCTGGTCTGCCAAGAAAAACATGTCCCTGAGGCGGATGGTCGGATAGGAATGGGGACGGCGTTCGACGGCAGCTTCGGGCCGATATGCGGAGACGATGAAGAGTGTTCTCCGGCGTGCCAGTCCTATGGCAGGCCGGTGGCAGGCATTCCGACGGAGAGCCGGGACGCTCCGCCGACGGGGACTTTCACAGGCGGGGTGCCGAGGGCCTTGGCCGAGGCCGGGACACCGCCGCGCTTGATGACGGCGACTTTCAGGTCCTTCATGGTCACCAGGTGCCGGTAGGCAAAGGCCTGCATCATGTCCTCCGCCGGCACGGCTTGTCGCACGAGTTGCTGCCCCCCTGCGGTCGCACGACCCTCCACGATCAGGTTCAGGGGCTCCGCGGGAGGCGTCGGCGGGACCGTCAACGTCACCTCGACCTTATCCTGACCTGCCGGCACCCGGTCGCCCTTCAAAGCGTAACCCTTCGGGGCATCCTTCAAAGCCAGGACAATCTCGCCGGAGAAGCCGTCCTTGCGCAGGGCATAGACGGTGAGGCGGGCCGTCCCTCCGGCGGCGACGTTGATTGCAGACGGCACGATCCGCAGGTCGAAATCCGGTCGCGGCGGGCTGAGGCGCAGGCGGTAGGCGTATTCCGGCCCCCCTGGCTGCTGTGCATCGCCGATGTGAAGGTAGTAGGTCCCGTCCGCCGGCAAGGTAGCCGTGAGGTAGGAATCCGCGAAATGCGTGTACAAGCCCGCGCCCTTGTCCTCGTGATCGTCGTTGTACGCCAGTTGCTTGCCGTTGGCATCGGTCAGCTTGAGCACGGAATCCAGCGGCGAATCGAGCCGCCGGGCGTAGACCTCCGCGACGATCTGGTCGCGGGCATGGGCGTTAAAACTGAAGATATCCCAATCGCCGCTTCTTGTCGATCCGCCCATTGACGACGATCGGCAGCGTCACCTTCTGGGCCTCTTTGAGCTCGTTATTGGGCTCCTTTTCCAGGCACTCCGGCAGCGTGTCCACCACGAAAGGCAGGGGCTTGGAAACCAGATTTCCCGCCCGCACGGAGACCGGATAGACGCCCGGCTTCTTGCCCTTGGTGTCCATCGTCACCTTATCTGTCGGGAGGTTCCAGCCCTTGAGCTCGACAGCAACTTGCTTGCCGGCCTGGCAACCCAGGGGAAAGATGCTGGTCACAAAGGGCACTTGGCCCACGGTGATGCGATAGACGAAGTCCTCGCGGCCGCGATAGAGCGCGTCCTTGATGTCGATCAGGTAGTCGCCGTCCGCGGGAATCTCGTAATAGAGGACAGGATCGGGATGGAAGCGGTAGTCGTCGTCATACGCCAGCTCTTTGCCCTTGGCGTCGTAGAGCGTCACCGCCGCCTGGAACCAGCCAGGCACCGCGTCGGCCAGGTAGGGCGTCAAGTCCCGCGCCTGCACCGCCAGGACCAGCTTTTGCCCGTTGCGCGCCGGGAAGCGGTACCGGTCCACGTCGGCGGGCAGATAGGGCTGAAACCGGCGCACGACCGACCGATAGCGCTCGATGTTGCCGGGCACGATCCGGCCGTTGATCGTGGCCGGCAGGGTGATGCTCATGTTGGCATCCGCCGGGCCGCGCCATTCCTTCTCGCGGAATTCCGGCAGTTGCCCGACGCAAAACACCAACGGATTGGACAATCCCGCCGCCACTTGCAGCCGCAATTCCCGCTCCCCTGGCTCGGCATTCGGGGCCACCGTCACGTGGCACAGGACGGTCTCCGAGAGGACGGGATAGGCCTCCAGGTTCGAGCTGGCGTCGAATTTCTTGTTGATCTCGGCGATCTCCCGGAGCCCCGCCGCATCGGTGCCCTTCCTCTGCAGGTCTCGGATCCGCTGTCGCAGGTCGTTGGACAATTGCCCACCCAGCGGCTTGAGGTGCTCGACCACAGTCGCGCGAATGCCACTGCCGGAGACATACACGTTAGCCGCGCCGTCCAGGTACTGCCCGCCAACTTCGATTTGGAAGGTCTCCCCCTGCCGTCCCCCGGCGGGATAGACGTAGCCGATGTGCGGCCCCCGCGGCTGACCCCACGCGCATGGCGCCACCATCAGGAGAACCATCAGCGCTGTAGTTGTAGCGTGGGTTCTTAACCCACGCGTCCGCTCGTTGGATGCGCAGGACCCAGGCACGTCATTGCGAGGAACGCAGCGACGAAGCAATCTCAATCCGCGACATGGGAGATTGCTTCGCTGCGCTCGCAATGACATGGAGCTTGCTGTCTCGGCCGTGGTCCCCATTACATGATCTCCTTCAGGAGTCCGCCCGACTTCACGCCTTCGGCGGCGGTGGGCATCACGCGGACATCCAGGCCCTGGGGATGCGGCAGCTTGGCGCTCCCGTCGATGCCGAGCAGCGCATACATACTGCCCAGCACATCACACGGATAAACGGGCCGCTCCTTCACTTGCTCGCCCGTCTCATTGGACGCGCCGACCACGCGCCCGCCCTGGAATCCGCCACCGGCCACCACAGCGCTGAAGACGTCGCCAAAATGGTGGCGTCCCCCGTTCCAGGGCGGCTCCCACGCGACTTTGGGCGTCCGACCGAATTCGCCGCTCCACCAGACGATGGTGCTGCCGAGCAAGCCGCGCTCCGCGAGATCCTGGAGCAAGGCGGCCATGCCGCGATCCATCTCGGGCAACTTGCGGCGCATGGCCTGAAAATGCTGCTCGTGGGTATCCCAGCCGCCGTAATTGATCGTGATGTAGGGCACGCCACGCTCGACCAGCCGCCGCGCGACCAGGCAGGATTGGCCAAACGTATTGCGACCATAGCTGTCCCGCAACTCGTTCTTCTCCTGCGTCAGGTCGAACACCTTGCCTGCATCGCCCAGGATCAGGTCATACGCCTGATCGCCCGCTTGATCGAAGCTCTTCAGGGTCCCGTTGCCCTTCATCGCCTGCCCCAGCGTATCCACTTTCTGGAGCAATTCCCGGCGGCTCTTCTGCTGCTGGTCGGAGATGCCCGGCACCACGACCCCTTCGACGGCGAAGCGGCTCTGCGCCGGGTCGCCGCCGGTGGCGAAAGGCTTGTAGCGATTCCCCAGGAAGCCGGCCTCAGAGAACCGTCCTTGCGGCTGCGTCAAAACGACATAGGGTGGAATCAGGCCGGTGTACCCGGCGCTGTAGCCCTTGAACAGCGAGACGACCGCTCCGATGCTCGGATACACGTCCCGGCCCCCGGGGGGCCGACCGGTCTGGACCATATAAGCCGCCGTCTCATGGCCATTGTTGCCGTGGGTCATGCTGCGAATGATGGCATATTTGTCGGCTTGCTTCGCCAGCAGAGGCAGCAGCTCACCGATGATGATGCCATCGACGTTCGTGCGGATCGGGTGGTTCAACGGGCCGGTGTAGTCGTTGCCCGCCGCCGGCTTCGGATCGAACGTGTCCAACTGGGACGGGCCGCCCCACATCCAGATTTGGATCACCGCCTTGGCCTTGGTCGCTGGTAGGATGGGCTTTAGCCCATGCTGCTCCTGTCCACCCGCGCCCGGATTGTCCGCATGGGCTAAAGCCCATCCTACCGCAGGCTTGCCCTCGCTCAGCAGCCATCCCGTCGCACCGAGGAGGCCGCTCCGGATCACTTCGCGTCGGGAGATTGTCGTGCTGCGCTCGCAATGACATGTTGTCGTGCTCATATCTTCACCCTGAACCTCAGCAAAGGACAAGGACCAAGGACTATTTCAGGGTTCACGACGACTCGAAATCCAATGGCGTTGAATCGTGCGTCGGGCGCGCTTTTGTTACGGGTCGCGCAGCGGCAGCCCTCGATGGTATTCACCCAGGAGCCGCCGCGCAGCACGCGTCCCTGGCCCGAGATCGGCCCCGTCGGGTCCCGCGTCGCCGCATTGACATAGGAGCCCGCATACCAATCGCTGCACCACTCCCAGACGTTGCCGTGCATGTCGAACAGGCCCCACGCATTGGGCTTCTTGGAGCCCACCGGAGCGGTCCCCGCGTCCGGTCCCTGGCCGAAGCGGGCGAAGGTGTAAAACTGCCGGTCGTCATCGCCGGAACTGAAACGCGCCTT
The DNA here is from genome assembly GCA_963750205.1 of uncultured Planctomycetota bacterium. Lineage (GTDB taxonomy): Bacteria > Planctomycetota > Phycisphaerae > Sedimentisphaerales > Anaerobacaceae > PLanc-01. Next base: position 79,585 of record CAVVRJ010000071.1, read on the forward strand.
CGATCCGGCCCGGCACGCGTATTCCCACTGGGCCTCGGTCGGCAGCGCCACGGCCTGGTTGGTCTTTCGCGCCAGCCGCCGGCAGAACTCGACCGCGTCCTCCCAGGACACGCACTCGACCGGCTTGGCGGCATCGACAAACTTGCTCGGCTTGGCCCCCATCACGGCCTCATACTGGTCCTGCGTGACTTCGTGCACGCCCAGGTAGAAGGGCTTGGAAATGACGACCTCGCGCAGCGGCCCCTCATCCTCGTCCCGCCCGGCCTCGTCGCGCGGGACTGCCCATCAGGAACTTGCCCGCCGGGATCAGGACCAGCTTCATCGTCGCCTTCTTGCCCAGGTCCAAGGCGATGGTCTTTTCGTCCAGCGCCACCGCTGGCACAGGCAACACGCCCTCCGGTTCCGCCGGCACGGCCGGTTGGATGCCAAACTGCCCCGGGGCCAGTTCCCGCGCCCGGCCCGACGAAGATCCGAGCGAACTTGTCCTTATAGATGGCCGGCAGATTCAGCTCGATTTCCAGATTCAGGGACAGTTCGTCGGTCTCCCACGCCCCCCGCATCGTCTCGCCGCTGGTCCGGGTAATGACGGCGGTCATATCGCTGCCCGTCGGCATCCGGACTTCTTTGATCTCGCTGAACGGGACCGGGACTTTCGCGTAGTCGGTGCGAATCTGCACCGTCTGCTCCGCCAGTCTGGCCGCTGAGCACGTCGCCGTTGGCCATGACGAACAGATCGGCCTTGTCGTGGCCCTTGAGGAAATCCGTCTCCTCCGCCGTCTTCTTGAGCAGGACGAAGGCGATCGTCTCTTTGCGGATGGGCACTTCCATCCCGGAGGACGCGATCCGGAACCGGAACACATGATCGGTGACGATGCCGGTGAACCGATTGAAGTTGACGGTGACTACGGCGTCCGCGTTGGCCCGGCTGGCCTCGAAGGACAATCCCGCACACCGCCGCAGCGGGATCGACAGCGTCCCGTACTGGGTCACCACGCTGACCTTCTCATTGAGCAGTTGCCCCTGCACGATATCCTCGCTGCGAAAGTAGATGACGTCCTGCGTCTGGGGCCGGGCAATGTCGAACACCGTCTCCATCTTGGGCAGACTGGGCGCTGCAGCCGGCGCGGCGGCCCTTCCCGGGGGAGGCGGAAACAGGAAAGCGGAAAGACAGGCCGTGATGAAGAACGGATTCACGCTTCTCATAGTCGAATCCCCCGACATCAACCGTGGTACAAAGAAACACCAAATATAATAAAGGCTCCTGATAATTCTACCTGCGCCGGCTGAAAGCCGTCAACGTCGATCACAGCCAGCAACGAGCCCGATCCAGCGCGGGCGAGCACCCGATAAATAGAGGCTGCGACTTGAGAGTGCCGCGGCTTCAGAGCTCTTTTGGCTGCATGCGTCGCAGTCTTCCGACCGCAGAAGTACCAGCACACCTTCATCGCTCCTCCGAGGCAGCTAGCGCGTTGAACGCACTTGAGTTAGAGCCGCGGCAATTGCGACGTGTTCCATCCGCCGCCTAAAGCCTCAATGAGGTGCACGGAGGCGATCATTTGCTGGGCCCGAAGGTTCACCAACGCGTGGCGGTTGGCCAAGAGAGTGGTTTGGGCCGTGACCACGTTGAGATAGCTGTCAATGCCCAGCTTGTACCGGTCGGTGGCGAGGTCGAGGTAGCGCGCGGACGATTGTACGGCGGCGTCTTGTTGCTGAGTTTCCTGATCGAGAATGCGCAGCGCGGCCAGATTATCTTCCACCTGCTGAAAGGCGGTGAGCACGGTCTGGCGATATTGGGCGACGGTGCCGTCGTAGAGGGCGCGAAATTGTTCGACCGCGGCCTTACGCTGCCCGGCGTCAAAAAGGGTTTCCCCCATTCCCGCGCCCAGGGACCAGACGCGGCTGGGCCAGTTCAACAGACTGTCAATGGCGGTGCTTTCCAATCCACCGGAAGCGCTCAGAGTAATCGTCGGAAAATAAGCGGCTTTGGCTACGCCGATACTCGCGTTGGCCTGTGCGACGCGACGCTCGGCGGCGGCAATGTCCGGTCGACGTTCGAGAAGCTGGGACGGAACGCCGGAGGGCGTCGCGGCGGGAGTCGTTTCCAGCGGCTGCGCCGGAAGGGAAAAAGCCGAGGCCGGTTTGCCGACGAGCACGGCGATGGCGTGCTCGAGCTGGGCCCGCAGAATGCCGAGATCCGTGTCCTGCGCCTGCGCGGTTTCGAGCTGCGTCTTGGCTTGGGCGACGTCTTGGTCCGAGGCAATGCCGGTTTGGAGACGGACCTGGGTCAGTTCGAAGGATTCGCGATAGGCGGTGACCGTCGCGTCAAACAATTGTCGGAGCGTGTCTTGGGCGCGCAGGTCAAAATAGTCCGCCGCGAGTTCCGCCTGCGTCAGCAGCCGGGTGTTCTCCAAATCGGCGGCGGTGGCCTGCGCCGCGGCGGCATTGGCCTCCACCGTGTTCCGCACACGCCCCCAAAGATCGAGTTGCCAGGACGCCTCCAGGGGCAACGAATAATTGGTGACGGTGGGGTGTGGCGACGAAGACTCGCGCGACCGCGTGACGGAGGGACTCGCCCCGAGGGTCGGAAACAACTGCGCCTGCGCTTCCTTCACCAGCGCCCGCGCGGCCAGCCAGTTGGCAAACGCCGCCGCCACGTTCTGGTTGGAAATGGTCACCTGCTCTTCGAGCGCATTCAACTGCGGATCGTGGAATACTTCCCACCACTTGCCGCGACCGGCGTCATCATTCGGCTCCGCCACTTTCCAGCCATTGGGGGGCACGGCATTTTCCTTGAACGTCGCGGGAGTCTCGACGGAGGGCCGCGCATAGGGTGGCGCAAAGTTGCAGCCGCCCAGAAGCGCGAGTCCCGCGAGGAAGAAAGCCTTTTCCCATAGTGTTTTCTGACAGTTCATCCGCGGGTTCATCGAGCACTCCCTTCGGGACATCCCCAAACGGCTGGCGGCACGACCGCCGGTTTCTGCCGAAGGTCTCGCCATCCCAGGCGGAGGCGGTCGAAATAGAGATAAACCACCGGGGTCGTGTACAGCGTGAGCACTTGGCTGAAGAGCAAGCCGCCCACAATCGCAATGCCCAGCGGACGCCGCAATTCCGAGCCCGCCCCCGTGGACAAGACCAACGGCAGCGCGCCAAACAGCGCCGCCGTCGTGGTCATCATGAATCGGACGGAAGCGCAGCAGGCACGCCTGATAGATCGCGTCGCGGGGACTCTTCCCTTCTTCCCGCGTGGCGGCCAGCGCGAAGTCAATCATCAGAATCGCGTTTTTCTTCACGATGCCGATGAGCAGGATGATGCCGATCAGCGCGATCACGCTGAGGTCGGTGTGAAACAGCATCAGCGCCAGCACCGCGCCGACCCCCGCCGAGGGCAGCGTGGACAGAATCGTCACCGGATGGATGTAGCTCTCGTAGAGAACGCCCAGCACGATATAAACCGCCAGCAGGGCCGTCACGATCAACAACGGCTCGCTGGCCAGCGACGTGCGGAACGCGGCGAGCGTTCCGGAATAGCTTCCGTGAATCCGCCCCGGCATTCCCACGCGTTGCTCCATTTGCCCAATGGCTTTCACGGCGTCGCTCAACGCCATACCGGGGGCGAGATTGAACGAAAGCGTCACCGAGGGAAATTGCCCCTGATGATTCACCGCAATCGGCGCGGTGGTCGGCTCGTAGCGCGCCACGGCGCTCAGGGGAACGACGGCCGAACCGTTCGTCGGGCGCAGGTAGATCGTGTCCAGCCCCCGAGGGTCCTGCCAGAACCGCGGGTCCACTTCCAGGACGACGTGATATTGATTCAGCGCGCTGTACATCGTCGCAACCTGTTCTTGCCCGAACGCGTCGTAGAGGGTATTGTCGATCACCTTGGGAGATATACCCAGCCGGGCCGCCGTCGCGCGGTCATACACGAGCGAAGCCTGCAGGCCGTTGTTTTGCTGGTCGCTGCTGACATCGGTGAACCCGGGCAGCTTTCTCATTTCTTGGAGCAGCAGCGGACCCCACTTCACGAGGTCATTCAAGTTGTCGCTCTGAATGGTGTATTGATACTGGGCGTTGCTCTGGCGCCCGCCGATGCGCAAATCCTGGCCGGCCTGGACAAACACCGTCGCGCCGGGGACGGACGCCAGCTTGGGACGCAGGCGATTGATGAGCTGGCTCGCGGTGATTTTGCGCTGGGCGAGGGGTTTGAGCGCCAGGAAGACGGAGCCGCCGTTGGCCGCGCCGCTGCCCCCGGTGAAGGCCGTGACCGTCTCGACGGCGGGGTCGTCCTTGATGATGTTGACGAAGCGCGCCACCGCCGACCGCATGGCCTGAAAGGAAGCGTCCTGCGTCCCCTGCACGCCCCCAAACACCGTGCCGTTGTCCTGCTGCGGGAAGAAGCCTTTCGGCACCACCGTGAAAAGTACAATGTTCGCCGCCATGGTGAGCAGCAAAACGCCGAGCGTCAGGGCCGGATGGCGCAGCACGCGTTGCAGGCTCCGCTTGTAGCGTTCCAGCACCCAGGTGAAAACGGTTTCGCTCGCCCGGGACAGGCGCCCCTGCTCCTGCGGCGGGCGATGGCGCAACAAGCGCGCGCACATCATCGGGGTCGTGGAGAGCGAAATGAACAGCGAAACGAAAATGGCCGTGGAAAGAGTGACGGCAAATTCGCGGAACAAACGCCCGACGATGCCGCCCATGAGCAGAATCGGCGTGAACACGGCCACCAGCGAAAAGCTGATGGAAAGAACCGTGAAACCGACTTCGCGCGCGCCCCGCAGGGCCGCTTCCATGGGCTTCATTCCCTGTTCGAGATAGCGCGAGACATTTTCGATGACGACGATGGCATCGTCCACGACGAAGCCCGTCGCAATCGTCATGGCCATGAGCGAGAGATTATCGATGCTGTAGCCGCACAAATACATGACCCCGAACGTGCCGACCAGGGAAGTCGGAACCACCACGGCGGGAATCAGCGTCGCCCGGCCGTTGCGCAGGAAGAGAAACACGACCAGAATCACCAGCAAAATGGCGACCAGGAGGGTGCGCTCCACTTCGCGCACGGACGCGCGGATGGTCGTCGTGCGTTCGAGCACCACCGTCAAATGGATCGCGGTGGGAATGGACTCTTTCAGCGAAGGCAACGCGGCCTTGACCCGATCCACGGTATCGATAATGTTCGCGCCGGGCTGCCGGAACAGAATCAGCGAGACGCTCGGTTTGCCGTTCACGAAGCCGGCGGCGCGGATATCCTCGACCGAATCACTCACCGTGGCGACGTCGGACAAGCGGATCGCCGCGCCCTTGCGATGGGCGACGACGAGCGGTCGGTAATCCGCGGCTTTGAGCAATTGATCGTTCGCCAGGAGGTCCACGGTCGTGTGTTCGTCCGCGAGCTGGCCCTTGGGCAGATTCGCGTTTTGCCGGCTCAACATCAGACGCACGTCTTCCAGGCTCAAACCGCAACTGTTCAGTTGCGTGGGATTGACATCCACCCGCACGGCGGGCAGCGCGCCACCCCCGACGATCACCTGGCCAACGCCGGGAATTTGCAGGAGGCGCTGTTGAATGATGGTGGACGCGGCATCGTACAGTTGTCCGCGGTCATACACGTCGGAGGTCAGCGCGAGGATCATGATCGGCGCGTCGGCGGGATTGACTTTGCGATAGGTCGGATTGTTCGGCAGGTTCGACGGCAGATACGCCCGGGCCGCGTTGATCGCCGCCTGCACGTCGCGCGCCGCGCCGTTGATGTCCCGGTTCAGATCGAACTGCAGCGTGATCCGGGTCGAGCCGAGATAGCTGGCGGAGGTCATTTCCGTGACCCCCGCGATATGGCCCAATTGCCGTTCCAGCGGCGCGGCCACGGCACACGCCATGATCTCGGGACTCGCGCCCGGCAGGGACGCCTGCACGCTGATCGTGGGAAAATCCACCTGCGGCAGCGGCGCCACGGGCAGTTGCCAATAGGCGACCGCTCCCGCCAACGCGAGGGCGGCCGTGAGCAAAGCCGTGCCGATCGGACGGCGAATGAAGGGAGCGGAAATGTTCATGCCGTTCCCTCCTCCGGAAGGACGACAGCCGTTTCCTCCGCCGCCCGGGCGCGGGAGAATCGCGCGCCGAGCCGATCGAAGAAGAGATAAATGACGGGCGTGGTGTACAGCGTGAGCACCTGGCTGACGAGCAGTCCGCCGACGATGGCAATGCCCAGCGGCCGGCGCAGCTCGGAGCCCACGCCGCGGCCCAGCGCCAGCGGCAAGCCGCCGAACAACGCCGCGAACGTCGTCATCATGATCGGCCGAAAACGCAGCAGGCACGCCTGGTAGATCGCTTCCTCGGGACGTTTGCCTTCGTTACGCTGGGCGTCGAGCGCGAAGTCAATCATCATGATCGCGTTCTTCTTCACAATGCCGATCAGCAAGATGATGCCGATCAGCGCGACCACGCCGAGTTCCGTGCCACAGACCAGCAGCGCCAGCACCGCGCCGACTCCCGCGGACGGCAGTGTCGAGAGAATCGTCACGGGATGGATGTAACTTTCGTACAAGACGCCGAGCACGATGTACACCGCAATGATCGCCGCGAGAATGAGCAGCGGCTCGTTCGTCAACGACGCCTTGAACGCCTGGGCCGTTCCCTGAAATTCCGCCTGCACACTCAACGGCACGCCGATTTCCGCTTGCGCCTGCTTCGATGACTTTCGTCGCGTGGCCCAGAGCGAATCCCGGCGCGAGGTTGAACGAAATGGTCACCGACGGAAACTGGCCTTGATGATTGATCACCAGGGGCGCGGTGCCCGATTCGAAATGCGTGAACGCGCTCAACGGCACCGCGCGGCCGGTCGTCGATTTCACGTAAATATCCTGCAGTTGGGCGGTGTTCTGTTGAAACTGCGGCAGCGTTTCCAGAATGACGTGATATTGATTCAACTGCGTGAAGAGCGTTGAGATTTGCCGCTGGCCGAAGGCGTCGTACAGTGTATTATCAATGTCCTGCACGGTGATGCCGAGGCGCGAGGCGGTCACCCGGTCCATCACCAGCGTCGCCTGTGCGCCGCGCGTCTGCTGGTCGGTCGCCACGTCGCGCAGCTCCGGCCGCGTCCGCAGCTTTTCCATCAGCTTCTCCGTCCAGACGCGTAACTCGTCGGCGCTGGCGTCTTCGAGCGTGTATTGATATTGCGTTCGGCTGACACGGTCCTCGACGGTCAAATCCTGAATGGGTTGCATGTAGAGGGTGATGCCGTCCACCTGCGCCAGTTTCGGCTGCAACCGGCGGATGACCTCGCTGGCGCTGATCTTTCGTTCGGCCAGCGGCTTGAGATTGATCAGAAGGCGGCCGCTGTTGAGCGTCGTGTTGATGCCATCCACGCCGATGAACGATGACAGGCTCTCGACCGCCGGATCTTGGAGAATCACGCGCGCCAGCGCCTGCTGGCGGTCGGCCATCGCGGGGAAGGAAGCGTTTTGCGCCGCTTCCGAAATGCCTTGAATCACCCCGGTGTCCTGGACCGGAAAAAATCCTTTCGGCACAAAGATGTAGAGCAGAATCGTGAAAAGGAGCATGGACGCCGCGACGAGCAGCGTGGCGGTCCGGCGCCGCAAAACCCACTGGAGCGTGCGTCCGTAAAAGCGGATGATCCGCTCGTAAACCCGCTCCGACGCCTCGTACCAACGGCCGGCGGCTCGGTCGGATTTCGCCTTGAGCAGGCGTGAACACATCATCGGCGTGAGCGTCAACGACACGATCGCCGAAACGAGAATCGTGACACTCAACGTCACCGCGAATTCGCGGAACAGCCGGCCGACGATGTCGCCCATGAACAGCAGCGGAATGAGCACGGCGATCAGGGACACGGTGAGCGAAATGATCGTGAAACCGATCTGCTCCGCGCCTTTCAAGGCGGCCTGCAGAGGCTTCTCGCCTTCCTCGAGGTAGCGGACGATGTTTTCGATCATCACGATGGCGTCGTCCACCACGAAGCCCGTCGAGATCGTCAGCGCCATCAGCGTCAGGTTGTTGAGGCTGTAACCGAGCAGATACATCACGCCCAACGTGCCGAGAATCGAAAGCGGCACCGCCACGCTGGGAATGATGGTCGCCGACACGTTGCGCAGGAACAAAAAGATCGTCATCACGACCAGCGCCACCGTCAGCAGCAGCGAGAACTGCACGTCGTGCACCGACGCGCGCACCGTCGTCGTGCGGTCCGTGAGAATGGAAATGTCCACGGACGCGGGCAGATTGGCTTTGAGCTGCGGCAGCAGTTTCTTGATGCGGTCCACCACCTGGATGATGTTCGCGCCGGGCTGGCGTTGAATGTTCACGATCACGGCCGGCGTGTCGTTCCTCCACGCCGCCAGCTTCGTGTTTTCCACGTCGTCCACCACCTGCGCCACGTCGGACAACACCACCGGCGCTCGGCCGCGGTAGGCGATCACGAGCGACCCATAATCCTTGCTGGTGAGAAGCTGGTCGTTCGCATTGATTTCGTACGCCTGCTGCGGCCCGTCGAAGTTGCCTTTGGCCTGGTTGATGCTGGCCTGCTGCAGCGCGGCCCGCACGTCTTCCAGATTGATGCCATACGACGACAGCGCGGTCGGATTGGCCTGAATGCGCACCGCCGGCTTCTGCCCGCCGCTGATTGTCACGAGTCCCACGCCGGGCAACTGCGAAATCTTTTGCGCGAGCCGGGTGTCGGCAAAATCCTCGACCTGCGGGAAGGGGAAGACTCTTCGACGTCAACGCCAGCGTCAGAATCGGCGCGTCGGCGGGATTCGATTTACTGTAGATCGGCGGGGACGGCAGGCCGGCCGGGAGATACGTCTGCGCCGCGTTGATCGCCGCCTGCACTTCCTGTTCGGCCACGTCAATGTTCAACGACAGCGCGAATTGCAGCGTGATGAGGGAGCTTCCGCCCGAACTGATCGAAGTCATCTGATTCAATCCGGGCAACTGGCCGAACTGCCGCTCCAGCGGGGCGGTGATGGCCGAAGCGGCGACATCGGGACTGGCGCCCGGATAAAATGTCACCACTTGAATCGTCGGATAATCCACCTGCGGCAGCGCGGAGACCGCCAGTTGTTCGTACGCGACGATACCCGACAGCAAAATGGCGCTCATCAGCAGCGATGTTGCTACCGGCCGTAAAATGAATGGTCGTGATGGACTCACGGGGAAGTCTTCCTGCGGCCTTTGCTCTGTTCCGCCGCCGCCGGGCGCAGCGTCACTTTCGCGTTGTCGGTCAGACGATTGAAGTTGTCCGCCGCGACGAACGCGCCCGCGTCCAAGTTTTCGACTTCGGATACATCCCCGTCGGTGATCCCGACGTTGATGGGATGCAGGGCCACGGTTTGATCGGGTTGCAACAGATAGACGAACGCGCTGTCCGCATTGCGTTGAATCACCGTGTTCGGCAGGAGCGTGACGCCGCGATGCGTGTCCACCAGCAGCCGCGCATTGACAAATTGATTCGGAAAAAGCGCTTCGTCGGCGTTCGGAAAAAGGGCCCTGAGCTTGACGGTGCCGGTCGTGGGGTCAATGGCGTTGTCGAGTGTTTCGAGCGTTCCGGTGGCGATTTTCTTTTGCTGCGTCCGGTCAAAAACGTCCACGGCGAGTTTATCCCCGCGGCGCACCGCTTGTTGAATTTGCGGCAGAAAATCCTCCGCCACGTTGAAAATCACGGTGATCGGTTGCAGTTGCGTGATGATGACGAGCGGATTCGTATCGGCGGGGTGGACAATGTTGCCGGCGTCCACCAAGCGCAGCCCGACGCGGCCGGTGATGGACGCCGTGATATGGCAGTAAGCCAGTTGCACCTTGGCGTTGTCCAATTGGCCTTGATCCAATTTGACCGTTCCTTCGTACTGATGGACGGTGGCGACCTGCGTGTCGTACTGCTGTTTGGGGACCGCGTTTTTGGCGTAGGCTTCTTTGTAGCGTGCGAGATCCAGTTGGGCGTTTTCCAGGAGGGCGTTATCGCGGGCGAGTTGTCCCTCGGCTTGACTCACCACCGCTTGATAGGGCGCGGCGTCAATCTCGACCAGCGCGTCGCCCCCGTGCACGAGTTGCCCTTCCTGATAATTCACTTTCACGATTTGCCCGTCCACGCGGGTGGTCACAGACACCGTATTCAACGGTGTGACGACGCCGAGCGCGTTGATATAGACGCCCATGTCGCCTTTCCGCGCCGTGGCCGTGCCGATCATCAGCGCGGGCGACTTCGCGCCGTACGTACCGCCGGCGGGCTTTTCCTTAGGTTGCCGGTGCGTATAAAAAGCGATGGCACCCAGAAGGATAATGACTCCGGCCAGAATCCATGGCCAGCGGCGCGAGCGTTTCGGAGACGCGACATGCTGCGGCGTGGCAGGGGAAGTAGTAATCGGCGGACCGTGTTGCTCGTCCATAAACTGTCAGACCTTTTCTAAGAAAGAGAACATAGACTATCCCAACAGCATCTAGGTCCATGCGGATCAAGGCGGTCGACGAGGGCAGTCATGCTGCGGGCCGACACCACCAGGTCGCGGGCGCGTTCGCCCTTGCGGCCGGGCCCGCACCCCGCTGGCGCGAACAGGACGCGGAGCCCATCGACGAGGATCAGCGCGTCCGGTTCCCGGAAGTCCCAGTGCCGGAAGAGTAAGCGCGACATCAGGTGTTCCTGCCTCTGCACCAGTTGTTCCGCCTGTTCCCCGTGGGTCGTTCGCGGGGCCATGGACAATCCTTCACAGACGTAATGGTTGCTATTGTGAACCAATCGGGGTGGCTTGTCAAGTGGTCCATGTTCTTCTCGATGATCCGCGTCAGCCTGGAGCCGGCCCCAGACCCGTCGAGCACGCCGGCCTCCGAGGCGTCTGTCAACCGAGAGATGGTGATCGCCGGACGCTTCCTTGGACCGCTGCTTTGCTAAAACTGCTGCTTGAGCACCAGTTTCTCAATCCGGCGACCCGTCTCGAAGATCCCCTGGAGCTTGGGAGCGGGCGGCTGGGCTTTATCCCATTCCAATCTCTGGTACACCAACCTGCGCGCAGGGGGTCCCTCATGGTGGAGGCCCAGTTGGATTGAGGCGGAATCAGCTTGGCCTCCGCCAAGACCTGCACATAGACGTGAGGTCCTTGTCCTTTCGTGCCAATGTCCTGTTCGTGCTGTCCCCTCAGACGAGCCACAACTGCCCGACGCATCACTTCTCCTTCCCGGCCTTGATCCGTTCGCCTACTTCCGTGACGTCCTGGAGCGGATCAGCACCCATCCGGCCAGCCGCATCGCCGAATTGCTCCCGAGGAACGGGAAGCCCTCTCGTCCGTAAGCGACACCCCGTCCAAGTCAGGTGACATCCATCTCAAAACGAAAGCCAAGACATCGAACTTCCTACCGCCATGTACTCTGCCGAACGGATACTCATTCTTCATGGGTACCTTTGACCACTGCCACCCGTCTCGACCCAGTCTCCCCCCTCCCAGACAAGTTCGACCCATTCTCCGGCGGCGCTCAGACGGATCCGCCGCGGGCTGCCCATTACGTGGTGCGACACAATAATATCAATGTCGTGACCCGCCTTCTTGCACACAAACTTCACTCGCTGCCCCTTACGCACACCATCGACGAGAGGACCCGTGATCCCTGTTTGGGACGAGTCGATGATATGGAGGCCATAGGGCACGAAAGAGCTCGGGTTCGAGGAGACATTGAACATTTGGCAAATCAGATCACCATAGTCCAGTATAAATGAACCGTGGATCGCGAGACCCGAATTCGGGTCCTGCGTTGCGGCGTCGCCCCTGTCCGTCAAGACCCGATTATGTGTATCCACGGACCAACCATTATTGTCTCTGATCAGAATGTTCGCAGTGTGCCCCAGATCGAGCCGGGCCGTGTCCCAACCTTCAAACCAGTTGTTACATATTTTGGCAGTCTCCGTCCAGCAAGTGAAGAGTGGGCGACCTCCGTTCACTCGAAATCGGTTGGCAACCACGAACCCGGAATGGACCCCTTGAAGGCTCAGCGCGGTGCCGGAGCTGCGGGACGTAAGATTGTTTCCACTACAGAATAGCGTGGTGATATTATTTGCGTCGGACGGTATTGCCCCTCCTCCGATTTGCAGCAGCGTCCCGAACGGCACGTCTGCACTGTTGCCTGTGATGCTTGCCTCATTCGCATTGTTGATCATGATAGCCGCGTAGTGGCCGGAAGCCAATCCGCTTGAGTCAGAGATGTTGTTGCCCGAGACCGTTAGCAAGCCTTTGACATCGGCACTGATCGCCGCGTGAAACCCGCCGACCGCACTGACGATATCGCTTTTATGCACAGAAGCACTGCCGTAGTTTCCAAAGACCTGTCGCAGTATATTGTTGGCAATCGTCACGTTGAGGCCTTGTGCATATCCGCCGACAGCTCCGGTAGCTACAATACCCGAGGCCCAGGCTCCATCAATAATGTTATTCGTAATGAGACAGTCGGGACAACTTCGGAGGGGCGTCCCGCCGTGGCTCCTCGATTGGCACTCTCCCAAGTGTTGATCAGAATCGGCCCGATTGCAAGTTCTAACGAGGCAACGACCAGCTTCACAGTCCTATCGGCTATGCCATACCCCGTCGAATAAAGCCCAACCTCGGTGGCCCCTCGGAAGAACTCAATGACATAGCGATCGGAGAGCGACAGGATCCAAGTCCCAATTGTCGCCACCCCCCCCCGGGGCAGGCCGTATGCCGCAAACTCCTTCAGGGTGTCGGCTGAGATGCTCCCAGTTCGGATCTTCGCGCCATGACGCAGAAGCCATCCGCTCATCCCCAGACCCGCCAGCACCATGGCAACCACCGACCCTAACAGGATGCCTTCTACTCCCAGTCCCAATCCCACTACCAGGATACCCCAAGGGCCAAGGCTCCATACACCTGAAAGAGCTCACTTCCTACGAACAGCTTGGCCCTCTGGTCCGCTCGCATCACAGTCTGCATGATGCTGAAGAAGGTGTTCACGGCGATTACCAGTCCCGCCAAAGGCAGAAGCCGACTCACCGAGGGCTCAACTGCATTTCGGAGCAGGACACAGACCGGAATGCCGATGAGCAGTAATCCCAAGAGAGACAGGCCAAAGGCACACAGCAACGTGGAGTAGAACCGGTCCAGTTGTCCCTCGCGCCGATAGTAGGCTAAGAAACGCATCACGCTCGACGTGAGCCAATTGCCCACTGCTATGCCGCCAGCCGCCGCAAACATGTTCACGACCGCCAGGACGCCATATTCCTCCGGACGAAAGAGTCGGGAGTAAATAGGGAATATGAGCAGCCCGGCCATAGCCGACAAGAGCTTGCCGGGGAAATAGATAGCGATGTCCCGAGCCGCGCCCTTGAGCAGTTTTTCTATCGAAGCTTGTTCCACAACGACTTTACCGTCTGCCCCATCTCTTTCGCCAACGACATCTGCTGTTGACAGATCGGCACGTAATCAGATCCATCCAAGAGCGAATTGGGATCCCGCCGGTACTGCTCATACAGTCCCCGTACGGTCACGACACGAACGGCAGGATCAGTACGGCAGAGGCCAGAAAACGGTCGAACTTCCCCATGTCCGCGTAATCGGGTTCGAACCAACTGAAGCTCTTGTCGAAGCGAATGAACGAGAAGCTATGCAGGAACAAATTCATCATTCGAATGTTGTCCCGCTTAGCCTCGTCCACAAAGAAAAGCAATTCATCCGTGAGCGTCCGGCCAACCCCGTTCCTCCCGCGCGGGTCTTCGGCATCAGATTTGCAGGAGACGCGTGGTTGATCGAGGGCAGAACGAGAGAGGATGGTGGGATGGGGAGGGCCGGTTACTCGGCGTGACTCTCGGCCGGAGCGGGGAAGCGTGGCAGAGAGATCTTGGATAGGAATAGCTCCTTCCACTGCGGGGGAGTCAACTCATCGATCCGGTTGGCCGGATGGGTGTTGATTCGCTCCAGAACGTCACGCAGATATAAGAAGGGGTCGATCTGGCTGAGCTTGCAGCTGGCGATCAGGCTATAGAGGATGGCGGCCCGCTGGGCCCCGGCGTCACTGCCACGGAACAGCCAGTTCTTGCGGCCCAGAGCCACCGCTTGCTCACGCGCTCGGAGAGGCTGTGGTCGATGCAGAGGATTCCGTTTTCCCAATACCGGTGCAAGGCCTCCCATTGATTCAACGCGTAGGTGACCGCCTTGCCCATCGGGCTCTTCGGGAGAACCTCGGGACCCCAGCTCTCCAGCAAAGGTTTGATCTGGTCTTCCAGAATGGGTTTGCTGAACTTCTGCCGCAGGACCTTGACCCCCTCGGCCTCCAGGTCCTCTTCCTGGGCCTGGTCTTCCATGACGTACAACTGCGCGATCAGAGCCAGCATCTGGTTGGCCCGGAGCGGATCGGTCTGCTGAGCCTCATCGAATTTGCGCGCGCATGGCCCCCGCAGCCCACTTCCGTGGCCTTGCCTTGCCCGTACAGGCCGTCATACCCCGGGAAGGCATCGGCGTGGATGTAACCCTGGTAGCCCGCCAGCATCGGTTCCGGGCCTTCTCCGCTGCGCGTGGTGGTGTAGTCGAAGTATACGTTGTTCGCCCGGTCGATGTGAGGCCCAAGGTATCCCTCCCGCACCTGCGTGCGCGACTTGTCTTGGATCGGGATATAGGTGTCATCCGTGCTGATTCTGTCGGAGGCCAAGATCCGCCGTTTCCTCGCCAGGACGATCGGCAACAATAAGTCGGCGCTGTCGCGCACCCAGTCCCACGGCGTGGTCCGGGGGATATGCAGGCCATGGCGGGCAAAGATCTGTTCGAGCCGATACAACGGCAAGTGGTCGCAGTATTTACTCGTGATAATGTAGGCCAGGACCCCCGGACCGGGTCGTCCCTTCTCGATGGGCAGGGCCGGCAAAGGCACACGACCGTTGCGACGAGAGGGTCGACTCGCCGGGGTGACTTTCGGAGGGAGAGCCGGCAAAGGCACCGACCGTTGCACGGAGGTCGTCGCGGGGTGACTTCGAGGAGAGGAAGACGAATCGCCGGGGCTCGGGCACGGTGTTGGTCTAACTGCTGCTGGAGCTTCGCCAAGAGATCCGCAAACAACAGCCGCTGGTTCGGATCCATCTTTTGGGATCGGCGGCCAAACAATTGCCGCTAGAGCCAATCCAACTGACCCTGCAGATCGAAGTTCTCCCGCGTCTTCTCATTGATTTGCCCCAGCAGTTGCAGGACCATCTGTTGGAGGGTGACCACCTCCGTGGGCAGCGCGGCCGCCGGGGTCTCGGCCGTGATACACGGAATCTTGGAAACCGAGGTCTGGGTCGGGGTTGCCATGAGGGAAGAGAGTCTATCCTCCGGTCCCGAATCGTCAACCCTTAAATCAGATAAAACACACAATTATTGAACCTTTTTACCCCCGGGACGCCCCGGGAGACACCGGGCGGGAATACCGCTGGTGACGCTGACTCTCGGCCAGGTCGATCCCTGCGAGAATCAACGTCAACTGGGGCAGGTCCCATTCCACCCTGTCCTGGTCCGGGACGGAACCGGACAGAGCAAACTGTCCCGCTTCGAGACGCTTGTACCACAGACAATAGCCACTCGTATCCCAGGACAGGATCTTGACCCGATCCCGCGCCGCTTGAAAAAGACAAACAAATGGCCGTTCAACTGGTCCTGATGTGTTACCGTCTGGGCGGTGGCGGCCAATCCGTCAAAGCCTCGCCGCATATCCGTGGGGGGCACACAGACAAAGATCCGAACCGTCCGCCCCCAGGTCAGCATGGGGCCCCCAACAGAGACACCAACGCGGCGACAGCCTCGGCATCGAAGTTCTGTCGCAGTCGCACTTGGGTGCGATTGGGGAGGATGATCTCATAGGCATAAGCGGCCGCCGCCGCACCGCCCTCGGGGATCCGGATCTCGGTGAAGGTCGGTATGGGCGAGGTGGGCAGCTCTTTCTGGGGATCGACCCCCGGCTGGCCGGTGCGCCAGCTTCCGCCGCCACCAGCGAAACGCCGCGACCGAGAGATCGTGTTCTCGGCAGTACTGACTCTGCGTCGCACCCGATCTCTGCCATTGCTGAACCTGCTTCCGCCAGAACCGGCCCCGGGGACTCAACGACTTCGATGTCTTCTGTGCCATACTGCACCTCCTTTATAGGAGGGCACAGTATCGCCGAACATCCACGGTGAAAAGATGGGTTCGCCGGACGCTCACCATACATCTTGGCAATGCCGCCAGCGGTGGTATCCATCACTTGGCGGAGCAGAGAATTGTTGAGCGTCCCCAAAGGACCATCGGATTCCTTTTGCAGGATGTCCAGGGGAGGCACGATCGTAACGGTGGATTGATACTGCCGGGGTTCGCAGAGGGTAAGGCCACGGTCAGACTCATCGCCAATGCACAGAACCAGGATCATCCAGCGATAGCCCAGATCACATGGAGATAGTCGAGGAAATCAATCTCATCATCGGCGGGAAGCTTGGCCGAGACCGGTTGCTGAGACTTTGCCTGAGAATCCGTCACTATGCTTTGACCTTCCATTTCAACTTAACGGACCGGCGAATTTCCAAGCGGAACCACGGAGGACATGCAGGAGAGCCCGGGAATACACGCGAGGAGACGCCGAGGTAGGCAGTATCCGAGATAGTCACACTTCCTCGGGCCACCTGTAATCCTACCGAACAGGAAACTCTTCCTACAATCCTCTGTGTTCAAAGAAGCGAACCCTGCTTTCAAGAGACGTTCCCACGAGCGGAAACAGCCTCCCCAAAGGCCTCTGAATCCTATCCAAGGGCGACAGAGCCCTCCCACCCTATCTACCACGGGCTCCACCACAGCCCAGGGTCCGAACCGGAACATTGATCCCCGAAGCGATATGTCCAGGATCGTTGACATAAGTGGCTCCTCAT
>CAVVRJ010000072.1:0-68602 GCA_963750205.1 uncultured Planctomycetota bacterium
CTGCTCAACAGCCGCAGCGGGCGGATCCATCTATTCCCGCTGCCGACGCCGAGCCCCGACGTGGCCTTCTACAAGTTCCAGGCCCGCGGCGGCTTCCTGGTCTCCCGGCAAGAACGCCGACGGCGTTTACTATCTGGAGATCGAATCCCGGCGGGACAACCCATGCCAGTTGATGAATCCCTGGCCGGGCAAGGCCGTCGTCGTCCGCGAAATCGGGCGAGACGGAGCCGGTCAAGGTCCAGGTCGACAAGACCAACGGCGAGTGCCTGACGTTTGCGACGGTCGCAGGTCATCATTATCGCATTGAGCCCAAGTAACAGGCGGCAAGAAAGGCAAGTCATCATGAAGACAAGACTCGCGGCATTGGCAACGGCGATGATCTTCGGCGTTACAGCGGCAGCGCCCGCCGGTGCTCCGAGCACGCCGGCGGCCGATGGATACGTCCCATTCGAGGGTCCAAAGACCACATGGCACGAGGGATTCGACCGTTATGACTTCATCATGGACGATGCCACGGGGGCGATCACGCCCATGACGGCGCCCGCGGGCGAGGTGGCGGGCTTTGGTGTCGACACCGCGGTGAAGGACGGCAAACGCCGCTGCGTCGTGGTCGTTCCCAAGAAAGCCGCGCCCGGCTATCCGTGGTCTTGGCGGGGCTGCTATTGGAACCACCAGCCCCAAACCGAAGTCGAGCTGCTCAGCCGCGGGTTCCATATCGCGTTTGTCGCACCCGATGCCGGCAGGCAAGGCAAAGCGTGGGACACGGTGGTACAAGTTCCTGACGGAGAAGCATGGGATGGCGAAGAAGTCCGCTTTCATCGGGATGAGCAAAGGCGGGGTGAATGAGTTCAACTGGGGCGTGGTCAATCCCGACAAAGTGGCGTGCATCTATGCCGATAATTGCGCACTGTACGAGGAGGACTTCGCCAAAATGTCGGAGCTGGCCAAGCATGACGTACCCATATTGGAGGTCGGTGGCACTGAGGATTCTTTGTTGCGGCAGAATACTCTGGCCATCGAGGACATCTACCATCAGTTGGGCGGCCTGATCACGGTGATAATCAAGGAAGGCACACGCTCATCACCCGCACAGCCTGGAGAATCCCAAGCCGATTGCCGATTGGATCGAGCAGCATATGACACCGTCCTCGGCCAACCGGCCCGCTTTCGTGGATGAAAAGAACTACACGAAGAGTTATTACTACAGCCTCGAGCCTTCCCGCATTTATCTGAAGGAAGAGGGCACCTATGCCACGGCCCGGGGACCGGGGTTCACGGAGTGTTACGACCACTACCACGCCAACAATCCCGGCACCTTCAGGTCGGACAGCATATCGATCGTTGTGCCCAAGACCGTGGCGCAGGGCAAACCCTGGCTGTTCACGGGGGATCCTATCGAGAGGGATTCGACCATCGAGCAGGCGCTGCTGGCGAAGGGCTACCACATTGTGATCGCCCGGACCGGAGGATCGGGTGCGGAGCTGAAGCGGTGGGACGATACCTACAAACTCCTTGTGGATAACGGATTCTCGAGCAAGCCGGCGATGAAAGGGACCGGGCCGAAGGCGGGCGAAGCATACGCCTGGGCGATTGCCAACCCGGGCAAGGTCGCCTGCATTTATGCCCGGAATCCGTTCATGCACAGTCTCATGGCGGGCCAAGCGCAACCGATTGACAACCTTGCGGCGTTGGCGAAGGCAAGCGTGCCGGTCCTGCACGACTGCGGTGCCTCGGATCCCTGGTTGGAAAGTCAGACTCGCGTCGTCGAGAAACGTTATAAGGAACTCGGCGGGAAGATCACGGTTAACGTCAGGGAGGGCGAAGGATATTTTCCGCCTTCGCCGAAAGACCCCAAGTCGGTCGTGGATTTCATCACCACGAATTCCCATTGATGCCTGACGCAGAAAGGGCAATACCATAGATAGCAGCCAACGTTGCTGCTCGCCCGGGTGCTTGCGCCCCTGGCCCTGTGACAATAAGGAGGATGATTCTGTGGTACGAATATCAAAGACTTCGCTTCCGGCCTTTGCCGTTCTGACACTGATCCTGTGCGGCTGCTCCGCACAGAAGAAGGAGCCGGTTGACTACGTGAATCCCAATATGGGCGGGATCGGTCAATTGCTGTCGTCGACCTCTCCCAGCGTCATCATGCCCTACGGCATGATGCGTATCGCTCCGAATACCACGCCGGGGATCTCAGACCGGTATCTGGCGGATAAGATTTACGGGTTTCCCGCCGGAGGAATGACCCTGATGCCCATGACCGGGGCGGCAGAGACCGATCCGGCCAAGTACGCCTCGATGTATGACCACGATATTGAGACGGCCATGCCATACTACTACTCGGCGATCCTGGAGAAGCACGACATCAAAGTGGAATACACGGTCAGTGCGCACGCCGCCTACTACCGCCTCACGTTCCCCGCAGGCGCAGCGGCGCATGTGCTGCTCAACATGCCGCAAAACGGAAAGATCGACCCGATGAACAATACTACGCTAAGCGGAGGCGGCGGAGGCAGGGGCGGCTACTTCTATGCCGAGTTCTCAAGACCTGTTTCCTCTCTCCAGACCTTGACCGGCGCGCCGCCTCCGCAGGGGCGGCAAGGCGGCGGCATCAAAATCATGGTGGACCCTTCGCTGGACCAGGCCAGACAGGTTGGAATACGCATCGGCACGTCCAGTATCAGCCTGGATCAGGCGCGTCAGAACCTGCAGCGCGAGATCCCGGCATGGGACTTCGATCGGGCGCGAGCGCAGGCGCGTAAGACTTGGAATGAGGCGCTGAGCAAGATCGAAGTGAAGGGAGGAACCGAAGACCAGCGCACCGTCTTCTACACGTCCCTCTACCGCGTGCTGACGAGTGTTTCCGACGTCACGGAGGACGGCAAGTTTTACGGCTCCTTCGACCAGCAGGTGCACTCGGCGGACGGCCATGGTTTTTATCCTATCGGTGCCGGCGCCGCCATGTGGGGCAACTATCGTTCCCTGGAGCCGCTGCACTTACTCCTGGACCCCCAGGAACAGGTCGATCTGGTGCGTTCTTTTGTGACCCTGTACGAACGAACGGGCCGGATGATGGCCATTAACCGCGGGCTCAGCGGCCATCACATCATTGGGGTGGCCCTGGACGCCTACATGAAGGGCTACCGCGATTTCGACGTGGAAAAGGCTTACGAAGCCTTCAAGAAGATGCAGATGGAAGAGACGTTTCTGCCGTGGCGGGATGTGCCGCAGACCTGCGCTGGACCGCGTGTATCTGGAGAAAGGTTTCTTTCCGGCCCTCAAGAAGGGCGAGAAGGAGACGGTCAAAGAGGTCAATCCGTTCGAGCGGCGCCAGGCGGTGGCGGTCACGCTGGAAAGCACTTACGACGACTGGTGCATGGCCGAGTGGGCCAGGGTGCTGAACAAGAAGGAAGATTACGCTTACTTCTTGAAGCGGGCGCACAACTACGAGAACGTATTCGACAAGCGCGTGGGCTTCATGGCGCCCAAGTCGGAGGACGGCCAATGGGTGCTCGACGAGAAGGAGTTCAGCCCCATCTGGAGCGGAGGCCAGGGGGGACGGGAATACTACACGGAAATGAATGGATGGATCTACACCTTCCACGTCCAGCAGGACGTGGCCGGCCTGATCAATCTGATAGGCGGAAGAGAAAAGTTCGTCGCCAAACTGGACAAATTGTTTCAAGACCAATTCGAGGGATTTAGTGCTACTCCTGAACCGTTTCGGAGCGGCAGTTCCAAGTACACCTTTCAGGCCCTGTTCCCGGACATGACCGGCTTGATCGGGCAGTATGCGCAGGGCAACGAGCCGGCCTTCCACATTCCCTACCTCTACAACTACGCCGGCGCGCCCTGGATGACGCAGCGCCGGGTGCGGGACATCATGAAGATCTGGTTCAACCCCGGGCCGCTTGGCTTCTGCGGGGATGAAGACAACGGAGAGGAGTCGTCCTGGTACGTATTCAGCGCCATGGGCTTCTTCACGGTCTGTCCCGGCCGTCCGGTGTATGACATTGGAAGCCCGATTTTCGATGAAGTCAAACTGAACCTGGCGGGGGGGAAGGTGTTTACGATCACGGCCAGGAATGTCTCGGCCGCGAACAAGTACATCCAGTCCGCCACGCTGAACGGCAAGCCGCTCAACAAGCCGTGGTTCGAACACAAGGATATGGTGAACGGAGGAACGATGGTTCTCGAGATGGGGCCGCGTCCGAACACCGCGTGGGGAAGTGCGCCGGAGGCAGCGCCGCCGTCCATGTCGCAGTGAAGAGGACAAATCTATAGGGACCGTGTCGCAACGAGGATGGTGCGCGGGAATTGGGCGGGCAGGTCGGTCCGTTCGTTACCTGCCACAGAAAGGACAATACCATGAAGCAACGAACGTTGTGGCTCACCCTGCTGCTTGCGCCCTGGCTTTCGCCGCAGCGACGACTGGCGCCGGCGGCGGCTGCAAAGAAGACGAACAGTCCCGCCGGCCTCTGGCTGGACGCGTCGGTCCGCGCGATCGAAGGCGCGGAGTTCTCGGTGTACGGCGTGCTCCAGGCGGATGGGGGCGTCATCCTGCTCGACGTTCCGGCCGATTCCGCCGCCGCCCGGGCCGGCTTGCAGAAGAACGATCTCATCCAGGGGATCAATGCGTCCAAGGTCTCCAATGTGCAGGAGCTTACGGCCGCCTTCAGTGCCGCGGGAAAAGGCCCGATTGAAGTCCGCTTTGTGCGCGGCCAGAAACCACAGAGCCTGAAACTCGGGCCGAACCGAGAAAGACCGCTAGCCCGGCTGATCGTTGCCACTCGTGCCGGGTAAACCCAGACTCAGAAAGGATCGGGGAATGACAACCAAGCAACAGATCGTGTGGCTGAAGGCGGCACTTCTTGTACTCGCTGTCCTCGTCTCCCTTGCGGGGGCTGCCCAACCCGGGCCGGCCGCGATGCCGGTCAAGGGGGACGCCCCCATATCCCTGTACGGCGGCGGAGCGGCCTCCAGGGACGATTGCCTCAGGGGGCAAGCCGGGGACAGCTTCCGTTGGACGGGCAGCGGACAGATGACCTGGAAAGTCCAAGTCGACCGGGCTGGGGATTACGAAGTCGCCCTTAACCACGCCGCTGAACCCGGCGCCGTTGGACAGGACGTGCAGGTCAGCAGTGGTAACAGCAAGGTCGGCTACACGATGGCGATGACCAAAGGGGTCTTTGGGAACAAGACGTATGAAATGGCGCCGATCAAGGGCACACTCCACATCGAGGCGGGAGCCCAGACGATCACGCTCAGCATCCCGAACGCGCCGAAAACGATGGCTGCACTCGATTTTCGCAGTCTGGAGCTGATTCCCGTCGCCGCCAAGGCGGCCATCGAGGCAGACCGACAGGAGGCACTGAAGGCGCGGGCCGGCACGGACTGGATGGCCAAAGCCGGTTACGGGCTGATGTTCCATTGGACCTCGCAGAGCGTCGGCAAGGACGGAACCCACAAGCCGTATGCGCAGGCCGTTGACGACTTTGACGTCAAGCTGCTTTGCGGAAATGGTGGAATCCACGGGCGCGGGCTATGTGTTTCTCACGATCGGCCACGCCCAGTCCTATTGTCCGGGACCGATCAAAGCCTGGGAGAAATACCACCCCGGCAAGACGACGCGACGCGACCTGATTGCCGAAATGGCCGATGCGCTCGGCGCCAAAGGCATCAAGCTGATGTGCTACTTGAACGTGGCTAGCCTCGCAAGATACCCGAGGGCCGGCGAAGAGGAGTTCACCCGCGTCATGACAGAGGTCGTGACGGAGTTCGGCCAGCGGTACAAGGAGAAGGTGGCCGGATACTGGTTCGACTGCTGTTATCAAGCCAAAGAGGAATACCCCGGCTTCTCCTTCCGCGAGTTCTTCAAGGCCTGCAAAGCGGGGAACCCGAATCGCATCGTTGCGCTGAACTCCTGGATCTACCCGAACGTCTCCGAATGGCAGGAGTATTGGGCCGGGGAGACCGCCAACCCCGTCGCGTTGCCGGTCAACGGCACGACCCAAGAGCGCGGCCCCGGCGCGGGATTGCGCTACCACGCCCTGCTCATCATGGAGCCTTATTGGGTGCAGCAGAGGGTTGAAATGCCGAGACCCCAGTTCACGGCCCAACAGTTGGGCGAGTACATTGGCCAGTGCAAGGCCAACGGCGGCGCCGTGACGATCAACCTCGGCATCTACCAGGATGGCACGGTGGATCCAAATGCCGCCGGTGTGCTCAAGGAAGTTCGCGAGCGAGTTCGAAAACCGTCGAATTCGACGTCTGTACAGCGCGAACACCACAGAGAGGAGTAAACACTTGCTGACGTTGCGATTAGTATAGCGGTATCGTTGCTTGCTGCACGCGGGACTGTTGTCGCCCGTAACGAAGAACGTCCACCGCGATCACACCACCAAGCTCAACGACGTCTCTTTCGAATCGGTTGCAACAGACCTGACCTTGCCACAGCTTGAACTCTTTGCCGCCAAGACGCTTTGCTCACAATCGCCCTGACGAACCGCGCCTTTCTTGTAAGGCCGTTGCAGGCATGATAGGATGCTGCCAGCGCGGGGATGGCAAGGGCGTCGGTGGGCGGGGTTTGCTGCCATGTGCTCAATCGCGGCAACGCGTGCGTGCCAGTGTTTCGCAAGAAGGACGATACGAATATGAAGACTCGAATCAAGTGGATGACACGCGGAGTTGACCTTCGCCCCGTTGCGAACGAAGCTCAATGCTTTCATTTTATTTATCCTTGCCGTCTTTGGTTGCGCCAAGCGGCGTGCGGAGCCGGACAATATGTGAAGGTCGATTATCCGGCGTCCACCGTCCAGCGCGAATTAATCATCGCCGTCACGTACACCCTTTGGATTCCCGACGGCGTGAAGACGCTGCGCGGCGTCATCCTGCATCAGCACGGCGCCGGAATGACGGCCTCCAAGGAAGGCTCGACCGCCGCCTACGACCTGCACTGGCAGGCCCTGGCGAAGAAGTGGGACTGCGCCCTGTTGGGCCCGTGCTACCACGTGCTCAATGACGGCGACCTCGGTCCCGCTGGCTCGCAGTACTGGTTTGATGCCCGCCGCGGTTCGGACAAGACGTTCCTAAAGTGCCTCGACGATTTCGCCGCCAAGACCGGCCATCCCGAGTTGGCCACGGTTCCCTGGGCCCTCTGGGGGCATTCCGCCGGCGCCGGCTGGGCGGAGATCATGATTACCATGTATCCCGAGCGAATCGTCGGGGCTTATTTCCGCTCCGGCTCGCGCTGGTGTGGGACAAACACCCTGAGTACGTCATGCCCACCATTCCCCCCGCCGCGTACAAGGTCCCCATCCTGTGTACCGCCGGCGTGAAGGAAAAAGGCTTAACGAAGCTCCTGCAGACGACCTTCCAGAACTACCGTGCCCAGGGCGCGCCCGTCGGCTTCGCGTCCGACCCGCGGACCGGCCACGAGTGCGGCGACAGCCGCTACTTCGCCATTCCGTATCTGGATGCGTGTCTGGCCATGCGACTGCCGGACCAGTGGAGCAAGGATCAGAACCTCAAGCCGATGGACACGAGCAAGGCCTGGCTGGCCTCGTTGCTGGGCGACAAGGCCGTCCCGGCGGCGGAATATAAAGGCGACCCCAGGGAAGCGGTGTGGCTGCCCAACGAAGCCGTGGCTAAGGCTTGGATGGAATACGTGAAGACCGGCGCCGTCGGCGATACCACGCCGCCGCCCACTCCTGGCAACGTGCAGGTGACACCGCAGGGAGATAAAGGGACGGAGATCACCTGGAGCGCCGAGGCGGATCTCGAAAGTGGCATCGGTCATTTCATCGTGCTGCGCGACGGGAAGGAATTCGCCAACGTGCCGCCGTCGCCCGTAGGCAAATTCGGGCGACCGCTGTTCCAGTCGATGACCTACCATGACACCCCGGCCCAGCCCCTGCCGGAGATGCGTTACGTGGACGCCTCGGCTCAGGCCGGGGAAGAACACACGTACGCCATCGTCACGGTAAACAGCGCGGGGCTGAAGTCGAAACCATCCGCGGACGCGCCGTTGCCCTATCTGCGCGTCAACTCGGTCCTTTCGTACGAGGTGGACGCGACGTGGCCCGAGCGGCGGCCGGAGGTCGCTTGGGGGGCCATGTCCAGCGTGGCGGTGGACGGCCAGGACAACGTGTGGGTCCTGAGCCGGGCCCAGCCGTTCGTGCAGGTCTATCAGGCCGACGGCAAGTTCCTTCAAGCGTGGGGCGAGGGCCTGTTTGGCTCACCGCACATGCTCAAATTCGACCGTCAGGGGAACGTCTGGGTGACCGATACGCGTCTGCACGTCGTCGTGCAGTGTGCGCCGGACGGGAAGGTGCTCCGCACGCTCGGCACCCGCGGGGAGTCGGGCTGCGACGATCGGCACTTCAACAAGCCCACCGATGTAGTCGTCACGCCCGCGGGCGATGTCTTCATCTCCGACGGGTATGGCAACGCCCGAGTGGTCCACTACGACAAGGACGGGGAATTCGTCAAAGCCTGGGGCAAGCTCGGTATTGCGGCCGGCGAGTTCAACCTGCCGCACGCCCTGGCCCTGGATTCCCAGGGGCGGCTTTATGTGGCGGACCGCAACAACGCGCGCATCCAGGTTTTCGCTCAGGACGCCACCTTCCTCGATCAGTGGCGAAACATCGTCGTGCCTTGCGCCTTGTGGATGACGAAGGACGACGAACTCTGGGTTTGCGGCACTTCTCCGATGACGTGGCGCCCGGAAGACAATGTGCTGGGCTATCCTCCCAAGGATCAGCTCTTCATGAAGTTCAATCCCTCGGGCAAACTGCTCCAACTCTGGTCTGTTCCCAAGGGCGAAGACGGCAAGGAGCGGCCCGGCGATTTGAACTGGGTACATGGCCTGGCCGTGGACTCGAAAGGAAATATTTATGCGGTGGACGTCATGGGGCGGCGCGTTCAGAAGTTCGTCCCTACCCCCAGTTCGTCCCGCGTTCGGTGAGCCATTCGCCATGACCAAACACTTCTTCCATGTTCGGACGGCCACGGTCATTGCGGCCGCTTCCTGCGCGGGCGCTCCGCCGCCCGCGGCGCTGGGCCTTGAGAGAAGAATCCGTGTCGCCGGCGTCGGCGCCACCTTTGACCATTCCACACCAGGAGACAACCACCCATGACCACAACTCTTCACCTTCATTCCTACCTATTGCTGTTGGTGTTACCGCCGCTCGCCTTATGCGCCACCCCACAGCTTCCGGGGATCGGCACGGCCATGCAAGCAGCCATTGACGCGCACGAGGTCGCCGGCGCCGTGACGGTAGTCGTCACCAAGGACAAGGTCCTGCACCTCGAGGCGACGGGGCTGGCCGACATCGCCGGGAAAAAGCCGATGCAGCCCGATGCGCGGTTCTGGATTGCCTCGATGACCAAGCCCGTCACCGCCGTGGCCGTTCTGATGCTCCAGGACGAAGGCAAGCTGAATGTGGCCGACCCGGTGGCCAAGTACATCCCGGCTTTCGCCGATCTGAAGACGCCCTCGGGCAAGCCCGCCAACCTGACCATCACCCAGATTCTCACGCACACGTCGGGCCTGGGCGAAGCCCCCGCCGCCCAGGCCCGCGAGGCGCACACGCTGGCCGATCTGGTCCCGCTCTGGCTGGCGGCCCCGATGCAGTATGAGCCCGGCTCCAAATGGCAATACACCCAATCAGGCATCAACCTGGCCGCACGGATTGTCGAGGTGGTCAGCGGCTTGTCCTTCGACAAGTTCGTGCAGCAGCGTATCCTCGATCCGCTGGGCATGAAGAACACGACGTTCTACCCTGCCGAAGGCTCCGTCGTCACCGCCTATGCGAAGAACCAAACGACGGGCGACCTCGACGCCACGCCGCCTCGCAATGACTTCGGTGTGCGCGACCATCCCCCGCTGGGCAATGGCGGGCTCTACTCCACCGGCCCCGATTACGCCCGCTTCTGCCAGATGCTGCTGGGCGGCGGCGTGCTGGAGGGCAAACGCTATCTCAGCCCGGCCGCGATGAAACTGCTCACCACCGTCCAGACCGGTGCGCTGCCCTGCGGCTTCTTCCAGTCGGCCGAGCTCTGGCAACCACGGCGCCAATTACGGCTGGGGCATCGGCACCTGCATCCTGCGCACGCCCCACGAGGGCGTCGCCGCCATGCTCTCGCCCGGTACGTTCGGCCACGGCGGCGCCTGGGGCACGCAGGCCTGGATCGACCCCGTTCGCAGCGTGGCCTACATCCTCATGGTCCAGCGCTCGAACTTCCCGAACAGCGACGCGAGCAACGTCCGCCAAGCCTTCCAGCAGGCGGCCGCCGATGCGATTGCTAAGAAATAGCAGAAAGCAACTGTGCGGGTGGCAGCGGCAAGCGGAGTCCTCGGAGCTTGCCGATGGCGAATAGGCATAAGCGCCAGCCTTCGGCGAGCTGTCGCTGGCCGCTGCCACCCGAATTCGCCATGGAGAATGACTGATGACCAACCGCAAGTGTCGAATCGATCATGCCGCACCAGTGCCCCAGGCAGAACGATATGCGTCCTGGTTTGTCGGAATGGCATTCGTCTTGCTGCTCTCCTCCTCTGTTCGTCCGGCCGCCGGGGCGGCCGCTCCCGATTTCGGACCGAATGTGCTGATCTTCGATCCGTCGATGACGAACGTCCAGGAGCGGATCGACGCGATCTTCCAAAAACAGGAGCGCAACCAGTTCGGCTCCGAGCGCTACGCGTATCTCTTCAAGCCGGGCGCGTATAAGCTCGACGTGCAGGTGGGCTTCTACATGCAGGTGCTCGGGCTGGGGCGGTCGCCGGATGACGTCGCTATCACCGGCGCGGTCCGCTCCAAGGCCAACTGGATGGCCCGGCACAATGCCACCTGCAATTTCTGGCGCACCGTCGAGAACCTGGCCGTCACGCCCACCCAGGACAACAACGTCAACATCTGGGCCGTCTCTCAGGGCGTGGCCCTGCGGCGGGCCCACATCAAGGGCGACCTCAACCTCTGGGACGGCGGCTGGTCCAGCGGTGGATTCCTGGCCGACTGCAAGATTGACGGCCAGATCAACTCCGGCTCGCAGCAGCAGTGGCTCTCTCGCAACGACGAATGGGGCAAGTGGGTGGGCGGCTCGTGGAACATGGTCTTCGTCGGCACGGTCCATCCGCCTGCCGGCTCCTGGCCCGCTTCACCCTACACGGTGGTCGAGAAGACGCCCGTGATCCGCGAGAAGCCGTATCTCTTCATCGACGACAAGGGCAGCTATTTCGTCATGGTCCCCGGCCTCCGAACCGACGGCACGCAGGGAATCACCTGGACCGGCGGGGCCACGCCCGGCACCGCGCTGCCGCTGGATTCGTTCTACCTGGCCCATCCGGAGAAGGACACTGCCGCCAGCATCAACGCCGCCCTGGCCCAGGGCAAGCACCTGCTGCTGACGCCGGGCATCTATCATATGGAAACCAGCCTCCGCGTGACCCGCGCGGGGACGGTGGTGCTCGGCCTGGGTTACCCGACGCTCGTTCCGGACAAGGGCACGCCGGCCCTGGAGATTGCCGATGTCGATGGGGTCAAGGTCGGTGGCCTTCTCCTGGAAGCAGCGGCCACGAACTCCCACACGCTGCTTCAGGTGGGCGAGCCGGGCAACACCAAGTCACACGCGTCCGATCCCATTTTCCTCTATGACATCTACGGCCGGGCCGGCGGCGCTGCGGCGGGCACGTGCGACTGCATGGTCACCATTCACAGCCACGATGTCGTGGGCGACAACTTCTGGCTCTGGCGGGCCGATCACGGCCGGGGCGTGGGCTGGACGACCAACAAGAACATCACCGGCCTGATCGTCAACGGCAACAACGTCACCATCTACGGCCTGTTCGTCGAGCACAGCCAGGAGTACCAGACGCTCTGGAACGGCAACGGCGGGCGGGTGTACTTCTACCAGTCGGAGATGCCCTACGATCCGCCCAGCCAGGACGCCTGGCGGCACGGCACGGTCAACGGCTTCGCCTCGTACAAAGTCGCGGACAACGTGACAACCCATGAGGCGTGGGGCCTCGGCGTCTACTGCGTGTTCCGCCGCGACGCCATTGTCGCCGAGAACGCCATCGAAACGCCGACCGCTCCCGGGCATCAAGATGCACCACCTGGTCACCATCCGCCTGGGCGGCGGCCGGCCGGGCAGCGGCATCAACCACGTCATCAACGGCACCGGCGATCCGGTCATTACGAAAATGAAGGCGACGGTCGAGTAGCGGCCCTTAGACACTCAAACCCCGAAATAGGAGAAACCATCTCTATGTCATTGCGAGGAGCGCAGCGACGAAGCAATCTCAGTCCCAACGTGTCGCGAAGGAGATTGCTTCGCTACGCTCGCAATGACATCATCAGCCGTCGATTCGCAAAGGACAAAGGACTCATGAGAAGCACACAGATCATCCTGACGGCGTTCGTGCTGACGCTCAGCGTCTCGGCCTTAGCCGAGAACAAGCACTCAGCGACCACGAAGTATCCCACGTATAACGGCCTAGTGATGGCCGGCTATCAGGGCTGGTTCCGGGTGGGCCGGGACGGCCAGATGTACCCTGATGAAACGCGCATCCGCATCGACATGTGGCCGGATGTGAGCGAATACGAGAAGACCTATCCGACCGGCTTGAAGCTGGCCGACGGGAGCACGGCCCGGTTCTTCAATTCGGCCGACCAGAGCACCGTCAACCTCCATTTCAAGTGGATGAAGGACTACGGCCTGGACGGCGTCTTCATGCAGCGGTTCTTCGGCTCTACCCGCCCCAACGCCCGCACCGGCCCCGAGGTCGACATCCTGCGCTTCGCCCTCCAGGCGGCCTCCGAGAACGAGCGGGCCATCGCGGTGATGTACGACCTCTCCGGCCTGCGCAATTCAGGCGAGGACTGCCTGCGGATCGCCGACGACTGGAAGTTCCTCGTGGACACCCTGAAGGTGACCAATCAGCCGGGCACCAAGACCTACCTGCACCATCGCGGCCGACCCCTGGTGGTCATCTGGGGCGTGGGCTTCCCGGACCGCGGCTACGACATCAAGAACATCGCCCTGGATAAGCTGATCGACTTCCTCCACAACGATCCCGAGTACGGCGGCTGCTCCGTCATGCTGGGCGTGCCCACGTACTGGCGCGACCTGAATGCCGACTGCCGCCCCGAGCCCTACCTGCACGAGCTGATCAAGAAAGCCGACCTGGTCATGCCCTGGATGGTCCAGCGGTTCAGCCCGCTGCTACACAACGACATGTGGCGCTACCGGGACATGATCAAGGCCGACATGAAATGGTGCCAAGAGAACGGCGTGGACTACGTGCCGTGCGTCTATCCGGGCTTCAGTTGGCACAATCTCAGCCGCTTCGAGTTTCCCGATGACGTCAAGCCGGTCGGCTCGATCCCCCGCCAAGGCGGCCGCTTCTATTGGCAGCTCATCTCCACGGCAATTGCCGCCGGCGCGGACAAGCTCTACGTGGCCATGTTCGACGAGGTCAACGAGGGCACCGCGATCTTCAAGTGCACAGATCATCCGCCCGTGAGCAAAGTGGCCCAATTCATCGACATGGACGGCAAGCCTTCGGACCATTACCTCTGGCTCACCGGCCAGGCCGGCAAGATGCTCCGCCAGGAGATCCCCTTCACAGCGCAAATGCCCAAACGAGATCAATAACCTTTTTTGCGAGGTACAAAACATGTTGCACCACACTGTCAGAACCATCGGTATCACCTGTACGATTGTGCTGCTGACCTCTGTCGCCCATCTCCGCGCCGGGCCTGTCGATTACGCCAAGCCCATGATCGGCACCGACGAGCACGGCCACGTCTATCCGGGCGCGACGGTCCCGTTCGGCATGATTCAGCTTTCGCCCGACACGCGCGACGACACCTGGGACGGCTGCTCGGGCTACCACTACTCCGACACCAGCATCATGGGCTTCTCGCACAACCACCTGACCGGCACCGGTTGCGCCGACCTGGGCAACGTTCTGCTGATGCCCACGGTCGGCCCGGTAAAGCTGACGGCCGGCAAGAAGCCGGGCGATGGCTACCGCGCAAGCTTCTCACACAGCGACGAAGAGGCCCGGCCCGGCTATTACCGCGTCCTGCTGAAGGACTACAACGTCAACGTCGAGCTGACGGCGACCATCCACGCCGGCATGCACCGCTACACCTTCCCGCAGAGCAGTGAAGGGCATGTCGTGCTGGACCTCTGGCACGGCGTGGGCAATCGCCCGACGGATTCGCAGATCACGCTCGCGGACGACCACACGCTCACCGGCTATCGCCGCAGCAACGGCTGGGGCGGCGACAAGATCTACTACTTCGTGATCGAGTTCTCCCGGCCCTTTGACACGGCCGGCTTGGTCTCCGACCAGAAGGCCGTGGCGGGCAAAGAGGCCAAGGGCAAGAACCTCCAGGCTCACGTGGACTTCAAGACCAGCCCGGGCGAGAAGATTCTCGCCCGCGCGGCGCTGTCCACGGTGAGTGTGGAAGGCGCCCGCAAGAATCTCCAGGCCGAGATCCCCAACTGGGACTTCGACGCCCTCGCCACCGCCGCCCGCGCAACGTGGGACAAGGCCCTGAGCGTGGCCGAGATCGAGACCAAGGACCAGGCCCTCCAGGAGACCTTCTACACCGCCCTCTATCATGCCTACGTGGCGCCCACCATTCTCAACGACGTGGACGGCCAGTTCCGTGGCCCGGACGGCCAGGTCCACCAGGCCCACGGCTTCAATTTCTACAGCGAGCTGTCCCTGTGGGACACCTTCCGCGCGGAGAACCCGCTGCTGACGCTCGTGCAGCCGCAGCGCGTCAACGACCTGATCAACACCATGCTCACGCACTTCACGCTCTTCGGCCAGGGCACTCTGCCCGTGTGGACCGAATCGGGCAAGGAGAACTGGTGCATGATCGGCAACCACGCCATTCCCGTCATCGTCGATGCCTACAACAAGGGCTTCCGCCAGTGGGATGCCGCCGAGGCCCTGGCCGATATGATCTCCTCCACCAGCAAGGACCGCGAGCAGCAGGATCAGTACCGTGCCCTGGGCTACGTGCCGCAGCAAGGCAAGAACCAGAGCACCTCCAAGACGTTGGAATACGCCTACGACGACATCTGCATCGCTCGCTTCGCCAAGGCCCTGGGCAAGGCCGACGTGGCAGCCACCTATGCGAAACGCTCCCAGAACTGGCAGAACGTCTTCGACCCCGCCACCGGTTTCACGCGGGGCCGCCTCAGGGACGGCAAGTGGGCGACGCCTTTCGATCCCAAGCGCATCGAATTCGAGGCTTTCACGGAAGCCAACGCCTGGCAATACACCTTCTTCGTCCCGCACGATGTCCCCGGCCTGATCGCCAAGCTCGGCGGCGATGACAAGTTCGTCGCCAAGCTCGACGAGATGTTCGACACGAAGGAGAGAATCCCCAACGAGCTGCCGGACGTCACCGGCCTGATCGGCATGTACGCCCACGGCAATGAGCCCTGCCACCATGTGGCCTACCTCTATAACTACGCCGGCCAAGCCTGGAAGACCCAGGCCCGCACCCGCAAGGTGGCCACCTTCCTCTACAACAACACCAACGGCGGCATCTGCGGCAACGACGACTGCGGCCAAATGTCGGCCTGGTACGTCTTCACCGCTCTGGGCTTCTACCCCGTCGATCCGGCGAGCAACGTCTACGTCATCGGCAGCCCGTTCGTGGATCGGATCACGATCGCGCTCGATCCCCAGTTCTACAAAGGCGGCAAGTTCACCGTCATCGCCAAGGACAACTCGCCCGCGAACGTCTACATCCAGTCGGCGACGCTCGACGGCAAGCCCTATACGCGCAGTTGGATCACCCAGGAGCAGATCGCCGGCGGCAGCACGCTGGTGCTCCAGATGGGTCCGACGCCCAACAAGGCCTGGGGCTCCGCCCAGGAGGACCGGCCCGGGCAAGCAGCCCAGCTCTGATCGCTTCGGTAAGGGCGACAGCGCCGTGTACGGCTCGCACCGAGCCGTACACGGCGCTCGTCCGTGCGAGATCAATGTGCCACCGCAAGAAAGGATCACACTATGAGACTGTCGTGGTTTGTGTGTTCGTCCCTGATGCTGCTCGCGCCGGCAGCGGCCCCCGCGGCCGAATCCACGGCGCGTGACATGGTCCTGTGGTATCGCCAGCCGGGCGTGCAGTGGCTCGATGCGCATGCCCATCGGCAACGGGATCATGGGAGCGATGGTCTTCGGCGGCGTCCCGCAGGAGCGGATCGCGCTGAACGAGTCCAGCTTCTGGTCCGGCCGGCCCCACGACTACGACGATCCCAACGCGGGCAAGTACTTCGCCCAGATTCGCGATCTGGTCTTCGCCGGCCGTTCCAGGAAGCCGAGAAGCTGGCCGATGCGCACTTCTACGGCCGTCCTTCAGGCCAGCAGGCCTATCAGCCGCTGGGCGATCTGTTGCTGTCCTTCGATGACGCCCAGGCCGTCGAGGATTACCGCCGCGAGCTGGACATGGAGACCGGCGTGGCCCAGGTCCGTTACCGCGTCGGTGACGCGGTCTTCACGCGCGAGGTCTTCCTGTCCTACCCGGATCGCGTGATGGTCGTGCGCATCACCGCCGACAAGCCCGGCCGCGATCTCGGTGCAGGCGCAATTCAAGAGCCCCTATCTGGACCGTGCGACAGCCCAGCCCGACGGCCTGGTCATGGAAGGATGCTGGAAAGGCCCGATGAAGCCGGAGAATTGGCTGATTGCGACCGTCGAAGGCAAGGGGATGCGGTTCCAGACGGTGCTGCGGGCCTTCGCTGAAGGCGGCCGGTCCGAAGCCTCCGACGACAAGCTGCACATCGAAAAGGCCAACGCCGTGACGTTCATCGTCACGGCGGGCGACCAGCTTCGTGAACTACAAGGACATCAGCGGCGATCCCGCGGCGGTCTGCGACGAAGATCCTGGCCGGCGTGGCGGACAAGGACTACGCGACCCTGCGCCGGCGGCATGAAGAGGACTTCCGCGGCCTGATGGGCCGGGTCCATCTGAACGTGGGCGACCGCTCGATCAACGACAAGCCCACCGACGAGCGGATCAAGGCGATGCACGACGGCAAGGACGACGCCAACCTGGAGGCCCTGTGCTTCCAGTTCGGCCGCTACATCCTGGCCTCCAGCAGCCGTGCCGGCGGCCAGCCCGCCAACCTCCAGGGCATCTGGAACGAAGCGGTCCTCCCCAACTGGGGCAGCAAGTACACCATCAACATCAACACCGAGATGAACTACTGGCCGGCGGAAGTCTGCAATCTGTCCGAGTGCCACCAGCCGCTCTTCGACATGATTAAGGACATCTCGGTCACCGGGGCCAAGACGGCCAAGGTCTACTACGGCTGCAACGGCTGGGTGACCCACCACAACATCGACCTGTGGCGCGGCACGGCCCCCGTCGATGCGGCCCGGTTCGGCATGTGGCCCGTCGGCGGCGCCTGGCTCACGCTCGCATCTGTGGGAGCACTACGCGTTCACCGGGGACCGGGAATTCCTCAAGGCGTACTATCCCCTCATGAAAGGCGCCGCCCAGTTCCTGCTGGAAGTGCTGGTGGAAGAGCCCAAGCACCATTGGCTGGTGACGCCCTTCTCGATGTCCCCGGAGCACGGCTATCTCGACAGCAAGGGCCAGCCCGCCTTCCTCTCGCCCGGGCCGACGATGGACATCGCCATCATCCGCGAGCTGTTCCCGCACTGCATCGAGGCGGGCAAGCTGCTGGGCGTGGACGAGGAATTCCGGGCCAAGCTCGAAGCCGCCCTCGCCGAAGCTCCCGCCGTACCAGATCAACCGCCGGGGCTTCGTCCAGGAGTGGATCGAGGATTGGGAGCCGGGCAACCAGGGCCACAACGTCTCGCCCCAATTCCCGTTCTTCCCGGGCAGCACCATCCAATTGCGGCGCGATCCGCAACTGGCTCAGGCCGAGGGCAAATGGATGGACACGCGCCGCGGCCGGGGCGGCTGGCCCACCGCCTGGGACATCTGCATGTGGGCACGCCTGGAACGCGGGGACAAAGTCGCCGCCTGGATCAAGACGTTCGTCGGCAACTCCCTCGCCGCGAATCTGCACAACCGCGGCTCCAACCAGTCCGACGCCACCTTCGGCTTCACGGCGGGCGTCGCCGAGGCCCTGCTCCAGAGCCACGCCGGCGAGATCAGCCTGCTGCCCGCCCTGCCCACCAGTTGGACCACCGGCTCGGTCCGGGGCCTGCGTGCTCGCGGCGGGTTCGAGGTCGATATGCAGTGGCAAGGACGGCAAGCTCCAGTTGGCCCAAATCCGCAGCCGCACCGGCGGTTCGAGCAACGTCCGCTACGGCGCGAAGACGGCAACCGTCTCGATCAAGCCCGGCGAGACGGTCTCTTTGAACGCCGACCTGGCTACGCCAACAGCCCACGCCCGCGACTACCATTTCGACGGCACGATCTCGCGTGAGGTCCTGGAGAACTACCTGGACCGCTCCGTGACGATGGCCTACTTCCTGGTCACGGGCAAGACCGAGGGCAATCGCGAATATCTCTACCGCGATGACGACGTGCGCCTGATCCAGAACATCGGCGCCAAGTTCATCGGCCGGGCCCTCTACCGCTGGAACGGCGAAAGCCGCCTGAACGACCCCAACTTCTGGAAGGACGCCAAGGCCCTGATGGACCGGGTCCACGCCTTCGACCCGGACGTGATCTTCCAGGGCTGCCTGTTCGAGACGATCAGCAAGGACGTGGAGCGCGTGAAGATCCCGGCCTGGGTCTTCCGGGATTTCGGCCTGCCCGTCGAGGACCGGACGTTCTCCTACGACGCCATGCTCAACCAGGACGGCAAGCTGGCCAACCACTGGGGCCGGGCCAGCGTCCCCGATGTCACCCGCCCGGAGACGCAACTGTGGTTCTACTACCTGGCGGGCTCCTACATCGACCTGGGCTGCGAGGCCCTGCACCTGGGCCAGGTCGGCCTGATCGGCATGGCCGACCGCGATTGGAAGGAATGGTCGCGCCTCATCGCGAGAATCCGCTCTTTCGCGAAGACCCACGCCCGCCGACACCTGGTCCTGCTCGACGCCCACGTCCCGATGCACGGCATGCTCGTGGACGGCGTGAGCCTCCTGGACTTCAACTCCTTCCCGATGCGGATCAAGGCCGATCGCCGACAAGCCCCACGAGGGCGAGCTGGAGGTGGGCCACTTGGACAGCCTCTACCAGCGGAGCAAAGGCTGCATTTCTCCGAGCGGCTGGAGCTGCGAGCACCTGCCCTACCTGGTGGAGTTCGACAACTTCGGCCGCAGCCGCACGCCCAACGTCGCGGACACCAAGTCGTTCTTCGTCTGGGGCTGGGACGAGATCTCCTGGTTCTCCCTCCAGCCCGAAGAATACCGCAACAAATTCCTCGTCTACGCCTACAATTGGCTCAAGCAAACCGACCCCAACGGCCACCTGCAAATGCCGGTCAGTCGAATGCTCTCCTGCCCCAACGAGACCCAAGGCAACTACCGCGCCAACACCAAGAGCCCGACTTGCCCCATCGGCTATTCGCAGGAGGAGACGATCAAGAGGATCTGGAATGAAGCCCGCCAATAAGCGAGGCTTTTTGCTTGCTTCACGAGCCGCCAGCCCTGATACTCTTCTGGCGATCAGGCGCAGATATTATGGCTGTGAGGAGAAGACAATGGCCAGGGGTGAAGGGCGAGCCAGCGAGTCTGACAGTCAAGATGGCGGACAAGAGAAGGAACCCGCTTCGATTGTTCCTGTGGAGCGCATCCAGAGCCACATTCTGCTGATCCGAGGCCAGAAGGTGATCTTGGATTCCGATCTGGCCGGGCTCTACGGCGTGCCTACGAAACGGCTCAATGAGCAAGTCAAACGCAACCTGGACCGTTTTCCGCCGGACTTTATGTTTGCGTTGACGGCTGAGGAAGTCTCGTCTTTGAGGTCGCAATTTGCGACCTCAAACGAGGGCCGAGGGGGCAGGCGGCACAAACCCTATGCCTTCACCGAGCATGGGGCCATTATGGCCGCGAGCGTCCTCAATTCTCCGCAGGCCGTTCGGACCAGCATCTTCGTCGTGCGAGCCTTTGTCCGCCTCCGGCAGGTGCTCGCCTCCAACCAGGTTCTGGCCCGCCGGCTCGAGCGCCTGGAGCAAGCCGTAGGGACCCATGACAGACAGATTGTGGCTATCGTGGATGTCCTGCACCTGCTCATGCCCCCGGACAACGAACCCCCACGAGAGCCTTTCGGCTTTCACCCCGCCAAGAGGGATTGACGCCCCGTCGCCGGGCCGCCCAAAGGGCGGCCTCTTCGTAGTTCGTGCGTCCCCGCACGATTATGTCATTGCGAGCGAAGCGCGGCAATCTCAGGCGAGCGGGGACGCTCGCCCTACGAAGACCGGTCCAACGACTGACGAATTCGTCTCTCCGGACTCATCAGAGCCCTTGATTCAACCTGAAGACTCTGTTATCAGGAAGACATGACGAGCATGAAATGTGAACACTGCGGCACCCAGACGGTGCATAGAAAAGTCCGGAAGCAGCACTGGCTCAAAGGCAAGCTGTATATTGTTGAGAACGTCGATGCCGAAGTATGCCCGGAGTGCGGGGAGAGGTATTTTCACGCGACGGTACTCGACAGAATCGACAAGATGATTGCCGACGATCATCCCGTCAAAGAGGTGCTGTCTGTCGAGGTGCTCTGTGCGTAGAGGCGGCACTGCAATGGCGCGGCATCTTGTCTTCCGGGCAACCCATCTCAAGAGCGGACGGAATTGGGGTCCCACATGCAGAATAGGTGGTACGGTGACGTAAGCGACATTGTGAAATGGGGAACAACTATTCACCTCGCTGGTGATGACCCACGGGCGAAGATCCTGTACGTTGTGATGATGCGTCCAGACGACAAGATGGACCCCTCTTTGGGAGAAACTGGTATGACGATCACATGTGCGCCGCCCGAGAGGGTTCTCACGCACTTTGGCCGCTTTCGTCGCGTTCAAGACATTGTTCATTTAGACAAGCGGATCAAAATCTATGATAAGGCGTTCCCAGGGACAGATCAGGATGGATGCGAACAGACGCGTGAGAACTACTTCCGCGATGTATGCCGCTGGATGAAGGGATTCCAAGGAGAACGACGTATCGTGCTGGTAGATCCGGACACCGGAACTAAGGCAAAGGGCTGCACGCTGAAGCACGTGAAGCCCCCAGAATTGGAGGTTCTGTATACGGAGCTCAGGACCGGAGACAGCCTGGTCCTTTACCAGCACGCACATCATCAGGGAGACTGGATTGGCGCCACGCTTGCGCTGTTTCCCAAAGGCAGTAGAGTGCGTGTATTTCAGTGTCCGGGACTTACCTCTGCTGTTGCACTATTCGCCGTCAGTAAAAGGTGAAGGAGGATCGATCATGGCAGACAGGCAACATACGGTCAGTCGCAGGGACTTGCTTCGGGGCTCGGCGGCTGCGGCGGCGTTCACGATTGTGCCGCGGCAGGTGCTGGGAGGGCAGGGGCGGCCTTCGGCCAATGAGCGGCTGAATATTGCGGCGGTGGGCGTTGGCGGCATGGGGGCCAACAATCTGGCGGCTTGTGCCCAGGAGAATATCGTCGCCATTCTGTGACGTGGACGCCGGGGGCTATGCGGCTAAGACCATCGCGAAATACCCGGGGGCCAAGGTCTACAAGGATTTCCGGGTCATGTTCGACCGGCAGAAGGACATCGACGCGGTCATCGTGGCTATCCCCGACCACACGCACGCCGTCGTGGCCCTGGCGGCCATCCGGCGCGGCAAGCATGTGTATGTCCAGAAGCCCCTCGCCCACAACATCGACGAGGCGCGGGTGCTCACGGAGGAGGCCCGCAAGTACAAGGTGATGACGCAGATGGGCAACCAGGGGCACTCGGGCGAGGGGCCGCGGCTGATCTCCGAGTGGATTGCCGATGGGGCTATCGGGGCGGTGCGCGAGGTCCATTGCTGGACCAATCGGCCTGTTTGGCCGCAGAGTGTCGAGGTGGAGCGGCCGAAGGAGACGCCGCAGGTGCCGGCTACGCTCGACTGGGACCTGTGGCTCGGGCCCGGCGCCGGTGCGGCCGTACCATCCCTCTTATCATCCCGGCACGTGGCGGGCGTGGTGGGACTTCGGCACCGGGTCCCTCGGGGACCTGGGCTGCCACATCATGGACCCGGCGTTCTGGGCCCTGAAGCTCAAGTATCCCGTCAGCGTCGAGGGCTGCATCTCGACCTACTGGCAGGGCCTATGGAAAAAGACCGAGCCGAAGAACGAGCAGTATCCGCGCTCGACCATCGTGCGGTACAAGTTCCCCGCGCGGGAGGGGATGCCCGCCGGTCAAGCTGACGTGGTGGGACGGCGGCATGATGCCCGAGCGGCCGGAGGTCCTGGAGAAGGGCCGGCGGATGGGGGATGACGATGGCGGCGTCCTGTTCGTCGGCGACAAGGGGATGCTGATGTGCGGCTGCTTCGGCAAAGGGGCACGGCTGATCCCTGAGTCTCGGATGAAGGAGTATCAAGAGACCCGCCCCGACGCTGCCCCGCGTGCCGGGCGGCGAGAGCGGCCACGAGAAAGACTGGGTCCGCGCGTGCAAGGACGGCAAGCCGTCGAGCGCCAACTTCGACTATTCCGGCCCCTTCGCCGAGACCGTCCTCATGGGGAACCTGGCCATCCGGTTCCCCTTCCGCGAGCTCCAGTGGGACGGCGAGAAGATGGAAGTGACCAACGACAAGGACGCCAACGCGTACGTCCGGCGCCAATACCGCAGCGGGTGGACGCTGTAGAAAGGAACGATCTTGAATGAAGTTCACAGGCAACGAATCTATCCGATGGACTGATGGGTGCGGCCCCGGCCACGCGACTGGTCAATCGGATCGCCTCGATGGACGCCTATCGGGGGCTGGTCATGCTGCTGATGATGGGCGAGGTTCTGGAGTTTGGCCGCGTCTCCCGGGCCTTGCCGGGCAGCGGGTTTTGGGCGTTTCTCGCTCAGCATCAGACCCACGTCGAGTGGGTGGGCTGCGTCCTGCACGACATGATCCAGCCGTCCTTCTCCTTCCTGGTCGGGGTGGCGCTGCCGTTCTCGCTGGCCCGCCGGGCCGTGGAGGGACAGCCGCAGTGGCGCCGGACGTTGCACGCCTTCTGGCGGGCGCTCGTGCTGATCCTGCTGGGCGTGTTCCTGCGGTCCATCGGCCGCGGGCAGACGTACTGGACCTTCGAGGACACCCTGACGCAGATCGGCCTCGGTTACGGCTTGCTGTACCTGCTCGCTCTGCGTCCGGTCCGGGTGCAATGGGCGGCGCTGCTCGTCATCCTCGTAGGCTACTGGCTGGCGTTTGCCCTCTATCCCCTGCCCGGGGCGGATTTCAATTGGAGCCAGGCCGGCGTGAAGCCCGACTGGGCGCATAACCTCACGGGTCTTGCCGCCCATTGGAACAAGAACACCAATTTCGCGTGGGCGGTTGATACCTGGTTCATGAACCTCTTCCCGCGTGAGCACCCGTTCACGAACAACGGCGGCGGGTATTCCACGCTGAGCTTCATCCCGACGCTGGGCACGATGATCCTCGGCCTGCTCGCCGGCGGCGTGCTCCGCAGCGAGCGGACGCCGATGGGCAAGGTGCGCTGGCTGGCCATCGCAGGGATCGTGGGTCTGGGGACCAGCTTGCTATTGGGGGCGCTGGGCCTGTGTCCGATCGTCAAGCGGATCTGGACGCCGTCCTGGGTGCTTTACAGCGGCGGCTGGTGCTTCCTGTGGTTGGCGGGTCTCTACCTGGTCATGGACGTGTGGAACCGCCGGTCCTGGGCTTCTCCCTTGGTGGTCGTGGGCATGAATTCCATCGCCGCCTACCTGATCGCGCATTTGTTTGTCGAGTTCATCTCCCAGACCCTGCCGCTACACCTGGGCCGGCATTTCTTTCGAGGCCTCGGCCAAGCCTATGAGCCGTTTCTGCTGGGGGCGAGTGTGCTGTCGATCGAATGGCTGATCCTGTGGTGGATGTACCGGCGCAAGATCTTCCTCCGGGTGTAGACACCCCTGGAGGTTTGCGGCCGCCATTGCAAATCATTCGCCTCCGGCGCTATAATAGTAGGCAGCACTTGTTTTGCGACAAGCTGGCAGGAAATGGATCCGGGCTTCGTTTCACGAAGCCGTATTTCAGGGGAGCAGCTATATGAACGCAAAAAGCAGGTGGCGGCGAGGGTTCACGCTCATCGAGTTGCTGGTCGTCATTGCCGTCATTGCCATTCTCCTGGCGGTCTTGTTGCCCGCGTTGCACGGAGCCCGAGAGCAGGGCAAGCGGGCGGTGTGCCTGAACAATACGAAGACACTCGCCCTGGGGTGGATGATGTATTGCGAGGAATACGCCGGCAATCTGCCGCCGGCCCAGGCGGGACCGACCAGCGGCTGGGTCCTGAACCCTTCCGGCAGCAAGCCGGTGGACGCGCCGCGCGAGACGCAATTGGAGGCGATCAAAGGGGGACAGCTTTACAAGTACGTTCAGAACGTCGGGGTGTACCGCTGTCCCGTGGCGCGCAGCGTCGAGATGCGGACGTACAGTTGCACCCACTCCATGAACGGGGCAAGTTTTGACGGCGGCCCCGTGGTCAAGAACCTGTACAAGATCAAGCAGCCGGCTTTGCGTTTGGTCTTTCTGGACGACTTCGGCGAAGACTGGGATGCGGCCTGGGCCGTCTGCTGGAGCCGGCCGGCGTGGTGGAATCCGATTCCCGCCCGCCACGGCGCGGGCACGGTCATGTCCTTCGCCGACGGGCACTGCCGAATGGTGGGCCTGGAAGGACCAGCGCACGATCGCGCTGATGACGCAATGGGACTGGGGGAGCCGGGGCGATAATCTCAACATTGTGCAGGAGGGAAATCCCGATTTGATGCTGGTGCAGAAGGCCGCCTGGGGCGAACTGGGCTACACCTACCAGGGCGGCTCCTAACGGAATGAGAATGGCCACGACCAGGTCATTGCGAACACAGCGAGATCTCCCCGCGCCCGATGCCGAGATCGAGATCGCCTCGACGCCTGCGGTCCTCGCAACTGACATGGGGATGTCCCTTCTGATAGCAGGCTCTGAAGCGGGCTCACTCGGTCTTGCGATACCAGGGCAAGCGGGACAGCGGGGCTGCTACCGTCGTAGTCGCAGGGCCCTTGATAATAGCCCCGTCGTCGCCTTTCCACGTCCCCGGCGGAAATCGGATCGTCCGGCTGGTCGCCCCTTTCGCAAGGACCGGCGCGACGAGAATACTCCTTCCCAGCAGGAATTGGTCGTTGACGTCCACGTAGCCTTGATGGGGGTACTCATATTCCAAGCGGACGCACGATCGGTTCGCCCGTCTGTGCGGCTTCCCGGGCCAGGGCCAGGATCTCCTCGCCCATGCGCGCATGCAGCAGGGCCATCGTCCGGCAGATCTCCAGATTCCTTGGTTCAGGACCCGCCACGGCGCCACGGAGAACTGCATCATGGGCATCAGGGCGTGACATTGGGCGGCGCGGACGACCAGCTCCTGGTCCACCTGGTCCAGGTTGCGAAAGGAGAGATATTCGCCGCCGCCGATCAGGTCGGGACAGGTGAACGCATAGCCCATCAGGCCTTGATTGAGAATGCCGGGGACGAGCTTGCGCAGATCGTCCCAGGTGTGATTCTTGTCCCGCAGCCGCTGGGCCAGCGGCCGGCCGCCCATCTTCCAGCAGGCACGGTACTCATTGAGGGGGTAATCGAGGCCCACTTGGGCAAAGAGCTCGCAGTGGCGGTTCGGACGAGACCTCCAGAAGGGATTTGGCGGGCACGAGCATGGCGCCGGCGGAGTAATGCTCCGCATCGCCGCCGTCGAATTTGAAGCCATCGACGCCGTAGACCGACATGAGGCGATCCAGTTGGCCCTTGAACCACTGCCGGCCCTGGGGATTGGTCAGGTCGACGACCGCACTGAAGCCGTCCCACCAATGCATGAGGCGGGCAAGGTGGGATTGTCGCGGTTGAGAATCCAGACGGTATTGCCCTTCTCGACCTGATCGAAATGCAGGCTTTGTGTAGACGGTGCCGTCGGGGGTGATGTAGGGGCAGACCCAGAGCATGATCTTGAATCCATCCTCGTGCAGCTTCCGGATCATCGCTTGGGGATCGTCGAAGCGGGCCTTGGCGAAATCCCAGCGGCCGTAAGTCTCGGCCCAACCTTCGTCAATCATGAGTACCCCAGGCGGGAAGCCGTGCTCGACGATGCCCCGGGCATAGTTCAGAATGTCCTTTTGGTTCTGATTGTAGGTCAGCTCGATCCAGGTGTTGAACTGGGGACGCGTGAACAGCAGAGGATCGGGAATCTTGCCCATGGGAGGGAAGAATCTGCGGCTGGCATATTGATAGACTTCCTTGAGAGTAGATCCCTGTTGCCCCGTCTGGACCGTTCCCACCCGCGAAGACAGGTAGATGGTCCCGGCGCGAAGCTCAAAACGGAACGGGTCCTCAGACCAGATGTAACGTCCCTGGTCGGAGAGCAACAAGGGCTGGACCTGGTTTCCGGCCGTATCGCCGTAGGAGTCAAAAGCGTAGGATCTGTCATGCAAGGGCATGAGGTGAGATTGGCTGATCACTCCAGCCCACCACCGTTCTCCTTCGGCAATCTTGAAGGGTATGTTGGCTCAGCCGTCTTCGCGAAGACTGAACTGCAAACCAGAAGGACGAACATGCTCTCGAGGGACAATCGTGCCCTCAGGCACGAGGCCTTAGCTGATCTTCTCATCGGCGCGATCCTTTTCATTTCTATCAGACGGATCTTCATCGCGAAGCCTGATTACCGGCGACGATGTCTATGCTGCCCAAGATAACGCGCCTTCGTCGCCAGCGACAGCAGGAACCACCAGGCAATCGGATGCTCGCTTCATTGCTCTTCCCAGACGGTCCGGTAGGCCCCTAAGGCGTCGAGGTACTCGATCATCCGGCGATAAAACGGATGGGCCGACAAGGTCGCACTATCGCCTACGATCAGCAGTTTCCGGCGGGCCCGCGTCATCGCCACGTTCATCCGACGCACATCCTGCAGGAAACCGATCTCGGCCTGCGGGTTGGAGCGCACGAGCGAAATCACCACGGCCTCTTTTTCCCGTCCCTGGAAGCCATCGACGCTATCGATCTCCAGGCCCGGGACGAGCAACTGCTCGCGCAGGAGCCGCACTTGGGCGGCGTAGGGAGCGATGACGGCGATGTCGCCTGCCGCCACGCCACAATCCAGCAATTCCCGGACCTTGCGGCACACGAGGGCTGCTTCCTGCCGGTTCAGGCGGCTCTCGCCGTCGGGCTCGACCTCCTCATCGAAGCTCGCTCCGGCCGTATCGATGAATTCGACCGGCGACTCGGGTTGCGACTGTGGCGACGACACCCGGCAGGTCGGCCAACACGTGCTCGCGCACCGATGGATCGGCCTGCAATCTGGCTTCATAGAACTCCCGGGACGGGAAGTCCATGATCGCTTGATGCATCCGATACTGGATGGTCAGTGGGCGGGCGATGGATGGGCCTTGAGCCGCCATCAGCCGTTCGAAGAGGCTGACGCCGAAGCCCGCCGCCGCCGCCTCCGGACTGACGACGG
This sequence comes from uncultured Planctomycetota bacterium, assembly GCA_963750205.1. Taxonomy (GTDB): domain Bacteria; phylum Planctomycetota; class Phycisphaerae; order Sedimentisphaerales; family Anaerobacaceae; genus PLanc-01. Next base: position 27,584 of record CAVVRJ010000072.1, read on the forward strand.
TGGGCGGCAACTGGCAGTGGTCGCCGGCCAGCACCACCCGGTTGCACCATTGCAACGGCACCCAACAGCCTGGCTCGGTGCTCTGGCAGGCCTCGTCGATCACGCCGAGATCGAAACGCCGCGTGCCCAGTAGCTCGCTGTCCAGACCGGTCGTGGTGGCACACAGGACATCGGCGGTGTCGAGGATGTGTTCGACGGCTTGGGCCTCCAGGCGCCGGGCATCGGCCAGCAGGCTTTTGGCCTCCTGGCGGGTCTCCTGCCGCGCCCCCGGCAGCGGTCTGGCCCGGGTGTACCGGTCCGCCCGTCGGAACAGGCCCATCGCTTCTTTGACCAGCTTGTGGGCCAGTCGGACATCCGGATGCTCTTCCACCAACAGATCCAGGGTGTGGGCCCGAAGATCGGCCATGACACGGGCCGGATGCCCCAGCCGCACCGCCCGCTCTCCGGCGGCCAGCAGCCGCTCGAAGATATTGTCCACCGCCAGATTGCTCGGGGCGCAGGCCAGCACCTTCTCGCCCCGGCGGATCGCCCGGCGGATCAGCTCCACGACGGCCGTCGTCTTGCCGGTGCCCGGTGGCCCGTGAATCAGGGCCACGTCACGGGCGGCCAAGGCGAACCGCACCGCCTCTCGTTGCGGATCGTTGAGTTGCGAATTGAGAGCCGGTTCCTCTTGCTCGCGCTCAAACTCCGGCGGCCGTCGGCCCAAGAGGACATCCCGCAATTCCGCCAGACGCTCGGCTCGCGCCGACTTCGCCCGCTGCAGGGCGACTCGTTGTCTTTGGACGGCTACCTCGTCGCTGGAGAGGTCCAGCCGCCAGGTTTCGTGCTCGGCCAAATCCTCCGACATGCTGCGCAGGGCTACACACAGAAATCCTTGGGTACGCTCGTAGACCACGCCCCGGTGCCCGGTGGTATCTCTGCCTGTGTCGGGGGAGAGCACGACGGGGCTGCCCACGCCGAGACGGGTCCAAGGCAAGGGGGATCGATTGCGTTTGGCAAGCTGCAAGAGATGACGCCCGCCCAGGCCGGTCTCTTCGTCCGTGATAACCAGGTCCACCAGGCTCGTTCCCGTTCGTTCGGCCTCGGCGGACGACAACCGCCGGCCCCGTTCGACGGCCTCCTGGTCCTCGGCCCGGCTCTCCAATTCCAGCAGCCGCACCAACCGTTCGAAGTGCTCGCCCGTGATATCAGAATCCGGTGGGCTCTCGGCCCAGACCCGAATCCGGCGTTCCCGGAGCATTTGACCGTCCAGGGCTTTGACCAAGCGGGATTCCCAGTTGTCAGGGACCTCGATGACGGCCGCGCCGGCCCGCAAGTCAATGCGGCCTATGCGGTGCGGCTCCAAGCCTCCCACCGAGGTAAGGAGGGCCAGCAAATCAGACTTGGTGATCTGACGGGAAAGTGATTCCAAGTGAAGCAAGATCATACGTGCCATTGTAGGAATTCCGTGCGATCGCGGCAACGATGGCTTCGCTTGTCAAAGTGGGGGCCGGAATGGACGGTGGCCTCTTTCTGCCCTATGATGGAGACCGACAACATGAAGGAGGTTCGATCATGGCAGACAGGCAACGTACAGTCCGCCGCAAGGGCTTGGTCCAGGTCTGGGCGGCTCCGGCAACAACGCTCCCGATCATCGCCACAGCTATTCTGATTACCGGCGTTTGCCGTGCTCAAGCCTCCAGCCTTCGGACGCCGGCAGCAGTGACCGACGCGGCACAAGCGACGGTGCCAGCCAGCCGACCCATTCCTCTGTGGTTTCCGCAAGCTCCGCCCTTGCCGATGCCCCAGGGAGAGGTGATCCGCGTGGCGACCGTGGATGAGCTCTTCGCGGGCGTCGATCATGTCGGGCCGGGAGGCACGATCCTCCTGCACGACGGTCACTACAAGCTGCCACGAGTCGTCGTCCTCCAGGGGAAGAGGAGTATCATGATTCGCAGCGCCGCCGGCGACCCGGACAGGGTCTGCCTCAGCGGCAAGGGCTGGGACAGTGAAGCCAAGAACGACGACCTTCTTCATATCGGCCACTGCGAAGGAGTCACGATCGCCGACCTGACATTCACCGACTGCTGTTCCTACGGGATCAAGGTGGAAGCGGAGAACGCGCCCAAGGACGTTTATATCTACAACTGCCGCTTCCGGGATATCGGTGTGCGTGCCATCAAGGGCTCGGCGGGACAGGACCCGAATGTTCATGCCGTGAAAGGCTCCGTGCGCTACTGCCGGTTCGAAAACACGAAGGTCCCGCCAGCCGACTGGCGGTACGGGGGCGACTATATCGCCGCTATCGACATGATGGCTCTGGACGGCTGGACTTTCAGCGACAACATCTTTCGCAATATCAAGGGGCGCAACGGCGGCGGCCGGGCCGCCATCTTCATTTGGGTGCGATCTCGTGGTGTCGTCGTCGAGCGGAATTGGATCGTGGACTGCGACCGGGGCGTGGCCTTCGGCAATCCGGGCCCGTCCACAGCCAACAACGCCGGCGAGCACCTCGTCTACGTCGCCGATGGGATCATCTGCAACAACTTCATTGCCGGCGGAGCGGACTGCGGCATCGAGTTGTGGTATGCGGATCGCATCAAGGTCTACCACAACACGATCTGGCGTCCCGAACAGAACTGGAGCCGTGGCATTCGCGTTGGGACAGGGACATCCCATGCAGAGATTGTCAACAACCTCGTGCACGGCGAAATCCGGCTGGAAGGCGGCGCGGCGGACCTTCGTCAGAACCTGACGGGGCCGGCTCGACAGCTACTTCGTAGACCCGACCTCAGGAAATCTGGCGCTCACTTCGGCGGCCACAAGAGCCCTCGGCCAGGGAGCTTCTTTGTCGGAAGTGACGGACGACATTCGTGGCCGGCCTCGTCAAGGACGGCCCGATCTCGGCGCCTGGCAATTGGATCAGGGGTATTGAAAGGTTCGCAGCTCACGGGCACTGCACCGCGGCCATCTCGGACCAGTCCGGTACCATGAGGCCGAAGAATTCCGCGTCGCTCAGACGCGGGCCGGTCTCGGCGGCGGCAGGGGCTGCGCCCGTGCACAAGAGGCCGCGCAGACGATTGAGAGGAATTCTGAATTCATGGTGACTCCGGTTTGGTCCGAGCGGATGGGCGGCTCTGTTTCTCCAGCCATGCAAAGGCCGCGTCATGAAGGATCTCGTGACTGCCCTCGAAAAGAGTGACGCGCACGGAACCGGATTCCCGGCGGAACAAGACGGGCTTGGCGCCATAGGTGGAATCGGAGCCTCTGCTCCGCAGAGCTGCCGGCACTTGCGCATTCTGCACCAATGCGGCGATGACCGCTTCTGGAACACGATCCGAGGGCCGAGCCAGGACATTGAAAGCACGCAAGGAATGGCTGATGGGCACGGAACCGTCATGGCCGTCGCGGATGCCGGCGTTGAGATCCAGGGGGACGCCGGAGGCCTGGGCCAGGAAGTGAAGCGGGGAACGGTTCCAATACTGGAAATCCACGGCCGCACTCGTGCCGGGCGGTCCGCCGCAAGAAGCCTCGATCTGCTGAGTGTAGTAGAGATGGCGGGCCTTCGTCTCCGCGTGCCACGCGGCCAGATCGCTGATTGGCACCCAGGCGGAGACACCAGCCCAGAGAGCCGGAGCTTTGGCTACCACCTGCCAGCGCCGCCATCCCTCCGCCGGAGACGCCCACCAAGTAGATGCGGCGGTTGTCCACGCGGGCGTGCGACCGGACGAATTCCACGGCATCCAGGATATCCGTCACCGCCAGATCGGAGCAGGTTGCGGCAGGACCCTGGTTGATCCCCCGGAAGTTGGGATGAACGAAATGCCAGCGGCATCGAGGCAACGAGTGGCATAAGCAATCCCGGTGGTCTGCCAGTAGTCACCCGACCAGCTATGCAGGGCGACCAGCAGCGGTCTTTCCTCCGGCCCGGAGGCTTGCCAGAACAACGCGGGTTGCAGGGTCCCGTCTGCGGTGGAGCGGATCGAGATTTCTTGAACTTCCTTCGGCCACGTGGACGCCGTGCCGGTCGGGGTGGACGAACCGGGCGCCGGTGGGCGAACGTCGGCAGAGGGAGCGGCATCGGAACACCGGCATACCCTGCTCATCAGGATGATGGCCGTGAAAGCCGGCAATGCAATCAGAAAGTGTGTTCTCATAATCGGCGCTTTCAAGACGTTAGGAGCATAATATCGCGGCGCTCTGATTTGGCCAGTCCAAGCGTCTCCGCGCGGCGCCGCAAGGCCGGTGGCATCGGCACTCCGTGCCCCTTGGACGCGGCCCCGCCGGAGTTGGGCCTGGGCAGCGCCACCTGTGGCTTGTGATCGGGCGCAGGAGCGATATTCTTGCTACGGCATTCTGCCGCATGCCGGCATTATTGTTGGACAGATGGAGTGCGGGAGATCACGCGTATGGCCGCCAATGCATCGGGATTCATCATGAGCTTCGCCCTCGTCCTGGCCTTGGTGGCCTCAGGGATGCAACATGACTCCACGCCTCGTTCGGGCGAGCCAAAGCTTCACGTCTGCCCGTTGGACGCAAACCAGATTCGCTCGATTATTCCGCTGGGCAACCTGAATCCGCGCGGCGGGCACGTCTTTCCGACCGATCACATCTATCTGGACTACGGCGGCCGCCCGGGTCTGCCCGTACGCGCACCTGCCTCCGGCCGCATTTTCGCCATCCGTGGACAGATCCGCGAGGACTTCAAGATCGAGGTTCAGGTTGACGACCGATTCAGCTACTACGTCGCCCACGTACTGCCCGTGAAGGCACTGAGCGTCGGCAGCACCGTAGCAAGCGGCGAGATCATCGCCCGTACCTCCGGCCGCAGCATGCTGGACCTCGGCTGCGCGGATACTCAGGTGACACTGAAGGGTTTCGTCAATCCCGAGCGGTACCCTGCGTCCACGCTCCACTGCGTTTCGCCGTTGAAGCTGTACGATGAACCGCTCCGCAGCCAACTCTACTCGAAGGTGATGCGCGACGGTGCCGATAAGGATGGACGCATCGACTACGATGTCGCCGGACGACTCGCGGGCAACTGGTTCCTGGAAGGCTTGCCCGTGGCCGAAAGCTCTCGCGGCTCACCCCAGACGTGGGCCCAGCAACTTGCCTTCGCCTACGATGTGCACCGGCCGGACGCGCGGCGTGTATCCATCGGCGGCACGATCGCACCGGCGGGCCTGTATGAACCGTCTTCCGTCTCGCCCGATCCGGCTCAAATCAGGTCCAAAGTGGTCTGGTGAGGCTCATCCTCACGCATCCCAGCCGCAGGAGACCGCGCCACCGCGACAAGCGACATCTGGCACGGGAATCCTTTTGGTGCAGATGCTCACGCCGAACCGCGTGAAGGTGGAGTTTTTCGGGGCAAGACAGGCCCAGGAGATCACGGGCTTCACCGGATCCGCCCGGGTCTACGAACGATAGCCCTCTCGCGCCGACCCCGTGCTCTTTCCATGTTCTGAGAAAGAAGCCCCCGCGTTTTGGAGGGAGAGGAAGCGAGACTACGCGGGGGCTTGTAGACTCAGCGATGCCCGGGCACCCGAGTCTGCTTTTCCGGTGCCGGCGAATGTCCCGAGCGATACGCCCGGCGGCGCTCGGCCTATTCGTCTGCAGTTCCGTGACGGTCTCGCGGAGGACATCGCCAATGACCTCTTGGAGGATCTCCGGGGTGCTGTCCACCAGGGCCGCCAACTTCTTGATGCGTCTTCTCGGTGCCATAACGGCCTCTTTCATTGCCGTGTCCCGGCCGTAATCCTTGCCGACCAATGCCATCGCATCGGCACTCCGCGGGGCTCCGCTTGGGGCCACCGCACGGCGTGTACTCCAAGGCTCCGTATTATCTACGCACTTCCAGTGGTCCGGGTTCTATCGAGCGGCACAATGTGACGCGGACGGCGGGATTGCGGATATACTGGCGGGGCGTTCTGTCGCAGAAGTTTGTGTCTGGAGTCGGTCTTGCGCGTAATGAAACGTGAAGAAAGGAGTTGGTATGGAAGCCGGAGGATGAGAATGAGTGGGGCGAGCATGGTGCTGCTGGCTTTGGTTCTCGGGACGGGGGCCGCAGAGAGTGTACAACGTGAAAAGAGCGGGTCGAGCGTGGACCTGTCCCGCGACAAACCGCCCGGCGCGACAGTCAACGCGAGGGACTATGGCGTAGTCGCCAATGGCGAAGCTGATGACACGCAGGCCTTGCAGGCGGCGTTGAACGCTGCCGAGAAGAAAGGGCCGGTGTGTTTCCTGCCGGCCGGTCAGTACCGGATCAATGGCGCGCTGGTCGTGCCGGCAGGCGTGACATTAGAGGGGGCTTCCGGCGGCGTGCCGCATTCGGAGCACCCGATCGGGACGGTGCTGCTGGCCTACGGCGGCAAGGGCCAGGCGGACGGCGAGCCGCTGGTGACGCTCAAGCCCAATGCCGTGATTCGAAACCTGGTGATTCATTATCCCGAGCAGACGCTGCCGGACGTGGTGCCGTATCCGTGGACGATCCGGGGCGATGGGGAGATGTGCCAGGTGCTGGATGTCACGATCACGAATCCCTATCAGGCCCTCGATTTCGGCACCAAGTGGAACGAGCTGCATCTGATCCGCAACGTGTTTGCCTGCCCGCTCAAGACCGGGCTGTACATCGACCAGTGCACGGACATCGGTCGCGTGGAGAACGTCCACTTCAATCCGAACTTCTGGACGCGCATGGCCTTGGCCCCCAAATACCCGGGCGGCGATATCAAGGCGTATCTGGAGAAGAACCTGGTAGGCTTCAAGATCGGCAAGACCGACTGGGAGTACATGAGCAACTGCTTTGTGATCTTTCCGAAGATCGGGTTCCATTTCGATGATTTCGGCCATGGCCCGGGCAACGCGGTCATCACGCAGTCCGGCTCGGATATCTGCCCCGTGGCGGTCCAGGTGGATCGGACGCAGGATCATGCCGGGGTGGAGTGGGTCAACGGCCAATTCATGGGGACCATCGTGGTGGGCCCGAGGAATAGAGGGCCGGTGAAGCTGACGAGCTGCGGGTTCTGGGGCGTGCCCCAGACCCAAGAGCAGGTGGTCAAGCACGGGCCGAGTTCCTTGATCCTCAACGCGTGCCATTTCACCGGCTGGGACGCGGGCAAGAAAGGCGAGCCTTGCATCCGGGCGGATGGCGGCCGCATAGTGGTCAGCGGCTGCGAGTTCATGGACGCCGGGAAGAAGCAGATCGTGCTGGAGAAGGGTCTGAAGGCAGCGACCATTATGGGGTGTCTCCTGCACGGTGAGGGCGGGATCGTGAACGAGTCCGGGGCCGAGGTTCAGGTGGGACTCAATGCGACTCAGTAGAAATGAGTCGGGATCCCCAGGATCGTTGCGAGAGATTGGCTGAACACGGTTGCCTGGCGCAGCATTCCTACGTCATTGGGGTGACAGCCATCGACAGTGCCGTCTCCATCGGTTCCCAGCATGTCCCGATTGGACAAGAAATGCAGGTTCGTGATGCCCTCGGCCTTGAGGTCTTCATAAATCCGACGGAGAATCGTGCCCTTCTCGGTCGGCGTGGTATTGCTGACGCTACAGTCTTCCACCAGCAGGATCGGGGTGCCGGGCCGGACCGCACGGAGCTTCTTGACGAAAGGTCCCACCCGCTCCGAAACCTCGGCGGGGCGCATATTCCATAGGCAGTCGAGGACATACACGGCGGGGTCCAGCTCCGCCAGGAGATCGGCCATCTCCGGCTCCATCTTGCCGTTTCCCGAGAAGCCGAGGTTGATGACCGGCACGTCGAACTGTCTTCGGACGATGGCCGTGACAGGCCATGCCCGGGCGGGAGGCGCATCCGCCCTGCGTGATGGAGGTGCCGTAGAACACGATCGGCTTGCTCGAAGACTCCCGGGGTTTCGATAGGGTCTTGTCCTTCGGAACGCCGATCTTGATGGACTCCACCCCATTGTACAGGGGCAGATATAACAGGCATTCCACATTCGGGGTCACGCGGAAGGATGCCTCGTTCGACGCGGAAGTGGGACGCCCGTTTTGCACGAACGTCCACCGACTGGTTGTCCATCCTCTGGTACAGGTCTATCCCGCTCACTCCCGTAGCCGGCATGTGAGGCAGGGCCAGGTTCTTCTGGCGGAGGGTCCAGCGTACTTTGATGGACGGGGCCTCCGTCACGAAGCGAAGGCACATCCCGGCGCTATCGTGACCGAGGTCCCAGACCGGGGTCCGGACCTTGTCTTTGGCCGCAGCGGGCAGGCGGTCGTAGTACGATTCGGTGTTCTCCCAACCCTTGCCTTCCAGCAGAAGGAGCTTGCCGTCATACCACACCTGTCCATCGCAAGGATCGACCGTCCCTTTCAGCGGATCTATTTTCTCTGCGGGGACAGCGGCCATTGTGAAAGGCACAAGCAAAGCAACGAATGCCCAAGCGATCAGTTTCATACAGCCGTTCTCTCCGATTCAGTAGTCGTCCGGCACACCCTATCAATCACGGAGCCGCAATGAACATGGCGGTACTCTTGCCGAAATGGTAGCATAGCGCCGTAGTAGGTTCAAGTCATGGCCGCCCGAGCCTCAAGGTGAACGCAAGGTCACGCGTTATCCGGATGGTAGCCTTCGTGATCGTTTCTGAGGGAGTCAGAGATGAAGGAGAGAATGAGTCGACGCCGTGTTCTCGGCACCATTGGTTGCGGGGCAGCCCTGGGCGTCTGTGCCTCACAGCAGGTACTGCGCGGAGCAGGGACGGGCTCGCAGAAGAAGCCCCCTGCGGTGATCCATACGACGGACCTGTTCCGCCCTTACTGCGACCCGGACGATCATTGGGATTTGGCCTGTCAGTTCGCCCTGGCCTACACCGGCCAGATCGATCTCCAGGGGATTTTGATCGACTTCTCGCCCCCGCAGCGCGACGGCCACAATCCGGATGTCATGGCCGTGGCCCAGATGAACTACCTCACCGGCCTGCATGTGCCTGTCGCTGTCGGGGCGTCGCATCCCATGCGCTCACGAGCGGACAGCCAGCCGGAGGCGGACACGAGCGACCACGGCGGCATCAACATGGTGCTGGAGATCCTGCGCCAGCTCTCCAGAGCCGGTGATCATCCACATCGTAGGCTCCTGCCGGGACATTGCCATCGCGGGCCGGAAAGCGCCGCAGCTCTTTGCCGACAAGTGCGCCGGGATCTATCTCAACGCCGGCACAGGCTCGCCGGACGTGCGCAAGGCCGCCCAACTTGAATACAACGTGAGTCTCGCACCGCTCAGCTACGCGGCACTCTTCGACTTGCCTTGCCCGATTTACTGGATGCCCTGTTTTGAAGAGATGAACTCCAGCCGGGTGGTCATGGAGTACGGCACGCACTATCTGTTTCGCCAGAGCGAGATCCTGCCGTCCCTGTCGGAGCGAATGCAGAATTTCTTCGCCTGCATGCTGGCGAAGAAGCAGGACCACCAGTGGCTGACCTATCTCACGGGCCCTCGCGAAGAGAAGCTGTTGGAGACCTTCGGCACGCAGGACCGGCACATGTGGTGCACCGGCGGTTTCCTGCATGCGGCGGGTAAGACCGTCGTCGCCGACGGGAGCATGGTCGAGCGTGACCAAGCCGGGGATGCCGCCGTGTTCTCGTTTGACCCGATCCGACTCTCTTGTTCGGACGAGGGCGTGACCAAGTGGGAGCACGATGAGACCGCGCGAAATCGCTACATCTTCCACGTGCGTAAGACCGCCGGCTACCAAGAGGCCATGACCAAGGCCATGAAATCTCTCCTGCGGAAATTGCCCTGAGGGCGGCGCAGGGATCGAATATCTGCAAACCACACGTAATTGGGAGAAATGTATGAGCAGCCGTACCGTGTTGAGTGCCACGTGCCTTTTGGCGTTGGCCTGGGCTTCGACCTTGCCGGCAGCCCCCAAAGGGGTATCGTTCTCGCGGCCCGCCGGAAGCATCGAAGCATACGATTTTGTCGAGATTACCGCACGCATTGAGAGCCCCGATGCGCCCAACCCATTTACCGATGCCACCCTGCGAGGCTCCTTCGGGAAGGCCGGCGAATCCGTGCGCACCGACGTCGATGGCTTTTGCGACGCCGCCGACGGCAGCCTGTTCCGTATTCGTTTCATGCCCTCTGCGCCAGGCAATTACACCTATTCGGTTGTTTATCGTCAGGGCGATTTCGAGGTCAAGGAGACGGGCGAGTTCCAAGCCGGGGACGGCCATCGGCGCGGCCCCCTACGGGTCGATCCCGATTATCCCTGGCATTTCCTCTGGGAAGGCACGCATGAGCATTACTTCTTCAATGGCACCACGGCCTATTGGCTGCCGGGCTTTCGTGAGGAGCGGATCATTACCTACAGCATCGAGCGCCTGCACCAGCTCAAAGTCAACCGCTTACGCGTCCTGCTGGCGGGGGCGCCGATCAAAGGGGCCTACTTCTTCGGTGAGGCGATCATGACGGGGCCGGACTTCACCGCGTTCTTGCGGCCCTGGAAGGCGGACGCCCCGGAAGACCTGGACCATCCCCGCATCGACTACACTCGCTTCAACCTCCCCTACTGGCAGAAATGGGAGCGGATGCTGCGGTGTGCCCGCGACCATGACGTGATTATCTCCGTGATTCTCCATTTCGAGGACGACAAGGCCCAGCCGGCGGCCGGGAGCGAGAACGAGCGGCGGTACTTTCGCTACGCGGCGGCGCGGCTGAGCAGCTTCTCGAACATCACCTGGGACCTCGGCGACGATCTGGACAGCTACCGCGATGAGAAGTGGGCGCATGAGCTGGGCACGCTGCTCGAAAGCTGGGACCCCTACAAACACCTGGCGACCAGCCACCCCGTCCACCGGGAGCACCAGGACCGCGCTTCCGACTGGTTCGGGTTCACTTCGATCCAGGAGTGGTCCCGCTCCCAGCACAAGCTGATGCTCGAAGAGCGTGCGATCCAGCGCAAGACCGGGCGGATCATTCCCCAGACCAACGAAGAGTACGGCTACGAAGACCACTACCCGCACTGGGCGCCGGGGCCGGGCTCGGACTCCGCCGAGACCCTGCGCCAGGTGGCGTGGGACATCGCGATGGCCGGCGCGTACGGGACCACCGGCGAAAGCTGCCGGCGCGGCACCGGCATCTGGCCCGACACGGGCGGCGGCTGGGTCAACGGCCGGGGCGACGATACGATGGTCATGCTCAAGGGCTATGGGCACATGGTGGACTTCTTCACCAGCTTCGAGTGGTGGAAGACCGAGCCTCATGATGAGCTCGTCAACAACGGCGCCTATTGCCTGGCCCAACCCGGCGCGCTTTACGCGGTGTACCTGCCGAAAGAGGGCAACGTCACCATCGCCCTGGAGCCGGGGACTTACGAGGCCCATTGGTTCAGCGCCTTTACCGGCGAGGTCATCCCATTGCCGCCGGTTCAAGGCCCGAAGTGGACTTCGCCCAGGACCCCGGGCTGGCTGGATTGGGCGCTGCTGCTCAAGAAGAAGCCCTAAGGCCGCGAATCTTCGACGCCATTCCAACTCGCATCTATACCGGTTGAGCCAGGCCGCGCTCGTGGGCCTTTGGCTCGCGGATCAGCACGAGCATCAAAACCATGCCAACCAGGGGGATGATGCTGGCGCCGACCAGAATGGGCGCGAAGGAGTAATGGTCGGAGATGTAGCCGATGATGAATGTTGTCAAAATGGTCCCCAGGCCGGCGCCCGTGCCGGACATCCCGCTGACGGTGGCCACGGAGCGGCTGGGGAACAGGTCCGACGGCAGGACGAGGATCATGGTGCGAAAACGCGGCATAGGCAAACGTCGAGAAGGCGAACAGAGCGGCCAGAGCCCAAGGATTGGCCGTGAAAATCGTGCAGGCCAGCAGGCCCATGCCGAACCCGCCAAAGACGACGAGGGCTTGGCGGGCCTTGACTACGGACCAGCCGCGGCGGATCAGCCAACTGGAGGCGCCGCCGCCGAAGAAATTGCCCAGATCGGCGGCGACGAAGGGAATCCAGAAGAACAGGAAGCTCTCTTCTATCCTGATGCCGCGCGCGACCAGGTAGATAGGGAACCAGTCGGCAATGAAGAACCAGACGGGATCGGTGAGCGTCTTGCCGATGATGATGCCCCAGGTCTGCGGCAGACGCAGCAGTTGCAGTCCAGTGAACGGCCTCGCCGGGCGAGCGCGGAGGACCGGGCCGTATCTGCTTTGTCGCTCAGGATCATCTGCCGTTCGGACTCACGAATACGAGGATGGTCTTCCGGAGGGTGGTAGAGCCGACGCCAGGCGATCAGCCAGAGGAAACCCAGGGTGCCGGTGAAGACGAAGGCGAGCCGCCACCCGCCAAAAGCCCGGTAGAGCCCGACAACCAGGAAGGAGGCGACGATGCCGCCCACCGAGGAGCCGCTGTCGAAGAGGGCGACCGCCCAGCCGCGTTCGCGCTTGGGAAACCACTCCGCCACGGCCTTGGTCGCGCCGGGCCAGTTGGCGGACTCGCCGGCGCCCAGCAGGAACCGGAACACGCAGAAGCTCCGCAAGCCGCTCGCCAGGGACGTCAGCAGCGCCGCGATGGAGTACCAGGTGACCGTGATCGTCAGTCCCAGGCGGGTGCCGACGCGGTCCAGAAACCGGCCGGACAGGGTCTGTCCGATGGCGTAGGCCGCGCGGAAGGAAATGACGATCAACGCGAAATCCTCATTGCTCCACTGGTAGTCCCGCTTCAGATAGGGCGCCAGCACGGAGAGCGTCTGGCGGTCGATGTAGTTGATCACGGTGGAGGCGAACAGAAGTCCCCCGATCCACCACCTCAGCGAGGGAAGCGTCCTGGGTCTGCGGAGCAAATCTCGATCCATGTCCGTCACGATTCGACTCCGTCTCAACGCTGGTTCGGATCGATCCCGAGGATCTTGGCGATGGTCAGGCCCCACATCTTGGCCCGCACGTCGTCGGGGACCTGGTTGGCGTCCAGCATCTTCTGGAAACGCTCGATGTTCGAGGCCAGTCCGGAGGGTTCCTCATCGGTGCCGAATACGATGTGCTCCCAGGCCCCCGGACCGCCCTTGAGGGTGTGGGGATTGTCCTGTCCTTCATCACTCGCCCACCACAGGATCTCCTTCATCCGCTCCAGCCGGCCGGTCTTGATGAACTTGATCAGCGTGGAGCCAGTGACGTCGAAGAAGAGCGTGGGATTCCACCGTGCGGCCTCGGCGGCTTCCTCGTACCAGGGATTGCCGAGGTGGGCCCCCTGCACCGTGACTTTGGGGAACTGCCGGCAGATCGTGTCGAGGAATATCGGCCGCATGCGGGCGGAGGACCCCCACTGCGGCTGGTCGGAGATCCGGTGGTTCGAGATGCCGGTGTGGAAGAGCATGTGCATGCGATACTCCTCGCACAGCCGGTAGACTTGGAAATAGCCGGGATCGTCGTAGTCCTTTTGCGGACTGTGGAATTTCATGCCCACGAAGCCGCTTTTGTGGAACGTCTCGACTTCCCGGACGGCATTGACGTTGTCCAGATCGACCCGGCCGTAGCCGATGAACACGTCGGGATGCTCGGCGATGGCCTTCTTCATGAGGTCCATGTCCTTGATCCAGGTCAGGACGCAGGCCATCGGGCGTGGCGCGGGCGATAGGTCCGCACCATGTCCTGCACCCAAGCCTCGGTGCCGCCACAATGAATATGGGCATCGATAATGAAGGCGGGAGTCTTGCCGGGACGGGTGGGTTCCGGGGCGGCCTGGGCCGCGGGAACGCCAGAGAGCGCTCCGAGCGCGGAAGCGCCCACGGACAGCTTCGCGCCGGTCTCCAAGAACTGGCGTCGATTGACGGGATATCCAGTGTTCGACATTTGAACCGCCCTTCCTTTCTCCGCCATCAGACCGCAGGCTGATCGACGATTTCTTCCTTACGCCGGTCCCAGTACAGCTTCCGGCCCTCGCGATACGCGCGGGTGGCCATGATGGTCCCGATGGAATGCCAGAATCCGGTATGGATGTGGCCATTGGGCTGCCGGCCCGGGGTCCGGATGCAATCGATCCAATTATCGAGATGAGGCTGGCTGTCGTCGCTCAGCCCGGTCGGCGGCAGTTCAGACTCCCGGCCCGGCAGGGTCACGAGCTGCGCCCGGCCTTTCTTGATGGCGTCCTCGAAACCGTGATAGAGGTCGAAGCCCGCTGAGGTGCTCGGGGATGAAGAACCAGCGGGGACAGCCCTCGCCGCCTTGGGCGTACAGGGTGCCCTCCTTGCCACGAATGCAAGTATAGTCGCCGAAGCGGTTGCCGTAGGTAGAAGAGTAGGAGTAGAGCAGCTTGGCGTCCTCGTAGGTGGCCAGGGCCTGGAAGGTGTCGGGATTCTGGCGGATGTCGGGCCAGGCGAAAATGCCACCGTTGGCGACCATGGTGTCGGGGATGGCCGTATCGGTGTAGAAATGCACCAGGCCGATCCCGTGGCTCATCCACTGGCTGGTGATGCCGCCGGAGAAGTCGCGGAAGATCCGGAACTCGAAGTACATCCAGGGATTGAACGGACGATAGGGTTTGCCCAGCAGCCACCGGTTCCAGTCCGTGTCCTCTTCGCGGATCGCTGCCACGTCCGGGTCGGCAGGCTCGTGCCACCGGTGGTTGTTGTCGTTCCAGACCTGCTCGATCTTGGTGATCTGCCCGAGCTTGCCGGCACGAATCATGTCCCTCACCAGGATCTGGTACGGATCGCTCACCCACTGGGAGCCCATCTGCACGACCTGCTTGGACTGGAGAACCGCCGCGCGTGCCAGCTTCGCCTCTTCCACGTCGATGGCCATCGGTTTTTCGCAATAGCAGTGTTTGCCCGCCCGGACCACTTCGGCCAGGAGCTTGGCGTGCTGGTGGTCGCCGGTGGCAATCATCACGGCGTCGAGCTCCGGCAGCGCGAGCATGTCCTCGGAGTATTGGAACTGTTTCACCTCCGCCCCCAGCCTCTTGGCGCAATCTGCGGCCGCCTTCTCGCGGTTGAGCTTCCAGAGATCGCACACGGCGACGACGCCCAGGTTCTTGGACTTCAGGGACATCCGGACCATGTTGCGGTGGCCGCGGCTCCGGTCCCCGCAGCCCAGAAACCCGATGTTGATGCGGTCATTGGCCCCAATCACCCGGCCGTGTACGGGCGAATAATTATTCGCCCCTACCAGGGCCGCGGCCCCCGCAGTGCCCAGGGCCGCCCGGCCCAGCAAGCTTCTTCGCGTCAGTTTCGATGCCATGTCGTCGCCCTTTCCGTGACAGGAAAGACTCATCCCGAAAATGGCCTGCCTACGACTGCCGGCAGCCCTACACTCTGTGCGTCACACCGGAGCGCGACGCGTGTCTGATCCCAGGGGTCTCCGACGAACGTTTGCCGAAATTCGTTTGGATGGCGAAGCTTGCCATCCGCACGAGCATATCATGGTCCACCACAGGACAAGGCAACTGGGGAGCGGCCGCAACCGTATGAGCGCGATCGAACGGTGGGTCGTCTCTCCAGTAGGCACGATAGATCTCGGCCTGCGCTCGAAACACCTCGTTCGTCCAGCTCACGTCCCGACCGGTGGAATCCGACGGGTCCGCCCACGACGAGTACCGGTATACCGCCTCCTGGATAGCCTGGCTCCAGAGGGCGACCGGCGTCGGCTGGGCGGCGGTAAGGTGATACGTCAAGCCGTGATACTCCGGGTGTCCCAGCAGGTGCGTGATCATGGCGGAGACCCAGTCCACGGGGACGTAGTCCTTTCGCTCCTGGCCCCCCAACTGGAAGGCTTGGAGCGCTATCTCCGCCGTGGCGGAGTACGGAGCGAGCTGGCTGGCCAGCGTGTGGGCCAGCCTCACCATCGCGTAGAAGCCATGGAATGTGCAGGTATACCCTGTTCGGGAATCGCCGACGATGATGGAGGGCCGATAAATCGTGGCGGGTCGCGTCAGGACGGCGCTGCGGACCAGTTTCTCGGCCTCCAGCTTGCTGCGCTCGTAGTCGTTGCCCATCTGTTGTCCGAGATCAAGCTCCGTCTCGAGGATCCGGCCCTCCCGCAGGCCGCAGACATAGGCAGTGGACACGTGGTGATACTCAGGGATTCCGCATTGGCGGCACAGCTCCAGCAGATGTCGCGTGCCTTCGACATTGGTGAGCCACGGTTCTCTCCCCGGGTCCGAGCCAAAGAAAGTCAAGTTGGCCGCACTATGAACGACCGCGCGGCAGTGGTCGGCCACCCAGCGCAAGTCGGACGCCGTCAGGTTCAGGTTGGGATGGCACAAATCCCCTTCAAGAATTGTAGGCCGCGGCAGGTCTCGACCGATCTGTTCCTGCCAATAAGCCAGGCGCGTCTCCACTCGCTCCTGAGCCGACTGGGTCCTCGTAGGCCGCACCAGTACGGCCATCGGGTAGCCGGCGCGAAGGCAGTCACGAAGCAGATAGCCACCCAGAAGACCGGACGCGCCGGTCAGAAGGTAGTGAGTCATAGGGGCTCCTGGTCCCATGAAGAGAAACGAAGGCCCTTGACTTTGTCGTTGTCGGCAGGCACGTTCTCTCGGTTGTCCACGGCCAATCATAAGACCGCCAGAACTCGAACCGTCGCTGACGGGTCTCCAACGCGCAGGAATCGTAGACGGAAACGGCCGCTTTGTCAACCGTGGCGCCGACGGCGGCCTGCCCGGACACGCAGGTTCCGCGATTCGTCTTTACATCCATCCGGGCGCGGCATACAATGAGCCCCGAATCCGGACTGGGGGTCTTGGCCGGCGCGGAAGGACCTTCGGTCTGCACGAGGGAAAGTGTTGGTGGCGAAAGAATGTGAAACCGTGTGAGTGAGACCCCGGGAATCGCCATGGGGTGCTGCTATAACGGGGCGCATGGCACGCCTTAACGGATCGATCTTCATGGATGTGACCTCATCGGGCCCGGGAACGCCGGTCCGTCCCAAGCTGTTGCTGCCTTTTCGCCTGACGAACAGGGTCGGTAACTCGCTGCGACGGTGCAAACTGCCGGTGGCTGAGTTGACAGAAGAGGCGGTGATGCGCACCGCCGTCGAGACCGCGGGTCGAAGTGATTTCGGCGATCCCTGCTATCGCGAGGGACTGCAGCGGCTGCTCGAATCACTCGAGCAGGATGCCCACCTGCACTTCCTCGGCCGGCTCATTATGCAGGGTGCGGTCGAGCTCGGTTTGCTCAAGAGACTCTGGCTGATGGACGCGCTCAAGACCTCCCCGGAGATCTTCCGGCAACCGCTGCGGCCGCCGCTCATCGTGATCGGCCTGCCCGCGCACCGGCACGACGTTCCTGCACCGGATGCTGGCGGTCGATCCGGCCCATCGGGCGGTGCCCATGTGGGAGTTGATGCGGCCGCTGCCGAACCGGGCTGTCACGTCGAGCTGGAGAGGCAGCCGGTGGTGCCGTCGTTACGCCGCGAAGCTCCAGATCGGTCTGTGGCCCTGGATCGCCTGGCACGCGGATCGTAAGCACTATCTTCGGGCCGATGCGCCGGAAGAGTGCATGTGGCTGCTGGACGGCGCCTGCGTGAGCCTGGGTTTCTGGGTGCTCGCGCCGGTATACGGATATCTTCAGTGGTACCAAGAGCACGACCGGCGCCAACCCTATGCCGAGTACGGCCAGATGCTGCACGCACTCCAGGCGACCCGTCCCGACCTGCGTCTCACGCTCAAAGCACCTGCCCACACCGGCTCGCTCGACGCCCTGCTGGCGGCCGTGCCCGAGGCCTTGATCGTGCAGACCCACCGCGACCCGGTGACGGCCTGCAAGAGCTTCAACAGCCTGCTGTATACGATCCACAGTGCGACCACCGAACGGATCGACTGCCAAGCGCTGGCCCGGGCCAATCTGCGGTTCCTGGCCCATGAGGCGCGGCGGAACCTCGCCGCACGCGCCGCTCATCCGGAGACCGTGCTTGATGTCCACTACCGCCAACTCGTGGCGGACCCGATCGGAACCGTGAAGGGTATCTACACCCACTTCGGGCTGGAGTGGTCACCGGTCTACGAGACGCGTCTGTTCCATTACATCAGCCGCAACCCGAAAGGAGCCCACGGCAGTCACGACTATAACGCAGCGGCGTTCGGCCTCTCCGATGAACAGATCGCCGAGCCGTTCCATGACTACTGCCAGAGATTCGACTTGGCACACGGGCGGGTCCCATGACGAAGAAGGATATTCTTACCGGCGCACTGCTCATCGGGCTGCTGGCAGGTCTGATAGGGATCGCCGCGGTCCACGGCCGGACCATTACCCCGAATCTGATGCACGTCGGCTCGACCGGGTGGTGCATGGTCCTCGGTATGGCGCTTCTGACCGCTTACCTTGACACCTGTGTCGGGGGCGGCCACGGAACGCTGCTTACACCCATGCTGATTCTGTTGGGTTTCCCCTCCCGCATGGTCGTGCCCGCCATCCTCTTGTCCGAGGTTGGCATCGGCATCCTCGCCACCATCCTGAACCATCGCGCGGGCAACATCCGCCTGGCACGCGGGGAGCAGCACCGGCGCGTGCTCCTCGTGCTTTCAATCTGCTCTCTCGTCGGGTCTGTGGTAGCCGTGACGGCGGCCGTGAAGCTGCCTCAGAGGTGGGTGAATCTCTACATCGGACTGGTAATCGTGGCGGTCGGCTTGCTGGTGGTCACTCAATGGCGGTCTGCGCGTGGATTCTCCATGAAACGCATCGTCGTCCTGGGAACAGTGGCAGCCTTCAACAAAGGCATCTCGGGCGGCGGGTATGGCCCGCTCCTGACGGCCGGTCAGGTCCTGTCCGGTGTCTGTGAAAAAGGGGCCGTGAGCATCACGCCGCCGGCGCGGGTTGACGGGGTTAATCGCGGTCATCCTGTACTTCGCCGCCCAAGGCACGCTCGAACTTGGCCTGGTGTTGCCGCTGGTTCTGGGGTCCCTGCTGGCGATGCCGGTGGCAGTCTTTACGGTGGCCCGAGTCAGTGCCGATGTGCTGCGCAAAGGCATCGTGGTGGCAACGCTGGTCCTTGGTATGCTGCTCGTGCTCAAGGCATTGGGCTAAGCCCGTCTTTTCGTTCGAGATAGTCCAGCACCGTACGGGCAGCTTCTTCCGGTGACGTCGCGGCAGTCTCGAGGTGCACGTCCGGCACCACAGGCGGCTCGTAGGGCGACGAAATCCCCGTGAACTCGGGCACCTGGCCGTTGCGAGCCTTGGCGTACAGGCCCTTGGGGTCGCGGGACTCGCAGACCTCCAGCGGGGCATCCACGAAGACCTCCAGGAAGCGGTCGGGCCCGATCGTGGCTCTGGCGGTAGCCCGGTCCTGGCGGAAGGGAGAGATCAGAGCGACGATGATGGTCACACCGGCCGCGTTCATCAGCCTGGCCACCTCAGCCGTGCGCCGAATGTTCTCGGCGCGGTCCTCGTGCGAGAAGCCCAGGTCACGGTTGAGGCCCTGGCGCAGGACATCGCCGTCCAGCACGTAGCAGGGCCGTCCTTGTTGCCCAAGTTGCGTCCTCAGCTCGGAGGCGATCGTGCTCTTGCCCGATCCGCTCAAACCGGTCAGCCAGATGGTCACGGCTTGGGGGCCGAGGTCTCCCTCCTCCTGGCGGCCGGTCGATGGCACGGTCCCGGATTGCTGCACGGCGCGCTCGATCACGAGGCCCACGCCCACTGTCTCGTTAGTCAGGGGGTCGATCACAACAAAGCCGCCGGTGGCCCGGTTGCGCTCGTACTCGTCGCACAAGAGGGGCCGAAACAGATGCACGTCCACGCGGCCGATCTCGTTGAGGCCGAGCGTCGCGGCTTGCTCCCGGTGCAGGTTGTTGGGGTTCACGCGGTAATGCAGGCGGGAAAAAGTCCCCTTGACCGAATTGGTCGTGTGCTTGATCAGATAAGGCGTGGTCAGCAGGCACGGCTTCTCGTGCATCCAAATCAGCATGGCCTCAACGTCCCGGGCTACGTGGCACTGGTTCTTCGGGTGTACCAACATGTCGCCGCGCGAGAGATCGATCTCCCGGTCCAGGACCAGGACGACGGCCTGCGGCGGGAAGGCATACTCCAGCGGGCCGCTGGGGCCCTGGATGGATTGCACCTGGACGCTGCGCTGCGAGGGCAGGGCCAGGACTTCATCGCCGACCCGGACCAGGCCGGAGAGCACAGTGCCGGCATAGCCGCGAAAGTGCGCGCCCGGGCGCAGGACCAGTTGGACGGGGAACCGGAAGTCCACCAGATTCCGCGTCGAGCCGATGTAGAGGGACTCCATGTAGTCAAGCAGAGTGGGCCCCGAGTACCACGGCATCCGTTCGCTCTTGATCACGACGTTGTCGCCGCGCAGGGCACTGAGCGGGATACATGTGAGGCTGGAGATCCGCAGCCGGGCGGCGAAGGATTTATACTGCTCGCTGATCTCCTGAAAGGCCGCTTCGGAGTAGTCCACCGCGTCCATCTTGTTGACCGCCAGGACGAGGTGCGGCACACCCAGCAAGGAGGCGATGAAGCCGTGACGCTTGGACTGCGTGGTCAGGCCGCGTTGCGCGTCGAGCAGCAGAACCGCCAGGTCCGCGGTCGAGGACCCCGTGACCATATTCCGGGTGTACTGCTCGTGGCCTGGCGTATCGGCCAGGAGGAACCGGCGCTTCGGGGTGGAGAACGTGCGATAGGCCACGTCGATGGTGATGCCCTGCTCGCGCTCGGCCTTGAGACCGTCGGTGAGGAACGCCAGGTCCGCCTCGGGGCGGTTGAGCCGCCGGGAGTCGGCCTTCAGGGCCGCCAGGTGGTCCAGACAGACCGCCTCGCAGTCGACCAGGAGTCGGCCGATAAGCGTGGACTTGCCGTCATCGACGCTGCCGACGGTGGCCAGACGCAACAGGTCCGCCGCCGAGTCCATGGAATCGGGATATGCCCCCATCAAAAATAGCCCTCGCGTTTCTTCTGCTCCATGGAGGCGTCCTGGTCATGATCGATCAAGCGGGTGGACCGCTCGCTCGTTCGGTTGGCGATCATCTCCAAAATGATCTCGTCCACGGTCGCGGCCGTGGACCGCACCGCCCCTGTGCAGGGGTAACACCCGAGGGTCCGGAAACGGCACAAGACGGTCTGCGGCTGCTCCTCAGACCGCAGCCGGGCGCCGGGAACGTACGGAATCAGGTGGCCGTCGCGCACAATCATGGATCGCTCGGCGGCAAAGTACATCGGCACCACCGGAATCCCCTCCAGACTGATGTACCGCCAGACGTCCAGCTCGGTCCAGTTCGACAAGGGGAACACCCGCATGGACTCGCCCCGGTTGATGCGCCCGTTGTAGATAGTCCATACCTCGGGCCGCTGGTGGCGCGGGTCCCATTGGCCCTGGGCGTCGCGGAAGGAGAATACGCGTTCCTTGGCCCGCGATTTCTCCTCGTCCCGCCGGGCGCCTCCCAGGGCGGCATCGAATCCGCCCTCCCGCAGGGCGCTCAGAAGGGCCTGGGTCTTGAGCAACGCGCAGCATTTCACCGTGCCCAAGTCCCACGGATTGACCCCGGCCGCCAACGCCTCTCTCGGCTGATACACCCGCAGGTCTACCCCGATCTCCCGGCAGAACCGGTCGCGGAAGGCGTACATCTCGGGGAACTTGAGAGTGGTGTCCACATGCAGCAAGGGAAAGGGTATCCGGCCCGGCGCAAAGGCCTTCTGGGCCAGACGCACCAGCACGGAGGAGTCCTTGCCCACGGAATACAGGATCACAGGCCGCTCGAACTCTGCCGCCACCTCGCGAATGATGTGGATGCTCTCGGCTTCGAGCTGCCTCAGGTAATCTAAGTTGTAGGCCTCTACCGAATCCATGCAGCGACTTACCTACTCGCTCGCCGCGTCGTTGTCAATCCGCAGTTGCTCACGCCGCACGGTCGACGCAAAGTCATTTGGTAGCACCGCCCGACATGTCATTGCGAGCGTAGCGAAGCAATCTCCAACGCGTCGGATGGAGATGGCTTCGTCGCTGCGCTCCTCGCAATGACATGAGTGTGGTCGGCCCAACGACTTTGCGTTGGCCCTGGCTATCGCCGGACGACAAGATCGCCCGCCGGCCTCCTCGGCCATCCGGTCACTCGTGCCGGAGGGCCTCGATGGGGTCGAGGCGGGCGGCCTTGAGAGCCGGGAAATACCCGAAGACGATACCCACCGCCGCTGAGAATAAGAAGGCGATGATGACGATGCGCGGATCGAAGACGAAGGGGACCATCAGCGCGTTCTTCAAGCCCAGGGACGCACTGAGACCCAGGAGGATTCCGAAAAGCCCCCCGGCAGAGGACAGCACCACGGCCTCGACCAGAAATTGGAGGAGCACCTCGCGTTCCAGGGCCCCAATGGCCAGGCGCGTGCCGACCTCACGCGTCCGTTCGGTGACCGAGACCATCATGATGTTCATGATGCCGATGCCGCCAACCAGCAAGCTCACGGCCGCGACCGCCCCCAGCAGGCCGGTGAGCATCGTGGTGGTGCCGGTGAGCATCCGGGAGAGTTCCTTGGTGTCCATCACCTGGAAGTTGTCGTCCTCGTTGACGGCCAGACGGCGGCGACTGCGCAGCAGCAGGCGGATGTCGCGCCGGGCCTTCTCCGTGGAAACGCCGTCCTGGATCGAGACCAGGAGCATGCCGACGTCGTGATTGCCCGAGATCCGGCGTTGAAAGGTGCGCAGAGGCAGCAGCACGACATCGTCCTGGTCCTGGCCCATGGTGCTTTGGCCCTTGGCCTCCAGCAGGCCGATGATCTGGAACGACAGCGCCCGCAGGCGGATTCTCTTGTTCAGGGGGTCCTGGCTGCCGAAGAGCTTCTCCCGGACGGTCTGGCCGATGATGCAGACCGCGGCCCCGGCGCGGGACTCGCTCTCGCTGAAGGGCCGCCCGCTCGAAAAAGCCAGGTTCCGGAGGGTCAAATAGGCACTGGTCGTGCCCGTGACGGAAGTAGACCAGTTTTCATGGCCGAAGATGGCGCTGGCGGCTCCGTTCGACACCGGGGCCGCGGCGGCCACGCCCCCGATCTCTCGGGCAATTGCCTCGGCATCTTCCATCTTGAAGGCGGGGGCGGAATTCGACATGCCCGGGCCCATGCGCTTGCCGGGGCTGACCATCAGCAGGTTGCTGCCCAGGCTCGCGATCTGCGTCGTGACCTGTTTCGTGGCCCCCTTGCCCAGGGTCACCATGGTAATCACCGACGCCACGCCGATCACAATGCCCAGCACCGTCAGGAACGAACGCATCACGTTGCGGCGGATCTCGCGCAGGGCCAGTAGGAGTGTATTCCACAACATCAGTGTGCCCTCCCGTTCTGTTCGTCGGATTCGATGCGGCCGTCCTTGAAGCGGACGATGCGTCGGGCGTACGCCGCCATGTCCGGCTCGTGCGTGACCATGACAACGGTGATCCCATGCGTGCGGTTGAGCTCGCACAGCAGGTCCATGATCTCCCGGCTGCGGGCGGAGTCCAGGTTGCCCGTGGGCTCGTCGGCCATGAGGACCGAGGGGCCCGTGACGATCGCCCGGGCGATCGCCACCCGTTGCTGTTGGCCGCCGGAGAGCTCATTGGGGTTATGCGATTCCCAGCCCGTCAAGCCCACGGAGGCGAGGGCCTGTCGTGCGGCCTGGTGACGCTCCCGGGCGGGCACACGGCGATAAATCAAGGGCAGCTCCACGTTCTCGATCGCAGAAGTGCGTTTCAGGAGGTTGTAGCCCTGGAAGACGAAGCCCAGGTAGTAGCGCCGCAGCTTGGCCCGCTGGTCGCGGGTCAACTGGGAGACCTCCACGCCTCGAAAGCGATAGGACCCGGCGGTGGGAGAGTCCAGGCACCCGAGGATGTTCAGGCACGTGGACTTGCCCGAGCCGCTGTGGCCCATAATGGCCACGAAATCGCCCTCGTCGATGCCGCAGGTCGATTCCGGCCAGTGCCTGCATGGCCGCCTGGCCCGTGCCGTAGACCTTGGTCACGCCCCGCAGCTCGATCAAGGGCGTCGGATCTCCTTGAGTAGAGGCGACCATAGTTAGCTCCCTGCCTGCATCGTATCGACGATCACCGGCGTGCCCGGCTGGAGGTCGCCCGAGACGACCTCGGTCGTCGTGTCATCGGTGGCGCCGATGGTCACCGCGACGGCCGTCGGTTGCCCGTTCTGCAGGACCCACAAGGTTTGTTGTTTCTTGTTGGTATCCACCTTCTCCTGCGGCAGGTCAAAACGCGGAGGGCCCGGGAGCATCATGCCCAACAGTCCGCGTGAGGACCGCTTCTGCTCCTGTGCCGGCGGCGCGAACCGCAGGGCGGCGTTGGGGATCAGCAGAGCGTTCTGGACCCTCTGGACCGTGATGTCAGCCGTCGCGGTCATCCCCGGGCGCAGGCCAGGTCCGTGTTATCCACCTTCAGCACCGTTTCGTAAGTGACCACGCCATCGACGGTCTGGGAGCCGTAGCGGGTCTGCACAATCCTGGCCTGGAAGGGCCGATCCAGGTAAGCGGACACGGTGAATTCCGCCTCCTGGCCTTCTTTCACCTGCCCGACATCCGCCTCGTCCACGTTCACGTGCAGCTTCATCTGGGTCAGGTCCTCGGCGAGCGTGAAGAGCACCGGTGCCTGGAAGGCGGCCGCCACCGTCTGACCGGGCTCGATCTTGCGCGTCAGAACGACGCCGTTGATGGGCGAGCGAATGACGGCCTTACTGATATCCGTCTGCGTCGCCTTGAGAGTGGCCTGGGCCTGGGCGACGGCGGCCGTCGCACTGGCCTCATCGGCCTTGGCCCGTTCGAACGCCGCCTGAGCGGCATCGAATTCGGTTTGCGACGGCACCTTGCCCTTGCTCAACTCCCGCACGCGCTGGTACTGGGCGAGCTTGGCCTGAGTTTCGCTGAGGGTCGCCTTGACCTGCAAGACCTTGGCCTCGGCCGACTCCAGAGCGGCCTTCAATTGCGTTTCCTGGGCCTCGAGTTTCGAGGTGTCAATCCGGGCCAGGATTTGCCCAATCTTGACCTTGTCGTTGTAGTCGGCTTCGACGGTCTTGACGATGCCGGAGATCTCGCTGCCCACTTCGACCTCGTTGGTCGGCTTCAGAGTGCCCGTTGCGGTGACGCGAACGACCAGGTCGCCGCGTTTTGCCTCCTGGGTTTTGTATTGCACGGGGTTGGATCGGCCAGCGCTCTTGCGCCAGGCGAAGAGGCCGATCAGTCCCGCGAGCAGCAGGACCAGCAGCAGCGCGCGTTTTAGCCGTCGGGCGCGACCGGAGCCGGGGGCGACGCCCAGGGTCTTGGCAATATTCGCTTGGGTATTTGGTTTCGTGCTCATGGGTGTCTCCATCTTTCAAGGTTGTGGCCCGACCGGCGCGGCGGCGGCCGCCACCAGGGAGGTCCATCCACCTCCCAGGGCCTTGTAGAGCCGGATCAGGTTCGACGTCACCGTCCCCTCGCTTTGGTTCAACTGGTCCTGGAATGATAGGAGGGAGCGTTCCGCATCCAGGACCGTGGTGAAGTCCGTCAGACCGGTCTCATACTTGTTCTGCGCCAAGGCCGCCGCCGCCTGGGCCGCCGCCGTTGCTTCGCGCAGATTGTCTCTCCGCTGCTGCTCCTGGGCGTAGGCCACGAGCGCGTTCTCCACTTCCTCCAGCGCGTTGAGAACGGTGGTCTCGTACTGGAGCAGGGCCTGCTCCTGCAAGGCCGACTGAACCTCGATGTTGGGCCGAATCGTCGTATTGAAGATCGGCAGGCTCAAGCTCGGCCCGCCGCTGACCAGCCAGGAGCCGGAAGAAGCCGGATTGTGCAGGGAGAGAGTTTCCAGGCCCACGGAGCCATTCAGCAGGAGTTTAGGGTAGAGTTCCGCCGTGGCGACGCCGACGTTGGCCGTCTGGGCCGCCAGCTTGCGCTCGGCCTGCCGGATATCGGGACGCCGCCGCACCACATCGGCGGGGATTCCCACAGCCACCTGCGCGGGCGGAACCGGAATGGGCTCCGGCTTCTCGCAATTCCGCATGGATGCTGCCCGGCGTCTCGCCCAGCAGCACGGCAATCCGGTTCATCGCCTCCTCCAACCCGGTCCGCAGAGAAGGGATCTGCGAGCGGGTGTTCTCCAGGTTGTACCGGGCCTGTTGTACGGCCAATTCATCGCCCAAACCGGCCTGGCACCGCCACACGGTCAACTGGTAGGTCTCGTCTTGTGTCTTGAGGCTCGCCTCGGCGGCCGCGAGCCGGGCCTGATACGTCCGCACCTCGACGTAGTTCAGGGCCGTCTCCGCCAGCAGGGAGACCAGCGTGTTGCGCCAGTCCTCTTCGCTGGCCTCCAGATTGGCCTGGGCCGCCTCGACCGAGCGGCGAGTGCCGCCGAAGAGGTCCAATTCCCAGGCGGCATCGAAGTTCGACGCATAAGTCTCGGTGCTCATGGTGGGTGTTCCGCGTCGCGCCGCTGCGGCTCCACGTGGCGGAGCCGGTGGCATCGAGCGTGGGAAACAAGGCACCCTGGGCAGCCCACCGCCGCGCCCGCGCTTCGCGAATCCGCGCCCGGGCCTGCTGGAGGTCCAGATTGCCCGCCACGGCCCGCTCGATCAGGCCGGACAGCACCGGGTCATGGAGCGTAGTCCACCACGAGGCCAGCACGTGCGGGTCGGTCTCACCGGCCACGAGACCGTCTTGCAGCGGACTGTGCCACGTCGGAGCCGTCGCAGTCTGGGGCGGGACATAATTGGGCCCCACCGTACACCCTGTCAGCACCAAAGCGACCGGCAACACTCTCCACCCTAAGGCCCATTTGATTCGAGTTGTCCCCTGCCGAACGTTCATGAATCACTCCTTTTTTGAGGTGCGCCTGGCCAGCACAGAAGCACCTATCGCCAAGGCCCCGAGGCCAGCCAGAATCAACCCGTGTGCCGAGAACCAGGTCTGTCTCGGCGGTGAACGACTTGGTTCCTGTTGTTCGCCGTGTCCGACGCCGGACTGCCGGAGAAGTCCGCCATCCGCATCCACCGCCGCGTGGCCATAGGCCATCAACGTGCTCGTCGCCGTGTAGCCGGGTCGCGACCGTCCGAGGAAGCTGACGGGATCTTTGCGATAGACCTCCTTGACCATGCCATTGACAGAGGGATGATACCATTGTTCCCGCTCCTCGCTCATAGCGATTTTGGCGATCTTAATGTCCACTGTCGAGGTCGTCGTGCTTTTGAAGTGCGTACAGCCGCCAAATTCACCCGCCGGCGTGCTCACTGCCTCGTCCGGCAGTCGTTCCACTACCGTCTTGGTCGGCAGGGCGAAACCGGCAGAATCCATACGTACTGTGGCTTGAATCGTCTTGCTCTCCCCAACATTCATATCCGCGGGCCGGTACGGCACAGGTGGGTCGTATCGAAACCCCACCCTCTGGCCCTTCTCGTTCTGAATCTCGCCGCTCGTGAGGAGCCCGCTGCCGTCAACGTACAGCCGGCTGGTTGTTTTCTCATCATTCGTGAAGCGTTCCTCGATGACCCACTGGCCCCCTCCCTGCTCTGCGCCGCTCGACGTTACCAACAGAATCCGTTCCCCGTCGATCGCGTTTGGCGCATCGCTGCCCGGCCGGGGCCCTTCATGCCGGTATTGCCACCGCTGCCCAGGCTCAAATCGTGGCTTTGGAGCAGCCACCGCGGTGACCATACAGAACAAGCCGACCGCGATGCCAAGCACACAAAGGAGGCCGTTGCCATCCGGTACTTCCTCCCGAGGCGACTCGCTCAGCCGAGGTTCTTCATCTGTTTCCATGGTGGTTTATAACCCTCCCACCATTAAAGCCACGACACAAACTACCGCACCGAGCTGCACTGTTCTTCTCAACATTTTCTGCTCCTTCACACCGACCGGGTTTTACCTTGCTGAGCACTGATCGGGCCGCGCCCGCACACCCTTCTTGTTCTCCGTCACGCGGATAGCGCGAGCAATCCCAAGGGCTTCGTGAAATCACGGATCTACTTGGGCAGGATGGATCGGTCGTCTGGATAGTCATCCAGACAGCGTTCGACGCAGTACCTGTCATTCTCCATCAGAGACACGTCACGGAACTCCCGGGATCACTGTTCTTGCCATATGGTGTATTCTCGCGGGAGTTCTACTACAGAAAACTCACGCGTGCCCGCTGCTTCTTTGGGACGTTGCGGCTTCTTCGGGCTTCGGTGCGCACGGCCCCGATCCCGGCCCGACTGAACCGCATGATGTGGTCGGCCACTTCCTCGATACCGAACTGCAAAAGCGGTCCCGGCGGGCGCGGGAGACGGGAGCCGAGGCGGGTCTGCCGCAGGTGCAGCATCGGGCCGAAACATTGCCCCATGACGCTCATCTCGCAGAACGTCACCTGCTGCTCGCTGGCCGCCTCTCCCAGCAGTTCCCGGATGATCGACCGAAAGGCCTGCCGCTCCGGCTCCAGGGCCGGCGGCAGGACTTCGGTGAGCAGTCCCGTCGGGTTCGCCATTTCCCGGTGCATGATCTCGACCTCGTGGTTGTTCGGGTCGGCAATCCGCTCCATGAAGGCCAGGATCCTGCCCCGCAGCCGTCGGGCCGCCGGCGCTGTCGGCGCGACCCCCCATCCGGCGGGTGGGCCCGGAGCGATTCCGCGAAGGCGTGCTTCCAAGCTTCCACGTACAGCTTCTCCTTGCCTCCAAAGTGGTAGTTCACCGCCGCCGTATTGATCCGGGCTTTCGCGCAAATCTCGGCGTGGCTGCCCTCCCAGTATCCCTTCTCGGCAAAGACTTCCGCCGCCGCTGCCAGCAACCGCTGCCGCGTTTCCTGGGCATCTTTTCTCGGTTTTCTTTTCATCCCAAGGCCCTTTCGCGCCACAACTCCCAAGTCATAACCTACTATATAATTCAATTTGCGAGTTGACTTTGTCAATAGAAAAATGAGCGGTCACCGTGGCCTTTCTTCCCGTGTTCGACAAGGACCGTTCCGCTCAGATCCTACTGCCACACCACAGGACTGGATCTTAAGAGCGCCCAACAGAATGAGAAAGGAAGAGCAGAAGAGGCTGGCATGTCATTGCGAGCGTAGCGAAGCAATTTCCAACCCACGCGTGAGATCGAGATTGCTTCGTCGCTGCGCTCCTCGCAATGACATATCGACGTTCATTCTGTCTGACGCTCTAACCCATCTTCGACACCATGAAACTGCAACTCTTTATGTGAACAGGACTTGCGCATTTGGTGGAGGCTCTTGGCACTACATGTGATCCCCTGAGGCTGCCGGTCCTTGGTGTTCATGGCGTCTGCTCCCCCACGGCTCGGACCACCGGGCCGAGAGCCACCCCGGCGGCCTGAAGGGCTTTGCCGACAGCACCCCGCGTTTGGGTGCGGATCACAAAGGGGCGGCCCGCCGCCGGGACGGTGACTTCTTGCAGGGTCTCCAGGTCCGCCCGGAGACGATCCCATTCGCAGACCCAGCCCCGCTGCTCCATCCGCGTCTGCAATTCCTTCAACAGAACCAACGCCAGGAAGCTGCAAAACACATGCCCGCGAATCGTGGCGTCCACCTTGTGATAGAGGGGTCGGTTCTCCAGGATGGATTTGATCGTCCGAAAGATCTGTTCGACCCGCCACAATTCCTTGTAGCGCAAGGCGACCTCCTGCGCCGGCAGGTCCAGGTCCGTCTGGAGGACCCACAGGCCGTCAAATTTCTCCTGGGCCTGGATCTTGTCTTCGTCGACCTCGAAGCGGCGGCTCGTGCCGGTGGTCTTGAGGTACTTGCGGTAGCCCTGGTTGCCCACGAGGGATTTGTCGCCTTGCTGTAACTGCTCCCGCAGATGCGTGACAATGGCTTCACGATCTTCACGATCCTTTTTTGCCTGATCGGCATTGCGGCACACGACATAGCGACGAGAACCCACGTTCACCTCTTTGACCTCCAGCGGGGAAGGGTCTTGGCTGTGGGTCTTGGGGCCCTGCACCGTGGCATACGGGCCGGCGTCCGAGACCACGACCTGCCGCACCTCCTTGACCAGGTGCATCCGGGCGGCGAGGATAAATGATCCCCCGCGCCGGCTGGCCCAGCTCGGTGATCGTCTGTCGGCTGATCATGCCGCGATCCGCCACGATGCAAATCCGGTGGAGGTGGAAACGCTCGCGGAGCCGGTCCACGATAGGAACCAAGGTCTTGACATCGGTGGTGTTGCCTGGCCACAACTCACAACAGAGTGGCCGGCCCGTACTGTCGAGCACCGCGCCCACGACCATCTGCGGGAGGTCCGGCCGATGATCTTTGCTGTGCCCATGCCGGCCCATCGTCTGGCCGCCCTGACCTTCGAAGTACACGCTGGTGGTGTCGAAGAACACCAGGTCCAAATCACGGAACAGCGTCTGACGGTGGGCGAACAACGACTCTTCGATCTGATCCTTGACACAACGGCGGACGAAGCCCGTGGCCCCGGCCTGCTGATCTGCCGCCAACTCCTCTCCCAGCCAGGCCATCGCCCGATACAGATGATGCAATTGCAGACCCTCGGCCCCCGCCATCGCATACTCTCGATACCACTGCTCGGCCGCCCGATCCGATCCGAGACCATCAGCCGATGCAGCACCGTCACGAAGACCGCGCGCTCGACCGCGAACTCATAACGCCGGCCGGCCAGCAACTCCGCCAGAATCGCCGGCAGACCCAACTCCCGCCAGAGACGCTCGAACACCAACGGCGGCCCGATCTTGACCAGCGTCGCGGCGGGCAGTTCCTGGCGCTGATAGGCATCGAGCACGCTGACCTCTTGGGCAAACCGGGCACAGGAGCGCAGCAAGCCATCGAGTTGGCCGTTGGCTTGCAGTACATCGAGCCGGCCCAGCGTGGCGACCACTTGCTGGCGGACCCGGCCCTCGACACGCTCGTTGCGAACGATTTGCAGATATTGATAGTTGCCGGACGTTTTGGTTCTCACAAACATAGGCCACTCCTTTTGTCACCACCACAGATAGCCTATGCCCGCATAAAATCAAGATAAAAATCGCTCACTGCGTAAAGTTATGGCACTACATTCTCCTGCTTGCTCCGCGAGATTGTGCGTTTTTGGCCCCAAATCAAGGATTCCGGCGGTGGATAACCGCAGCAACTGTCGAAGATGGGTCTAAGGCAGCATGAAGACGCGGGACACGTCGGCTTCGGTCGAAGGTGGCATGGTAAATGGTCGTCCGTTCATCCGAAGTAAAGACAAGATGGATCTTGCCATCCTCGGTCTGGATGGCGTAGGGGTAGGCGTAGTCGCCGGGGCCTTCGATCAGAGGTCGCGGCGATAAGGGTAGGTTCTGTCACCGTCGGTGGAGAGGGCGGCAGTCAGTGGCGTGCGGTCGCTGGCGGAGTCATTGAAGATCAGCAGCAGATGGCCGCTCTGGAGGCGCAGGAACTCGACGGCAGCATTGGGATTCCGGAACTCGGTCTCCTTTCCCTCGCTCCAGGTGCGTCCTCCGTCGTGCGACTCGGCGCGACGATGCGTCCATCGGGTCGGCCGGAATAATCCCCGCCGCGCCGGCAGTAGCAGACGAGGTAGTCGTCCGTGATCGGGGCTACGGCAGGTTGGATGTTGCCGAGTCGCGAGTGGATGCGGTTCGTTTCAGTCCAGGTGTGAGCTGGGCGTCCCAGCGGAAAAAGAGCGAGCAACTGTCGGGGCCGACCATCTCCGTGTCGTGGCCCGTCTCGTGGTAGGCCGGCAGCAGAATGTCGCCGTTGGCCAAGGCGAGCGGACGGCTGCGGACCATCATCCCTTCGGTCATGGTCACTAGCATCGGATCGGACCAGGTCCGGGCACCGTCACGGGAGATCTTCGCCTGGATCAGCGACGTGGACCAGGTTTGGCCGTAGCGAACGACGTAGAAGAGCCACACCATGCCGTCCGGGGCCTGCCATACCACCGGATTGCCTTCGGAGCGAAACGGGGTGTCGGCGATGGGCATCGGCGTTGTCCACTGACCTTGCCCTTGGGGCAAACGGGCACCGTACACGGCCGTGTCCGTGGCGTATTCGCCCGAGCCGGTGTAGTAGGCCAGGTACAGGTCGCCGTTGGCCAGTTGCGTGAGGGAGGCCGGGATGTTTGTAGCGTCCGCCCGGATGCTCGGGACCGAAAACACGCTCGACAGGTACGGCCGCCTTGATAGTTGCCGCGGGTTTCTGGGGTGATCGGGCCGGGGTCCCAGATGGTGGCCGCGATATAGCGCTCCGGGCCAGTCTTTCGATCCCAGAAATAGTAAATGGTGACAACCTTGCCATCCGGCCGTTCGACGCTGCGCGGGTACCCAATGTCGCGGCCGGCGCCGTCCTCGCGCAAAGCGATAGGAGCGCTCCACGTGCGGCCGCCATCATCGCTCAGACGCGCGTACATCCCCCAGGGAGCGGCCCGATAGCCGTAAGTCAGGCATAACCGGCCGTCGTGCAAACAGATCAGGGCCGGGGGATTCCCTTCGCCCGTGTCCGGGCACGGGGCGGTTGAGATAGCTCCACGAGGCACCGTTGTCCCACGACAGGTAGGCGTCGATCCAGCTTCCCGACTCCTCGTGGCAGCGGATCGTAGTGAGGATCTCCGGCAGGCGACAGGCGGACCGTGGAGGGCATGATGGCGTAGCCGGCCGGCTCGGGGCCGATGTAGGAAACGAACGACCACGTCTTGCCGCCGTCGATGGTGCGGACACAGATGGGACGACCCTCTTCGTTGTTTTGCTTGGCCGCGGTCAGAAAGAGCAGGCAATCGTGCGGGCCGTTCACGAGGTAGTCCGTGCGGGCGGCGATCCCCTTTTGTCCGCACGGCGGCAGGCGGAACGGCCCCTCCCAGTTGTGCCCCCGGTCCAGGGAATAGTAGAACCGCGAGTCGCCCGTGTCCTTGTCCGACATGCGGAGGGTCATGGCGAAGTCCGGGTGGGTAAAGTCGATCCCGCCGGGACAATCGCGCCACGGCTTATCCTGGAGCCCTGGCGGCGGAGTCCCGTGCAGGACCTTGCCCGCGGGGATGAGGGCTCCCTGCGCGGCAGGGTTCTCGATCTGCCAGGTCAGCCCGCCGTCGCGGCTCCGCGCCAACAGGTGTTCCTCGGGCTTGTCCCGGTCGATGGCATGGAGATTGGGGCCGAGGTCTTTGTACGTCCCGGCGCTGAAACCCACGAGGATTTCATTCCCCCACGACCAGATGCCGTGGTTGGCGGGCCAGCCGCCGAAGCGGCCTGGTTCGTGATAGACCATCACATGCTGAAGCACAACGCCCTGCGCGGACGTAGGCTTTGTCGACTCGACTTTCGCAATCTCGCCCGGCGAAATCGAAGGAAGCCAAGCCAAGAGGTAGAAAAGAGTGGGCATAGCACTTCTCCCTTTCCCAATGGGGCATAGCTACTCGAACGTGTTGCCCGATTCGTGGCATGGGCTTCCATCCCATGCAGCATCGGCAGGATGCCGATGCCACGATCCACACGATCAGCTCTCTTCCCTGAGTCCGTACCTCGCTGCGGCGTTGCGGGCGAATTCCTCGGCCGCCTGATTGAGCTCCCGCAGGATTTGTTCGTGCGTCTTGCCCGAGGAAGCCCGGGCGGCCCCGATAATCGTCCGACATTCATTGGCGTCCATGAAGCATGCGGCCTCGTACAGACCTTTCTGATCCTCCTCCGGAATGACGAGAAAGCCGTGTTTGTCGGCGTGAATCAAGGCCCCCGGCGAATGTGGCAGCCGAAGACCTCCACCGCGCCGCCCCAGGTGACGGGCGTTGCATAGGCATGGCCCACGCACATCCGCCGGGCGATCGCCTTGAAGCCCGCGTTGCACATCTCATCGACGTCCCGAATCGCGCCGTTCGTGATGGTGCCGACGCAGCCGAGGGCCCGGTGCGCGTTGGCATTGACCTCGCCCCAGAAGGAGCCGACAGTCCGCGGCCCATCCAGGTCCTGGACCACGACGATCTTGGGCCCCGGACGGCTCGCGACGTACTCGCGGTACGCCTGCCACGCGTCGGGCTTGTCCCGTGGGTGCTGCGGGTTGCTCGGCTCGATAAGGACCGTGACGGCATAGCCGATCATCGGACCCATCTGGGGCATGAAGTCGCGCGTTTCATCCAGGTTCATGCAGCCCTTCGTGCGGTCGTGTTTGGTGATCTGCTCCCAACCGTTATAGATGGTCGGCGTGTTCCAACGCTTCAGCCGCAGCAATTCATCGTGAGTGAGGCAAGGGTTCATTTCGCACCAGAATCGAGATGCCCGAATTGTTCCACCGCCGCCTTCGCAAAAGCAGGGTAGATCTTGCCGCCGTTCGTGCCCGGGTAACCCGCGTGTTGCACGAGGAACACCGTGACGAGTTGGTGCTGCGGGTCGATTCCCATTTGGGTGCTGTAGGCCCCGCCGTGGCCGCACGACCCGGGAATCACCATGTCACTGCCGCCAGCCTTATGCGAGGTGGACCAGCCGAGGCCGTAGCCGTTTTCACCCTTGTCCTTGTCGAG
Organism: uncultured Planctomycetota bacterium; assembly: GCA_963750205.1. Classification (GTDB taxonomy): domain Bacteria; phylum Planctomycetota; class Phycisphaerae; order Sedimentisphaerales; family Anaerobacaceae; genus PLanc-01. The sequence continues at coordinate 61,871 of CAVVRJ010000072.1, forward strand.
CAGGTTGCCGGTCTGGGTCGAGGTCATCTCGCGCACGGCGGCTTCGGAGACGTAGCGTTTGCCCTCATAGATACCGCCATTCGCGATCATCCGGCAAAAGAGGGAGAGGTCGATGGCCGTGGAGAACAGGCCCCCGGCCGGAGAGGGCCCGCGCTGGCGGTCGGTGAGCGGATAAGAGAGCTGGCTGATATCCGTCTCTTCCAAGCCGTTCTTCGCGGCGTTGGGCTTGTAGGACTTGGCCAAGCGTGTGATCTGCTCGGCGGTTGGCCAGAAGGTGGTGTCCTTCATGCCGAGCGGTTGGAACAGCCGCCGGTTCATGAACTCCTCATACGGCATGCCGCTGACCACCTCAATGATTCGTCCGGCGGTGTTGATGCCGGCGTTGCTGTACTCATACTTGCTGCCCGGCTCGAACTTCAGCGGGGTCAGGGCATAGCTGATGACCGCCTCCCGCAACGGGTGCTGGTCGATCTTGGGCTCCACCCGGGACGCGAAGGGCAGGCCGCTGGTATGGGACAGGATGTCCCGGACCCGGATGGGCCGACTGGGCTTCTTCAACAAGGCGTGATCGGCGTCCTGCTCCACCGCCAGCATCTGGCCTTTGAATTCCGGCAGATACTTCTCCACCGGATCGTCCAGACGCACCTTGCCTTCGTCCACGAGCATCATCAGAGCCGTGGCGGTCATCGGCTTGGACATCGAGGCGATCCAGAACAGGGCGTCCGTCTTCATCGGCGCCTGTGCGGCGACATCCGCGTAGCCCACCGCCTCGAGGCTGAGCACCTTGTCTTTTGACGCCACCAGGACCACCGCCCCGGCCAGAGTATGGCTATCCACGAACGGCTGTAAGCTGCCGGCGGTGCCCGGGTGCGTCTGCGCCCGCGGGGTGACACAGGCGATCTGAAGCGTGAGCAAAGCGATCGACAAAAGCCGCAGCGGTGTTCGTCTCAAAGAGTCTGTTGCATACATGGGCTCACCAGCGCCAGGCTGGTCTCCAAGAACGTTCCTGTACTCGACGCCGTGACCGGCTCGTGCCGCCGGTCGCACGTCCATGACGATACCGTCCGCCCCGTGCCGCGGGCAAGTGTTTTCCACCGTGCCATCGGAGACGAAGCGAACGCACAGCCGCACATGTCATTGCGAGGAACGCTGCGACGAAGCAATCTCAATCTCACGCGTGGGGAGATTGCCGCGCTACGCTCGCAATGACATGAGTGAGACCCGTCAAACGTCTTCGTGTTGGGAGACGAATTGTGTTCCCGTCTCGTCCCGGACTGGGTATCATGCAGACTGCTTGGGTTCCCAAACGCGACGCGTCGCGTTTGGGGTCCCCTTTGCCAAGGAGAAACCTATGAAACTTCATCTCGCGCGTCCCACTCTCACTGTGCTCTTGACCCTCGCCCTCGCCGGCAGGCCTGTTGGGGCAATCCCGGGCGACGAATAGCCCCTCCGCCGTCCGTCTCTGGGAAGAGCAGGTCGTCATTCCCACCTACCTCATCGGCCCGCCGGACCCCAATCCGCAGTTCTACTTCGGCGGGGCCTCCCAAGGGGCCCAGCAGCGCATCTATCCCTACCCCGTGTACGACAACCTCACCACCGAGAAGGTGGACAAGTCCTACAAGATGGTCTACCTCGAAAACGAGTACCTCAAGATCGGCATCCTGCCCGAGAGCGGCGGGAAGATCTTCGAGGCCATCGACAAGACCAACGGCTACAACTTCTTCTACCGCCAGCACGTCATCAAGCCCGCCCTGATCAGCCTCCTGGGCGCGTGGATCTCCGGCGGCGTCGAGTGGGACGTCCCCCACCACCATCGCGCCACCTCCTTCCTGCCCGTCCAATACACGACGGAAGAATCGCCCGACGGCTCCAAGACCGTCTGGGTGGGCGAGCTGGAGCTGCGCGACCGGATGCGCTGGGCCGTGGGCCTGACGCTGCATCCCGGCAAGTCCTACCTGGAGGCGTCCTTCCGCGTGGTCAATCGCACGCCGGTGCCCACGTCGATGCTCTGTTTCTCCAACGTGGCCGTCCACGTGAATGACGACTACCAGGTGATCTTCCCGCCCAGCACCCAGTGGGGCACGGGCCACGGCAAGCGCGACTTCACCTCCTGGCCCCTCAGCGGCGACGTCGATCTGAGCTGGTACAAGAACATCCCCAACAGCCGCTCCGTCTTCGCCTGGAACTACCGCGAGGACTTCTCCGGCGGCTACGACCACGGCAAGCAGGCCGGCACGATGAGCATCGCCGACCACCACGTCGTCGCCGGCAAGAAGTTCTTCACCTGGGGCGACGGGCCCGTGGGCCACGCCCAGGACACGCTGCTGACCGACTCCGACGGCCCCTACATCGAGCTGATGGTCGGCGCCTATTCCGACAATCAGCCGGATTACAGTTGGATGACGCCCCACGAGACGCGGAGCTGGACCCAATTCTGGTACCCGTTCCGCGACATCGGGGGCGCCAAAAACGCCAATACCGAGGCCGCCGTCAATCTCGAGGTCAAGGACGGCAAGGCCCTCGTCGGCTTCCACGCCACCTCCGCGCACCCGGCCGCGAGCGTCGCCCTCAAACTCAAGGACCAGGTCCTTCTTCAGGAAACCGTCGCCATCAATCCGGGCAAGCCCTACGTCAAGGAAGTGGCCGCTCCCCGCCGGCGCCGATGAGCACGATCTGCGTGCCTCTCTCTCGGCCGAGGGCAAGGAGCTGGTCGCCTACTCTCCGATCAAGCTCCAACCCGAAGACAAGCCCACCGCCGTCACGAACTTCCCGCCGGCGGCGGAGATGAAGACCAACGAGGAGCTCTATCTGGCGGGCCTGCGCATCGAGCAGTTCCACGCGCCCAATGCCAAGCCCGATCCCTACTGGCAGGAAGCCCTCCAGCGTGATCCCGGCGACGTCCGCGTCAACACCGCCCTGGGCATCAACGCCCTCAAGGCCGGCCGCTTCGCCGAGGCCGAGCAGTACCTCCGCAAGGCCCTCGAACGCGCCACCGACCGCTACACCTCGCCCAAGGACGGCGAGCCGTTCTACTACCTGGGCCTGGCTCTGAAAGGGCAGGGCAAGACGGACGACGCTTTCGAGCAGTTCGCCAAGGCCACGTGGTCCGGCGCCTGGCGCAACGCCGGGCTACTTCGAAATGGCCCAGATCGCCTCCCTCCGCGGCAACTATCCGGGCCGCCCTGAGCTACGTCAACAATTCCTTGAACGCCAATGGTGAAGACATCCGTGCCCTGGCGCTCAAGTCGGCGCTGCTGCGGCATGTCGGGACAGACGAGGCCGCCCAAGCGACTGCGGTCGGCCATCCTTAAGATTGACCCTCTGGATGTCCACGCCCTGGCCGAACAATGGCTGGCCGCGCAACGACGGCGGAAGAACGCCATGTTGCTCCGAGCGATCATGCCTCGCTCACCCGGCCACGGCCCTGGAGGTCGCAGCGGACTACCTCAATGCGGGCCTGTGGCAGGATGGCACCACGCTGCTCAAAGAGGTCGTCGCCGGACCGCTGACAAGTCCAAGGTCTCGCCCCTGGTCTTCTACTACGCTGGGTTACTTTGCCCAGAAACTCAACCAGCCCGGCCCGGCCGCCGAGTACTTCCACTGGCCGCCCAGGCGCCCACGGATTACGTCTTCCCCTTCCAAATGGAGATGATTGCGGTCCTGGAAGCCGCCATGGCCGCCAACCCGAGCGACTCCCGGGCTCCCTATTACCTGGGCAACCTCCTCTACGACTGGCAGCCCGACCGTGCCGTGGCCCTGTGGGAGAAATCGGTCTCCCTCGGCGCCGATTTCCCCGTCGTCTACCGCAACCTCGCCTTGATCTACACCCGCCAGGGCAACCAACGTGACAAGGCCCTGGCCGCCCTCGAAAAGGCCGCTTCCTTCGGCGGCAACGCGATGGTCTTCAACGAGCTCGACAAGCTCTACGAAGAGAACGGCGTCGCCCCGGAAAAGCGTCTGGCCCTGCTGGAAGCGCACCAGCCGGTCATCAACCGCGACGACGTGATCGCCCGCGAGATCAACCTCGCCATCTTCGCCGGCAAAGCGGACCTGGCCCTGCAACTGATCAAGTCGCGTTTCTTCCGCGCCTGGGAAGGCGGCGGGCGGTTCTCGCTCGGCGACTCCTGGGTGAACGCCAATCTCACGCGCGGCCACCAGCATTTCGCCGCCAAGCAGTACCAGGAGGCCCTGGCCGACTACCAGGCGGCCCTGCAAACGCCCACCAATCTCCAGGAGTCCGCCGGCAACACGTCCGCCCGCAAGGGCGAGATCACCTACTGGATCGGCGCCGCCTACGAAGCAATGGGCGATCTCGACAAGGCCCGTACCTCCTGGCGCGACGCGTCGGAAGCTTCCACGACCCAGCCGGCCACGGAGCGCGGTGGTCGCGGCGGTCGTGGAGGACGGGGCGGCCGCGGCGGTGGCGGCGGCAGTCTTCCGCCCGGCCAATTCAGCGGTCGCGGTGGCATGGGCGGCATCGCCGCCGGCGTTCGCGTGGCCCAGTCCGGCGTCTACTATCAAGCCTTGGCCCTCCAGAAACTCGGCGAAGCCGACCGTGCCAAGACTCTCTTCCAGCAGCTTGTCGACACCGGCACGCAGAGCCTGGCCAGGGCTCTCCAATCCGACGCCGGGCACCGATGTCCCGCTCACGCAGCGTATCCAGGCCGCGGACGCCCATTACCTGACCGGCCTGGGCCAACTGGGTCTGAGTGAAAAGGAAAAAGCCAAACAGGAGCTCACCCTGGCCCTGCAAGCCACCCCCGACCACTGGGCCGCCCAGACCACTCTGGCCGAAATGACGCGGAGTAAATGACGTGAGACACACAGGGTTTTATGCGATTGGATTTCTGCTTCTTCTCTCGGCGAGTATCCGCGTGACAGCCGAGGCACGCCGGCAGGAAAACGCCAGCGGCAACAGGGCAGACGCGACCGTCCGTCGCCTGATCGGCGACGTGAATTCCGTGCGGATGTCGAAGCACCTGTTCTATCTGGCGAAGGACCCCCTGCCCTACCGCAAGCTGAACTTCACCCTGCCCGGCCACGCGAAGAACACGCTCTACGAGGCCGACGACTACATCACCGCCCAACTGGAGTCCTGGGGCTATCACGTCGAGCGGGAGGGTGTCCAGGTGCAGGCGTTCCGGCGGGACACGACCAAGCCCAAGCACGCCCAGTACTCCCCGCCCAAGCCCGAAGACCCCTGGTACACTGCCTACAATCTCTACGCTGAGAGGAAGGGGCACTCGCATCCGGACCGGATCATCCTCATCTGCTCCCACAAGGACTCGCAAAGCTGGATCGATTCCCCGGGGGCCAACGACAACGCGATCGGCACCGCCGGCGCCCTGGAGCTGGCCCGCGTCCTCGCCCAATACGACTCTGCGTGTACGATCCGTTTCCTCTTCTGCAACGAGGAGCACACGCCCTGGACCAGCAAGACCGCCGCCCAAAAAGCGAAAGAGCGGGGCGACAACCTGATTGCGATCTTCAACACTGACGCCATCGGCGTCAAATCGGACGAGGAGCGGGCCGCCGGCAAAAAGACGAACTTTATCGCCTACACCAAGCCGGAGGGCAAGAAGCTCGCCGAGTTGATGATGGAGGTGAACACGCGCTACGCCATCGGCCTGGAGCAGCGGATGGTCGAAAGGAAAAGTCCCGGCGACGATGACGGCTCGTTCGTCCAGGCCGGCTACCCGGCCGCGATCGCCAACTTCGGTTCCTGGCCCTACGCCGACCCCGAGTACCACAGCGAAGGCGACACCCCGGACCGCACCGACGTCAAGAACGCCGCCATGACGATCCAGGCCATCTTAGCCGCCATCCTGACCCTCGACCAAGGCCGCTAACAAACTACCTCGGAACTGTAATGTCATTGCGAGGAGCGCAGCGACAAGCAATCTCCATCCAATGGGGCGAGAGGTCGCTTCGCTCGCGATGGCATGAGCATGTTGCCGTTTGGAGATAGTTCCTAATTCCGCGCCAGCTTGTCCACCGCAGCATTCCGGCTGAGCTGTGAGGAGTTCGACGGTTTGAAGTCGCAATTTGCGACCTCAAACGTGTAACGGTGGAGAAAATCGAAGTGGTCACAAATCGCGACCACCTCCAAAGCTCAAGTTCTTGCCTGACAAGCTGATCCTCGCCACCGTGGACGCGCTTCACCTGCTCATCCCGCCGGAAGAAAAGCCAGCGAGAGAGCCTTCGGCTTCCGCCGGGCCACGAAGAATTGATTGCTCACCGCAAGCGCGCCTGGCTCTTAATCACTAATCAAGCTCTGACCCCAGAATCCACTAATCAAGCTCTGACCCCAGAATCCACTACCTTCGCTTCAATCGGCCAAATAATGCGTCGATTCGCGTCGAGGACAAAAGCCGAGGTCATATGCCGGTGGTTGGGCTCGCGGAATGGCGACTCTCAAACTCAGGGATTTCATGGTCCGGGAAGAATGCGGAAAAGCCAGCGGTTTCTCTTGCCCACAGGCGCTGAATCTCGGCAAAATGCAGATCTCGTGAGATCGCTCCAACTGCTCCAGAGGTTCAGTGAGGTCCAGCCTCGTCAGACGCCGGTGCGCAGCGTGTCAAAACACGCCATACCCAATCCAGAATCTGCTCTGACACGGCTTCGGCCCATTTCAGTGCGAGTCTCTCTGAAGGCCGAGTCCTCCGGCCAAACTATTTCCCTGAAAGCAGCACGACGCGTCACGACTTAGGCTCCTTACGGCCCGCTGCGCGA
>CAVVRJ010000073.1:0-25478 GCA_963750205.1 uncultured Planctomycetota bacterium
CTTGGGATCCGATTGCATGTACCGGACCAGCAGGTATAGGCTCGAACTGATAGTTGCCTCTCCGTTACTCCCGTTGGGGTCCAGAGCAAAAGCCTGGGAACAATCACCGGCTGACCAGTCACGCAATCGACCCGTCCACCGGGTGCCTCTTCCTCCTGCTACCGGCAACATGCCGTTGTAGTCGTGGCTGTAGGCCTCCATCGCTTTTCCCACAGCCTCCAGATTCGTGCGGCATCGGTCAATGCTGTCGCTCATTCGTACACCCTGGTATACGCCCCACAAGGGGTAGCCGATGAACAACGCCAGACCCGCAAGAACAGCGAGAATGACTACATCCATCTGTGACAACCCAGTTGATCCGACCGGCCTGTCCATCTCCGCGTCCTTTCAAGAAAGTCGCCCAGCACTCGCGCCTTATGATAGGTCCCCGCCCGCAGATCCGCAAGCCGCCTCTGCTCTACTCGCCCAACTACCCGAAGGCCACTTGAGCGTAGTGCCCGTCGCACGGCGTGAGCCTCTTCGTAGCACGAGCGTCCCCGCTCGCCCCAAGGTCGTGCGGCTTCGCACGACCTTCCCGGGAACTGTCGTGAAAAGCGGGCGGGGACGCCCGCGCTACGAAGAGGCCCGAATCCCGTCACCGCCCTCATTCTACTTCCGCGAAACAGGTGGGTCATTGACAAGCAAGGAATCCTTTGCGTCTGCAGGCCGGCTGCCAAGCTTCGGCGGCTTGCCGCGAACTTTGTCAGCCCCATCCCAAGACGTATAGATGTTGTCATCATCAAGGCCACAATAGGACCATTGCTCGAACGACACATGGGTGTCCAGAAACATCACGTTCTGCCCGTCGCCTTTGTGGGCGATAGTATTCCCAGCGTGGGCCTGTTCTATTGTGTGATCCCGCGGCCCGGTAGGATTGAATCGGGAGAAATCCTTGACTCTCTTTTCATCCATCCAAGGATTGCGGTCGGCGGCAATCGCAAAACCGGGCTCGCTGGACACCGTCAACGTCGGCCCACCATAGAGCATCTGGTACGCGTAGCTGCAATGCTCCGACGGGTCCGGGCCAAAATCCCACAGGTCAGCCAATGCCGGCTTGCTGGCGCGAGGGAGGTATTTCTCCGGCCTGAACTCCTTGGCCTTCTTCTCACCCGGACATACGAAGGACTTCGGCGGAACCTCCATGTATTTGACGAGCAAATAGAGGCTTGAGCTGATGCTCGCCTGGCCCCCGGTGCCGTCCGTGCCCAAGCCGTACGCGGCATCGCGATTCTTAGCTCGCCAATCTGCCACGCGTCCGGTCCATTCACTATTGCGTCCCCCCGCACGGGGCAACTCATCGCGGTAATCGTTGGAGTAGGCGAGGATGGCCTTACCGATGCCGGAGAGATTCGAGCCACATGGCATCCGGGGCGACAAGTGAGTCCGCGACGGCCATATGACAGCGGCGAGGAACGCCAGCACGATCACTACGACGAACAATTCCACGCGGGTCATTCCCTTGGTTACTGAGTATCCTCTCATGATACTTCTCCCTCTCAGGTCATTCCTCCGTCTCCAAATCGCGTCCTTCCAGCAGGTCAGGGCGCCATTGCTGGGTGCGTTCGAGGGCTTGCTGGCGGCGCCATTCGGCGATTTTGGCGTGGTCGCCGGAGAGGAGAATCTCGGGGACCTTCATGCCGCGAAAGACCTCCGGACGGGTGTATTGGGGGTATTCCAGTAGGGGCGAATGATTATTCGCCCCTACCGAGAAGGAATCGTCCGTCGCCGAGGCTTCATCGCCGAGCGCTCCCGGCAGCAGCCGGACCACGGCATCGACAATCACCATCGCGGCCAGCTCGCCGCCGTTGAGGACGTAGTCGCCGATCGAGATCTGCTCGGCACGGATCGGCGAAGGTCCGGCGGTTGCGCTGCTCGTTTCGTCGGGCGGCAACGTCGGACGTGCATGCGACGATTCACGCTCCACGCAACCATCGCGGGCTTCGCAACTGCCACCGCTGGACGATCCCGGCGGCTCGATGCCCAGACCGATGAGGATGCGCTCGTCGAAACCCTCGTAGCGGCCGGCGATCAGGATCAAACGCTCCTCGGCGGCTAACTCGCGGGCTTTGGCTTGGGTGAAAGGAATCCCCTGCGGCGTCAGAAGGATCACGCGGCCCCGGTGCGGGGCGAGCGTTTCGACGTGCTCGAAGCAGGCAAAAAGCGGGCCGGGCATCATGACCATGCCCGGCCCGCCGCCATACGGTTTGTCGTCCACTTTGCGATACTTGTCGGTCGCGAAGTCACGGATGTTCGTGATCGGCGACCCCGACGATCCCCTGTTCCTGAGCCCGCTTGAGAATCGAGTAGTTCAGCGGGGACTCGAACATCTCCGGAAAAAGCGTGAGGATGTCGATACGCATAAGAAGTTCTCAGTTCGCAGTTGACAGTTCCCAGTCTTTCTGACAACTGCCAACTGACCACTGGGAACTGTCCACTGTCAACCGCCCGCGGCCGGGGTTTCCGGCGGCTTGGCCGCGGCGGCTGCCTTTGCTGCGGCTTCTTGGGCCGCGGCTTCCGCCTCGACGGCGGCTTTCTTCTTCTCGTCGCGGATTCTCTCGGTGGCCGTGAAGAGCTTGCCTTTGGCGTGGGCGAGCTTGCGGGCTTGGGCCATGCGCGTGGCCTTTTCCTCGGCGTACTTGTGCTTGATCCCCTGCCGCAGCAGGATCTCCGAGACCGTATCGCTGGGGACGGCCCCCTGGCCCAGCCAGAATTCCACGCGGTCGCGGTTCAGGACGATCTGCTTGGTGGCGTCCTTCTCCAGGGGATCATAGTGGCCGAGCTTTTCGAGGACTCTGCCGTCGCGCGGCGTCCGCGACTCGACCGCGTTGATCCGGAAGAAGGGACGGTGCCGGCGGCCCATCCGCGCCATTCTCAGTTTCACTGCCATGACTTTCCTTTCTTGAGAACCCGTATGATCAATTTTCGTGAGACCGAATCCGAGGCCGCCGTAAGGCGTTTCTACATCCAGTTTAGCCCCTACGGGCACACTACAAACCGATCACGAAACACGTTTACACATCAGTGCATAACCGTTCATAAAGATCGCGAAATTCGCCGGATCGATGTGCGCATCGGCCGCGATCTTCTCGACCTGCTCATCCGAGAGCCGGTCCGCGTCCTGTTTCTCACCGGGCGTCATAATGGCGACCGCCCGCCGAAGCTGCAGAAGCTCATCGCTCGTCGGCGCCACCAACATGGCCAGCTCACAGGTCCCTTGCACATCCTCGAACCGGGTGCGGACCCTATTACCATACTGATTATCACAGAATCGAGCAACTTCTTCAAGATACTCGCCGATCGATAATTTCACTTTGGCTTCCAACGCTTGATCCTTCCTGAACGTGAAAAACCACAGATGCCGTGTTCACCGTATGCGGCAAGTATACCCGAAACGGCCGGTCTTTGTTCGTCCCGAGCACGGCATCGGCCCAGACTCCTCCCGCATACCCCAGGAACCTTCGACGATCCAATCCCCTCTGTATCATTATCGTGTCTTTACGAGCGAGGCGCCCAACCTGTCATGCGAGCGGATCGAGGCAATTCCCATCTCTGGGATTGAGATTGCATCGTCGCTTGTGCCCGGCAATGGCACAGCGGGCCGGATTCATGCTCTGCTATTCGATTCTCTTGATCTTGCCGTGGCGTTTGATGACGCGCTTGCGTTTGGAGCGTTGCTTGATTTTGCGGCCGTGGGTCATGGCGGCGTTCATCGCCTCCATGTTGAAGCCGCGGGAGAACAGGGCTTTGAGCCCGCCGAGACTGCCGCCGCTCATGGCCTTCATCATGTCCCGGCTGCGTTTGAACGTCTTGACCAGGCTGGAGACATCGTTCACGTCCGTCCCCGGAGCCGGCCGCGATGCGCCGCCGGCGCGAGGAATCGATCAAATCCGGGTCCCGGCGCTCCGCCGTCGTCATCGAGTAGACGATGGCCTCCATCTGGCCGAGTTCCTGGCCGTCGAGATCGAGGTCGGCCATCTGGCTGCCGAGGCCGGGCAGGAGCTTGAGCATGTCCTTGATGCCGCCCATCTTCTTGACCGCCTGCATCTGCTTGAGGAAGTCGTCGAAGCCGAAGCTGCCCTTGGCCATCTTCTGCTGGAGCTTGAGCGGCTTCTTCCTGGTTGAACTGCTCCTGGGCCTTCTCGACCAGGGTCACGACGTCGCCCATGCCGAGGATGCGCGCGGCCATGCGGTCGGGGTGGAACTCCTCCAGCTTGTCGAGCTTCTCGCCGACGCCGATGAACTTGATGGGCTTGCCCGTGACGGCCTTGACGCTCAGGGCCGCGCCGCCGCGGGCGTCGCCGTCGAGCTTGGTCAGGATCACGCCGTCGAGCTCCAGCCGCTCGTTGAACTCCTTGGCGGAGTTGACGGCGTCCTGGCCGGTCATCGCGTCGCAGACCAGGTAAATCTGGTGCGGCGTGACCGCCTTGGCGACATCGGCCGCCTGGGCCATCATCTCTTCATCGACGTGCAGCCGGCCGGCGGTATCGATCACGACCACGTCCTGGCCGTGCTCTTTGGCGTACTTGACGCCGTCTCTGGCGACTTTGACGGCATCCTTGGTCGTCTCATCGGTGTAGACCGGGATGCCGACCTGCTCGCCGAGGATCGTCAACTGGTCGATGGCGGCGGGCCGCTGCAAGTCGTCGGCGACCATCAGCGGATGCCGGCCGCTCGAAACCAGGTACTTGCCCAGCTTGGCGGCGGTGGTCGTCTTGCCGCAGCCTTGCAGGCCGGCCAGCATGATGATCGTCGGGCCGGGCGAGACGAAGTAGATCCGCGTATCCACCGGGCCCATGAGCCGGATCAGCTCGTCGTGGACGATCTTGACCATCACCTGGCCCGGATGCAGGCTCTGGATCACCTCGGCCCCGATGGCCTTATCCCGCACGTCCTTGCAGAACTGCTTGACGACCTTGTAGTTGACGTCGGCCTCCAGCAGGGCCTTGCGGACATCGTGCATGGCGTCGGAGACGTTGGCCTCGGTGATCCGGCCCCGGCCGGACAGCGACCGAAACACCGAATTGAGTTTTTCCGTCAGAGACTCGAACACAGGAAACCTCTCTGTCTTTAAGGAGTTGGGCGAATCCGCCCCGCCTATACGACGGCGCACCTATAGTTGTTTTCATTATAGGCCGCCCGCCGGCCTTCTGCAAGCGCCAATCGCCAAGAACGGGGATAGGTCCTCATGGTGGCCGCCGCTCCGCAGAGCGAGCGGCTCGGCTCCCGCGTGTGGTCGCAATGCGGTGGCAACGCCAAGGCGTTCTTCGTAGCCCGGGCGTCCCCGCCCGTCGACCTTGCGAAGGGAGAGACCGCCACAGAGATCGTGCCCAGCCCCGCCCCGGTCTTGCTTACAAGCGTACACCCCCTAAAGCGGGCGGGGACGCCCGCCCTACGAGGAGGGCGAATCCGCCCCGAAGGCCGGCCGCACCCCGCCTGACCTTTCGCCATCGTTCTGCTTGCCTGCGGGCGACAGATATCGTAGAATCATTCTGGATTGTCGTGCGAGTCAGGAGTCTGGTATGACCGTAAAACAGAAGGCGTGTGAAGTGATATCGCGAATGCCCGAGGATTCGACCCTCGAGGATATCCAGTATCATCTCTACGTCCTGGAGTGCATTGAGCGGGGAGAGCGAGACATCGAGGACGGCAGGACCCTGTCTCATGACGAGGTGGAGAGCCGGCTGGCGAAATGGCTGAAGTGATCTGGACCATCAAGGCCGTCGAGCAGGTGGAGCAGATTGGTTCCTTTATTGAGAAGGATTCCCCCTTTCAGGCTCGGCGCGTCGTTCAGCTTATTGTCAGAAAGACCCAGAGGCTCCGAGAGCATCCCAGAATCGGCAAGATGATCCCGGAAGTGCAGGAGGACCGCTATCGCGAGCTCAGAGTCTTCAGCTACCGAATCCTCTACAGGATTCTGGACGCGGACCGAGTCGCTATCGTTGGGGTCGTGCACGGATACCGCCTGTTCGATCCGCAATGGCTCCAATAACCTCCCGGAAGCCATTTCGTTCACGGAGTCTCAGACGCGAACTCAACAAACGCTCCAGCGTCGGTCCCGAGGACTGAGCCATTACGGTCTCATCTGCCATAACCAACCGTGGTCCAGGGTTGCGGGGGAGCTCGAGGCCACTGAAAGGAGGATTGTCCTGAGCAGCAGGTCCATTCCAATTCTCGCGGCCGTCGTCCTTCTCTCAGACCTGTGCCTTCGGCCGGCGGCGGGAAGGCTCGTGGCACATTACCAGCTCGATGACGGAAGAGGCAGCGCCGTCGCCGACAGTTCCGGCAACGGCCACGATGGCACACTGATTGGCAGCGGGGCGAGCTGGGTAGACGGGCCCACGGGTTCCGGCAAAGCCCTCCACTTCCCCGGAACCGCTCCCAGCCCCTTCGTGAGCACCGGCCGCTGGGACCCTTCGGCGAATACGGACAGGCTCACCGTCGCGGTGTGGATCAAGTGGGAAGGACCGACCGCGTACCATCAGGGGATCGTGAGCAAGCGGGATGCCTGGTCCGCCACGAACACGTGCCGGGGGCCTATCGTTAGACCAGGCGACCGGGAACATCACTTTCAGCTGGTACAACTGCTATCCCTCGTTCGGGACCCATATCCCGCCGCTGAACGAGTGGCAGGAAATCGTCGTGACCTTCGACGGCGGTACGACGATCCTGTATACCAACGGCCAGACTTCGAGCCTGATGATCGCGGGTTTGTGCTCCGCCGGCATCTTGCGTTTCGCGTACAAGACCTCGACCGAGCCCGCGGACAACCCGGCGTTCTACCTCGACGAGCAGAAAATGGGCGAATGGTCCGGCGAGATGAGGTGGACGCAGGCCGCCTATCCGTTAACGGTGGGGACGCATACCTTCGAGTGGCGCTACGTCAAGAACGCCTCCGGCGCGAGCGGCCAAGACACAGTCTGGATCGACGAGGTCAAGTTCCCTGCGCCATAGAAGCAATCTCTCTATTCAAACTCTTTGTGGCTGCCGCACGGTCTGAATAAACCTTGGGCTCCCGTCCCGGCGACGGAGACCCTCTTCGCATAACTCCCGTTCCGGCAACAACTTATGCGGCCCCTGCCCTTCACAGTGCACTTCTGTAGCACCTTCTGCGCCCGAAACCGGGAGCAAACCGCCCACCTTCTCGGCCAGTTCCGCCATGCGGGGGTCCCGTGCTTTCGCATAGATGCCGAACGTGAGCTTGGGGTCCGCGTGCCGCGCCATAGCCTGAAGCTCCTTTGGGTTCGCCCCTGCTTCGGCACAGAGAGTAATCCCGGTTGCCCGCAAGGCATGGAAGTCGAGCTTGCCCTCAGGGGTCTCTTTGGCGATGCGGGCTCTCTCCAGGTCCACGTCAAACCGCCGTAGCAGGTGGCTCGGCACAAAGAGCAAGGGGCTCTCCGGCAAGGCCCTTTGCGTGCCAGCTCTCTCGTACAATCGCTTGGGCGCGCCGGAATCCGCGAACGCCGCCAACGCCGCCGCCAGCTTGGCCGGCAGGTATTGCGTGGCGGGCTTGCGGTTCTTCGTCAACTTCCACCGCAGGCACAACCGGCTATTCTCCACGTCCAGGTCGATCCGGTCCAGCCGCCGCAATTCCGAAAGCCGCAGGCCCGTTACAATCGCCACGGCGTAGTCCAGCCGGCACCATCCGAGAGCCACGGAAAAGAGCTTCCCGATCTCGTCGGCCGTCATGGCCCGGCGCTCACTCTCCGCCGTCTGGTCGATCTTCGCGAGATTCTCCAGGGGGTTCGCGACCAGATAGCCGTGACCGATGCACCACTTGCAGAAGGCGATAAGCGGTTTCACATACGACCCCAACGTGCGGCCGGCATAGTCCTGCTCGGCCAGTTGTTGCAAGGTCGCTTCCACGCGCGGCAAGATCCCGTCCAGGTCCGCCAGCGTCTCGATGCTCAGGGTCTCGGCCCATTTGTGCAGACAGCCGTCCACGTCGCCCGCCCACCTTTCCGTCCAGCCCTTCCCATCCGAGCGACCGAACGCTTTGCCCCAGCCGACATACTCGGCCACGACTTCCAGGAACGGCCGCTTTCGATGCCTCGCCGGCGCCGTGGGCAGGGGCAAGGTGCCCAGAGCGATCTGGCGATGCTTGGCCTCCAGGTCGCGCGCGATTTGCTTTGTCTCTTGGCGGCTGGTCGTGCCGACAAAGAACACCCGCCGGCCCGTGTAGTCCTTGTAGTAGCCTTGGTACTTGCCGCTCTCGTGGTTCGGTTTCTTCCGCGCCCCTGCCATGTCACTGCCTCACTTTCCGCCAACACTCTTGCAGGTAGGCCGACACCGACACGCCGGCTGCCTCCGCGTCCTTCATCAGCCGTTCGTGATCGGCCCGGTTCATCCGCAGAGTGACAATTTCTGAGAGCCTCTCTTCCACGTTCATCGGTGGCCTGCCTGCCTTTTTCTTTCTCTTCGCCATGATGACAATATATTTGTGTAATCGGGAATTGTCAAGGGGTCAGTTGCGAAATTCTGCGCCGCAACCGCTCCGCGTCCTTCTTGGCTTCTTCCAGCCGGCGGTTCAGGTGGTCCAGCACGGCTTTCGCGGTCCAGGTCTGCTTGCCGAACAGGCGGACGCCGGCGGGCAGTTCCCCCGCCGGATGGCCCGCTTGATCGAGACCGGGTGCCGATGAAAGATCCTGGCCAAGCCGGCTTCATCGACAATCGCCTCGCCCGGCATTTCGGCCAGCGTGGCGATGATTCCGTTGCGATCAGTCGCTTTGTGTTCAGTTGTTTCCATGCTCAGTCCTTATGCTCCTTTATCTGCATCCCGATTGAAAGATCGCGCGTGTTTTTTCAAACCTCAATGCGCTGCGGCTACAGCCGCAATTCCCATAGACCGCTTGCTCGTTCGCTTCGCTCCGCCAAGGGCTTCGCTCATGGCTGCGCTACAGGGGACTGGTATTCTATAGAACGTCAGGGTTTTCACGCGTGGTGGGGGCTTGGGTAATCTCCCGCGATAACTGCTTGCCTTTCAAGTCGTTAGGCGAAAACGCCGTTTCGCCACCACGCGAGTTCTCACGCGTGGCCATTTCGTCACCACGCGCATCTTCGCGCACGGCACCACGCGCCGTTTTCGCCACTTGGAAATCTCTGTTGTGCCCGCCGCCACAACTGATTGCCCTTGCGAAAGCCTTGATTGCTGATGTTCGGCCCCGGCCGCTTGGCCTCACAAAAGGCTGGCGTCCCGTAGTCGATCCACCGCTCGGAAATCGCGTACCACGTCTTGACCTTGTGCACGCCCATGCCGCTCGATTTCACGTCGATGAGGCCCCGGTCGATCAGTTGATCCAACGCTCTGGCAAACCGATCCTTGCTGATCCCGTACTTCTTCTCGGCCTCCAGGTACGTGAACTCGATCTCCCCATTGTTCGTGATGGTCCTCTGGTGTCTTCCGTGGGTGCCGTACCGTTTGGAGATTTGGCACTTCGTTCGGAAAAGCGTGTAGACCTGCGGTGCCACGCCACTGAGGGAAAGCCAAGCCTGCGATTTGACCAAGGCTATGTCAAGAACGATGATGGTGCTCTTCTTGGCCATCTACTCGTCCCCGGCCCCGTTCTGGCCTTCTACGCCGTCTCCGCTACTCTCACGCACACTCTGCGAGGCCCTGGATGACGGCCGATACGGGCACAGGGGGCACCCGCCGTCCGTGCAACGAAAAACCTCCGCTACCTGCCAGCCCATGCACTCGGCGCAGAAGGCAGCCATCGCGGCTTTGCGGCTCTTCCCGGCCATCGCCCGTTCGTATGTCGCGCGGCACGCACGGGGCATTTGCCGCAAACGCTCTGCAATCTGTTTGTCTCGGTCCATCATCGTCGGCTCCCGTTCTCAAATGGCTTATGGAGTAGGACCCAACTCGCGTGCTCGATGTCGGCGGGGGTCCAGAGGAAGTTGCCAGAAGGGGACTTCTGGGGCGGGTCAACTCTGCCACACCAAACAGCTTTGGTGAGCAGACTGACGGATACGCCAAGAAGGCGTGCCACTTGGCGGGTGCTCAGGTAGTCCATAGCGCAATCCCTTATGAGTCGTAGTCGTCAGCGGCTTCTATCGCCGCTGTCATAAGGAAATGCGGGAATTGCGGCTTCCCGGCCGGGAATTCAGGCTTCCCGGCTGGGAATCAGTGCGGGTGCGCGGGCTTACTCAAAAGTCCAGGGGATTTCGCTGCTCGGCTTGTAGATGTACGCCGTCCCCTCTCCCCTCACCGCCTCGAAATGGCTCCCAATGTTCTTATCAGCGCTCTTGATCGCTTTCTTGGCTTTGTTTACAGCCTTTTGGACACGACCGCGAGCCAGTTCTCGTTCATCAACTGACCGTGGCTGGCCGTGCTTGTTCAGGTTCTTGCGAAGATACTCAGCAAGATGGCCAGCTTTCTCTTTGAGCGTCGCCTTTCGAGCCGGGTCGTCTGTGTCCTCAATGTCGGCTTTCAGCTTGTTCAGCGAACTCTCGATGTCCTTTGCGTCCCAGCTATCAAGCTGCTTCAGGTGGTATCCGTTCGTATGAAGATCGGCCTCTATCGCCTCCCCGCTGTCCAGCCTCTTGCCACTTTCAGGTGATTCGGTGCTGCACGCGCACTCGATATCGCGACATTCGGTTGCGGTGTTCGGGTACTCGATCAGATACTGTATGTACCTCATCCCTTTGGAGCCCTTGACGGTCGTCTCGCTCCCCTCGTAGATAATCCGCCACGTGGCCCCCTCATTCTTGAAGACATAGCGATGAGCCTGTTCGCCTTCGTCCGCCCTCTTGTCCCCTTGCCCCCGCCCGGCCAATTCCTTTCCGGGTTCTTGGGCAGTGCCCTGAGCAACGCGATTCGGAACGGGACAGAGGCTGTCGAAAGACTCGCTATCCTGAGCCCGACGCAAGTTCCAAAGCACAGCCTGAACCGCGTCTTCGTCAGGTGAGTCCGCCAGAAGCGTTCTCCACACGTCTGGCATGATCTTCCTCGCGCGATCCATGTTCACCGTACCGGCCATCTCATAGAGTGTTGAATAACGCCCAAGCAGGGAGTCCATTCGATGGCAAAGCTGATCGAATGCGCACTCATCCGTAGGGCCGTTGATATTGGCTCGAAGCCAGTCGAGCAGGTCATCCACCCGTTTGTCTCCCTCTTCTTCAAGGGAACACCTGCGCATCCATCGGCACGCCCCTGCATCCGCAGGCGGCGCAGTGAAAGAGCATTTTGATCTTGGCGCATTCCGCTTCGAATTCACGCAACAAGGTAGAGGTCTGTTGGGCGGAGAGTGGCCTCTTCCCCGTCACCTTAGACACGCCGAACGCGACCCGTGGAAGGGTAAGCCAGTGGTCCACGTCAGGGATGCCGGTCTTCACCCTCAACTCCGGAGGGAGATCTGGAAGAATACGGGGATCGGGGACGGCGCTCGCCCCTTGTTCGGGGCCAGGCGCAGTCTCTGGGGTCTCAGGGACATCGTCCTGCGTCATCAGTTCGGCTCCGGGCCGCGGCAAAGAAAGGCGGCCGGGGATTGTGTGACGCTCCATCAAAGCGCGGCCAGCGTTGCCGCTGAGCCTGCCCGGCCATGAATGGCGAGAGTGACAGAATGTCGATGATGGATTCCACGACGGCATTATCCGCAGTTGGAGACTCGTGGTCAAGCCGGGCCAGCCAGCTCGGCAGACCCGTTCGGACTGTGGAATGAGAAAGACGGAATTGGCGACCGCCTCAACCGGCCTGCAAGAGTCCGTGGACCTGGGGCAGCAGCAGAGGGTACTTGCGTTGGACTGTTGCCATCAGGCAGGACAGTTCAGCCTCATTGTAGTTGCTCAGGATGTCGAACCACTTTCTTTCTCATCTCCTGCAACTTGATTCTGTTGTAGCCATTGGTCAGTTCGCCAGCCAGCAGGGAGAGGCCGCCAGCCACCGCGCGGTGAGCCAATGGCCTGTGAATGCTTCGTACCCGGCCAAGCCGGCCCCACCTGTCTGAGCTACCATCTTCCCTTTCTCCAGCTTTATGCCCAAACCCATGATGTAACTGATATCCCGCTTGAGTTCGTCCGCCAAACCCTCAGCTATGGCCGTGAAGTCAGTGCCCCTCTTGGCCAGGGAGTACACTCTACTGAGTTGCACGCCGCAATAAGGACAGGTGTACGTGCCATTGAATTTGGGCTCGTTCACAGACACCGCCTTCTTACAGAACGGGCAGTCGATCATCAGTACCATAGGCGAAGCCTCCCTATTCAGTTCCGGCGGCGTGACGATCGCCCTCCGTGCCTTCGTCCGCGGTGCCACCGTCGGCGGGGGCGCGGTAACGACTTCCCAAGGCGTCCGCTGAGCGATAACGACCCCGTCCCTGAAAACCACGGCCCCATCCAGGTCACCACGTTGGTAAGTCCACACTACGGACGGTGCCACGTCTGCGGGGGGTTGGATTACCTGCCTCCCGTTCGGATACCCAAGCAAAGACAACACTTCTTGTTCAGACAGGCCGGGCCGGACGTTGCTCCAAGCCACCTCAGACTCCCACTGAAGAGCCCTTTGGCGTTTCTCACCCACACCGACGCCTCTCTCAAATAGGTGCCTCGAACCTACGCCGCCCGGCGGGTGACCGTGAAGTCCACCCAGAGATACGACCTGCGCCCAGTTGGTCGGAGATGCTGAATCGAGGTGCTTATGTCCGGGCGCCTACGGGACATGATAGCAGATTCACGGTTGCCAAGTCAAGAACTCCGTTCGGTGACCGAGGAATACACGGTCCGCTATCCAACGACGCGGGAGCATGCACGGCGCGAGTAGATCATGCTTGGCTTCCGGGCGGGCAGGGGTCGAGATTTCCGCGGGGTATACATGAAGATTCTCGTGTTCGTGCGGGGTGTGTGGCGCGGCTCTTGGGGCCGGTACGCCGGGGGGGCCATGTCCCGGTTCGGAGCCACTGGCCGGAGTCTCGCGGTTCTGCCGGCACTCCGCTCGGGACGCGAGCTGCGGGAGCCTCACACCGCCTACTGGATCAGTGCTTATCACTCCCCGGATGTTCACTCTGACATGGCGGGTCACAGGGGTTATCGTTATAGGGGAAGGGGCAGCCACGACGAATTCGCTCTGCAAACTGACCGGACCTGGTGTGAGAAAAAGACGTTTCGTCGCCGGGTGAGAATCCGGCTGGGGGGCCGACCGGGTGCCCCAGACCAGTCCCGGCGTCCGATCAGGTGACGACCAGAGAAGGCTTGATCGTCCGGCCGAAGCGGAGACTGGCCCCGGCCCCGCTCTGGGCGACCGCCCCTAAAGGCCGCCCGGATTGCGTACCAGCGCCAGGACCGCCTGCCGGATATGCTCCGGCAGCTTCGGCCAGCGGTCCTGAATCAGTGCCAAGTCGGGGTCTGCGCACTCCCGTAGCACTTCTGTAGCACTTTTCCGGCGCTCCGAAGTGCCTTGAAGGTGTTCCGAAGTGTTCGCTTTCTGCTGGGCGTCCCCCTCTGCAAACCGCGTCCCAGAGTCTATTTGCAGGGGTTTTGTTGCGGTTGTGTCGTTTGTCTGTCCGGTCTGAATAAACCTTGGGCTCCCGTCCCGGCGACGGGAACCCAAGGTTGCTCTGGTGTGTGGCCAAATATCGGCTGCGACGAGACATCCCCCGCACGAGGGGAAGGGATGCGCCGCCGTTATACAAGATCCCGGCGCAAGTGGCGTTAGAGATGCACTTCATCCTTGTCGTAAAGACCTACGTTCCACTCACCCCATTCCTGGCTTGTCGCCCGAACCGGATCTCATTTTCCTGACGTGGACCGAAGATCATGGATGGAATATAGAGGCGGCCCCCACGGCGACGAATCGGCGTTCTGCCTAATCGGCGCAGGCGGAATGCTGAATTTTTGAGAAGATCGTCAAGCGGTTGCGGTTGCGAGGCTCGCTGCGTCGAACGCGCAGTCGGCGGGCGTCAGCGACGCTCCACGCACGACGCAACCGATACGAGCTGCGCAACCGTGGGACGTCAGACGATCTTCTCACACGCTCCAGTCCTGGGCCGTCTTGATGAACCGATATTGCAGGAAGACTCCCGCGATCATCGGAACCATAACCAGGACGGGCAGGAACCAGGGGCAGTCGAAGACAAATGTCTCGAGCTTCTTGGGATCAAGGTTCTGATGCAGCACAGCCAACAGGCCCACGACCACCAGGCCGCTGCCGCCGAGACTCGTGAAGAGAATCACGGCGATCTTGAAAACGATGAAGGAGATCATCCCTCCGGCCACGAGCCCGACCAGACCGCCGGCCAGGAGCATCCTCTGATCGTGCAGGCCGAGGGCCAAGAGTCGCCCCGGCCGTGAGGATTCCGCCGGAGAGCGACCCGAGCAGACTGACGCCCCAGCGCATCAGCGGATAGGAGAAGACGGCGAAGACGACGACAAAGAAAATCGCCACCCAGACCACATTGCCCTTGATGAACATGTTCGCCTTGTCGGCCACGATCAGGCCGACCAATCCGAAGACAGATCGTGACGAGAATCTTGAAAATGCGCCACCCGTAGAACAGGCAGACCACACCAAAAGAAATGAACGTCAGGGCCTCGACCACGTGCAGATCGCTGACGAGCTGCCAGAAGTCTGAACCAGCGGGGCTGGTCTTCTGTGGTGCCGCCGGCTGTTGGGCCGCTTGCTGGGCCAGGACGAATGCGGTCTGCAAAATGCTCACGAAGCTGCTCATTGGATGCTCCTATCAGCGATTACGCCAACCATGTTCCGATTCTGCCGGCCCGGACCGCCCGGCTGACCTGCTTTCTTTCCCCGCCTGGGGGAGGGGCACAGCACGAGCTGTTCTACCGCGCCAAAGGCAGCCATGCCGAGCAGCACCAACGCCATATAAGGCCCCCTGCTTTTCTATCAGGGTGATCGGGGCCGAACCTTTGAAGATCAGCAGTACGATCAAGCCCGCGAAGATCAGCATCGTTCCCAAGCACCGAGCAGACCAAAGTCCCGGCCAAGCGTGGGAGAAAAAGCCCAGCACCAGCAGCCCCAAGCCTGCTGCCCCGATGACAGCCAAGCCGGCCGTGTCCCATCTCGCCTGCGGCGGCTCTGGTCCGGCCCACGACGTCGAAGGCAAATACCCGCACCGCGCCGAGGCTCTGCGGGATCGTGAGTCTTTCTTCTCCTCGTCCGACGTGCGGCGGGCCGGAGGGCAGCTTTTGTCCTTCGAGCAGATGCGTCCGGGCCGTAATGACAAACGCCACCGCCACGCCCAAGATCGCCAAAAGAACCGCCGTGGTTAGTCGTGGCAGAACCGCGCCCAAGACCGCCCCGCCCCCCGCCGCCAGCCCGACGACAGCAGGGCTCTGTCCAGTGGAGAAGCCAGCCGGCCAGCCCCCCGGCGGCCGCACCGGCCAAAGCCAGCACCAGCCGGCGCAGGCACATGCCGGCCAGCCATATGACCAGCCCCAGCCCAGCGATCACCAGAGCCCGCCACGACCAGCATCGTCGGGTCGAAGCGGCCTGCCTCCTGCTCGAAGCTATTGAGAACCTCAATCACGGTTGACCGGGCCTACGTGACACGAATCTCCATTGAAATGGCGCATGGCTACGCCTATCTCGGTTTATCGGCCCGTGTGTAGGGTTTTCGTTAGTAGATGAGGCCCCGCGCCTTGGCAAATCTCGAGGGAGAGCCGATCCGGCCTCGTCCGGTCGTGTTGGCAGGAATAAGGAGGAATGCGGATGATAGGAGTCGAACCTACACGGGCTAAGCCCACAGGTACCTGAAACCTGCACGTCTGCCAGTTCCGCCACATCCGCAAGAACCAACTCCATTATCGACTCTATCCGGCGACCCGTCAAGCCCCCGACCTGAGAATTCCTGCAAGGGCCACGCGACCTGCGCGGGTCGAGCCCATATGCTCCCCGTGCATCTTCCGCGGCCTGGCTCCCCGAGTACGGGCAAAAATAGCTGTTCGCCGGCGTCTCTTGGTGCTACAATGATCTTGGGCCGGCAGGATCGGACGCTCAGCAGGCAGACGCGGTTTGTCTTTGGAGATCGTGTGATGAGCGAGGTCAGCATCAGCAACGTCGAGTCCCAGTTGGTGATGGGGATGCGGAAACGGGGCACCTACGCCGAGATTCGCCCCATGATCGTGAGAATCCATCGGTATATCGAAGCCAACGGGGCCCAGATCGGCGGGGCCGCCGATGTTCATCTGCCATGAGACTCCCAAGGACGCCGTCCGGGTCAACCTGCAGCACAATGCCGATGTGGAGGTGGTCGATTCCGGTCTCCGATCGAATTGCCGGCAATAACGAAATCGCCTGCTATGAGCTGCCCGGCGGGTCGATGGCAAGAATCACCCACCAGGGGCCCTACGAGAGGTCCGCGGCCGCCTACAAGAACGCTCTTCGCTTGGATCGCGGAAAATCACAAGAAAGTGGCCGGGCCGACCCGGGAGGTCTATCTCAACGACCCACGGAAAGTCACGCCGGAAGGAGCTTCTGACGGAAATCTACGCACCCAGTCGCCTAATCAAATCCCAAATCCCAAGCTCCAAACAAATCCCCATGCTCGAATGACCCAGCGTTCTAAACAGCGCGGCCGCGTGGCGCCGCGTTTCGGTCATTGGTGCTTTGGATTTGTTTGGGATTTGCGTGCTTGGCACTTGGGATTTCCGCGTCCCGCGGCCCCTCCTCGATGAAAGAAAGACCAGATCTCCTCCGGCGTCGCCAAGCTCGCCACCACATCGGCGGTCGAAGGGTCTTGGCAGATTCGTGGCCAGACAGCTCAGCGTCTGCAGATAAGCCTCCGACTCTGATTTCGGCGTTAGCGTCAAAACGATCAGCTTGATGCGGTTATCGGACTTGCCTGCATTAAAGGCGATGCCGCCGCGGGAGGTCGCGACAGCGACCGCGATTTCATCGATGGTTTCGAGTCGCGCGTGCGGCATGGCCAAGCCCGGGGCGACCACGGTCGCCAACTCGTTCTCGCGGGCCAGGACCGCCTCGTAAGCATCCTCAATACTACCGATATTATGCTGCCGGGCGAGCAGGCGGAGCATGGCGAGGAGGGTCTTGTCGCGATCCGTTTGCTCTGTCTGACAAATCACTTCGGCGGGACTGAACAATGAGGAAAACAGGATGTCGTCCTTCTCCATCGCCATAGCCATCATACGGGCACCGAGCAATTCTATACAGCCCTATATCGGCAGAATAGTCAAGGAGAAAAAGGACGCGGCTACTTCAATTCGACGGACCAGTAGGCGTGGTCGAGGAATTGCTTCCAGGAGCGGTAGCGCTGGTGGCCGAGGTGGATGTGGAGCATGGGGTTGTGCTTGGGCTTGACCGGTTTCTGGATGAGGGTCATGCCGGCCTGCTTGGGGGTCCGGCCGCCCTTTTTCACGTTGCAATTGGTGCAGGCACAGACGATGTTGTCCCAGGTCGCTTTGCCGCCCATGGTGCGGGGGATGACGTGGTCCAAAGAGAGCTCGGTGGTGGGGAAGCGCTTGCCGCAATACTGGCAGTGGTTCTTGTCGCGGGCGAAGATGTTGCGGCGGTTGAACTTGACCTCGGTGCGCGGCAGACGATCGTAGAACAGCAGCCGGATGATCCGCGGCACGGCGACGTAGAAGTTCACCGTGGTGACCCAATCGTGGGCGTTCGGCTCGAACTCGTGCCGGAACCGGCTGACCTCGCACCAACTCTTGAAGTCGTAGTTGGCGTAGGTGTCCTTCTCGAACGAGATCACTTCCGCCAGATCGCGGCACAGCAGGGAGAAAGCTCGTCTCACACCGATGATACGGATGGCCATGTAGTGCTTGTTGAGCACCAAGACACTGCAGTCAAGCCCAGATTGACACGCACCATCGTCCATAGTCTTCTCTTGCGACGCCCAATTATATGCCTATGAGGTTTTCCCTGCAAGAGAAATCAGCCATTGTCCTACCGGAATTTTCTCTCCGACATGCAACTGCTCCTGCCCGTTCTCACGATGATGCCTGATTTTCCGCCGGGCGATTTCGCCACGACGTTCGTGGCCCGCAGTCCCTTCTCGCCCTCCTCGATATCGAACAACACCGTATCGCCCTCATCCAGCGTCTTGAACCCGTCGCCGGCAATGCTGGAATAGTGCACGAAGACGTCGCGGCCGTCGGCGGTCCCAATGAACCCATAGCCCTTCCGTGGGTTGAACCACTTGACCTTTCCTTCCACCATAGGCCATCACCTTCACATGTTCGGTTTCGCCTGCCGCCGACGCCCGGGCCGCCGTCGATGAGATTCTGCCGCATGAGCCGGCCCATCTTGAACTTCACCGTGCGTTTCATCGGCACGTCCACTCGCTCGAGCGTCTTGGGGTTTTGGGCCGTCCGCGAAGCCCGCGTCCTCGTCTCAAAAACGCCGAAGTCCCGGAACTCCAAACGGTTGTCTTGACACAACTCTCGGACGATTTCATCGAGAAAAGCCTGAACGATGCGCTTGACCGACACACGCTTGGCCTGCGTGTGTTCCGCAATGCGATCAATGAGTTCCTTTTTCGTGACTGTTGACATAGGTTACCTCACTGGAAGAAAGGCCCGCAACAGCCGGACACAATGCCACCGGTACAGAAAGACAAAAATCTGCAAATCACTATACAACAAAGACTTCGAAGCGGCAAGTACATTCGGCCAAAAAAATTTCCGCGGCCCGATGTGTGGTTGACCGGCGGCCCTTTCCGGCGGCATAATGGCAGGCTCGTGGGAGCCGAACCGCCGCACACCGACGATCGTGCGACAGCCGTGCCGCGCCGCGGACCGGGATAGAAGGGGTCCCCAACAGGTTATTTGGCGTTGGGGGCCCAAGGAAGTAGGGCTCTCAAATGCGACGTACGCGTTTGGGGACCCGGATCTGTTGCGGATAGGATTGGAGTCAATGCCTGAGAACAAAACCGCCAAGGTCGAGAAGAAGCGACCTTCCGTGAAGAAAAAGGACCGTGCCACCGAGATCGCCAACACGTTCGAATGGCTGATTACCGCCTTCATTCTGGCCTTCGTGTTTCGGGCGTTCGTGATGGAAGCCTTCCGGATTCCCACCGGCAGCATGGCCGACACGCTCAAAGGGGCCCATTTCCGGCTGCGTTGTCCGCAGTGCGGGTACGCGTACGATCATGGCTTCGTGCCGGAGCCGTTACCATCTGCCGGAGGACACGGTGCCGCCAGGAACGGTGCAGATCTTCCAGCAGACCCGCTGTCCGAGCTGCGGCTTCTACATGCCCGCCGGCGAGGAGGTGCCGGTGGCCAACGGCGACCGCATCCTCGTGCTCAAGTGCGTCTACCAGTTCGTGGACCCCAAGCGCTGGGACGTCGTCGTTTTCAAGAACCCGCATCAACCCCACGGAGAACTACATCAAGCGGCTGATCGGTCTGCCCGGCGACACCATCGAGATCATCGACGGCGACATTTACATCAATGGGCTGATTGCCCGCAAGCCCCCGGCCGTCCAGAAGGAGCTCTGGATGCCGGTCTATGACAACGACTTCCAGCCGGTCAATCCGAACGAGCGGGCAGGGTTCAACGGCCACCGGTGGCAGCCGCCGTTCCATTTCGACGGCTCCGCCTGGAAGATCAGCGACGAGAACCCGACCGAGCTGGTGCTGGACAGTCCGCCGGACCAGACGAGCGTGCTCGCGTACGGCGCCCCGTCGGCCAACGGCTTTACGGCCACCTACGCCTACGACGAAGTGCACACCTACGGGCATATGCCGACATGCAGCGATCTGATGCTGCGCTACTACGTCCGGCCGGAGAGCTCCGAAGGCGACAGTCGGCATCACGACTCAGCAAACAGGGGATCGACTACAAGGCCCGGCTGGACCTGTCGGGCAAGATGACTCTGGCCAAGGTCAAGGACGGCCAGGAGACGATCCTGGCCACGCAACAGGTGCCCCCCGTACCGACGAACACCTTCTCGCTCGTCAAGTTCGCCAACGTGGACCATCAACTGCTGTTCGAATGCAACGGCCAGCGAGCTCATCCGTCGATATGGGGCGGTCGCCGAAGGCGATGGAACAGGGACCGGCCTCGTCGCCCCGGGCGGAGATCTTCGGCGCCGGGAAACTCACCCTCGCTCACGTGGCCTTGTTCCGGGACATCTACTACACCAGCGACGGCCAAGGCAGCCGCGGCGGCCGGGCCGTCGAGGGCAAGCCGTTCAAGCTGAATCAAGGACGAGTTCTTCGTGCTGGGCGACAACAGCCCGAACAGCGAGGACGGCCGCTGGTGGGGCGAGCCGACGATCGCCAGCAAAGGCTGGACGCCCCCGCGGGCCGGCGTCGTGCCGCGCTACTACCTGGTGGGCAAGGCCCTGTTCGTCTACTGGCCCAGCGGGTTCGAGTTCCCCTGGCCGCAAGGTCTCAAGACCGCCCTGCTGAACAGCAGCCGCGGCGGCAATGTGGCCCTGCGACTGCTCAACGGGCTCGCCACCCTGCGGTGGGTCCCCAACGTCGGCCAGATGCGATTCATCTACGGCGGCACCGGGAAAACCGAGCCGCCCCCGAACGAAGTCGAGAATCGCAGCGTGGCGAACGCGGATCCAAGGTTTGCGACGGTAGAGCGTAGGGTGGGGCTTGCCCTCGACGATCGCGATCCTGACGGTGGGGCTAAGCCCCACCCTACCAGTAGGAGGTCAAGTCAGATGAGGACGTGCAACCCGATTCTCGTAACCGCCGTGGCGGCTGTCTGTTTCGGGGCCACCGCGGCAAGCTGTGCGGACAAGGAATCACCCAGGAGCAAGCTCGTGCCGGAGTATCTGCGGTGCGAGTACTTGGTCGATCCTCTCGGCATCGGCGAGCGCAAGCCCCGGCTGAGCTGGATCATCCAGTCCGAGGAGCGAGGCCAGGTGCAGACCGCCTACCGCATCCTCGTGGCCAGCGATCCCAAGCTCTCGAGCGAAGGACAGGGCGACCTGTGGGACAGCGGCAAAGTCACGTCGAACCGTTCGGCCCAGGTGGTCTACGAGGGCAAGCCCCTGGCTTCGCAGATGCGTTGCTACTGGAAGGTGCGCGTGTGGGACAAGGACGGACGGCCTGTCCGCGTGGAGCAAGCCGGCGTCGTGGACCATGGGCCTGCTCCAGCCCGGCGACTGGCGGGCCGAATGGATCGGCTTGGACGGCTCGCGCAAGCGCGACGCCGTGGCGCCCAGAAGCCCGACCTGGCCGGGGCCTACTGGATCTGGTCGCCCGGGCGAGGAGGCCCGCAAAAGCGCCCCGATCGGGATACGCTACTTCCGCAAGGAGTTCACGGTCCCGGAAGGCCGCGAGTTGGCCTCGGCCATGTGCGTGGTCGCCGCCGACAACAGCTTCAAGATGTTCCTGAACGGCCGCCGCATCCAAAATGGGAACAACTTCAAGGAGGCAACGCCGACGAACGTCAAGGAGCACCTGCACGCAGGGCAAGAACGTGCTGGCGATCGAGGCGACGAACGAAGGCACGGCCCCGAATCCCGCGGGCGTGCTGGCGGTCCTGAAGCTTCAGTTCGCCGAGCGGCGATCCGACGATGATCGTCTCGGACGCAGACGTGGCGCACGTCGGATTCCGGCGCCCCTGACTGGATGAACCTCGATTTCAAGGCCAGCGGATGGAAGGCTGCCCAAGTCCTCGGCGCCTACGGCATCAGCCCGTGGGGCAAGATCAACGTCACCTCGGGCGAGCTGTTCCTGCCGCCCGCACAATTCCTCCGCAAGCCATTCGTCGTGCGAAGCCCGTCCAGCGGGCGACGGTGTACGCCTCCGCCCTGGGCAACTACGAGCTCTACCTCAACGGCCGGCAGGTCGGCGACGCCTACTTCACGCCCGGCTGGACCGACTACAACACCCGCGTCTACTACAACACGTTCGACGTCACCGACTACCTCAAGAAGGGCACCAACGCGATCGGCGGCATTCTGGCCGACGGCTGGTACAGCGGCCACATCGGCTGGATGCACATCCGCGACCATTACGGCCCGAATCCGCGCTTCGCCGCCCAGCTCCACATCGAGTTCGTCGACGGCCGCTCCAAGACCATCGCCACGGACGGCACGTGGAAGGCCGCGACCGGCCCCATCCTCGAAGGCGACTTCCTGATGGGCGAGACCTACGACGCCCGCAAGGAGATGCCCGGCTGGAGCACCGGCCAGTTCGACGACGGCTCATGGCAGCACGGTCAATGCCGCCGAGACCATCACGGCCAAGATCGAGCCCTATCCCGGCGTTCTCGGTGCGGCAAGTACCAGGAGATCCGGCCGCGTGAAGATGACCGAGCCGCAGAAGAAGTGCCGTACGTCTACGACATGGGCACGAACTTCGCCGGCTTCGTCCGGCTTGAAGGTCAACAACGCCAAGCCGGGCCAGAAGATCGTTCTGCGTTTCGCCGAGCGGCTGAATCCCGACGGCACGATCTACACAACCAACCTGCGCGGCGCCGGGTCATCGACACCTACATCTGCAAAGGCGGCAAAGAAGTCTGGCAGCCCCGCTTCACGTTCCACGGCTTCCAGTACGTGGAAGTGACGGGCTATCCCGGCCAGCCCGGTCTCGACGCGATCACCGGCGTCGAGCTGACCTCCGACACGCCGGTCGTGGGCGACTTCTCCTGCTCGGACGCCACGGCCAACACCCTGTACCACAACATCCGCCAGACGCAGCGGGCCAACTTCATCGACATCCCCACCGACTGCCCGCAGCGCGACGAGCGGCTCGGCTGGATGGGCGACGCCCAGATCTACGTCCGCACGGCCACGTACAACACCGATGTCGCGGCGTTCTTCACCAAATGGCTGGTCGATGTCCAGGACGCACAGCTCCCCAACGGCGGCTTCTCCGATGTCTCGCCGCGCAAGGTGGCGCCTGGGCGGCGGCACCGCGGCCTGGGGCGACGCCGGCGTCATCTGCCCGTGGACGATCTTCAAGGTCTACGGCGACACCCGCATCCTGGCCGAGCATTACGAGGCCATGCAGAAGTGGATCGAGTACTGCAAAGGCACGTTACACTGTCAGGGGCGACCATAGTCGGTCGCCCCTGCTGCGGCCGGCCGAAGGCTACGGCGACTGGCTGAGCATCCAGGCGGATACGCCCAAAGACGTGCTCGCCACGGCCTACTTCGCCCGCAGCACGAAGCTGGTGGCCGAGATCGCCGAGGCGCTCGGCAAGAAGGAGGACGCACAGAAGTATCAGCAGCTCTTCGAGGACATTCGCAAGGCCTTCAACGACGCCTACGTCGCCGCGGATGGGCGCATCAAAGGCGACACGCAGACCGTCTACGTCCTGGCCTTGGCCTTCGACCTGCTGCCGCAGGAGAAACGCGATCAGGCCGTCACAGTACCTCGTGGACAACATCCGGGACCACAACTGGCGGCTGTCCACCGGGTTCGTCGGCACGAAAGACCTCATGGGCACGCTGACCCGGTTCGGCAAGACGGATGTGGCCTATCAGCTTGTTCCACAGCGACGCGTTCCCCTCCTGGGGCTTCTCGATCAAGCATGGGGCGACGAGCATCTGGGAGCGGTGGGACGGCTGGACGCCGGAGAAGGGCTTCCAGGACCCCGGCATGAACTCCTTCGCCCACTATTCCTTCGGGGCGGTCGGCGAGTGGATGTTCAAGACCATCGGCGGCATCGACAGCGACGGTCCGGCGTACGACCACATCGTCATTCACCCCCAGCCGGGCGGCCATTTGACGTGGGCCAAGACGACATACAACTCGATCCACGGCCCCATCGCCACGGACTTGGCGGATCATGCCCGGTTCACAGCCGAACCGCGGAGTTCCGGCTCTACGTCGCCATCCCGGCCAATACGACGGCGACCGTGTACGTCCCGGCCCAGGACGCCGCCAACATCACCGAAGGAAGAAGGCTCGCCGCCCAAGCCCCAGGCGTGCGTTTCGTCAAGATGCAGGACGGCACCGCCGTCTTCGAAGTCGGCAGCGGCACCTATCATTTTGTCTCGCAATTGCCGTAGTCCCGCTCTTGATCGCATCAACAACGACCTGCCCTGAGCCCGGATGAGGAACTCCGGGCAGGCCCTGTCATTCCCTGAGAGGGTCCGTGAGAAGTGGCATGGGCATCCTGCCCGTGAGATTTCGTGCTGCCGATGATGGCTGGGCTGGAAGCCCATGCCACATTAAGCCAACCTATAAGACCCCTGCCAATTCCCGTGGCTGCGGGCACTTGAAATCTCGCGTCGTCTTTGATAGAATATGCCTATCCGCAGTTGGAAAATGGTAGGGAGTCGGCATGAGTGATGTCACACGCATCTTGAATGCCATGGAACGGGGGGACGCGAAAGCCACGGACGAACTCTTGCCCCTGGTCTATGACGAACTGCGCCTTCTGGCGGCCCAGAAGCTGTCCCGCGAGGTGCCGGGGCAGACTCTCCAGGCTACCGCACTGGTGCACGAGGTGTACCTTCGGCTTGTGGGCGATGGGCCTCGGCTTGGAACAGCCGAGGGCACTTCTTCGCCGCCGCCGCAGAGGCGATGCGGCGGATCCTCGTCGAGAATGCACGTCGCAAGAAGAGTGACAAGCACGGAGGCAGGCAGAGGAGGGTCGAACTCGATGGATTGGAGGCGGCCGGCAAGACCAGTCCGGACCCGGAAAGCCTGATCGCGTTGGATGAAGCGTCCGGCGCTTGTCCCAGGTGGACAGTGCCAAGGCCGAAGTAGTCAAGCTGCGTTACTTTGCCGGGCTGACCATCGAGCAGACGGCCGCCAGCCTGGATATTTCGCCGGCGACCGCCAAACGCCTGTGGACCTACGCCCGGGCGTGGCTCATTCGGGAAATGGGCGGCCTCCAATAAGGATCGTCCCTCGTCCCGCGGTTGCGCTGCTCGTTACGGTAAACGATCTGGAAGAAATCTGCGAAAATCGGCGCAATCTGCGGATGATTGTTTTCATTTCTGCAAATTCGTGAGCCAGTGCGGCCCCGCATTTCGCACTGTCTATCGAAGATCGGAGTGGTTGACCCATGGATCGTAACGAAAGACCATTTTCGAGGCGGCCCTGCAATATCAGGACCCCGCCGAGCGAGCATGGCTACGTGGCTGCGGCTTGCGGGACGGACGCCAGGCTGCAAGTCGCCGTGGAGGCGCTGTTGCAGGCCCACGATTCACAGTCGCTGCTCGATGAGCCGGTGCTCGAGTACGGTCCCCCGTATGACACGCCCCAGCTTCTGGAAGGTCCGGCACGGTCATTGGGCGGTACAAGCTCTTGGAGAAGATCGGCGAAGGGGGTATGGCGGTGGTCTATATGGCCGAGCAGCAGGAGCCCATCCGCCGCAAGGTGGCCCTCAAGATTATCAAATTGGGCATGGATACCCGCCAAGTCATCGCCCGCTTCGAGGCGGAGCGACAGGCCTTGGCGATGATGGACCATCCGAGTATCGCGAAGGTCCTCGACGCCGGAGCCACGGAGACCGGCCGGCCCTACTTCGTCATGGAGTTGGTGCAAGGTGTCAGTATCACCGAGTACTGCGATAGGAACAGCCTAAGTACCAAGGACCGACT
>CAVVRJ010000074.1:0-85456 GCA_963750205.1 uncultured Planctomycetota bacterium
ACGAACTCCTTACCGGGACCACCCCCTTTAGTGAAGAGGAGCTACGCAAGGCCGGCTACATCGAGATGCAGCGGGTGATCCGGGAACAGGAGCCGGTCAAGCCCTCCACGCGCATCCGGACGGCTCTTCGTGGCGCGAGCGTCCCCGCTCGCCATGGGACGTCGTGCGAGGACGCACGACCTACGAAGACAGATGGTGTGCGGTGCACACCCTACCACCAGGTCCGGGGCGATCTGGATTGGATCGTCATGAAGTCCTTGGAGAAGGACCGCGCCCGGCGCTACGAGACGGCGACCGGCTTGGCTGAAGATGTTCGGCGGCATCTGGAGCATGAGCCGATCCTGGCGAGAGGCCCCGGCACCACCTATCGGCTGCACAAGTTCCTCCGCAGACACCGATCCCAGGTTCTGGCCGCTGTCGTGCTGGCGGCATTCGCTGTGACGGCGGGGATCGTTCTTTACCTGTGGAGCCGGGATCGGCTCCAGCTCGCGGAAGCGCAAGACAGGGAAATTCTGTCCCACGCCCGGGAGCAGTACGCCAAGGCGGACCGCGGAGCCGCCCTGAAGACAATCAAACCCATCCTCCAAAGCAGCCACGTCGGACCGGAAGCCCAGCTTCTCCAGGCCGGGATCCTCGTCGACAACCGTCGGTCCCAAGAGGCCGTGACGATCCTGAATGGCTTGCTCAACGAACGTCCGGAGATTGCCGGGGCGGCCCATGCGCTCCTGGCTCGCCTCCTCTGGGAGAGTGGGTCCCCCGATGCCAAGAAGCTCGCAAGAGATTGAGGAGCATCGGCAGCCAGGCCGAGGCCTTGCTGCCGGAGACGGCCGAAGCCTATTTCCTGCGGGCCATGACCGCTATCACGGTCAAAGAGCAGCTTGCCTCGCTCGATCGGGCTCTGCAACTTGACCCCACGCACTACGAATCTCGCCGGCTGCGGGCGTACACATACTATGCCTCACGGAAGTACGAGAGGATGAAGGAAGATGCGTTGGGTATGACGATCCTCCGGCCACGTGACCCGCTGGGCTACTCTCTGCACGCGATGGCGTGGCGGGAGTTGGGCCGGTATCCCGAGGCGATGGCGGACTATGACAACGCCCTGGCGCTCACGGCCAAGGATAGCCGAGAGTGCCTCGATCTATCGACCCAGCGTTGCGAGACGCTCCTGCGCATGGGCAGCTATGAGCGTGTCATCGCGGAGGCCCGAAGAGTGCCTGAAGCTCTGGTCCGACCGCCGGTCTTACAATACCACGTCTTCTGTGCCCTGACGGCTCTCGGCGATTACGACAAGGCCACGGCGTTGTACCGCCAGATCATCAGCCCCGGCTATGATGCCCGCAGCAAGCTCCAGGAGTGGTGCATGAAATACGTCTTCGACACCCTGGAGGCCGGGCGGTCCTGGCATCCGGCGGACCGCGAGCCGGTGGGGCCGGCCTTCCTGCCGATGGTGGAGGCCGAGGAGACCTATCGTGACCTGGCCGCCAAGGGCCACCGCGTCATTACGGATGGTTTTACCGCCCATTGGTCGCCGGATGGGAAGAGACTTGCCTTCAGCTTGGGGTATGTCGGTAACAGCGGCGTGGCGATCTTCGATCCTGCCACGAACGAGACCGAGCTGCTCATCGTCCCCGGCAAGGACCCGGTCTGGTCGCCCGATGGGCGGTACATCGCCTTCGTCCGCGATTGTGAGGTTCTTCGCCTCCCTGCGCCTCACGGCGGTGCCACGCGGGGTGCGACCCCGCCCGGCGGCAAATGAAGAGGTCTGGATCATCAAGTCCGACGGCACCGAGCCCAGACGCTTGGCTTATGGCGGCTGGCCGTCCTGGAGCCGGGACTCGCAGCGTGTCTACTATCAATCCCGCGTGGACAAGGTGCTCTGCTCGATTTCCATCGAAGGCACAGAACCTCGGCCCAAGGCGATCCTCCCGTGCGCCAGTAGCTTCCCCGCGATATCGCCCGATGAGACGCGGGTCGCCTACTTGGAAAACGCCACGCTGAAAGTCAAGGACTTAGCTTCGCGAAAGGTGGTCGCCGAGTGGCCGGCGCCTCTGATGATGTGGGGTCCGGCGTGGTCTCCCACGGGCCGGGAATTGTGTCTGGGCGGTGTCGTCCAAGCCAACGTCAGGATCGGCTTGTGGATTTACCCGGTTGAAGGCGGTGAACCCACGAAGGTGCTCAGCGGACAGACCGTGATGGCCTCGTGGTCCTGTGACCAGACGAAGTTCCTCTTCACGCTGGGTTCGCCGTACTATGAGATTTGGGCGGCTCCTCTCGACCCTAAGGTGCCTGCCGTCGAGGCCCTGGGCCCGGGTCGGACGCTCCGGGAACACTACCGCCAGATCGCGGCCCTGTACACCCGGAGAATCCAAGCCGATCCTCGGGACGCGGACGCCTACCTCCAGCGGCACAACAGTATCACTACCTGCATGAAGAGCGGAAAGTCCGCGCCGACATGGGGCAGTATACTGCCATCGTGACCCAAGGCAAGTCTTTGGATTCGCCCTCTGACATGCCCTGGGATATCGAGCACGTCATCAACGGTCCATTCGGATATCAACTCGTCTTCTCGGTTGAAGAACGTGACAATGGGATTCAGGTACTGTGTGTTGCCTTTGGGCAGAAGGGAAGGTCTAACATGAAAGCGTTTGAGGTTCCTTTGTTCATAGTGTCACTGCTGGCATTCTGTTCTCTCTCCAGTCTGGATGCGCCGCCCGCGTATGCGGATTTCACCTTCGGCCCCCCCGTGAATCTTGGGCCAGACGTCAACAGCTCGGCTCCTACGATTTCGGATGCCGGCCATCTCGGCTGATGGTTGTACGCTGTACATTTCGCTTCGGATCGGCCCGGAGGTTACGGCGGTCTCGACGTATATGTAGCGACGCGAAAGAGCACGGATGAGGAGTGGGGACCGGCGGTCAATCTCGGGCCGAGCCGTAAACACCCCGAGGCACGACCGCCCTGTGTCTATTTCGGCCGACGGTCTGTCGCTCTATTTGACTCCAATCGGCCCGGAGGGTACGGCGGTATCCGGATACTCTGGGTGACGACGCGAGCAACGAAATCAGACCCCGTGGGGAACGCCCGTGAATCTTGGACCAACGGTCAACAGTGCGAGCGGAGCTGCTTACCCCGAGCATCTCGGCTGATGGCCTGTCGCTCTACTTTAGTTCGCCCCGGCCCGGAGGGTACGGCGGTTGGGACCTATGGGTGACGACGCGGGCAACGCCTCTCCGACCTCTGGGGTCCCCCGGTAAACCTGGGTCCGACGGTCAACAGTTCGAAGTGCGAGTTATGCGCCGAGCATCTCGTCGGACGGCCTGGTGCTTTTTTTTGACGTCGGTCCCGCCAGTGGGTCGGGTCCCGACGATATATGGATGACGAGGCGGGCAACCGAAGCGGACCCGTGGGGACTCGCCGTGAAGCTTGGACCACCGGTCAACACTTCGGCTGACGAACGGCTACGCCGAACATCTCGGCCGATGGTCGTACCCTCTATTTCACTTCTGGTCGGCCGGGCGGCTACGGCAGCGATGATATCTGGCAGGCGCCCGTCATCCCCATCGTGGACTTCAACGGCGATGGCAAGGTCGATGCGGCAGATATGGCGATCCTGGTGGCCAACTGGGGAAAGAACAACCCTTTGTGTGATATCGGTCCGTTCCCCTGGGGCGATGGCGTGGTAGACGAGAAAGACCTGAAGGTCCTCATGGAAGCCGTGGTGAAGCCTGCTCCCAAGGCCTCGGATGTTCCCTGTGACGCGAGCCTGAGTTGGGTGGCGGTCCCGACGGCCAAGTCCGACGTGTACCTCGGGAAATCCTTGGAGGCGGTCACCAGCGCCAGCCGCGCCAATCCCCAGGGTGTCTTGCTCAGCCAAGGGCAAACAGCAACCACCTATGCTCCCGCCCTGCCGCTGGAATTCAACCAGACCTATTACTGGCGGATCGACCAAGTTGTCGGCACCGGGAGTCCCACGATCTACCCAGGCCCGGTCCTGAGCTTCACGACCGCGGCGTATCCGATCAAGAACATCATCGCCACCGCTTCCAGCGCCCAGCCCAATATGGGGCCGGAGAAGACGGTGGACGGCTCGGGGCTCGACAAGAACGACGGGCATTCGACCAACGGAAATGACATGTGGCTCAGCCTGGGGACCCAGCCCAACTGGATTCAGTACCAGTTCGACCAGGTCTACGCCGTGCGCGAGCTGTGGGTGTGGAACTCCAATCAGGCGATGGAGCCTTTCATCGGCTTCGGGGCCAAGACCGTCAAGATCGAATACTCCACCGACGGCACCAAATGGACCCAACTGGCCAATGTGCCGGAATTCGCCCGGGCCCCGGGCCAAGACGGCTATGGCCACAACACGACGGTCAGCTTCGGCGGCGTCTCGGCCCAGTACGTCAAGCTGACGATCACGAGCAACTGGGGCGGGATAAGCCCCGTGACCGGCCTGAGCGAGGTGCGGTTCTTCTACATCCCAGACCGCTTGGCAAGCAAGCCGTAAGACACCTTCATTGCCTACTTGGCAAGCGACAGGGGGCTGGCCACAGGGGACGTGGCCAGCCCTTTCTTTAGGCGATTCTGAACACCGCGGCTGTGACTACAGGGCCAATCCACGCATGGAGGCGTATAGCTCCCGCCCCGCAAGGAGCTTCGCCTATTCGTCTTTGCTCGCGAACAGGGCTTCGACGAAGTCGGCCGGGTCGAACTCGGCGATGTCCTCGGGCTTCTCGCCCAGGCCGACGAATTTCACGGGGATGTTGAGCTTCTCCTTGATCGCGATGACGATGCCGCCGCGGGCGGTGCCGTCGAGCTTGGCCAGGAAGATGCCGGTCACGTTGATGGCCTCGGTGAAGAGTTGGGCCTGCGAGATCGCGTTCTGGCCGGTCGTCGCGTCCAGGACGAGCAGCACCTCGTGCGGGGCCCCGGGAATCTTCTTGGCCACCACGTCGCGGATCTTTGTCAGTTGCAGCATCAGGTCCTTCTTGGTGTGCAGCCGGCCGGCGGTGTCGAGGATCAGGATCTCCGTGCCCCGGGCCAGCGCCGCTTCGCAGGCATCGAAGGCGACGGCGGCGGGATCGCTGCCGGACTGGTGCTTGACGATCTGGACGCCGATCCGCTCGGCCCAGATGCGTCAACTGCTCGACCGCGGCGGCCCGGAACGTGTCGCACGCCGCCACGATGACCTTCTTGCCGTTGCGGTGGAAGATGTAGCCGAGCTTGGCGATGCTGGTGGTCTTGCCGGTGCCGTTGACGCCGGCGACGAGGACGACCGTCGGCCCGCTCGGGGCGGTGTGCAATTGCCGGTCCTCCGGCGGCCAATAGCTCTTCATGTGCTCCTTGAGGAACGGAACGATGTCCTCCGACTTGGAGATTTTGCGGCTGCGATACGCTTCGCGCAGCTCGGTGATCAGCCGCTCCGTGGTCTCGACGCCGAGATCGTCGCTGATGAGGGTTTCCTCCAGCTCATCGAGCAACTGATCGTCGATCTTGCGGCCGATGCTCAGGACCGTCGTCAGCGACTTGCTGATCTTCTCCCGGGTCTTGCCCAGCCGTTCCTTCAAGTACTCTGCTGTCTTCGAGAATATGCCCATGCGATTTCCTGTGCACAGAATCCAACATCGTTCGATACCGCCAGCCGGTGATACGCCGCATTTTCCGGTCGCTGCTGATCGTACCGGCATTTCGGGAAAATGCAAGAAACGGTAGGGGAAATCAGGTTCGCCGCTTGGCGTCGGTCGCTTGGGAGTCTTCCCGTCAGGCGGGCTCCTGGTGGATTCCTTTGACATTTGGGCTTTTTCTTGGTAGATACACACTTCTGAGTACGACGCATCCGCATGGGTTTCAAGCAGTGTATAGGAGATTGCTTTGTCCGCTCGTGAAGTGGAGAGCATCTTTGCCGAGATCGTGGAACGGGCGCGGGCCTCGGATCCTACCAACGCCCGCACGTGGTTCGACGCGCTTAAGGTCGTGCGCTTCGACGGCGGTTCCATCGGGATCGGCTGTCCGGATGAAGCGAGCGTCCGGTTCCTGGAACAGAACTGCAAGGCGAACTTCACGCGCATCGCCCAGCAGATCACGAGCCATCTGGTCACGGTGGATTTCCTCATCGGCACGGGCGGCTCGCAGAAGGCGGTCGAGCTCTTGTCACCGGGACCGGCTCTCCACGCCGACTACACGTTCGACAACTTCGTCGTGGGGCCGAGCAATCGGCTGGCCCATGCCAGTTGCGTCGCCGTCAGTCAATCGCTGGGGGCGACGTACAATCCACTGTTTCTCTACGGCAACGCCGGCCTGGGCAAGACGCACCTGCTGCACGCCGTCTGCCACGAGATTCGCCACCGGTCCAGTACCGCCTCGATCCAGTTGCTCAGTTGCGAGGAGTTCGTCAATCGCTTCATTCGGGCCATCGAGCAGGGCAATATCGCCAGCTTTTCACAGCGAGTTCCGCACGGTCGATGCTCTGGTCATCGACGACATCCAGTTCCTGCGGGAGCGGGAGCAGAGCCAGGAGGAGTTCTTCCACACGTTCAACGCCCTTTACAACAACGGCCGGCAGATCATTCTCAGCGCCGACAGCCCGCCGGCCGAGATTCCCTCGCTGGAGGACCGGCTGATCAGCCGGTTCAACTGGGGCCTGGTCGCGCGGATCGACCCGCCGAGCTACGAGACGCGCGTGGCGATCGTGCAGAAGAAGGCCCATCTCCGCGGCTTGGAGGTCACGGATGAGATCGCGGAGTATATCGCCCGGCAGGTACAGGCCAATATCCGCGAGCTGGAAGGGGCCTTGACCACCATCTACGCGCTGGCCACGACGACGCACGAGCCGGTCACGCTCGAATTGGCCCAGCGGGCGTCTGGAAGGACAGATCCGGCTTGCCACGCGGCGGATCACGGTCATGGACATCGTCGAGGTGGTCGCGAAGCACTTCGACGTTCGTCTGACGGACTTGCAGAGCAAGAAGCGGAGCCAGAGCATCACGGTCCCCCGGCAAATCTGCATGTACCTGGCCCGCCTGCTGACCAAACACAGCCTCGAAGAGATCGGCGGCCATCTCGGCGGCCGCGACCACACGACGGTGATGCACGCCTGCGCCAAGATCGACGAGGAGAAGCAATCCGATCCCAAGATGCAGGCGCTGCTCACCGAGCTGACCAAGCAGATCACGCAGAGCTTCCTGATCTGATGCGAGACTCTATGGAACGCGTGACGCAACAGGATCTCCGTGGGCGGGGAGGGCTTATCGGATACGGCGGTCATCCGACGGTCGTTGCGTCCGGCCCTCATTCTCTCCCGGCGCAATATCACCGAGCACACGACCTTCGTTCGGCACCTTCTCGTCGGGCTGGCGGATGAATCCATCCCGGCAGCCCTGATCTGCCCCCCCGGACAGAATACCGAGTCCGTCACGCCGGCGCCGGCGGCCGTGTTCACGCATCCTGCGGTCGCCCTGCCTCTGATGGAGCATCTGGGCATCGAGCGGCTGGCCGGACAATTGGAGAAGTTCAAGCCGACGGTCCTGCATTGCCTGTGCGAGAGCCGGGCCGGATTGGTCCGGCAGCTCTCGCGCGTGATGGGCTTGCCTTACGTGCTGACGATCAACTCCCTGGCCAAACGATTGCACAAACTGCCGATCTCGGCCCACCGCTGCGCCAAGATCGTCGTTCCGGCCGAGACGATCCGCGCCAGTGTGGTCAAGGCTCTGCCCCGGTTTGCCGAACGGGTGGCCCAGATCAACATCGGGGCCTTTGTCGAGACGGACACCATCTGCTTTACCGATCCGTCGCGGCTGCCCAGCATCGTCGTCGCTCATCCCCTGCACCGGGTCTGCGGATTTTGAGAACTTCTTCGAAGCGATCCGAGTCGCTGAAGACGGACGGGCGCGAATTCATGGTCGCCATCATGGGTACGGGGCCGGCGGAGCACCACGTCCGCAAGCTCCTGGTCTCCCTGGACCTCTCCGACATCGTCACGATCGTGCCCGTTCTCGACCCCTGGCGTTCCGTCGTGGTGGCGGGGGATATTTTCGTCCAGCCGCAGCCTTTGCGGACGTTCAGCGTGTTCCTGCTGGAGGCGATGGCGGTCGGCACGGCGGTGGCGGCGTGCCGGGGCGGGGTGGACGACCTGATCATCCCCAACGAGACGGCGGTCGTCTTCGAGCCCGACAGCGAGCCGAGCATTCGGCAGGCCCTGCGGCAACTGCTCGACGAGCACGACTTCGCCCGCCGGCTGGCCACCACGGCCCAGGAACACATCCGGGCCCACTACTCGGTCAACGCGATGGTCTCGGCTACGCTCAAAACCTACCTCGAAGCACAGCAATCGTATCGGGATTGAGGCGGACCGGCGCTTTGTAGGACGGGTTGGGTCCCCTTAGCGCAGGCGGATCGCTCCGATTTTTCCCATTTTTTTGAATCATTTCGGCTCGGCGAACGCCATAATAACAGTTGTGGACGTTGTTCGCGGCGGTGCGATCGTCGGAAGGCGGTTATGGCGCGAAACCGAAACAGTCTTGCTGAAGCGGTTTACCGGCAGCGGCGATGCGGAGGCGTTTGCCGAGATCATCCGCCGCCATGCGGGGTTGGTGTACGGGGCGGCGTTGCGCATCCTGGCGGATGTCGATCGGGCGTCGGACGTGGCCCAGGAGACCTTCCTGCAGTTGACGAAGGATGCGGGGCACGTGACCGGGTCACTGCCCGGCTGGTTGCACCGGGTGGCGACGCACAAGGCCATCGATCTGATGCGCCGGGATGCCTCGCGCCGGCATCGGGAGAGGGAATACATCGGCCAACGAACCGTCGTCGCCCGAGCCGGTCGAATGGAAGGAGATCTCGCCCTACGTGGATGCCGGTCTGCGGGAATTGGCCCCGGAACTGCGGGACGTCCTGATCCTGCATTTTCTGGAAGGCCGCACGACGCGCGAGATTGCTTTGCTTCAAGGGGCCTCCCAGGCAACCGTTTCCCGCCGGATTGGGGCGGGGGTCGTGCAGCTACGGTCCAAGCTGCGCCGACGCGGCATCCTGATCGCCGTCGGGGCGCTCAGCGCGCTTTTGGGCGACAATGCGGTCCAAGCGGCGCCGCTGCCGTTACTGACCGAACTGGGCAAAATGGCTATCGTCGGCGGGGGGGCTGCCGGCGCAGCCGGGGCGGGCGTCGGCTCCGGGTTTCATCCGATCGCTTCGAGCGTTCTGGCGGCGGCCAAAACCAAGGCGGTGGCGGTCGCCGCGGTGACGATCATCAGTGCCGGATCGGCGGTGACCTACTACGAAATGACGAGATCCTCCTCGGGGCCGGTCGTGATTGCACCCGGGGAATTCGCGACCGCCAATCCGTTGTATGACCTGGCTGGCTCACCGGCCGATGTCCAGACGAGATCCACGCGCCCCAGTGCCTTGCCGCAAATCGAGATGCAGCAGGATCAAGCTGCGGCTACGGGTCCCAGCCCGACAAGTTCGTCGTATGATGGAATGCGGGTCGCCCAACAACCGACCCTGGACCCCCCAGGGGAGGACACGAAAGTCGCACCCGGGGGCATGATGATGAGTGGCTTCGGTATGGGAGGGTTCGGCGGTATGGGGGGCATGTCCACCCAGGGGCAGGCGGACCTCCAGAAACAGCAGCCTCGACTCGTTGGCGGCTCCTCCCCCGGCGGTCTGGGCGGTGGAAGCGACCCTAAGCCACCCGCCGATCCCAACTTGCACGATCCAAACGACCCCGCCAAGCCATAGTAGATGGAAGGAGGGAGATCTCAAGTGAATCGACGAGTGCGAGTCATGGTGACGGTGCTCGCGATCCTGTCGCAGGCGGTGCTGGTAAGTTGGGTTCTGGCAGGCAATGGTGATCCGGGGGGCGGGTTCAGTGCAAGGACGACTCTGCCCGAGCGGGTCCTGCATTTTCCGGCGGATCGGTCCATCGGCGAGGTTGCCCTCATTGATGAGGCTTACGTGGTCCCCGAGATGGCGCGGGAATTCCACCCCGGCTACGTCTTTGCACCATCCAGGTATCTGGGCCCGGCCCGGGGCGAGGTACGCGTCCCGGCCGGCCAATGCGTGTGTCTGCATTTGGGGGGCCGGGGTGTGACCCGGCAGCAGTGCTTCGAATGCCTAGTCGCTCGGGCCGAACGATATACAGGATCGGATTTCCTGCAGCCGCTCCAAGTGGATGACGCGTTCCTGCCGTACGTCGCCAGGCTGACGGGGATAACCCACTTCTGCCCGGTCGGCGCTTCACCGGCAAGGGCTGGACGACGCTGCAATCATTGCCGAGCTGGAGATATCGCACGCCCAGGCTGACGGATGCCGGCCTGGCCTCTATCGCCAAGCTCCGCAACCTCCAAGTCTGCATCTGGAAGGCACGCCGATGATGACGGACGAGGGCCTCAAGGCCCTGGCCACGCTGCCCAGGCTGCGGCATCTGCGGCTCTCCGGCCCCTTCACGGACAAGGGGCTGGCCTATCTGGCCGCCGCTCCGTCAATCAAGGCACTGTGGCTGGAGACGCCCCGGGCCACGGAGGAGGGACTGCGTCATCTGGCCCGGATCGGGTCGCTGGAACGCCTGACCGTTCCCTGGTTGGATCAGATCACCGAGCGCGGCCTGACCTACCTCCGGGCTATGCCCCAGCTCAAGGCCCTCGGCGTGGGCGACGCCCGCAGTCTCGATGCCGGAGTGGTGGCGCTGGCATCTCTGTCGAATCTGGAAGTCCTGGCCCTCAAAGGCAGCCCCGCGCTGGGGGATGAGTGCGTTGAAGCCTCTGTCTGCCCCGAAGCTGCCGTGAGATCTCCCAGCCAAATCACAGAGCAGGGCTGTCCAGCTCGCCGCCTGCAGACTCACTCGTGAAGCAATCATGAGTCAGCCAGAGGCTGTGATGCCGGACCAAGTGCCAGCGTATTCCAGCAATGACTCCGGAAGGTTTCAGTATGCTGCGGTCTCTCTTCCACTCTGGAGGCTTATAGGGCATACTCAGGCTCATCGTCAGTAGGCAGGACTTGGATGGCTGGTGCCCCTTGTTCAGTCTCTCGCAGAACGCTGGGTCGGTGATGGTCAATTCAATGGTGCGTCCCCTGATGAGACCACTCCTTTCCAGTTGTGCTTCTCAGTTGATGGACTCTTCGTGTCCCGGATGGTGAAGTCGTCGGCACGAACAAGCTGAAGGGTTGTCCGTGCCGGAAAAGGCTTCTGCTTCATTTCCTCGATAGTCACGTACTTCAGGCGATTGTGGAGGATGTGGTAGGACCGCTTCACATGTCTGAGCAGATCGTCTGGAGACGCTCGTCCACACAAATGCACGATCTCCACATCTGCCCAGTGCTTTTGAGAGTGCTCCGCAACGAGTCGCCGGTGACAATGTTCCGAAGTATCCTCACTGCACAGCAGACAGTCGCCGTCGAGAAGTTCCCCGGTCAGCGTCTCAGCGATTCGACGCGTTTCCATCAACTCCGCGAATCGTCGCGCATATTCACTCCAGGCACCCTTGGCTTTGACGAAGTCGTCCAGGATATCCTGGGTCGGTGCCAAGTCGGGAAGGTGCAGGTAGTCGATTCCTGCAATGGCTCTGAGGAAGAACTTCAGATCCCGAGATTTGGCGAAGCCAGCGATCTGCGATGTGTTGTTCAGACGCACGTCCACCACACGCCGAACTCCCGCCTCTTTGAGCCGGGTAAAGAATTCCTCGGCGGATTTCTTGGTGAACCCAATCGTAAAGATCTTCATACTTCCGCTGGCACCTTCTTGTACGCAATTCGTTCTGCCTGGATGTCGTATGCTCTTTCAATCAGGCCGGACATGGAGGTCAGTCTCTCCGAATAGCTCTGGCTGCAGCTTGTGTAGCTTGACGAGCCGTCGTTCGGCCTCTTCGTGGGATTCGAGGCTGCCGTCTGCAAGAATATGGTTGATCTTGAGGTCGGGCCGAAGTGCTTTCAGCTCAGGACACACCAATATGGTCCGGTGGCACGACAGCGGGTCGGCTTCCGCACACAGGAGTGCAACGGTGTACTGTTCGATGCCTTCAAGTACGCGATGGAGACCGTTGCGGAAGGCAGGCAGGTTCCTGATAGCGTCATATTTCGCTTGGCCGCTGACATAGCAACTCTCCTCGGTACGCCGGGCTCCCAGCTCCCTTCCAAGAAAAACATACTCAATGTTGGCATCTTGCAGCTTCTGTTGGATCAGTTCTCGATTGAACTGCGGTGAGTATTCGCTATAGGGGCTCGACCGGACGTCCGCTATGGCCGAAATGCGGTGGGCAGTGAGCAA
This sequence comes from uncultured Planctomycetota bacterium, assembly GCA_963750205.1. Taxonomy (GTDB): domain Bacteria; phylum Planctomycetota; class Phycisphaerae; order Sedimentisphaerales; family Anaerobacaceae; genus PLanc-01. The sequence continues at coordinate 12,257 of CAVVRJ010000074.1, forward strand.
ATTGATGAAATGCTCGATCGGGTGGTTAGAATGGCCGATAGTGAACATTTCTCTCATGGCAGTACTCCCGTCAGAGAATAGTATACTGCCCTGGCATTGACGGGTCAATCCAGATTCGGTCGTCGTGACCACAGGGAGACAGGGCATCCAATCTGGGCGGTGTTCAAGGGCCTTTAGGATTCGCTGGGAATCTCTTCGTTGTGTTCGAGGCGTCGCCGAAGAGTGTTGCTGTGCGAGCCGCTGCCGGCTAACTCAGCAGGCCGTAGTCCTTCAGGGTCTTGCGCAGGGAGTCCTTCTTGTTGTCTTCCAGCGGGGTCAGCGGGAGACGCAACTCCTCGGAGCACATATCGAGCATGGCCATCGCCGCCTTGATCGGGATCGGGTTGGTCGCCAGGGTCAGCATGTTCTTGCTCAGGGCGAAGAGCTTGCGGTGCCATTGGCGGGCCGAGACGAGGTCGCCTTCGAGGATCAGGTCGGTCAAGGCCTTGACGTCGGCCGGGACGATGTTGGCCACGACGCTGATGACGCCTTTGCCGCCGACGGAGGCCAAGGGCAGGGTGAGGGAGTCGTCGCCGGAGAGAATCGTGATGTCGCAGCGCATGGCGATCTCGCTGGCCTGGTCGAGACTGCCGGTGGCCTCTTTGATCGCGACGATGTTGTCGATCTCCGCCAGCCGGGCGACGGTCTCCGGCGTCAGGCCCGCGCCGCACCGGCCGGGAATGTTGTACAGCACCATGGGCAGATCGACCTCGTCGGCGATGGCCTTGAAGTGCTGGTAGAACCCTTCCTGCGTGGGCTTGTTGTAATAGGGGCACACCTGCAACGTGGCGTCGGCGCCGACTTTCTTGGCAAAGGTCGTCAGCTCGATGGCCTCGGCGGTGCTGTTCGAGCCGGCCCCGGCGATCACGCGCGTGGCGCCGCCGACCCGCTTGACGACGGCCTCAATGACCCGCTTGTGTTCGTCATGGCTGAGGGTCGGGCATTCGCCGGTCGTGCCCACGGGGACGATGGCGTCGATGCCGTTGTCCAATTGAAAATCGACCAGTTCGTCGAGCGTGTTGAAATCGACTTCGCCGCCGTGAAACGGCGTGACCAGTGCCACCATGGCCCCTGTGAACATCCGCAGTCTCCTCATTCATTGTTTGCGATTGGCTATTTGCGATCGTCAATCGTCGAACGTTCGGGCTCGTTTCGTCAGGCGATAGCGTAAGTCGGCACGCTCTCCGACGCCCACGCAACCGTAACGAGCTTCGCAACCGCTCCACGATCTTTCTATCGTTTACGTATTTGTCGATCAGCTCGATCATCAGCCGGGTCGCCTCGCGGATGCCGACGAGGACCGCACGCGACACGATACTATGGCCGATGTTGAACTCGCAGAGCCCCTCGATCCCGGCGATCGGGGCGATGTTGCGATACGTCAACCCATGACCGGCGTGGACGATCAGGCCCTTCTCCCGCGCGAAATCCCGGCCGGCCTCCAACTCGGCAATCCTCTTCTTTACGGCTCGGTCCGTCTGGGCGTTCGCGTATCCGCCGGTGTGCAACTCGACGGCGTCGCAGCCCGTCTCGGCCGAAGCGGCGATCTGCTCCAGCTCCGGCGTGATGAAGGCGCTGACCAGGATCCCCTGTTTGTGCATCCGCCGGACGACTTCCCGCAGCCGGGCTTTGTACTTGACGCAGTCCAGCCCGCCTTCGGTCGTCAATTCCTGGCGGTTCTCCGGCACGAGCGTCACTTGGTCGGGCCCGACCTGCTCGGCGATCTTGACGATCGGCTCGGCCATCGACATCTCCAGATTCAGCTTGGAGGCGACGCTCTCATTGAGCGTCCACACGTCGCGGTCGTTGATGTGCCGGCGGTCCTGGCGCAGGTGCACGGTGATTCCGTTGGCCCCGGCCAACTCGCACTCCGCCGCCGCCCAGACAGGGTCCGGCTCATCCGTTCGCCGCGCCTGGCGGACGGTCGCCACGTGATCGATATTGACATTGAGAACTGCCATCGTTGGGCCTCTGAAATCTGTTGAATTGTATCAAGGGTCCGATTTACATCAAGTCAATCGCACCATAAAATCGGAAGAAGGAACGAAGTGTCAAGTTTGAAGTGTGAAGTCGGAAGTCGACATCCTGCTTCAAACTTCACACTTCAAACTTGAAACTTGGTTGTCTTGTCTTCTATGCCACGACGCATCACGATCGCCGCAGGAAAGGTTCGGTTGGTGGCCGAGCTGAACGATACCGCCACGGCACGGGCCATTGCGGAGGCTCTGCCGATCGAGGCCCAGGCCAACCGCTGGGGCGGCGAGATCTACTTCTCCATCCCGGTCGAGGCGGGGATCGAAGCCGGTGCCCGCGAGGTGGTCCAGGCGGGCGAGATCGGCTACTGGCCGCCGGGCAGGGCATTCTGCATCTTTTTCGGCCGGACGCCGGCTCCGGAAGGCGAGGAGATTCGCGCCGCGTCGGCGGTCAATATCGTCGGGCGGATCGAAGGCAGCCTGGAGGCACTGTGGAATGTGCCGGACGGTGCGAAGATCTCCCTCCGCGAGCCCTCAGAACCCCTCCAGTAGGCCGTCGTACATGTGGCTCCACATGTACACCACCATCACGCCCATGAAGATCATCACGGCAAAATAGATCAGCTTCGGGAACCCGCTGGCAAAGGCAGTGAAGAAACGGTCCGCCCGATCCGCAGACATCTCGGCCACTTTGTCCGCCGTTTTGTCCAATTCGCCCGTTTCCTCCCCGATCCGAAACAGATCGCGGTACTCCGGGGGAAGGCGCAAGGACAGTCCATCGCTGGCCAGGGCCCCTTCGCGGACGCTGATCGTGGCTCCGGCGAACAGATCCGCGACGACCGCGTTGCCGGTCACAAGCTGGGCACGCTGCGTGCATTCGGTGATGGGCACGCCGGCCTTGTAGAGCATGGCGAACGCCTTGGCATAACGGCTGACGGAGAGGTGGTAGACCGCTTGGCCGAGGACCGGGATTCTCAGGATAAGCCAATCGAGAAACCGTCTTAGGAAGCTGGTCCGCGGCCTGAAGTACGTGGTCGCGATCACCAGGAGCGTCGGTATGTACAGGAATGCAAGGACTTGCAGGACCCGGAGCACATAGCCCCCGAAGCCGATCTTGCCCAGGATCAACGGCACGGCCGGAAGGAGGAAACGCCGCCGCGTGGAGGCAGAAGACGGGGTAAAGCAGGCCCGAAATCATGCGCCCGGTGATCTTGTGGACGAATTCGTGCCATTGCGAGAGCATTTTGAAGGATTCGCCCAGCGAGCCGGAGCTCTCGGCGGCCTCGATCAGCATCCGGTCCATCTCGGGAAACACGTTGCGGTGCTCGTTCACGGACTCGGACAGGCTCGAGCCCTTGGACAGAGACGTGCGAATCTGCGCCGAAGGTGCGTTTCAACTGTCCTTTTCGTCCTTGGGCTAGGATGTCGACAGACCGCATGATCGGCACCCCCGCGTCCAGGAGCGTCGCCATGTCGTAGTAGGACTGCGCCAGACGGCTTCTCGTGCCCACCATTGCCGTATCTCCGCCGAGTGTGAGTTGTCCCGCTCCGGCCCGCCGGGAAACGTGCCGAGAATCCCTCTTGTCAGGACCGAGCGGCTGCCCTTACTATAGCACGGTCTTGCAGCGGATGCAACGACCAGCGACTGGCAGGGTCGAACGTGGACGAGAACACGGACAGAAAGGAGTGGGTCGGTGTGCTGAGTTGGCTCCATCGCCGCCGCGGGCTGCGTCTGAGTTGGCCGACGCGGATCACGCTCCTGCGGATCCTGCTGATCGTCCCCTTTGTGGACTGCATGCTCAGCATGCACGATCCCTACCTCACCGAGGCGGGGCAGGGATTCCTCCGGCACGTGGCGATCGGCCTGTTCTTCGTCATGGCGATCAGCGACGCGATCGACGGCTATTGGGCCCGCCACCGCCGGCAGGTCACCAAACTGGGAGCATTCCTCGATCCACTCGCCGACAAGCTGCTGATCACGTGCGCCTCGCTGCTGCTCGTCTCCAAAGGGGCCATATCGAAGGCTTTCTGCTGCCGATGACGGTGGTGGTCCTGATTATCGGCAAGGACGTTCTTATCACCCTCGGCTTTCTGGTCATGTACCTGATCACGTCGCATGTGCATATCGTGCCGGTCTTTGCGGGCAAGTTGTCCACCGCGTTCCAACTTTCGATGGTGATTGCGATCCTGGTCGGGCCCGATCTGGTGGATGTGATCCCCGGCTATCGGGAGATCGTCCACGTGCTCTGGTGGTCCGCGGCGGCGGCGGCCGTGGTGGCCGCCCTCGTTTACATCCGCAACGGAAGCCGGTATATTGAGGATTACGAACGGACCCAAGGGTTCGAAATGATCGTCAAGCGGTTGCGGTGGCGAAGCTCGTCTCGGTTACGTCCGCGCGTCCGGCGGGGCTGACGCCGTGCGACGCAACCGTCCGACGAAACGAGCCGCGCAACCGACGGACGCTTGACGTTCCTTTTTCTGTGCAGGAGACGAACACGGTAGAGCAATTCAGTGAGATCCCGGAGGTGCTGGAAGACCTCCGGCAGGGCAAGATGGTTGTTCTGGTGGATGCGGAAGACCGAGAGAATGAGGGGGACTTGGTCTGCGCCGCCGAGAAAGTCACGCCGGAATCTGATCAATTTTATGGCCAAGTTCGGCCGGGGCTTGATTTGTCTGCCTCTGACGGCGGAGAAATGCGACGCGTTGGGCCTGTACCCACAGACGCTCGAGAACACCGCCCGGTTCGGCACGGCGTTTACCGTCAGTGTCGATGCGGCCGAAGGGATCAGCACGGGTATCAGCGCCGCCGACCGGGCCCATACGGTGCACGTCGCGCTCTCGGACGACGCCAAGCCGAAAGACTTGGCTCGTCCCGGCCACATCTTCCCGCTGCGGGCCCGCACGGGCGGCGTTCTGGTCCGCGCCGGCCAGACCGAAGGCGCCATCGACCTGGCCCGCCTGGCAGGACTCAAGCCGGCGGGCGTCATCTGCGAGATCATGAATGAGGACGGCTCCATGGCCCGCGTCCCTGAGCTGCTGGAATTCTGCCGGCGGCACGAGCTGCGCATCACCTCGATCGCCAAACTCGTGGAGTACCGCCTCCAGCGGGAAAGCCAGGTCAAACGCTTCGAGAGCATCTGTCTTCCCACGGATTACGGCGAGTTCAAGCTGGTCGGCTATGAGAGCGTCACGTCGCCGGAGCCGCATCTGGCCCTGTGCAAGGGCGGCGTAGGCGACCTCGACGCCAAAGGTGCTGCCCGATCGAGCATCCGGAGCCGGTCCTGGTGCGGGTCCATTCCGAGTGCATGACGGGCGACCTGTTCCATTCGCAGCGCTGCGATTGCGGCTATCAGCTCATCACCGCCATGAAGATGATCGAGAAGGAAGGCAAGGGGGCCCTGATCTATCTGCGTCAGGAGGGCCGGGGGATCGGCCTGTCCAACAAGCTGCGGGCGTACAAGCTCCAGGAGCAGGGTCTCGACACGGTGGACGCCAATCTCAAGCTGGGCTTCACCGCCGACCGCCGGGACTACGGCATCGGGGCACAGATCTGTCGGGACCTGGGCCTGCGCAGCGTCCGGATTCTCACTAACAACCCCAAGAAGATCAGCCGCCTGGAGGTCTACGGGATCAAGGTGGTCGAACAGATTCCCCTGCGGGCCAAGCCCGGCAAGTACAACATCGACTATCTGCGGACCAAGAAACGGCGACTCGGACACATATTGGATGAGGACCTGTAGATGGGTTTGCGATTTGCTGATCTGCCATTTAGTGTTTTGTCTCCTCCTTACGGGCGGGTGCAGTCGGCCGCAGGCGGCAAAGCGGCCGCCTGTGGTTGAGCAAGCCCAAGAACAGAGCGACGACGGAGGCCCGATGACGGCGCCAGTCCTCGGATACACCGTCCTCCGTCCGCCGTCGTCGGGCCCGTCACGTTTGCGCCCGTGAAGATCGGCATTCTCCCTTTGACGGAGCTGTCGGGTCCCTCCGGATCGAGCGAGGACACCAAGCTGACCGTCTTTGTCACGATGCTGGACGCTTTCGGGTGCCAGATGAAGGCGCCGGGTGTTATGCGTTTCGAGCTGTATGAACATGTTCCGCGTTCCGCTCAATTGAAGGGCAAGCAGTTGACGATCTGGCCGGACATCGATCTGACCGGTCCGGCGGAGAACAACAAGTACTGGCAGGACTTCCTGCGCGCCTACGAATTCGAGCTGGATACCCGGGCCAGCCGCGACAAGACGTATGTTCTCGAAGCCACCTGCGTGTCTCCCGACGGCAAGCGTTTCTCCTGCGACTACACCCTCCACGGTAGCCCCTAAGTCCGGAAATACCGCTGCTGGAGCGAGATTTTCGAGCGTGACCTGATTTCTTGCTTTGCATCTTGACCGTACCGGGGTACTCTATAACTTACCGATGTCTCTCCAGTGGTGTCATGTGGAGAGGCTGGTAAAGAGGATGTGAGCGTGTGATGCGGAGCCCTGAGGCGTCATTCCATTCGTCCATTACTGACTTGAGTTGGTTTCAGGTCATCCCCGTTTGTCGTAACATCTGTGAAGGAGGACTCTTATGCGCAGGAAGTCCATCTATTGGGGTCGCGTTGCTGGGCCTCGGTCTGATTGTCGCCCCGGCGGCCACGCAGGGACAGGCCGTCAACCTCGTGAAGAACCCCAGCTTCGAGCAGGACGAGGTCATCCTGAACGACCCCGCTTGGGACCAGTGGTGCACCTGGGGCTACGACGTGGGCGTCAACAGCACCGTTGAATTCGATACGAGCACGAGCATCGACGGCGCCCGGAGCCTGCGGGTCGATCCCCAAGGGGCCACCAACTGGTACTTCATGGTGATCTATTCGCCCATGACGCAGAAGGTCGGCACAAAGTACACGGCCAGCTTCTGGGCCAAGGGCCAAGCCCCGCGTCCGATCACGGCGGACATGAAAGCAACCGACAACTCGGTCACTTGGGGGGATACCGATTTTCAGATCACCACCGACTGGACCGAGTACCACTTCACCACGCCGGCGCAGAATGGCACGGTCAAGCTGCAGATTTTCTGTGCGGGTTCGACAGTCCCGCTTTGGCTGGATTTCGTCTACGTCTATGAGGGCGACTACGTCGCCGGCATCAAGCCCTCGGGCATAACCGCCCGGACTAAGGCGGACAAACCCACGCCGGCCGACAAGGCTATGGACGTGCCCCAGGATACGGCGCTGGGCTGGACCGCGGGACGCCAATTTGCCGCCACGCACGATGTATACCTGGGCAAGACCCTCGCCGACGTGAACAACGCCAGCCGGACCAAGCCGGCCGGCCTTCTGGTCAGCCAGGGCCAGACGGTGACGACCTACACGCCGACCGCCGCACTCGATTTCGGCCAAACCTATTACTGGCGTATCGATGAGGTCAACAAGGCCCCCGACAACACGATTTTCAAGGGCAATGTGTGGTCCTTCACGGTCGAGCCGTACGGCTATCCGATCACGAAGGTGACGGCCACGGCCTCCAGTTCGCAGCCCACCATGGGCCCGGAAAAGACCATCGACGGCTCCGGCTTAACAGGGGACCTGCACGGCACCGACGGGCCCACGATGTGGATGAGCACGAGCGCACAGCCGTGCTGGATTCAGTACCAGTTCGACAAGGCTTACAAGCTCTATGATCTGAAAGTCTGGAACTCCAACCAACCGATCGAGAGCTTCATCGGTTTCGGCGCGAAGGACGTCAAAGTGGAGTATTCGACCGACGGCACCACCTGGACGGCGTTGGCCAATGTGCCCCAGTTCGCCCAGGGGTCCGGCATGGCGGGGTATGCTGCCAATACCATGGTCACCTTCGGCGGCGTTATGGCCCAGTACGTCAAGCTGACGATCAATAGCACCTGGGGCGGGCTGCCCACGACCGGTCTGAGCGAAGTCCGGTTCTCTTACGTCCCGACTCAGGCTCGCTGGCCCGTGCCGGCGACCGGGGCTACGGGGCTGGATGTCAGCACCACTCTGAACTGGCGGCCCGGCCGCGATTTCGTCTCGCACAAAGTATTCTTCGGCACCGACCAGGCGGCCGTGACGGACGGAACCGCCCCGGCCAAGACGGTGACCAACCACGCCTTTGATCCCGGTCCGCTCACGTTCGGCACGACTTATTACTGGAGAGTCGATGAGGTCAACACCGTCACCTATCCGGGCGATGTCTGGAGCTTCACGACCCAGGAATTCGCCGTCGTGGACGATTTCGAGGGCTATAACGATGACAATAACCGTATCTATGACTCTTGGATCGACGGCTACACGGATGGTAAGAGCGGCTCGACCGTCGGCTATATGGCTGCCCCGTTTGCCGAGCAGACGATCATCCATGGCGGCAAGCAGTCGATACCGATGAGCTACGACAACACCAAGTCGCCTTACTACAGTGAGACGACACGGGACCTGGGCACTGCCCAGGATTGGACGGGCAATGGGGCCACGCACATGGACCTGTGGTTCCGTGGTTATCCCGCTGCCACCAGCTTTGCCGTCACCACAACCGGCAACGTCACCGGCTCTTGGCAGGGCGCCGTCATCAACAGTCCGCAGTACAACAGCCCGGCGGGCATGTACGTAGTGGTCACGGACAACTCCGGCAAGAGCAAGCTCTCCGCCAATGCGGACCCGGCGGCGGCCGCCACGGGCGCCTGGACGCAGTGGAAGATCCCGCTCAGCGATCTGACCGCGGCCGGCGTCAAGACGACCAAGGTCCAGAAGATCACCATCGGTGTCGGTGACAAAACCAACCCGAAGGTGGGTGGCACCGGCATGGTGTACATTGACGACATTGGGTTCGGTCATCCGGCGAAATAGAACGCCGCACAACCGATCCGCAGCATTATCATTATCAGCGGCAAGAGGATCCGGGGCCTCTGCTTGGAAAGCAGGGGCCCCGGTCGTTTTCCCTCACCGCCGGCCCATTCCCTGCCTTTATCGGGAAGCCATCGCGTGCGGTCTCGTTACGCCGCCTCCGGATGCTCCCTATAGATTCCAAATGGTCCGGAAAAAGCGACGCAGAAGTGACATTCTTGCGTGTGACGCGGTTTTGTCCTTTGCACTTCGGCCTCGTTGGGTTACACTATTCTTGTTGACACCTCTCCGGCGGCAGCGCGCAGGGTGGTCGGCAACAAGGGTGTGAGTGGGTGACGGACAACTCGAAATCTCAGTTCTTTTAGTCCGCTACGGACCTGAGTTCGTTTCAGGTCATCTCTACGTGTCACGGCATCTTTGAAGGAGGATGGTATGGTGAAGAGAATCGCGTGTCTCGTTTTGGCGCTGGCGTTCTGCGGCAGTCCCGCCGCCCGCGCCGTCAACATCATCTGGGTGACAGAAAGCGTTGACATTACGGGCGATGGTGTCCCGGATGACTTTGCGTGGATCCCCTGGCTCCAGAGCCTGGGGCACACCGTCGATGTCCAGCGCGGGAATTGGACCACGCTCGATAACACGAAAATCGCGGCCCTGAATGCGGCCGACGTGATCATCATCAGCCGCTCGGCCACCAGCGGCGACTACAACACGACGGCGGCGATGATCAGTCAATGGAGCGGCATCAAGGCCCCGATCATCTGCCTGCACGCCTACTTCGTCCGCAACAACCGCTGGTTCTGGGTGAATACCGCCACGATCAATAGCCTCGTCGGTCCCATGATGGAAGTGGTGGTCCCGACGCATCCCGATCTTCACCGGCATCAAGCTCAATGCGGCCAATCAGGTCGCGGTGGTCGACGGCACGACCGGCACAGGCCAAACGTCCTTCATCGGCACGCTCGACGTCGGCAGCGGCACGGTGATCTCCAAGACGGGCGCCAACGCCTGGGTCGTCGAGTGGGGGCCCGGCAAGCCGTTCTATACGGGTTCGACCGAGACCCCGGCGGGCAAACGCATGCTGTTCTCCGCCGGCACGCAGGAGACGGCGCCCGCACCCCAGGGTGCGCTCAACCTCACGGACGATGGCAAGAAGCTGCTGAACAACGCGATCCTGTACATGGCGGGCAAGTCCGTGGTCATGGGGCTGGCCGCCGATCCGAAGCCGGCTTCCGGCCAGACGGATGTGCCGTTTGACATGGCCCTGAGCTGGACGGCGGGTCAGTTCGCCAAGACCCACGATGTATACGTCGGACTCGTCTTCGGCCGATGTGGGCAACGCCAGCCGGACCAATCCGTTGGGCGTGTTGGCGGGCAAGGACCAGAGCGCGAGCAGCTTTGCTCCCGACCGGGCTTCAGTTTGGGCAGACCTATTCCTGGCGCGTGGATGAAGTCAACGCTCCGCCCGGCTCCGCGATCATCAAGGGCGAGGTCTGGAGCTTCACCGTCGAGCCGCTGAGCCTACCCGATTCAGAACGTGACTGCCACGGCCTCCAGCGCCAAGCCGGCATGGGACCGGAGAACACGATCAACGGCTCGGGTCTCGATAAGAACGATCAGCACGGCACCGATCCGATGACCATGTGGATGAGCACGGGCACGCTGCCCAACTGGATCCAGTACCAATTCGACAAGGTCTACAAGCTCAATGAGCTGTGGGTGTGGAACTCCAATCAGTCGATCGAGACCTTCGTCGGCTTCGGCGCCAAGGACGTCACGATCGAGTATTCCACCGACGGCAGCACCTGGACGCAACTGCAGGGCGTTCCCCCGTTTGCCCAGGCGACAGGACGTTGGCCTATGCCCACAATACGACCGTCAATCTTGGCGGGGTGTTCGCCAAGTACGTCAAGCTGACCATCAACAGTTCCTGGGGCGGCCTGCCGCAGACCGGCTTGGCCGAAGTGCGGTTCTTCTACGTGCCCGTTCAGGCCCGGGCACCGCAGCCGGCGACCGGGGCGACGGGCGTGGACCTCGGATGCCACGCTGAACTGGCGGCCGGGACGCGAAGCGGCGTCGCACAAAGTGTTCTTCGGCACGGACCAGAACGCCGTGACCGCGGGCACGGCCCCGGCCGTCACGGTCACGGACCACAGCTATCCCCGGCCTGTCTCCTGTTCGGCGACCACCTACTACTGGAAGGTCGATGAGGTCGGTGCGGCGGCGACCCCCGGTACCAAGCGGGCGACGTCTGGAGCTTCACCACGAAGGAGTACACGGTGGTGGACGATTTCGAGAGCTATAACGACACCGATAACCGGATCTACGACGCCTGGATCGACGGCATGACGAACAACACCGGCTCTCTCGTCGGCTACATGCAGGCCCCGTTTGCCGAGCAGACGATCATCCACGGGGGCAAGCAGTCCATGCCGCTGGAGTACAACAACGTCAAGACGCCGTACTACAGCGAGACGGACTATGCCTGGAATACGGCCCAGAACTGGACCGTCGGCGGGGCCGATACGCTGGTCCTGTATTTCCAGGGCCGTGGCATCTCGTTCCTGAGCAAGTCGGCCGACAGCTTCACCATGTCGGCCAGCGGCACCGACATTTGGAGCACAGCGGACCAATTCCGCTTCGCGTTCGAGCGTCTGAGTGGCAACGGCACGATTATCGCCAGCGTGGACAGCATCGTGAACACCGACCCCTGGGCGACAGCCGGCGTGATGATCCGTGAGAGTCTGGCGGTCGGCTCACGCTTTGCGGCCGTCTGTGCGACGGCGGGCAATGGTGTTCGTTACCGGGCACGTCTGTTGACGGACTCGGCGGCGACCAGTGACACGGCTGTTGCCACGGCCGGAGCAAATGGCTCTCACGACACCCGTTTGGGTCAAGATCGAGCGATTGGGCAGCACGTTCAACGGCTACTACTCCACGGATGGCGTCAAGTGGACGGCGATGTCCTGGAACCCGCAGACGATCGCTATGTCCGCCGCGAGTGTCTATATCGGCCTCTCGGTGTGCAGTCACAATGCCGCGGCGGTGACCACCGCTGAGTTCTCCAACGTCGCGACGACCGGCAACGTCACCGGTTCGTGGACCGCCCAGGCGATTGGCGTGGCCCAGCCGAGCAACGATCCGGGCCAGTTGTACGTGATGGTCCAGGACAGCGCCGGTAAAAGCAAGGTCGTGAATCACCCGGACCCGCTGGCGACGACAGCGACAAGCTGGCAGGAGTGGCGCATCCCGCTCAGTGGGTTCACCGGGGTCAACATGGCCGCCGTCAAGCGGTTCTACCTTGGGGTGGGTGATCGGGCCACTCCGAAAGCCGGCGGCGCGGGCCTGCTCTACATCGATGATATCGGGTTTGGTCATCCGGCGAAGTAGAACGCGGGGGGACCGATCCCCAGAAGCGTAACAACGATAGAAACCGGGGTCTCTGCCGGGCGGGCAGGGGCCCCGGTTCATTCTTTTCCTCACCGGCTTTCCTTGATCGAAGCCCCATTTTCCGGTTGAATCATGCCCCCTTCGGGATATTCCCCTTCCGAACATTTATGAGTGAATCGTCGAAGACCAACGAATTTCTGTGTTTGCTGATGGCAAACCAAAAGCGGATCTATGCTTTTATCTTGGCGACGGTCCCGAACCACCAGGACGCGGACGATTTGTTTCAAGAGACGGTGCTGCTCAGGCCATGCAAGGAGCCGTGGCCACGGGGGCCCGGGTAGTCAAGACGGCGGTCATATGTCTGCTGGTGCTGGCCGTGCTGTCATTCGTCGGTCTGTACATCTACGCGCATCGCACGCTTGGCGTGCTGGTGGGCTCGGCCCATGCCAAGTGGGATGTCCCCATTGAGCAAGATGGCGTGCTGCGGGCCGGCCGCCGGACGCTCGAAGAGGGCTATGCTCAGATCCGGCTCAAGAAAGGGGCCGAGGTTATCGTGCAGGCACCGAGCACGTTCGATCTGCGGAGCACCAATCGGATGTTCCTGGAGAGCGGCTGGATCACGGCTACCGTACCATCGGCGGCGAAGGGTTTCACTATCCGAACGCCGGCCTCCAATGTGATCGATTTCGGCACGGAATTCGGCCTGCTGACCGGCGATGCCGGCAATGCCGAGGTCCACGTCTTCGAGGGGCGGATCGAGTTCGAGCAGGCAGGAAATGCCGGCGCACGCCAGAGTCTGGTCAAAGACGAAGCAATGACGGTTGACGTGGCGGGGCAGACGAGCCGGGCTGCCGTACAGGATAGGCCCCGCCTGTTCGCGCGGACCATGCCGGCGGCAGGGGCGTTTGGTCTGCCCGGCAAGCGGCTGGGCTTGGCCGACATGGTGGGAGGGGGCAACGGCTTGGACACCGGCGTTTGGGCGCAGGGCCTCGACCCCGCCACGGGCCGAACCACCTTCGGCCGCAAGGTCATCAAGCGATCGGATCATGGGTTTCATATCATCCGATCCCTGCCTTTTATCAATGGTGTTTTTGTCCCGGACAGCAACGATGGTCCCGCCCTCGTCACCTCCACCGGAATCCACTTCGACGGGTGTCCGCAGACATGGGGCAAGAGCTACGAATCGATCATCAATGGAGCGATATTTGAGGCCGGCTCGCTGGGGGCCCAGCCCGGGCGCCTGTCCGGGAAAACGTACAACACCAAAGCGAATCCCTCCCTCGGGATGCACCCTAACGCCGGGATAACCTTCGACTTACGTGCGATTCGTCATGCCATGCCCGGAGTTCGGATCGACCGATTTGTCGCGTTGTGCGGCGTGTCGGAGACTGTGGTGCCGTTCTGCCGGGGCAGAAACCCGGCCGACATAAAGGTCGATTTCTGGGTGTTGGTGGACGGCCGGGTTCGCTTTCACGCGAATCTGGCGGCGGCTCCGCCTCACGCGGAGCAAATCGACGTGCGGCTTGGGCCGAACGACAGCTTTTTGACGTTGGCCACGACCCATCCCGGGGACTACCAGTACGGCTGGGCCTTGTTTGCCGAGCCAGCCTTGGAGTTGACGAGCGGGAAAGATGCGGCCCTTGGGGCAAGTACACGATAAAGCGATCCGAAGACGTGTCGCAGGAACATTCTGAAGGAGGACAATGATGTGCAACAAATCCATGGTTCTAACGTGCCTTTTGGGCGTGCTCGGCGCAGTGTTCGCGAGCACGGCCCGGGCGGATCTGGTCGGCTGGTGGAAACTCGACGAAACCTCCGGCACCGTCGCGGCCGATTCGTCCGGCAAGGGCAATAACGGCACGCTGCACGGGGCGGGGACCTGGGGGGCCGGACATCTGGGCGGGGCCTGGCAGGGCACGACCACGACCGGCGCCAATGCCGCCTATATCACGATTCCGCATAGCGACAGCCTGAACATCAGCAACGCGGTGACGGTGGCGGTCTGGGTGTATATTCCTGTCTACGCGACCGCTCAGATCATTGAAAAAGGCGGCACCAGCGGGAGTGCCTGGTACTCCTCGTATGGCTTCCGCGCCGAGGCGAACGGGACCCTGCGCATCCAGTGGGGCAATATCAACTGGAACCCGGCAGCTCCGGTTGTGCCTCTGTCCACGTGGACCCACGTCGCCATGACTTTCGACCTGAATGCGTCGGGCAACAACAACAAGTTCTACATGAACGGCGTTCTGGGCGCCGAGCATCCGTGGACCACAGCCCTGACCACGAATACGAACCCTATCTTCCTGGCGGTTGACAACTATAACAGCAGCCCGCGCTGGCCCTTCCAAGGGAAGCTGGACGACCTTCGCATCTACACTGAGGCCCTTTCCGCCGACAAGATCGCCGCGATCATGGCGGGCGGCGGCATGAACGTCGGTGTGGCGACGACTCCCGCCCCGGCCGACAAGGCGACGGACGTACCGCGGGATACCGTGCTCAGTTGGAAGCCGGGTCAATTCCCAGCTACGCACACGGTCTACTTTGGCGCCAGCCTGACCGATGTCAACGCCGCCAGCGTGGCCAATCCTCGGGGCGTGCTTGTGGCGCAGGCCCAGGATGCCAATACGTACGATCCGCCCGGCGTTCTGACGTTGGGCCAGACCTACTATTCGCACGTCGACGAGGTCAACGCCAGCCCCGATCACACGGTCAATAGAGGCAACATCTGGAGCTTCACCGCGGAGCCGGCTACGTACCCGATCAAGAGCATGACCGCTTCGGCCTCCAGCTCGACCGCGAACATGGGGCCGGAGAAGACCATTGATAGCTCGGGTTTGACCGCTGATGACCTGCACGGCACGACGGATACGACTATGTGGCTGACCGATGGTTCCAAGCCGGCCTGGATTCAATACACCTTCGATGACACCTACAAGCTTCAGGAGATGTGGGTGTGGAACTCGAACCAAGCCATCGAGTCCTCCGCGGGCATGGGCGCCAAGGACGTAACGGTGCAGTACTCCCTCGACGGGGTGACATGGACGACGCTGGCCGGCGTGCCGGTATTCGCCAAGGCATCGGGGACGGCCGCGTATGCACACAACACCACCGTGACTTTCAACGGGGCGGTGGCCAAGTATGTCAAATTGACGATCAACAGCAACTGGGGCGGGGTCATGTCGCAAACCGGCCTCAGCGAAGTGCGGTTCTTCTATAAGCCGGTGCAGGCCCGACAGCCGCAGCCGGCGACGGCTCAGACCGGCGTGGTCCCCGATCTCACTCTGACCTGGCGTGCGGGTCGCGAGGCGGCCTCGCAGAAGGTCTACTTCGGTATCGACCCGAATGCCCTGACCCTGGCCGGCACGGTGACGCGAAGCAGCTTCACGCCGACCGGGTTGAACCTGGGCGCGACCTATTACTGGCGGATCGACGAGGTCAACGCCGCCGAGACCCCCAGCCTCTGGACGGGCCAAGTGTGGAGTTTCTCCACCCAGAGCTATGCGACTGTCGATGATATGGAAAGTTACAACGACGGCGCCAATCGCATCTACGATGTCTGGCTGGATGGTTTTGGCTCGACCACCAATGGTGCGCAGGTCGGTTATACGATGGCCGCCGGCGGCACATTCGGCGAAACGACCATCGTCCACGGCGGCAAGCAGTCGATGCCCCTGCTATACAACAATGCCGGTCCTATTAGCTACTCGGAGGCACAGCGGACCTGGAGTACCGCGCAAGATTGGACGCTCTATGGGGCCAATACGCTGAGCTTGTACTTCCGCGGCAATCCGGCGGGCTTCCTGGTGCTGTCGTCAGGCCAGATTCTGATGAACGGCACCGGGGCCGATATTTACGGTACGGCCGATCAGGGCCGGTTCGTCTACAAGCAACTCACCGGCAACGGCTCGATCGTCGCCCGCGTGGATCGGCTTGACAACACCAACGCTTGGGCCAAGGCCGGCGTCATGATTCGTAGCGGCCTCGACGCCGGCGCAGCTTATGCCTACTCCTTGGCCAGCACGGGCAACGGTGTTCATTACCAGGCGCGCCTGACGTCCGGCGCAGGGGCCACCAGCGACACGGCGCTGACACTGCCTACCTCCCAAACGACCCTGCCCATCCCGGCGTGGGTGAAGGTCGAGCGCAATGGCAACGCATTCAATGCCTATTACTCGACCGACGGAACCACCTGGATCGCGAACCCGTGGAACCCGCAGACGATCACGATGGGGGCCACGGCCTACATCGGTCTGGCCGTCACCAGTCACCAGGCGGGCGCGGTAGCGGGGGCGGAGTTCTCCGGCATTGCCACGACCGGCAATGTCACGGGCGACTGGCAGTCGGCGGACTTGGGCACGGTTGGCCAGCCGGCCGGCAACACGCTGGACAAGCTCTACCTCACGGTCCAGGATAGCGCCGGCAAGAGCATCACGATCGCGCATCCGGATGCGACGGCGGTCACCGCCGGCGATTGGCAGCAGTGGAGGGTCTCCTTCAGCAGCCTGACCGGCGTCAACGCGGCCAAGATCAAGATGCTGATCCTCGGCATCGGGGACAAGACGGCCCCCCAGCACGGCAAGGGCACGCTCTACATTGACGATATCGCCGTGGGCCGCCCGGATCAATAACGGGAGGAGTGGTGGCAAGAAGAATCGGGGCCCATGTCCATTCGACATGGGCCCCGCATTTTTGTGGGCGGATGTCTTACTGACCTTGGCGTGCGCTTTCTACTGTCTTCCGTGGCGCTGTGTTTGCACTTGGGGCAGCGGTCCGGGTAATCGTTGGGAACGCTGTTCTCGAAAGAGACCTCGCCGCAGTTGGGGCACTTGAACGCCTTGAAAACTCCCATCCTGTCCGCATTTCTGGCAGGTTAAGGGCATGGTACGCATCATCGGAGACTTGCTGGCCCG
Organism: uncultured Planctomycetota bacterium; assembly: GCA_963750205.1. Lineage (GTDB taxonomy): Bacteria > Planctomycetota > Phycisphaerae > Sedimentisphaerales > Anaerobacaceae > PLanc-01. The sequence continues at coordinate 29,398 of CAVVRJ010000074.1, forward strand.
GGCCTTTTCCTCCAGCTCCTTAAAGTATGCCTTCTGACTCATTTCATAGCTCTGGTTGCACTTCGCGCATTTGACCAGGATTTGCTGGTCCGGGGTTTGGTGGAGCCGGAGCCCCGGTGCAAGAACACCAGCACGACCCCGAGGATGCAAACGGCGATAACGCCGGCGTAAACCGCATTCTTCATGATGTATCTCCCGGAATTTGAGATTTCTATTTGTGAAGCGCCGATTCGTGTCAAACACTCGTCCCGGCACGCGGCAGAAGGTTGCCAATCGCGACGGGTCACGTTTGGGGTCTCGGCTTGCCGGCCAACTGCAGGATGCGTGCCGGCTGCTCCGGAAAGCCGGTGCGTGCCGAGAGGTAAGCGGATTCCAGCACGGCCATGTTCTGGAGGTTCTCCGACGCCGCGGCCGGGGAACGGGTGCTCTTGGGGGGACCGCACACTCCGCGCAAAACTGGTCAGCAGGCGACTGGTCGCGACTTGCTCATCCTCATCGTATTGCCACTTCAGGTCGTTGCGACCGTCACCCGTTCGGAGCTCGACCTGATCCTCCGTTACCGTCAGACGGGCGTTCTTGGCGTGAATCTCGATCGCCACCCCGTACGGCCCGACCTCGTTGCGCCGGGTGGCGACCAGGCTGCCCATCAGGGCGTCGGTGAACCGCAGGCACACTAAGGCGGTGTCCTCCGTCAGGTAGAGCCGCTGCTGTTTGTCGGGGGCTTGGTTGGTCTGGAGGGCGTAGACCTGCTCCGGGATGGAAAAACTCCAGAGAAGCTGGTCGATCAGCGCGTAACAGTCGTGCAGCAGCACACCGCCGCCGGCCAGAGTTCGGATCGGCCCGCCAGCCGCTGCGGTCGGCGGCGCGGAAACTGCCGGAGGCCGAGATGAGGAAGGGATGTTCCAGCCGGCCTTGCGCGAGGATGTCATGCGCGGCCAGGAAACTGCCCTGGAAGCGGGCCGGGTTGGCGACCGCGAATTGGACGCCTTCGCTCTCCGCCAGCCGCACGTATTGGAGCGACTCCTCGAAGGTCCGGGCCGGCGGCGCCAGCTTTCAGCACGTGGAACTTTTTCTTGAGCGCCGCCTTCAGTTGCTCGTCACAGGTGTGCATCTCGGCGCCTACCAGCAGGCAATCGAACTGATTCTGCACGATGAGCTGCCGGAAGTCGCTGTAGGCGTCACAATGGTGTTCCGCCGCGGCTTTCTCGGCTTTCTGCGGGTCCAGATCGGCCACGGCTTTGATCTCAAAACAGCCGGTCGCTACCGCGGCTTTGAGCAGACGCTGACCGCCGTCGTTCAACCCGAGAACCGCCGCTGTCAGACTCTCCGACCCCATAGTCACTACTCAATGCCGCTTGCGTGTCCCCCCAGAGAATCCGGGTGGCATCGCCAAGCGAACGCCGAGCTTTCCTTGACGACTGCCACCCGCTACTCGACTGACATAAATCCACCTATTCGCCGGTTGCCGTTGCGGTTCGGGATGATGAAGTGCTCGGGCACCGGGAACTGCGAACACAACAGCAGCACTTCCTTGCCGACCTCTTCGATCACGGATTCCTTGTCGATGTTCTCCGCGACGCGATGGATGAAGGCCGCGATCTGCTGCGCTTCCGGCTCTTTGAACCCGCGCGTCGTGATGGCCGGTGTCCCGAGGCGCAGGCCGCTCGGATTGAACGGCGGCGCCGTGTCGCCCGGGACGGTGTTGTAGTTCGTGACGATCCGGGCCCGGTCGAGGGCCTTGGCCAGCTTCTTGCCGGGAATGCCCTTGTTCCGCAGGTCGATCAGCATCAGATGATTATCGGTCCCGCCGGAGACGAGATTGAAGCCGCATTCCAGCAGCTTCTCGGCCAGGGCCTTGGCGTTCTTGACGATCTGCTTGGCATAGGCGACGAACTCCGGCGTATCCGCTTCGGCCAGCGCTACCGCGATCGCGGTCAGCGTGTGCATGTGCGGGCCGCCCTGCAAGCCCGGGAAGACCGCCCGATCCACCTTGTCGGCCAAGCTCCGCCCGGCACAGCAGCATGCCGCCCCGGGGGCCGCGCAGGGTCTTGTGCGTGGTCGTGGAGACGATATCCGCATACGGAACCGGGCTCTTGTGGATGCCCGCGACGACCAGGCCGGCGATGTGGGCGATGTCACTGACGTGATAAGCCCCGACTTCCTTGGCGATTTGGCCGAAGATCTCGAAGTCGATGGTCCTGCGGGTAGGCCGTAGCCCCGGAGATGATGACCTTGGGGTGATGTTTCTTGGCCAGGTCGCGGATCTTGTCGTAGTCGAGCCGGCCGGTCTCGGTGTTGATCTCGTAGGAGACGGAATTGAAGAACTTGCTGGTCAGCGAGACCTTCCAGCCATGGGTGAGGTGCCCGCCGTGGACCAGGGACATGCCCATAATCGTGTCGTGCGGCTCGATGAGAGCGGCGTACGCGGCCAGGTTCGCCACGGAGCCCGAGTACGGCTGGACGTTGGCGTGGTCGGCCTTGAAGATCTTCTTGGCGCGGTCCTGGGCCACCTTCTCGATCAAGTCCGTGACTTGCTGACCTTCGTAATACCGTTTGCCGGGGTAACCCTCCGCGTACTTGTTCGTCAGGCAGCTTGACGTGGCCATCATGACGGCTCGGGAGACGTAGTTCTCCGAGGGAATCAGGCGGATCGAGCCGCTCTGTCGCACTTCCTCCTGCCGAATCAGTTCATAGATCTGCGGATCGTACTGCTCGAGGGCTGTCCTCATACAGATTTTCTCCAGAAAGGACACTACTACGGGACTTCGGCCGGGCCTCCCTGGCTATCCGCCGGTCCCGGGGTTTTTATAACACAGCCCGAATCTGCGTACAAGCATTTATTCATTGACAGAATCGGGCCGAAGACTACCATGAAGTGGTCTATCATTTGAGGAGATAACCACTTAACGACATTATGTCCGAACCGGATGCTTCAGCACAATTGCGGGCCAGGGGACACTTCGACAGAGGCCGCCAGGCGGCCGAGGCGGGGGATTTTGACCGCGCCATCGAGGCCTACGTGGAGGGGCTTCGGCTCGCGCCCGACGATGTCTCGGGGGGCCATATCGAGCTGCGCGTCCTGGCGCTGCAACGGCTGGAGCGCGGCGGGGCCAAACCCACGGACGAAGAGGTAAGTCAGCGACTCTCCGCCGGGACCAGCCCGCTTGACAGGATGCTCAACGCCGAGTACCTGCTGGCTAAGGACCCCAACCACGTGGCCTATGGGGAGGCCGTGCTGCGGGCGGCGGTGGCGGGCGGGTATCGCGAGGCGGCACGCTGGATGGCCGATTTGATGTTCTTGGCCAACAACAACGCCAAGAAGCCCCAGGTGCGATCTCTACGTCCTGCTAAAGGACTCTTATGCGGTTATCGGACAGCCGGAGCGGGCGGCGGCCGCGTGCCAGCGGGCCCTCATGCTCAAGCCGCACGACAGGGCGTTGTTGAAAGACTTCAAGCGGCTCAGGGCCAAGGTCGGCGCCGGCGGCCCAAAGTGAGACGCCGCCGGAGGAAACGGCCGCCCGCAGAGGCGGTCAGTCCCGCGGCGCCAAGCCCGGCCGTGGAGGACAAGAAACCGGGCGAGACGACGCTCGGAGCGGTGGACGCGCAGGCTCTGGCGGAGGCCAAGGACGTTTTTCGCCAAGGCGCGCACCGCCGCGGAGAGGAAGACAGTACGATTTCGCCATCGACATGTACCTGGATGGGCTGATTCGGGCCCCGGATGCGCTGGAAGAGGGGCATCTGCCCCTGTGCGAGCTGGGCTTGCAGCGGCGGGGCAAGGGCGGCAAGAGACCGTCGATGATGGATCGCGTCAAGCGGATGCGGGGCAAGACGCCCCTGGAGCAGATGCTCAACGCCGAGTATCTCTTCGTCAAGGACCCGGACAACATGGCCTACGCCGAGGCCATGCTCAAGGCGGCGGTCGAGGGCCGCTACAAGCGAACCGCCCACTGGATCGCCAACCTGGATTTTTCAAACGAACAACGCCGTGGAGAAGCCTTCTCTGGCGACGTATCTGCTGTTGAAGGACTGCTATCTCGCTCTGGGCGAGTACGACAAGGCGGTGGCGGCCTGTCAGCGAGCCAGTCGGATGCGGCCGGACGACAAGGAACTGGCCGACGAATGCAAGAACCTCTCCGCCGAGCTGGCCATGTCCAAAGGCAAATACGACAGGGACGGCGATTTCCGGCAGTCCATTCGCGACCAGGAGACGCAGGCCAAGCTTTATGCCCAGGACCGCGTCATCAAGACCCAGGATTACCGGGCGTCTGCCGTGGAGGATGCCCGCAAAGCCTACGCCCGTGAGCCGGAACAGCCGAAGAACGTCTTCGATCTGGCGGCGGCCTTGGCGGATCTGGAGACGGACGAGGCGGAGAACGAGGCCATCAGACTGCTGGAAGACGCCTATGTCAGCCGCCACAACTTCAGTTTCCAGGAGCGGGCGGGCCTGCTGAAGATCCGGCAGCTCAAACGCAAGCTGCGTCTCCGTCCGCCAGACGCTGGAGGCCCAGCCGGATGAACGCGGAGGCCAAAGCCCAACAAGCCGAGCTGACGGCCAGGCTGAACGACACGGAGTTGGAGCACTATCGTCTGTGCGTGGAGAACTACCCCACGGACTTGGCGGCCAAGTACGAGTATGGGCTGCGGCTGCTGCAAAACCAGCGGTTCAACGAGGCGATCCCGCTGTTCCAGGAGGCCCAGAAGGACCCCCGGCACAAGATTGCCGCCATGGACAAGATCGGCTCTTGCTTCTTCCTGAAGGGTTGGTATGCTGACGCCGTGGACGTCTTCGCCCGGGCGATCGACGCCTACGAAATAAAAGAAGATGGACTGGCCAAGGAGTTGCGGTATAATCTGGCCCGTGCGTACGAAGAGCAGGGTCAGAAGGAAAAGGCCCTGGACGTCTATCGGAGAATCGCGCAACTGGATTTCGGCTACAAGGACGTCAGTGCGCGGGTGGATCGGTTGCGGGCCGGCTCGGACAAGTCCGGCACCAGGAACGCCGGAAAAGGCGTAAACCAGGACCAACCTCTCGGTGAGCAGTTTGCGATAAACAAGACGAGTATTCAGGAGAACCAAGTGGCACATTCGATATCGGCGAAGAAGAGAGTTCGGCAGAACGTGACGGCGCAAGACGCTCAACCGGTCGCGCCGGAGCCAGGTGAAGACCCAGGTCAAGCGTTTCGAGACGGCTTTGAGCGAAGGCAATGTGGCGGCGGCCGAGGAGCAGTTCCGGGCCACCGTCAAGAAGCTGGACAAAGCGGGCACGACGAGCACGATGCACAAGAAGACCGCCGCCCGCAAGAAGTCCCGCCTGGCCAAGAAGCTCAACGCCTTGAAGGCCAAGCAGGCCGGCCGCTCCGCAGCCGAAATAGGCCTCGCTGGTGCCCGAATTCGGCTACGTGACCTCGGATTTCTGGTCAGCACCTGATCGAACGAGCCGTCGATTGGGTGCTGCTTCTTTGGGGAGAGCAGGGATGCCTCAGGTCTACAGGGAACGGATTCTCAAGTTCCTCAAGCGGGAGGAATACCAGCCGCTCAAGCTGGCGCAGTTGGCCAAGGCACTCGGGGTGGGCGAGGCGGACGCTCCGGCGTTCCAGACGGCCTTCGAGGAACTGCGCCGGGCCGGACACGTGGTCGTCGGCGCGGGCAACGTCATCATGCTTCCCTCCATCGCCGGCCAGGTGGTCGGACACTTCCGCAAGAACCCCAAGGGCTTTGGGTTCGTCAGCCCGCTGGAGCCGAACGCTCACGGAGACTTGTTCATCCCGCCGGACAGCACCGGCAACGCCATGACAGGCGATGTCGTCCTGGCCAAGGTCAATCGCCAAGGCAGACGCGGCTCGGAGGCCCGCTATACGGGCGAGATCCTCGAAGTGCTGGAGCGGGCGAACAACCGCTTCGTCGGCACCCTGATGCGCAATCCCGAGGCCTGGCTGGTCCAGCCCGACGGCACGTCGTTCTTCGAGCCGATTGTCGTCGAGGATGTCACGGCCAAGAATGCCCGCGAGAAGGACAAGGTCGTCGTCGAGATTCTCTCCTATCCGACCGAGAAGTTCCTGGCCCGCGGCGTCATCATCGAGGTGCTCGGCCGGTCCGGGCAATACGACGCGGAGATTCAGTCGATCATTCACCAGCATCATCTGCCGGGCGAATTCGAGGCCGAATGCCTGGAGCAGGCGCGCGCCGCCGCCGCATCCTTTGAAGGGGAGCGCGCGGAAGGCCGCGAGGACATCACCAACAAGGTGATCGTCACCATCGACCCGCCGGACGCGAAGGATTTTGATGATGCGATCAGCCTGGGGATGGATTCTCAGGGCAATTGGGTCCTCGGCGTTCACATCGCGGACGTCAGCCACTTTCATCCCGCCGGGCTCGCCGCTCGACGAGGAGGCGAAGCTGCGCGGCAATACGGTCTATCTGCCCGGCAAGACGATCCCGATGCTGCCGGAGGTCCTGAGCAACGGCATTTGCAGCCTCCAGCCCGAGCAGCGACGCTTTACCAAGAGCGCGTACATGACGTACGACGCCGAGGCCCGCGTGATCTCCCGGCGCTACACCAACAGCATCATCCGCTCCACGGCCCGGCTGACGTATGAGCAGACGGACCGGATTCTCAAGGGCCACACGAAGGGTGCCAAGAAGCCGGTCATGGAGCTATTGCGAAACATGGAAGCCCTGGCCCGGCGGATCGAGGCACGGCGGACGAAAGAGGGGATGCTCCACCTGGATCTGCCGGAGCCGGAGCTGGTGTTCGATGAGGCGGGCCGGGTCACCGATGCCCATCCGGCGGACACCAGCTACCCCCACACGATTATCGAGATGTTCATGGTCGAGGCCAACGAGGCGGTCGCCTCCCTCCTGGATCGCCTCAACGTGTCTTTCATGCGCCGCATCCACCCGGACCCGGATGTTCTGAGCCTCAAGAACATGGCCCGGCTGCTCAAGGCGATGGGAATTGCCATGCCGCGCACGCCCGACCGCCGGGACATGCAGGCGGTCCTGGATCATGTCAAAGGCACGGAGCAGGCCCTTGCGGTCAACATGGTGGTGCTGCGGAGCCTCGAGCGGGCTTTGTACGCCCCCACAAACATCGGACACTACGCCCTGGCGTCGCGGCATTATTGCCATTTCACCAGCCCGATCCGCCGGTACGCGGATTTGCTCGTCCACCGACAACTCCAGTTCTACCTGGAGGACCGGGTCGAGATGGCGAAGCAAATCGCCGCCGGCCAGGATCTGTTTGGAGTCGGCAAGCACCTGACCTTCACCGAAGAACGGGCCGACGATGCCGAGAAAGAGCTGACGGAGGTCCTGCTCCTGCAAATGCTCAGCAAGCACATCGGCGACGAGCTGCAGTGCGTCGTCACCGGTCTGACCGGCTTCGGCGTCTTTGCGCAGTCGGAAAAGTACGGCATTGAGGGCCTGATCAAGCTCGAAGACCTCGGTCCCGATCACTGGCGCTTCAACAAGATCGCCCAGTGCATTGTGGGCGAGCGGACCGGGGTAGACATCCATCTGGGCCGGCCGCTGCGCGTCTACATCGCCTCGGTGGACGTGCCCTCACGGCGGTTGAACGTCGTGCCCGTGGAACCGTTGGGCCAGGGTCGCACGCAGCGGGCTCCAAGCAAACCATCCCGGAAAGCAAGGCGGGCGCAGACACCAAAGAAGCGGCGGAGAAGGTGATCCGGGCACGCGCTGCCTCCGGGAGACACCCGCGACTCAACCGCCTCCCTCCGCCCAAGCAAAGCGGAGCATCGTCTTGCCGACCGATGCTCCGCTGTTGCGTCGTCGTCCGTCCGATGGTATGACACTGCCACCTGGAGCTATCAGAGGGGGTGCCCATACCCGATGTCGTCAATGTACAACGTGCCGGCGGGACCCGCTTTCGGGTTGGTCCGGTCGCCGACGCCGAGCGTGATTTTCTGGACCGCGGCCAAGTTGAGGCCACCGACGCTCAGGTCGCTGAAGGGAATCAGCCACGGCGTCCAATCCACAACGGTGGAGGCCGCGGGATTCGGATGGATCACCGTCTTCTTCTTGCCGGCCTTGTCCTCGACCACGAGATACAACGGTGCGGCGTCATTGGCTTTCTGGGTCACGCCGAGGGCGAGAGTCTGCCACGGCCCCGTGACCGCCCCGGCGGCCGCGACATTTGAGAACCCCACGGTGGTTGTTTGGGACGTGTTGTGGCTGCTCACGGCCATGCCGATGCAGACGGTAGCCGTCATGACGATGGTCGTATCGCTGCCCACCTGGGTCCAGGTCTTGCCGTCCGCCGAACGCTCGCCCTTGAAGACGTTGCCGGTGCGGGTGAGCCGGAGCCAGTAGGGAGCGGTCAGCCCGGTGACGTTGGTGTAGCGGGCCGAGGTCCCGTTGGTTGTGTCGCGATGCTGGAGCTCCACGCCGTTACCCGGCGTGACCGCGACCAGTGCGTTCTTGGCGCCAGGGTCGAGGGTCTCCCGGATCATCGGGCCGGCTTTGGCCCAGCTATTGGTGTTCGCCAGGCTGTCGACCCGCAGGGTGATCGAACCGTCCCCGGTGAGCTGCTTGCCGGCGAAACGGCACTGGTCGGCGCTGCCCCAGATGTCGGTGCCGCCGGCGGTGAGAGTAAAGGAGTTGTTGCCGTTGTCCACGAAAGCGGCCGGATAGCCCCGAAAGTACAGCGTCAACGTGTCGGCGCCATTGGTCGTCCAGTTCTGGGGAGAGAGAAAGGTTCGCTGGGCTTCGGAGTAGAAGGGGGCTCTGACGTTGTTGTAGTCCAGGGGCATGGACTGCTTGCCGCTGTGCACGACGGTGTGCTCGGCGAACGGAGCAGCCATGTAGCCGACGACCGAGCCGCTCTGGCCATCGGTCATGCCGTCGATCCAGGAGTCGTAGATGCGGTTGTTGTCGTCGTTGTAGCTCTCGAAATCGTCCACGACCGCGAACTCGCGGCTTGTGAAACTCCAGACGTCGCCCGGATAGATGATGGTGTTGACCTCATCGACTCTCCAGTAGCAGGTCGTGCCGAACGTGAGCGCGCCGGGATCAAAGGTGTGATTGGCCGCCGTCCGGGCCGAGGCGGTTCCGTTCGTCACGGCCGCCTGATCGGTGCCGAAGAACACCTTGTGCGAGACGGCTTCGCGGCCGGGCCGCCAATTGAGGCTGGTGTTGACCTCGACACCCGTGGCCCCGGCGGCCGGCTCCGGGTTTCTGGCCTGCACCGGGATGTAGGAGAACCGGACTTCGCTCAGCCCCGTGACGGCCGAGCCGCTCCAGGAAGTGTTGATGGTCAACCGGACGTATTGGGCCATGACCCCGCCGAAGTCCACGGTCGTGTCCGCTACGTAGCCATCGGCGCCGGGCGCTTTGGCGAACTCCGGCACATGGCTCAGCCGGGTCCACGCTGTGCCGTCGGTAGAGGTTTCGATGGTGACGTTCCGAGCGCCGAGGCCGAGGGATTTCTCGATCAACTGATTGGAGTTCCACACCGTCGCCTGGTACAGCTTATAGACCCGGTCGAACTCGTACTGGATCCAGTTTGGCTGGACGCCGTCGCTGAGCCACATCGTGGTCGCGTCGGTGCCGTGGCGGTCGGCCGCGTCGAGGCCCGAACCGTCGATGGTCTTTTCCGGACCCATGCCAGCCTGGAAGCTGGAGGCCGTGGCGGCCAAGGGTTTGATCGGGTATGTGTACGGCTCAGCGGTGAACGACCACACGTTGCCCTTGAAGATCGTGTTGTCCGAGTCTTTGTTGACCTCATCGACGCGCCAGTAGTAGGTTTGCCCGTAGGCGAACGGCCCGGCGGGAACGAACGTGGTTTGGGGCTCGCCCAGGCCGGCCAACACGCCGTTTGCGGCTGTCCGCGCGGCCGTGTTGACATCGGCAAACGCGGTGCCCAGATAGACGTCATGCGTGCCGGCGTACCGGCCCGCTGTCCAGGTTAGACTCGCATCGCGCGGCACATCCACGGCGCCGTCGGCCGGGCTGACATTCTGGGCCTGCGACTTGCTGTACAGGCCCCGCATGACGCTGCGGATCTCGTCCTCAGACAGAGCTTTCTGGTAGATCTGGACATCGTCAATAATGCCATTGAAGTACTGGCTGCCGCCGCTGAAATCGCCGCGGCCGACCCAGATATTGCCGGAGGTGCCCAGATAAGGCGATGACGCTCCCTCGACCACCTGCGTGCCATTGACATAGATCTGTCTCTTCTGTGCCACGATGTCGTACCGGACCACCAGGTGATACCACGTGTTGTCCTGGATCAAACTGTCCGGGCTGCTCAGGTCGTTGGAGTAGAACCCGAAGCGAATGCCCCGGGCGGGGGCGTCCGTGCTGGCATCCGCGCCCAGACGCAAATGCAGGTTCTGATTCGCCGAGTTCGCTTGCCGCTCGGAGAAGACGATAGCTGAGGCCGTGAGCACGGGGTTGACCCACGCGGCGACGGTGAAGCTGCGGTTGTTCAATGGGATATACGCGCCCTCGACGTAGGAGTTGAGCCCGTTGAATCGCAGGGCGCCGTCCCGTCTCCCTGCGACCCAGGCCGGGTCGTTGAAGAGAGTGCCCTGGTTGCCTTTGCCACTGACGTCGTCGGCCACCACTCCCTGCCCTTCGTCAAAGGGCCAGTAGACAGCCAGATTGGGGTCGAATCCGGCGCGAGCCGCCAAGGCCGGCCCCAGCACCAGAATGCTGAGAACTCGCAATACGCACTTTTGCCACATGGTTGTCCTCCTTCACGATTGATACTCTGCCACAATGGCGATTCGGGCGCGGAGAACACCCTCCGGCGTCTACCCTTGCTCGGGGAGATCCAGGCTGCCCTCGGCCTCGCCTTCAACCAAGATCGTGCCCTACCATGTCGCTTCAGAAGAACGCGCGCATATTGCCACAGTATTGATGTCTCATTAGTTTCTGATTAAGGAGAACCGTATCTTGTCCTGCCGGTGTGGCCAGGTCGTTGCTCCGTTCCGTATTTCGAGGCGCCGGATGCCGGTACGCAACGCCGTTTCAAACCGCGGCCGGCCCAATTCGTATGAATCATGTCAGAAGAGGGGGGTAGGGAACACTGTACCGCCCATCCAGAGAGAATCCTGCTGCGAAACGCACTTGGCCCTGGTGGACGGGCACCATTTCCAGGGCAATCGCATCTAAATTGGGATCGGGCCTCTTGGCCCCGAAAACGGCGGTTAGATTCGCGCTGGTCGGACGGCACGGCTGTCCAGCTCTCTGCCTAAACTGCGTTTCTGAACGAAGAATAGCGGCTGGCCAATTTAGATGCGATTGCCCTGGCACCATTTCGCGTTTTCTTGACACGAACGGGGGATTCTGCCATACTGGCCTCGGCGCATGCAGGACAAATTCGGTAAAAAGAAGAGATGACAGGATGGCTCTCGACAAGACTACCAAGTTTCTCATCAAGATTTTCGGCTCCCGGAACGAGCGGCTGGTGAAAGGGTATATGCGGGCCGCCCTGGAGGCCGGACCGTACGAGGAAGAGCTCAAGCAGCTCAGTGATGAGCAACTCGGGGCCAAGACGGCCGAATTCAAAGCGGCGCTGGCCGGCGGGCAAACCCCGGAAGATATCCTGCCCGAAGCGTTCGCCGTGGTGCGCGAGGCGGCCCGGCGCAACGTCAACATGCGGCACTTCGACGTGCAACTGATCGGCGGTGAGGTGCTGTACGAAGGCAAGATTGCGGAGATGGCAACCGGGGAAGGCAAGACGCTCGTGGCCACCCTGGCGGCTTATCTCGTTCATCTCTCCGGCCGGCACGTTCATATCGTGACCGTCAACGATTATCTGGCCAAGCGCGACGCCGAGTGGATGGGGCCGATTTACAAGGCCCTCGGCATGACCGTCGGCGCGATCCAAGCGGACATGGATACGTCCGGTGAGGAGCGGAAGAACCAGTATGGGTGTGACGTGACCTACGGCACCAACAACGAGTTCGGCTTCGATTACCTCCGCGACAACATGAAGACCTCGCTCGAGCAGATGGTGCAGGGCCCGCTCCAATACGCGATCATCGACGAGGTGGACTCGATTCTCATCGACGAGGCGCGGACGCCGCTCATCATATCCGGCCCGGCGTTCGACGACGTCAGCCGGTACAAGAAGGCGGATCAGGTGGCCCGGCAATTGTTGAACCTCCAGAGCGGCTATGACCGCATCAAGAACCAGGTTGATACCATCGAACGCAAGATCGCCAATGCCGAAGGCGAGATCTCGGACGCCAAGCGCGATAAAGACAGCGCACGCGTCGAAAAGGCGCAGAAGGTCATCGAGAAGGCCGAGGAGGAGTTGGAGGCCGCGAAGGCCCGCTTGACCCAGACGGTCCAGTATTATGAGGTGGAGTTCGATCACAAGCAGGTCCGCCTGACGAATGAGGGCGAGAAGGCGGCCCAGGATATCGCCGGCATCGGCTCGTTCTACACGGGCGCGAACATGGAGTGGTCGCACCTGATCCAGCAGAGTCTGCGGGCCCACGTCGTCTTCGAGCGGGAGAAGGACTACGTGGCGATGGACGGCAAGATCATCATCGTGGACGAGTTCACGGGCCGGCTCATGCACGGGCGTCAGTGGTCGGACGGCCTCCACCAGGCGGTCGAAGCCAAGGAAGGCGTGCACGGTCAAGGAAGAGACGCAGACGCTGGCCACGATCACCCTGCAGAACTTCTTCAAGCTTTACGACCAGATCGCCGGCATGACCGGCACGGCCGCCACCGAGGCCGACGAGTTCATGAAGATCTACAAGCTCGACGTGGTGGTCATCCCGACGAACATGCCGTGCGTCCGCGACGACAGGGAGGACGTCATCTACAAGACCAAGCACGAGAAGTTCGGCGCGATCGTCGAAGAGATCAACCGGATCAGCAGCGAAGGCCGGCCGGTCCTCGTCGGTACGATCAGCATCGAGAAGAGCGAAGAGCTTTCCAACGCGCTGACGAAGCGCTACGGGATCGACCACGAGGTGCTCAACGCCAAGCAACATGCCCGCGAGGCGACGATCGTGGCCAAGGCCGGGCAGCAATACCAGGCCCGGGACGGCAGCACACGTGGCAACGTCACCATCGCGACGAACATGGCCGGTCGCGGCACCGATATCAAGCTCGGACCGGGCGTCGCCGAAATCGGCGGCCTGCACATCCTGGGCACCGAGCGGCACGAAGCCCGCCGGATCGACAACCAGTTGCGCGGCCGCTCCGGCCGGCAGGGCGATGCCGGGTCCAGCCAATTCTTCCTGTGCTTCGACGATGACCTGATGCGGGTCTTCGCGCCCGAATGGACGGTCAAGGCGCTCTCCTGGATCGGCTGGGAAGAGGGCCAGCCCATCTATCACAAGCGGATCAGCAAGGGCATCGCCAAAGCGCAGAAGAAGGTCGAGGAGCGGAACTTCGAGATTCGTAAGAGCCTGCTCGACTATGATGAGGTGATGGATTACCAGCGCAAGATCTTCTATGCCCGCCGGCGCGATCTGCTGGCGGGCAAGAGCGCCAAGCCGGTGATTGAAGAGATGATCGAGGCGGCCATTGCGAAACAAACGAAAGAGATGCTCGACCGGGATTATCCGCTGCGGAGCATTATCGAGTGGGCCCGCGCCAACTTCGACGTGGAACTGAAGATCTCGCAGGTGGCCGATGCCACGCCTCAGGAGATCGAGCACACGATCAAAGAGCGGGCCAAGGATGGCGTCCGGAATGAGATTTCGATTTCCCTGGGCGAGTACCTGGAGGATTATAACGATCCGAGCACGTGGGATACCGCCGGCCTGTCGAAATGGGCGATGAACGCGTTCCACGTGAACCTGAGCATTAGCAAAATCAAGAGCTCAACACCGCAGGAGATCGAAGAGCAATTGGCCGAGGCCGCCGTGGAACAGGTCGAGAAAAAGGACTGCTCGCCGCTTGGCCGAATTCCTGCGGCCGGATTTTGCCTTGCAGCGTTTTGTGGAATGGGTGCGGGCCAAGTTCGATATCGCCCTGAAGGTCGAGCAATTGAAAGACTTGAAGGCGGATCAGGTGCGCGAGCTGCTGCTGGAGCAGACCTCGGCCAAGTATCGCCGCCGGGAGATCGAGTACCCGGTGGAGTTCGCGATGAGCATGGCCTACGGCGGGCCGGCGGCCAACGTGTACGGGTTCCAGGCCCTGGCGGACTGGGCGAACGCCAAGTACAACGCCGGTCTGTCCGCCGAGCGCATCCAGGACGCGAAGCCCCGCGATCTGCACGAGCAACTGCTGAAGCTGAGCGAAGCCTACAACAACGGCAAGCTCGACGAGGAGGTGAGCGAAAAGACCGCCCATCTGAACCGGACCGAGCTCGTGCAGTGGGCCAACCAGCGGTTCCATGCCTCCCTGCGGGAGGAGGATTTGGCCGACGGCGAGGAGGCCAAGAACCGTCTGGCCGAGGTCGGGCGCGAGTACCTCCGCGCCGAGCTGGCCGATCTGGAGCAGTACGTGCTGCTGAACGTCTACGACAGCACGTGGAAGGACCACCTCTACATGATGGACCGGCTCAAGGATGAGATCTGGACCCGCTCGCTGGCGGAAAAGGACCCCAAGATCGAGTACAAGCGGGAGGGGTTCCGGATGTTCAACGAGATGCTGGAATCCATCGACGACCGGGTCACCGATATCATCTTCCGCGTGCACTCTGGAGGCCGGGGCCCGGGCCAGGAACGTCTGGCACGTGAGCCAGACTTCGCACGACGAAGTGGGCCAGTTCGCGGCGGGCGAGGAGCAGCGGGCGGCCGCTCAAGCCCCGCAAGGCGAGGTCAAGGTCAAGCAGATCCGGCTGGAGCAACCCAAGGTCGGCCGCAACGATCCGTGCCCGTGCGGCAGCGGCAAAAAATATAAGAAGTGCCACGGCCAAAAGGCGGAGTCCGGCGGCGCGTAGTACTGCATTTCGCAAGTCCTGAGACTATCGGGTTGAGATTGCTTCGTCGCTGAAGCTCCTCGCAATGACATGAACAGGCGTGGTATGTCATTGCGAGCGCGGCTCGCCGAGCGCGGCAATCTCCCCTCTTAGTCGCGAAACTTGCGAAAGGCGGTAGTAGGTTCCATTCCGTGATAGCCGAATGGTGGTCCCTGGCCGAGGTGGCGCAAAAGAAAACATCGAGTAACATGGCGCTACCCGATGTTTTCCGGAGGGGAGAAAAATCTTAACTTGAACTAAGGCGGATATCGGCCATCATACTTCCGCACTTGAGTTCAAGAACCTAATTTTTTGCGTCCTATAAGGGGTACGGCGCGGTTTCCAAAAATGTTCGTGCCCGACAGAAGAATTTCCATAAGGGAAATCAGCCTTTGCGGATTTCTTCCTGAGGAGGGTGGTACAAATTCCTGAGCGTGTCACGGAGGTTGCCGGCCTGCTTCTTGAAAAGCCGGACTTATTGGGTACGATAACGAGGCACGACCAGCGGGTGTGCTCGTGTCCTGCCAGGACGAGGAGTGGGATTGTCGGGGGAAGAAAGATGCGCAAGACCCAATACGATGCGGAAACAGCACAAGCCCATCAGGCGATGCGAAAGATCGCGGAGCCCACGGACCAAGGACGCAGTTCCTGGAAGAAAGGACGAACCCAATATCTGAGCACGCTGCGTCTGCTCAAATTGCGCTACATGATTCCGCAACGGCGTTTTCCGCGCCGGGCCCTGAACGCCCTCTTGTGGCTGGCAGAGAGGAAGAGAGCCTGCCGAGTGCATTACCTGCCCGCCGTAGTCTCGGTGGAGGCCGTGAACGGGTGCAACCTACGCTGCCCGGAGTGCCCCACCGGCTCGTCCAATCCCGCGAGCCGGAAGAAAGGCAGAGCCAAGCTCCAGGATATGAAAGCCCTTATCGATCAGGTGGCCGGCAGGTGTCTCCAGATGAGTTTTCACAACCAGGGCGAGCCGTTGCTCAACGACGACTTCTATCCGGCCTGTGCCTACGCGGTTGAGAAAGGCCTGTGGACGGTGATCCACAGCAATCTCAACATCCAGCGCCCGGACTTGGCTCAGAAGGTCGTTTCTTCGGGCTTGTGCAATCTGGTGGTGTCCTGTGACGGTGCCACGCAGGAGGTTTATGAGAAGTATCGGGTAGGAGGGGATGTGGAACTGGTGTTCCAGAACCTGCGGGGGATTGCCGACGAAAAACGCAGAATAGGTCGTCGCTTTCCGTGGCTTACCGCGCAATTCCTGGTTTTCGACCACAATTGGCGGCAGATGCAGCAGTTTCAGGAGCGGGCTCGGGCGGCCGGGGCGAACGAGATTCTGTTCCTGCCCGGCTGCCGCCATGGCACCGCCAAATCCGGCCACGTGGGTGCGGAAGAGGTCTTTCAGCTATCGGACTTGCAGTGGGTTGCGAGAGAGCCCACGCCCCTGTGCGGCGACGTGTGGGATACTCTGCTCATTGCTTATGACGGTGGGCTCTATCCGTGCTGCTTCTCTTTTCGAGACGAGGACCTGTTCTCCGCGCCCGAGGAAGCGGCGGAGCTGACCATCGCCGCACGCTGGAACGGTCCGGCGTACCGCGCTGCGCGGCGTTTCTTCTTGGGCAATTCGGTGCGGAGGAAAGACCTTCCTCTGCCTTGTCGATCCTGTGAGCGGGCCGTGGCGTGCGAGAATCGAAAGCGCTCGGAATCCGTGCTAAAAGATCTCCCGAATCCAGCGCAGCCGAAACATGTTGCGAACCCGTTCCGTGAAACGTACCCCCAGGCGTTGTGCACTGGTCGCGATAGTCGTGCCTTTTGAGATCCGCGCCGACCAGATTCCGCCGGCGGCGTGTGAGATAGCCGCGCAATCAAGCCGGCCGCGAGGCCCAACCACACGGCTTTCCTCCTGGGCCGCCTCTGCCAGCCGGCACGGAGCTATCAACCTTGTCTGCTGCATA
Source organism: uncultured Planctomycetota bacterium (assembly GCA_963750205.1). GTDB lineage: Bacteria > Planctomycetota > Phycisphaerae > Sedimentisphaerales > Anaerobacaceae > PLanc-01. Next base: position 46,243 of record CAVVRJ010000074.1, read on the forward strand.
TCCTCTGCTTACCTTTGCACCGCCAGGGATACCGATGCCAGCAGCTCCTCTCCAGTCCTGCTGATGCTCTCGCCGGCCCCGAAGAGCTGATGCGTCTCCAGAATCTCCGGCCCGTCGCGGTAATACGCGCTCGACGCCCTCGATCCCGCCCTCGACGGGTCCGGCGGTACGGTACTTGCCTTCCAGAAGCCACGCACTTACTTCGGCATCCCGCTCGGCGGGGTAAACCAGCGCCACGACATGCTTGTCCTGCGCGTACCGAGCTAACTGGACTTTGGCCCGGCAGGGTGGTGCGCTGCGAACCGCCAAGTTCACCAGCCGCTGGAAGTCGCCGCGCGCGGTCGCCTCGTCGGCCGAGTAGAAGAACATGCCGGCCTCCAATTGAAACTGAGCCGCGGGAACGGCCCGCAACTCCATCCGGCCGTCGGGAAAAGCCCGCTGGATCCGGTATGCTTTGCCCTCTTTGTATCTTTCACTGTCCAGTAGTTCGGCCACTTCCTCCGCAGTAAATCCCACCCCGGCGTGGTCGCCGAAGTCGAACACGTACAGACCCTGGTAACGGTCCGGTTTTTCCAGTTCTGGTAGTTTCATACGCTAATTATACGTTGCTCCCGGACCTCCTGCACGCAATTTCCCAGACGAGCGGCGGCAAAAAAACAACGGTCCGCTCCAAGGCCACGATCGGCAGCGTCGACCCGCGTGGCACCATGGAAAATGGGGCTCCGGAGGCCTGATTTAGCCTTGGAGCGGATCATTGAAAAAAAAGATGCGCGCGCCGCGGAGATTTGCTTGAAAGTACCTTGGCAGCGGCGTAGATTAGACGACTGGAAGTTGAAGAAGTTGCCTGCGTCGAGTCGAGAGAGAGTGTAAACGATTGGGGCCATAGGGAGGGCAACACGCGATGGCCGGAAGATCGGAGCACCAGAAGACCGACGGCGGGTGGCCACCCCATCCCGCATATGAGCAATTGCATCCGGGCCCGGCGAAAGAAGCGCCAGACCGGGGGACTTTCAGGGGTCTGCTGCAAGCCGACCTCCCCGGCGAGCAGGGAGTGCTTCTTGCCCATCTTTTCCAAGTTTCCGGCGATGGTATCGTCTTGCACGAGTTGCCGTCCTCGTCCCAGCAGGGGCGTCTCATCGATGTGAACGACCGCATGTGCCAAATGCTGGGGTACGCGCGGGAGGAGATTCTGAAGCTGACGGTGCTTGATTTCCTGGAGGAGGAGAGGAGGCAGGTTATGCCGGAGTTTTTCCGGAGACTCCGGCAATCCGGCCGGATGCGATTCGAGACAACCCTCATCTGCAAGGACCGGCAAGCGGTGCCGGTCGAGGTCAGCGGCAGTATCCTTCCCTTCCGCGGGCAATATCTGGCACTCTCGATCGTACGCGACATTAGCGAGCGGCAGAAGGCGACGCGCGAGTTGGAGCATCGGGCCCGTCAACTTCAGAAACTGGCCGTCGAATTGTCGGAGACCGAGGATCGCGAGCGCACACGGCTGGCCGAGATTCTGCATGACGATCTGCAACAAACGCTGGCGGCGGCCAAGTTCCAGTTAGGCATATTGGACGGCCGCATCCGGGGGGACGAGGAATTGGAGGAGATCGTGGCGCAGGTCAAGCAGATGCTCAAAGAGGCCATCGAGAAATCGCGTAGTCTCTCCCATGAGCTTGGTCCGGCGGTGCTGTCCGAAAGCAGTCTGGAAGACACGTTCGAATGGCTGGCCCGTCAAATGGAGACCCAGCACGGCTTGGTGGTCCACATTCAGACGCGTGGCCAGGCCGATTCGTCCTCGGAGCCGGTGCGGGTATTTCTCTATAAGGCGGCGCGCGAGATCCTGTTCAATGTGGTGAAGCACGCCAAGGTTTCGGAGGCGAGCTTGCGGCTGCAGCGCGTGCGGAACCAGTTGCGGCTGACCATTTCCGACAAGGGCCAGGGATTCGATCTCGACGCGCTCGTCGAAACACCGGGGTTCGGGCTGCTGAGCGTGCGGGAGCGGGTCGAGTCCCTGGGCGGACGGATGAAGATCAAGAGCGCTGTGGGCAAAGGCAGCACCTTCCTCATCGCCATCCCGGATCTGACCACGCCTGCGGAACCGGCGTGAATTCCTGGCCCGGCCGATGATAAGCGGGGTAATCTCAAGAAAATTGTGAAATAAACGCTTTTTGGTATTGACAAACGCGGAGACACGCGTAGAATAGGCGACCGTAATCAGGGTCAAGGATGAAGTTGGAGGTCAGTGGCTGTCACGGTTGGCTCCTGATGCCTGAGTGGAGGCTTGGGTGAGGATATTGTCCCCTGCCTGTCATGGAGGAGTGTAATTCCCTGATGAGTACGCCGGAAGGGTGCTGCGCGGAAACGCAGCGCCTTGGCTCGCCCGAGGCGGTTGTTGTGCGCCTTGGGATAGTCCGGCCTGGTCCGAAGGACGGACCTGGGAGGAAGAGGAACAGGAGGAGCCGGTGAAGAGAAGGATCTGTGGGAAACTGGACAGGAAGCCCCGGCACGAGGGACGCTGCCAACTCACTGCGCTTTCGAAAGCGACTGACGCAGATACGCCTGTCTCTTATTTCTGTACGCAAGCCCGCGGGCCCCCGCGCGTCCCTCAACACCATTGACATGCAATGCGCTGTCGGGCGCGTACGTGCAGTTGCACAGTGATGAAGAGGGTGATGATACAAACGAAGTGAGTCCGGCTGGAAGCGGGCGGTCTGCCCTGCTGCGAGTCGCTCCGGGGCGCCGCGAAAGCCATTCCGAGGCCGCCCATCGCGTATCGTCGCTTACTGGTATCAGGAAACCGCGTACTGGCGTGGGACTGCACTTGCGGTTTCGGCGCGCCGCCGACGGCGATTGAAGTAAATCCGGGATGGAAAGGCCGCCGATGGATGCATCGTCGGTGTGAGGAACGCGGTATCCGTTCCAGACTGTCGAACTCTAAACGGAATAACGGTGCTCAGGATTCCCGTGGAGCCAGGTGCCGCCTGCCCGCCGGAGACCCCGGGCCTGTCTGAAGGAGGTGTGCGGAATGAGAGCAACTGTACTACTAACGAGTGTCATGGCCTTGACCTTACTGAATTCGTCCGCCGCGACTGCGATTACCATGACTTTCGAGGAATTCCTGGGCCAGGATGCGGCTCCGATCGCGACCCATTACCAGGGAATCAGCTTTCAGTCGGGATATAGCGGCTCCGATTGGGTGGCCCGGGACGCCACGTCAAACAACTACAACGTCTCATCGTGGCCGTCGGGTCAGCAATGGGGCACGGGGAACTACTGGATCAACGATTCTGTCGGTGCGACGACGGCGCTGGACTACACGGGCAACGATGGCATCATCGTTTTCAGCAATCATGATGCCACATTCGTTCAACTCGGGTACTCGGCGGGGACGGACCTCTATCTGGCGGCCTACGATGCTTCCGACCACCTGATTGCCCAGACCAGCGGGCCGGCAAATCTGCGGTATGTCCAAGGGAACGAAACAGGGCCTGGCACTCTGCGCGTCGATGCGCCGCAAGGGAGTCTCATCAGCTATGTGGACATCCATGACACCGGCAACTTCTGGGTCGTTGACAATATCTCGACCGACGCCAGCGGCATCACCATCAACACTGTGCCGGCCCCCGGAGCGTTATTGCTCGTTGGATTGGGCACGGGTGTAGTAGGTTGGCTCCGGAGAAGGAGCGTGCTGGCGTAGAACGGAAGACCTCGCGATTCCTGTTTTTCTGAAGCGGCGGCCCAGGCCGGAGTCGGTTGGCCCCGACCCTGGGCCGTCTTGCTCTTGGTCGGTTGGATAGGCACGTTGCCGTAGTGGCAGAGCATCGTAAGTTACCCGGGTGAATGATGATATGGGTTCGGCTGTAGCGCCCGGCGGAACACGCCCTGCCTTTGTGTGAATAGGGGAATCAATGGAAAGGACCCCGCGAATTTGCTTGGCGGCCTCGGCGGGCGGGCATGCCAGTGAATTGCTGCGCCTGCAGGAATGCTGGCGGGGCCGGGATTGCTTCTTTGTCACGACCTCGTACGTCATTGAGAGCCAGTTGACGGGATGCGGGCGCGTGTATGTGGTGGAAGAGTCGAATCGGGAGCATCCGCTGAGAGTCTTCATCGCCCTCGTCCAATGCCTGAAGATCGCCCTGACAGAAAGGCCGACGACCGTTATCAGCACGGGGGCGGCCGTCGGTTGCCTTATGGCCATTCTCGGCAAGCTGCTCGGGGCGCACGTGGTCTGGGTCGACAGCATTGCCAATACCGAGCGTTTGTCCCTCAGCGGCAGGCTGGTCCGGCCTCTGGCCGATCTGGTCTTGAGTCAGTGGCCGCACGTGGCCCAGCAGCACAAAGACGTGGAATGCGTGGGGCAAATCCTATGATCTTCTTGACCGTGGGGACCATCCTGCCGTTTGACCGCCTGGTAAGAGCGGTGGACGACGCCATCGAGGCCGAGGTCATCACGGCACCGATACTTGCCCAGATCGGGCGAACGAGCTTTCGTCCCAGGCACATGGACTGGGTGACGGCCCTGGAAAAATCCGAGTTCGATCAGAAGGTGACAGAGGCTGCCTTCGTAATCAGCCATGCCGGCATGGGCAGCATCATGATCGCGCTGGAACGACGGAAACGGCTCTTAGTGATGCCGCGCCGGAAGCAATACGGCGAGGCGGTCAACGACCACCAGGTGGGTTGGCGCATCGGTTCGCTGAATTGGGGCATCTCCTGACGGCTTATGATGCCGCCGAACTGCCGCTCCGGTTGCGCGAGATCGGGTCCTTTGTCCTTGTCGGTCGGACCAGCGAGGCGGACCGGGTAGTTCATCGTATCTCGCAATTCCTGACGCAGATGGAGATGGGCCCGGCACGTGAGGTGGGGAGCTACGCCGGTTTGAGCAGGAGGTAGAAGACACATGACTTGTTATGGGATGGCCTGTTTTACAGGATCTGTCGTCAAGGCAAATACAGCCAAACAACCCGCGTGAAGCGGGGCTCTTGGGTGGCCTCCGCGGCGGCCGATCATCAGCGGCTTCCGTCGCTACGCTCCAGTGGGAGAGAAAAGGAATGGAACTATGATGGAAAGCATTCTCCTGGTTAACCTGCCTCTGGCGGAGATGTCCACGACGCCGTTTTTTGTCATGCCGACCGGGTTGTTGTCCATCGCCGGCTATTTACGTGGGCAGGGTGAGACAGTAGACTGTGTTGACTTGAACGTTCTCAATCGAGGCAAGAGCGCCTGGGAAGCCGCGCAAGCCTTGGAGGACCTGCTGCGGGACACGCAGCCGATGCTGGTCGGCGTGAGCGTCATGGTGGCGGGGCAATTCAGGCAAGCCCGTCGTGTGCTCCAACAGGTCAAACGAACCGTGCCCGCGGCCCTGACCGTGGTGGGCGGGGCGCACGTGTCCCAATTCCCCCGCGAGATTCTCACGCATTGTCCTGAGATCGATTTTGTGGTCCTGGGCGAGGGGGAGGAGCAGGCCTATGCCTGTGCGTGCTACGCCCGAACGAGAAAGAGTCCGCCCGCGTGGCCGGACGGCATCGCCTATCGTTCCCGCGACGGGGCGATCATGGTTTTGCCCAAGACCCGGTACATCGACGATGTGGACGGGCTGCCGTGGCCGGCCTATGACTTGTTGAATTTCGACGACTACCGGCATGACACCCGTACTTGGCATAATCCTTATCAGGTCGACCTGAGTCTGCGTGTGCCGATCATCACCAGCCGTGGATGTCCAAATCTGTGCAGTTTCTGCTCGGTGGCCAGGTGCATGGGGCTCAAGTACCGCGCGATGACGGCGGTTCACGTGGTGGACATGATGCAGATGCTCCACGCGGAATACGGGGTCCGGTATTTCGCCATCTTCGACGCCAATTTCGCCCAGGACACGGCCCGCGTCCTGGCGATCTGCCAGGAGATCACCCGACGGAACCTGGACATTCTCATCGATTTGCCGACGGGGTTGCCGATCAATGCTATGGCCCCCGCGATTATCGACGCCCTGGCGGAGGCCGGGTTGATCCGTACCTGTATCTCGGTGGAAACGGGCGATGACCACATCCGCAACGACGTGATGCACAAGGGCGTGGAGCACGAGGAGATCTTCCGGGTAGTGGACTCGATCCGGCGGTATCCGCACATTTTCCTCCTGACGGACTTTGTCATGGGCATGCCCGAGGATACGGAGAAGAGCCTGGACGCGTCCTGCCGGCTGATCGAGGAGATGGATACGGATGATATCACTCTGTCCATCGCCACGCCTTATCCGGGAACGAAACTCTTCGAACAATGTGTGCGGGACAGGCTGTTCCTGCCGGACATTGACTGTGATCGGCTGTATGAAACGGACTCGTACTCGCACGCGAATGTCAATCGATTCTATCTCAAGCCCTACCAACTGGACTTGGACACGCTGAGCGCTTACCGGGACCGAATTCTCGCCCTGCGCCAGATAAAAATGGCCGCTTACCGGCAACGGATGCAGACCCATTTCGGCATCGATTCGGAGTCGATGAGAGCCGGCGATGGGGCTGCCGTTCGGCCGGTGACGCGGTGAGGTCATGGAGAACCCGTATGGGGTCGACGGGACCGGTTGGGGCCCGGAGCCTTCACATACGGAGGAGGAACGTGATGGAGCACACACTGGTAAGACAATCGACGCTGGCGCTCTCTGGGCGCGCCGGGGAAACGGCGGTGACAGGCTACCTGCACCGCACCCACGCAGAGTCCTTGGCGGAGTTCGGCGCTCCGCGGGAGTTGCCGTACTCCGGCGGCTGGCTTCTGGAACGGGTCATCCCCGGCTGGGAGGCGAAAGACGCCATGGGCTGCTACCCGTTGTTCTCCTGCTGCGATTGGCCGGGCCTGCGTCTGGACTTGAATGACCTCGAAGGCGAATTGGTGAGCGTGGCGCTGGTAGCCGACCCGTTCGGCAACTACGACCGAGCGCTGCTCGACGAGTGCTTCGATGTCGTCGTCCCCTTCAAGCAGCACTTCATCGCCGACCTCAGCGAGCCGCCGGAACGCATCGCCTCCAAACACCACCACAGGTATGCGCTCAAAGCACTGGAGGGGATGACTGTCCAAGTCTGTGCCGAGCCGCGGGAGTTGCTGGAGGACTGGGTCTGTCTCTATAGTGCCCTGATCGAAAGGCACGGTATCACCGGCATCCGGGCGTTCTCGCGGACCGCCTTCGAGAAGCAACTGGCGGTTCCCGGCATGGTGGCCCTGCGGGCCGAACGCCAGGGTGTGACCGTGGCCGCCAACTTGTTCTTTGTCCAGGGTCAGACCGCTTACGATCATCTCACGGCGGCGAGCCCCGAAGGGTACGAGTGTCGCGCTTCGTACGCCTTGAAGTGGTGCGCGATGCAGTACTTCCGGGGCAAGGTGCGCTGGATCGATTGGGGTGGCGGGGCGGGCGCCACGGCCGATAACACCGACGGGCTAACCGTGTTCAAGAGCGGTTGGGCCCAGACGATGCGTCCGGCCTATTTCTGTGGCAGAGTTCTGGACGAGACGCGGTACCGCGAGATCACAGGCCGGAAGAACCACGAACACAGCCACTGGTTCCCCGCGTACCGCGCCGGCGAGTTTGCGTAGAAGCTGTCCCCAATCACCCCCGTCGCGAGTCTTGAAGGCAAGGTAGTTTACGCCCTCTCTGACAGAAGTGATTTTTCCACGTTGCCTCAGCCCCGAACCCTCGCGGGTGCTCCTGCACCTTGTACATCCCATAACCCATCGAGTGCCTGGAACGCGCACGGTACTGCCATGTGCAGAAGCCGTCCGGTTGAAGAAAGGCTTAACCGGGACACGAGAGCAGCCGATAGGGCATTGTGCGTCGTCTGGTTCCAAATGACGCGGAATATGAGCTTCAATGGGGGATTCTGGCAGTGATGACCGAGAGTAAGTCACCTCTCGTGCAGAGCATTCTCGAGACGGCCAGTGGGTATCTTCACCCGCAATACGCGAGTTCCCTGGCGGAATTCGGCGTCCCTCGGGAACTGCCTCGCAGTGGGGGATGGATCCTGGAGCGTTCCATCCCCGGCACGATGTTCTCGGATGCGATGGGCTGTTATCCGCTGTTCGCCTGCCGGGACTGGTCGCAGCTTGCCGCCGATTTGGAAGACGTGGCGCAAGACCTGGTTTGCCTGTCGGTGGTGACGGACCCGTTCGGAGAATACGACGAGGCCCTGCTGGAGGAGTGCTTCCCGGACAAGGTCGTGCCTTTCAAGGAGCATTTCCATATCGACCTCGAGCAACCCATGGAAGAGTACATCCAGCGCGAGCATCGGCGCAACGCCCGCCGGGCCCTCAAGCGGCTGCAGGTGGAACAATGCCGGGATGAAAGCAAGGCCGGGGAAGACTGGACCCAATTATACGAGCACTTGATTGACCGTCACGAGATTACCGGGATCCGGGCCTTCTCGCCGACGGTGTTCGCCCTCCAATTCCAGGTGCCCGGGCTCGTGGCGTTCCGGGCCTCGCACGAGGGCGCGCTGGCGGGTATGGCCTTGTTGTACGTCCGGGACGACGTCGCCTACATTCATCTCAGCGCCTGCAGCCCGCTCGGCTATGAAATGGATGCGTCATCGGCCCTGTACTGGCGCGTGATCGAGTACTGCCGGGACCGGGGGCTGAAATGGCTCAATCTCGGCGCCGGCGCCGGGGTGAACCACGACGCCAGCGACGGACTGACCCGATACAAGCGCGGATGGTCCACCGGGGCTCGAACCGTCTATTTCTGCGGACGAATTTTCGACCGCGAAACCTACGCCCAGGTCGTGGCGACAGCGTGGCGTCCAAGACATGGTTTATTTCCCCGCCTATCGGGCCGGGGAGTTTGAATGAGCGTTCCTGAGGAAAGAGGTGAAGAGATGACGGCAAACGTGCTTCTTGTCAATCTGCCCCTGGCGGATCTGTCCACGACTCCTTTCTTCGTGATGCCGCCCGGGTTGTTGTCAGTTGCGGCCTACCTGCGGGAAAAAGGCGAGACGGTGGCCTGTGTCGATCTCAACGTCTTCAATAAGGAAAGAGGGACCCCAGGAAGCCGCCGCAGGCGTTCGAGGATCTGCTGCAGGACACGCAGCCGATGCTGGTCGGGGTGAGCGTCATGGTGGCGGGGCAATTCAAGCGCGCGTACCGCCTCTGCCAACAGGTCAAACGTGCCGTGACCGAAGGCGTGCACGGTCGTGGGCGGGCCGCACGTGTCCCAGTTCCCGCGCGAGATCCTCCAGAATTGTCCCGAGATCGATTTCGTGGTCCTGGGCGAAGGCGAGGAGCAGGCCTATGCCTGTGCGCAATACGCCCGGACGAGGCAGAGTCCTTCCGTTTGGCCGGATGGCATCGCCTATCGTTCCGGCGGCGGGGCCATCACGGTCTTGCCCAAAACGGAGTACCGGCTCGATATGGATCGTCTGCCGTGGCCGGCGTATGACTTGCTGAATTTTGAGGACTACCGGCACGACACCCGTACCTGGCACAACCCCTACCAAGTCGATCTGAGCCTGCGCGTGCCGATCATCACGAGCCGCGGCTGCCCCTTTATGTGCACCTTCTGCTCGGTGGCCCAAGTGCATGGGACAGAAGTACCGGCCCATGAGCGCCGCCCGCGTCGTGGACATGATGCAGATGCTGCACGAGGAACACGGGGTCGGGTATTTCGCCATTTTCGACGCCAATTTCGCCCAGGAGACGGACCGCGTCCTGGCGATCTGCGAGGAGATCGTCCAGCGAAACCTGAACATCCTGATCGACCTGCCCACCGGGCTGCCGATCAATTCTACCGCCACGGCCATGGTGGATGCCCTGGCGCAAGCCGGGATGATCCGGACGTGCATCTCCGTGGAAACCGCCGACGAGTTCATCCGCAACACGGTGATGCAGAAGCACGTCGATCACGAGGAGATCTTCACGGTGGTGGCCGCGCTCCGGCGTCATCCGCAGATTGCCCTCGTGACGGACTTCGTGATCGGGGTGCCGGAAGACACGCGGGAGAGCCTGGAAGCTTCCTGCCGGCTGATCGAGGACTTGGATACGGACGACATCGCGCTGTCCATTGCGACGCCCTATCCGGGGACGGAATTGTTCGAGCAATGCAAGCGGGATCGGCTCTTCCTGCCGGACATGAACTTGGATCGTCTCTACGAGACAGACTGGTACTCGCATGCCAATCTCAACCGTTTCTATCTCAAACCCTATGCCCTGGATTTGGACACGTTGAGCACATATCGCGATCGCATTCTCGCTTTGCGCCAAGTGAAGATGGCCGCCTACCGGCAACGAATGAAGACGCAGTTCGGCGTCGAGGCTCAACCGATGTGGAATAGTCACGCCCCGGCCGTGCCGGCGGGGACGCGGTGAGGCTATGGTGGACGTGTACCTGAGAGCTTTGGAGCCGGCGGACGTCGAGCGGACGTCGAAATGGCACAACGACCCGCGCCTGTACGACACGCTCGTCAGTCCGTTCCGGTACGTCAGCCACGCGGCCGAAGAAGAGTGGATCCGCCGCAAGGCGGCGTACTCGCAGAACGAGATCCAACTGGCGATCTGCCTGAAAGAAGGCGATCGGCACATCGGCAACATCCACCTGACGGACATCGATTGGGTTTCGCGGCACGCCTGCTTTGGCATCTTCATCGGCGAGGTCCAGCACCAGTCGCAAGGCTACGGCCAACAGGCGATCCGTCTGGTGCTGCGGCACGCGTTCCACGATCTGGGACTGCGTCGTGTGTATCTGACGGTCCTGGACGATAATCCGCGGGCGATTCGAGCCTACGAGAAGTGCGGCTTCATGGTCGAAGGGCGCCTCCGGAAGCACGTGTACAAGCGAGGTCGGTTCCGGGATCTGATTTTCATGGGCGTTTGCGCGGACGATCCGGGCGTCAACGGGATGGATGAGGCCGGGTGTGATTAATCGGTCGGTGTCTCGTCGCAACACCCCCAAACGGAGCAGGTGTATGGCAGAGCAGGCTCGGTATGGACAGTCGAAAGCGGAACTCTCCGATTCTGTCCGGGAAAGCACGGTGGCCGGGTATATGCACCCCGGCTATGCCGAGTCCCTGGCGGAGTTCGGCACGCCGCGGGAATTGCCGTATTCCGGCGGTTGGCTCCTCGAGCGTGCCATCCCCGGCACAGACCTGCGGGATGCCATGGGATGCTACCCTTTGTTCGCCTGCCGGGAATGGTCGGGCTTGCACAGAGACCTGGATGACCTGGAAAACGAGTTGGTGAGTGTCTCGCTGGTGGCCGATCCCTTTGGTCACTACGACAAGACGCTGCTCGATGAGTGTTTCGACACCGTGGTGGCCTTCAAGCAGCATTTTGTGGGGGACCTCAATGAGCCGTGCGAGGCGCTCGTGTCGAAGCACCACCGCAAGTATGCGCTGAAGCGCTGGAGGAGGTGACGGTCCGTGTTTGCCCGCAACCGTTGGAACTGCTGGAGGAATGGATGTCCCTCTACGGCACTCTGACGAAGAAACATGGGATCAGTGGCCTCCGTGTGTTCTCCCGGACGGCGTTCGCCCAGCAGTTGGCGCTACCCGGCATGATTGCTCTGCGGGCCGATCACCAAGGCACAATCATCGCCGCCAATCTCTTCTATGTGCAGGGGGACGCCGCCTACGATCATCTCACGGCATCCAGCCCGGAGGGATACGAGCGGCGCGCCTCCTATGCTCTGAAGTGGTGGGCGATCCAGCATTTCACGGGCAAGGTTCGATGGATCGACTGGGGCGGCGGAGCCGGTGCCGCCAGCAACCCCGATGATGGTCTGACCGTGTTCAAGAGCGGCTGGACGCGGAACACGCGTGCTGTCTATTTCTGTGGAAGGATCCTGAATAGCGCCCAGTATCGCGAGATCGTCAAGGCGCGAGAACTCGAGCAAAGTCCCTATTTCCCTGCCTACCGCGACGGCGAATTCGTTCCGTCGGCACCTGCAGGAGGAGGAGCCGCATGATAGAGCACCCCTCGTATGAGCCATCGACAAAAGACATGAAGAGAATCCTGTTCCTGGGCGGTTCCGCGATGCAGATCCCGCCGATTCAGTACGCCCGGCAGCAGGGGCACTACGTGATCACGTGTGACTATCTCCCGGAGAATCCCGGCCACAAACTCGCGGACGAATACCATAACGTCTCGACGACGGACCAGGAGGCCGTGCTGGAGGTGGCCCGCAACGCGGGGATCGACGGTATCGTGGCGTATGCCTCGGATCCGGCGGCCCCCACGGCCGCGTATGTCGGCAATGCGCTGGGCTTGGTGTCCAACCCATACGAGTCCGTCCTCACCCTGGCGCGGAAAGACCTGTTTCGCCGCTTCTTGCGGGACCACGATTTCCATGTGCCGCGTTCGGAATCGTTCGATTCCCTGGACGAGGCCAAAGACTATGCCGAGACTCTGCGTCTGCCGATTTTCGTCAAGCCGGTCGATTCGTCGGGCAGCAAAGGCGTCACCCAGGTGCAAAGCCTCGACCACCTGCCCACGGCTTTCGCCCATGCCTTGAATTACTCGCGGGCCAAGAGGGTCGTGGTGGAGGAGCGCATCTGGCGCAAGGGCTACCAAGTGGCGGGCGATGGATTTGTGGTCGATGGGCAACTGGTATTCCGCTGCTTCGCCAACGAGCACTTCGACAAGTTGTGTAACGGCTTGGTGCCCATCGGGGAGAGCTTCCCGGCCATTCACGATCCGAAGCTCTTGGACACGGCACATCGCGAGACACAGCGTTTGCTGACGCTGCTGGGGATGAAGACCGGGGCGCTGAATTTCGACTTCGTTTTTACCGAGGCGGGGGAATTCTATTTCCTGGAGCTGGGCCCGCGCAACGGCGGCAACCTGATTCCCGAGGTCATCAACTACATCACGGGCGTGGACCTGGTGAAATACACGGTCGATGCCGCGTTGGGCTTGGATTGCTCCCGCTTGAAGATGGAGCCGCCGCAGGGGTACTACGCCTCCTACATCGTACACGCCTTGCACGAAGGAACCTGCAAAGGTTTGTGGATGACGGACCGGTTCAAATCTCACGTGGTGCAGGAGAATCTCTGGGTTCGGCCCGGCGATCAAGTTCGCCAGTTCAAGGGCTCTAACGATACCTTGGGGACCGCCATTCTGCGCTTCGAGAGTCAGGCCGAGATGCTGGCGATGATGGACAATATGGAGAACGACCTTAGCGTTCGGACCACCCCCAAGGCCCGGCGGCCCGTTCCGGCTGGATCATCCACCTGACGGTAGGCGCTGCTCTGGGTCAATTTGGCCGTCGTCCAAAATCTCGGCCGGGACATTGCCTTCAAATTGATCAGGCGATAAGCAGGATTTGCGGCACGGGGGACCGGGTTCCTCTCAACGGGGACGAAACTTCTGCAAGTGGATCGTCTACTCCACTGATGCGCCGGTCTCTTGACTATTGCCACGCCTCATGGCACAATGGTAATAGGTCCTGTGACTCACCGGAATCGCTTGGAGGTGCACTGATGCGAATCTCGCGAAACTCGTATCGCCTCTGTTCTGCCGTCATGATCGTGCCGTTGCTCGGCGGTCTGATCATGGGGGCCGATAGGCCGGATGGATCGCTCCGTGGTCCGAGCGTGCCGCCTGCGGCCGCCTCAGGCGAGCCCAACGATCTGCGCTGGGATTTGACCGGCTGGTTCCAGGTCGCGCCCGTATCGGTGACGCTGTCATCCAGGACTGTTCTTCCTACAGCGGGGGAAAAACCCAGCGGTGCCATAGGCGAGCGAACACTCTCCATTTCTACCAAACTCGACATCCTCAACACCAACGGTCTGGTTGGTCTGGATATAATCGATCTTGGGATCGTGAGCGTGCGCGATGAGGATGGCAAGGACATTCGGTGTCTGAGCAGCCAGTACCAATATCTCCGCCAGTACCAACAGGTGAAATGGGGCTACGCGGGCGACCCTATTCGTGACACGCTCCTTCCCTCTGGTTTCACCCCCGTGCTAAGACTCGATCCGAATCAGCCAACTCCGCCTTCGCTTTCTCGGATTGAGGCATACCTGTATGCTCTTTACGCCGACGACAAGATTCAGGTGGACGTCCCGTTCGGGCCACCGCGAGACTGGGTCGACGCTGCTCCGGGCTTGCAGATCATTGTCGCGCCGGACACACCTCCGCCGCCGGGTCCTATTCAGCTTTCGCCACGCGGTTCCTCTGCCCCTTCCGCGTACGCTTCGCCTCTTGCTATATATGAGATCTGGACCTGCGTCCAATCGACGGCAGGCCGTCCCGTGGTCGGCCTGGAAGACCCGTGGCCCTTGGCTGTCCCTTGGTCCCTTGGGGACTATGTTGTGGTAGAGGTGAGCTTGTATGACCACGTCAAGGGATATGGCATGTTCTTGAACAACCAGAGCGTTTGGAGCGATCCATGGGGCTACAACGGTGCCATCTGCTCGGGGTGGCCCGACAAGACCTGAACGCGTATGACATGATCCGGCATACCATCGCCGTTCACCCGGTTGAGAGGAAGATCCCCTTTGTGCTGGAGAATATCCCGGTTGCCGGTTTCCCACGGACCGGCCCATGAGGGTGGGGCCGGCACGCGGTGGCGGAGTCGCCCTCTTCGTGGTGCGGGCGTCCTCGCCCGCTTGGGGAGCGTGCCTTGGTAGGCAAGACGCCGACGGGGCGGGGCACGATTTCGGCGGCATCTCTTCCTCCGCGAGGTCAACGGGCGAGGACGCCCGTGCTACGAAGAGCGCCTTGGCGTTGCCACCGTATTCCGGCCGCACCCGTCCATGAACAGGGCCTTGGAGGCTTTGGCCCGCTAACAACGATTACGTCCGCCGCCATCACACCCCTTTGCCCAGAAAGCTGTAGAGCAGGACGGCAAGAACAATTACGGTGACGACGGTGTAGAGGAAGTCACGTTCCAGGAGGAACGCGACGATCGAGAGGAGGACACGGACGATAGGGGTGGCGATCAGGACCAGCAGGCCGAGTTGGATGAGGCCGAGACTGTTGAGGGCCAAGGCGTTATGGACGATGCCCGATAGGTCGAGGGTGCTCTTGGCCGCCGGGTGGAAGGTGTGGTAGTCGGCGGGCGCGGAGGCGTTTTCGAGGAGGTAATACACGCCACCGGCGAAGACGAGCACCGCCGCCGTGACGACGCCCAGGCGAAGGGTGTAGCCGATGATCGTTTCCAGTCTCTTGTCCCGTCGGTTCGCTGTCATTCAGAATCTCCCTGTGGCCCCGTTGTAGATCATCTCGATTCCCAGGGCGAGAATGGTGAAGGTGAAGACCAGTCGCAACGGCCGGACCGGCCACCTGCGCAAGATCCGGCTGCCGAGCATCGAGCCGGGCAGGACGCCGAGCATTACCGGCATGACCAAGGCCGGCTGGACGTACCCGTTGGCCAGGTAGATGCCCGCGCTGGCGGCGGCAGTGACGCCGATCATGAAGTTGCTGGTGGTCGTGGAGACTTTGAACGGCAGGCCCATGATCTGATCCATCGCCAGGACTTTGAGCGCTCCGGAGCCGATGCCCAGAAGGCCCGACAGACCGCCGGCGATCAGCATCAGGCCGAAACCGCCGGCCGCATTGCGGGCATGGTAGGGTCTGTCGCCGTCGGCGGTGGGATAGCTGCCGTCCATCCGCAGCCGCGCCGTCAGCGGATCGGGGGCAACGTCCGCTCTGTCTTTGTGCTGTCGGCTGGTTAGATAGGAAGAGAGAATCAGGACACCCCCGAAAACACAGCGATGATTCCCGGCGGTAGCAAGGTGGTCAAGGACGCGCCCACGAGTGCGCCCATCGTCGTGGCGACCTCCAGGAACATGGCGATGCGGATATTGCTGTAGCCTTCGCGCACGTATGCCGAGGCGGCGCCGGACGAGGTGGCAATCACGGAGATCAGCGAGGCGCCCAAAGCGTAGTGAATATCCACGCCGAAAATGAGCGTCAGAAGTGGGATGATGACGACCCCACCGCCGAGCCCCGTCAAAGACCCAAGCAAGCCCGCCGCGACCCCGCCGGCCCACATGAGAAGCGTGAATAGCAGCGTATCCATCATGACATTACTCATATCGCCATGCGCGCAATTCGGTCGGCAGAATCAAGTTCGTTTCGGCGCGGATGGCCGACCGGCTCCACGAGTCGATCCTGCGTCCATGAGCAATTTCCCTACGCAATTGCCTGCTTATCCTGTCTGCTCCCGTGCCGCCCGGCAGCGTATTAGCAAAGTGTTCTTTTCTCAGGATTTATGGAGCAAGGCTTCCTTGCGGCAGAGGAACATCATGAATGGACGAAACAATCCGGAAGAGCGGGGGCGAGGGCCGGGAGGGGGCCCACCGAGTCCTGCGTCCCACTGGACGCTGATTCTCTGGCTCATGATCCTCTTCCTCCTTGTGGGGCCTTGGATCGCCAGTCTGCTGACGCAGAAGGGGACAGGGATCAGTTACAGCGCTTTCCGCAGCCAACTGGCCGCCGGCAACGTGCAGAAGGTCACCGTACAGGGGGAGCGGATCACGGGAGAACTCAAGCAACCCGCCGAGGAGAAGACCGCGGAGGGCAAGGCCGTTTCCTACCGGCAGTTCATCACCTACGTGCCGTCCTTCGGAGATACGGGCCTCCTTCCCTTACTGGAGGCCCAGAAGGTGGACCTCGTTACGCAACCCCGGAAAGACATGTCCTGGTGGGGCGAGGTGCTGGGGAGCCTGCTGCCGTTCCTGATCCTCATCGGTCTCGGCGCCTTTCTGCTGCGGCGGGGCGGACTCGGAGGCTCACAGGGCCTCTTCTCATTTGTGGGCAGCCGGGCCCACCTGTACGAGCGGCGTAAGGAGAGAACGACCTTCCGGGATGTGGCCGGGGCGCACGGGGCCAAAGTCGAGCTGCAGGAGATCATCGATTATCTCCGCGATCCCGGCCCGAATCCAGCGGTTAGGGCGGGAAAGCGCCCAAGGGCGTCCTGTTGGTGGGACCGCCGGGGACCGGAAAGACTTTGCTGGCCCGGGCGGTGGCCGGCGAGGCCGACGTGCCTTTCTTGAGCATCACGGGCTCCGATTTCGTGGAGCTGTTTGTCGGCGTAGGCGCCTCGCGGGTACGCAATCTGTTTAGCGGAGGCCAAGAAGATGGCCCCCGTCATTGTCTTCATCGACGAGTTGGACTCCATCGGACGTCGGCGGGGCATCAGTATTGCGGGGGGCCAGGATGAGCGCGAGCACACTCTGAACCAGTTACTCTCCGAGCTGGACGGTTTTGAACCCAACGAGCACGTCGTCGTAATGGCGGCCACCAATCGCCCGGACGTGCTCGACCCGGCCCTGTTGCGGCCCGGCCGGTTCGACCGCCGCATCACCGTCGATTTGCCGACCTTGAAGGATCGGCTGGAAATCCTCAAGATCCATGCCCGGGACAAGCCGCTCTCCGAGAGCGTGGACTTGGAGGAGGTGGCGCGGGGCACGCCGGGCCTGAGCGGGGCGGATTTGGAGAACCTGCTCAACGAGGCCGCCATCTTCGCCGCCCGCCGGAATAGAGATCGGATCGAGCCGAAAGACATCGACGATGCCTTGGACAAGATCCTCATGGGCTTGGAGCGGGAGAATATCGCCATCACCCGGGAGGAGCGGAAGCTGGTGGCCTATCATGAGGGTGGGCATGCCGTCGTCGCGGCGGTCTTGCCCAACACCGACCCCATCCACAAGGTTACGATCGTGCCGCGCGGGCAGGCGATGGGAGTCACGCAGCAGGTCCCGGAACGAGAGAAATACATCTATCCCAAAGAGTACATGCTCAACCGTTTGGCCGTGATGATGGGAGGACGTGCGGCGGAGCAAATCGTCGAAGGCGTCGTGACCAGCGGTGCTGCGGACGACCTCAAGCAGGCGACCACTCTGGCACGCCGGATGGTCGTGGAATGGGGCATGGGCGAGAGCCTGGGAGAGATGGCGATGGGGGATGGCCGGGAAAGCGCCTGGTGGGGCGACGGGATGCACCAACGGCCGGAATACAGCGAGGAGACAGCGCGAGAAGTCGACGAGGAGATCAAGAAGATTCTCAAGGAAGCGTATGATCGCGCCGCCGAGGTCCTGCGGGAACACCGCGAGGGGCTCGATCGCGTGGCGCAGGGCCTTCTGGATAAGGAGGAAGTCCCGGGCAAGGAGGTCCTGGCCCTGGTCGGCGTTGAAAAGCCCGTGCCGGCCCTGGAGGAGGAATTCGTCTCCAAGCCCGCCTCAAGCTGAGGCCGGGTCCGCGGCACGAGCCAGGGCCCAGCGGAATTTGGCCGAGGCACTGCGGGGATTGGCATGGATTTCCTGGAGCGTGGGCGTAATGACCTCCTCGGCCGCCGACGCGTAGACGCCCACGCGAACGCCGTCGCGGAATGCTTGTTTGACGAGCCGGTCCTCGCCGCTGTGAAAGCTGATGATCCCGAGGCGACCGCCTGGGCGCAGGCAGTAGGGGGCCACCCGCAGCAATTCCCGCAAAGCGCCCAACTCGTCATTGACCAGGATGCGCAGGGCCTGAAACGTGCGGGCGGCCGGATGAAGGGAGCCGGACTTGGCGTCGTGCCGCTGCCGATGCCAGGTCTTGGGATCCAGGCCCTTGGCGTCGAAGATCAACTGCACGAGTTGCGAGGTCCGCGTGATCGGCTCGGCGGCACGCCGGACCACAATCCCGTGGGCGATCTCCCGATGGTCGGGCTCGTCGGCCAATTCCCACAACGCCTTGGCCAGTTCTTCTTCCGAGAGGCTGTTGAGCAGATCCGCGCCGGTCCGCTTGAGCCGGTCATCCATGCGCAGGTCCAGCGGACCCTCGTGTTTGTAGCTCATCCCGCGCTCGGGATTGTCGATCTGCATGCTCGAAACGCCGAGGTCGGCGAAGATGATGTCGAAACCGTCGAGCTTCTCCTGGCGGAGCACCTTGGCAATGCCGGCGAAGTTGCTGCGATGGAAGCTCACCGGGACCTCGTGCCTGACGGAGCCGTCGCGGGTCCGCTCCAGCTCGGCGGCATCGACATCCAAGCCGATCAGTCTTCCGCCGGGTGCGATCCGCTTGAGGAACTCCAGCGCATGACCGCCGTAACCGACGGTGCAGTCCACGACGACGTCGCCCGGTACCGGTCTGAGCCAAGTCATGACCTCTTCCACCAGCACGGGCACATGCGTGCCGGCCGGCGTGATGCCCTTCGCCCGCAGATGGGCCTCCATCTCGGGATGCGCCGCGAGATCGTGCTCTTTGTACTTCTGGGCGTAGCTCGCCGGGTGAGTGCCGCGGTATCGAGGCCGCCGTTGATGTTTCTGCGCGGGCGGCTCGTTATCTGCCGGCCGGTCCACTTCGCTCATCTAAACTCCCAAATGACTGCATCTCTGTCCACGGTTTCCTTCATTCGGCTCTCGCTGCCCTCGTTGGCCGCATTGACGAGATCTATTTTCCCGGCCGGATCGGCAAAAGGCAAGAAGAAGCCGAGCCCCAACCGTGACCTAATGAGTTTTAACGCGAAATCGGTAACCGAGACTCTCTGGCTGCGGGGTGCCATGTCTACGCCTCGTAGACATGCGTAACTCCGTGAGCCAGACATGCCTCGCAAAGCCGTAGGCATGGCACCGGGCTCCCAAACGCGCTATCTCGCGTTTGGGGACCCGCACCCAGCACTTACCGAAGTGGTCTGTCAAAACTCATCAGAGCTACTCTTCCTCTACGAGCAGTTCGTTGATCACGTCCACGACGCCCGGCGTATAGCGAGCCCCATCGCGTGCAGCGCGGTACGCCCGCCGGTCCGGTATCGCGCCTGTCAGCGTCACCACCCCATTGTTGACTTTGATGTCGATATCGTCGGGATTGACATAGATGTTCCTTTCCAGGGCCGCGATGATCTGCTCGGCGATCTTGCGATCTTCATACTTCTTCGTAGGTACGACCGCCAACTCGTTCGTCACCCCGCGCACGCCCCGGATGCTCAGCATCACGTCCTCGGCCCGAAGCTTCTGCCAGTAGGCCGGTACGCTGCCTTTGAGGGTGATCCACCCCGCGTCCGCGATCGCCCGCACATCGGACGCGTCGATTTCCGCATCCCATCGAAGCATGTTCATTGCAACGGACTCGAGCTTCTCGTCCGTCGGGATTTCCGCCCCTTCCGCGTATCTGACGGTCAAGCGGTTCTCGATCTCCATCTCCTCGCCCACGACCGCCCGGGCATCCTCCTCGGCGGCTTGGCGGGCGGCATGGCTCCGCACGGCGCCCGAAAGCACCCCGCGTCCGTCGCGTACTTCCACATTTACGTCCGACGGATTCACCCGATCGTCCCAGTACAAGGCATCGGCGATATCTCTCTTGATTTCCGCATCTGTTCGCACACCCACTGCCATGGTTCACCTCGCTTACCTATGTCTTCGCGGCTGCTCCCGCGCTGCTGTTCCCACGAGAAAGACCGGTTTTCGGGCGACGCCTCCTCCCACGATCGCCCCTCGATCCCGCTCCTGCACCTTTCTGATCCTCCTACGCCCATGCCCCAGGTCTCCCCGTGAGGAAAGGCCGCACTTTCGCCGCTCCAATTCCGTGCGTGCCGCCCGCGTTCGGAGTTCCGCCTTTAGGCGGGTTGACAGTCCGCACCTCCTCTTTGTTCGGCGTGTACACGGGATGGAGCCGGCTGCGCCAGAAGACTCTCCGATCCGCCTGAAGGCGGAACTCCAAACAGCCGCGTGAACGCGGCACTCCAAACAAACGATAGGCCGCATGCTGGCAACCAGAGTAGTGGTCTCTCTTGCTGTCATGCCATTGGCTTAATGCGACAAATGCCAGGGGTATGGGGACAGCATCCTGAAGGTGTAGGGGAGTAGGTGTATCGAACGCACTGTTCGCGCCGGTACGGGGACAGGCTGGCGTCGAATCACAAGTCTTTGTGCCCAAAGGACTTCGGTGTGTGGCTTACATGCCCGTGGTGTGACGGGTAGAATTTGTGGCGAATTCTGCAAGATTTCTGACGGATTCGGGGCGTCAGGCGAGAATCCATAGCAGAAACAGGATACGTGTCGTGTGACTGCAAGAGGCGATGAGCGGATGGGTTGGGACGCTGAGACAGTCATTGTAGTCGCCGCCCAGGGCGGCAACGAGCCGGCTTGGCGGCAGTTATTCGAGATGCATTTCGACGCCGCGTACCGGTTCTGTCTGGCGTTGGCCCTGGGCCGGCGAGAAGTTGCGGAGGAAACGGCCCAGCAGGTATTCATCACGGCCGCGCGCCGGATCGGGTGGTTCGACCCGCAGAAGGGGACATTCCGAGGCTGGCTGCTCGGAATCGCCCGGAACCGGTACATGACGCTCGAAGCCAAGGAGCGGCGGCGTCGGCAGCATGAAACGCTGTCACAGCAGGACCAGAGCAATGGGACCGAGCCGCAGGAAACGGATCTGCACGTGCACGAAGCGCTCGCCCGGCTGCCCGCCGACTATCGCCGGGTCCTGGAGTGCAAGTACCTGAAGCAGTTGAGCATGAAGCAGATGGCTCAGGCGAAAGGCCTCAGCATCGAGGCTATCGAGTCTCTGCTCCGGCGGGCGCGGGACCGATTCGCCCAGGTATACCGGCAAGTGCAGGATTGAACGCCACGCGTGGAACAAAGGATATCAGCGATGAACCAGGACGATTTGGAAAGACTTTTGGAGCAGGGGCTCTCGGGCGATCCACCGCGGCTGGAATTCCGAGAGCAGTGCTCCGGAACTCCATGGTGACGTTTGCCCGCCGGCGACGGGATCGTGTGATCTGTGCACGACGGGGCTTTCGGCGGCCGCCGTCGTTATTGCCGGGGTCTCATTTCTCCTGGGGCGAGCCTCCCTGATACGGCCCGAAGCGTCAATGGCAGCGGTTCCGAGGCGTGTTGCAGCCGAGGGGCAAACCGTCGCCGTGCCGAGCGATGTTGTTGCGTGGCTGGAAGCGGCCCGTCTATTCGGGCAATTGGGAATGGACGAGCGCATGGGCCGTGCCATCGACCACGGCGCACAGCCTTCTTCCTTACGGCACCGCTACCGCTGGCGATGCTCCGGGGCCGTAGTGGCCGTCGGCTCCCGGGACCGCCAATCTCCCGATTGGCCTTCTTTAGCATGCCGCTCGGGAGAGCAGCGTTCCCAGGCGCTTACGAGTGTGAACCAAATCATGGCACAGGTTTTGGGAGATTAGAACTATGAAAAGCGGATGGATGAAGAAGTCGTTGTGTCTGGCCTGTCTGGCGTCTGTCGATGGGCATGACGGCGGTAGGAATGGGTCAAACGACAGTTGGAGGCGGCCCCAGCGGGACGCCCAGCATGATGGACCGCGTGCAGCGGGTGGACGATCCGGAATTAGCCGACTTGATCCGCACGGCCCTCGCGAACCACAAGAACCTCAATGAGAAAGACACCCTGGAATCGTTCGCCAGAGTCACGCAGAGCTACGCCCAGATCAAACTCCTGGACCAGCAGATTGCCCAAGTCGCGCGGAAGATCGAGTCCACCACGGACCCGCGGAAGTGCGCTCGGAGTTGCTCTTGGCCAAGAACGAGCTCGAATTGAAGCGTATGACGGAGATGGCGAATCTCCGGGAGGCCTTGGGGGTTATTCCCAAGGTCCCCTTTGAGAGCCAGCCGATACGGACCCTGAATGCTTGGGTTAGTCTCCAGATAATTGATGCGCGTGTTCTCGTGCTCGATGCCGTGAAGCCATTTTCCGATTACGGGGCTATGGTGCGCCACAAAGTGGCGGGATTGCTACCGGAGAAAGAGACCTTGGATTACATCCAAGAGCGATTGAAGGACAAGAAGAGTCTGCCCATTCGGATCGACATCTACTACAAAGCGGAGACAAGCATTGCATCCGAGAGATTGCGCGACGCGATTATCGCGCTGGCCCGAGAAGCCAATGCCGATATGGACACTGAGGTTCGTTTGGAATTGGCCACCTTTGTGGGAACCGGCACCTCCACCTTCTTCCTGCGGGAGGGCAGAATTACAACATTCTACGCAGTTCCCGTGCGACGGCCGGACGGAGGGCCCAAGCTTCTCACCAGCGGCCAAGTTGACCCGAACGACCTCGAGCAGAGTATCCTGTGGCGTGTCACGAAGCCCAAGAATCTGCCGCTGACCTTCCGGATCGAGTATGACGAGTCCAGCAGCAAATTAGCCAAGCAGGTGGCCGATACGGCCAGGGCCGTGGCCAAACGTCTGGGCGTTGCGGAACTGGTGCAAGTTGCGGGAGTCCTCGTCGAGCCGGTGCCTGAGACTGTGTTCCTGGGTCGGTGGGAGGCCTTGGGGAAAGGCCACCTCCGGACCATTGATATCCAGTCCAGAGGAGTATGTCAGGTGCTGATGGGTGAGGGGTCAGAGGCAATCAAGCCGGGGACGAGCGTAAAGGGCATCTGGCTGCTGACCACCAAGGAAATATTCGTCGACATCAACGACAAAGCCCCAGGTAAGCCCCAGTATGTCTATCGGGGAAACGTGGACGAAGAAGGCCATCTCGTCTTGGACAGAGGCGACATCCAGCCGCAAGGCAGTTTCAGCGGGCCGGGTGGGCCACGGATGGTTCTCCGGAAAGTGCAATAGGAGCATTGTCATGAGCGATCGCGTAGGGCGGTTCTCCGAGTGCCGCCCTACGCTGACGAATCAACGGCAGGGCATCCTCGCTTTGGTTTCCGCTTGGATCAGGATGCCCAGGACAAAGCCGGCTTCTTGCCGGCGTGAGCGCATTCCCGCAGGTAGAGATTGATCAAGTTCTGATAGGGAATGCCAGTCTCCTCCGCCAGGGCCTTGAAATACTCGATCACATCCACACCCAGACGTAGTGTGACCTGCTTCTTGAGGCCCTTGGCATACGGGTTCCGGCGGCCTTTCATGTTGGCGAAGTCATATTCTTTTCTCATTGTCTTGTCCCCGGATAAGCTTTCGCCTCGTTCTTCGTTGCCTTTCGCGCTGAAATGATACGAATTTGCTTGCCCTGCTCCCGGACCGTGTAGTGTACGGCGAGGAGTCGCAGACGCCAACTCATGCCGAGCATCAGGAATCGGTCTTCATCCTCCGAATGGTCCGGATCGAAGTACTCGATCGCGTTCTCATCCAGAAAGACGCTCATGGCCTCTTCGAAGGAGACTTGATGCTTCCGGGCGTTATGGGCCGCTTTGTGCTCATCCCACGCGAACGGTACATCATTCATATTTACATTGTATTGCTTTCAGCATTATACGTCAAGCAATCTTGGGAGGTTTGTTGGGACCGTCTACCGTTGGCGGGCTGGGGCGGCTTGTAGGGCTTGTTCGAGCTCTTCGGGACTGAGCTGGACGATTCGGCCGTCAGTGAGCAGGACGTTGCATTTGCCGTTGTGGACCGGCTTCGACTCGTAGACCAGGATGGCGGGAGCGGACGCGTCGGGGCGATGGCCGGGGATATAGGTATACTCGCTGCCATTGGGATCGGGACAATGGAACAGCTTGGAGCCATAGCCGGCGAAACTGACCAGTTCCTGTTGACTGCCCGGGAAGCTCTCGTTGCTGACCGCGTAGGTGAGCAGGGTCTGGTGGATAGACTGCAAGTTCATCTGGCAGGTGAGCGTCATGGCCTTCTCGTGGGTGTTGATCATGGCCGTCGCGTACTGCTGGCCTGCCTTGCCGGTCGTCTTCATAACCCAATAGATGCCGTACGCAACCAAGCCAAGGATAATCAGAACCGCGATAACATCGATGACCGTGCCGCCGCGTCGGCTGGTTTTCGGGGTGAGCGTTGCGTCATCTCTTCGTGAAGCCATCATTTGACCTTTCAACGGCGTTGCAGACATTTACCCGATTCTACGACCGAGCCCGCCCGCTATCAATGGTCATGTAGATGTAGGATGGGCTTCAGCCCATGCGGGAAGCTGAACGTCCGACGTCTGAGGCCACGTTCCACGCCCGCCGTCACACGTAACGAGCTTCGCAACCGCAACCGCTCGACGATCCTAAGCCTGTGCGTGGCGGTTGTCCGCATGGGCTAAAGCCCATCCTACATGACGTCGAACGTTGACAATGGGCCGGAGTTGTTCTTATGCTGCTTCGGCATGAGACGAATCCTGTTGGTCAATCCGCCCATTTACGATTTCGCGGCTTACGACTTCTGGCTCCGGCCCTACGGGCTGTTGACCGTGGCCGGCCAAGTGCGCGGACAAGCGGAGTTCTCCCTTTTCGACTATCTCGAACACCGCCCGTGCGATCCGCCGCGGGACCGGTGGGGTCGGGGGCGACTCTATTACGAGCGGATCGAGTCGCCTGAACCGCTGAAACACATCCCCAGGTATTTCCGCCGGTTCGGCGCGCCGCGGCCTTTGTTCACCGACTATCTCGCGGAACGAGGGCCATTCGATTACGTCCTGATTCAGACGATGATGACTTACTGGTATCCCGGCGTCCGGGAGGTCCTGGAAGATATCCGCCGTGATCTGGCCCGAGGCCAAGATCGTTCTCGGTGGCAATTATGCGACGCTTTGCCCCGATCATGCGCGAAGTCTGGAGGCGGATATTGTCGTCGTCGGTTCCGATCTGCGGCCGTTGTGGGAATTCCTTGAAATGACGCCCGATCCGAGCCAGCCCGCTTTGTGGGAGGTTAGGGGCGAATGATTATTCGCCCCTACGGGTCGGGGTGCTCAAACTCGCCGATGGCTGCCCGTTCCGGTGCAGCTACTGCTCCGTGCCGCGCGTCTACGGCGGCTTTCGGCCGCGGCCGCTGGAGCGGTTACTGGCCGACTTGGAGCTTCAGGTGAAGTTGGGCGCGGAGAATGTCGCTTTCTATGACGATGCGTTGCTCTTCGACGCGGAGAAGGTGCTCGTTCCTTTCCTGACCGAGATTCTCCGGCGGGGGATTCACGTCAACTTACACACGCCCAATGCCCTGAACGCCCGGTTTCTGACGGCTGAGTTGGCGGACCTGATGGTGCGCGCCGGTTTCAAGACGTTCTACCTGGGCTTCGAGAGTATTTCCCGGCAATGGCAGCAGGGCACCGGCGGCAAAGTGTTCTGCGAGGAGCTCGCGCACGCGGTGGACCACTTGCTCGCGGCCGGGGCCGATCCGGTGGACATCACGGCGTATCAGATCGTTGGCCATCCCGATAGCGATGTTCAGGAATTGGAAGCCTCCATGCGCTTCGTGCACAGCCTGGGCATTCGCGGCATGCTGGCGGACTTCTCGCCGATTCCGGGGACGCCGGATGGGGAGGCCTGTCGGCGGTGGGTCGATCTGGACGAGCCGCTGCTGCACAACAAGACCGCTTTTCCCATCATCCGGCTCGGCTTCGATGAAGTGAACCGGCTCAAGGACCTGCAAAGGGCGTTGAACCGGTCTTTGGCCCATTGAAGTCTGCTCACTGACCACCACCTCCCGTCCATTTGAACGGTTTTTGAACGATGGCAAACCGCGTCTATGTCTCTCGCATCGGCTGGCTGAGTTGATTGGAAGGACTGGGGGTCAGCGGTTCCCGCTTTGCTTCTTACAGTACGCCGCCCTGCGGTTCGCCAACGGTAGACGTCGAATCTGGCCAAAGAGCCAAGTCGCTTGCGAGCGAGCCGGGTGGCAGGTTGGACCCAAACCGGCTAATATTCTCGTAGTCAATCTCTATGGCCCTCACAAGGAGATTATAGTGTTCGGCCCATCTCGACTGGTTTCGGACTTGCACAGCCTGTTGCGTAGGCGGAGTCGGTTGCTTAGGCATATAGATCCCTTACTTTCTCAGGCTGCACTTTGGTAGCAGCAGTTATCTCCTGTCTCAAGGCATCCATCTTCCTGAAAGCTGCATCCCCCAAGAACGTCGTCTTTCCGGCCTCTATTATCGCTATGTCGGTCTGCGAACCGACCCCAGGTGCTATTTCGGCATTTTTCTTTGCCGAGTAGACGTTAAAAAGCGTTTCGCCGACGAGGAGTCGGCGTTGCTGTCCCTGGAGGGAAAGCAATATCGCCGCATGCGCAGCCGCCCGAACCGATGGTTCGGAAGCCCAATTTGTCACACCATTCCAGCCAACTGCCACCGCCCATACCATCGTAATGGATTCTGAAGATATGGGCCCCACTCTCATCGACGCCCGCCACCAGAAACTCAACCGCGCCGAGCCCAAAATTAAACAGCAGTTGGTCGATGTTCATGTGCATCTGCAAAGGCAACCGCTGGGCACCGTACTGCTGATAGTCTGCCCAAGTTAGACCACGTGGGCGGAGAAGCACACTTTCTGCTCGCTCCAAGTGACACTGCATGTAGCTGACCGCCATTGTCTCCGCAATTTGCTGTACTGTGCTGAGTGCCTTTACAGATACGTGCCGCTGGGCCTTCACTATCACTTCGGCAGCCAACAATGAGTCGCCAGCGGCCATCACAACACAGGACGGACCAACTATGTCGATCTTCTTCTCGTGTTCAAACTCCAAGCTCAGGCCTGTAGCCGTTACTTCTCGATCGGCCCCGACAACACACTTCTTCCCGTCCTCACAACAAGCCGCAATACAGATCGTCATGCCAGTCCCCTCTCTACTTCGGTCCGAAAATAGTATTGTAGCCTTTCCTTGTATCGGCAACAAGCCAGTCTACACCTTAATTTTCAACGGGGACTAATGCCAGCATCTTCCTCAAGAACGCCGTTGCAAGGCTCTTCCAGGAGGGGCAGGCCGGTAGTACCGCCTTTCGCAGGTTCCGCGCCTATGGGAGAGATTGCCGCGCTCGGCGGAGCCTCGCTCGCAATGACATCAAGCGTCCCTCCATGTCATGGCGAGGAGCTTTAGCGACGAAGCAATCTCCCACCGCATGGTCTCAAGACTTGCGAAAGGCGACAGTAGCACGCCGGGAAAGCCCGCATCAGGAAAAACCTGGGCAAAAAGATTTGCAACTAAGTTGCAAATTGAGTAGTCTACACGGCGGTGCAAAAGCGTCCGGCCTGACGTGGAACAGGACCTCGCTTCTTGCCCAGGAGCCAGATCATGAGCAAGATACGATTGTTGCTGATGGTCTGCTTGACCGCAATTCTCGGAGTGACGCTGGCTTCCTGCGCCAAGAAGGGGGCCGTGGAGGGCGGAAGAGAAGCGGATGACTGTCGTCACCACTCTCTTTCCGCTGTACGATTTTGCCCGCACGATCGGCCAGGACAAGGTCGAGGTGACTCTGTTGCTGCCGCCGGGGGTGGAGGCCCACAGCTTCGAGCCGCGGCCGGCCGACATTGTCCGCATCAACACCGCCGACGTCTTTGTCTATACCGGCCGGTTCATGGAACCCTGGGTCGCCGATCTTCTCAAGAGCCTGACGAACAAGACCCTGATCGTGGTCGATGCCAGCCAGGGGGTCAACCTCATCGAAGGGACGGGCGACCATGCAGGAAGAGGACAGCACTGCCGAGGCCGGGCACCACCACGGCAGGTTCGACCCTCATATCTGGCTGGATTTCGCCAACGCGCAGACAGATGGTGGACACGCATCTGTGCGGCGCTGGTGGAGAAGGACCCGGCCGAACAAGGATTTCTACGTCAAGAACGCCGACGACTACAAGCAGAAGCTCGCCGGCTTGGACCAGGAGTACCGGCAAGCATTGGCCCGCTGCAAGTACCACACCATTGTCCACGCCGGCCATTTCGCGTTCGGGTACTTGGCGAAGCGCTACAACCTGACGTTCCTCTCGGCCTTCAAGGGCTTCTCGCCCGATGCGGAACCGACCCCCAGGGACATCAGCGAGCTGATCGAGAAGACGAAACAGTCCGGCGTCAAGTACGTGTTCTATGAGGAGCTTATCTCGCCCCGAGTGGCCCAAACCCTGGCGGCGGAGGCCGGCGTGGAGCTGCTGCCCCTCAACGGCGCCCACAACGTGTCCAAAGACGCCCTGGCCCGGGGCGATACGTTTCTCGCGATCATGCAAAGGAACCTCGAAAGCTTGAAAAAAGGGCTCCAATGCCAATGAATGTCATCTCGGTGAAGAATCTGTCCGTCCGGTATCAATCGGCCGAAGTCGTCAGCGACGTGTCCTTCGACGTGGCGGCGGGCGATTATCTGGGCGTCGTCGGTCCCAATGGCTCCGGCAAGACGACTCTGATCCGGGCCTTGTTCGGGCTCCTGCCGAGCACCAAGGGGACGATCACTCTGTTCGGCCAAAGCCTCGGTGCGTTTCACGAGTGGCACAAGATCGGCTATCTGCCGCAGAAGATGGTCTCCTTCAATCCCTACTTTCCCGCCACGGTGCGGGAGATCGTCGCCATGGGCCTGCTGGGGCGCAAACGATTCCCCAAGCACATCGACCGCAGGGACCACGCCGCGATCGCCAAAGTCCTGGACTTGCTGGACATCGGCAAGATCAAGGATACACGCATCGGCGAACTCTCCGGCGG
The DNA here is from genome assembly GCA_963750205.1 of uncultured Planctomycetota bacterium. Taxonomy (GTDB): domain Bacteria; phylum Planctomycetota; class Phycisphaerae; order Sedimentisphaerales; family Anaerobacaceae; genus PLanc-01. Next base: position 75,495 of record CAVVRJ010000074.1, read on the forward strand.
GCAGCACCAGAGGGTCCTGCTGGCCCGGGCCATGGTGGCCGAGCCGCAGATCCTGGTCCTCGACGAGCCGACGACCGCCCTCGACCCGGAAGCCCGTGAGAAATTCATCGCCGTGCTGCAGGATCTGAATCAAAAGTCGGGCGTCACCGTGCTGCTGGTCACGCACGACATCATGAGCATCGGCCGCTACGCTTCCAAGCTCTTGTACCTCGACCGCAAGCTCATCTTCCACGGCGGCTTCGACGAATTCTGCAGGTCCCCGGAAGTGACGAACTACTTCGGGGAATTTGCCCAGCACGTCATCTGTCACCGGCATTAGCGAGTTCAGCGGCATGCACCTATTCGACGTCTTCCACTATCAGTTCATCCAACGAGCCCTTCTGGCAGGGTGTTTCATCGGCGTATTGTGCTCGACCTTGGGCGTGTTCCTGGTCCTGCGGCGGCTGTCCCTGATCGGCGACGGCCTGGCGCACGTGACGTTCGGCAGCATCGCGGTGGGCCTGCTGCTGCGCGTGGAGCCGATGTACGCCGCCATTCCGCTGGTCATGCTTAGCTCCCTGGGCATCCTCCGATTGGTCGAGAAGGCGAAGATCTACGGCGACACCGCCATCGGCATCGTCTCATCGCTGGGGGTCGCCACCGGCATCGTCCTGGTGAGCCTCTCGGGCGGGTTCAACGTCGATTTGTTCAGCTATCTGTTCGGCAGCATTCTCTCCATCAGCAGGGCCGAGGTCGTTACGGCCGTGGTCCTGTCCCTCTTCGTGATCCTGATGGTGTCGCTCTTCTACCACGATCTGGTGGCGATTGCGTTCGATGAGGATTGTGCGAAAATCAGCGGCATCCGGACACGCCGGCTGAACACGATTCTGATCCTGCTGACCGCCCTGACGGTGGTCCTGGCCATGAAGGTCGTGGGGATCATGCTGGTTTCGGCGCTGCTGATCCTGCCGGCCAGTGCGGCCCTCCAGGTTGCCGGGGGCTTCAAGCGGAGCCTCCTGCTGGCCGCCGCCATCTCTGTCTTCTCGGTGGTGAGCGGGATCTGGGTTTCCTTTATTGCGAACGTGCCCACGGGCGGCGCGATCATCCTGGTGAACTTCCTGATCTTCCTGGCGAGCCCTCGGTGTGGGGGCACCAGGAGCATCGTCACCCGCCGGGCCTTTCAGGCGGGCCAGGCCGGCCGAGCCGCCGTGTGAAATCACAAGGACTCTCCATGAGAAGAACAGATGCCAATGCCCGGACGCGGGAGATCCTCAAGTCGGCCAAGCTCTACCACACGAAATGCCGGGCGGCCGTCCTCAACGTCCTGACGGCGGCGCAGCGCCCGCTGAGTCAGACCGAAGTGGCCCAGAGGCTGGGCCGCAATCATCTCGACAAGGTCACCATTTACCGCACGTTGGAGAGTTTCATCGCCGCCGGGCTCGTGCACAAGGTCTTTCTGCAGGAGCGCGCGTGGCACTATGAGATGGCGGATCACTGCACGGCGCACCAGTGCCACCCCCATTTCGTGTGCACCGATTGCGCCCGGACGTATTGTTTGCCGCAGGCGTCGGCGCCGGTGGCGGCCATCGCGCCGGCCGGTTTTGTCGTGCGCCGGCAAGAGGTCCGCTTGGAGGGCCTCTGTCCTGCCTGCGGCGCCGCAGGCAAGGACGTGTCATCGTAAGATGCGTGTGTTTTTCCCTTGCGTCGCTGTTCTCGATCCATTATGTTCCATCCGGTGAGCTTGGCGCAAGCCCCGAATATGAGGAGTAAGTCGTGAAGCAAGCCAATCGCTTCATCGCGATGGCCGTTGCCCTCGGCGTGGCGCTGGCGAATGCCGGCGTCTTGCAGATGGTGCACCTGCACCAACATCGCGTGCGGCGGCGATGCTTCGCGCTCCGGGCGGAACAGTCCCGCCGGCAGTCATCACGACCCCAGCACGTGTCCTTTCTGCCTTCATTTCGCCTCCGGCAACAAGACGGTTTCGCCTGATTTCGATACGCTCCTCCGTCTCCTCTCCGCAGCGCCCCAGAACGTGGTTTCCGTCTGGGCGTCTTTTCTGCCAAGCGTATTCCTGCCCTCTTCACCTGCCCGCGCCCCGCCCTCTCTCTGGCGGTAGGTTCAGATCGTAGCTGGTCGGTAGGGGCGCGATCTCGCCTTGCGCAGCAGACCCCAACCGGTCAGACCGGCAGAACATTCTCTCATGAATGCGTGGAGGTGAACACATGCAGATGCGAGCATTGCGGTGCAATCCCTGCTTGGCGGCGGTCCTGTTCTTTGCCTGCGCGGGTTTCGCGGAGCAAGCGAACACGCCCCCCGACGAACAGCAATCCCTGCAGAAGCAGATCGCCCGGCTTCAGCAGGAGATCCAGGACGCCAACGATAGAAATGCGGCGAAACTCAAGGAGCTACAGGAACAAGTAGATGCTCTCAAGCAAAAGGCGGCGGAGGCCAACGAGCCGGCGGCCGCGCCGGAGCCGAATCAGCGGCAGAGCCAGCCGGGGCTGCTGAGCCGGATCGGGCAAAGCTTCAATCCGGATGTCTCCGTGATCGGCGACGTCCTTTACCATGCCGGCAAGAACGAGGCAGGCGAGAACAAGAACCAGTTCAGCTTCCGCGAGCTGGAGCTGGCTTTTGGCAGCGCGGTGGACCCCTATGGACGGGCGGATTTCTTCGCCTCCCTGGAAGAGCAGCCGGACGGCGAGTTCGGCGTGGACGTGGAAGAGGGGTACTTTACGTTCGATACGCTCCCCTATGGCCTCAAGGCCCGCGCGGGCAAATTCTACTCGGCGTTTGGCAAGGCCAATCAATTCCATACGCACGCCATGCCCTGGGTGGACAAGCCCCTGATGATCCGGAACTTTCTTCGGCGGAAGAGGGCATGAGCGAAGTCGGGAGGCGAGTTGTCGTGGCTGGTGCCCAATCCGTGGGAACAAGTACATCGAGCTGATCTTCCAGGTCCAGGACAACCGCAATGCGCTGAGTTTTGCCGACGGCGAGTCCCGCGGCCTGATGTACGTGGGGCACCTGAAGAATTTCTTCGATCTCACCAGCGCTTCCAGCCTGGAAGTCGGCGGCAGCGTTGCCACCGGCGCCAACGCCGCGACGGCCGAGGACCACTGGACGACCCTGGAAGGCGTGGACGTCACCTACAAATGGCGGCCCCCCCAGCAGGGGCTCTACCGCTCGCTGACCTGGATGAACGAGCTTCTGCTCAGCCAGAAAGAGCAGGGAGGAGGGGGATCGGGTGGACTCGCACGGCTTATACAGTTCGCTGGAGTATCAGTTCACCCGGCGGTGGAGCGTCTTTGGGCGCTACGACTATTCCCAATTCCCGGACGACAACGACTCGCACGAGAATGCCTATACCGGCGGTCTGACGTTCGCACAGAGCGAGTTCGCCTTCTGGCGGCTGCAACTGACGCATACGGACGGTGAAGGGGCTTCCGCCCGGGGTAGCCGCAATGAGCTCTGGTTGCAGTTGGACTTCGGGATTGGGCCGCATCGAGCCCATCAGTATTGAAAGGAGACGTAAAATCATGAACAGCAATTTCATAAACGGATTCCGTCGCAAAGGTTGCACATTCTTCACTGTTCTGACCGTTCTGCTGGTCTGCTCCGTGCGGCCCTGCGAAGCGAAGGACAAGCTCAACGTCGTGACCACGACCACGAACCTGGCGTCCATCGCCGAGTCCGTCGGGGGCGACCATGTCGACGTCTCCGCGATTTCCACCGGCAAAGAGGACCCGCATTTCATCGCCGCCAAGCCCAGCAACATGGTCAAGGCCCGGAAAGCGGACCTGTGGATTCGCGTCGGCCTGGAGCTGGAGATCGGCTATGAAGGGCTGATCCTGGAGGGGTCGCGCAATCCCAAGATCCACGTCGGGGCGCCGGGCCATCTGGACGCCTCCGAAGGGATCACGCCGTTGGAGGTCCCCACCGGGAAGGTCAGCCGCACGATGGGCGATGTCCACCCGTCTGGGCAATCCCCATTACTGGCTTGATCCCTACAACGGCCGCATCATCGCCCGGAACATCGCCCGGCGGCTCAAACAGCTCGATCCGGAGCACGCCGGGGACTACGACCGTAACTTGGCGGCTTTTCTGCTGAAGCTGGACAGTACCATGTTCGGCAGCAAACTGGTGGAAGCCGTCGGGGGCGAGAAGCTGTGGAAGATGCAGTCCGACGGCACTCTCGATACCTACCTCAAAGACCACACGCTCTCCGCTAGATGGGTGGCTGGCCAAGCTCAAGCCCTATGAGCATGCCAAGATCGTCACGTACCACCGCAGTTGGTCCTATTTCACGCGTCGGTTCCATCTGGAAGACGTCGCCGAGCTGGAGCCCAAGCCGGGGATTCCGCCCAGTCCGGGCCACATTCTGGAAGTCATCAACACGATGAAATCCGAGAAGATAGGAATCATCTTGATGGAGCCTTTCTACAACCAGGCCGATGCCGACGCCGTGGCCGCCAAGACCGGGGCCAAGGTCGTGGTGGTGGCTACCGCCGTGACCGGCCAGCCGGAAGCGGACAACTACATCGACATGATCGATAACATCGTCACGCGGCTCAGCAGCTGCGCTTGAGCGAGGTGCCGAAATGAGCGGCATGCTCGACCTGTCTGGTGGTCCCCTTTGCGGCGTGCCTGGTCCTCACGGGGATCCACTGCTATCTGGGGATTCACATCGTCTCACGCGGCGTCATCTTCGTGGACCTGGCGCTGGCGCAGGTGGCGGCGCTCGGCAGCACCGTTGCATTGCTCGCCGGCTACGAGCTGAATAGCTGGGAAGCGTATCTGATCTCGCTGGGCTTCACGTTTCTGGGGGCCGGGGTCTTTGCCTTGGGACGGACCCGTGACAAGTCCGTCCCGCAGGAGGCGATCATCGGCATCGTCTACGCCGTGAGCTCGGCCTTGGCGATTCTGGTGCTCGACCGGACCCCGCACGGCGAAGAGGCGATCGAGGCCATGTTGGTCGGGAGCATTCTCTTCGTGACTTGGCCGCAAGTGGGGAAGATCGCCGTCTTGTATCTCGCGGTTGGCCTCTTGCACTTTCTGCTGCGGAGGAAGTTCCTGTTGATCTCCATGGATCCCGAGGGGGCCCGCCAAAGCGGTCTGTGGATTCGCTTCTGGGATTTCGTCTTTTACGTTACCTTCGGGTTGATCGTGACCAGTTCCGTGCACATCGCCGGGGTGCTGCTGGTCTTCAGCTATCTGGTCGTGCCGGCGGTGTGTGCGATGTTCTTTGTGCGGAGTGTGACTTATCGGCTGTTGATCGGTTGGACGCTGGGGTTCGTGGCGAGCGTTCTGGGCCTGTACGCCTCTGCGACCTGGGATTTCCCCACGGGGGCTTCGGTGGTAAGCATGTTTGGCATCGTGCTGGTCGTTTGTGCGGTCCTGAAGGGCGTAATGGGTCTTGGGTGACGCACAGCACATCCCCAAGGAAGATCATTTGAGACCGTCGCGTCTACGCTAATTGCTGGGAGGATCGATCCTGCGCGCCGGCGACGAGCCTGGCCGGTGCCGCGGGTCGAGCTCCTCGTCGGTCTGGGCGAGTGCGGAGGCCGAGAGGTTGCGGCGTTGTTCGAGAATCTCCTGGGCCAGGCTGAAGCCCACGGCCAGCAGCGTCGGGCCGATGAAGATGCCGATGAAGCCGAACGCCGCGACGCCGCCGAGGATGCCGATGAACATCACGATGAAGGACAGCTTGGAGCCTCGGCTGATGATGTAGGGCTTGATCACGTTGTCCACGATGATGATGGGCACGATCAGCCCATAAATGGCGATGAAGATCCCCGCGCCGGTTCGCCCCATCGCGAAAAGGTAGATGGCAGCGCCGATCCAGACGATCGGCGGGCCCGAAGGGCAGGAAGCTCAGGAAGAACGTCAGCAATGCCAGCAGCATGGGGGCCGGCGCTCCACCGATCACGAACCCGATCCCGGACAGGATGCCTTGGGCCAAGGCGGTGCCGATCACGCCGTAGACCACGCTCTGCACCGTCGTTTTGACGACGTGGATCAAGTGCTGGCTGTAATCGCCGCTGATTCGCTGGAAGCCCTCCCGCAGACGCACCACGAGACCCTCACCGTCTCGATATAAGAAGAACGCGATCAGCACGCTCATCACCAGATGAAGAAAATCCTTCACGAGCTCCAGGCTGTGGGCCAACAGCCACCGGCCGGCCGCCTTAGCGTGGGGGTCCATTCCTTGATGGTGGACTCGGCGCCTTCCATGTAGTCGGACCAGGACTGCGTGATTTTCTCTCCGATCAGGGGCACGCGGTCGAGCCAGGCGGGGGGATCGGGTATGCCCGCCTTCGTCTTCGAGTCGAGCCAGTGGAGGCCGGAATGGATGCTGTCCGTGAACGTCATGCCGACGACGACGAAAGGAATGATGAGCACCAGCGACAGCACGGCCGTCATCAGAGCCGCCGCCAGGGTCCGCCGGCCGTGCAGCCGGCGCAGGAACACCTCGTGTAAGGGCCAGGTGGCAAAACACAGGATCGCGGCCCACAGGATCGCCGACACGAACGGCCGCAGGACGAACCCGCAACCGAGGATGATCGCCCCGATCAGGGCCAGCCCCGCGATTTGTTCAATAGTCTTTTGGTGCTTTACCATCCGACAGGATTTACGATTTATGAATTACGATTTATATTCAGAACCGACGGTGAGCGTATCCTCATGACACGCCTCGGTCAGATATGGTACAACGCTTAAGGCAAATCGTAAATGGTAAGTCAGTAATTCGTAAATATGAAGTCCCTGTCCGTCTACATCGAGAGTTTCGGCTGCCAGATGAACAAGCTGGATACGGCCCTGGTAGGCTCTGCGCTGCAGGAAGCGGGCTTTCGCCTGGTGTCCGGCGTGAAAGAAGCGGATGTCGTGCTCATCAACACCTGCTCGGTGCGGCAGCACGCGGAGGATCGCGTTCTCTCGCATCTGGGCCATTTGAAGCACCTGAAGGAGCATCGGCCGAACCTCGTGGTCGGCGTCATTGGCTGCATGGCGCAACGCCTCGGCGATCAGCTCCTGGAGCATGAGGCTGTCAGCATCGTTTGCGGCCCGGCCCAGATTCCCCAAATTGCCGATCTGATCCGCCAAGCCCTGGACCACAGCGCCAAACAGGTCGCCGTGACGGAAAGAATCCGCCAGCCGGCTCAACCGTCAGATGGTTCGCTCGACACGTTCGAACTGGAGCACAGCAGTAGCGACGGACAAATTCCCGGCCAGGCCTTCGTTCGCGTCATGCGGGGCTGCAACTACTTCTGTACGTATTGCGTCGTGCCGTATGTGCGCGGCCCGGAGGCGTGTCGGCCGCCGGAGGCGGTCCTGGAACAGGTGAAGAGACTGGCCGGGGAAGGCATCAAGCAGGTGACGCTCTTGGGCCAGACGGTGAACTCCTACAAGTACAAAGACGGCGGAGAAGACCTATTGCCTGGCTGACCTGCTGGACATGGCGGCGCGTGTGCCGGGAATCGAATGGGTCCGGTTCGTCACGAGCTATCCGGCGGATGAGTTCTACGAGGAGATCCTCCAGGCGATGGCCGGTTCTCCCAAGATCTGCCGGTACCTGCACATGCCCGCCCAGAGCGGGTCGGACCGGATTCTCCAGGCGATGAACCGCCACTACACGGCGGCACACTACCTGGAGTTGATCGAGAGGGCCAGGACGGTTGTGCCGGATATCGCGGTGGCGGGGGACTTCATCGTCGGCTTCCCGGGCGAGACCGAGGAGGATTTCCAGGCGACGGTCGATCTGACGCGACAAGCTCGATACAAGAACTGCTACGTCTTCAAGTACTCGCCCCGTCCGGGCACGACCGCCGACAAACGCCTGGCCGACACGATTCCTGATGAGATCAAGCAGCGGCGGAACGTGGAGTTGCTGGCGGTCCAGGAACAGATCAGCGGCGAATTGAACCAGGCCTTTCTGGGCCGCCGAGTCACGGTCCTGGTGGAAGGGCCCAGCAAGAAGTCGCACGTGAATCCGACGGACGGCAACGATCATCCGCAATTAGTGGGCCGCACCTCGACCGACCACATCGTCGTCTTCAATGGCCCGGTCTCTCTGGCAGGTCAACTTGCCCAAGTCCGCATCACCCGCACCGCGCCTCTGACGCTGTTCGGCGAGCTCTAGCTCTGTGGTGCCCCGTCTCGCTAATCCGGTGGATACTGGGTGGCAGCGGCAAGCGCAGTTGCGTGTCGGAGGCGTCACCCATCGGAGCTGAGATCGCTTGCGCTGCACCCTCATGCAGTGAATTCAGTAGAGCTTCAGCCATGCTCGCCTCAAGCAACCATCCGCATGGGCTGAAGCCCATCCTACTTCAGTTGCCTGCCTGGACGGCCCGCCTGCACCGCTTGGCTGTACTTGTCGTGCATGGCCTTCAAGTCATCGGCGGGCATGGTCAGGGACGCCGCGACGTCAAACGTGGGCAATTCCGGCGCCGGCTGGGGCAGGCCGGCGAGATCGGCGGCGTACTTCGCGAAGCTCTTCGCCCACGGCTTGGGGGTCAGGTCGGGTCTCACCAAGCCGCCGAACTTGCTCATGTCGGTAGAGGTGGGCGTGTCGGCGAAGGGCCAGGAGAGCCAGCCGTTGGAGAGACGCCGAGTCGCTTCGATCTCCGCCACGATCCAGCGGTCCTGCTCGTCTTCGGTCAACGAGGGCTGCCCCGCGGGGCGCCGCCGCCGTACCAGCCGAATTCCTCGAGCACTACCGGTTTGCCGACGTGGCAGTAGGCCAGAGTGCTTTGTAGATAGGCGAGGTTCCTGTCCCAGGCTTCCTTCGACTCCAGCGGCTTGCCCAAGAGCGGGTAGAAGTGCATGCACAGGAAGTCAAGCCACCGCGACTTGCCGCTGTGGGTTGAAGGCGGCGTATACGCTCGGATTGCCGCCGCGCACCAGAGGATAGGACCACTGAATATAGCCGACGGTCACAAGGTGTGTCGGGTCGGCCTGCCGGAGGGCTTCCGCCTGACGCCGGACCCACTCATCCGCCAAGTGCTCCCGGAACAGTTGCCAGTCGAGCAGGCGGGGATTGCCTTTGCCGGCCTTGTCTTCCGGCACGGCGATATTGCCCCAGGAGTCGCTCTCCTTGACCTCGCCGGCCCAGGCGGCCTTGAGCTTCTCCCAAGTCCCGTACTTCGCTTGGAGCCATTGGTTCCACAGCGGCCGCCAAGTCTCCGTGAACCAGGGCATGTGCGGCTCGTTGAGCAGGTCCCAGGCGAAGATCGCCGGCTCACCTCGGTACCGCTTGCCGAGCCGTGCTCCAGAAGTTGTCCAGGGCTTTGAGGGCCTGCTGGACCGGCAAAGCGGTCCGGTTTCCAATAGGCTGGGCTGCCTTCCCAGTGATCGGGGCCGGTCAGGATCAGCCGAATGCCGGACTGCCGGGCGATGCCAATGAAGGCATCGAGCTTTGCCAGGGCTCGCTCATCAATCGTGTTGACATCGGGCTGGAAGGTCGCCGCGGCCAGGAAGACTCTGGCACAATTGACGCCCAGACCGTGCATGACCTCGAAATGCCGGGTCACGCGCTCAGGATCGAACTGACGCCAGATTTTGGGGGCCCAGCCGGTGTTCGGGTCGTAGTAGTTGACGCCGAAGGGGACGTAGGGTCGGCCGGAGGGTCGCTCAACAAAGCTCTTGCCGTCCGGGCTGACGGCAATCAGGCCCATCTCGGGCCGGGCTTGGATGGCCTGTCCTGACGCTGGGCCGGCGGCGCCCAGCAGGATGATGGCCAGACATGTCCCCATCAACGCCCACGGCATGAGACGCGGAAGGCCACAACTGAATCGTTTCATATACTCTCCTCTTGGCTCTGTCCATGAACATATCTATCCCCTCGTTCTCTGCGTGTCAAGTCCGTCCCGGATGCTGCGTCCGGAGGTGACGCAGCGAGTCAAAGCTCAACTTACGGTCCGACCCCGAAGGTCCCGGAATCACGAATAGTTAACGGTTAAGACGTGACCCTGGTCTTCCCTAACGGT
>CAVVRJ010000075.1:0-30919 GCA_963750205.1 uncultured Planctomycetota bacterium
GATTGGCATGAAGACCATCGGGAGATCGGCGGTCCCGGCGCGGAATTTGGGTATGGTGATGAGAGCAGGCGACTTCGAGATTTGGGATGTGCACTCCCATTTGTCGGGGGTGCCGGGGCGCACGCCGGAGAGCGGCTGGCACAGCTCATCGGGTTCGCCGACCGGATGGGCATCGAGCGGCTGTGCGTGTTCATGGGGATGAAGTGAGTCGACGACCCGTCGCCCGAGACATGCGGCAGCAGAATGACGAAGTGCTGCGGGCGGTGCAGCACTGCCGACCGGGCGTTTGGCTTCGTCTATCTGAACCCCAATCACACGCAGGCGAGCCTGGCGGAGCTGGACCGCTGCGTGCGGGACGGGCCGATGGTGGGCGTGAAGCTCTGGGTGGCGCGACACTGCAACACGCCGAGCTGGACCCGATCGTCAAACGCGCCACGGAACTCAAGGCGCCCGTCCTGCAGCACACCTAGCACAAGACCACCGGCAATCTGCCCGGCGAGTCCATCCCGACAGGAACTGGCGGAACTGGCGCGGCGCCATCCGGACGCGCCGATCATCTGCGCTCACACGGGCGGCGGATTGGGAACGCGGCATTCGCGCGATTCGCGCCTGTACAGAATGTGTCCGCCGAGATGTGCGGCACCGATCCCACCGCCGGCTTCACCGAGATGGCCGTGCGCGAGCTGGGGGCCGAACGGGTCCTCTACGGCAGCGACGCGGGCGGGCGCAGCTTTGCCTCGCAACTGGGCAAGGTGCTGGGCGCGGACATTCCGGATTCGGCGAAGCGTCTCATTCTCGCCGGCAACATCAAGCGAATCCTCCAGCCCATTTTGCACGAGAAGGGAGTCAGTCTATGACAGGCGGACTGCCGCTCGATCGTCGTGACTTCCTCCAATTGGCCGCCGCTACGGGCTTCGGGGCACTGGCTGCGGCACGCGGCGGGCAGGCCGCCGCCACGCCGACGGGACTGATCGATGTCAACGCCTACCTCTCGCGCTGGCCGCTGCGCCGTCTGCCGGGCGACGACACGGCCGACCTGGTGTCCAGGCTGCGCCGCCACGGCGTGGTGCAAGCGTGGGTCGGCAGTTTCGACGGTCTCTTGCATCGGGACATGGCCACGGTGAACGCGCGGCTCGCGGATGAATGCCGCCGGTACGGCGACGGGTTGCTCGTGCCGTTCGGCTCGGTCAATCCGAAGTTGCCCGATTGGCAAGACGATTTGCGTCGCTGCGTCGAAGAGCACCGCATGCCGGGCATCCGGCTGCACCCGAACTACCACGGCTACAAGCTCGACGACCCCGACTTTGCGAAACTGTTGCGGCTGGCGGCCGAACGCGGTTTGATCGTCCAACTGGCGCTCGTTATGGAAGACGAGCGGACCATGCACCCCTTGCTGCGCGTCGAACCGACGAACGTCACGGCACTCTGGGTCTGGTGAAACAAACGCCCGGTCTGCGACTGGTGCTGTTGAATTCGCTCGGCCTCCTGCGTGGTCGGGCGTTGGCCGACTTGATCGCCGCCGGCGAGGTGTACGTCGAGATTGCCATGCTGGAAGGCGTGGGTGGCGTCGCCGAACCTCCTGGCCCAGGTGCCGCTGGACCGCGTGCTGTTCGGCTCCTACACGCCGGTGTTTTACTTTGAATCGGCCTTGCTGAAACTGCAAGAGTCGCCATTGAGCGATGAACAACTGGGGGCGATCCGCTGCGCAAATGCGCGGCGATTGCTCGCGAAGAGCCGGTAGGAATTGTGTCAAAACGGTAATGTCATTGCGAGGAGATTCAGCGACGAAGCAATCTGATCTCTCGCACAGGAGATTGCTTCGCTACGCTCGCAATGGCATGATAGAGCGTGGTTTTGAGGTAGTCCCTTAGCTTAGCCGTTCTGGAGGTGAGTATGAACCAGCGTCGTTCTTCCCCATCGGCCCGGCCCGCGAGCATCGTGTCCCGCCGGGAGTTTCTCGCCACGTCATCGGCCGCCTTGCTCGCGGCGAACCTTGACGCGACGAAGGCCCCGCCGCCGAGCCTGCGGCGAAGCTGGCGCTTGACGGTGGCGCGAAAGCCGTGACGCAGAAGTGTGCCCTCGGCCTCCGCTGGGGCGAGCCCGAGCGCGAGCAGCTCGACGCCATGCTCCAGCAGCAGGATCTCTTTTACTGGAAGGGCCCGCAGACCACGCTGATGCTGGAGCGGTTCAAGCAAGTCTGCCCGGTGAAATACGTCCAGACCTGCTCGTCCGGCACGGCGGCGATCCACATCGCCGTGGCGGCGGCCGGCATCGGTCCGGGCGACGAGGTGATCACCTCGCCGATCACGGACATCGGCACCGTGATCGGCGTCCTTTACCAGCAGGCCGTGCCGGTCTTCGCCGACCTGGGCGCCGGCACCTACAACCTCGACCCGGCCGACGTGGAGCGCCGCATCACGCCCAAGACCAAGGCGATCATCGCGGTCCACCTCTGTGGCAACCCGTGCGACCTGGACGCCCTGAAGGCCCTCGCCGACCGCCACAAGCTGGTGTTGATCGAGGATTCCTGCCAGGCGTGGGGCGCCAAGTTCCGCGGCCGGCCGATCGGCACCGTTGGCGATCTGGCGTGCTTCTCGCTGCAGAACTCCAAGCACATCACCTGCGGCGACGGCGGCGTGGTCGGCTCGAGCGACGAGCGCTTCGGGCCGCTCCTGCAAAAGTTCGGCGACAAAGGGGGCGACCGCACCAAAGGGGGCGGGTTCCAGGCGTTCTCGACCAACTACCGCATGAGCGAGCCGCAAGCCGCGGTGGCCGCCGCGCAACTGACGCGGCTGGAAGCCATCGCCGCCAAGCGTGCCCGGCTCGGCAACCTGCTGACCGAGAAGATCGCCGGCCTGCCCGGCGTGATGCCGCACCAGGTGCATCCCGAGGACCGCTGCGTTTACTGGTTCTACTTCTTCCGGATCAAGCCGGAGGCGTTCCGCTGCGACCGCTCCGCAGTTCGTCAAGGCGCTGGTGGCCGAAGGCGCGCCCGTGCACCGGCGGCTACATCGGCGTGCCGCTGTATCGCGAGCCGGTGTTCCAGCAGCACGGCTTCTTCGCCGGCCACTGGCCGGTGCAAGGAGATGGGCCTGACCACGATGGATTTCACCAAACACCAGATGCCCGAGGCCGAGGCCATCCTGCAGACCGGCATCCGCGTGACGATCCACGAAGACATGACCGAGGAATACATCCTCAGCGTGGCCGCAGCCATCCGCAAGGTGGCCCGGCACTACGCTGTGTGAGGATGCGAGCAGCCTTCGGCCTCGACGCCAAGGCCAGAAGCGTGGCTGTCGCACAGTGACACGGGAATAAGAGCAGAAAGAGAAAGGCCGTGCATTCGTTGCCGAATGCACGGCCTGTTGGTTTCCCCTTAGCCAGTGTGAGATCGTGCTACTTGGAGGGCACGACTTCCTTGGCCTTGGCTTTCTCGGGCTCTTTGACCTCTTCGCCTTCGAACTTGAGGTGCTCCTCGTCCTGGACGTCGATCTTGACGAGGTTCTTGCCGCGGAACTGGCCGGCGAGCACCGCCTCGGAGAGCGGGTCCTCGATGTAGTGCTCGATCGCCCGCCGCAGCGGCCGGCGCCGAACTCCGGATTGTAGCCTTTCTCAATCAGGAATTCCTTGGTCGCCGGCGTGAGCTCCAGCTTGAGCCCGTGCTCGGTCAGGCGTTTGAACACCTTGGCCAGCTCGTAATCGACGATGGTCGTCAGGTCCTCGCGGGTGAGCGGCTTGAAGACGATCGTGTCATCGACGCGGTTAAGGAACTCCGGCCGGAAGTGACGCTCCACTTCCTTCGACAGGATTTCCTTCATCTTCTCGTACGTGGACTCGGGCGACTTCTTGCCGAAGCCGAACCCGCCCTGGTTCTTGATCAGCTCCGCGCCGATGTTGCTGGTCATGATCAGGATCACGTTCTTGAAGTCGATGCCGCGGCCGAAGCTGTCGGTCAGGCGGCCTTCATCCATGATCTGCAACAGCATGTTGTAGACGTCCGGATGGGCCTTCTCGATCTCGTCGAGCAGCAGCACCGCGTAAGGCCGGCGCCGAATGCGCTCGGTCAACTGGCCGCCTTCCTCGTAGCCGACGTAGCCCGGAGGCGCGCCGACGAGCCGGCTGACGTTGTGCTTCTCCATGAACTCGCTCATGTCGAGCCGGACCAGGGCGTTGCGGTCGCTGAACATGAACTCCGCCAGCGCCTGGGCGAGCAGGGTCTTGCCGACGCCGCTGGGTCCGAGGAAGATGAAGCAGCCCATCGGGCGGTTCGGGTCCTTCATGCCGCTGCGGCTGCGCCGCACGGCCTTGGCCACCGCCGTGATCGCCTCGTGCTGCGAGACCACGGTCTTGTGCAGCTCGTTTTCGAGCTCCAGCAGCCGCTGGGTCTCTTTCTTCTCCAGCCGCGTCAGCGGGACGCCCGTCATATTGCTGACGACCTCGGCGATGATCTCGGTATCGACCAGGCCGGTCGTCTCCTTGTTCTGCTCGTACCATTTCTTTTGCAGCTGGGCCTTCTCTTCGAGAAGCTGCTGTGCCTCATCGCGTAGCGACGCCGCACGCTCATAGTCGGCGTTGCGGACGGCTTCGTCCTTTTCCCGCTGCAACTGCTCGATGCGGCTCTCGATCTTGGTCAGGTCCGGCGGGGGCGTCATGTTCTTGAGCCGCACGCGCGCCCCGGCCTCATCGACCACGTCGATGGCCTTATCCGGCAGGCAGCGGCCCGTGATGTACCGGGTCGAAAGCTCGACCGCCTGGAAGAGGGCCTCGTTCGTGAACCGCACCCGGTGGTGCGCCTCGTACCGATCCTGCAAGCCGCGCAGAATCTCGAACGTCTCTTCCTTGGACGGCGGCTCGACGATGATCGTCTGGAACCGCCGCTCCAAAGCGCCATCTTTTTCGATGTACTTGCGGTACTCATCGAGAGTCGTAGCGCCGATGCACTGCACCTCGCCACGGGCGAGAGCCGGTTTCAGGACGTTCGAGGCGTCGATGGCGCCTTCCGCGCCGCCGGCCCCGACCAGCGTGTGCAACTCATCCACAAAAAGGATGACATTGGTGGCCCGGCGGACCTCGTTGATGACCGCCTTGATGCGCTCTTCGAATTGCCCGCGGTACTTCGTCCCGGCGACCATCATCGCCAGGTCGAGGACCACGATCCGCTTTTCCTTGAGGATCTCGGGCACCTGCTTGTTGATGATCTGCTGGCTGAGGCCTTCGACGATGGCGGTCTTGCCGACGCCGGCTTCGCCCAGGAGCACGGGGTTGTTCTTCGTGCGGCGGCAGAGAATCTGGATCAGCCGCTCGATTTCCCGCGTCCGGCCGATCACCGGGTCGAGCTCGTTGTTGATCGCCAACTGGGTCAGGTCGCGGCCGAAGCTGTCCAAGGCGGGCGTCTTGCTCTTGGTCTTGCGACCGACCGCGCCGGGGGCATCTTCAAGCCGAGATCGTTGGGGGCATCTTCCACGCCGGCCCCCAGCAGATTGAGGACTTCCTGCCGGACGTCTTCTAACTTCAGACCCAGATTCATCAGCACCTGGGCGGCGATGCCTTCGCTTTCCCGGAGCAGGCCCAGCAGGATGTGCTCGGTGCCCACGTAGTTGTGGTTCAGGGCCCGGGCTTCCTCGATGGCGTACTCGATGACCTTCTTGGCTCGCGGCGTCTGCGGCAGCTTGCCCATCGTGACCATGTCCGGGCCACTCTTGACCAGCTTCTCGACTTCCAGACGCAGCTTCTTGATGTCCACGTCCAGGTTCTTGAGCACCGTCGCGCCGACACCGCTGCCTTCCTTCACCAAGCCCAGCAGGATATGCTCGGTCCCGATGTATTCGTGGTTGAAGCGTTGGGCCTCTTGATTGGCCAACGCCATCACTTTCCGCGCTCGATCTGTAAAACGTTCAAACATCTCTTCTATGACCTACTCCCTTGAATGGGGTTCGCAAACGCGATGCCGATCATCGCGTCTGGGGCCCGTTCAGTGCCCTGTTTCCGTCGCTTTTTACCGCTACCCGGTTGGGTCCCCAAGTGCATTATTTCACACTTGGGAGCCCTTTTCCGATAGCCTCCACCTTATCCCATAGTTGTGCTTGCTTGTCAACTCAGTCAGGTCAACGCTGCCCTCATTTTGCGACAGAACATACAAGATAGATGTGTGCCGGGCTCCCGAACGCGATACCTCGCGTTTGGGGAGGGCTCCCAAGTGCGGAACTATGCACTTGGGGACCCGGACCCTGCTTCGTGTGACCTATAAGTATATCGCGTAACTGCCCCCTATGTTCACCACGTAAACGGGGCAAGCCGGGAAAAGTAAAAGGGAAAAAGGCAAAAGGTAAGAATCCCACGCGGTTATGGCGCGGATCTCTTCCTTTTTCCTTTTTACTTTTTCCTTTCTTTCTTGGTATCGGCAGATTCCGACGGAAACTTTTCCCCTTTGGGGGGCAAAAAGCGAAAGGGCTGCCCGGTGCAGAACGATGCAGCCGAACCCTCGGAACCGGCTGGACTTACGGCTGTGTCGGGGTGCGGGCGTAAGGTGCCCCGGCTCCAGGCCGGGGCAGGCTCCCCCTGCGAAGGCAGGGATACCACGCACCCTCTCACCGGTGCCGCGAAGCGGTGCGCGATCTGGGAAGGGCTCCCAAGGCGAATGGCTCCCCAACGCGAAAGTTCGCGTTTGGGGACCCTCAAGGCGCTTGGGGACCCGAACCCGGCCCGCCTTGTTGGCCTTCCTCGCGGTTGCTATCTTCCAGCAGCTTGCGGAGGTAGGTGTTCTCCCGCCGGGTGGCCTCCAGGTCAAACGCCTGGTACTTGATGCAGACGCGGAGGTAGTCCAATAATTCCTGGAGCATGTTGATGCTCTTCTGGAGTTGCTGGCGGTTGGCTTGGGCCTGTTTGGCCAGATCGGCCAGTTTGGAGTGGGTGAAATCCACCCCATCGCCGAATTGCTTGGCCAACTCGTTCAATGCACCTTCGAGGCTGGCTTCGTCCATCGCATCCTCCTCCGGAAGGATCGTGGTCCCGAAACGCGAACTTCTGCGTCGGGGACCCGAGCCCTAATCATATTGCCTATTATAACAGGAGGGGCCGAGCGAACAAAGGCGGAACCACGGGATTGGGGCTCGCGGCTGAGGTTTCGTGCGGAAAAAGGCAGAAGGTGATTTGGATTTGCCGATAGTAGCGGCTGAGCGGGATCTGCCGCTCAGGGGCTTTGAGACGGCTATGCCACTGGGCCGCGTCACAGCCTGTCGGGGCGATTCGCCGACCCATTTCTCCGACGTGCCGTGATTCCGATGCTCAGTTCTTCCTGTTGAACGCGATGACGGCCGCCAGGACCATGAGGGTGGAAAAGCCCAGGAGGAATAGGCCGTCGATAGGCAGTGGGTACAGAAAGATCGTATCGGCCACTTCCGGGGGGACGTCGCCCCGTAGGACGATCTGCCGCAGCGCATCGACGCTGTAGGTAAGGGGGTTGAGGTTGGACAGGACCACCATCCATTTGGGCACCTCCGTCAGGGGGAAGAATGCGCCGGACAGAAAGAACATGGGGAAGATCAAAATCTGGACCACGATGCCGAAGCTCTCCGTGGTCTTCATGCGCGAGGCGATCAACAGGCCCAAGCCGGAGACGGCCAGCGACAGCATGAGCATGTAGAGGATCAGCAGGGGGATCCGCGTCGCGTGCAGCTCGATGCCGATGACCGGGGCCAGAGCCAGGAGAATGAGCGCCTGGACGGAGGCGATCGTGGCGGCGCCGATCGTTTTGCCCAGGGCGATCGCCGTGCGCGGAATGGGGGCGACCAGGACCTCCTTCAGGAAGCCGAACTCGCGATCCCAGACGGTGGAGACGGTGGAGAAGA
The DNA here is from genome assembly GCA_963750205.1 of uncultured Planctomycetota bacterium. Taxonomy (GTDB): domain Bacteria; phylum Planctomycetota; class Phycisphaerae; order Sedimentisphaerales; family Anaerobacaceae; genus PLanc-01. The sequence goes on from CAVVRJ010000075.1 coordinate 7,848, forward strand.
ATGCGACGCCCATGATGGTCATGGCGATCGTGCCGGGATACATGAAAGCGAGAAAATCCATGCCCAGTCCGGCGGCCAGGATCTTGCGGAACCCGGAGCCAAAGACGATGAGAAACATGATCGGCTGCACGATCGTTGAGACAATCCGCGTGCGGTCCCGCCGGTAACGCGTGATCTCCCGCTGCCAGATGGTCGTCATCGCCTGCAGAAAATGAACAGGGTGAAGTCCTCTTGTCGTCATGGCCGACCCTGTTCCTTGTCTTCTTCCTTGCGAATGTTCCGGCCGGTGAGCGAAAGAAAGACGTCATCCAGCGTGGGCTTGCGCAGCTCCACCGCGTCGATCTTCGTCTGGATCTCCGCAAAAAGACGCGGCAGGAACTTGGCGCCGTCGGCGATCTTGAATTGGAGGGTGTTGCCTTCCTGCTGCACCGGCATGCCGTACCGCTGCTCCAGTTCTTTCTTGAGCAAGTCCTTCTCGCTGCTTTCGATGCGGACGATGTCGCCGCCGAGCTGCTGCTTGAGGTGGGCCGGAGTATTCAAGGCCACGATCCTGCCGCGGTCCATAATCGCGATGCGGTCGCAGTATTCGGCCTCATCCATGTAGTGCGTGGTCATGAAAATCGTCATCGCCCGGTCCTGCTTCAGTTTCAGGATGTAGTCCCAGAGCAGGGCGCGGGTCTGCGGGTCCAGGCCGATCGTCGGCTCGTCGAGAAACAGCACGTCGGGGTAGTGAATCAGCCCCCGGGCGATCTCCAGCCGCCGCTTCATGCCGCCCGAGAAGGTTTCAACGAGGTCCCGCCGGCGGTCCCACAGATCGACCAGCCGCAGGACCTCCTCCATGCGACGCAGGTAATCGTCTCTGGGCACACCATACAGGCGGGCGTGGAAACGCAGGTTCTCTTCCGCCGTGAGGCGATTGTCCAAGGACGGGTCCTGAAAGACCAAGCCGATGGAGCGCCGGACCGCGTTGCGCTGCCGGCGAATGCTGAAGCCGCTGATCGTGGCGTCGCCCTCCGAAGGAACCAGGATCGTGGCCAGCATACTGATCGTGGTCGATTTGCCGGCCCCGTTGGGACCCAGGAATCCGAAGATCTCGCCCTTGCCCACGGCAAACGAGACATGATCGACGGCGACCAAGCCGTCGAACCGCTTCGTTAGTTTCTTGACTTCGATGATGTCCACAATTCGATCCGGTACCGTACGCGTGCAGGTAGGAGAAGTATGTCCTCCTGACCGCCCCTGGGGCAATAGGGATTTCCCATGACGCGGCAGGGGTTCGCCTGATTTACGAGTCTTTCGTGTTGGCCAAGGATCCGTTCCGGCGGCCCTCAATCACGCCCCGGTCGTGGCCGGCGAAACCTGAGACCGGTACTGCGGTGCCACATCCACGCTGGCGTAGACCTGTTCCGTCCGAGATGGGGTCGGCCAACCGAGTTTGCGTCCGCCCTGATGGGCCGGAGAGCCCAGGGCAATTGCATGTGGCTACGCCACGCGTTGGGCTCAGCCTGTGGCATCGGCATCCTGCCGATGATTCATGGGCTGGAAGCCCATGCCACTTTAGATCACCGGTCACATGCAATTGCCCTGCCGTAGAGCCGCGATCCCTTGACATCATGCTCCCACGGGGCTATCGTATCCGCCGTTGTTGTACAGGCGTATGGGTATGCGAAGGAGTCGCGATGGTAGAGCCAAATCCGCTGGTCAGCATCTGCATTCCGCATTGGCAAGTCAAGGAGCTCGTGACATTATGCTTGCGGGCGATTCGTAAGTATAGCGCGACCGTCCCCTATGAGGTGCTCGTGGTGGACAATGGCTCGCAGGATGAATCGCTCGACTATCTGCGGGGCCTGTCCTGGATCCGGCTGATCGAGCGGGGCCGGGAGATCCCGGAGAACTGGGTTACGGCCTTCCAGACGGCCCTCGACGTAGGGCTCGCGAACAGCCGGGGCCAATACTTCGTCATCATGCACACGGACACGATCGTCAAGCGTCCCCAGTGGCTGGAGCGGCTGATCGCCCCGCTCACGGCCGATCCGAAGTGTGCGGCCTCGGGCGCCTGGAAGCTGGAAATGCGCAGCCCGCTGGCAGAATTCACGCGTGCGGTCACCGACACCAAGAAACTCAAACTGTGGCTGCGGCGGACTTTCCTCGGCGATCAGAGCGCCCGGCAACTGACCCGAGAGGTCTGTCCGCGGGACTATTGTGCGCTGTACCGCGCGGAGCCGATCCGCCGGCTGAACCTGCGTTTTGAATGCGACAGCCGCTTCCCCGGGTACACGGCGGGCGAACAAATGTACTATCAACTCAAGGAAAACGGCTATCGGGCCGAGGTAATTCCGGCCGCCGAGATGATGCAGTATCTGGTCCACCTGGGCCACGCGACAGCGGGACTGCGGCCCGCGCAGCGCCGGCTGCGTCACACGCACGCCCAAAAGAAATCCGAGCAGCGTCTGCGCCGGTTGTTCGGTTCCGATCTGGCCACGACTCTGGCGGCGGATGCCACGCTGGACCGGTAGAGCCTCCCTTCGTACGGATCTCCGTGTCTCGTTACGAGTTGCGCCGCCGTTGCGCGGCGCGTGGGTAGAAGGAAAGGGGGGTGACATTGCCAAGGGCGCAGCCCTTGACGATGCCACCCAGAGAGAACCGACCTTCTATTGATCTTTGAATAGATAAAGTAAATGTCTCATAGTCGGCGTCTGTCACCCATCAGGAACAAGCCTGTTTTCGGCCTTTCTGGCACACGAGAATCCTGGCCGGAAGCGGTGTGTTACTTTAACTATTCAAAGATCAATAACACTCTCTGTTAGAGGCCCTTGGGCGAATCGCGTGACGGGGAGTCCGGCGTGGGGGAAGGTTCGCTTGACGGGGAAGGCGACCCTGAACGCGGCACGTCGCGGATGGCAATCGGATGAGGGCCAGGGAACTCCGAGCTCGGCGTCGCGCTCTGCGCAGCAAGGCGTCGAAATACCGGATCGTTTTGGTCAGGCCCTCCCGCAGGGGCACTTGGGGCCGCCAGCCGAGTTCCTTTTCCGCCAACGTGATATCGGGGCGCCGCCGCTTGGGATCGTCGGCGGGCAGCGGCTTCTTGACCAGAGGAGAGCGCGAGCCGGCCAGATCGATGACCATCTGCGCCAGCTCCAGCATCGTCGTCTCCTGGGGATTGCCCAGATTGATCGGCCCGGTCAGCTCGTCCCGCGTATCCATGAACCGGATCCACGCCTCGATCTGGTCCTCGACGTAGCAGAAGCAACGGGTCTGTGTTCCCTCGCCGTAGATGGTGATCGGCTCGTTGCGGAGCGCCTGCACGATGAAGTTGGAGACGACCCGCCCATCGTTGGGATGCATCCGGGGGCCGTAGGTGTTGAAGATCCGCGCCACCTTGATTCGCAGGCGGTGCTGGCGATAATAGTCGAAGAACAGCGTCTCGGCACACCGTTTGCCTTCGTCATAACAAGAGCGAATGCCGATCGGGTTGACGTGGCCCCAATAGTCCTCGGTCTGGGGATGTCGCTGCGGGTCCCCGTACACCTCGCTGGTCGAGGCGTGAAAGATCTTGGCCTTCACCCGCTTGGCCAATCCCAGCAGGTTGATCGCCCCGTGCACGCTGGTCTTCGTCGTTTGCACCGGGTCGAACTGATAGTGAATGGGCGACGCCGGACAGGCGAGATTGTAGATTTCGTCCACCTCCACGTACAGAGGAAACGTCACGTCGTGCCGCATGATTTCGAAATGAGGATCGCCCAGCAGGCGCGCCACGTTGCTCTTACGGCCCGTGAAGTAGTTGTCAACGCAGAGGACGTCGTGCCCCTCGTGCACGAGCCGTTCACAAAGATGCGAGCCGAGAAACCCGGCCCCGCCCGTCACCAGAATCCTGCGCATGTCCTTGCTCCCGTGGATGAACCATGAGACCGTAATACGATCAGCATAGGGATTATACCGAATCATGCCCGATCTGTCCATTACGACTTGCACGCCCGGTTCTTCCCGGCTACACTGCTATCATGGTATATGAGCATGTTTTAGCATTGAATCCGTTTTTCGGGCGTGAGACCGACGCACGCGGGTTGTTTCCCCCGACCGGCTTGGAGTACATTGCGGCGAGTATGAAGGGCCTGGTCGGCCAGGTGACGGTTCTCGACCTTCGCCACGAAAAATCCTACCAGGACCCGCGGGTGCTCGGCGAATTCATCCGCCAGGAAATCGATCTGCTGTGCATCAGTGTCGTCTGGCGGTCGCGCTTCGACACGGTCTGCGAGTTCATCTCCCAGCTGCCCGACGAGGTCACCACCATCGTCGGCGGCTACCAGGCGACCCTGGAAGTCGAGGACCTGTTCGCGCGTTGTCCGAATATCGATGCGGTCGTGCGCGGCGAGGGCGAGGAGATCATCAAGCAGGTCGTGACGGGCGTCCCGTATCGAGGACATTCGCGGGCTCTCCTATCGCCGCGACGGCCGGATCGTCCACAACGAGAACCAGGCGTTGCCCAGCCTGGAGCACCTGGCCTATCCGGATCGGTCCCTCCGCCGACACGAATACTACTGGGGCAGCAACGGGACCCGCTTCAGCCGGCACACGTTCGATACGATCCTGACGGCGCGCGGGTGCCCCTTCAAGTGCAAGTTCTGTACGTTCAGTCTCAACCCGCTGGGCCAAAAGCGGGAGTACACGGAGCGGCCGATCGAGTCGGTGATCGAGGAGCTCAAGACCATCACCGCCGACACCGTGCTCTTCAGCGACGACAATTTCGCCACGAATCCCAGCGGGCCGAGCAGTTGTGCGACCTCATCCTCGCCAGCGGCATTCGCAAGACGTTCGTGGTCCAGACCCGGATCGATATTGCGAAGCACCCCCGGCTCCTCGACAAGGCCTGGCAGGCGGGATTCCGGGTATTTCTGATCGGGATCGAGTCGCCGCACGATCGCATCCTGGGCCAACTGCAAAAGGGCATCACCCAGCAGCAGGTCCGCGACGCCTTCGCCGTCCTGCGGCGATACGATTTCCACCTGCACGGGTACTTCATCTACGGCAATCTCGGCGAGACGGAAGAGGAGATGCTCTACATCCCGAAGTTTGCCAAGGAGATCGGACTGGATACCATCAGTTTCCAGAAGCTCCGCGTGGAGAAGTTCTCGCCGTTGAAGGAAGCGGTGGAGAATACGCCCGGCTACTATTACGAGAGCATCGGCGGCCCCGTGTTTTCCGACAGGTACGGACGCGAAGAGCTCAAGCGCATCCGCAATCGCATTCGGTCCGAGTTCTACGATTTGCCGCAGCTCCTGCGCATCGCCCGGAAAGCCCGACGCATCGGGCTGGTCAGCGCCCGGGACGTCGCCGGCGTTGCTCTCAAGCTGCCGTTCATCCTGCGTAGCCTGATCGGCAGGCACTTCGAGAAAAAGAGGAGGAAGCGCCAAACCGCTCCCGCGCCCGGCCCGGCGCAACAAGCGGGACGACGTCCCCGTGTCCCTCGAAAGCCCAGAGGGAAGAAGTAGGGGTTGAGGGGGCTAGCAAAGGAAAAGGGCAGGATTTGCGTACCTGCCCTTTGGTCTTCTTTCTTTCCGTGGGGGCTCTGAGTGCTACGGGTACGGGCCTCCTCCTCCTCCCATTCCCTCATAATCACCATAACCGCCGTAAGCGCCCATATCATCGTACATGCCGCCCTCCTCGCCTTCCATGCCGCCGCGCATGTTACGGGTCCGGCCGCGCATGCCGCTCTTGTTGAACGCCCGGAACGACTGCGGCTCCTTGTGTTTCTCCGTTTGAATAGACTGATAAGTCGTCGCGAGGTCCTTGGACCAGTTGGAGGCGTTCACCGGCATGTGTTCGATACGAGTCCCATCGCCGGTGTAGAGCATGTCACTGTACATGCGCGGCCGCAGGTTGGGGGCGTTGCCCCAATCATTGACCGCGACCAGATCGACGAGGACCTTGCCCGTGCGGTAGTCCACCGTCTTGGGGACGTTCTGCTGATCGAGGCCAAGCGGCCCATAGCCCGGCATCCCGCCCGGCATGCGCCCCGGCATCGGGCCCGGTCCCATGGGAGGACCGCCGCGCGGACCCGTGATGCGATCCCCCGGTACGCCGTAACCGCCGGCCATCATCTTGGCCTTGCTACGGCTCTTTTCTTTGTCGTCTTCCTTCTTCGGCTCCATCACCTTGCCGATCACTTCCCCGGGTTTGACTTGGAAGTCTTGGAGAATGCCAATAGCCAAGGGAGAAACGGGCCACCTCCACGGTCGCTGTGCTCGCCTTGTCCTGGACATCCTTGGCGAACAGGTAGATCATCTTCTGAATCTCGACCGATTTCGTCACCTCCGAGTACGGGCTCCAGAGAATGACCTGGTTCTTCTTGTCCATGTCCCGCTCGACGAACTGATTGGTCCCGGCGACAGGGTTGAAGACGCCGAGGCGAACCCGATATTGGTAGACCTTGCCCGGCTCGACGGTGTCGTCGAACACCCAGAACAGCAGAGGCTTGTCCCGCTTGGACAGGTCCTCCCGGTAAGCAATCATCTCTTTGGCGAAATCCCAATAGACTTCACTGGCGGTTGATCGGCGACGCATCATCCCCGGCTCGCCCCCCGGGCCATAGGCGCCGTACAACTGGTCGCCGGCTCCCTGCTTCGCTCCCGGGCGGCCCCGGCCACCCATCATCATCGGGTCACCGCCCGGTCCATAAGCACCTCCGCGACCGCCGCGGGCCCCGCGGCTCGCCGGCCATGGGATCGCCGTACATGCCGCCGGGGGTATTGCCGCGCGTCGTCATTCGGCCCTGGCCCGGAGCGCCCGGCCGCCTCCCGGTACCTGGCCCATCCCTCCGCCGTAAGCGCCGCCGGCCTGCGGGCCGCCGCGGGCGGTCATTCCGGGGGCCGTCACGTTCCGGTCGGTCTGCTTGCGATCTTTTTCCTTGTCGTCCCTTCTCTTCTCGGCGTCGATCTTCCTTTGCAGGTCCCTATACTTGTTGTAATAGGTCGGGGGGAACCACTCCTCTTCCGCCGAGGCGATCTGGTACGCTTCCGGTTGGAGCAGCCCCATGGTCAGTTCCTCATTCTTATATTGCATCAGGCGCAGGTCCAGCCCGCCCGTGGGCAGATCCTCGATGCGCTCGCACACCTGGAGCAGATTGCGGTTGGCTTCCACCCGGCTGCGCGGCACCGCCTGCCAAGTGCTCCAAGACCCGTCCTCCTGCCGCTCCTGCCGCTCCAGTTGCACGGCGGCGAAGACCGGCTTGGCCAGGCAGGGATCCCGCCAGTCCTCCTTCTGAACGTCCACGCCCGCAAAGCTGGCTTGGAACCGGCGGTACAGCTCCGCCATGTCGAACCGACCCTCCACCGTCACGAGATCGACGTCGTTCGGCTCGACGACGGCCTTGTCGTAGGTCAGTTGCGGGGTCAGATCCTGCAGGGGCACATACGCCGCGGCGCGAATGTGGTTGGCCGCCACCTCCGTCACGTCCGGGACCACGGGCAGCCGGTACTTGCGGTCGGCGTAGCTCCGGTTCAACGGCACCGACGCGGGCTTGGTCGTGGCGGTGGTGCTGAGAAAGCTCAGCGGGGAATCGAACAGACCGGCGAACCCTTTGGGCAGCGGCCGGTCGATCATGCCCGCAATCACGGTGTTCTTCTTGTCGATCGGGCCGTCGAACTTCCGGGCATAGGTCTTCGCGGCCGCGGCTTTCTTCTGTTGCTGCAGCTTGCCGAGCAGGTCCTTGGCCTTCGTCTCGTAGATCTGGCCGTCGATCACGCTCGGGGTATATACCTTCTTGCCCGTCCGGTCGAGCGCCAGGCTGTCGGGACTGAAGATCACGCGCGTGAGGAAGAGCCAGACGCACACGCCGCTCACGAGCACCAGCACGATCTTCTCGACGTGATTCTCGCAGAAACGCCCGATTTTTCCGATAAGTTCCTTCATGGTCTCTATCCGCAATCCAAGATCCTGGGGGTTCTATCTCCTGGTCTTCGAAGTCTTGGCCGCCTCGATGTCGTCCGCGATGACCTTCGGCACAATGGTATCTGTGGCGTCTTGGGCATTTGGGGCGACTGGAGCACCTTGGTGCCTTGAGCATCTTTGACCTCTTGGGCCTCTCTGCCTTTTTCGACGTCGAAGGCCGCCTTATCGAAGACATACTCGCAGATCACGTCCATATCGACGACCTCGTCGGGCCCATATTCGTAGCTGCTGTGGTCGGGCTCCTCGCGATCGACAGGGAGGATGTGGCTTTCCAGGATGGCGATCTGGTTGTGCTTGAAGGTCTGCTCCGGCTGGTCGCCGCGCCAGCCGCGGAACTTGTGCGTCTTGGCGCTGCACAACTCCTGCATGAAGTGCATCACGTCCGCCGCGTTGACGATCACGTGGACTTCGAACTGCATCACGTACATGGTGTCGTCGCAGAAGCGGCCGGTGCAAGGACTGCCCGACATGGATGTTTTGATGTTCACCGCGTACGTCGGCGTTTGCTTGTCCTTGGGCGCTTGTGCGCCGGCTTCGTCCGCCGAGCATGGTGCGCGAGCTCTTCGTTTGCGTGAACAGTACGCCCATGATCCGCTTCACGGGGGCTTTCAACACGTTCTCCGCCTCTTTGTTCATCTGCCCGATCGTGGTCGTGGTGTCTTCGAGAATCCAATAGGCCATCTGCCAGTACCAGCAGTCTTTGATCGCCTTGTCCCGGCCGTCGAATTTCCAGTCGGTCCAAAACACGTAACCGCCGAATTCGACCGGGCTGGCATAGACCTTCATCCCTTTCGCCTTGTCTTCGCAGACCGTGGTGACGATTTTGCGCTCCGCGTCCGGCAGCATGCGAATGTTCAGGCGCTGGTTGGACCGGGGGTTCGTGGGGTTGCGGCGGTTCTTGAAACGCGAGGTCGCGGCCTCCAGGGCGGCGTAAAGCTCCGTGTCCGCGGGCGGGGTGCCGGCGGTGAGGCTCTTGAGCATGGCGTCCACACCCGAGACGTATCCCTGGCGGAAGGGCTCGAACAGCAGCGGCGAGGTCTCATTCATATCCGGGAACAGTTTGTAGCTGAGGAGCTCGCGCTGGCAGGTGTGCAGGATCGCGCTGTCCATGGTGGTGGCGTCCTGCTCGTAGGCATCGATATACGGCTTCAAGGCCTCTGCCTCGGCCGCCTGATCCACTTTCTTGGCCAGATCATCGATCTCCCGGCTCATCTTCACGCTCTGCGTCTCGATTTTGCCGCGGAGCCGGCTCGACAGAAGCGTCGTCGGAATGAACAACAGGATGCCACCACCGCGATGATGATCGGCACCAGCAGGGCGAGGTTGTTCTTGAGGTTCTTGAGGTTCTTGAGAAAGCTGAGCTTCTTGACCAGACTGCGCAGCGTGTCGAGATCGATGTTGGGTGAACTCATCCGTCTACCTGCCTCTATCCGCCTGAGGTTTTATTTCGTCGCTTTCGGTCGCCGGACCGGCGTCGTGACCGTGGGCGCCGGGGCTGCGCTCTTCGGCGCGTCTTTCCACACCAGCTTGAACTGCAATTTGAACCAGTAATCGTGGACGATCTTCTTCGGCTTGGCCGTGGCATCATAGGCGAGGTTGCCGTACTGGTCCTTGACGGCTTCGGCACTGATCGTCTCCTTGGTCATGGGATCGACCAGGATCCATGTCCCGGACCGCTGGGCCATGCTCATCATATAGGCATTACCACCGGGCGTGGCCGCGGTGCCTGGTGCCGGTGGATCGGGAATAAATCGCCAGTCGCCCACGCCTTTGGGGACGTCTCCGTCGGGGTCTGCCGGTCCGGTCTCCAGCTTGTAATGCAGCGGATCATCCTTCTTGTAGATCTCGGAAGGGAAGTTGACGTCCGGCAGGTAATCTTTGAGGTTCTCCAACCGGGTCGTGAAGCCCCAGCGGCTCCGGTCCTCCTTCACGTTGGGCGGGTCGAGCAGATTGCCGATCCTCCGGTAGGGGCTGTAGCCTTCGATCGTGATGACAAAGCCGGCTTGCTTCTGGACCCCCGCGCTTTGCCCCATTGCCCCCGGATACAGGTCCCTCATGTAGTCTCTCATCGACTCTTCGTACCCGCCGTTGTCCGCCTCTTCTGCCGCCTCGCGCATCAGGGCGTCCCCGGCGGGCCGACATCGTCTGCCGGAATTGGGCCTTCTCCAGATCGTCGGCGAAAAAGATTGAAATCGTGGTCAGGAACAACTGCTTGCGGTCCGCCCGCGGGACCTGCTTGACCTTCGCGATATCCCCGCGCAAAGGCGTCGTAGAGGTCCTTCTGCTCCGGATTATTCTTCGCATTGGGCAGGGCCGCGATGAGGATCTCATGGAGCTGCGGAATGATGTCGCGATAGCGGAACCACTCGAAGTCCTTCTTCATGCGACCCTGGAAGTCGGCCTCCTGGTTTGTGATGCCGCCGGCGGCGTTAATGGCCTTCTTGGCCTCGGAGACCACGCGGCTGGTCTTAACGCGTGTCGCGTCGGTACTACCGTTGCTGTAAGTGAAACTGTCGTAGAGGACGCGCCCCAGACACAAGCCCGAGACGGTCAGCAGCATGAGGGCTGCGCCGACGAAGTATTTCGTTTTGCTCTCCCAGGCCATCGACCGGGCGATGCTCTTGGGCAGCAGGTTGCTCTCGATCCGGGCCATGCCCAGACCCTGCAAGCCCAGCCCGTAAACGACGCCGAAATCGGCCACATTCTCGTGGAACTTGGCGGCCGAGATGCCTGGCGCCCACCGCCAATCGCTTGAAGGCCTCCGGCTTCTCCACCGGCAGTTGCAGCGTCTGGCTCAGATACTTGACCAGTCCGCGGAGCTTCGTGCCGCCGCCCATGGCCACGACCCGCGCGATCTTCACGTCGGGGTTGCTGCTGGTGTAGAACCCCAGGGACCGCTGGACTTCGCCGCTCCAATCCGTGAAGACCGGCCGCATCGCCTGGAAGATCTGCCGGGCGTACTTGCTCACCGGGGCGGTGCGTTGAGTTTTTCCGCCTTCTCGAAGCTCAGCTTGAAGGTCTGGGCGATGGCATTCGTGAAGGCGTTCCCACCCATCGTGATGCACCGCTGCCAGACGCCCGACGGCGTGCACACGACCAGGTCGGTGCTCTCGGCACCGATGTTGATGATCACCGTGGCCCGCTTGTCGGAATTGACCAAGTCCGGCCGGTCGAACAGCAGGAAATTGTACAGGGCCATCGGGGCCATCTGCACGTAGCTGATTTGCAGGTCCTCCCGCTCGAAGGACTCCATCGCCGCGTTGACCACCTCGTTCTTGATCGCGAACAGCCCGACCTTCTTCTCCGGGGTCTCGGGATCGCTCATGAGCTGATAGTCCCATTGCACTTCGCTCATGTCGAATGGGATTTGCTGGGCCGCCTCGAACTTGACGATCTCGGGCAGCCGCTTGGCCTCCACCGGCGGTAGCGTGACAAATCGTGCGAAGCTGTTCTGGCTGGGCACGCAGATGATGATCGGGTCATAGCCGAGATCGTTGCGCTGGGCGAACTGCCGCAGACTGATCGCAATCAGCTCCTCCTTCTGGCGCCACTGGCCGCACTCGTCAGGATCTTGCCATGCGGGATATGATCGAACCCGATCACTTGGACGGTCTCTCCGACCGCTGCCAGATGCAGCGCCTTCAGCGAGTTGTTGCCCAAGTCGATCGCCCAAACCGCATCCGATGCTGCTGCCATTATCAACCTCCCGCCCTTTGGTCAGCGTATAGGTCCCTGAACGCGACTTATCGCGTTTGAACGGGCTCCGGATCACGGTTTTCCGCGCTGGGGAGCCCCGAGCCCACTATCGTTCGTGCGTTGGTCTTGTAAACAGTACCCAGTACGCCTACATTATATCATATGCTTCACAGTTTCGCCATCTTAACTCTCGGCTGCAAAGTCAATCAGTACGAGAGTCAGCAGGTTCGCCAGCTTCTGGAGGCCTTCGGGCTGACCCAGGTGGACGCCGCACAAGCGCCGCAGCTCGTTGTCATCAATACCTGTTCTGTGACTCACACCGCCTCGGCCAAGAGTCGGCACCTGCTCTATCAGGCCCAAAAACACGGTCCGCAGGCCATTGTCATCTGCGGCTGCCTGCCCACAGTCGAAACAGACGAACTAAAAGCAGTCGGGGAGAACGTCCATGTTGTCAAGAACCGATGCGACCTCGCGGCTACCCTGAGCCGGCTGGTACACGTCGAGTCCACCGCCCCAAATTCGGCTCGGCTGACCTGGGGCCCCAAACGCGACGCATCGCGTTTGGGAACCCTCCCCGCCTCCGCGGGAGTACCGTCCGAGCCCTACAGGCATTCCATAGACCCTTTCATTAAACCAGAAAGTGACTCCAAAGTCAAGTCCGAAAGAGACTTATGTCTGTCCGAGGAATTGCCGCCACTGACCTCCTTTCAAGGCCAAACTCGCGCTTTTCTCAAAATCCAGGACGGTTGTGACGCATTCTGCTCCTATTGCATAATACCGACGGCCCGGCCTGCTGTTCGATTCAGGAAACCAGAAGAAATCCTCGCCGAAGCAACGGCTTTGGTGGCCGCCGGCCACAAGGAAATCGTTCTAACTGGTGTCCACATCGGCTCTTACGGCCAAACGACGGCCCGCCGGCGCAAGTGGTCCACCGAGGAGAACCCGCACTTGCCCGCTCTATTGGACAAGGTCGCTCAAATCCCGGGCCTATCCCGCATTCGCCTAAGCTCCTTGGACCCGGCCGACGTCACCCAGACCCTGCTCGACGTCTTCTGCGATCATCCTAACCTCATGCCGCATCTGCACTTATCGCTTCAGTCCGGCTCGGACGCCGTCCTGCGTACATGCGCGGCCCTACACGGCGGACAACTTCCGGGCCAAAGTGGCCCTGATTCGCAGCCGCTTGGACCGTCCGGCCCTTACGACCGATATTATCGTCGGTTTCCCAGGTGAGACGGACGCCGACTTCGACCAGACGGTGGCCTTGGCGAAGGAGGTGGCCTTCGCCAAGATGCACGTCTTTGCCTTTTCGTCGCGTAAGGGCACGGCCGCTGCCAGAATGCAACCCAAGGTGCCCGCAGAAGTTAAGAAAGCCCGCTCTCATACCATCCGCGACCTGGATCTATCCCTGCAAAGCCAATTCCGCTCCCAGTTCCTGGGCGAAACCTCCCAAATCCTGATCGAAAGCACCAACGGCTGCCTTTCCGGCCGGGCCGAGCGGTACTTCGAGGTCCAATTAGCTCCTACGTGTAGGGTGGGTTCGGGTCCCCAAACGCAATGCGTCGCGTTTGGGAGCCCTTCTCAACCCACGCGTCCAGGGTACATCGGGCGGGCGAACGCTAAGTCCTATTCCCCTGGCGACATAGTTATCGCCCGCCTCCAAGAAAACACCGCTGACAGCGTTTTGGCGGAACCGCTTGACGCTTGATTGGCTGCTACGATCAAGCCCACGGAGAGGCTCTCGTGAAGCGGCGCGGAGTATCGTCAGACCGGGCATGACACCAAAGGCAAGGACACCGACAAGGGCAAATCCAAATAGCTCCCTGCGAACGAATCGTCGAACGTCCATCGGTGGCGCGGCTCGTTTCGTTTATCGGTTGCGTCGGAGGGTGGCAGGGGCTCCCTGGGAACGCCAATCTCCCGATTGGCCTTCTTTTTCTTGCCGCTCAGGAGAGCGGCGTTCCCAGGGGCCGCGGCCGGACCCCTACCGGGAGGGCTCCCCCTTTTGTCTTGACCTCCAATTACGGGAGTAATATCCTTGACGTGTGGACGACGAGTGTGATTTTGCAAGGAGGATTCATGAAACGGCTGCCCCGGATATCCGATGCGGAGTGGCTGGTGATGAAGGTGCTGTGGTCGAAGCCGGGCCTGACGGCCGATGAGGTGATCGCAGCCCTGCAGGGCAAGGTCACTTGGAACATGCGCACGATCCGCACCCTGATCAACCGGCTGCTCCAGAAGAAAGCCCTGAAATACAAGGCGGAGGGCCGCCGGTATCGCTACTGGCCTGCCGTCCGGGAGCAAGACTGCGTCCGGGCGGAGAGACGCTCGTTCATCGAGCGTGTCTACGGCGGCACGGTCCGGCCCATGCTGGCCGCGTTGATCGAAGACGCCGACCTCTCGTCCGAGGATGTCGAAGAGTTAAAACGCACGCTGGACCGCAAGGAAAAGACGAAGTGATCGATTCCCTCGCCATGCACCTGGAGCCCTTCCTGGCTTGGCTGTTGCGCACGACTTGGCAGGCCGGCATATTGATCGGCCTGATCCTTCTGATTCAGAAGGTCCTGGGCCGGCGGCTCGGCGTCCGCGGGCGCTATTGCCTGTGGCTGCTGGTTCTGTTGCGCCTGGCGCTGCCCTGGACGCTTCCGAGCCGAGTGAGCATATACAACATGCTGCCTTCCGCGCCGCTACGAGGGTATGAGGCGTCTGCGGCTCCGGCCCAGAGGGCTTCGGCTCCTGCGCTGACGCTGGAGGGTTATCCTGACCCGTCGCCCGAACTGGCCGGTTCGCCGGCCTTTATCCCCCTGGTGGAGACCTCCCCTGCCCAACGTGGGCAGTGGCCCGGGCCCCAAGCCCCAGCCACGATTCTCTTATCCCTGGTCTGGCTCGCCGGCGCTGGCTTTCTGGCAGGCTGCATCCTGGCGAGCGCCCTTCGCTGGCGACGCGTCGTTCGGCGGGGGTGGCCCGTCACCGACCGGTGGATTCTGGACCTGTTGGCAGAGTGCCAACGTCTGCTCGGCGTGCGCGCCGCCCTCGGCGTGATCGCGACGGACAGGGTTGAGAGCCCTGCCTTGTGCGGGCTGCTGCGGCCTTGTCTGCTGCTGCCGCGTCAGACCCTGGCCGGGATAGACCGGGTCGAGCTACGCCACATCTTCCTCCATGAGCTCGCTCATCTGAAGCACCGCGACGTCCTACTGGGTCACGTCGCCAGCCTCCTCCAGGTTCTGCACTGGTTCAATCCGCTGCTCGCACTGGGTTTTCGCCGGATGTGGGCTGATCGCGAATTGGCCTGCGACGGCCTGGTGTTGTCGGTGCTCGGTCCCGGCGAGGCCGTCGCCTACGGTCATACCATCATCCATCAGATCGAGCAGCGGCACACCGTGCGCCCGCCTGGGACGCTGGCCGCGTTCTCCGGGCACAAAGCCAGGATCCGTGAGCGAATCGGCATGATCTCCCGCTTCCGGAGGGGTAGCTTCCGGCGGTCCCCACTGATGCTCGTGCTCGCAGGATGTCTGGCCTGTGTGGGATTGACCGAGGGATTCACCGGCCCGGCGACCTGGGACGAGTACGGCGCGGGGATTTTCGTACCGACCCACCAGGACCGCCACGCGAACATCATCCGCGTCTCCATTCGCCACACCCAGACGAACCGTTTTCTCGTGGCACACCGGGACGGAGGAGTCTCCTGTGACGCCCGTCAACCGGGTGCCCCCGGCCTGTGGGAGACCCGGTTCGATGAGGACGCCGGTACCCGGGAGCAGGCCGTGTACTTCTACTCGGTGACCGCGCGTCGGTATCTGACGTGGGACAAACAGGGAAATGTCGCCGCCAACAGCGCTGAGCCAGGGGAGACAGCGCGTGGGCCGTATGGAATATGGGCGGCGCTGGCGGGCGGATCGTGCCCTATCCCTTCGCCCACTTCTATCTCCGCCTGACGGAACAGGGCCAGGTGAAGACCCTCGGCGGCAGCGATCCGGGAATGTTCTGGGATATCGCTCAAGTCTGGCGCGTCAAGACCTCCGACGATCCGAGATCCAACCCCCAGTGGAAACGCGAGCACATTCCGGGACCGGACTAACCTCATAACGGTCCAGCACTCTGGCCTTCGATTCAGGACCGAAACCGGTCCAACCCCTTCGCCATTCGAAATACACGCAAATTCTTTCCGCTTTTCTCTTGACACACGATTACAGATGTGATATTTACCTCTATCGGTACATGTATTACCGATGTGATCGTCATGGCCCTCCCGGGACGTGAGGGGCACCGCGATGACGCGCCACGGGGTCCCCAAGGGGAGAGGGCCGCTCGGTTGGAGGCATTGTTCGTCTTGCAGGAATAGAGCGTTCCCATGCCAGCCAAGCACCGTAACTCGTTGTGCTCGCTGGACCGTCCGAAGGTTGCGAAAAGAAGTGGCGTGCCGTGTGGCAAGGGCCGCAGAACAGTCATTACGCCGTTGAGGAAAGGAGAACACCATGAAGAAACTCGCCGTCATTCTGCCTCTGCTCACATTCACAACCGCTTTTGGGCAAGCCAAGCCAATCATTCTCCAGCAGGCAGCTCCGCAGGTATTCGCGGGATCAGTCAACCTTAACGTGACATGTAACTACAGTGTCGTTCTCAAGGTTACCGTCACACCCGTGGTTCCGCTGGGGACGCACCCCTCCATCCAGGCCTACGTAACCCCAAATGCGATTAACGTACCTGGAGCCATGTGTACTGTGTCGGTGCTACTGCGTTCCAGTACACTGACTCCGGGCACCAGTGACTTGAAGGTAGCGCAATACACGGTCTATGAATGTGGGAATAATGTGAATGACTATGGGAATTGGCAACCCCTCTTTCAAGGGGATGTGATGCTCCCCGCCGGCCCCGCCGAGGGCGCCACGCCTGTGGGTACCAATGTGAGCGTCACGCCGCGAGACGCCGCGAACGGCCAAACGCCCATGACCTTGAGCTTCGATCAGGTGACCCAGGCAGGCCAGACTTCTCTCACGCTTTCTCCCTCGGGACCGCCGCTGCCCACGGGCTTCGGGCTTGGCAATCCTCCCACTTACTTCAATGTCACGACGACCGCCGTCTATGGCGGGCTGATTCACGTGCGGATCAGCTACGCAGGAATCGCGTTTACAGGCCCGGCGGAGGCGCTGCAACTGTTCCATTATGACAATGGACAGTGGGTGGATTGCACGACGGGCGTAGACACCCAAGCCCAGGTCATCTCCGGCCAGGTGACTTCGCTGTCGCCTTTTGCCATCCTGCGCGACACCATGCCGCCCGTCATCAAGAGTATCACGGCGACTCCAAACGTCCTGTGGCCGCCCAATCATAAGATGGTCAACGTCGCGGTGACGGTCGACGCTGCAGACAACTCCGGCCGGGTCCCCACCCGCCGCATTGTCAATGTCGTCAACAGTGGAGCCACGGGGGCCGCCCCCTCCTGGGAAATTACCGGCGATCTAACAGTCAGATTGTGCGCCGACCGGACGGGTTCCGGCGGCGATCGCACCTATACGATTCAGGTGCAATGCGCCGACGCCGCGGGCAACACCACCACCGGTAGCGTGGACGTGATCGTGCCGCACGACCAGGGCCAGAACAAGTAGCAACGAAACAACGATGGTACGGCAGGCCGAGCCGGCCGGTCCCGTTACCGGACGGAACCAGTGGGCCGTCCCGGAATTCCGATGCCGAAGACTTCTCCCGGCTTTCTCTTGGCTTACGATTACAAGTGTTATAGATAAACTGACGGTGGTGTGTGTGTAATCTCGATGAGCCTGGGCAGTCAAACGGATAAAGTAGCTCGCGTGCGGTTTCCCTCTGCTCGGGAAAGCCCGGAAGGACGATCCCGCGCCTCAGGCGGGCCGTCCTCGGGCTAAAGGTGACATTCACTGATTCCAAACCCAAGAGAAGGAGGACGACTATGTGGAAGAAGTTGATTCCTGCTGTGACTTGTCTCCTGTTGTTGTCCCCGCTGGGACAGCTTCCGCCGCGCTGGTGGGGTGGCGGCCGTTCGACGAAACCAGGGGGAACATCTATACGTGACGGCGGAAGACCCGCCGGCAAGAAGAAGACGGTCGTCAACCCCGATGCGGCGGCGGTGACCAAGACCGTCTGGACGGAATGGAAGATTGCGCTGAGCGACCTGATGGGCGTCAACATGGCGGCGGTCAAGAAACTCACCATCGGCGGCAGCGACAACGTCAATCCGAAGCCCGGCGCTAGCGGCATGCTGTTCATCGATGACATCCTTTGCGGCAAGCCCGTTCCGCCCGCCGGCCTGTAGGAGCACGATTTCTTGGGTTTGATCCCCCGCGGAGCGAACGTGTCCTCCGCGGCACCCTCACTCTCGGGAGTAAGAGAGCTGAATCGGGCCTGTACCAGTCGCGCATGGGCCCCGATGTCTGAACCTTGGATTGCGAAAGAGGAAATGCTATGAGAAGTCGAGTCATTTGGCTGATGGCAGTCCTGACGATCGGGTGCCTGATATCCGGGTCCGGCCAGGCACAAACAATCACGAACCTGTTCACGAACGGAGGCTTCGAGACCGGTGCGTTCACGCCGTGGTGGTCTGCCCAGGCCGACGGCCAGACCGTCACCTGTACGGTGGTAAAGGACTGTACCGGCGCCACGGTGGCCGAAGGGCCGATCGAGGGGACGTATTGCCTCAAAGTCCAAGTCTCCGGGTCCGGCGTCAACACCTGGGACGGCCAGGTGAACCCGACGCTGGCGACCGGACAAGGGGTGTTCAAGCAGGGCAAGAAATACACCTTGTCCATCTTCTTCAAGGGCAAGGTCGGCGGCGAGCAGATCCACCTCAAGCCGCAGCTCAACCAGTCGCCGTGGACGGGGTATGGCGAGCTTGATGTCACGATGACCACTAAATGGGTGGAATATCACACGACCACTTCCGTGATGACGACGGACGTGACGCCCGCGGCCATAACGTTCTCTGTCCTGTACAAGGCGCAGGAGTTCTGGATCGATGACGCCAAATGGTACGAAGGGGACTATGTCCCGACGGTGGAGAAAGACAACCGCGCTGCGACCAGCCCCGTGCCGGACGACAAAGCGAGGGACGTCCCGCGGGACGTGACGCTGAGTTGGCCGGCGGGGCCGGTCAACGCCACGTACAACGTGTACTTCGCCGTCTCCTCCCTTCCCCCCGGCATCGTCGTCGTAGGTGGAGACCCCGCATTCGCGGCGGTGAGCGCCGCCTCCCGGACGAACCCGCAGGGCGTGGCGCTCGAGCAAGGGCCAGTCCGGCACCACGTTCGTTCCCACCGGCCTCTTGGCCTACTACCAGACCTGCTACTGGCGTGTGGACACCCTCAAGGCCGATAGCACGATCGACAAGGGCACCGTCTGGTCGTTTTACACGGAGCAGTACGCCTGTCCGATACCCGGCACCTCGATCACCGCCACGGCCTCCAGTTCGCAGACCGACATGGGCCCCGAGAAGACCATCGACGGTTCCGGTATGACCGGGAACCTGGCCGACACCGACGGAACCACGATGTGGATGAGTCAGGGCACGCTGCCCAACTGGATTCAGTACCAGTTTGACAAGGCGTACAATCTATACGATCTGAAGGTCTGGAACTCCAACACGATCGCGGAGAACCTCCTGGGTGTCGGCGCCAGAAACGTCAAGATCGAGTACTCGACCGATGGCAAGAACTGGACGCAACTGGCGGGCGTTCCCCAATTCGCGAGGGCGCCGGGGACCCCGGGGTATGCGGCCAACACCACGGTCTACTTCGGCGGGGTCAGCGCGAAGTACGTCAAACTGACGATCAACACCAACTGGAGCAGCATGACCACGAAAACCGGCCTGGCCGAGGTCCAGTTCTTTTATGTCCCTTTGCAGGCGTGGGAGCCGCAGCCAGCCACGGGCGCCACCGGTCAGGCCATCACGACCACTCTGAGCTGGCGGCCCGGCCGTGAGGCGGCCTCACACAGAGTGTACTTCGGGACCGACCTGAATGCGGTGACCAACGAGACCGTGGCCGCTAAAACGGTCACCGACCACATCTTCAATCCCGGAACGCTGGCGTATGGCACGACATACTACTGGAAGGTCGATGAAGTCAACGCCGTCACCTATCCGGGCGAGGTCTGGAGCTTCACGACCCAGAAATTTGCGGCTGTGGACGATTTCGAGAGCTACAATGACACGGATCATCCTATCTACGACACCTGGATCGATGGCAGGACCGACGGCAAGAGCGGCTCGACCGTCGGTTACCTGCTGGCCCCCTTTGCCGAGCAGACGATTGTGCATGGCGGTAAGCAATCCATGCCGCTGGCGTTCGACAACACCAAGTCGCCCTACTACAGTGAAACGACGCGCGACCTGGGCACGGCCCAGGATTGGACGGGCAAGGGGGCCACGCACATGGACCTGTGGTTCCGCGGCTATGCGGCTTCAGCGATGGCCGTGAACGTAACCAACGGCGCGCTGACCTTGACCGGCGACGGTACGGATATCTGGAACAACGCCGATGACTTTACCTTCGCGTATAAGACCCTCGCCGGCGATGGCTCCATCGTCGCCCGGGTGGTTAGCGTGGGCACGGGCACCAACACTTGGGCCAAAGGCGGCGTCATGATCCGCGGCGATCTGACGGCGGGCTCAACCGATGCCTATATGGTCATGACCGGCGGTTCCGGCAATGGCGCCAGCTTCCAGTACCGCCTGACGGCCAATGGCGCCTGCGGCAATACCGATGCTACGGCGGCCCTGCCGGTCCCATACTGGGTGAAGCTCCATCGCAAGGGCAACCTGATCAGCGGCTACGTGTCCGCCGACGGCAAGACCTGGACCCAGCAGGGCACGTCCCAGACCATCTCGATGCCCGATCCGGTCGATATCGGTATCTGCGTCTGTGCTCACCAGGCGGGCGAGTATCGCACGATGCAGTTCGACAACATCACCACAACGGGCAACGTGACCGGCACCTGGCAGGGCGCCCAGATCAACAGCTCCCCGCACAACGCTCCGGCGGGTCTGTACGTGGTGGTCCAGGACAACGCCGGTAAGAGCAAGCTGGAGGTCAATGCCGAACCCGGCGGCCACCAACGCGGCTACCTGGACGCAATGGACGATCCCGCTCAGTGATCTGACGGCGGCCGGTCTCAAGACGACCAAGATCCAGAAGATCACCATCGGCGTGGGCGATAAGAACAACCCGACGGCGGGCGGCACCGGCATGGTCTTCATCGATGACATCGGGTTTGGGCATCCCGGCAATTAGCCCGCGTTAGCCACAGCAAGGGCCGAGCCGGCCACGCTGCGAAGAACATCACGAGGGTGCGACAAGCCCCTCCGCCGTGGGGGTAGTCCGCCACGGAGACCGCGATCATGACCGGGCAGACGGATATGGGAAGTTGCCAGCAGCGGATGACTACCGAGTTAGGAGGATCGAGCCGACCACAAAGACAACCGAGCACAAGCCTCCGATATAACTGTCCCCGCGGCGGGCCTGGCTCAGCCCGAAGCGAGGCGCGGTCGCCGTCGCAAGGAGAAACGCACATCCACGAACCTCGATGGGAAAGGATAGAGCGACGGGCTTCGAGGCGGGCTTCGAGGGCCTGCCCTTAAATTAGCAATTAGCGTGTCGTAGGGCCCTGCGAACGCGTCAGGGACTTCGAGGGGTAGCGGCGAGCAGGAACGTGGATCGACGCGTCCCAGCCGAGGGCGGCTGGGCTACAACTCTTCTTTGGAGTAACCGGGGGGACAGACCCTATTTTAGATCTCAGCCCTGGGCTGCGGTTTTGATGCCGAGCTCACGCGTGGAGACGAATTGGAGGCGTCCGGTATCCTTCCAATCGCCGTTGAACCTGTCCCAAGCAGGTCCTGAATAAAACGTTGGTATGGGTCACGTGCCAAGGGCACAGATTATCTGGAAAGTTGAGGCCATGATGAATCAGGCAATCCGCATGGGACTGTGTGATCTGGTTTTCCAGAAGAGGCTGCTCTCGTACCGGCATTCTTCGGGCGGAGGAAGGCCGAGGAAGCCCCACTCGTTGTTCTGACGCCGCAAGGAAACGGCGGGAGGCGGATATGCAGTCAGCACAGCGCGATCCCTGGGGGCGAATCTGGGGACAGGCGAATCTGGGGACAGCATACTCAATTCCAGACCGAAATAAGTATGGTGTCCCCAGATTTCGCCCTGAATAGAACGTTGGTATGGGTCACGTGCCAAGGGCACAGATTATCTGGAAAGTTGAGGCCATGATGGATCAGGCAATCCGCATGGCGAATCTGGGGACAGCATACTCCCTTCAACGTTGGTATGGGTCACGTGCCAAAGGCACAGATTATCTGGAAAGTTGAGGCCATGATGGATCAGGCAATCCGCATGGGACTGTGTGATCTGGTTTTCCAGAAGAGGCTGCTCTCGTACCGGCATACTTCGGTAGAGGCCGAGGAAGCCCCACTCGTTGTTCTGACGCCGCAAGGAAACGGCGGGAGGCGGATATGCAGGATGAGGCGCAATCCCTGCTGTTCACCGCCGACCGAGTGGGGGCCGTGGAGACGCTGACGGGGCTGCTGGAGAAGCGGCGTTGGGATGACCCGCGCAAAAGGGAGCGAATCTGGGGACAGCATACTCAATTCCAGACCGAAATAAGTATGGTGTCCCCAGATTCCGGGTCCCAGATTTCCCCAGATTTCCAGATTCCCGCGTATGCCCCGGAACTCAATCCCGATGAACAGGTCTGGACCCGGACGAAGTACATGGACCTGGCCAACTTCTGCCCGGACAATCTCCCCGAGTTGGCGCGAGCCGTGCGGCACTCGCTCGTGCATACGAAGACTCATCAATCTCTGTTGCGTTCGTGCTTTGCGCATGCCAAGCTGAAACTGTGACATTTGCTTTACTTACTGGACTTTTGCAATTCGAACTTTCAACCTTGAAAAATGGTAGTCTGGATAAGAAATCTGATACGAAATCCCAATGGCAGGGGCGAAAGTGATAGGAAAGAAGTTCGCGTAATGCCTGCTATTGTAGACTATCCCACGGTTGTCAAGGAGGCCTTGGAGGTGTTCGGTCCGTCGTTCGCCAACGAGCCGGAACGGCGTCATTTCGCCGAATACCTCACCGGACTGATGATCGCCCCGAAGAAGAACGTCTCGGCCATCCATCGGGAATTCGCCGCCACGACGGATCAATCCTGTCTGAACCGCTGGCTGACGGAAGCGGTCTGGGAGGAAGAAGCCCTCAATCAGCAACGGATCGATTGGCTGCAAAACCGACGCGAGACCCGGTTCAGCACCGGGGAGTGATCCCGATCGACAACGTGCTGATCGATCACGCCGGCCAGCTCATCCAGGACGTGGGCTACTTCTAGGGGGAAGAGCGGGGTCACGTCGAAACTATTAACTATTCGCGATTCCTGGGGGAAGAGCGGGGTCACGTCGAAAC
>CAVVRJ010000076.1:0-147911 GCA_963750205.1 uncultured Planctomycetota bacterium
TGGGCCAGCACCGTTAACCCAACCGATTGTTGCTGCCCAGGCCAGGGTTGCGTCTCTCGATACAGGAATCGGCCAACTAATCGCAAGCGAAGCCAGGACAGATTCTCACACCGAAAAGGATAGCGGTTGGGACTGTCAGCCTGGTTGGCTTCGTGCTTCTGACTAGCGTAATCAGTGCCCTGTACGGGCCAAGCCGGGACAGGCATACGTCGAAAAGCGTGGCGAAAGGACTGGAGGCAAAGGACAGTTCCAGGCGGGAGAAAGAAAGCGTTTCTGGCACATCTTCCGCTGATAGCACCGGGGCAGCAACCGACACTCCGAAAAACGATCTGCCAGAACGGAACGACAGCCGTGGGACCACCCTTCCGAGACCCTCGCAACGTCAACGTTCGTTAGCACATAAGAGTGACGTGAAGTCGCAAAGCCCCATTGGCCGTATCACAGCAGCCAAGTCGATCTCTCCCGCTGCTCTTCCATCGTCGCTTGCGACATTTGACCGACCTTGGACACTTCCTGTTCCGAAACGCCGGGAATTCGCCTACGAGTTCGAGGGTAACTATATTATAGCCTCCTCAGCAGAATCTGTGGGTGGCTTTTGCCCAGAATGCAGTGAAAGACATGGTTTTTCTTGTGTTTTGCACGGTTTTAAGGGCCAAGAGAAGTGAGTTCCGGATTCTGAGGTCGGTTTCAAGGGCAATACGACAGGTGCCCCCGCTCAGCGTTACATGAACGGTGTCCCGTTGACATGCAAAATAGCCCGGAATTTAGGGCGTTTCCTTTGGTCCTTTACTTGTCCTGCAATGCCTCCAAAATCCTGGGGTCTGGGGCGAAACCCCAGGAAGCTCATTTTTTACCCACAGATTCTGCTGAAAACCCCAAAACTCTAATCGGCTGGTGGAAGCGGTGATCCTAGACAACGCTGAGGACACTACGATCGCCACGTTTCTCGGGGTTTCGGCTCTGAATCGTCTGGGGTGTAATGCCATGCTGCCGGTTGTACGCCGTCTGCATACGCCGCCGCCGGCGGGTTTCCGCGATCGCCTGCTTCATCGCACCGGTCATGGCGTCGGCATAGAGGAACGCTCGGGCGTTGATGTGCCGAGCGGCGCGGCCGATCATCTGGATGAGGGAGGTCTCGCTACGGAGGAAGCCGGCCTTGTCGGCGTCAAGAATGGCTACCAGCGACACATCGGGCAAATCAATGCCTTCTCGTAGCAGGTTTATGCCAACCAGCACGTCGAACGCCCCTTGGCGGAGGCCGCCAAACACCGCCGCCCGTTTGCAGTGCTTCAGCTCGCTGTGGAGCCACTGGCAGCGGATCCCGCAGTCCGACAGCCAATTTGCCACGCCTTCGGCATCCCGTTTGGTGGTTGCCATCACGAGAACCTGTTCTCCTACGGCGACTCGTTGACGCGAACTCCCGCAGGAGATGGACCTTTTGATTCGTCTTGGGGATGATTTCAACGATCGGGTCCAAGAGGCCGGTCGGGCGGATTACCTGCTCGATGACGTTGCCGCCGGCCAATGCCAACTCGTACGGCCCCGGCGTGGCCGAGACGAACACCACCTGGCCGATCCGCTGCTCCCACTCCGCGACCGTCAAACAGCGAGAGTCCAAGGCGCTCGGCAGCCGATAGCCGTGCGCGACCAGGTTCTGCATCTTGTGCTGGCTGGCCTTGGGCATGGCGTGGATTTGCGGGACGGTGGCATGGGACTCATCGACGAAGGTCAAGAGGTCGTCGGGAAGATAGTCGAGCAGCGTATCGGGCGGGGCACCGGCAGACGGCTGTTCATGAAGCGACAATAGGCTTCCATGCCCACGCAATGGCCAAATTGCAGGAGATTCTCCACGTCGGACATCGTTGCCGCCTCAAGCCGCTCGGCTTCCAGAAACTTCGCTTGGCGGCGGAGCTGCCGGAGCCGACGTCGTCAATTCCGCTTTGATCTTCGGCACGGCCTCTTCGACCCGGCCCTCCGGCAAAGGGTGCAGGCGAGCAGGATAAACCGTAATCCGATTGGGTTCCTCGACGAGACGGGCGTCGAGGCGATCAATGGTCAAAAGACGATTTACATGGCCGTCTCGAAGCTCAACGGCGTATACGAAATCGCCGTAAGGCGGGAAGAGTTCGATCCAGTTCCCGCGAACCAGGATGCTTGGATCAAGCGTGGGACGTTGCACGCATTGGATAATGTTGGCCATCGTGAACGTCTTGCCTGAGGCCGTCACGCCGTGCAAGACCTGGTGCTTCTTGCCGGCGTTCAACCCCGCAACCGCCTGCTCGATGGCATGGCGCCGATCACCGGCCGGTTGGTAGTCGCTAACGAGTCGAAAACCCACGGTTTTCTCCAAGTAACCGCGATTTTGAGCGGCGGGTCGGTGAAAACTCGTGGCGTCACGAGTCTTGATGCCGGGCCGCCTGACATTACGCCGCCTCCTCGGTGCAGGCCTCGATCGTCTTGCGGATCTTGGCCTGGCGGATACACGCTTCCAGAACGGCTTTGCCCGCCGCGCCGATCTCGTCGAGATCGCGGCAGAGCTTTTCAAGTTGGGTCACGCCATTCTCCACGTCATCCAGGTTGGACGGTTCGAGCGCTTGGCGAGCAGGGAGTCCCACTCGCTGACGCGCCTTGCCACGATGTCACCTGGGCGGCGATGATCGGCGCGGCGACCACCAGCATCATCGCTGGCGAGATCGCGCTAATGAACGGAAGGGACACCGCCGCTATCGGTGCATAACCATCCTCTGGTCTGTTCGCCGGCATGATTCGCGGGAGTCGCGGAAATGGCCTGCGGCATTGGGCGCGTCGGCGAGCGTCGTTGGGCCAAGCCGACCCCTTGCATTTCGCTGCCAGATTGCGTACAAAGAGATAAAGGTTCATGGTGTTCGTCTCCTGTGTTTGGTTCACCTGCTTGCCCCGCCAGGAACCAGCAGGTGAACTGAGCGGAATGAATCAAGGCCGCCGTGGGCATGACCTGCGGCGGCCGTTCTTATTGCAGTAATCCGGCTGCCTCGAGTTTTCGGGCTATAGCTGGGTCGCGTGTGGGTGGCATGGTATCGCAGGCCAGGGCGACGCAGGTGGCCTCGCTGGCCTTCGTCAGGGATGCGGCGAACTCGGCAAGCGCTCGGTGGGAGGTGTACCGCCTCGCGCCGATGACCACCGAGTCCAATCGGATGTCACGGATTCCTGCCCTACACCAACGCCAAACCGTCAACCGAGCAGGCTTGCCCGGCAAGAGCTGAGCTGCTTGCTCAAGCGTGAGCAACTCTTCGTTGCGGATGTCGATGGACATAACAAACTCCTTGCAACGCGGTGTCTACACAACCGGCTACATGGGCACTGAGTAGACCTTAGAAACGTAAGATGAAATCTTACGAAAGTCAGAAATCTGGCGATTTTTTGGGGAGCGGAACGTCCACAAAACGCCATCGTCGATTGCGGCCTTGCCCCTTCTCAACCGTAATCCTTAACCCACCAAGTCTTTCCGACATGTCGTAACCTGCCTCGCCTTCCTGTCCACAAAAAGCCCCAGATAACCCGCCTCAGTTCTTTTCGTGTATCCTCGCTGATACAGCCACTTCTCGACGCTAATGGTGGGATGGAAAACCAGAGAAACCTGTCGGTCGGGGAGCGGCGACGATGGGTGATCCGAGGGGAACAAAGGACACGGAACGTCGATGAGCCCCGGAGGCACATCAAGGTCAAAAGCACAGGGGCTCCGTGGCGGCTGCAAAGAAAGTCTCTGGCGACGCTTTGCCGGCGACGGCTTTGATCTCCTCGTATCAGGGACGGACGCCCCTGCTCCTGCCTTCCGGCGTGCCCCGCGAGTCGTTCGGGCGGCTCTCTCGCTGCGAGACCGCTTCCCTTTGCCGTCATTTTGCGAGTATTGAGCAGAGGACATGTTCTCCATACCCGTATCCATCCGAACACAGGCGATTGTAGCGGGGGAATGCCCTGCGCCAAGGGGCTGAAAGCGACATAACAGGGGACCCGTGACCGGCTTACAGTGTGGCGGAGGATGTCGTCTGGCTAACCGTATGGAACGCCTCGCTCAGCCGCAATTCGCCGCTACAAACGGCGCAGCGGCCGCCGTTATGGTGATGGGCGGCGCCCGCATGGCGGCAATGGGTGACATGGCGCCGGACGGCAAGCATGGAGAGCAAAGCCAACCCCGGGGAAGAAAATGGCCCACCATCAAGCCCCATTTGTCGGCTTTGGTTCCTTCGACCGCCTCCCCCAACGCCGTGCTGTTTCCACGGAAACACCAACCTTCGCGGCGATAAATCGCAACTTATAGCCCTGCCTCCGCATGTTCTGGATCCGCCGGATAATGCCACGGCTGATGTTCGGCCCGCCCTTCGGTGGTCTTTCGGGAAACGGCTCGGACACCGATTCCCAAAATGGGGCGTAGTTTCATGCCCACGCGGTCAGTCGCCTCGAACACCTTGGCGAACGGCCTGTTGCTATAGAGGTCGAGGGGGTCGTCCGTCTTTACGGGAGTGCATACCAGCCATTGGGGATCTGGAAGTTCGGGTGGTTGCCCTTGGTCGGTGTGTCGTAACGTTGTCCCTTTCTTGTGACGAGCAGCTGAGGAGGCGTTGAAACGGCGAGGCATACTCCCAGTAGGATCTTCCGTTCGGCCGGCTTGTACGTGTCCACCTGTGCCGAACGCACCTGGGTGGACTTCTCTTGAGTGGTTAGCGGTATCCGTATCTGCATTGTTTCCAGGTCGGTGGGCCGCCTCCAATCGAACTGGGCGTCCGGTTCAACCACCGCAGGAACCCAATAATCCGCTTTTGAGTGCCGCCCCAAGCCGTCAACTTCTTGGTGTCGATGTCGATGAACTTCGTGTCGCCCCACGAAGAGTACGAGTCAAACGCAGTGTGCAGCGTTTGCCCACCGGCCCTGTTCAGCAGCATGTGCACCTGTCTCGATGAGCCGCTTGCCGTGGTGCTCGATTTGCTGTTCGGTCAACTGCCGACCGACCTCGTTCTGGAGTTCGATCTTGATGCCGGTGATGTCATTCCGCAGCCCGTCCAGCCAGTCCCAAACCAGCGGATGCTCGGCCAGCAACACCGTCAGCGCCGAGGTAACGGCACGCGGGCCACCGGCTCGCCATCACGAATGGCGGCCGCAATGGCAAGCGTCACTTCATCCCAGGTGGGCCGGTCACCAAACACGTTGAACGTGCCGGGTTCCGACAGAGACGACCGCTTTTGCCTGACCAGAACAACGGCGTCTGCCCAAGATCAACTATCGTCGGCGGCGGCCAGTTCTTCTCCCCTGCCGGTGGTGGCCCAACGTCCCGCTCCCAGCGTCGATTTAGTGGAGACTATTATCTGACTTGCCGCATTATACCTACAAAATCAGACACGAAATCAGACAATAAGCAGGACTTTGCGTCAACTCGGTCGATAGACACATTCCGTAAGATACCTAATAGAAAAGGCTTGCGATAACTCGCAAGCCTTTAATCAGTGGAGGCGGCGGGAATCGAACCCGCGTCCCGCGACATTTCCATGCAGGCTTCTACGTGCGTAGTCGGATGATTTACGCCTTCGCCGCCAAGACCCCCAACCGACGGGGTGAAAAGGCAGCTAGTCGGCAGCGGTTTTTAATCCCGGGCGTGGCCAACGGCGACCCGGGACGATCCGGAATTGTGGCCGGCAGTCGGACCTCTCCGGCGAAGGTCCTCAGCCGGGGCAACCTATCTCTAGGCGGCCATTGCGAGATTATGCTCGGCAATTAAGTTTTTTGGTCGGCTTTTAACGTGGCCTGCTGACCAACCACGGCACGCCACCTGCACTTCAACTGCCCGGTCGAATCCAGTTCGCCCCCAAAGGGCTCCGCTGCCAATTATACCTCCCCGGAGTGGCAAGGGGAAGAGGCGGACAAGAGCTCGGAGAAAACAGAGGGGAGACGGAGAGAGCGAGAGGAAGCTTCTGAAACAACGCTCGCCGACTGCATCGGCGGGGGCGGCGCCATTGCGAAAGTGCCCGACGATTATGATCGCAAGGATGGCCTGCTCGTTGCCCAGCCCAACGGGCGGGTTTCATGTCTGCCGCCATCGTGGTACGATCCTGATTCTCACTTCCTGATCTTCCGACACAGGAGTCTTATGAACATGACCTGTTTCACATCGTCATCCTCGCCATTGTGCAGGGCTTGGCCGAGTTGCTTCCGGTTTCCAGTTCCGCCCACGTGATCGTGGCCGAAAAGCTCATGGGCTTGGACCCCTCCACGCCGGAAATGACGCTGCTGCTGGTGATGCTCCACACGGGAACGATGTTTGCGGTAATCCTCTATTTCTGGCGGGCATGGAAGGACAGCATTTTTGCCTCTCGTGACGTGTTCAGGCAGCAGGTGCTCCGGCTCATTGATAGCGACGATGCTGACCGCCGCCGTCGGCGTGCCGCTCATTTTGGGCATCGAAAAGGGCGCCGAGAAGTTGGGCTACTTGGTCAAAGATGCCAGCGGCCACCTGCCAAAGGCCGAGGTCGAATTGTTGTTCGGCAATCTTGGCGTTCGTCGCCGGCGCACTGGCGGCGGCGGGCGTCTTGATCCTGATCGCCGGGCTGGCCGAACGCGGAACGGCCGGCAACCGGGCGATTGGGATTCGCGAGGCCGCATGGATCGGCGCCGTCCAAGGCTTGTGTCTGCCGTTTCGCGGGTTTTCGCGTTCCGGGGCAACGATTTCGACCGGCCTGCTGCTGGGCGGTCTCAAAGCGAGGGTGGAGGAATTCAGTTTCGCGCTGGCGGTCATCATCACCCCGGCGGCCATCGGACGCGAAGTGTGGCGATTGATCAAGCCCAGCACGAAGCCGGCAATGTCGGCCGTGACGTGGAGCATATTCGCCCCCAGCCTTTTGGGCATGGTCTGTGCCTTTCTGGCCGGTCTGCTGGCCCTCGAGTGGCTCTCCCGTTGGCTCGAAGGCGGCCGTTGGCATTTCTTCGGCATCTATTGCCTGCTGGCCGCGCTGCGTCGTTTTCGCTCTCCATTGCCGGGGCTATCTAGCACGCGCGGTCCCCCTTCCGCCATCGGGCCGAATCTGCGATAATCAGGGATTCTCCGCCGGGGCGGGATGGCCCGATGGCGGGGGTTTTCGCAGTATTCCTCGGTTTCACGGAGCGATTGTCATGTTCAAGAACCTCAACCCGTCGGCGCTTGGCGTTTCCGGGCATCAGAGCGAGATTATCGAGTTGGCCCTGACCTACGGCTTCGCGGGGATGGACTTGAACATGGCGGAGTTCGCCACGCGGGTGCGGTTGAAGGGGATGCCCTACGCCCGGCGGCTGATCCAGAGCGCCAAGATTCGCATCGGCACGTTCCCCCTGCCGTTGGAATGGGACACCGACGACGAGACGTTTCAGAAGGAGCTGAAGAAGCTGCCGGAGTATGCCGACTATGCGGCGGAGTTGGGCTGCACGCGATGCACGGCCATGCTCGCGCCGGCCGGCGACGTTCGCCCCTACCACGAGAACTTCGAGTTCCACCGCCACCGCTTCCACGACATCTGCGCCGCGTTGAAGCCGGCCGGAATCCGGCTGGCCATGGGCTTTCAGGCCGCCGAGTACCTCCGCCGCAACCGGGCCTTCCAGTTCATCCACGATCTCGACGCCTTGACGCTGCTGTTGAACATGGTGGCGGCGCCGAACCTGGGCCTGTTGTTGGACATCTGGGACGTGGTGGCCTGCGGCGGATCGGTGGAGACGGTCCGCAAGCTGCCGGCGCAGCAGATCGTGGCCGTGCAGGTGGCCGACATGCCGGCCGGCGTGCCGCTTGCCGAGTTGGACGAGAAATCCCGCCTCCTGCCCGGCGGCGAGAACGGGCGGATCGACGTGGCCGGGTTCCTGGCCGTGCTGCGGGAGGTGGGCTACGACGGGCCGGTCACGGTCAAGCCCTCGCGCGGCGTTTTCCAGAGCCGCCGCCGCGACGTGATCATCAAGCAGACCAGCGAGGCGTTGGACAAGGTTCTGCGGCCCGCCGGCCCGCAGCCGACGCCCGCCCCGTCTTGGCCGCCGCCACTTAACAGCCCGTTGAAAAGCGGCGATTCGGGCTGCCCGGACAAGGCAGCACGTCCTTTCGGTGAGAGGGGTAGTCACGACGACTTTTTCCATGACTTTTGGCTCGCATTCTTCAGGCCGCGTCCCGGTAACGCCGGGCTGAGACTGTCCCGGCAGGCAAGGGCAGGATGTCGGGAAAGTCCCGGCCTTCCTCGGCAACGTTGCACGCGGGAATGTCCGCGGCGATCTTCACCAACCCCTCTTCGCATCGGGTCGGCACATTGTCGCGAAGATAATAGCGCAGGTTGGGCGTGCCCAGGCCGTTGCGGGCGAAGGTCGGGTGCAGCGGATGCCAGAGGTGGTAGGCGGCCGTTCGGCCCAGGATCGAACGAAGCGCAGCGCCGAGCTGGCCCAGTGCAACTGCAAGTCATGGTTTTCCAGGCCCCAGCAGCCCACGTAGTTAATCGCCCATGCCCATGCCGGTAGCGGGGATCGGCGGCCCGCCGAAGTCCCGCAGCAGGTTGTCATAGCGTCCCCCGCCGCAGATGGCCCGCAACTCGCCGGCGATGTCATGCACCTCGAACACCACGCCGGTGTAATAGGCCAAGCCGCGAACGATGCTGGGATCGAACGTGCAGTACTCGCCCATGCCCATGAGGTTCAGGATGTCAAACACGGCCCGCATCTCGTCCACGGCCTTATTGAGGGCCTCATTCGGCACCGCAATCTGGGCGATCTGCTCGACGGAACGGAAGCTCATAAAATCGCGAATCTTGCCGGCCTGACCGGCATCCGGCACCTGCTCCGCCAAGATCGCATTGAAGGTTTCTGGTGGCAGCTTGGGTTTCTTGTCCAGCACCGCGTAGAGCGGATCGAGGCGCTCGGCGGGGATGCCAATACTCGTCAGAACCGCCGCCAAGAGTCTCCTGCTGGAGATCTTGGCTTGGATGTCCTTGCTGGTCAGACCGACTGAGCGAAGATAGTCCAGGGTCGTGAAGATGATCTCCGCGTCGGCCTGCCCCGAGTCCTCGCCAATGACGTCGATATTCCATTGGAAGAACTCCCGCAGCCGGCCCTTCTGCGGTCGCTCCGCCCGGCACAGCCGGGGGACCGCAAACCACTTGATCGGCCTGGGCAGAGTGTTGATCTTCTGATTCACCATCCGCGCCAGCGTCGGCGTGATCTCCGGGCGAATCGCCAGCTCCCGCCCACCCCGATCCTGCAGAGAGAAGAGCTGTTCGACGATTTCCTGGCCACTTTTGACCTGATACATGGTCAGGTGTTCGAAGATCGGGCCGTCATACTCCTCAAAACCGTTGCGGAGCGAGGCCTTCTTCCAACCATCAATGATCCAATTACGCTGGGCCATTTCCGGCGGGTAGAAGTCTCTTGTCCCTTTGACCGGCGGTATCTTCATGTCGTCCGTCTCTTTATGTTCTTGACTACTCGTTTTTCCGTGACGTTGTTGTCAAACTTGATTTTAATATACTCGTCCATCTCCCTGTCGCAGGTGAAATGCAACTCATATTCGTACTCGCCTGGGATATAATCGCAGTCCGAGTGCTTGTACTTGCGACAAATCTTCGGCCGTTTATCGTAAATGTCGCACTGGTAGCTCTCTTGTGACAGGTGCCGGCACGCATTCTTCACACTGAGGTACCAGTCGCCGTCTTCCACAAAGACCGTAATGTTCTCGTGGCAGAGATACCAGCGGATGTTGTCGTAGTCCTCTCTGGTCTCCGGCGTCTCAATGGGCAATGCGAAGTACCGGCAGCACAGCCCCGCACACCTTCGGCATTGACGCTTGCGAACCATCCACGATCCCTTCACCATGATCCGAGACGCCCCTGTGTCCAACGACTGCACTATACGCTGCCACGGGCCTACCGTCAAGAAAGGCCGCCCCGTCCGCACGAGCTTCCGGGCCGCCAGTCGCGGAGCTTACGCTCGTAATTCCTTCCATCCGGATTCTCCTGAAATTATTTTTCAAAAATTCTCATTAAAGTAGTTGACATGCCTCGGGGCAGCGGATACCATATACCTTTAGTGAGTTTGTCCACAGGCCCCCGCATAGTCTCGCTTCCTCTCCCTCATCAAAAGCGGGGGCTTCTTTTTTATCTTCTCCGAGCCTCTATCGGCGAACATTTCCTGGTGCCGCGGGCCTTAGGACTTGAATTCCCCGCCTACACCTGACACACTGTCGCCGTAGAGGGTCCGCGTCGCAATTGCGCGGCCATAGTTCGATAGCCTCATGTGAGAAATGAGATGAGAACACGGTTCGCCGGCATGACCGTCCTTTGCAGCGTCGCCGCGGCCTTGGGAGCATGGATGACATCCTGCTCACCCCAAGCCGCTGAGAAATACAGCGAAGTCGGTCGCGAGCCCAACCTAAGCCCGGATTGCTCCGGCACCGTCATTCCCCCCAATGTCGCCCCTTTGAATTTCCGGATTCTCGAAGCCGGGCGCGCGTACTTCGTTGCCGTGCATGCCGACCAGGGGCGTCCCATAAATATTGCCAGCAAGACGGGCCGGATTCGCATTCCCCTGCGTCCGTGGCACGCCTTACTGGAAGCCAACCGGGGCCGGGACGTCTTTTTCGACGTCTATGTCCAAGCTGCGGATCGCCAGTGGCAGCGGTTCCGCCCTGTCGCCAGTACCATCGCACAGGAGGAGATTGACAGGACCCTGGTGTTTCGGTTCATGAAGCCTCTCTACAGTTGGTGGAAGGACATAGGCATCTATCAGCGGGACCTTACCAACTACGACACATCCATCGTCCTGCACGGCCGATCGTTCGGCGAAGGATGCCTGAACTGCCACAGCTTTGTGGGCAACGACCCCGATACCATGACAATTGCTCTGCGAAGTGCCGGCTACGGCAGTGACACGCTTCTGGCGCGCCACGGCGCCGTCGAGAAGATCGGCGCCAAGTGGGGCTATACGGCTTGGCACCCCAGCGGCCAACTGGCGGTCTACTCGCTCAATAAGGTGACCCAGTTCTTCCATGCGGGGGGCATGGAGGTCCGGGATGTGGTGGACCTCGACTCGGCCTTGGTCTGCTACCGGATCGACACCCAGAAGGCGACTTGTCCCAAGGAACTGGCCGACAAAGACTGGCTCGAAACCTATCCGACCTGGTCTCCCGACGGCAAGTACCTCTACTTCTGCCGGGCCCCCATCCTCTGGAAGGACCGCAACGCCGTGCCGCCCCAGAACTACGACAAGGTCAAGTACAGTCTCCGACGCATTCCATACGATGTCGAGACCGACGAGTGGGGAAAGGCCGAAACCGTCCTGGCCGCCGAGGAGACGGGCCAGAGCATCCTGTTGCCCCGGATCTCGCCGGATGGGCGGTTCCTGATCTTCTGCATGTGCCAGTACGGGTGCTTTCCCGTCTATCAGCCCAGCAGCGACCTCTACCTCATGGACCTTGCCACCAACCAGTATCGTAAGCTCGCCATCAACAGTGAGTTCTCGGAATCGTGGCACAGTTGGTCCAGCAACAGCCGGTGGATCGCGTTCAGCAGCAAGCGCCAGGGTGGCCTGTTCACTCGAACGTATCTCAGCTATGTTGACGATACGGGAACGGCCCACAAACCCTTTGTCCTGCCGCAACGGGACCCGACCTATTATGATTCGTTGTTGGAGACATATAGCGTGCCCGAGTTGGTCACGGGTCCGGTCACGGCAAGCAAATCGGGGCTCGCCCGTGCCGCCCGTGCCAAGCCTTCCATGACGCCGCAGATCCCCATCACGGGGGCGACGCCGAAGGCCGCGCCGCCCGATCTCCAGCGAGAACGCGAATAGGAGGCGGCGTAGGGCAAGCGCCCCGCTCGCCCAAAGTCGTGCGAGGACGCACGACCTACGAAGAAGCATGTAGGACGGGCTTTAGCCCATGCGGGCATCTGGAGCATGGCCATGAAACACGAAGGTGAGAAAGTCACGAAGGAAGAAGGCAAGAAGCCGCCGGCCTCCGGTCTTCTGATCTTCCCATGGCCCTATCTTCTCTTCTTCGTTCTGTGCTTCCTCTATTTCTGGTTGGTGGTCGAGCCGCACCTGATCTATTACGGGTTTGGCACCCTGTTGCCCGACGCCCCCCTGTTCGCCGCTGGCTGGTCGCACTTCAAAGACGCTGTCGGGCGCCGGGCGGACCGGTTATCTACGTATCCGCGTTCCTGTCCCAGGGATTCTGCCGCGCTTGGCTGGGGGCCTTAGTCATTGTCCTGGCAGGATTCTGTCTCGCGGAGCTATCCCGGCGGCACTTCGCGAGGATCGGCTTGGCACGTGCTTGGTTCCTGGCACCCCTGCCGGCGATCGCGCTCTTTCTCATCTACAGCAATTACAACCACCCGTTGGCCGTCGGCTTGGCCGTGTCCCTGGGACTGCTCTTATCCCTGGGGTTCGAATGGGTTTCCCAGACACGTCTTGCTGGGTTGGGTGAGGTCTCGTGGCTGCCCGGGCGTCCGTCTTTGGCTCACATCGTCGTGTGCTGCCTTTGGGGATGCATCGGCCTCTGGCTCGGCGGCGCGGGGGCATTGCTTGTCTTCGCGACTACGACCCTTGTCTATGAGGTCGTCGTTCACGGGAGATGGACAACTGTCGCGGTGGCGCTGCCCGCCAGCGCTGCGCTCACTTGGGCCTTGGCGGGACACGTGTATCTGATCCCCGCACGGGAGGCCTTTCTCATTCTCTCGCCCTTTGCACAGTCTGCAACGAACGGCTTGGACACTTTCTTACAGATCCAAGTCTTCCTTCTATACATCTTCGTGCCCCTGGCGATCCTGCTGGTGTGCACCGGCAAGCATGTCCTTGGGCGACGCGGATCGAATCCCGCGCGCCATTCCCGGCAGGTCATGAAGAAAGAAAGACGCGTCGCCACGGCGCGAACGCGGCCCTGGGGGGCGATGTTCGGCAAATCCGCCTCAGCCGCGCTGCCTTTTGTCCTGTTAGCCTCGGCGTTGTACATCAACCATAAGGAACTCCGCAAGCCCTCCGTCCTGTCCAACTACTACTTCCAACAGAAACAATGGAATAGAATACTTGAACTCGCTGGTCGCTTGCCCAAAGGCCAGTTCAATGTCTTCGTCAATCACGACATTCTCCGAGCCCTTTACCACACCGGCCGGCTTCCTTACGACATGTTCCGATACCCCTTGAAGCCGGAAGCGATTCTGCTGACTCACGAGGGAAAACAGACCGACCTGACCGAATGGAAATTGAGCGACATCTTGCTGGAGTTGGGACAGGTCAACACGGCGCAGAAACTCGCGTCCGAGCTGATCGCCACGAAGAGCCACCTGGGGATCGCGCTCGAAGAACTGGGGTGGATCAATATCATTAAAGGGTGCCCCGCCACCGCCCGGGTCTATCTGAACGCCTTAAGCCAGGATCTCGTCTACGGCGCGCGGGCCCGATCCCTTCTGCACAGCCTGGACAACGGTTTCACGCCGGAGCAAGCAGCCTACATCGATCGAATCCGTTCCTTCATGCCCAACGAGCCGACGGCCATGACCGGTGGAGAATCCGTGGATGAGACGTTGGCCGGTTTGCTGCAGCACAACCCCCACAATAAAATGGCCTTTGAGTACCTCATGGCGTGCTATCTGGTCACGGGCCAAGTGAACAAGATCGTGGAGAACATGGGAAGGCTGCCGAGCTTGGCTATTCCAGAACCCCGACGCTCTATGAAGAGGCCATCCTCATCTATTACGGGTCCCGTGAGGGCCAAGTGGACCTGGCCAAATTCAACATCAGCCCGGAAACGCTCCGGAGATACGAAGCGTTTGTGCGGCTGCATGGCGCCATGCAGCCTCCGCAGGAACAGGCCGTACTCAACGCGCTTGTGCGTGACTTCGGCACCAGCTATTTCTTCTTCTATATCTTCCACCGGGTCGGGCTGACGTAGGCTCGCCGGCCCAGACTTATCCCCGCCACGGCCGCGACCGCTTGATCTCACCCGCCAGGACCTTCTGGGCAATCAGCGCGTCTTCACGGACCTGGAAATCGAACATCCCCACGCAGAGGAAATCGGCCCCAGCCTCGAAAGCGTATTTGAAGCCTTCCCGTGGGTGAACTGCCCCGGCGGCGAGGACCTTGAAGCCGATCCACGGCTCTTCGAGGCCTTTCATGAACTCGATGGTCTCCTGCGGATTGCGGCAGAACATGTTGTCGTGGAATAGGTTGTGGTCCTTGCTGTTCGACCCGACGACATCGAACACTTTGCGGTTCTCTGCCGGCGTCGCGGACCAGTAGTTGTCCGGATGAATCGTCTTGACCCAGAAGTCCGGCTTGAAGCCCGCTTTAGCGCACGCCTTGATGGTCTCCAGGTCGTGCGCCCCGATTCCGCCGACCACCTTGAACTGCTTGATATACTCCAGTGCCTCGCCCAGTGCCGCGACCTTGCCGTCGCGCACCGCCTGATCGGCGAGCCCGCCCTGGACATAGACCCCGTGGGCGCCGCTATCGACGGATCGCTTGATGCCCTCTTTGATGTCCTTGCCCGAAGCGCAGTCGGAGAACCATTGAATCTTGCCGCCCCGCTCGTTCCAGTAGCGGTTGATCACCCGGTCTGAGACGGGATTCGTCAGCGCCGTATTGATGCCCATCTCCTCCGCCAACTCGAACGTCTGAAAGATCTTGTCGTCGGTGTGGTACTTCTTGACGAGGTCGGAGACGTAGATCAAGTCCCGGCTATGAGACCAGCCGCCGATCAGGTTGCCGCCGCAGAAGACCCGGCTGACCTTGAGGTTCTTGATCTGCCCGTACTGCATCTTGCCGCTGTCGGTCCCGGCCTTGTTCTCCTTCGCCTTCCCGCCCGCGGACGTTTGCGCCAGGAGGTTCTGCTCCTCAAAACTGGCCAACCCCAGGGCCACCCCGGCCGACGTGACCACCGATCCCTTGATGAAACCGCGACGATCTACTTCTCTTTCCGCCATGGTTCTACCCTTCGATTGAGATTTTCACGAACAACTCTACGACCGCCAGGGTCGTTGTCTTTGCAGATTGCCGGAGAGGACGTTCTTGGCGATGATGACATCCTCCCGGACCTGGAAATCGAACATGCCGACGCACATGAAATCCGCGCCATTCTGGAGGGCATGCTTGAAACCGTCTCTCGGATGGATCGCCCCGGCGGCCAGGACCTTGTAGGCAATCCAGGGCTTCTCCACCTTCTGCATGTACTGGGCGGTCTTATCCGGCTCTTTGTCCCAATAGTTGTCGACGCTGTAGTTGTCGATCACATCCTTTTGCTGCTCCGGCCGCCGGGTGGACCAATAGTTGGTGCCGTGGTGGGTCTTCATGTAGAAGTCCGCCGGCAGTTTCGCCTCTTCGCATGCCACGACCGTGCCCAGATTATGCCCGCCGACGCCGGCAACCACGCCGTTGTGTTTGATGAGGCCGAGCAGCTTGCCGATCAGGTCCACCTTGCCGGCTCGCGCCCATTCATCCCCCAGGTTGCCGATCAGAAACGCCCCGACCGCCCCGCCATCGATGGCCCGCTTAACGTCAGTTTCCAGGTCATCGGGTTTGACAACGCATTGGACGAGCCACTGGATCTTGCCACCCCGCTCTTCCCGATACTTCTTCAACACGTCAAAGGAGCTGGTGCCCACAATGATCGTGTTGATGCCATTTTCCTCGCAGAGTTGGAGCGTCTCAATGATCTTCTCATCGGTGAAATACTGCTTCAGAAGCGTGGAGACGTAGGTCAGGTCCCGGCTGTGAGCATAGCCGCCGATGAGATTGCCGCCGCAGATCAGCCGGCTGATCGTCACCTTGCCGATCTTGCCCGTGGGGAGACCTGCCACGCCGGCCCCCGCCGCCGATTTCGCAGGTTTCTCGATTGCCCCCAACAGGGCTTTCTCTTCGAGGCTCAGACCCGAGGCCACCACGGCCGAGCCGGCCAGTGAGCTTTTCAGGAACTGACGACGATTCAATTCGTTCGACATGCGCACTTCCCCTTCTCGACGACGCGCTTCTCGGGCGCCTCTAAGAGAGGCGTCTGACAATCCGTATCGTACCCAAATGGGACGAGTCTGTCAAAGCCGCTATTGGGTCACCAGCGTGATTTCCGCCCAGTAACCGGCCACGTAATGCCAGCCGGTGGGCTCGTTGACCAGTTCCAGGTTGACCGTTTGGCCCGCGTACTGCGAGAGATCCACGTTGACTTGCGTCCAGCCCAACGACGTCGTCTCCAGACCGATGTTCTTCCTGAGCAACTTCTCGCCATTGGCGGCAACGATCAGGTCCCAGTCCCCCCGCGCATCATGCCCGACGACCAGCTTCAGTTCGCTCCTGCAATTGGCCGGCAGACGAACGCTGCGACTGAGAACACAGCCAACGTCCTCGCTCAGGGGGTGCGTCACGAGCACTTTCGCGCGGCCGCGCAATTCGTTCCGCAGGCCGGGGTCCTCGATATCGCCACACCGGCTGATCTTCCAACCCGGCGCGAATCTCTCGATCGCTTGGGATAGGTCTTTGCCGCTGGGGGCCTTGATCTTGGCCATTTCCTCCTCGGTGTAACGGCTTTCCGAGGCCGGCTTGGGGTCCCAGCACTGCTCCAGAGGCATCGGGTGCGGCTTGCAGCGCGGAATGACAAAGTACTCCTGGCCCTGCTCCGACGAGGCAATTCGGCCGCCTTCGTTGACGACCGCCTCGCGGGCCAGCTTCTCCGTCACGCTGATGACCGCCGGGAAGTCATAAGGCGTGTGACTGAACTTGCCGGTGGGGTCGAGGGCCGTCTTGAATTTCTCCGGCAGCCTCTCGAATCCAATGGTCGTAAACAGGACCCCGGCGGCGCCGGAAGGGTTGCAGTCGGAATCCTGGCCGCAACGCGTGGCAATGACGATCGTCTGATCGGGATCGCCCCGGCCGTAGAGCAGCCCCATCACGACGTAGGCGCCATTGATCTTGGCGTCGATGTTCTCGTCGCTGTCCGGACCGGAACAGGAGAATCGGCGGTATTGAGGATTGAGTTGGTACTTTCCGTTGATCAACTGCCACGTCTTGACCCAATCGTTGGGGTAGTGCCGGTAGCACTTCAAAACATCGCTGATGCACCGGTAGTATTGGCTTTCCTTCGGGATGCATTCCAGGCCGGCCTCCACGATCTTGACCCTGTCCTTCTCGAAGAAAGCCGCCGCATACATGCCGCCGATGAACTGGCCGCCGTAGAGTCCGTCGCCGTAGTTCATCAGTCGCCCGAACGTCTCACTTAACCGAATGACCACGTTCGGCATGCCCGGCGCGATCAGGCCGGCATAGTCCGACTCGATCTGGTAATCGATGTCGTCGGCATGTTTGTTGTACTGCGGATGCCCTGAGTCCGGCGGCGCGATCCCGGCACGCAGGTTGTCCCGCCCGGCACGGTTGGCGTGCCAGAGAGGATACCCGCTATTGGCAAAATCGATGCCGGCCTGCCGCGTAGAGACGTCCAGACCGTAGAGTTCCAGGCTGCGCAGGAACGTCATCTCAACATACAGGTCGTCCTGCTGAAACTGGTTGATCAACGGGGGCTCCCAGGGCGGCATCTGGTTTTCCGGTATGATGACGCCCTTGTACTTGAACTCCGTGGGCACCCCCAGCCGACCCCGGCCATCTGGCCGATCCAGCCCGCCTTCATCCTGTCCACATACGTATCGATGCTGATCCGATACGCATGGGCCGACTGCGTCTCCCTTTGTTCCGCGTGCGAACTCCGGCATCCACAGAGGCTGGCCAGAGCAATAGCCGCCCCAATCAGGGGACAATTGCGACTCATCTTCGACCTCCTTCATTCCATGCCCACCCTCGATGGCCCTTCAGGCAGACATGGGTACACCCCAAACCCTCTCAACCGTTCTTCCATCCACGCCCTGTCCAGAAGCGAGCGATATCTACTCTTATATCGCAGAGGTGACTGGGAGTAAAGCAAAAACGTGGGGAGAGGATCGGGCGAATGCGATCACGCGCTGGTGCGGCGTCTGGTCACGGCACGGCTTGGAAAGTCCGAACGGTGTTTTTGCCGGCCTGCTTGGCGACGTAAAGGGCTTGGTCGGAGCGACTGGTGATATCCTCCGGGTTCGTGTCGCCGCCATATTGGCCCACGCCCACGCTGATCGACAGCGGAATCTGGGTCCGCTGCCAGATCACGGGGTAGCGTGCCACCGTGTCCACGATCCGCTCGCAGACGATGCGGGCCGCTTCGAGGTCCGTGTTCGGCAGGATGATCGCGAATTCGTCCCCGCCGTACCGGGCGGCCAAGTCCACCTGGCGGATGCATTCCCGGATGCGCTGGCTGATCTCCTTGATCACCTTGTCGCCCGCCCTGTGACCGTAGGAGTCGTTGATTCGCTTGAGGTTATCGATGTCCGCCATGACCAAGGAGATCGTGCCCCCATGCCGACGGGAGCGCCAGAGTTCCCGCTCCAAGGCCTCATAGAACGTCTTGTGATTCATCAGGCCCGTCAAACCGTCCATGGTCGCCTGCCGTTGGATCTTCTCGAAGAGCCGGATGTTGCCGATCGAGGCCCCGATGAGCTGGCCAAACAGTTCGATCAGTGCGATATCTTCACTGCTGAAGGACTCGCCGATGGTCTTGTCGGCCAGATTCAGCACCCCCACCACCCGGTCATAACAGATCAAAGGCACGATCGCGCAATTGGCCGTCCTGTAATTCTCCGCGTAGGTACGCTGGGAGCGCCGGATGACGGGTTTGGTGTGCGTGTCGATGTTGCCAGTCAGGATGAGCCCCTTGCTCTTGACTGCCATCACCATGGGCGACGGCGGGTTCTGGCTGAGCGACACAATCTTGTTGATGGGGAAGGGATGATTGTGCTTGACCAAGTGGAGGATACCGTTGGTCTCATCGAGCGCGTAGAAGGATGCGAA
Organism: uncultured Planctomycetota bacterium; assembly: GCA_963750205.1. Classification (GTDB taxonomy): domain Bacteria; phylum Planctomycetota; class Phycisphaerae; order Sedimentisphaerales; family Anaerobacaceae; genus PLanc-01. The sequence continues at coordinate 18,874 of CAVVRJ010000076.1, forward strand.
CCTCGACCCCACCACCACCGGGATCTTCGTAACGCAGACATCCGCAATCCGGTCGATGTCCAAGCAGTTGATCTGCCGCGCCAGCGGGGTCACCTGCTCGATGAGCGAGACTTTGGGCACGCTCTCCAGTGCGTCCTGATCGGGTCCCTTATTATCGTGAATCATGGTCTAAAGATATCAGCCTAATTGACCGCCGTTTCACACACGGGTTCGTGACGGGCTCTCTATCGTCCATTCCGCTCCGCGCAATTGGAAAAAACTCCCCGCGCGGCGCCCCGGCACCGCGGCTATCCGCCCACCAATGGACCCGCTTTGCCACAACGAGCCGGCTTGACAGGACCACGTCGGCCCTCTCCGATGTCACCAGGTGAATCCCGCATTTGTCACGCTGCGACCAGTGCTCGGCCCACGCAGTTTTTCGCAAAAAATTACGCAAAAACCGTTGACATCACCGTGAGGGCATTTTACATTTTATAAAATGTAAAGAACGTTACGCGTGTTGGAGTTGCGGCTGATGGCCCTATCTCGGGCAAGACGATGGCTGGTACAGGGTCTCATCAAACTCATGGACCCCAGCGCGGACGTGGCTAAGGATTTCAAGTATTAGCCGGGTTTTGGAGCGGGAGAGCATATGTGCTCAGAGCATTCCAGCGGCAGGGCCAAGCCCTTCAATCGAGTAGCAATGCCCGATCGCAGCGCGAAGGTTATCGGTCTTGTCCCGTGTGCGTCACCGGCTCCATCCGAACGGCCGGCTTTCGGCTGTTTAGCCGGGTCCCGCCGCTCGCCCTCGTTACGGATGAGAGGGCTGTGAGACACATGGTAGCTCAGAGTGACTTCATCAGTTGGCAGAGGAGCAACGTCGGCGTGCAGATTCCCGCAAAGCGCTACCGAATTGGTGAAATTGTCCGTTGCAGCCCGTTCTCACGGCAGACGATTCATAACTATACGATTATGGGCCTGATCCGCGAGGCCGAATGGACGGAGGGCGGGCATCGGCTCTACGACGAGACCGTGTTCGCCCGCCTGTCACGCATTGAGGAACTGAGAAAGACCAAGAGCCTCACGGAAATCCGGCGGATCCTCCTGGAAGAGGAACGCCCCCTGCCCTCGGGATCAGACGGGAGTCCAGACTCAACGGGAATGGTTACATAATCGGTCCGCCCGCCGTGGGCGGATCGTTGCCGGTATAGGTTGCGGGCAATTCGCTTCGTGAAAACAAGGAAGGCCGAAAGGATCAGGGATGATGCAAACGGCTTTTGTTGCGGATAACATCAGCGACGTCCTCGTCAAGATCATCTGCTTCACGCAGCTTCGTCGGCGTGTGCTGCACGAGAACCTGCGGAACGCCGATGCTCCGGATTTCACACCCCGGGACATGCCCGTGCGGGAACTCGCCGAAGCGCTGAATGTGGCCGTGGCGGAGCATCTTCAGAACCATCGGCTGCTCTTCCGCGATACGCCGCACATCCGGTTCGGTCCGAATAACACCATGGAAGCGCGGCCTGTTGCTGATCCGCACGCTCATGCCCTGCTGCACGCAAACCGCGATGAGTACACCGAGCTACAAGTCCATAAGCTTCTGGAGAACTGTCTGAATCGACGTGTCGCGGAGGAATTGTTGCGACAGAAGTGTGGCATGCATCCCTCCGTCGTCGACATGGATCTCGGCAAATTGCTCCCCACCAACAGTCCCCTGGGCGATTTGCCGGCCGACTGTGAGACCACGGACTAAGGACCCCATTTCTCCAGTAGCTTATGGCAAATCAAGCTCTTAATGTTCCTGCGTTAGCCGATGCGAGCCGATCAGCGGCCACGGTGCTGGCCATCACCAGCGGCAAAGGCGGGGTCGGCAAGACGAACATCGCGGCCAACTTGGCCATCTGCTTGGCCGCGACGCACCAACGCGTCCTTCTCCTGGATGCGGATTTGTCGCTGGGCAATCTCGATCTCGTGATGGACCTCCGCAGCAAATACAACATCTCCCATGTGATTAGCGGACGCAAGAGCATGGAGGAGATCGTGCAAGCTGGCCCCGGTGGGTTGCGGGTCATCTGCGGGGCTTCGGGTTTGGACCGGCTGGCGGACATCAGCGAGGGCGAGCAACACCGATTGATGGAGCACCTGTGCCGGCTGCAGCATCAGGCGGATACGATTGTGATCGACACCGCTGCCGGCATTTCCAGGTCCGTCCTGGGCTTCTGTCTGGCCGCCGATCGGGTCCTGGTCGTGACCACTCCCGAGGCGACGGCCATGGCCGACTCTTACGGGATGATCAAAGTTCTGGCCCACAAGGGCTACGGCGGTCCCATCAACCTGGTCGTCAACATGGCGCGCAGCGCCGCCGAGGGCAAGCAGACCTACCAGCGTGTGGCCGACGTCGCCCAGCGTTTCCTGCGCACGACGGTGTACTACGCGGGGACGTTGCTCCGCGATGAGCGGTTGTGCGAGGCGGTACGGCAGCGCACCCCCGTCGTTCTGGCGTATCCCAAGTCCGAGATCAGTGCCGAGCTGGCCACGCTCGCCGTCCGCTTGGCCGGCACAAAACGCAGCAATGGCGTGGACAGCAGTTTCTTCCGAAGAGTGCTCCGATGGTTGAACTGAAGCTAAAGCCTGGAGCCGGCGGGCCGATAATGAGAAATATCGGAGTTCGTGTCAATCCGCCGGCGTGGTGGGGAGGGTGAAGACAGACAAGCAAGTGCAGTATCCGGAATCACGTAGTCGGGAAGGGATTCCTCTCGCGATAAGTTGCGATGGGAGACCTGATCGAAGTCGCAAGGCGTAATGGAGTCGACCTGTGAAGACACAAGCAGCGAAGACGGACGACAGACTCAACATCGACCAGATATGGGACCAGTTTCACAAGACTCGTAACAGCCAGCATCGCAATCTTCTGTTGGAGCATTATCGGGACCTGGTCCGGTACGCGGCCGAGAGACTCCACGCCAAGCTGCCCGACAAGGTGGAGTTGGACGACCTAGTCAGTGCGGGCACCTTCGGCCTGATGGACGCCATTGACGCTTACGACCCGGCCCGAGGCGTGAAATTCGAGACCTATTGTGCCCCGCGGATCAAGGGCTCCATCCTGGATGAGCTGCGCAGCATGGACTGGGTGCCCCGCCTCGTCCGAGCCCGGGCCGCACCAATTGGCCAAGGCGACACATGCCCTGGAGATGCACCTGGGCCGCAAGCCCGATGAGAGCGAGCTGGCCAAAGAACTGGAAATGGACATGGAGGAATTCAGCCGGCTGCAGCGGGACGCCAACGCGGCCAGCTTGGTCTCCCTGAATAATAAGTGCGGCGACGCTGAGGGCGAGAAAGACGTTTACGAGATCGACGTCATCAAGGACCACCGCAGCGAAGACCCCCTGCTCGAAGCCCAGAAACGCGACCTCAAGAACCTCCTGACCAAGGGCCTGACCCGCGCCGAACGCCTGATTATCGTCCTATATTATTACGAAGAGATGACGATGAAAGAAATCGGCGCCACGCTGGATTTGTCCGAATCCCGGGTCTCCCAGATGCACTCCTCCATCGTGGCCCGCCTCAAGGCCCAGATGAACACCCGCAAGAAGGAGTTCGCAGTCGAGTGAATTATCGAGCAACACTTGAAGAGGAGTCCGAAGGGCCGGCGTCGCCGTTGAACGCCGGCCCTTGCCTTTCTGTCAAGTGGGCATCGCATGCCATGGCTTCACGCCCCGGGTGCAAGACCCATCCCGACAGCTACATTCTCCACCACGTCGTTTTGCGGCTGTGGACCCGGCTCGTCCGGCAGGCGCTCCGGCTGTTCGCCGAAGCCCAACTCGATGGCCCGCTTGACGAGGTCCACGAGACTGCCGGCTTGGAGTTTGCGCATGATGTTCTTGCGGTGGACATCCACCGTCCGTTTCGAGCGGTGGAACTCCGCAGCCATGCCACAACTGGTCTGGCCGGCCAGAATCCGGTGTAGGATGTGGACTTCCATTTCGGTAAGAGCCCGAGGACGGCGCCGACGTATCGACCCGTGCCAATTGCGCTCCACGGCGGTGAGCAGCCGGTCTTGCTGTACGGGCCTATCGAGGCAATCGTCAGCTCCCGCCTTGATGGCCTTGATCGCACAGCGGATCGCCGCATGCTCCACGATTGCCAACCTCGCCATCCACGGAGCGATCCGCCGGGCCTGTTCGAGCACGTGGAGTCCGTCCGGGGTGCCGGCCTCGAAGTCAACGACCAGCAGATCGCAGGGCTTGGCCGCGAGTCTCTCGAGGCACTCCCGGCGTCCGGAGAACCCGCAGACCGAAGCCTCTTCCGCCGTCAGTGCGGTCTCCAGCAGGGGCCGAAACCGCGGCTCTCTTTCCAGTACGTAGATGCGTTTGCGAGATCGACCTGTCATGGTCCCTGCCAGTGTGTAGCTGTTGGCCGATTGTGCCGTCGCCCACCCTGATGTCCCGGGCGCCGGTCAGCAGTTGCGGCACTCCATCCTATTCCGGGACATAGAAGAACCGGACTTCGCTCAACCCGGTGATGGGAGACATGCCGCCCCAGGTGCTGTTGATCGTCAGCTTGACGTACTGGGCCTTCGCCCCGCCAAAGCTGACAATCGTGTTCGGCGTGTAGCCGGCCGCGCCGGGCGCTCGGGCGAATTCTGGCACGCTGGCTAGTGGCGTCCATGTCGTCCCGTCGGTGGAGTACTCAATCTTGACGCTCTTGGCCCCGAAACCGAGGAAGGGCTCCATGAGCTGGTTCGAGTTCCACACCCACAGTTCGCGCAAAGCGTAAACCTTATCAAACTGGTACTGAATCCAGTTGGGTGGTACTCCCGTGCTGAGCCACATATCCGTCCCACTCGCTGAATGCCCGTCGTTCTTGTCGAGCCCCGAGCCGTCGATCGTCTTCTCGGGACCCATGCCGGGCTGCGAGCTGGAAGCGGTGGCGATGACGCTCTTGATCGGATACGCCGCGGTCGTGAAACTCAGGACCGGGCCTTTGTAGATCGCGGGGTTAGGGCCGGCACTAACGAAATCGACACGCCAGTAGTAGGTTCGCCCATATTCCAGGAGACCTTGAGGCTTGTACGTAGTCGGCGTTTGCACTTGACTGACCAGCACGCCCAGAGGACTGGCCCGATCGGCGGCGCTGACGAAAACAAAAGACGTCCCGAAATAGACATCACAGGCTTTGGCAAACTGTGGCGCGGTCCATTCCAAGACGGGATCGAGAGCCACTTCGGAGGCGTCCAGACTGGGGTTAAGAGTAAAGTCTCGGCCCTCCATTGTCTCCAGGAAAACCCGCTGGTCCTTGGCGTCCACCACCCCGTCGCCCCACCCCATCGGGCCGATGTCATAGCGCGAATCGTTCTGGCCCCAATGCTGGGTCAGAGCCAGGTAGTCTTTCTCATCCACCTTACCATCCTCGTTGAAGTCCAGGATGGGCAGCACCTGTATTTGCCACAAGTCGTAGGAAGATCCGGCAAACGTGTCATCGCCGCGAGTGAAATAGAGGGTCGAGTCGTTCTCGGAGAACGAGAAGTAATACTCCGCTTTCCCCGAGTTGACCGGGTTGAACAGGACTGCCATGCCCCAAGGGTCTGCGGCTGTCGGGCGGTGGCTGACGTAGATGTCGGTGGTCGTCGTTCCCCTGCTGAAATACAAGGAAAGACCGTCCGGTGAGATGAATGGGCATGTCTCGTAGGACCACGTGTTGATATTGGGGCCGAGATTCACGGGGGAAGACCAGGGGTCCTTCAAGGTCTTTCGGGTCGTAACATACAGGTCGGTATTACCGTACCCTCCCGCTGTATTAGACATGAAATAGAGTGACAGGCCATCCGCGGAAAGGCAGGGCTGATCTTCTCCGCTGGCGGTATTGATCAGGGGGCCGAGATTCGCAGGATCACCCCAAGCATCTGCTTTCGTTGCGCGTCTTGATACCCACAGATCTCCTGCCCCATACCCCTTCGGATTGGGCGTGCAGTTACTGGTATACAACCCCGGCCAACCGTCCGAGAAATATAGCTCCAGTCCGTCGGCGGAGATGCATGGAGAGCCCTCCGGCCCGTTGGAGTTGACGGGCGGTGGGAGCTTACCGGGCGCAGGCCAAGGCTCATGGGGTGTGGACCGCTTGGAGACCCACAGGTCCATGTAACACTGGCCCTCGTGAGGCGGCCGGTCCGAGAAGAAGTACAGCTCGAGCCCATCACGCGAAATACTCACGCCAGAATCGTCGAACGGGCTGTTGACATTGGGTACTACGGCTGGCGTGCCATACGTGAAGTCCGCGCGGGCGATTTGGGCACAGCTCCAGAAAACCGCCAGAACGCCATAGAGCATTGCCGTCATTCTCAAACAACCTGTCCTGTTCATTCGTCACCTTCTTTCCATTGTTGTTTCTTGTTGGTGTGATCGAGGGACTGGCGGAGGGCCGCCACTGGCTGACGGCCCTCCGCGTGGTACGGTCCACCGTTTGGTACCGACGGCGGTCACTTGGGCGTCGCCGGGGCTGGCGTCAGGCGCAAGGGCGGCATCATGGGGGGACGCTTGGAAACCCACGTCCACGGCGCAAAGGACCGGCGGCTGGCCTTCATCAGCAAAGCCATCCTGGTCGGCGTCCTGCGCCGCCAGATAGTAAGCGCCTGTGCCCTGCCCGTTGATCGTGTCGGGGCCGACGAGATCGAAGGTGCCCGAGACGGAACCCAGGCCCACGATCTTCTCGAAACTCGGGGAGACGGTCTTCTTGTAATAGAACATGAAAGACATCTGATACTTGTTTCTCCCAATCTTGACGGCCTGTTCGCCGGCAAAACTGATCGCCTCCACGCCCGGATAGAGATCGTTGAACAGCGGCAGCATGTTGACTTCCTTGTACTGCCCCAGGAGGTGCGTCTTGGCCGCGTCCTGCGCGATCCAGACGCCGGTGATCATCATATTGCCCAAGGGCGTCGGGGAAGCCGAAATCCACTGGCCGTCGGGCGACCATTCCGCCGTCGTCATCTGGTTGATGAAGGTGAGGTTGTCGTAATAGAAAGACTGCTCGATCACCAATCCACTCGCATCAAAGTGGGTCAGCCATACCATCCGAATCGCCACCATATAGCCGGAGGCCGTCACCCCCAGGAAGGGCCCCTTCTGAGTGCCGTTGAACACCACTTCAGTCAGGACCCAGCCGCTTCCCATATCGACGGTGCGCACGACCTGGAGCTGAACATCGGGAAACGCCGCGAAGTATAGTTCGTTCAGCGCCATCGCGCCGGAACGATCCAGCTTCTGGTTCAGAGGTCCCCCAAAGACCTGGAAACTAACCCCCTCCATCTTCGCGACCAGCGCGGCATCGCGGCTGTTCCAACGCTTGATGAGCTCGGCATTGGCGTTGACGGCAGAAAGGCTGGTCGCCACCGGGGACGGGACGGCAACGGACGGGACCAGATTGGGCATTGGCGGCGCCGGCATCTGCCCACGCAGTACCATCGGTCCCACCAGATCGTTATAGCTGGTGGCCTTCTTGATTTTGCCCTCGGCCATATCGTAGATGGAGATGTGCGGTATGGTGATCTTGACGCCGGCCTTGGTGTCCGTATACACGGTCGTGCCCTCCTCCATGACCACCTCGTCGGTCGCCAGCACGCGGACCATGTCCATATGAAAGTCTGGATACGCGGCAAACCGCTGCTGGAAACCCGTTCGCACACCTGCCTTGTCCGTCGGGGGTGGTTGGGAGACCAAGTCGTATACGGCGTCATCCGCCCAATACGACATCATCTTGTCGAGGTCGTGGGCGTTCATGGCGGCGAGTTGCGCCGCGTGAATGGTCAGCAGGTCCTGCGCGGTCTGGCCGAAGACCGGTAGACCGCAGGTCAGTACTGCGATCATTGCCATCACATAGATCTTCGTTGGTGCGTTCATCAGGGTTTCTCCTTCTCCAAAAAGTCTTGCGTAAGCTGGTTCATCCCTACGATTCACTCGCCTCCTCAGAGGAATGGCGGGTCTGTCCCGGGAACCATTGCGATCATCCTCCATACACGGTTCCTGTACTGATTTCTATGTGCGCAGACCGTCCGCGCGACAGACAATGCTCTTGGTTCACGGCCTTCTTGTTCGCCGGCTCGTTTCAGGTGAAGCGGGAGCGGCTACGGGGGGCCCCGTGTGCCCATGCCGGTCCTCCGATACAGCCAGTCAATCACCCTGGGACTCCGATCTTTGCAGTTCTGCCTTCCACCGGGCGGCCGGCTCGGTCCTGCCCGCGCGCTCGTGTTGGGTGACCATCTCCACGATGAGGGGCCGGAAGGACGGCACCTCGGCGGGAAATCGCTCCATGAACCTCTCGGCATAGGGCTCGAGCCGCCCCGCCGCGTCGAGCAGTTTATTGTCATAGCAGTCCTTCAGCCACGAGAAAAGCTCATAGCCGATGTGATGATCGTCCCGAGTCACGAGGGCCTCGAACTGCCGCAGATCGGACTCAGACTCCGGATACCGGCCGAAAGACAAGTAGGCCACCGCCCGTTCGAGGTAATTCTCGGGGTAATCAGGGTCGGCGGCGATGGTGCGGGTGAGCTTCGCCAACTCGTACGCGAACAAGTCCCCGCCGGGGATTTTGGAGCCCAGGCGTTGGCTGATCGGGCGGTTCGGGTCCGCGTCGAGGACCCACGCGTCTGCGTTGGCGTCGATGGCGATCTTGGACCCGTCCGGCGACCAGAGAATCTGAACCGCGGGATGGTCGAGCACTTGGTAGAGCTCCTTCGTCTCGGTGTCGAGAATGAACGGGCCGACATTGAGGTAGGACCACCTGGACGCAAAGGACAACTCGCTTCCACTCGGCGAGCGGTTCAACTGCCAATAGGACAAAGGCCAGGGCGAGGAGCAGCGATACAGGACCGATTTGGACGCAAGATCCACGAGGCTTATGCCCGTCGGCGCCCCCAGAGCCATCCAGCCCCGCGGCTCGCAGGGGAGAAACGAGCCGGGCGAACGCAGCACCTCAACGGGCGTCGGATTCGGATCGCGGATGTCGATGGAGTACAACTCACTGCTCCACTGCCACCGCCGAAAGTACAGATGCTGGGAGTCCTGCGACCATTGCACGCGCCTTCCCTGGGCCACGATCCGCGTTGGGCCGCCCTCGGGTGAGATCAGGCACAGATTGTTGTCCGTGTCAGGAACAGCGATGTACTTGCCGTCGGGAGACCAAACGGGCAAGAACTGCTGGTTGCTCGTCAGATAGCGCTCCTGCCCTGATTGGATATCGATGATCCTGGTGGACGCGGGGCCGAAGAGGCCGGGGACGGTGTCCCGGATCGTCCGGGCCATGGCCCCGTAGGGGCCGCAACAACCGCAGAGCAGTTGTCTGCCATCCGGCGACCAGGCGTATACCATGAGGCCCCGCCCGTGCACGGGGCTCGGCACAGCATTCCGCGTGAGCCTATCATAGCAGTCGATCCCCCGGCGGACCGCCGCGAAGGGGGCCTTGTCCGCAATTTCCGGGGGGATCCTGAACGTCCGGCCCATGCTGAGGGTCTCGAACACGCGGGAAGTAAACCACCGCCGGGCCCATTGGTCCCAGGCGGGACTCGTTTGCACGAGGGCTCGGTACTCCCGCTGGGCCCCGGCGTAATCCTCCAGCAGCAACAGGCACAGGACCACGTAAGAGCGGTAGTCGACCTCCTGTGGGCACAGTTCCACCAGACGCCGTGCGTCCAATAGGGCCGACGCGTAATCCCCGCGACGGAACTGCGTAGTGTACCTCTGGCCGTGGACGTCCGCACGCTCGGAGGCATCCTGACACAAGCCCAGGGCACACTCGTGGTCGCGGAGAGCGGCCTCCCATTGCCCCGCCTCCCGCCGCTGCACGGCCCGCAGTGCATAGCCCAGGTAGCTCTTCGGACGCAGGGCAATGAGGGCAGCCACGTCCTCGACCGCCTTCTTGTCTTGGGCGCGACAGTAGTAGATCAGGGCACGCGCCTTGCGGGCCGGATAGTGGGATGGGTCGAGTACGATGGCCCGATCCAGCCACGCCAGGGCCTCGTCCTGATTCGGGGCCGTCATGGCGCGTAGGACATAGGCCTCTGCCGTCTCGGGAAGCAGGGACGTGGCGAGTGCCTCGTGCTCCGCGGCCTTGGCCTCGTCCCGACCGATGTTGGCTCGGGCCAGCAGATAGTGCGCCGTGGCGGCAATCTCCGGATCTGCTTGCGTAAGCGCCTGCAGCTCCGCCTGCGCCTCTGGACCGCGCTGGAGCTCAATGAGTACCTGGGCGTGGAAGAGGTGGGCCTGGGGGCCCAGATCCTGTCCGGAGGACGTAGCCTCCAGCTCTTGCAGTGCCGCCAACTGCTGTCCCTGGCCATAGAGCCGTTGTGCGGCGGAGAGCCGGCGGTCCACGTCCGCCTGCTTCTCCAAGGTGGAGACGGCATGGAGAGCTCGGCGCATGCGGACGTACAGCGAGGTGCTGACCACCGTGGCAGTGACCAACGTCACCGCTACCGCCACGAGCATCGCCACCAGTCTCCCATGCCGCTGGAGGAGTTTCCTGGCTCGATACCAAGCGGTGGGTGGGCCCGCTAGGACCGGCTCGTGGTTCAGATAACGCTGAATGTCGCCGAGCAGGGCACTGCTGGAGTCGTACCGGCAGGTCCGATCCTTCTCCAGGGTCTTCATCACAATCCAGTCCAGCTCGCCGCGGAGGGCCTTACGCAGCAGCTCTGGGGTGCTGCTTCGGCGTTTCGCCACGTCGGTCAGCGTATCCCCCAGGGTGCTGAGCCGCGTCGACGGCAGGGCCGGCTCCCGCTCCCGGATCATCCGTTGCATCTCGACGTAACCGGCCTGGCGGAGTTCCTCCTCGCTGAAGGGGGTCGTCCCCGTGAGTAGCTCATAGAGCACGACGCCCAGCGAGTAGATATCGGAGCGGGTGTCCACGTCCAGGTCGCTCAGCTCCGCCTGTTCCGGGCTCATGTAGACCGGCGTGCCGATGAGGTGGGCGTAGCGGGTAAAGACCGTCTTTTCCGTCAGACGCTGGTTCGTAGCCTTGGCAATCCCGAAGTCGATCACCTTGGGCACGGGCTTGCCATCATGGTGGGTGACCATGACATTGGAGGGCTTGATATCCCGGTGGATGATGCCCTTTTGATGCGCGTGCTGCACCGCATGGCAGACCTGGAGGAACAAACCCAATCGGTCTTTGGTGCTCAGACTATTCCTATCACAGTACTCGGTGATCGAGACGCCCTGGACGAGTTCCATGACGAAGTAGGGCCGGCCCGTCTCGGTGGCCCCGGCGTCCAGGACCTTGGCGATGCAGGGATGGTCCATCAGGGCCAGGGCTTGCCGCTCCGCTTCGAAGCGGGCGATGACCTGCCGCGTATCCATCCCCAGCTTGATGATCTTAAGAGCCACCTTACGGCGAATCGGCTCCTGCTGCTCGGCCATGTACACCACCGCCATGCCCCCCTCGCCGATCTTCTCCAGCAGTTTGTACCGGCCAATGACCGTGCCGGCGCTCTCCGTAAGGACGGGCGGGTCCACGATGAGGCCGGGATCCCACGGGACCGATTCCAGAAACTCGTCCCCGACCTCGTGGGCCTTTAGCAGCACCCGCACGCGGTCCAATAGGGCCGCATCCTGGCCACAAGCCGCCTGGAGATACGCCTCCCGCTCCTCGGGCGGCTTGGCGATGGCCTCGTAGTAAATCGGCTCTTCGTTTGCCTTGGGCACGGTAGACACGATGGCTCCTTTCGCTCTTCAATGCGTAGAACCGGGGCCGATCCCCTCAAAGAAATTCAGAAATGTCGAAGAATCTCGGCTCAGGGTTGGCCAGTTCTGTCGATCTGTCCGAGTTCCACGCGTAGCCACGAGCGGGCGTAGTCCCAATACCGCTCGGCGGTCGCGTGCGAGATGTCCAGGGCCTTCGCCGCCTGCTCGATCGTCAGGCCGGCAAAGTAGCGGAGCTTGACCAGATCGGCCTTGGTCGGGTCTTGCCGGGCAAATTTGGCCAGGGCCTCATCCAGCGCCAGTAATCCCTCCGCTTGCGCCGCGTCGTCAACCGCCAGGGATTCCTCCAGGTCCATGTGTGGGCGGCCACCACCGCGTTTGAGGCTCTTCTTGCGGCGGGCGTTGTCGATCAGGATGCGCCGCATGGCCTCGGCGGCGGCTTTGAAGAAATGCCCCCGGCTCGCCCAACCCTGGCTCTCTGCCCCCACCAGGCGCAGGTAAGCTTCATGGACCAGGGCCGTAGCTTGCAGCGTCTGACCGAGAGGTTCCTGGGAAAGCCGCTGGGCTGCCAAGACACGCAGTTCTTGGTACACCAGGGGCAGGAGTTGGTCGGTAGCTTGGGCGTCTCCCCGTTCGATAGCGTTTAGGATGCGCGTGACATCGCACATGCAAACTCCCCGGCACTGCGCGGGACAGGAGTCGAACCTGCAAGTCCTTACGGACACTACCACCTCAAAGTAGCGCGTCTGCCAGTTCCGCCACCCGCGCGGACTGATGGGACTATTATTATCCAGCGGCCGGGGATTGTCAATCACCTCTTTGGCAAAACTGCGGTTAGCGCTTGCAGAGAGGGCGATGAGCTGGTATGCTTGCCCTCCGTCCGGCAATTTAGCCAAAGGGCCTTGGTCGGGAGAAATCAAAATGGAAAAGCACGGAATCTTCAAGTTCGTCTGCACCGCCGTCATCCTGGGCGTCCTTCCCCTTACCGGCTGCATCGTCTACCACGGCGACGTGAGCTATGGCGAAAAGGGCAAGCCCCTCACCGAGCGAACGTTGAGACAGATCGAATGCGGAACGACGTCGAAGAATTGGCTTACCACGACGCTCGGCGAGCCCTCCCAGCAAAAGACGACCAGTGACGGCACCGAGATTCTCGAATACCGGTACAGCGTGAAGAAAGACAACCACTTTGTAATGCCCTTCCTCATCGTCAACGACAAGAATGAGACTACGCGAACGGTGTTTTTTGAGATTAGCGACGGCGTCGTCAAGAACTACTGGAAGGAAACCAGCAAGCATTCGGACAAATAGTCAGGCGTCTGTCGGTTGCGCGGCTCGTTACGTGGGACGTCGAACGTCTTACGAGACGAGCATCGCAACCGATTACCGCTTGACGATCTCTTTCAGACCCCCCGCTGCCGGCCCCAGAGCAGAAGGTGCAGCCGCTGCCCAAAACGCCGGCCGGCCCGTCTGCATGCCTCGGCGATCTCCGGCGACCTGTGCAGCAATTCCTCTGTCGTCGCCGCCTGCGGCATCAGCATGACCCGCTCCGGTTCCAGCGCGCCGAGTCCGCGAACGATAGCCTCGACCTCCGTGACATCCGCCGCTGACTCTACGACGAACTTGAGTTGATAAGGATAAGTGCGAATCAACTGGCGGATGCTCTCCAAATCAAGCCGGCCCGCTTGATCGACTCCGCCGGCCTTGCCACGGGGCGCTGCGTTTGCCAGCTTGGGGCTTATGCTGACCAAATCGCAGGCCAAGTCGGGAACGAAACAGGCTCCCGCCGTTTCGATGGTGATGTGCTTTCCGAGGGCCTTCAGACGCCGGGTCAGATCAACCAATCCCGGTCTGACCGATAGGTCCGGGCCGATCATCGGCTCACCGCCGGTCAGAACGACAAATCCGCAGGACCACCGTTTGACCTGTGCGACGATCTGCTCCGCATCGAGTTCCTCCCCCGCCGCATAATCCCAGGCGTAGGCCGTATCGCACCAACGGCAGCGAAACGGACAACCCGCCAGCCGGACGAACACGCTCGGCGTGCCGACCAGCATCCCCTCGCCCTGCAACGAGTAGAAGATCTCACTCACACGCATACGTAGAAGATCGTCCAACGGCCATCGGTTGCGCGACTCGTTTCGTCCGTTCGGAGTTCCGCGTTTACGCGGGTCCGAATCTTCTTAGCCACCAAACCTGAGGGAAGAGGATAAGAAGACTTCTACCCGCCTAAAGGCGGAACTCCAAACCAACGAGCATCGCAACCGCAACCGCTGAACAGTCATTTCTCACTTTCGATCCTCTTCATGGCGGTATTCAATGGGGTCTTGCCGTCCCGCTTCGGCGAAGCCCTTGAGCCGAAGCCGGCAGGAATCGCACCGGCCGCAGCTTCGGCCTGCGGCATCCGGGTCGTAACAGCTATGGGTGAGAGAGTAGTCCACGCCCAGTCTCGTGCCCGTCTGAATGATCTGGGCCTTGGTCATCTGGATGATCGGCGTGTGAATCCGATACCGGCCCTTGCCCTGCACCGCCGCGGCGGTCGCCAGGTTGGCCATCCGCTCAAAGGCGGCGATGAACTCCGCCCGGCAGTCGGGGTAGCCGCTGTAGTCGGTCGAATTGACCCCGATGAACAGGTCGAACGCCCCCAGCACCTCCGCCCAGGCAAGGGCGTAGCTCAGGAAGATGGTGTTGCGGGCCGGCACGTAGGTCACCGGAATCTCGGTCGATGCGCCCAATTCCACGCGGTCCTTCGGCACCTGAATGTGCGTATCGGTGAGCGCGGAACCGCCGAAGGCCCCCAGATCGATCTGTGCCACCCGGTGCTCGACCGCCCCGAGCGAATGGGCCACCTTCGCGGCCGCCTCCACCTCGCGACTGTGCCGCTGCCCGTAGCGAAAGGTCAGGGCATAACACAGGAAGCCTTCGCTCTGGGCAATGGCCAGAGTGGTGGTGGAATCAAGCCCGCCGCTCAAGAGCACAACTGCTTTCTTCTCGGACACGTTGCCCATCTGCCCTTTACGATTTCGGATTTACCATTTGCGATCCGCTGTCATCCATAGTAAATATGAAGCAGTAAATAGTAAACCCCTAGAGTGCCTCGGCAGGCGTCTATCGGTTGCGCGGCTCGTTTCGTCGGGCGGTCGCGTCAGGCGTCTCGTCAGTCGTCTGGACCGACAGTTGTCGGTTACGCTTCATGCTCGACGCTGCCGAGACGAGCATCGCAACCGCAACCGTTTAACGGCCCGCTTGCCCTGTTGCAGCGTCCCTTATGAGTCGGGTGTGGCTATGGCCGAACGCGAGAAACTCGAGGTATTCGACAATCCGCGCCCGCGCGACTATGCGATCACGATCCGCTGCCCGGAGTTCACGAGCGTCTGCCCGCGGACGGGTCAGCCGGACTTCGGCGAGATCATCATCGAGTATTGCCCCGATCAGACGTGCATCGAGCTCAAGAGCCTGAAGTTCTACTTGCAGAGTTACCGGAATCAAGGCATCTTTTACGAGTCGTTGACGAACGATATACTGGACGACCTCAGCGGCGTGTGCCGGCCGCGCTGGATGAAGGTGACCGCCCGCTTTACGCCCCGCGGCGGCATCACCACAGAGGTCGTGGCCCAGTACCAGACGAGTCGCTAATGTCCTGCTCTGAGGTGTGGAATGCCCATCAAACTGCAGTGCAACGTGTGTGGCAAGAAGATCGAGGCCCCGGACACCGTCGGCGGCAAATGGGGCAAGTGCCCGCAATGCCATGCGAAGATCTATGTGCCGCTGCCGCCGACCGACGATGACGATGAACTCAAGCTCGCTCCGCTGGACGAAACTGAAGAGCAAAAGCAAAAGCAACTGATGCTGGAGACGTACCGGCTCACCCAGGACATCTTACTGGAGCAGAACATGCCGGAAGCCCCCGCCGGCGTGGGCCCCGCCCCCGACGTCAGCGACGAGAAGCTGACGGAGTACATCGTTCGTTATCTGCGCCAGATGGCCAACAGCGAGCTGGACGACGCCCAGCGGACAGCGGACCTGATTGTGCCCCACCGCCGCAAGGCGGTCACGATCCTCGATGATTTCGCCAAGACCTATCCCCCTGACCCGGAACTGACGGACGTATCCCAGCAGTTGCTGTTGCGCTTTATCCGGAACCTGAAGACACGCATCAGTTGATTCTCTCCGGGCGTGTCCCTCGGAGTCCGCGAATTGCAGCTATTCCGTTCCGCCGACCCCAGTTTTCTCGGCCCTGGGGAGATTCTATGCCGTTGTGTCCCTGCAAATTGGCTCGGAGTCTTTCGTTTCATACGTTTTGCTGGGAGTCCCTGACTTGGGGCCCCTTTGATGTATGACTCGGAGAGACTCGCTATGGCCGACGAAAACATCGTCGTTCACGTCACCCATGAGGCGACGGGCAAGATCGGCGGCATTGGGGCGGTTCTGCAAGGCTTCTTCACCTGTCCCTCGTATCTGGAAGCCGTGCCCCGCTCGATTCTGATCAGTCCACTCTTCGCCACCGAAGGCTCGCCCCAGGATCGGCTCGGCGAGGGTGGCGAGGTCCTCTACTCCTCCATCGACGGCCTTATCAATCCCGGGTACAGCCCCGCGTTCCGCCGGATCGAGAGTCTCTACAACGTCGGCATCGTCTACGGGCGCCGCACCTTCGTCGATGAGCACACGGGCGTCCGCAGCACGCCCGAGGTCCTGCTCATCGACGTACGCTACATGGATACGGGCATGCTCAATGACTTCAAGCGCCGGCTCTTCGAGGAGTTTGGCGTGCAAAGTCACCTCTACGAGCATCTCTGGGAATTCGAGCAATACGTCCGGCTGGCCCTCCCCGCCATCGCCGCACTCAAGGCGTTGCGGATGGCCGAGGGCCGAACGACGATCATCTCGCACGAATTCATGGGCATGCCAACCGCCTTGGCCGCCATCCTGGAGCCCTACTGCCATTTCCGCACGGTCTTCTACGCGCACGAGGTGGCGACCGTCCGGCGGATCGTGGAAGAGCACCCGGGGCACGATACGATGTTCTACAACGCAATGCAGCAGGCCCACCGGGACCGGCTCTATGTCAACGAGGTCTTCGGCAACCAGCACACATACTTCAAACATGCCCTGGTCGAGGCGGCCAAACACTGTGACCGTATCTATGCCGTGGGCGACCGTGTGGTCAATGAGCTGCGGTTCCTCTCCGCCGAATTCGAGTCCGCGGATATCGACATCGTCTATAACGGCGTCCCCGCCTATGAGATCACGCGGGCCCAGAAGCAAGCCGCCAAGGAGAAACTCCAGAGCTACAGTCAGAACCTCCTGGGCTTTCGGCCGGACTTCATATTCACCCATGTGACGCGGCTGGTGCGCAGCAAAGGCCTGTGGCGCGACCTGCGGGTGCTGCACGAGATCGAAAAAGGCCTGCGCAGTCAGGGCAAGACCGCCGCTTTCGTGCTGCTTTCGACCGAGGTCTCCCGGCGGCGCGGCTGTGACATCTCCCATATGGAGTCGAACTACGGCTGGCCCGCCGCCCACCGCGAAGGCTGGCCCGACCTGTCGGGCGGGGAAGCAGACTTCTACACGGCGATCCAGCAGTTCAACGCCCGCAGCCGCAACGTCAAAGCAGTCTTTATCAACCAATTCGGCTTCGATCGCAAAAGCTGCGGCCGGCAGATGCCGGAAGACGTGGAGTTCCTCGACATCCGCAAGGGCACCGACGTGGAGTTCGGCCAGAGCGTCTATGAGCCGTTCGGCATCGCGCAGTTCGAGCCGCTGACGTTCGGCGGACTCTGCGTGGTCAGCAACGTCTGTGGCTGTGCCGGTTTCCTGCGCGACGTGACCGCCGGACAGGAGGTCCGCAATGTCATCATTGCCAATTACACCAACCTGAGCGAACAGCCGTACGCAGACATCGAAGACCTGACCCAGATCGACCGTAAGGTCCGTGACCACATCGAAGCGGTCGAGGGAGCCCGAGTCGCCAAAGAGGTCCTCGACCGGCTGCCCAAGAGCGAGGCCGAGCTCGACAGCCTAATCCACGAAGGCTACCGCCTAGCTCACAACATGAGCTGGGATGTCGTCGTACGGAAGTACCTGCTCAACGACCTGTCACGCATCTCCCAAAAGCAAGCCCAAGCCAGAAAGTACCTCAGAGCCTCCTGACCGTACGTCCGGCAAAGCAGAGGAAACCAGCCAAGTCCTGGGTGCCATGCCTACGGCTTTGCGTAGGCATGTTCGGCCCACGAACTCAGACATGTCTACGAGGCGTAGACATCGGCACCCTGCAGCAGATGGTTTTGAGTACAGGTTCTGTTCGTCAAAACTCATAAGGTGGAACTCCGAACATTGTGGAAGGGACGCAAGAACAGACATTCGCCCAACTTGCATCTCCTGGTGGTCGCGCGGCGTTCTCCATGTATAATGGGCGATACGAGAAGAGCAACCACCCTGATGGGTTGAAGGCTGGTCTCTGTGGTCCTACGTTTCTGGAGGTTGCTGGCAGAATGCGACACACATCTCTCACATTGACATTGCCCGTCCTGCTCGTTGCCGCATCCTCGCATGCGGCCGAGTCCGGCCCGATTGCCCTGCACCCGGAGAACCCCATTACTTCCTTTGGCGCGGCAAGCCCACGGTCCTGATCACCTCGGGAGAGCACTACGGCGCCGTGCTGAACCGGGCCTTCGACTTCAAGCCCGTACCTGGATACCCTGCAATCCCACGGCTTCAATCTCACCCGCACCTTCAGCGGGGCCTACTGCGAGCCGGTCGGTGCCTTCAAGATCGAGAGGAACACGCTCGCGCCCGGCGCAGGGCAATCTGCTCTGCCCTTGGGCCCGCAGCGACACTCCCGGCTACCCCAACGGCGGCAACGAGTTCGACCTGGCCCAATGGGACCGCCAGTACTTCCGGCGACTGACGGAGTTCGCGCCGAGGCGGGCAAACGGGGCATCGTCGTCGAGCTGGTCCTGTTCTGCCCGTTCTACGAGGAGTCCATGTGGCGACCTCAGCCCGATGAACGCCGCAACAACGTCAACGGCGTCGGCGGCGATCCCGCGGACCGAGGTCTACACGCCTCAAGAACGGCGGTCTCCTGGCCGTGCAGGACGCCATGGTGCAGCGGATCGTCGAGGCCCTGAAGGATTTCGACAACCTCTACTACGAAATCTGCAACGAGCCCTATTTCGGCGGCGTGACCGGACCAATGGCAGAGCCACATCGCCCAGACCATCGTCCAGGCGGAGAAGGGCCTTCCCAACAAACACCTGATCGCCCAGAACATCGCCAACAAGTCGAAGAAGGTCGAGACCCGAACCCGAGTGTCTCGATTTTCAACTTCCACTACGCCAAGCCCCCCATCGCCGTGGCGGAGAACTACGGGCTCAACAAGGTCATCGCCGACGACGAGACCGGGTTCGCCGGCGAGGATCGGGTCAAGCCGTACCGGCTGGAAGCCTGGGATTTCCTCCTGGCCGGCGGCGCGGTCTACAGCAACCTCGACTACTCCTTCACCGTCGGCCATGAACAAGGCGACGCTCCGATCAGTGCCCCCGGCGGAGGCGGACCCGAGTTGCGAGAGCAATTGCGGATCCTCAAGGAATTCCTCGAAGGCTTCGACTTCATCCGGATGCAGCCTGACGACACCGTGGTCAAAAGCAAGTTGCCGAAGGGTGTCACCGCCCGCGTGCTGTGCCAGTCCGGCCAAGCCTACGCCCTTTATGTCAACGGCAACAATCTGGCCGAGCTGGCCCTCGAACTACCGGCGGGCGAATACAAGGCCGAGTGGGTGAACACCAAGACCGGCCAGATTGAGAAGGTCGAGTCGTTCCAGCATGCCGGCGGTTCGCACACCCTTTCGGTCCCCAAATACACCGATGACATCGCCGTCCGCATTCGCGGCGCTGCAGCGGCGGGCGAGAGGGATTTCAATCTCTCTTGAGGCGAGGACTTGACCACGCTATAATTGCCGTTGATGCAGGCGGACGATGACATTCTGAGCTTGCTGGAAGCAAGAGGTGCGCAATTGGCCAAGGAGGCCCACCGCGCGATCATTTTGCAGCCGGGGGCCCTCGGGGATTGCCTGCTGACGCTGCCGCTGGTCAAGCTCATGAAAGAGGCCCTGGACCTGGGCGGGGTCGATCTGGTCGGGCATGCCGAATACGTCGGCATCCTGCCCGAGCGGACCTGCGTGGACAGCATCCGCTCGATCGACACGGCGGAGCTGCACCGGCTGTTCGCGACCCCCGCCAGCTTCGATCTGGCCGATCGCGACCCACTGATCCACATGTTCGCCGATTACTCCTGGATCGTCACCTTCCTGGGCGAGCCGGGTAGCGACTTCGAGCAGAATCTGATCTTTACCGCCAACTGCAGCCATAGTGCCGAGGTGATTACCCTGCCGCTCAAACCACCGGAGGGCAGCCCGCAGCACATTTCCGAGTTCTACCTGAAGCAGTTTGCCCACCAGAGCGGCCTGGCTCGGACCAAGTCAAGGTCGCGGAGAAGGAGGTCTCGATCCGGGTGCGCGACGCGGATCGCGATCGGGGCATGGAGGTGCTGGAACAAGCGGGCGTCGATCTGACCCGGCGACTCTTCGTGATTCAGCCCGGCAGCGGCGGACAGAAGAAATGCTGGCACTTGGACAATTTCCTTGCCCTCGCACGCCCGTTGCAGGAGCAGGAGGTCGAGGTCCTGTTCTTGCTGGGCCCGGCCGAGATGGAGAGACTGCGGCCTTCCGAGAAGGTGCAGATTCACGCCGCGGCCAAGTGCACAGCGCACCTGGCGCTGACTCAAGTGGTTGGGCTCTTGAGCTGCGCCGATGCTTTCCTCGGCAACGACAGCGGCGTGACACACTTGGCCGCCGGCATGGGTGTACGCACGGTGGCCCTGTTCGGCCCGACCGATCCCTTCGTCTATCGGCCCCTGGGCCGGGCGGTCACCGTGCTTCGAGATCCCTCCGGCGACTTTGCCCAGAGGCCCTCGCCCAGTCTCCAGAAAGCCGTCCTCGCCAGCCTGGCGTTTTAGCAAGTGACCACGGTTCCCCACCATCCCGATGTCATTGGCCTGATTGCCGGAGGGGGCCGGCTGCCCTTCCTGGTCGCCGCCGGGGCCCGAAAGCAGGGCTTGACCGTCGTCTGCGTGGGCTTCTCCGGCTACGTGGATGAGCCGTTGCGCACGAGGTGGACGTGTTCTATCACATCGGTGTCGCCCGGCCGGGCGGGTGGATCCGCAAGCTCCGGCGGCATCACGTGACGCGGGCGCTCATGGTCGGTCGCGTGGCGAAATCGCACCTGTTCACCCCCTGGCGCATCGTCCAGTACCTGCCCGATTGGCGGGCTGCCCGGGTCTACTATTGGCGGCTGCGCGGCAAGGACCGGCGGACGGACAATTTGCTCTCGGCGCTGGCGGACGAATTGGCTACCGGCGGCATCTATTTGGAGAATTCCACGATGTATTGTCAGGAGCACCTCGCCGACGCGGGCGTCATGACGCGGCGTCAGCCGCCGTCGCAGGTCGAGCAGGACATCACGTTCGGCTGGCCGCTGGCCAAGAAGTTGGGCGAGCTCGACATCGGCCAGGCTATCGCGGTCAAGGAGCGGGAAGTGATCGCCGTCGAAGCCATCGAAGGCACGGCGGAGATGATCAAGCGGGCCGGACGATTCTGCCAAGCCGGTGGCTGGACGCTGATCAAGACCTCCAAGCCCAAGCAGGACATGCGGTTCGACGTCCCCTGTGTGGGCCCTGAGACCATCCAGGACCTGGCGGAGAACGGGGGCCGATGCCTCGTGATCGAAGCGAAGAAGACGATCATCATCGACAAGCCGCAGACACTGGAGCTGGCCGACCAATTGGGAATTGCCGTCGTAGGGGTGCGGGGCGTGGAGTAAGAGTACCTCTCGCACGTCTTACAACTCAGCGGAGGAAACCGCTTGCCCCGGCCTGCTCGCGTTCGGAGCTCCGCCTTCAGGCGGGTCAACAGTCCGGACCTCCTTCTCCGTTCCAGATCTGTGTCGAATGGAGCCGGCTGCGCCGGAAGGCTCTCAGGACCGCCTGAAGGCGGAACTCCGAACAAGAGAACAGAGCGCAGCCATCTCAAGCGCACGGCGTTTCCGGAGGTTTGTCAGCGATTGCCGTACATCTTCTCGTAGTACTGCTGATACGCGCGCCGGAGGCGACGCTCGCGAGCCATTGACCGTGGCTCAGATACCAGTCGATGGTCCGGACGATGCCTTCCTCGAAGGTGACGGAGGGTCTCCAGTCCAATCGACGCATGATCTTGCTCGCGTCGATGGCATACCGGCGGTCGTGGCCGGGCCGGTCCTTCACGTGGCGGATCAGGGTCGCCGGCTTGCCGACGCGGCCCAGGATCAATTTCACGACTTCGATATTCGCTTTTTCATTGCAGCCGCCGACGTTGTAGATCTCCCCGGGCGTCCCCTGCTCCAGGACGCGCCAGAGGGCCGTGCAATGATCGTACACGTAGAGCCAGTCCCGGACTTGCATGCCGTCGCCGTAGACGGGCAATTCCTTGTCGTGCAAAGCGTTGTGAATCATCAGCGGAATGAGCTTCTCCGGGAACTGGTAGGGCCCGTAATTGTTGGAGCAGCGCGTGATGTTGTACTTCAGGCCCCAGGTGTGGCCGAAGGCGTGGACCAGGTGGTCCGCCGCCGCTTTGCTGGCGGAATACGGGGAATTCGGGCTCAGCGGCGTCTGCTCCGTGAACATGCCCTCTGCGCCGAGCGCACCGTAGACCTCGTCCGTGGAGACTTGCAGGAACCGCTCGACTTTTTTGTCCCGGGCGGCTTCCAGCAGGTTCAGCGTGCCGGTGACATTCGTCTCGATGAAGACTTTCGGGCCGGTGATGGAGCGGTCCACGTGGGTCTCCGCCGCAAAGTTGACAATCGCGTCAATGTGGTGCTCGTCCAGCACCTTTCCCACGAGCGCGCTATCGCAGATATCGCCATGCACGAAGCGATAGCGCTCGTGGCTCCGAAACTCGGCGAGGTTTTCGAGATTGCCTGCGTACGTCAGTTTGTCGAGGTTCACCACGAAGCAGTCCGGGTGCTCCGTCAGCACCATCCGGACGAAGTTGCTCCCGATGAAACCCGCGCCGCCTGTAACCAGGATTGTCCTCATACATTCCCCGTCAGTGAAAAATCCGTGCGAAGTCTGAAGTGGGAAGTGTCGAGTGTGAAGCAGGAAGATTCACGACTTCAAACTTCAGACTTCAAGTTCCTTGAAACTCCAAGAATTGCTCGAGCGGCCGCTGCCAGGGCGACATCGGCGTGCTCAGGAGCGGCGTAATCTTGCGACAATCGAAGCGGCTGTTCAACGGCCGCGCCGCCGGGGCCGGATAGTCGCAGGTCCGGCAGGGCTTCAGTCCCACCTCCAGACCCAAGTGCTGAAGGACGAAAGCGGCCATATCGTAGCGGCTGACGTACTCCGCGCTCGCGAGATGGAAGAGGCCTTGGACCCGCTGCTCCAGAAGATCGCAGATCGCCCGGGCCGCCTCCGTGGTCGCCGTGGGCGAGCCTACTTGATCGCTGACAACACTCAGAGAAGCCCCCGTCCTGGCCCGCTGCACCAGTTTTGTGACAAAGTTCCGGCCATGCCGCCCGTAGGTCCATTCCAAGCGGATGAGGCAATGGGCACAGCCGCTCTGCCGCAAAAGGACCTCGCCGGCCAGTTTGCTCTTGCCATACTCGTTGATCGGATTCGGACGATCCGTCTCAACGTAGGGCCGGTCCAACTCGCCGTCGAAGACGAAATCCGTGCTGATGTGCAGCACCCACTTGCCCTGCTCACCGGCGAGATGTCCCAATCGCCCTACCGCTTCCCCATTGACCCGGTGCGCCAACTCCGCCTGGCTCTGGGCCCCATCCACATTCGTGTAGGCGGCACAGTTGAGGACGACATCGGCAGTTTTGACCGCCTGCCGGAGATGGTCCACGTTGGTAACGTCGAACTCGGGCAGATCGTAAACGCGAACAGTATAGCCTCGCTGCGAGCAAGCCGCCGCAACATCCGTGCCCAGCATCCCCCTGCCTCCGAGCAGTGCGACCACTTCTTTAGCCATCCCGCCTCGTCCAATCATAGGGAATATCGTTGTCATGGGGATGCGTGCGGAACTCGTCCGGACTCGCCGGATCGTATGCTTCGGAGACGACGTTCACGATGTACGCTTCTGTCTGGCCGACGCACATCCACCCGTGCTGCACGCCGGGCGGGATCCGCACCAGGCCCGGGCAGTTCTCGCCGAGATAAACCTCGTTCACCGTGCCGTAGGTCGGCGAATCTTGCCGCGCGTCGTACAGGGCCACCTTCACTGTGCCGCGCACGACGTAGAAATGGTCGGTCTGCTTGCGATGAAAATGCCACGCTTTCACCACCCCGGGAAAGGTCGTGGTAAAGTAGACTTGGCCGAACTTCTGGAACCACGGATCGTCCGCCCGCAGGATCTCCCCGAGCCGGCCCCGCTCGTCCGGAATCACCTTGCCGCGACGCACGCCGAAGCCATCAATGAGCTTGCCCGAGCTGCGAACGAGCAGGCCCTCATCGCCCCAAACCACCTTCAACGGCAGAACCTGCTTGGTCATTGCGGCGGCTCCTTGAGCACGTAGTCGCTGGCGCGCACCAGCGAGTCGAAGGTCCCGGCGTCCGTCCACCAGCCGTCGAGCACATCGTAAGCCAATTGTCCCTTGCGGATATAGGCGTTGTTCACGTCGGTGATCTCCAACTCCCCGCGGCCCGAAGGCTTCAGGGTCCGGATAACATCGAAGACGCTGGCATCGTAGAAGTAGACGCCGATGATGGCGTGGTCGCTTTTGGGATGCTTGGGCTTCTCCTCGATGCCCAGGACCTTCCCCTCACCCATCTCGGCCACGCCGAACCGGTGCGGGTCCGTCACTCTCTTGAGCAGCAGCCGGGCGCCGGTCCCCTGGGCAAGGAAATGCTGGGCGTGCCCCTTCAGGCTCGCCTGAAAAATGTTGTCCCCCAGGATCACCGCCAGAGGCTGCTGGTTGGCAAAGTTCTCCGCCAGTCCCAGGGCCTGGGCGATGCCGCCGGCCTCGTCCTGGACCTTGTAGGTGAACCGGCAGCCAAACTCCCGGCCCGAGCCCAACAAGCCCACGACGTCCCCCATGTGCTCCACGCCCGTGACGATCAAGATCTCTTCGATCCCGACGCCGATGAGCTTCTCGATCGGATAGTAGATCATGGGCTTCTGCCCGACCGGCAGCAGGTGCTTGTTCGTCACCTTGGTCAGGGGCCGCAGTCGGGACCCGGTCCCGCCGGCAAGCACAACGCCTCTGAGATTCATACGTGCCTCCCAATCAGTTTCAAGACGTGCCAGATTCTATGCCTCGGCGGCATCTGCGTCAACCGGAACTCCTCTCAATCCTCGACCGGCGCGACAATTGGCTTTGGTCCAATTGTTTCGTATGAATTGAGAAGAGGTCTAACTCTGGCTATTGGGAAGTAGGAGGTCAGCTATGGGACCTAGGTACGAGGATCGTGAGCCCCTGTCGGAGCCGGCGGCGGGAAGAGAGCCGCTGGTGGACCTCGGCGTTAAGCCGCCGCAACCGGGCGAACTGCCGAAAGGGTCCCGGCCTCGGCGTAAGCGCTTGTCCGATATTGAGGGTGAAAGGGACGAGGTCCCGCCGCAACCGCAGGCCAAGCCCTCGGGTCGCCCCACATTGGCCAGCAGCCCGACCGGCCCCGGTGAGCCGCAAGGGGAAGCTCAGCCTCCTTCCGGACCCCGGCGTCCCCGCCTCGTGGACGTCACCGCGCCGTCCGATGGCCAGGAGCTGCGCCCCAGGCCGGGGCGTCCGCGTCTGGCCCTGACGCTATCCTCCGACGACATGCCGGGGCTTCAGACGATCGTCGACATGCCACAGGCGGCGGATGATATCGCGCCTTCCAGACGCGCCAGAGCCAATCTGTCGGCGCCGAATCATGCACCGAGCGGAGGTTCTCTCTCGCCTTGATCGGCGGCTTGGTAGCGGCACTGGTCGGAGCAACGCTATGGGCTTCGCTTGCCGTGGCGACGAGTTACCACCTCGCCTCGATGGCGATCGGCGTGGGTTTGCTGGTGGGAGGCGCAGTGCGTCTGCTGGGGCGGGGCAGCGACAGATCCTGTGGCCGCCTGAGTGTGGCGCTGGTGATCTTCGGCTGCCTGCTCGGCAACCTCCTGACTGTCTGTCTGGTCCTCGCCGGCCAGAAGGGCCTCGCACCGTGGACCGTGCTCTCGTATGTCTGCACCAATCCGACCCTGGTTCCCGCCGCGTTCATCGCGATGTTCCGCTCGCTGGATCCGCTGTTCTACGGCCTCGCGCTCTACGCCGCCTACCGCCTCTCGCTCCGGAGAACCTCCGAGGCTTGCTGAGTCGCCAGTCAATTTGGCGTAAGGCCCCCGCTCGCACGTCAGCCCAGGCTCCTTCGCTGGTCTTCTGGACCCCTGCCTCCGCAGGGCGGCCTGCGGCCGCAACCAAAAATGCTTGCTAAAAAAACAAGATGTGGCGCTTTTGCGGTGCAGGGGTGACAAGTGGGGGCCAGCAATCGGCACGAAGTAGGGAGAGCCATCGAGCGTGATCTCATAGAGCCTATGGAGGCCCCCGCCGCCCAAGTCGAAAGACACCGCCCTGTATGCCGACGCGTTCTACCCGACTCTGTCATTCCTGCGGAGGCAGGAATCCAGAAAAGCGGCGGAGGGAAGAAATCGCCCGTTCGTGAATTCCCTGACAGGCTCACGCGCCGGAGAGGGGAACCAGGCACAGGAACCGGAGCGGGGAATTGCCGGTGTTTTTGAAGCAGTGCTCGTCGCCGCCCGGGACAAAGACCACCACTTCCGGCGCGAGCGGGTAGTCCTTGCCCTCGTGCACGACGACGCCCTTGCCCTGCAGGACGAAGACCTCGTGCTCATGGGGATGACGGTGCAGGGGCGTGTGCCCGCCGGGTTGGACTTCGAACATCCGCATCGCAAAGGTCGGCGCACCGTCCTCCTTCGAGATCAGAACGCGGATCGCGACATCCTTGGCCCCCTCGACGTTCACCGGCTTTTTCGCAACGTTCGCGCTTTTCTCTGCCTTCATCGCCATCAGCTTAGCTTCCTATTGAGGATTTCGGAGACTACTTTCGGATTCGCCTGGCCCTTGGTCTTTTGCATGACCTGGCCCATCAGGAACCCCCGGGCCTTCTGACTCTTCTTGCCCCCGGCCACAACATCAGCGGCGGCGGCGGCGTTCTCTTTCAGGACTTGGTCCACGATGCCTTCCAGCTCGCCGGCGTCGCTCTTTTGAACGAGATTTAGCTCTTGGGCCAGGGTCTCAGGCTTCTTGCCCGTCTCGACCATCTTCTGAAGGATCGTGTTGCCCGCCGAGGCGCTGATGACGCCCCGATCGATCATGCCGGCCAGAGCCGCAACGGCGTTCGGCTCCAGTCCCAAGACCGGGCAGGTCGCGGCCTTGCTCGTTGGCCAGCTTCAGGCCGACCTGGGTGAGCAGATTGCAGATGCGCTTGGGATCGCCCCCCGCCGCTACCGCCTGCTCGAAGAAATCGGCCGTCGAACGGTCGCCCGTCAGCACCCCCGCATCGTAGTCGCTCAGGCCGTATCCTTGCACATAGCGAACCTGCCTCTGCAAAGGCAATTCGCACAGTCGCGCTCGAATCTCATCCAGCCACTGCGTCGTGGTGACCACCGGGACAAGGTCGGGATCGGGGAAGTACCGGTAGTCGTGGGCCTCCTCCTTCTCGCGTTGCAGCACCGTCACTTCGTGCACGTCGTCCCAGCCGCGGGTAGACTTGTTGCCCATCTGCATCGTTCGGCCGGTTTCGAGGAAGTCGTCAAGCTGCCGGCGGATCTCGTAGGCGACGCTCCGCTCCAGGGCCCGGAAGCTGTTGAGGTTCTTGACCTCGGCGATCGGCGTCTTGAATTGCTGGCCCGGCCCGTTCGATGACGAGATTGACGTTGGGCTCGAACCGCATGTGCCCTTTTTGCATGTCGGCTTCGGAGATGCCCAGATAGCGCACGATCCGCTGCAACTCGACGGCCAAGCGCCCGCACCTGCTCCGGGCTGTTCAAATCCGGCTCGGTGACGATCTCCAGCAGCGGCGTCCCGGCGCGGTTCAAATCCACCTGCGAGGACCCTTTCGCCGTGTGCAGGTTCTTGCCGGCGTCCTCCTCCAGGTGCGCCCGCCGGATGCGGATTCTCTTCGTTGTGCCGTCTTCCAGCGGGATTTCGATAAAGCCGGGGCCACCGAGAGGCAGGTCATACTGGCTGATCTGGTAGTTCTTCGGCAGGTCCGGGTAGTAGTAGCTTTTGCGGTCCCACTTCGTGAACTCGGCCACCTGGCAGTTCAGCGACATCGCCGCCAGCATCGCGTACTCGATGGCCTGCCGATTCATGACCGGCAGCGCCCCCGGCAGACCGAGACACACGGGACAGACCCGGCTGTTCGCCTCCTCGCCGAAACTCAAGGCACAGCCGCAGAACATCTTCGTTCGCGTATTGAGCTGGACGTGAATCTCCAGGCCGACGATCACTTTGTATGACATGTCGCTCATATTGCGATCTGCACCCAACATCTCGACAGGTAGGATGGGCTTTAGCCCATGCGGATCAATCTCCGCAGCACGGCCAAAGAGCAGCATGGGCTAAAGCCCATCCTACATCGACATCGTCGGTTTTCTCGTATGCCAGTCCGTTCGGGCCTCGTACATCCGGGCGATCCGCAGCAACTTGGCTTCGCTGAAAGCAGGCGTCAGGATCTGCAGGCCGATCGGCAAGCCCGCCTCGTCGAAGCCGCACGGGACGCTGATGCCGGGGATGCCCGCGAGATTGACCGCGACCGTATAGATATCCGCCAAGTACATCTTCAGCGGGTCGTCCGCCTTCTCGCCGATCTTGAACGCCGTGGTCGGCGCCACCGGCATCATGAGGCAATCGCACCGTTCGAACGCCCGGACGAAATCGCCCCGGATGAGGTTTCTCACCTTCAGGGCCTTGAGGTAGTAGGCGTCGTAGTAACCGCTCGAAAGAGCGTAGGTCCCGAGCATGATGCGTCGCTTGACCTCTTTGCCAAGGGCCTCTTCCCGCGACTTGCTGTAGACCTCGATATAATCGTTCGCGTTGTTGCTGCGGTAGCCGTAATGAACGCCGTCGTAACGGGCCAAGTTGCTCGATGCCTCGGCCGTCGCGATGACATAATAGGCCGCGATGGCATAGTCGAGGTGCGGCATCTCCACTTCCACGATCTGGGCGCCGGCCCGACGGTACTCCTCCACGGCCGCGCCGATGGCCTTCTGTACCGCCGGCTCCGCCCCGGCATTGAAGGCGGAAGCAATGCCGATCTTGAGCCCTTGGACAGGCTCATTCAGACCGCGCCAGGTAGTCGCTCACGGGGGCCGTCTGCTCGTCAACGCTGGTACTGTCGGCCGGATCGTGTCCGGCGACCACGCTCAGCAGCAACGCCGCATCGGCCACTGTGCCCGCCACCGGCCCAATCTGGTCGAGACTGGAGCCATAGGCGACCAAGCCGTAACGGGAGACCCGGCCGTAGGTCGGCTTGAGCCCGACGACGCCGCAGAAGCTTGCCGGCTGGCGGATGGAGCCGCCTGTATCGGAGCCCAGGGCGGCAAAGCACATCCGGGCCGCCACCGCCGCCGCCGAGCCGCCGCTGCTGCCGCCCGGCACCCGCGACGTATCCCACGGATTGACGGTCTTTTGCAGGCCCGAGTTCTCCGTGCTGGAGCCCATCGCGAACTCGTCCATGTTGGTCTTGCCGACGATGACGGCGTCGGCAGCCAGCAGCTTGCGAACCGCCGTCGCATCGTAAGGCGAATGGAAGTTCTGGAGAATGCGTGAGCCGCAGGTCGTCGTGCCGAAACTCGTGCACATGACATCCTTGATGGCGATCGGGACGCCGGCCAAAGCCCCCACCGGCTGGCCCGCGGCGATCTTGCGATCCACTTCCTGTGCCGCCGCCAAGGCGCGGTCGGGAAAGAGCGACAGATACGCCCCGACGGCCGGGTTCAGGCGGTCGATTCGCTCCAGGACCGCCCGCGTGGCCTCCACACTGCTGATCTGCCCGGCGGCAATCCGGTCCCGCAATTCAATGGCTGTCAGATCGTGTACCGGCATAGGCCGCGTTACTTCTTCTCCTCGCCCCGGTGATGGCTCAGGAACCACTCATAGAGCTTGGGATTGTTGTAGGTCTCGGTCCAGGAGTCGTGTCCGGCCTCGGGATAGGTCGTGAATTGGACGTTCCCACCGGCACGCTTGAGGGCATCGACCATATCCTTCGATGCTTGCAGCGGCACCGTCGTGTCTTTCTCGCCGTGAAATACCCAGGCCGGAACGTTCTTGAGCCTGCTCACCAAGTACCGGTCGCCCCCGCCGCAGATCGGGGCAATCGCCGCGAATCGCTCCGGATACCGGCTCGCCAGAGTCCACGTTCCGAACCCACCCATGCTCAGGCCCGTCAGATAGACGCGATCCGCATCCACGGCATACTTCGACTGAACCTCATCAAGCAGTGCGGTGAGGGCATCCACCTGCTCCGGCCACCAACTGTTGATCGGACATTGCGGCGAAACCACGATGAACGGGAACTCTTTGCCCTGGTCGATCAGCTTCGGCGGGCCGTGCTTCTTGACCAGACTCAGGTCATCACCCCGCTCGCCGGCCCCGTGCAAGAAGAGCATCAACGGCCACTTCTGATCTTTCTTCTCGCCGTAGCCTTTGGGCAGGTACAGCAGGTACTTCAGGCTGACCTTCTTCGTGATTTGCTTTCTGGAACATCTGCTCGCTTTGCCCGCCACTTCCAGACTTCGCCTTCGCCGCCATGCCCCTGCCCGATAGGCAACCAATACCCAGGATGAGAAACGCTACCAATACCCGCTTGAAGGTCTTCATGTTCACAGCCTCCCAACACCAGATCGAATTGCTCAATCGGCCCCCTGCCGACCGCCGGAACTAAGCCGAGTTATCTTCAAGAATCTTGGGCACAAGGAAGAAGGAGTCATCCCGTTGCGGGGCGTTGGCCAGCGTCTTTTCGGTGCCCAGCGATTCGCGCACCTCGTCCGCCCGAAAAACGTTGTGAATGGGCAGACAATGGGCCAGAGGCTCCACCTCGGCGGTATCCAGCTCGTTCATCTTCTCCACGTAGCCGAGGATGGCCCCGAGCTGGCCGGTGAATTCCTCGATCTCCGCTTCGGTCAGATCGAGCCGCGCCAGCTTGGCGACCTTGCGAACCTGCTGTGCATCAATTTTCTGCTGCATACGCCCGATCCAAAGAGAAGGCGAGACTCAAAACCGTTGGAAGGCTGGAATAATGGAATATTGGGTGGCGCCAGTGGTCCCAATCCCCGTCCTTCCAAGCTTCCATCGTTCCCTTATTCCATTCTTCGCAGCCCCGCCGGGAAAGGACGACGTGGAAACCCGCCCGATTACTCGCTGGCCTGCGGCTTGTTGTTGCTGGCCCGGCTTGTAGCTGCGTTTCAGGGGCTTTTGGATCAGGCCCATGCGGATAGCCTTGGCCGAGACCCGGACCCGCCGGACCTTGCCGTTGATGACGGCGTGGACCTTCTGAATGTTCGGCTTGAACTTCCGCCGGGTCACGCCGGTCACCTTCTTGCCGACGCCGCCCAGCCGCTTGGCCTTACCACGCCGGGTGATGGAATTCCCAAACAGGACTTTCTTGCCCGTAAAAAAGCACACTCTCGACATAAACTACTCCTGCGTAGGGTGCGTACAACGCACCGTTTCCGTCGTGGCTGGGGGCGGTGCGTGGCAGGGTTCCCAAACGCACTGAATCGCGTTTGGGGCCCTACGCACCCTACCCGGTTCGGTCACTCTGCCACCAAATCCGTCCGTCTGGATAGACGCGGACCCAGTAT
Source organism: uncultured Planctomycetota bacterium (assembly GCA_963750205.1). Taxonomy (GTDB): domain Bacteria; phylum Planctomycetota; class Phycisphaerae; order Sedimentisphaerales; family Anaerobacaceae; genus PLanc-01. The sequence goes on from CAVVRJ010000076.1 coordinate 50,419, forward strand.
TTTACCGCCTCCCCGCCCTTTTGCAACAACTACCTTGTCAAAAATGGCCAGTTTGTGAAACCCGAGTGAAACCGTGAAACCCTCCGCATGTCATTTTGGCTTTTGACTTGCCTCGGGACTCCGACTATGATCTATTGCACCTCCAATTCGGGAAATACCCTTGGAGGCGGAAGAGACGACGGTTGGTTTTTACTGAGCCCGGCATACCTTGGTTTATCAGAAAAAGCGGGCACCGGGAATGACGCACACGCTGTGGAGTTTCACACCGGTTGTTGGTGGAACCGGGCGAGATCCCAGATGCTGGTCGCGCGGATGTAATCCTATGGAACAGTATCTGCTCTTGAGCACAGACTGGAAGGCTGCCTTAAGCGAGTTAGTTGCGCATACACGCTCTCACCTGATGATTTCATCTCCGTTTGTGACCGGTGAGGGTATTGCATTCATTATGGACAATCGGGGCCCCGGCCTGGATTCGGTCACGTTCGTTACGGATCTATCGCCTACGAACATATGCGACGGATCCACCGATCCAAATGCACTTGCCAAGTTGATGTCCGGAGTGCCCAATGTCATCTTGCGGCACCTCCCAAGGCTGCACGCGAAAGTCTATGTTTCCGACACGAGATGCGCCATCGTGACGTCCGCGAATCTAACAATTGGGGGTCTCCAGAGAAACTACGAATACGGCGTCAAGATTCCGGACCCGACGGTCGTCGCCTCAATCTCTCAGGACATATCAAGGTACTCGGAACTCGGTGCACTTGTCGGGCAGGACCATTTGCGGGTCTATTGCGATATCGCGAATCGTATGCGTGCGACTTATCAAAACGCACGCAATTCGGTTGCGCGCGCTCTGCGTTCTCAGTTCGAGACGCAACTTGTTGCGGCTCAGGACCAACTTCTCCGGTTGCGTCTTGCTGAAGGGCCCATGCACACCGTCTTTGCGAAGACGATTGTGTACCTGCTCAGGCGTTGTGGACCACTATCAACCGATGGGTTGCATCCACGGATCAAGGCAATTCACCCTGACTTGTGCGATGACACCGTTGATCGAGTCATCAATGGCAGGAGTTATGGCAAGAAATGGAAACACGCTGTCAGATCAGCGCAGCAGCAACTCAAGAAGAAGGGTGTTGTGGTTCTTGAGCAGGACCGATGGATTTTGACGAGCTCTGTCTGAAAGGAGCACCAAGTGCGAACCAGAAGAAGCTGTGATGCGTGCGGAGGTAGTGGAGCCCGTTTTCCGTGCGCACCTTCGTGTACCATTCCTGCTCTTAAGGGCTCATGGATCGTTGTCGAGAATGCGATGCATGCGACACATTTCCCGATGATCTCTCCGCTGCGAGGGCCTTCTTCCGCGTGGCGGGTTGGTTTCTGTGCACCGACGAAGGTGGACATGTTCTCGCAGACGGACGCACATGGAAACCCCCACGACGCTGGCAAGAAGCCCAACGTTTCCAGGCTTGCGGCTCTACCCAAGACACGACAGAGGATTGTTGCCGCGTCTCGCTCGGGACAGCGATTTTCGGCGTAAGGTAATCTCCCAGAGGACCGAGGGCTTGTCGTTCTCACGGAAAACCATGAGATGCAAATCAACAGAAAGAGGGAACGAGAGCTGGCTCGGTTTGGCCTCAGCGGCGGGTTGACCGAGTTCAAGGCTCCTCTTGGTCGCCAGATAATCCTGCCGGCGGACAGAAGGCCGTGGCCGGCAGTTGAGTGCATACGCAGGGCCAACGCGTTCAGACAGGTTTAGCGGTACGCGTCAGATTCTGCGTTAAGATGCCGCAGCTCGGTACGCAAAGATGGCCCCACTTTCTTCATGGCCATCTTCGGCGGTTCAAACACGGCGGCGGTTACCATACAGAATCTGGGAAGGAATATGAACATCCTGGGAATCTCGGCTTTCTATCACGATAGTGCCGCCGCTCTGGTGCGGGATGGCCAGATTGTGGCCGCGGCCCAGGAGGAGAGGTTCAGCCGGGTCAAACATGACAGCCGGTTCCCGTCCCATGCCGTGGAGTATTGCCTGGAGGCGGCGGGGCTGACGGCTGCAAGTCTCGATCACGTCGTGTTTTATGAGAAGCCCTTGCTCAAGTTCGAGCGGCTGCTGGAGACCTATCTGGCGTACGCGCCGCGCGGGTTTCGCCAGTTTCTGACGGCCATGCCCGTCTGGCTGCAACGCAAGCTCCATTTGCCGCGCGAGATGGACAAGGCTTTGCAGCATCGGTACAAGGGCCGCTATGTCTTCACCGAGCACCATGAGTCCCACGCGGCCAGTGCGTTTTTCCCGTCGCCATTTGAAGAGGCGGCGATCCTCACGATGGACGGGGTCGGGGAATGGGCGACGGCCAGCTTCGGCGTCGGCCGGGGCAATCGCGTGCAACTGAGCCACGAGCTGCAGTTCCCCCATTCGCTGGGGCTGCTTTACTCGGCGTTCACGTACTTCACCGGGTTCCGCGTGAATTCGGGCGAGTATAAGTTGATGGGTCTGGCCCCCTACGGCGAGCCAAAGTACCGCGAACTGATCCTGGAGAAGCTGGTAGACCTCAAGCCGGACGGGTCGCTGCGGCTGAACATGGACTATTTCGGCTACTGCCATACGATGGTCATGACGACCCGCAAGTTCGAGCAGCTTTTCGGCGGTCCGCCGCGAAGACCCGAGGCCCCACTGACCCAGAGGGAAATGGATATCGCCGCCTCCATCCAGGCCGTCACCGAAGAGGCCATGCTGCGGGCGGCCCGGCACGTCCATCAACAGACCGGCATGAAGAATCTGGCCTTGGCCGGTGGCGTGGCACTTAACTGCGTGGCCAACGGGCGCATCCTGCGGGAGACCCCTTTCGAGAACATCTGGATTCAGCCGGCGGCTGGCGATGCCGGCGGGGCGCTCGGAGCAGCGTTGTTCGTGTGGTACCAACTCTTGGACAACGAGCGGCAGGCGGACGGACACGACAGGCAGCAGGCGTCGCTCCTGGGGCCGGCGTATTCCGATGATCAAATCCGCCGGTTCCTCGATTCCGTGGACGCCCGCTACTACGCGTACAGCGACGAGTCGGCCTTGATCGCCAAAGTCGCCCAGTTGATCGATACGGGCAAGGTCATCGGATGGGTTCAGGGACGGATGGAGTTCGGGCCACGGGCCCTGGGCAGCCGGAGCATCATCGGGGACGCGCGGAGCCAGGAAATGCAGTCGATCATGAATCTCAAGATCAAGTTCCGCGAGTCCTTCCGCCCGTTCGCCCCCTGCGTACTGCGGGAGGACGTGGCGGAGTACTTCGAGACCCGGCCGCAGGAGGACAGTCCCTACATGCTCCTCGTGGCCGCCGTGCGGGAGCAGAAGCGATTCAACGCCGCTGGCGAATTCCGCACCTCTGCAGGGTCTCGACAAGCTCAGGGCCAAACGCAGTGTCATCCCGGCCGTCACGCACGTGGATTACTCCGCGCGGATTCAGACAGTGGATGCCCAGCGTCACCCGAGACTGCACAAGCTGATTACGGCCTTTAAGCAGAGGACCGGCTGCCCGGTCATCATCAACACGAGCTTCAACATCCGGGGCGAGCCGATCGTCTGCTCGCCGCAGGATGCCTATCGCTGCTTCATGGCGACCAATATGGACGTGCTGGTGCTGGAGAATCAAATCCTGTATAAACAGGAGCAGCCGCAGGCAAAACAGCACGAAATCGACGAATACAAGGCCCGTTTCGAGTTGGACTAATGCTGATCGAGATCGAATGGCACCCGGCAGGCAGGCAGTTGCGCGTTTTCGGCGTCGGTGGTCTACTGGCGTCCATCGCCGTCGCACTGATGCTGCACTTCGTGTGGGGCGAGCCCACCGTTTGGGTGGTTGTCGCTCTCGCCGCCGGAGCCGCCCTCTGCCTGTGCAGTCTGGTCGCACCGGCGCTCGCTCGAATCGTTTACCTCGCGTCTGACTCTCCTGGCCGTGCCCATCGGCTTCGTCGTCAGCTTCATCTTGTTGGCCGCTTTCTATTTCCTGTTGCTGACGCCAGTGGCGCTCGTTTTCCGGCTGATCGGCCGGGACGCACTGGGCCGCCGGTTCGACGCGGTTGCCCCAAGCTACTGGGTGCCCCACAAGCCCAGCGAAGACATGCGGCGGTACTTCCACCAATCCTGACCCGGCGGGAGCAAATCCTATGAAACCTGAGAAAAGCAACGCAGCCAAATTCGACGACCTGGCCCAGCAAAACGACCTTCGCTCGCCCAGGAGTTCTGGTATTTCCTCCGGTACAACAAGAAGTGGTGGCTGCTCCCCATCCTGGTGACGCTACTGCTGTTGTGCCTGCTCGTGCTGGTCGGCGGCTCGGGCTTGGCGCCGTTTATCTACACCGTCTTTTAGCCCTACGGCTCACCGAACAGCCGCGGGCCCCAGGAGGGTCTCGGCCACTCGGCGAATTTGAGCGGAGTTGGGATCGAGCTTCATGGCGGCGTGGATTTCGTCTGCTCCTTGCTGTCGCTGGCCCAGCTTGACCAGCAGTATGCCGAGATTGCCGTGCAGCAGGGCGTTGTTTGGCACCACGTCCAGGCCTTGGCGGCAGACCTGAGCTGCCTCCTGAAGCTGTTTCCCTTTGGAGAGCATTTCCGCCAAGTCGAGATAGGCGGGGGCGCAATCCGGCTCGAAGCGAATGGCCTTGCGGCAGCAATCCATGGCCAGGTCCGTCCTGTTCTGCTTGCGATAACACCAGCCGAGGAAGTAATACGCGGAGCCGGACGTGGGCTTGATTGCCAACTCCTTCTTATGTTCGGCAATGGCACCTTCGAGATCGCCTTTGGCCCGCAGCACCGCGGCCAGGGCATCGTGTCCCATGTATGAGTGCGGCAGAGCCTGCTGCACGATTCGATACTGGGCCGCGGCCGCATCGAATTGCTTCAAGTCCTCGGATAGGAGCTTGCCATAGTCCCAGCGCAGCCGCCAATCATCCGGGGCCTTCCCGATCAGCGCGAGGTACTGCGCGGCCATATTCTTGAGGGCCTGCGGCGTGAGGGCGGCTTTCATCTGTTTTAGTTGCTGGTTCAGACGATCAAGCCGCTCTTTGTGATAGAGCTGATTCGTGAAGGGCGCCTTCGCGAGAAACGAATGGGCGATCAAGCCGACGGTCTCGTGCCGGCTCCAGTCGTTGTAAGCCAGCCGTTGGGCACACTGCTCGCGCGTGAGCACCGTACCGCGGGGCGAGGCTTTGTCGCCGAGTCGTCCGATGAGGGTTGGCTCAATCTGTTCCAGCACCGTCTTCGCGACCGTGTAGTTGCCCTCAAAGGTCAGATGCACGTGCTCGTGGAAGAACTCTTCCCCCGACAGGCAGTGAGGGCTGTTGGCATCCAAGACCTCAGCAACGTGGGCCAGATGGACCCGCGAAAGCTCTGTCTGCCGCGCTACGTCTCGAATGATTTCGTTGATCCGGCTGTCGGCACGGAAGCGAAGAGTATCGAGATCGCGAGCCCGGATATAGCGGTCGCGAGCGTTCTGATCGTCGCCCGCAAGCTTGGTAGCAGCGCCCCAGCCGGAATTGCAGTTCCGCATAGGAATCATCGATTTCGGCGGCTTGCAGGTAGAAGGCGATAGCTTCGGCGTTCTTGTTCTGGGCCTGGGTTTCTACGCCCTGCTTGTAGAGTGCCTCCCAACGCTTCTGCTGCTGGGGCGTCAAGTCCGGCCGATGCAGCGACGCAAAGGGGGGACAGTCCCTCAGATTCGTGCCGACTGTGCACAGGACGGTGTCGGCACCGGCCCCTGCGGCCGCTCGGCAGATATCCTCCAGGTTCCGGCGGAGATGGTCGTAGGTCGCCCCCAGCCGCGGATCGTCCGCCCGCACCTGCTGGCCCAGGAACATCTCCATGCCCCGCCAGTATTGAGGGCCGCCCCGGCCCAGTCCATGCGAGCCGAACAGGCCGGTTACCAACTGGCCGATCTTCGTGGCCCGCAAGGCAATTCCAAAACGGATCACGTGCAGGTTCGACAGAGCGGGCGTCAGCACCGTGCCCGGCCCGTAGGGGCCGACGACCTCGTTGTTGCCCATATAGACGACGAACAGGTCCGGGTCGTACCGGGCACATTCCCTGGCGATCTCCAAGAACAACATGCGAGTTGATCGCCGCCATCCCCGTCGTGATGACCTCGAAATGCACACCGGGGAATCGTTCTTCCAGCATCACTTTCAAGAAGCGTCCGAAGCAGAACGCATTGTTCGGTATCCCCTGGGCAGCGGAGGACCCCAGGACGAAGATGCGGCAGGTGTTGGGCGGTTTCTGCGCGGGGAAGGCGAAGGGCTCGAATTCCCGTGCCAGGATCGGCGGGAAGAACCGCCACGCAAATTTGACGTTATCGCCGCGATAGGGCTTGCCGTCGATCCGGCATTGGACAGTCACGTGCGGGTCGTAGCCATAGCCGACCGCCCGCAGCCCCAGTTCCAGCAGCCCCAGGAAGAGCAGCGGCGCCACGATGACCGTCGCGAGGCGAAACAGCCAGATGCGCCGGTCGGAGGTAGGTCGTGCGTCCCCGCACGACCTTTTCGGGCGAGCGGGGACGCTCGCCCCACTGTCCGGCTTGCGCGGTTTGCGTGACATGCAGAGGGCCTCGGGCGGGGCTATTTGGCCGCGACGGCGTCCACTTCGATCTCGAACAGCAGATCATCCCGGCAAATGTCGTTCTCGACGGTGACCGCCGGGAAAGCCGGGACGCCGCTTTCCTGGCGGTATTTCTCGAACAGCGGCGCATCCGCCGCCCGCTTGAAGTAGACCAGCGAGCGGGTGACGTCGCCCCAATCCATTTCCCGCGACTGGAGGATCGCCTGAACGACTTCCATCGTCTGGCGCACCTGGGCCGCCGGATCGCCGATGTAAACAGTCTTGCCTGTCTCGTCGATGCTGGCCGTGCCGGAGATGTACAAGCGCCGCAGATCGGGCAATTCCAGCTCCACCGCCCGGCTGAAGGAGCTGCCGTACTGTAACGCCGGCGACTGAAGCGGCGACGGGACTTCGAAGGCCCGGACCCCCTCGTCCTCGCTCTTGACCGCGATCAGGCCCGGAAAGCAGGGCCGCACCGATGGCGTTGCGACCGGCGACGCCCGTACTGGCCGGCACCATGCCGTCGAAGACCTTCCTCTCCTGGAAGAACTTGGTGCGAACAACGTTGAAGTCGCGATACCAGGCAAGAATATCGTCGTTGTAGAACCACGTGCGCAGGACATCGGAGAAGGCCATGCCGCCGCTGTGGAGGCCCGCTTCCATTTGCTGAAAGATCGTCTGGGTCTGCTCGGGCCGGCTGATGTTGGTGTTCGTCGGCAGAAGCCCCACGAGCCGGCAGTATTGGCAGAACCCGTCCTCGAACAGGGTGCCGACCCGACGGCCCTCCAGGGACAGGGCTTCCGCGACCGTGCCGGAGACCGCCCACACGTGCACGCCGTAGAGGTTGTCCGTCCGGGCGTCTTCGATCCAGGCCAGCGGTGCGTTAGCCCCACCCAGAGCGGCGGTCAAGATCGGCATGCTCTTGCGGTCCGCCGGGGCCACGCCGATGGCCTCGGCCGAGACGATCCGGCCGTCCAGCCGCCGCACGGTTTCACCGACCCTTTTGAAGAGCGATTCCGGGGTCTCTTTGCCCTCGGGGACGATCGTGACAAAATGCTCTCGGATGGAATCCCGGCTCACCGTGGTGATGCTGGAGCCGACACTTACTCGTTTCTGAATGCTCGTCAAGGCCTCAACTCCTGTCTATTCCCTATATTAAAGGAATCATAGGATGGGCCGAACCCACCCTATGGCTCGCGCACGAGACTTCCACGGAGTCTATTCTATAATGCGTCCCCGTCGGACACAAGAGGCCACTCCTCCGTTGATCCCCCGACCTACTCGGTGGCGGCACGCTTGAGCGAGGCCACCTCGGCCTGGAGACAGGGCCGATATTTGCCAATCCCCAGCCCCTCGATACTCAAACTGCCGATCCGCGTTCGCTTGAGGGATTGAACCGGCAACCCCACCTTCGCCAGCATTCGCCGGATTTGGCGGTTGAGACCCTGCGAGATGCGGATCTCCACGAGAGAATCGTTGTGGCCGCTCTTGAGCACTTTGACCGCCGCCCCCGAGGTCCGGCCCTCGGCCAGCCAGATCCCCTTTCTCAGCTTCTCGACCGCCTGGGCATCCACCCGCCCCGAAACCTTGGCCACGTAGGTCTTCGAAACCTTGTATTTCGGGTGGGTCAGAAGGTTGGTCAACTCCGCGTCGTTGGTCAGGATGATCAGTCCGGTCGTATCGGCGTCGAGCCGGCCGACGCAGAAGACGCGCTGCCCGCCCGGAACCAGATCGCCCGCCCGGGGCCGGCCCTGGGGATCGTGGCTGGTGCAGATGACCCCCGTGGGCTTGTTCAGCAGGTAGTACACCCGCCGCGGCTCCCGCAAAGGCCGTCCGCTCACCTTGATACTATCCACGTCCGGGTCCACGAAGGCCGGCAATTCATCGACAACGCGGCCGTTGACGCGGACCACGCCCTGGAGGATCAACTCCTCGCATTGCCGGCGGGAAGCCACTCCGGCCGACGCCATCACTTTTTGCAGACGCTCTTTCATGCCTGATGATTCCAGTAAATGATCCCAATGCAAAGGATGGCCCAGAGCACCAGACCGATCTGGAAGGGCCGGTCTTTCAGCAGCAGCTTCACCGGATCGGAGTACAGGCCCCTCTGGGTCAAAGCACTAAACCGGAAAATACAATACAACACAACGGGGGTCGTGTATATGAAGTTGTTCGTTCCGAACACCTCGCGGGTTCGCCCATCCATCGCGTACAGCAGGAAACAGACGACCGCCAGCACGCTGCTGACGTCGAGCATGTGCGCCAGCAATTCCGGCGTGTACTCGCCCAGGGTCTTGCGGAACGCCTCGCTGTTGGCCTGAAGCTGGGCGATCTCGCCGCGACGCTTGCTGAACGCCAGAAACAGGGTCAAGGCGAAGGTGCAGATCACCAGCCAGGGAGAAATGGACACGGCGATCGTCACCGCTCCGGCTACGGCCCGGAGGCAAAAGCCTACGGCGATAATCGCGCAATCGAGGATCATCACGCGCTTGAGCCCGACGGAGTAGAGGATCATCAGCAGGATGTAGGCCAGAACGAGGGCGGCCAATATCTGGGAAAGCAGGAGGCTGCCGACCACAGCCAACACCGCACATCCGACACCGATGGCCAACGCCGTGGCGAGAGATATCCGCCCCGCCGCAATCGGCCGGTTCCGCCGCTCCGGGTGAACGCTGTCGGTCTTGCGATCCAGGATGTCATTGATGATATAGACGGCGGAAGATGCCAGACAGAAACAGACGAAGGCCCCCAGCGTCATGCCGAGCGCCGACAGCGCTTCGGCCGGCGGGCCGGAAAGCCGCCGGCTGAAGATCAGGGCCGCGAAGACAAAGATGTTCTTGACCCACTGGACAGGCCGCAGAATCTGCAACAACGCCACACCCTACGATTTATGATTTATGATTTATTATTCAGGATTCGTCCGTGCGACATACATACGGTCCATACTAAATGGTAAATCGTAAATAGTAAATCCTAACATGATAACCACCGTCATCTTCGACCTTGACGACACGCTGTATGACGAAGTGGACTTCTGTCGCAGCGGGTTTTGGGCCGCGGCGCAACGCGTGGCGTCGTTATCGGACGCACCTTCCGCCGATGACGTCTTCGCGGCGTTCTGGCAGTCCTTCCTCACAGGCGACGGCGGCTCGACCTTCAATCTGGGACTGGCTGCGCTCGGCATTCCCTATGACGATCATCTGATTGGCACGCTGGTCGAGACCTATCGTACGCACATGCCCACGCTCACTCTGCCGCCGGAGAGCCGGGCCGTCCTGGACGACCTCAAAGACAGGTACGCACTGGGCCTTCTGACCGATGGCTTCCTCCCGACCCAGAAACTCAAGATCCAGGCGCTGGGCATCGAGCACTACTTCAAGGCCATCCTGTACACCGAGGAGTTGGGACGGGAGTTCTGGAAGCCGTCCCCGCGCGGCTTTGAAAAGCTCCTGAAGATGCTCGGCGCCCGCCCCGAGCAGACCGTCTATGTCGCGGACAACGAAACAAAGGATTTTATCGCCCCCAACCGTCTGGGCCTGTTGACGATCCAGGTGCGCCGTCCCAGCGGGTTGTACCGCCAACTGTCTCCCCAGCCAGGCGCCGCCCCAAAGGTCAAGATCGACAGAATCGGCGACCTGGCGCCCGTCCTCGCCAGTTCGTAGCGCTCGTAGGATGGGCTTCAGCCCATGCGGATGATTCGGGAACAGTCACAACAGAGCCGCATGGGCTGAAGTCCATCCTACTTGACACTTCCGACTTGGAACTTGCCACTGTCCCGGCACAACCTTACAGCGTCCCTATCGGCATGCCGCCCCGCTTCTACGTCCCTTTCTTTTTTCTTGACTCCGGCCGCGTCATAGGTGATAATATGGCTAAATTGGTAGTTATGGGAGACCATCTCATCGACCAAGGAGCTTTCTATGCCGGCAGGTAAACGTCGTCAAAGCAACGCCATGCTTTATACTCTCATCACCTTTGTCGCCCTCTTCGTGGTCGCGGCAACGGTAGCGGTGATCTACTACGTCAAGGCGGAGGATCTCCGCACGCAGGCGAAGGAGCGCCAGGATGAGATGGCCAAGCTGGTCAGCCAGGAGGAGATCCGCAACCTCGGGACGATTGTCGGCACGAAGTTGCCCGGACAAAGCAACCTGGGGACCGTGATCGAGCACCTCGATCAGATGGTCAAACTCGTCAAAGGAGCACCGGTCCGCGCGACCTCCGCCGAGGTCAAAGTGGCCGAGGCCAGGCAAACAATTCAGCCCCTGCTCGAAAAAGCGCAGGGCCTACGTGACGCTGCCCGGCCCGGCGCCGACCGCTACGGACCCGAACGCGGCGAAGAAAGCCGATGCGGCCAAACCAGCCGACCCGAATGCCGGGGCGCCCCAGGTGGCCCTGGTGACGCTCATCGGTGACTTGCTGGCCAAGCTCGACAAAGTCACGCAGGAAAAGACCGCGGTCGGATCAGCAGTTGGCCGCCCTCAAGGGCAGGTTCGACGACGCCATCACGGCTATGGAACAGGCCAAGAAGGACTTGGCCGACAAGATCGGCGCTTGTGAGGAACAGGTCGGCCAGATCAAGGGGAACTATGACAAGCTCAGTGCCTTGTCGGACCAGAAGACCAAAGAGCAGCTTGGCACGCTCCAGGGCGATCTCGCGAAGATGATGGCCGATGCGAAGCGGATGAACAATAATCTGCTCAAGACCCAGGCCGAGCTGAACGTCACCCAAGGCCGGCTCCAGGGCGCGTTGACCAGGTCAACGAGATCAAGCCCGCCCCGGATAAAGAGGCCCCGGCGTTCAAGCCGGATGGGACACATCTTCCTCGTCGACGAAGCGGCGGGCACCGTGCAGATCGATCTGGGCTTCGACGACCACGTGTATCAGGGCCTGACCTTCTCCGTATATGATCGCAGTGCCGGCATTCCCCGGGACGGCAAGCCCAAGGCCCAGGTCGAGGTCTTCTCCATCGACCAGAAGGTCTCGACGGCCCGCGTGCTGACTTCCGACCGCAAGAACCCGATCGCGACCGGCGATCTGATCGCCAATCTCATCTGGGACCCGAACAAGCAGAACCAGTTCGTGGTCGTCGGGGATTTCGACATCAACGGCGACGGCAAGCCCGAGTACGATGGTGCGGCCCGGATCGAGGCCCTGATCCAGCGCTGGGGCGGCGCGGTCTCCAAAGAAGTCACGTCGCAGACCGATTACGTGATCCTCGGCACCGAGCCCAAAGTGCCGCCGGAGCCCACGCCCCAGATTCTGACCACCGATCCGACGGCCAAGGAGAAGTACGACGCCGCCAAGCAGCGAAAAGATCAGTACGATCAGATTCGCCAGCGGGCGGAAGCGATGTGGATCCCCATCTTCAACTACGACCGGTTCCTCTACTTCACCGGCTACGCCAGCCAGATCAGCAAGCCGGGCGCCCTGTAACGGCCCTCTTCTCGCCAAAGTCTGCTCGATAGCGTTGGCCTCTTTGTAAAGTAATGGGTCGTAACAGAAGTACACCCTGCAAATTTAAGTTGTCATATTAAATATGCAGGGTATACTCAGGGTATGATCTTCAGAGAACGCGTCTTATCAGGCAGCATCCAGAAGGCTTTCCAGACTTTCCCGGCCTTGGTCGTGACTGGACCGCGACAGTCCGGAAAAACGACCCTGTGCAGGAAACTGTTTGAGCACAGCCATCGTTTCGCCAGCCTGGAAGATCCGGATGTGCGTCTACGTGCCAGAGCCGACCCGCGTGCCTTTCTGGATCAGTACCCGCCGCCCGTCATCCTGGACGAGATTCAGTACAGTGTGGAGTTGCTCTCGTACATCAAGACCCGTATCGATCAGGACCGACAGCCCGGCCAGTGGGTGCTGACAGGCTCGCAGGACTTTGTCTTGATGGAGAGCGTCGCCCAGTCGCTGGCCGGCCGAGCAGCCGTGTTGACGCTTCTGCCCTTTTCGGTCTCGGAGCGATGTGGCAATGCGCGCGAGAGCCGGGATGTGGCAACATGGCTCAAAGAGCCCATGGCCGCGGAACCTCTGCGAAAACCCGTGGCTCTGGAAGAACTGATCCTGCGAGGATTCTATCCGGAGATTGCCACCGTACCGGCCGTGGACCGGCAATTGTGGTGCGGCTCCTACATCACGACCTATCTGGAGCGCGACATCCGCACCCTGACGGCGGTCAGTGATCTGAGTCAGTTCGAGCGTTTTCTGGTGGCTTGCGCCACACGAACGGGCCAGATCCTGAACCTGTCGGAGTTGGCCCGCGACCTGGGCATCAGCGTACCGACAGCCAAGCGCTGGCTCGTCTTTGCTCGAGACGGGAAATCAGGTTTACCTGTTGTATCCCTACTTTCAGAATATCGGCAAGCGGATTATCAAGAGCCCCAAGCTCTACTTCACCGATCCGGCCTTGTGCTCGTACTTGCTGGGTCTTCACGACAAAGAAGTCTTGTGGAACGCCCCCTACTTCGGGAATCTCTTCGAGACCATGGTCGTGTGTGACTTCTTGAAACGCTTCCTCAACTTCGGTCTGCGGCCTTCCATGTATTACGTACGCTCGCGGGATGGTCTGGAGGTGGATTTGGTCATCGATTTGGCGGGCCGGCTGCACCTCTTTGAGATCAAGGGGGCGGCGACAATCACGGACCGGCACGCGGTATCGTTAAAGAGATTGGCGGGCGAACTCCAGTCGCAGGTGCAATCCGCCGGGCATCATCTCCTGCACGGCTGAGAGCTTTCCGGTGACCGAGCAGATCATGAATTACGGCTGGAACGATGTTCTGGTCTCGTAGTCCCACATCAATTTGCAGCTACCCAGGAGGCTCGACGCCGATGGAGGCAACGTAAACCTCGCCGGTGTACCGGGCCGCTTCGGGCGAAGCGAGGAAGCCCCGCTTCATGGCCACGAAGGTCACCGTATAGGCAGCCCGAATCGCGGCCCCGAGCGGCTCCCCAGTGTCACAGTCGAGACCGGAAGGGATGTCCACGGCCAGAATGGGTCGGCCCAAACGGTTGATCGCCTCGATGAGGGACTGGAACTCGCGGCTCAGCTCGCCGTGCAGTCCCGTGCCGAACAGGGCATCGACGATGAGGTCGGCCTCGCCGGCAAAGGCCCCCACGTGAACGGAGAGGTCCTCCGCCCCCGGGTCCAGCATCTCCACGGCGTGGCCGAGCCGGTCCAGGATTTCCAGATTGACTCGGGCGTCGCCGCGGACCTTGTCCCGCTCGCCACAGAGCACGACTCGCACCCGCAGACCGGCGTTGAGCAGGTGCCGCGCGATGACGTAACCGTCCCCGCCGTTGTTGCCCGTTCCACAGAAGATGCAGACGGTCGGGCGGTCCACCCCCGACGAGCTTCTGCTGCGCCAATTCGGCACAACTGCGGCCGGCGTTCTCCATGAGCACGACGCCCGGCACGCCGATCTCCTCAATCGCCCAGGCGTCCACTTGGCGGACCTCGTCCCGGCTCATGACCCGGAATTCTTTCTGGGGCGTGTACTTTTCCATGTCCGGCGTTATACCCACCCCGCCGCGTCCCGGTCAAGCCGGGCAAATCCCTCAGCCGGCCGGGGGCCGGAAATCCGAAGCACGAATCTCGAATTCCGAAACAAATCCAAAACCCAAAAATGACCGAAACGCTCGCCGTGCCGGGCCGTTTCGAATTCGGATTTGGTGCTTGAATTTACTTGGAATTTGGTGCTTGGAATTTGGGATGCCCGCGTTCCTTCCTGTTTCAATAGGCCTCCTCGCAGCGAATTGACGGGCATCGTCGACCTCGCTACAATGCCTGCCTGTTGCATGACGATGCAGGCAGCGTCCTCTTCCCGACGACATTTCTGCACGTCCGGGATGATCCTCCCTGTGGATGAGACGGTACTTTGGTTTGGCACCGATGCGAATACTATTGACGAATGATGATGGGATTTTTGCCCCGGGCTTGGCGGCTCTGTACCAACAGCTTGTCGGCTCTGGGCCAGGTAACGGTGGTAGCGCCGACGGAGAGCTGGTCCGGCGCCAGCCACACGATCACGTTTCACGAGCCGCTGGCCTGCACGAAGGTCGAGATCGGCGGCCTGTTCACCGGTTTCGGCGTTCAGGGCTCGCCCGCCGATTGTGTCAAGCTGGCCTGTCTGCAGCTCCACGAGGGGCCGATCGATCTGGTCGTGTCCGGGATCAACTGCGGGGCCAACGTCGGCATCAACGTCTACTACTCGGGCACGGTGGCGGCGGCGATGGAAGCGGCCTTCCTGCAGATTCCTTCGGCCGCCATCAGCGTCGCCGCCGAGGATCAAATCGATTTCGACAAGGCCGCCGAGTACGGCGTCGGCGTGCTCGGCAAGCTGCTGCCGCTGCACCCCGGCGATGTCATGAACATCAACATCCCGCTCCTGTCCCGCGGCCGGCCGAAGGGCCTCCGCGTCGTCCCGCAGGCCACCTCCGGCTTCCACGAGTACTACATCCCGCACAAGAACGGCGGCAGCGAAACTCGCTTTTCAGCTCGCCGGCGGTATGCATCGGGAGGAGAAGGCCCCCGCCGACACGACGTCTTTGGCGGAGGGCTACATCACCGTAACCGCCCTGAAGGCCGACATGACCGACCACGAGAAGACCGCCGCGTTGCGGACGCGCGTTCGAGGGAGAACCCTATGTCCGATGAGCCAGTCAGTCAGATCTGCATTGTCACGGTCGCCGGCCAGGACCGGGTCGGCATCGTCGCCCGCTTGGCGACGACGATGGCCAAGGCGAACGTCAACATCGTGGACATCAACCAGAAGATCATGGAAGACTACTTCGTCATGACGATGGCGGTCGATATCGGCCGGGCCGCCGTGGATATGGGCCAGATTCGCAAGCGGCTCGATCTGGTCGGCCGGCAGATGGCCCTCAAGATCACGATCCAGGACGAGAATATCTTCAAGGCCATGCACAGGGTGTGGAAGTACAGATCATGCCGATCTCCCCCGAAGAAGTCTTCGAAACCGTCAAGATGACGTTGGATCATCATTTCGATATCCGCACCGTCACTCTGGGCATCAACTTGAAGGATTGCGTCGACCGTGATCTGGATTGGCTCATCCGGCAGTCCGAGGCCCGGATCGTCGAGAAAGGCCAACTGCTGAATCACTGTGCGGACGTCCTCGAACAGAAATACGGCATCCCGATCACCAATCGGCGGATCGCCGTCACGCCGGTGGCCCTGCTCTTGGAGCCGCTGCCGCGTAAGACCATCACCGCCGTCAAATTCGCCAAGGCGCTCGACGCGGCCGTCAAGAAGGCGGACATCGACTTCCTCGGCGGTTTCGGCGCGATGGTCCAGAAGGGCATGACCGCCGCCGAGGAGAATCTCATCGAATCGATCCCCGAGGCCCTCTCGGAGACGGAGCGGGTGTGCAGCTTCCTGAACCTCGCCTCGACCGCCGCCGGGATCAACATGAACGCCGTGGTCAAGATCGGCCACATCATCCAGGACCTCGCCCACAAATCGCAAAACGGCATCGGCTGCGCCAAGCTGGCCGTCTTCGCCAATGTCCCCGAGGACAATCCCTTCATGGCCGGGGCCCACCACGGCATCGGCGAGCCGGATTACTCGCTCAATATCGGCATCTCCGGTCCCGGCGTCGTGCACCACGTCGTCGCCCAGAACCCCGATTGCGACCTGACGCAGCTTTCCGAGGTCATCAAGCGGACCGTCTTCAAGATCACCCGGGCGGGCGAGCTGATCGGCCGGGAGCTGGCCGGCCTGATGAAGATCGACTTCGGCATCGTCGATATCTCCCTGGCCCCCACCACCTCCACCGGCGACTCGGTCGCGGAGATCGTCGAGGCGATGGGCGTGGGCCGGATCGGCGTCCCCGGCTCGACGGCGGCCCTGGCCCTGCTGATCGACGCGGTCAAAAAAGGCGGGGCGATGGCCTCCGGCAACGTCGGCGGCCTGTCGGGCACTTTCATTCCGGTCAGCGAGGATGCCGGCATGATTCGGGCCGTCCGCTCGGGCACCCTGAGCCTGGACAAGCTCGAAGCCCTGACCAGCGTCTGCTCGGTCGGTCTGGACATGTTCGCCGTGCCGGGCGACACGCCGCCCGAAGTCATCTCCTCGATCATCGCCGACGAGCTGTCCATCGGGGTCGTCAACAACAAAACCACCGGCGTCCGCATCATCCCGGTCCCCGGCGCCAAGCCCGGCGGGATCGTCCACTTCGGCGGCCTGCTCGGCTCGGCCCCGGTGATGAAGGTCGCGACGAAGTTCTCCTCCGCCAAGTTCCTCCAGCGGCGGGGCCGTTTTCCCTCGCCCCATCCTGGCCTTGCGGAATTGACCAACGCGCCGGTCGCCTGAGGCAGGGAATTTCGTCCGAAAACCGGTTGACAAATCCCCCCATTCTGGGATATAGTAACCGTGTCGGGTTACGTATCTTCTGTGAGTGAACTTGCCAGCCTGCATTGGGCTCCCAGACGCGATGAAGCGCGTTTGGGAAGGGCTCCCAGGTGCGACATACTGCTCTTGGGGACGCGAACCGTCGCCCGTATAGGAGGATTGATGGCAAGGAGAGGGCTGACGCTGGTGGAGTTGTTGGTCGTCATTAGTGCCATATGTCTCTTGGCCGCTCTGTCGTTTCCTGCGCTGTTGCGGGTCAGAAACCAGGCACAGGGTGCGGTCTGCGTCCAGAACGTGAGGACCCTCTCTCTGGCTTGGCTTTTCTACAAGGATGACAACGACGACCGGCTCGTCGGGGGGCAGGCGGGAAAGTACGCTTACGCCTGGGTCCAGGGCCCCACCGGCGCCGGCACGATCATCGAGCGGCAGAAGCAAGGCATTCGCCAAGGCGCCCTTTATTCCTACGTCGGCGGCGAGGACGACGCCTATCGCTGCCCCGCCGATCAGAGGACATCGGCCTCCGGCTTGCCGGCTTTCTGCAGTTACTCCATTGCGGGCGGCGCCAACGGGGAGGTGCGGCAGAATGCGTACGTCCCGGTCGAGAAATACTCCGAGATCTCTCAGCCCGCGACCAAGTACGTGTTTGTGGAAGAGGCCGATCCGCGCGGCTGGAATCCGGGCTCGTGGGTGCTCGATCCGGTGGCCAAAGCCTGGGTGGACCCGCTGGCCATCTGGCACAGCAATGCCCGCAGCACCCTCGGCTATGCCGACGGGCACGCGGAGATCCATCCTTGGATCGACAAGAGCACGATCGAGATGTCGCGTAACCAGGTATTCGACTGCCCTGTGCCGGCGAACGAGGGCGAGGACTTGCGTTTCATGCTTGCCGGCTTCCCGCAGAAGACCCCGGACTCCTCCGCGAGCCGGGCACCGTGATGATAGCACCATTGCTCCAGATTAGAGGATAGACAATGAGGTCGAGAGCTTTCACGCTGATTGAGTTGCTCGTCGTCATTGCGATTATCGCGATCCTGATGGCCATCTTGATGCCGTCGCTCAGCTTGGCACGCGATCACGCCA
This sequence comes from uncultured Planctomycetota bacterium, assembly GCA_963750205.1. Lineage (GTDB taxonomy): Bacteria > Planctomycetota > Phycisphaerae > Sedimentisphaerales > Anaerobacaceae > PLanc-01. The sequence goes on from CAVVRJ010000076.1 coordinate 68,443, forward strand.
AGCGAATCCATTGCGTCGCCAACACCAAGACGCTCGCCTTGGGCTGGTACATGTACATGGACAACTTCGACGGCAAGCTGGTGCCCTCGCACACGCTGGACAACCCGATCCAGTGGGTTGGTCAGGAGCCGGCCACCGGCACTACGGAGCAGAAGAAGGACTCGATCCGCCGCGGCCTGCTCTTTCCCTATGTCGGCAAGTCCGTGGACATCTTCCACTGTCCTGCCGATACCCGCCGGCCCGATTCCTCTGCACTCGCGGCCTTTCGGACCTTCTCCATCGTCGGCGGCGCCAATGGCGAGGCCTGGAGCGACTATGTCAAGGCCACGATCTATTCGGAGATCAAACAGCCCGCCAGGAAATACGTCCTCGTCGAGGAGGCCGACACGCGGGGGTACAATGATGGGCTCTTGGCAGATCTACCCAAACCCAAAGGACCGGAAATGGTGCGACCCGCTCGCCATGTGGCACAGCAAGTCAACGACGCTGGGCTTCGCCGACGGGCACGCCGAAATGCACAGATGGGTGAATCAGAGCACGATCGATAACAGCCTCAGAAGCCATGTATCGAGAGACGTACTACCTTCGGCTGACCCCGCCGGGCGATGAGCAGGAGGATATTACCTACATGTCCGAGGGGTTTGCCTGTAAGGCCTGGAATTAGCCGCGACGCGTCTCTATTGCTCGGGACGATGCCGCTGGAGCCAGGCTTTGACCCACTGTTCGGCCTGGTCCGCTGTTTGCACGTCGCCTTCCAGTTGCGCGACGTAGAGTTCCTCGGCCAATTGTCCCAACGCCGGCCCCGGCACAGCGCCCAAACGCATCAGATCATGCCCATTCAATAGCGGCTTGGGCTTGACGTCGATGTCTCCGAGGTCCCTGATCCTCCGTCGCAGCCGGCCGAGCGACGACAGCCCCTCCTTTTGACCGGCGGCCTTCTGGATCGCTCGCTCCAACTCGTAGAGGTCCCAAAAGTACGGCCCGGCCAGCAGTTTCTTCAATTGGGCCAGAGACATCTCGGCATCGAGCAAACGGCCGCGGTGTGCGAGCAGAAATTCGATGTGCTTCTCCTCCTTGCGGCTCAGTTTCAGCGTCTCGCAGCGCTCCAGGGCGAAATCCGTAGGAAAACCCGCAAAGAAGGCGGCCAGTGCCAGCGGGAGGTCCACCCGTTGGCGCAGGCGGCTCAGCACGGCGACAGCCTGTTCGGCCCCCGCGCCGGCAAAGCCGGGAAAGATCGCCTGGGCCAACCCCGTCTCGATCAGCTTGGCCACGCCGGCGGCACGGTTCGGATGAACCAGGATTCCCTCCAACTCGACGGCGATACGCTCGCCACTGATCCGAACGATCTTCTCCGGCGTTTCGCCTTACGGCCTCATAAGTCTGGGGCTCAATGGCAAAGCCGAGCTGGGTCGAGAATCGAATGGCCCGGAGCATCCGCAGGTAATCCTCACTGAACCGCTCCTGGGCGACGCCGATCGTCCGGATGATGCGTCGCTCCAAATCGGCCTGCCCCCCCACGTAGTCGATGACCTGCTCTTGGAGCGGGTCGTAGAACATGCCGTTGATCGTGAAATCGCGCCGGCTCGCGTCCTCGGCCGCACTGGTGAACCGGACTTCCGTCGGATGACGGCCGTCCACGTACCCCGCCTCGGAGCGGAACGTCGCCACTTCCACCTGCTCGCTCTGGATCAACACGATGACGACGCCAAATTTCGCCCCGACCTGCAGGGTGCGCCGGAATAGGCGCACCACGTCCGCCGGCAGGGCATCGGTCGCCACGTCGTAGTCCTTCGCCGGCCGGCCCAGCAGCATGTCGCGAACGCAGCCGCCCGCGAGCAACGCCTGGTAGCCGTGCTCCTGCAACCGGGAGATGATCTCAATGGCCGCTTGCTTGCTGCTCATCCGCTTTCGCCTGCAACAGCACGATCGACATCGTCCCCCACTGCCGCCGGTCAACCGCGTGGAATGGCCCGTAGTCTTCGAGCACGGCCACCCGCCGCTGGGTCCTCACGACAATCACGCCACGCGCAACTATCTGTTTTTGAAGGACTTGCAGCAAATCCGCCAAGGAGGAGTGCTCACCGACTTCCCGGGTGGTGGCATAAGGGGGATCGACGAACACCAAGTCGTAGCGCGGCTCGCCCGCACCGACCGGGGCACCGATACGAAAGGCGTTGACGCGAACGATGCGAGACTGTGCGCCAAATCCCGCTTTCGCAATGTTCTTCTCCAGAACCGCGAGCACGCCGCCATCTTGCTCGACGAAAGTCACAAACGCCGCCCCCCGGCTCAACGCCTCCAGCCCCAGCGAGCCCACTCCGCAGAAGAGGTCGGCCACTCTGGCCCCGGCCAGCAGATCGTAGTTCTGCAAAACATTGAACAGGGACTCCTTGACCCGATCCGTGATCGGTCGCGTGACATACGTCTCGGGGCTGAACAGTTTCAGGCCCCGTTTTGTCCCAGCAATAATTCGCATCGGACCGCATCGAAAGGACGATAGCAGGAATCTCTGCCCGACAGAGCATGATTCTATCGACAGCGCGAAACATCGTCCATCCGAAAGCAGATTATCCGCGTTATAGAACGGCAAGAAGTGGCACATTATATGCAGACTCGCGCGTCCGGCAGGTTATAGGGCTTCTCACGAGGGACGTGACACGCGAGAAAAAAGTGTGAATGTGGCAAGAACCTCGTGCGGAGTTCTTGATAGATACTGTGATGGCGCTAATAATCATGACAACTGCGAAACAACCAGCGTTGAATTTCTCCGGCCGGCAGCACGCGGCATGGTGCTGCGTGGCCCGCGGACGCAGTTCCGGCGTGGATTCTACGATGGGTTGTGCCAGCGGATATCCATCCAACCACTACCTTCGGCCTTCAGAGCCGTCTGCGCGTATATTTTCTCGGACCGGGCATGCGTCGTGTTCTGCCCGGCGCGCACGAGCATCCAGGGGGGGCCGTCAGTCACTCGGGAAGGAGGAAGACCATGGAAGACACATTTTAGACCGGCGTGCTTATGATGCTTATGCACCCGTCTCGTTCATCCGATGTTCAATAGGATGATCACGAACCATTGGCAGTCTGTATGGAACCTTATCGACAGGAGTCTACCATGAATAGTGCAAGCAGAATGTGCGCGAGAAACGGCGCGGTCCTCGTGGCGGCGGTGTGCCTGCTGGCCTCCGTCACGTACGCCGGGGGCCCCACGACTCTAACCAACGGCGTGGCCGTCACCGGCTTGTCCGGCGCCCTCGGGAGCGACGCGTTCTACCAGATCGTCGTCCCCAGCGGCCAGGACTCGCTGGAGATCGTCACCTCCGGCGGCACCGGCGACGTCGATCTGTACGTCAAGCAAGGCGCCCAGCCCACGACCACCAGCTACGACTACCGGTCCTGGAATAACGGCAACAATGAGACGGTGGACGTGAACAAGCCGGCGGCCGGAACGTGGTACATCACGCTGCACGGCTTACGCCTCCTACAGCAGCGTCACGCTCAAGGCCACCTACACCGGGACGACCAAATACCAGGCGCTGACCAGCGGCGTTGCGCGTCACGGGCCTGGCGGGCGCGGCAAACGATGCGCACTGTACTACACCATCGCCGTGCCGGCCGGCCAGTCCAAGCTGGACATCAGCCATCTCGGGCGGCACGGGCGATGCCGACCTCTACGTCAAGAGAGGCTGCCCTGCCGACAACCACCGTCTACGATTACCGCCCGTTCCTGGCCGGCAACAACGAAGCGGTGAGCATCGACAACCCGGCCGCCGACACCTGGTACATCATGGTCCAGGGCTACGCGGCCTTCTCGGGGGTCACGCTGCTCGGCCACCTACAGCGGCAGCACCAGCACCGGCACGTCTCAAGAACGGCGCGCCCGTGACGAACCTCTCCGGCACCGCCAACAGCCAGAAGCTGTTCCAGTTCGACCTGCCGGCCGGGCAGAAGACCCTGCAAATCGCCATGTCGGGCGGCACGGGCGACGCCGACCTGTACGTCAAGCTCAAGGCGCCGCCGACCACGACGGATTACGATTACCGTCCCTATCCTGTCCGGCAACAATGAGTCCGTCTCCATCGACTCTCCGGCGGCCGGGACCTGGTTCGTCATGATTCAGGGCTACACCGACTACGCCGGCGTGAGCCTCGTGGCGAGCTGGGGTGGCGCGACGGTTCTCAAAGACAACGTGCCGGCCACCAACCTCGCCGGGGCTTTGAACAGCCAGACGTTCTTCAGCATCGACGTGCCGGCCGGACAGGACTACATCGACTTCACGATGTCCGGCGGCACCGGCAACGCCGACCTGTACATCAAGAAAGGGGCCCAGCCGACCACGTCCGTGTGGGATTATCGCCCCACGACCGCAGAATAACACCGAGAGCATCAGCATCAGCAGCGATACGCTTCAAGGCACCTGGTACGTCATGCTCCTGGGCACGCAAGCGTACAGCGGCGTGACGCTCACGGCCAACTATGCCGTCTTCGACACGTCGGTGACGCTCTCCAACGGCGTTCCCGTGACCAACCTGTCGGGTATCGCCGGCACGCAAAAGTACTTCCAGATTGTCGTGCCGGCCGGCCAATCGAAGTTCGAGATCGACCTGTCGGGCGGCACGGGCGACGCCGACCTCTATGTCCGGCTGGGCGCCAAGCCGACGCTGACGACCTATGATTATAAGCCGAACGTCCAGGGCAATAACGAGACGGTCCAAATCGACAAGCCGACCGCCGGGACCTATTACATCATGGTCCGCGGCAATCAGTCGTTCTCCGGCGTCACGCTGGTGGCCACCTACGGCGGTACTCCGCGCCCAGCACGGTCACCGTGCTGCAAAACGGCGTGGCGGTCACCGGACTTGCCGGCGCGGCCAACAGTCAGACTTTCTTCACCATCAGCGTGCCGGCCGGCCAGGCCAAGCTGGACATCGTGATGTCCGGCGGCACGGGCGACGCCGACCTCTATGTTCATCAGGGCGCCAAGCCCACCCTGACCGACTGGGATTTCCGGCCGTTCCTGACGGGAAACAACGAGTCGGTCTCGATCGACAGCCCGGCGGCCGACACCTGGTACATCATGCTGAACGCCTACGTCGCCTTCGACGGCGTCACCCTGAAGGCGACCTATACGCCGCTGGCGGAGCAGGTCACCACCTTGACGAACGGGGTGGCCCTCACCGGCCTGTCCGATTCCTCGAGCGATCAGACCTACTACAAGATCGACGTGCCGGCCAGCCAGGACTTCCTCACCATCGCGATCTCCGGCGGCACCGGTGACTGCGATCTGTACGTCAAGAAAGGCGACAAGCCGACGACGACGAGCTGGGATTACCGGCCCTACCTCATCGGCAACAACGAGAGCGTGAACGTGACGAGCCCCGCCGCCGCCACCTGGTACATCATGCTGCGGGCCTACCAGGCCTATACCGGCTTGACCCTGAAGGCCACCTACGGCACCAACCACGTCACGCCGCCGCCGGTCACGGGCAACAACTTCGCCTCCGACCCGAATTGCGTCGCCCTGTGGCGCTTCGAGTCCGGCAAGCTGACGACCGACAGCGTGGGGACCAACACCTTGCAGAACCACGGCGTAACCGCCAGTATCTCCGACCTGATGGAAGGGACGAGTTCCGGCAGCTTCTCGGCCAGTGATAAAGACTACTGCTGGATCGCCAACAGCAGTCTCTCCGCCAAGTTCCCCTTCAGCCGCACCACGGCGCCCAAGACGATTTCCGTCGCCTTCTGGATGAAGCTCAAATCCCTGCCGGCGGCCGGTCTGGTCTTCGATCCCTTCTCCAAAGTGGATGAAGGGCACAACTCGAACTCCTTCACGACGATGATCGACGGCTACGGCCACCTCGGCTTCTATATCGGGACCGCCAACGGCACTTCGTATGAGGATGCCTGGACGAAGGAACAGGTGGCGGTCGGCAAGTGGTACCATGTCGCCGTGACCTATCGCGACAGCGACAAGAGCTACCGGATCAACGCCTGGGATGCGCAAGCGGCCGCCGTTCTGACGGACAAGACCGGTAACACCGTGAACAACATCAGCCTTACGAGTTCCGATGTGTATATCGGCCAACGCGAGGGCCTCCCGGCCAACCGGTACTTCGACGGCCTGCTCGATGAGATGGTCGTGTTCAACGACGTGCTCGGCCCCAACGATCTCGCCCAGATTCGCGGCGGGACCTATCAGGTCGCCACGCCGACAACCGGCAACAACTTCGCCACGGACCCGAACTGCGTCGCCCTGTGGCGCTTCGAGTCCACGAACCTGACGGCCGACAGTGTGGGGACCAACACGCTGCAAAACCACGGCGTGACCGCCAATACGACCGACAAGAAGGAAGGGACGAGCGCCGCCAGCCTCGTGGCCAGTCAGCAGGACTACTTCTGGATCGCCAACTCGAGCCTGTCCCCGAAGTTCCCGTTCACCGGCGCGGCGTCCTCGCCCAAGACGATTACGGTCGCCTTCTGGATGAAGCTGAACTCGCTGCCGCCGAGTCCTTATACGTGGGACCCCTTCTCCAAGGTCAATGACGCCCAGCCGCTGGATGTCTTCACCACCATGATCGACGGGTTCGGCGACTGCGGTTTCTTCATCGGGACCAATAGCGGCACGCGGTACGAAGACGCCTGGACGGCGCCCGTGATCCTGCCCGGCAAGTGGTACCACGTCGTCGTCACCTACAAGGACAGCGACCGGAGCTACCGCATCAACGTCTGGAGTGCCGACACCGCCACCGTCCTGGTGGACAAGACCGGCACCCTGACATACAATATCAGCGTTGGCAATGCGGACGTGTACCTCGGGCAGCGCCAGGGTCTGCCGGCGAACCGGTATCTCGACGGCCTGCTGGACGAGATGGTCGTGTTCAATGACGCTCTCACCCCGGACGATATCGGCAAAATTCGCGCCGGGACTTACGGAAGGTGAACTGACTGATTGGCTTACGACACCCGGTAACCTCCTGGTGGGCCTGGTTTACCCCAGGCCCACCGGGAGAAAGCCTCTGAGACAGACATGAGAAAGACCCGTCCCCACAGCGACAAGCAATCGTCCCCGACCGCCCTGCCGAACGTGGCGCAGCGTCGTTGGCGGTCCGAATGGCCGTTGCTGCTCTACCCCGTATTGTTCTTGGCCACGCTGGCGCTTCTGTACGTTGTGAACCGCTCGATCGAGCGTGAGTCGCCGGTGCTGTCCAAGCCGGGTACGGCGCCGCAACCGGCCGCGGGGCAGGTCGCGTCCGCTCCCGTTCCAGGGGCGAACGAAACGAAAGTGAGTGGGCACAACCCGCGCTATGGGCTCCACCCCTGGGCCGCGGCGACCGGCAAGGCTCAGATAACGCAGGACGATAAGGCCGCGACACAAGGCGGACCGAACGCCTGCGGTCGCAGGCAAGATGCCGCATATCATCGACCTGAGCCGCTTGAAAGGCACGGCCAAGAGTGTGGCGGCGCTGCGCCTGGGGGCCGAGGAGAAGGACCGCACCCTCCTCAGACAATCCGTGTCCGAGCTTGTGGCCCTGGGCGATGAGGCAGTCGCCCCGCTGAAAGACCTGCTTAAAGAGGAAGGGGACGCCAGCCTCTGGGCGGCTACGGCTCTGGCCCGCATCGGCACGCCAACCGCCGCCGGCGCCCTGCTGGACCGGCTGGCCCAAGCGCCGGAAGGCGCTTACAAGGAGGAATTGAGCAAACGGATCTCGACTCTGAGCAATCACGATAGCTGGCCGCTCCTGTTGGATACGATGATGCAGGCCAGCGACACGACCGTCGTGCGGGCCGCCAGCACGGCGCTCGCCGGGATGGCCGATACCGCGATCCTCGACGAGGTGATCGCCCGCTACGACGCAGCCGCGACCGACGCTGACACCGGACGCCTGGCCCAACTGGTGCGCAATATCCAGTCTCCCAAGGCCACGGAGTCGTTGTTGGCACTCGCTGGACCGGCTTCCGCGCCGCCGCAGGACGGTCTCCAGGAAGCGGCGATCGCCGCCCTGGCCAAGGTCGGCGATGCCCAGTCGGTCAGCTACCTGCTCCAGCGGCTGGAAGCCAGTCCGCCGGGCCAAAGCGCGACCGTCTTCAACCTGATCACCCAGATCAACAGTCCCGAAGCCGAGACGCCCCTGCTCTACGCAGCCGCGGGCAATAAGGAGGTCTCCGCCGAGCACGGCCAGACCGCCGCCATCTACGCCCTGAAGAACTACCCCGATGAGCAGACCGTGGCGCTGCTGCAACGCATCGCCCTCCAGGAACAGAATGAGAAGGTGCTGACGGCGGCGACGAGGACCCTCGACTACATCCAGCAATCTCCCCACGCCGTCGCCGCCCAGGCAGACGCGCTCCAGAAATCCGAGCAGACGCTGCCCCTCAAGACGTTGGAGAAATAACGACCTACCCGCGAGATATCGTGGAGTCGGCATCCCCCACCTGCGCGGGGGCAAGCTCGTGCCGATGCCACAAGGGCTCACGGGCAGGATGCCCGTGCCACTTCTCACACACCCTCTTAGGCTGAATCGACGATCGCACCGGGGGACCATAGTCAAGTGGTCGCGTATTCGTGTCGATATACGGGCATTCCCGAAGTGGGAATGCGATTGACGTACGTCGGGGAGAACCGGAACGATCTACGGTAGGGTCCCGTGCTTTTCAACTCCGTTGGCTTTTTGTGTTTCTTGGGCCTGGTGCTGGCCCTGTACTACTGCCTGGAGCACAAATGGCAGAATCGCCTGCTCCTCGTGGCCAGCTATGTGTTCTACGCGGCCTGGGATTGGCGGTTTCTCGGCCTGATCTGGTTCATCACCCTAACCAGCTACGGCGCCGGACTTGTAATCGGGCATAGCCCCAACCTCGCCCAGCGAAAAGTCGTTCTCGCCGGGACCGCGGTCGCCTGCCTGCTGCCGTTGGGCTTCTACAAGTACTACAACTTCTTCATTCTCAGCTTTGCCCATCTGCTCTCCGTCTTTGGACTTTCGGCATCCCTGCCCACGCTCTCTCTCATCCTTCCGGTGGGCATCAGCTTCTACTCGTTTCAGGCGCTGGGCTACGTGATCGACGTCTATCGCCGGCGCCAGGAGCCAGAATCGGACCTGCTGATCTTCGCTCTCTACATGGCGTATTTCCCCCACCTCGTGGCCGGTCCTATCCAACGGGCGGACCATCTGATCCCGCCGCTGCGAAACAAGCGGGTCGTCCGCCGGTCCGATATTGACACCGGCCTGGAACTGATGCTGATCGGCTATCTTAGGAAGGTGGCTATCGCCGATGCCATCGCTCCCTTCGTCGCTGCGTGCTTCGCCACCCCGCCACGAACCGGGGGACTCAATTTGCTCCTGGGCCTGTACCTGTTCGCCCTCCAAATCTACGGCGATTTCTGCGGGTATACCGACATCGCGCGGGGCGTCAGCCAGTTGCTGGGCATCCGCCTGATGCTCAACTTCCGCCAGCCCTATTTCTCCGCCAGCCTGCAGGAGTTCTGGCGGCGTTGGCATATCTCCCTCTCCAGTTGGCTGCGCGATTACCTCTACATCGCCTTGGGCGGCAGCCGGGGAGGCACGGTGCGGACCCTCCGCAACCTCATGACGACGATGTTGCTGGGCGGACTGTGGCATGGGGCAAGCTGGACGTTCGTGATCTGGGGCGGCCTGCACGGGCTCTACCTGTCCGCGGAACGCCTCCTCCAAGGTAAGCGGCGGTCCTCAGAGGAAGGGCACTGGTCTTGGAAGATCCTGAAGATCGTGGTCACCTTCCACCTGGTGGTCTTCGCGTGGCTATTCTTCCGGGCCGACAGTCTGGCGGCCGCGTGGAACTATTTGCTCGCGATGAGCCATCTGGGGACCCCTATCGAGTTCCGGCTCCTGGCGCTCGTCGTCTTCTACTGCCTGCTCATCGCCGTGATTGACTATCCGCTGTACCGGGCGGACACCGAGGTCTGGCCGCTCCAGACCGAGCGGTGGGTCGCCCGAGGCCTGTCCTATGGGGCCTTGGCCGTCATCCTCCTATTCCTCGGGGAAATCCATGCAGAACCGTTCATCTATTTTCAGTTTTGACACTCTGCCGGGACGGCCCTGGCCGGCGAAATCCTTCCTCGTCGTGCCGGTCATGGTGCTCCTGTCGGTGATCCTGGTGGAGAGCTTCTGCGAAGCCTTCCGGATGCGCGACCCCAACTCCCATCTGGCCAACGTGATCCGCTATCTCCGGTCCCAGGGGAACGCTCAACCCCACATCGTGTTCTTCGGAAGCTCGCGCACCCACTCCTGCATCGATCCGAACCTCTTCGCCCAGGAGAGCGGCCTGGCCTGCGGCCAAGTCCTGAACCTGGCCCAGCCCAGTTGGGGGGCTTGGCAGGCGCTGGTAATTCTGAGACATGCCGGCAGCGCTCTGGCGAGCGTGAAGACCGCTTTCGTCGAGTTGACTCCGGATTCCTTCAACGGCAACGCGCTGCACCCCATCACCCATAAGCCCGCCGGGAATCCTGAGGAGTTCGATGTTTGGGCGACCTATCCCGAACGGATGCAACCCCGTAATCCCCACACCCGCACCAGATTGCTGGCGGAGTACGTGCTGCCGTTTGAGCAACGACGAAGTCTGATCGCCTGGCTGATCATCGGCAAACAGCTTCTCCTGCGGCAGCCCGGGAAAGGAGCGATCGAGCCTCCCGACTATTATCAGAACGCCGAGAGGGTCGCTCTTCTCGCCGCCGACCCCGATTTCAAGGCGGCGACCATCTCGCGCTATCATCTCCATGATTATCAATTCTCGAATCGGGAGGTGACGCTCTTTCGGGAACTGCTCGCTGTCCTGCGGGCGCGAGGCGTCGAAGTCGTGATCTTCCATCCCCCCGTGCGTGCCGCGTATTACGACTACGTGGCATCAGAACCACAAAGGCAGGAATTCGAGAAGTTCCGCAGCTTCGCCCGCGATCTTGCCCGCGAGTACCGAGTCGTTTACTGGGAGACCCTGGAGGACTGCGGTCTCGACGAGTCCGCCGTGGTGGACTACGGCCACTTCTCCCGTGAAGGCGCCGCCCGATTCACCCAGCGACTGTTCGCCGCAGTCCACAGTACCGGCCGGACCGCCTCTGAGTCGACGCCAGACCCGGAGGAAGCCGCAAGAACCTCTTCGGCGGGTGTTCCGTAGTCCTCCCAGCAGGATCTTGACGTCCCGAGCGTACGGCAGTATGGTCTACACTGAGCCGTTCAGCGACTTGTTCCGCTGGACGGAGCGGAAACCGCTTGGGCCCGTTATTCGGCCGGGAGGAAAAGCATGGGCAATCGAAGCGTGTTGGTCCCACGGAATCGGGCGGCAACGGCGTTGGTCATGACCGCCCTGCTTCCGTTAGCGGTGTACGCCGCCAATCCCAACCCTCCCGCGCAGGTCAACACGGTGGTTCCGCAGAAAGCCACGGCGTCTGCTTCCTTTGCGGTGAACGGGGCAGGGTCAGTCACAACTCGCCATCCGGCCTCATTGACGCGTCTGACGCCTCTGAGCGAGGCCCTCGACATTGTACGCCACTCGATCGCGCCGCCGCTGAGTATCATTGTCCTGTGGAAACCGCTCAACGGCGCCGGCATCTACGCCAACACCCCGATCGGCATTGACGTGGCGGGTAAGCTGAAAGTGGGCCAAATCCTCAATCTGCTGACGCTTTCGCTCTCGGCGGGGGCGTCGTCCAAGATCGGCTATACGGTGGATGGCGGGGTCATCACCATCTCGACCACGGACACACTGGCGGCGCCGAACCTCGTTACGCGTGTCTACGACATTAGCGATTTGGTATCCCCACCGCGCGGTATGCTCTCCCCACGATGGGCTTCGGCCTGGGATACCCCGGCTCCGCCATGCTCGGCGGCGGTTACGCGGGTTACTCCGGCAGCGGCATGACCGGCCCCACAACCATCTACAACACGGCCGGTCTGATCCGGTAGGAAGACGGTGTGTGATACGCACCCACCCCTCTCAAGGTGAGCGTAAACTCCTTTGTCTTCAAGGCCTATGACGGGTGGCAGCGGCAAGCGGAGTCTTCGGAGTTTGCCGATGGCATGCCAGGCGTATGCACGAGCCCGGTGCCATGTCTACGAGGCGTAAGTCTGGCACCAAGCGATCCGTGGGGTGCTCATCACACACCGCATCTCCGTGGGTATTCAGGCTTAGTACCTGTTCAAAAATAACTTAGCCATTTGTATAATCTGCGTGTGCCGCTTCCAAGGATGGAGAGACGGTCATGGCAGACACGGGACGCAAGCGAATCCATCGGTGTCGTTGTCGAGAATGTCGGTCGCGTCGCGATACCGAGGTGGTTGCACAGCATGGAGCCATCAATCGTGTGATGGCCGAACTGGACGAACGAAGTCGGCGGTTGTTCGCGGGGGTTTTGGCCCGGCAGCGGGGGCACGGGGGCATCCAACAGGTGACACGAATCACCGGCCTGAACCGCATGACCATTCGGCGCGGATGGCGGGAGAGCGAACGGGGGCAAGTCGAGTCTTCGGACCGCGTGCGTCGTCCCGGGGGCGGACGAAAGTGCGTGGAAAAAAAGTGCCGCGCGTGGAGTCGTTGTTGAAAGAGTTGTTGCGGGACGCGACGGCGGGCGATCCGCGGGGAGGTCTGCGGTGGACCCACGAGACCACGCGGAATTGGCCGCGGCTTTGCGGCGCCGTGGCGTGCGGGTGGGACATGTGACGGTGGCGCGCCTGTTGCGGCGCAAAATACTCGTTGCGTTCCAACCGCAAGCGGCTGGGGGGAAAGAAAGACCCGCACCGCGACCAGCAGTTTCGCCTGTTGGGACGTCGGCGACGGCGCTTCCAGCAGCACCATTGGCCTGTAATCAGCGTGGATACGAAGAAGAAGGAGTTGGTGGGCAACTTCAAGAATGACGGGCGCACTTGGCGGTGTGAGGACCGCGATGTGCGGGATCACGACTTTCCCAGCTTGGCCCAAGGGCGAGCCTTTCCCTACGGCATCTATGACGAAAACCGCAACGCCGGCTATGTCCTGATCGGCACGACGCATCAGACGGCGGCCTTTGCCGTGGGCGCTATTCGCTCGTGGTGGCTGGACGTGGGACGGCATCGGTATCCCGGCGTGTCCCGGCTGGCTATCGAAGCTGATAGCGGCGGGGCCAAGGGCAACCGTTCTTGGGCCTGGAAGGTGGGCCTGCAAGAGTTGGCCGACGAATTCGGCTTGACGATCACGGTCGGACATTACCCCGCCGGAGCCTCCAAGTGGAATCCCATCGAACACCGCATGTTCAACCTGATCAGTGCCAATTGGGCCGGCGAACCGTTGACCAGCTACGAAGTCATGCTCCAACACATTCGCACAACCCGGTCGACCACTGGTTTTCGCTGCCGCGCCTCGTTGAATCCCAGGTTCTACCCGACCAAAGTCAAGGTATCCGAACCAACCAAGGCCAGTGTGCGGCTGTCGCGCCATACGGTCCTACCCCAATGGAACTACACCATTCGTCCCCGAAAACGAAATGGCTAAGTTATTCTTGAACAACTCCTTACCTGCACTTTCCTCGGGGCCTGATTCCTGCGCTTGCGAAATCTCCGCCGTTCGAGTAGGATCCGCCCTTTGCGGAGTCCGGGATTTCCGAAAGTGGCACAGGATAAACAAAGTATAGACACACCAGAGTTCTGGAGTGAGCACGGGCCCATCGCCGCGGCCATGTCCGGCTTCGAGCTGCGGCCGCAGCAGGTCGAGATGGCCCGGGCGATCCAACGCGCCTTCGCGCAGCGTCGCCATCTGGCCGTCGAGGCGGGCACCGGCGTCGGCAAGAGCTTCGCCTATCTGATCCCCGTCATTCAGCGCCTCGGCGAGAATAGCAAAGAGCGGGCCCTCATCAGCACGTTCACGATCACGCTGCAAGAACAGCTTGCGCAACAAGGACCTTCCGTTTTTGGCCCGCTGCCTGCCGCAGTCGTTCACGGCCGTCCTGGCAAAAGGCCGGAGCAATTACCTCTGCCGGCGCCGGCTCGATTTCGCCTTTCGCAGTCAGCGGTCGCTCTTCGGACCCGCCTCCCACGAGCTGGATCGGCTCTACCTGTGGGCCGAGAAGACCCAGGACGGCTCACGCAGCGACTTGCCGTTCCTGCCGAGTGCGGCCATCTGGGACAAGGTGTGCAGCGAGCACGGCAATTGCCCCGGGCGCAAATGCCGCCAGTACCGCGGCTGCTTTTACCAGCGGGCCCGCAGAGGCTGGAACGAAGCCGATCTGATCGTCGCCAATCATGCGCTTCTCTTCACCGACCTGGCCCTGAAGGAAGAGGGGGCCGGTTTTCTGCCCAAATACCAGACCATCGTGATCGACGAGGCTCACAATATCGAGCGCGTGGCCGAGGAACACTTCGGCGTGGACATCAGCAATTACCGGACCCGCTTTCTCTTGGACGGCCTCTACAACGCGCGGACGCACCGGGGCCTGCTCGCTCATGCGGGCGACGACCAGGCGATTGAGCTCGTGCGCGAGGTCGACCGGGCCGCCAACACGTTCTTCAAGAGCGTCCAGACTTGGTACGAAACCGAACAGACCGCAGGCAACGGCCGCTGCCCACCCCGCTTCATCAATGACACGGTCTCTCCCGCCCTGATCGAGCTGAAGAAGAGGCTCGCCAGCTTGAGCGAGGACAGTCAGGATGAGGATCAGAAATCCGAGTTGGCCCGCGCGGCGGACCACTGTAGTGCCCTGCTCCTGGACCTGGCGGATTTTCTGTCCCAGGAGCAGACGGACCGCATCTACTGGGTCGAGACAGAGAGCAACCTGGCCCGGACGATCCGCCTGCGGGCCGCTCCGCTGAACGTCGGACCGGATATCCAGCGCTGCCTTTTCTCGCAGTACCAGTCCGTGATCCTCACCGAGCGCCACCCTCAGCACCGGCACCGACAACGGCTTTGACTTCTTCGCCGGCCGGATCGGCTTGACCGATTTCGACGCCCTGCACCTCGATTCGCCGTTCGACTACGAGAAACAAGTCACGCTCTTCCTGGAGACCAGCCTGCCAACCCCGAACGAGCCCGACTTCATTGCCGACGCCGTGGAAGTGCTCAAGAAGTACCTGCGGCAAACCGCCGGTCGGGCCTTTGTCCTGTTCACCAGCTACCAGATGCTCCAGGAAATGGCCGTCCGGCTCAGGGATTGGCTGGCCGAGAACCACTTCGGCCTGCTCCAGCAGGGCGCGGAGCTGGACCGCAGCGCCATGATCGCCCAGTTCAAGAGCCAGGATAACAGCGTCCTCTTCGGCACCGACAGCTTCTGGCAAGGCGTCGATGTCCCCGGCGAGGCGCTGTCCAACGTCATCATCGTCCGCCTGCCCTTCGCCGTGCCGGACCAGCCCCTGCTGGCGGGCCGGCTCGAACAGATCCGCGCTCAAGGCGGCAATCCGTTCAACGATTACCAGCTTCCCTCGGCCATCATCAAGTTCAAGCAGGGCTTCGGCCGCCTGATCCGCACCAAGATCGACACCGGCATCGTAGTTGTCCTCGACAACCGGATCGTCAGCAAGCCCTACGGCCGCAAGTTCATCGCGGCTATTCCCAAGTGCAAAATCCAAGTCGTGGACGGAGGCTGATGTCATCTCATACAGAAACGCAACTGATTCCCGTGCCTCCAGGGACGTTCCCCTCGCTGACGCCGCCCCCAGTCCGGCCGAACGTAGCTGGCGGACGGCCGCCTCCCAGTGCCATGCTATTGGCGAAAAGCGAAAAATGCCGGGGGTCCGGGGGCAGAGCCCCTGGTTGATTGCCCGCGTGCAACGCGCCACATGCAAGAACGGCTCGCGGTGGCAGGGACACGGTTGGCAGGATTCCCTGCAATCCTGTGCCTGATACTCGCGTCTCTTGCTATGGCGTCAGAGAACGCTCCCGATGGCCTGATCGCCTCGCCCGAGCCGGACTGGTCCCAGTGGCGTGGACCGCGCCGGGATGGCATCTCAAATGAGAAAGGCCTGCTGCAAAGCTGGCCGGCCGACAGTCCCGCCCTGCTGTGGAAGACCGACGGCCTGGGCACAGGATGGTCTTCGCCGATCATCGTGGGCGAGCGAATCTATCTCACCGGCGACGTGGGGGACGATCTCGTCATCTTCGCCCTCGACCGCAGCGGAGAGGTCCAATGGCGGACGAAGAACGGACGATCGTGGAGAACGCCCTACCCGGGCGCAAGAGCCTGTTGTGCCTGGTCGGAGGGTCGCTCTGTACCATCTGAACGCCCACGGGCGTCTGGCTTGTCTCGACGCCGGCTCCGGCCAAGAGCTATGGGCCGTGGACGTCCTCGAACGATTCGGCGCCAAGAACATCACTTGGGCCATCAGCGAATGCATGCTCGTCGATGGGCCGAGGGTAATCGTCACGCCCGGCGGCGCCAAGGCCCTCATGGCCGCCCTCGACAAACGCACGGGCGCCACGATCTGGACGACCCCGCCGCTCGGGACCGACCGCACCACGAACTCTTCACCGATTCTGCTGCGGCACGCCGGCCGGCGGGTGATCGCGAATTGCTCCTCAGCCCACGGCTTCGGCGTCGACGCCGACACCGGCAAGCTGCTCTGGACCGTGCCGCTGAACAACCCCCACGGTGTGAACGTCGCCACGCCGATCTACGGCGCGGGCTGCCTGTTCTTCGTGACCCCCTACGCGGAGCACGGCCGGCTCTATCGCCTGCGTGCAGAGGCACAGGGTATCTCCGCCGAGCACCTGTGGACCTCGCCCATCGACACGGTGACCGGCTGCGGCATATTCGTCGATGGCACCCTCTTCGGTTCCGGTTATCTTGACGTGAAATGGTGGCTCGCGATCGACTGGCAGACAGGCCAGACGAGGCAGGAACTCAAGGACTTGACGACCGGCGCCGCCATCTACGCCGACGGGAGGCTCTACGTGCTCGATGAAGAAGGCACCGCCGCCCTGCTCAAGCCGGGTCCGGGCCGCCTGGAAATCGTGAGCCGCTTCCGCTTGACGCCCGACCGCGTGCACGACGCCTGGGCCCATCCGGTCCTGTACGACGGCCGCCTCTACCTCCGCTACCATGACACGCTCTGGTGCTACGACGTGAAGGACCACCGCTGAGCACCTCTGAGGTTCCTTCGTAGGGTGGGGCTTGCCCCACCGCTTTTGCGCGCGCGGGTGTTGGTGGGGCAAGCCCCACCCTACAACTACGACGTGAAGGACAAATGACGCGTCATCAGAAAAATGGTGAATTTGGAAGCACTTGACAGCGTCAGTATAATATAGTGACGGAAATATGCTGGGGATGTTCAAAGGAAATGAATTGACTGGAGCACATATGGGCAAGACACGGTCTCTATTGGCTGTATCGGCGTTGGTGTGCCTGATGCTGCTGGCGTCGGGGACGGCTTCGGCGGGCGTGGCCGTCGGCATCGGGGTCGGCTTTGGCCCGCACTACTACCATCATTACTACCCGCACGGCTATGTGGTCTACGGGCCGGCTTGGCCGGGCTATTACTGCTATGACCCCTACTGGTACTATCCGGCCCCGGTCGTCGTCAGTCCGCCTGTGGTCGTCGAGCGGCCCCCGGTCGTCATCCGGGAATACACGCCCCCGACTCCGCCGCAACCGCCGACCCCGGACCCAGCGACGATGAAGGTCGAGCAGAAAAAGAACGAGGCGCTCACGACGCTGAAGATCGGCGACACGAGCAACCGTGTCCAAGCCGTCCAAGACCTGCAGCCGTTTGTCGGCGAAACCAGAATCCGGACCGCTCTGGAGCAGACTCTGCTCGCGGATCGGGACTCGCAGGTTCGTAAGACGGTCGCCGAGATGTTCGGCCGCGTGCAGGATAAGAAGACTCTGCCCACCCTCAAGCAGGTGAACGCGAACGACTCCGACCGCAACGTCCGCCAGGCGGCCTACAAAGCCATCATCCTGATGGAAGGTTACTGATCGTCAGGCGGTTGCGGTTGCGAAGCTCGTTCCGGTTGCGTAGAGCGTGCCGCGGCGCTGATGCCGTTTGACGCAACCGCTCGACGAAACGAGCCGCGCAACCGCTTCACGCTCAACAATCATTGCTCCACGATCCAGATATTGCGGAACTGGATCTTGTGGCCGTGGTCCTGGAGCTGGATCGGGCCCTTCCGCGATGACGGGCCATCGGGATTTCCAGGTTGTCGTGGATCTTCACGCCGTTGTGGATCACGGTGATCCGAGGTAGCTCCGTCACCTTGCCGCTGGCATCCATCCGGGCGGCCCGGAACGTGATGTCGTACGTCTGCCAGGTTTCCGGCGGCAGACTGACGTTGACCTTGGGCCGGGCGATGCTGTAGAGGGAGCCGCAATCGCCGGAGGTCTCCACCAGCCCAAAGGAATCCAGCACTTGAACCTCATAGGTATCGGCCATATACACGCCGCTATTGGCACGGCCCTGCCCACGGGCCTTCGGCTCCAGCGGCAGCCAGAATTCGACGTGTAACTGCTTGACATCGCCGAACTGCTGCTTGGTTCGGTTCGCTCCTTTGCCCGGCGTGCACTGCATGCTGCCGTCCGGCAGCGCCACCCACACGGAGTTGGTCCAGTTGCCCATGTCCGGGGCCTTGCCGGCCTCGTAGGCGAGCAGGACCAAGGCGCCCGCCGGCGGCTTGACGCCCGCGTTGGGCGACTTGCTCTCGATCTTCTTCATCTCGAAGGATTGATTGTATTCGGTCTTGACTGTGAGCGTGCCGTCCTTGATCTGGCCTTTCCACCCGTAGCCGCCGGAATGGCCGGAAAGGGTCAGTTCCGACCCCTCCACCTGCCCGGAGATCTCGACGTACGCCCCCTGGTCGATCGGCGTTTCGGGCGTCGTATACATGACGACGCGGTGCCGGTCGCCCTCATCCACGACCTTCGCCACCGCCTTGAGCGTGGTCTTCGAATCGGCGTGGAACGTCCCTTCATACTCGCCCATGAACGGCCCCGCCCACAAGCTCGTGGTGAAACCCAGAATCAATGTCAAGCCAACGACGTGTCTCATAGTGGTGCATCTCCTTTCCATGGTGCCGCGACTGTAATCACCCAATGACCTGCTGACCATTCTCACCCCAGTCGCGGCTCAAGTCAACTATGGAAATGCCACGGTCGCGTCATCCGGCTAATTCTGGGTCGCCTCATCGGCCCATTTGACCGGGTAGATGACAACCTTGGCCGGGATCTTCGGCTCGTTCTCGCGCACGTGCCAAGTTGAGCTGGTAAGAGGACACATATGACTGCGCATTAGCCAACTCCCCCTCGAGTTTCTTCTTTTCTTCCGGGGCCTTCGCGAGAGTGGACCGGAGATCCACGTACCGGTTGGCCTGCTCGCGCAGACGCGTGGCCATCTGTTCTCTGGCCTGTGTACCCCGCAGGGCTATCGACTCCTCGATAAATATCATAGCCAGTCTGGGGAGGCTCTCTTCCGATCGGCTATAGCCGGGTCCGCCGCGCTGGTACTCTTGGATGGTCGCGATCCTGGCCTTGATTCCCGCAATCTCGACTTGGGCGGCGTTGAGCATCCGATCCAGTTCCCCGATAGCTTCATGCGCTTCGCTCTCCGTGCGATACGGCACGGTCTTCTGGAACTCCTCGAGCGCTTTCTGCGTCTCCTCGATCCGCTTTTCGGACTCCGCCATCTTCTTCTTGGTACTCTCGATCTCTTCCACTCCGTGTTGCACATTCCGCCCAAACTCCCGGACGTCCACGCGGAACGCATCCTCCGTATACTGGAGATAGGCTTGAGCCATCTTCTGGGCGTCCTCCTGGGTCACGGCATAAAGCCAAACCCGTCTGGGCCCATTGGGATCGGGGCGATCCTGCAGCAGCGGGTTATTAGCCTGCTCAAAGAGCCTGGTCAGGGTCGCCAGGAGTTTCTTTTGCTGATCTGACAGGCCCGCCCGTTGCGCGGCGAACTGAAGGAAGAACATCGTCGGCCCGCGCAGCCGACGTAGGGGGAATGGTGCGTCGGCTCCGCCACCGCAACGGCGGCCGCATACGCGGGCTTCTGAGCTGCGAACTGACGCCACATATAGGGATTCCCGTAAGGCGGGTGTGACGCAGAGAACGGCCCCCGCGGCGCGGAACTCATTTCGAATTCGACGTGAATCGGCGTCTCGTTTGGCTCGGCGGCCCACGCCGTGGAGCAAATCAGGGCAAGGACCGTCACGGCCATACATCGATTCGTTCGAGGACTAATCATCTTGCGTACCTCCCAACTGCAAGTTCTGGTCGGTTTTGATGCTTTCGGCCGCCGGGGTGTCGGCGTACTCGCTCAGAATGTAACGATATTGCTGCTGGACGATGGATTCGGTGCCCTCGCACTGCGCGACGATCTGCGTGGCGGCCAGCAACTGGGCCGCCGTGCCCGCCCGGGCCACTTGCCGCTGAACCTCCTCGAAAGTGACGGGCGGTTGTCGCGGGGCCGGGTGAAAGAAGGCGAAGAACCAACCGCCCGTCGCGACCAAAATGCAGGCGGCCGCGGCAAGGGCGTAGAACAAGCTGCATCGCGGCAGATTGGCAGTGCGTGGTAGGGGCAGGCCCCCGTGCCTGCCCTTCCTCGGAGGGCAACCACAGGGGGTTGCCCCTACGGCGTCACTACGAACAGCCGTCGTATCTGCCAGGTTGTCGCTCCAGAGAGCCTGGGCCAAGCCGAGGGACCGCCGCAAGGCTTCCGCCGTCTGGCGGCAGGGCTCGCACTCGGCTAAATGCTGAGCTACCGTCCGGGCTTCGTCTTCGGGCAGTCCGCCATCGACGTAATCGACGATCCGGTCTGCGAATTCTTCACAAGGTGTCGTCTTCATGGCTCAATCCCTCGTTGGATGAGTTTGCCGGCCAGCCACAGCCGGGCCTCCCGCAGGCGGGCCCGCACGGTCGAAGCATTCATCTCCACGATCTCGGCGATGGCCTTCGAGTCGAGGTCGCAGAAATAGCGCAGGACGACGATCAGCAAGAGTGATGGGTCGAGCTCGACCAACGACCGTCGGACGACTTCCAGCTCCTCGCTCAGGCCGACGCGATCGGGTGTGTCCCGATCGCCGCCCAAGACCTGTCCCAAGTCCGGCCGGCGGAGGAGGATGCGGGAGGCCCGGCGCCGGAAGCGCCGCCGGTGCTCCGTCAGGCAGTGGTTCACCGTCGTCCTGACCAGCCATCGCACCATTACGTTCTCTTGCTCGAACTGATCCGCATATTTCAGAACCTGGATGGACACGTCCTGCAGGACGTCCTCGGCATCGGCGCTATCCAGGCCCATGCCGGCGGCGATCCGTCGGAGGCGGTCCCGTTCCCGCAGAAACACGCTCAAGAGAGGCGACTCGTCGGGCCGCCGGCTCTCCGGCTTGGCCTCGTCCGCCTCTCTATCGCGGTCTGGCACTGTACCCATGCGTTTCCGTTGCATCCTGCGCCCATCTGCAAAGATAACGCGCAGGGGCCCCCAGGTGTTGGCAAAATCGTTCGGAGTTCCGCGTTTACGCGGGTCAGAATCCTCTTAGCCATTGGAAGAGGGAGGCGGATAAGAGGAGTCTTACCGCGCCTGAAGGCGGAACTCCGAACAGGGCCGAAAGAATCTGTACCCGATCCCGAGGGGAATGTGATAAAATAAGGGGTCGGATCATGCTTCGGAGAAAGGGAAAGACATGCCGATGAGAAGACAGTGCTGCCGCCGATACGGTCTGTCCGTAGCCATTTGTGCGGTTGTCCTGGGGATGGCCCAGCGGGGATTCGGGATTATGATCACCGAGGTCATGTATCACCCGCCCGGCACGTCCGCCGCCACGGAGGATGAGAAGCTCGAATTCATCGAATTATACAACAATGAGCCCGTCTCGGCGGACCTCACCGGCTGGGCCTTCACCAAGGGCATCACCTACGCCTTCGAGCCCAACACGATGTTCGGCCCCAAGCAGTACCTGGTCGTGGCCCGCGATCCGAACGCCCTCAAGGCAGCCTACAAGATTACCAACGTAGTCGGCCCCTATACCGGCAAGCTCGACAATGGCGGCGAGCGGGTCGAATTGTCCAACGCCGGCGGCGGGATCATGTTCACGTTCAAGTATGGGGCGACACACCCATGGCCCGTCTCGCCCAACGGCACCGGGCATTCGCTGGTCTTAGTCAAGCTTGGCGGTGACCCCGACGAGGCCAGTTCCTGGGCGGCCAGTGCCGTCATCGGCGGCAGTCCCGGCGGCCCCGAGCCGGCCCAGACCCCAGCCACCACATCGTCGAATTCGACGACCCTGACGCTCCTCGACATCGGCTCGCCCGGCCGGTATTTCAAAGGCACGAAGGAGCCCTCGCCCAGCGCCGCCGGCCAGCCGACCACCGCCTGGACACAGGTGAATTTCAACGATGACCCCGCCACCACCTCCTGGCTGGACGGTCCCAGCGGCTACGGCTACAGCAACGACGCCAGCGAGATGCAGTGGGTGAACACGCCGTTGAATGACATGAACGGCAACTACATCTCGATCTACACCCGGCTGCGTTTTACGCTGACGGCCGACCAGGTGGCGTCGCTCACGCAGTTGCAGGCCACCGTCCACTACGACGACGGCTTCGTCATGTACCTCAACGGCACGCGGGTGGCCGCCACAACGGAGATCGTCGGCAATCCGCCGGCCTACAACGCCAGCGGCGGCTCGGCCAACGATTACCTCCCGATGAGCCTCGACCTGACCAGCCAGAGGGGCCTCCTGGCCGTGGGCACCAACGTGCTGGCCATCCAAGTTCACAACGCGACACTGTCAGGCAGCTCCGATGGCTTCATCGGCGTCACGCTGCAGGCAACCATCACCAAGACCAGCGCCGGCGGCACCGATCCCACGGCACGTCTGGTCATCAACGAATTGATGGCCGGCGCCGGCACGACCGGCGGCTGGATCGAGTTGTACAACCCGGGCCCGATTACCGTCGATTTGAGCCATGTCTACCTGAGCAATGACCGTTTCAACCTGCTCACCTATAAGATTGCCGACGGGACCATGCTGGCGCCGGGCGGGTTCTGGGCGGCGCATCAAGGCACGTCGGCCACCGAACTGCCCTTCGCCCCGGCTCTATCCGGCGGGACAGTGTATGTGACCGCCGCCGGCACGGCCGCCCAGCCGGTGGCGACCCGCGTCCTCGACGCCGTGCAGTACGACGGCCTGGAGCCCGGCGGCGCCTTCGGCGCTGGCCCGACGGCTCACCCTATCTCGACCATCTGACTTCGGCCACCTTCGCCAAGCCCAACGCCCCGAGACTGATCCGCGATATCGTCATCAACGAGATCATGTACCACCACCCCTCGGACAACGACGGGTATCAGTACATCGAGTTGTACAATCGCGGCACGAGCACGATCGCACTGGGCGGCTGGTCGTTCACCAGCGGGATCACTTATACCTTCGCCCAGGGCGTGACCATGCCGCCGGGGGCCTACCTCGTTGTGGCGAACGACCCGACCCTTCTGGCGGCGACGTACAAGAACCTGATCCTCGGCGCCAATCTGGTCGGGCCATGGACGGGTAGCCTGGGCCACCATCGCGAGCACATCCGCCTGTCCTTCCCGCTCCCACAGACCGACCCGAAGACCGGCAAGATCACGAACTATATGGTCACCGAAGACGAGGTGACCTACTACGACGGCGGCCAATGGCCTACCTGGGCCGATGGCAAGGGCGCCAGCCTCGAGCTGCGCGACCCGCATAGCAACAACGATACCCCGGCGCCTGGGCGGCCAGCGATGAGAGCAGCAAGACCCACTGGCAGCAGTTCTCCTACACCGTCGACGCCGCCGACAGCCGCTACACGCACGATGCCGTCACGGTCTTCGACTTCATGCTCCTCAATGAAGGCGAGGTGCTCCTCGACGACCTGGAGCTGGTCATCGGCGGCACGAATCGCCTGACCAACGGCGGCTTCGAGAGCGGCACCTCGTCCTGGCGCATCCTGGGCAATCACACGCGGTCGTTCGTATCCATGGAGGATCATCACTCCGGGGCCCAGTGCCTGCACTTGATCGCGACCGGCCACGGCGACCCGGGGGCCAACCGCATCAACCAGTCGATTACCAGTGTCAGCGGCGGCACCGTGACGCTGCGCGGCTGGGCCCGCTGGCTGTGCGGCAATCGCTTCCTGCTGCTGCGCACGGCCCGCGAGCAGGCGCCCATCATGCCGCCGCGCCCCGCGTGTCCTTTCGAGCTGGATACCCCGGTCGATCTGGGCACGCCGGGCAAGCCCAATACGGCCTTCGTCCTCAATCGCGGCCCGGATATCCTGGAAGTGCAGCACACCCCCGTCCTCCCCGCCGCGAATCAGCCCATCCTCGTGACGACGCGGGTGCTCGACCAAGACGGCGTCAAATCCGTCACGCTCTATTACCGGTCCGAGGGAACGACCGCTTTCACCAGCGTGGCGATGACCGATGACGGGGCCGGCAGCGACAAGATCGCCGGTGACGGCATTTACTCCGCCACGATTCCCGGCGCCGCCGCGGGTGTAATGCGGGCGTTCTATGTCGCCGCCTCCGATGCCACCGTCTCGACCCGCTTCCCCACCCAGCTCCAGGCTTCCGCCGAAGTGCCCAACCGGACCTGCCTCGTCCGCGTCGGCGACGGCGCCGCCAGCACCCGCGTCAACACGTACCGGGTCTGGATGTCCAACGATGTCGTCAACGTGTTTCATGGCCGCGCCAATCTCTCGGATGAGCTGATGGACTGCACGTTCGTCTATAACGACACGGATGTCTTCTACAACGCGCAGATCCGCCTCCACGCCAGTCCCTTCCTCCGCTCGGGTACCGGCTGGTATCCCTACGACAACCACAGCTACCGCATCGAGTTCAATTCGGATCAGTACTACCGCGGTCGCTCGGGATTCAATCTCGTCAGTCCCAACGACGAGGATGGGCCTCTCCGCGAGCGGGCCGGGTACTGGTTCATGTGCCCACCTGGGTCTCCAGTACTCACCGCAGGAATGGACCCGTGCGATCCTCAACGGCCACAGCTATAACGGCTATTATGATATACAGGAGATCGACGGCGACTATGTCGATATGTGGTTCCCCGACAACACCGAGGGTTTTCTCCACAAGGTGGACGATTACTTCGAGTATAGCGTGGACGGCGTCGGGTACACCAATATCGACGAAGGGCTGCGGGCGGATGCCCAGCATCCGCAGCTTCCCGAGACGTACCGATGGCATTTTGAAAAGCGCTCCCACTCCGAGGAGGACGACTGGACAGCCCTTGTTCGATTTCGCCGTGGCGATGAACGCGGTCTCGACGAATCCGGGCTACGAGCAGAGCATCGAGTCCAAGATCGATCCCCGGCACTTCACGAGAATGCTGGCGATCCGCCACGCCGTCGGCGACTGGGACAGCTACGGGTACACCCGCGGCAAGAACAACAGCTTCTACTACTGCCCGCAGGACGACAAGTGGTACCTGCTGCCCTGGGACCTCAGCATGGCACTGGGCGGAAATAGCCGCGGCTCCAGCAGCAGCCTTTTCGAGGTCGGCGGCCAATTCCCGGAGGTCACGGCGTTCCTGAATTATGCCAAGTACAAACAGATGTACTACGATGCGTTGACGGAGTTGGTGAACGGCCCCTGGAAGACCTCCTACGGCACGACCGATCCACCGACGGCCTTCGACCGCTTCATGGACGAGGCCTCGGCCGTGTTGTCGGCCGAGGGGGCGGGCGACGGCTATCGCGACACGATCAAGATGTTCGTCCGCGACCGGCGCACCTACATCCTGTCCCAATTCCCGCCCCCACCAGTCGTCCGGCCGCACCGATGAAATCGAGCCGGCCTGGGGCCGGAAATCCGAAGCACGGAGTTCCAAAGCAGATCATGTCATTGCGAGGAGCGCAGCGACGAAGCAATCTCAATCTCACGGTGGAAGATTGCCTCGCTTCGCTCGCAATGACATTCTTCGTGCGTCTCATTTCTGGAGGATCTTGAGGGCATTGGCCCGATAGACCTTCTCCAGGACCGGATCGCTCAAGGCCAGGCCGGAGAGGGGCCAATGGTACGTGGAGAGATTCCAGGCGTAGAAGTGCTCGTCCGCCGATTCGAGAATGCGGAAGGTGAAGCGGTAGGTCTCCACGTTCGCGCCCATGTCGGTGCCGTAGACGAGCCGGTCCTGGTATTTCTCGTAGAACCGCCCGGCGAACCGCGGAATCGCGGCGGTCTCGGCGTAGCGGGCTGAGATGTCCGCGTACAGGTTCGGGTACTTGTCGAACATCTGGCCCAGGCGGTTCAGGTCGTAGCAGCAATTGGCGAAGTGACAGGCGACGAAGGTCGTCTTGGGATGTCGCGCCACGGCCCGCTCCAGGATGTCGATCATCCCCGCGTGGCCGACGATGCCGGGCTGATTGTCCAGCCGCCAGGTGTAGGCGTTCATCAGGCCGTCGTTCTTGGCGTCCATCGGCAGGTACATCCAATAGGGATCGGCCACGTGGATGTTCACCGGCATCTTCAGCTCCGCGCACTTCTCCAGCAAGGGGTCCATGCGGGGGTCGTCCAAGTGCATGCCCCAGGCCGGGGGCTTGCAGTAGAAGAGCCCCTTGCCCTTGTCGCCGAGCTCGCCCACGCCCTTGGCGCCGACCTGGTGGCAGCGTTCCAGCTCCTTGACGGCCGCCGGACCGAAGCCCTCCTTGTCGTATCCGGTATAGTCGAACCCGCACCAGACTTCGAAGCGGTCGGGGTACTTGGCATAGAGCGCATAGATCTTGTCAAACTCCGGGCCCGTCGCCATCGTCAGCACGATGACCTTCTGCACCCCCGTCTCGTCCATCATGCGGACCCATCTGGCCACCTCCTCCGGGGTCTTCGCATAGACGTGGGCGTGCATGTCAATCACCGGGTACTTGGCCTTGGGCACGGTCGTCTGCGGGATCTTGTACACGGACTGCGGGCGGAAGTCCTTGAGCAGGAGCCGCTCGGGCAAGGGCTTCTCCTCGGCCGACAGTCCCACGGCCGCACCCGCGAACAGCAGCCCCGTGAGGATGTGCAAAGACACGCTTTGGCAACGCCTGATGTCTCCCATGATGGTGCTCCTTTCTGGTTGGGCCCGAACATCATTCACACCGACCCTCGGTCGGTGTCACGATTCTACCGTGGGCCGAGCCGGGATGCGAAGAGTCTTTTCCGTTTTCGGCAGGCGCAGGTCCGTCCTTGCGTCACTCCAGCGGCGTTCGGAGTTCCGCCTTCAGGCGGGTTTGAGGGTCTTTCGGCCCAGCCGGTTCCATTCCGCGCGGACGCAGGGCTTCCAAGGCCAATATGGCCACGCCCCAGGGCAAAGCCCTGGAGTTCCATTCCGCGCGGACGCAGGGCTTCCAAGGCTCTCCGGACTGTCTGACCCGCCTGAAGGCGGAACTCCGAACCGTGCGCGGCAACGGTCAGACACACTCCTTCGGCTTGCTACTTGCGATTCGCAAGAATCACGGTATCGTAGGCGACACGTTCGTAGTGGCGGCGCATGGCCATCGGAGGGGACCCCAAACGCGATAAATCGCGTTTGGGAACCCAAGAAACGCCTTGCGGCGTCACTACCAACCGGATCGGGGAAAGGATAGGCCATGACTGAGAGGCCGCCTGTGCGAATGTTGTCCTTTCGCTGGCTGCTCTTTGCGATGCTCGCGCTGGCTTACTGCTTCGTCTACTTTCATCGCATCTGTCTGTCGGTCGTGGCGGACGATCTGGCGAAGGAGTTCGGGACGACGGCTACGGCCATCGGCGTGCTCGGCTCGATCTATTTCTACTGCTACGCGGCAATGCAGTTCCCGGCCGGCCTGCTGGCCGATTCGGTCGGGCCGCGTCGCACCGTCACCTTCTCGCTGCTCCTGGCCGCGGCGGGCAGTCTCGTCTTCGCGCTGGCGCCGACCTTGGGCGTGGCGAAGCTGGCGCGGGTCATGGTCGGCGTGGGCGTCTCGATGGTCTTCATCCCCACCACGAAGATCCTGGCCCAATGGTTCCGGGCCCGCGAGTTCGCCTTCATGTCGGGCCTGATGCAGGCGGCGGGCGGCGTGGGTATCCTGGCCGCCACATCCCTGCTGAGCCTGGTTGGCGACCTACGCGGGCTGGCGGTGGTCCTTCGGCATCATCGCCGGCGGCACGCTGCTGCTCGTCGTGGGGGCCTGGTGGATCGTGCGGGACCGCCCCGCCGATAAAGGATGGCCGCCGATCAGTGCGTTCGAGCAGCGCGACACCGCCCCCACCGAGCCGCCGCGAAAAGTCGCGCCTGAGGCGGGGAGTTCTGGATGGTCGTCTCGCAGAAGTACTTCTGGCCGGTGGCGATCTGGTTCTTCTTCGATTGCGGCATCTTCTTCGGGTTCGGCGGCCTCTGGGGCGGGCCGTACCTGAGTCACGTATACGGCCTGAGCAAGGTCCAGACCGGGGCCGTTCTGAGCATGATCGCCTGGGGCCTGGTCCTCGGCGCTCCGGCGCTGGGCCTGCTATCGCAGAAGGTGCTCCGGAGCCGCAAGAAGACCTTCGTGCTGTGCACATCCTCGCTGGTCATCTTGCTGCTGGCCTTGACCCTCTTTCCGGCGGGCCTGTCCCGGATCGCTCTGGCCGTCTGGTTCTTTCTATTCTCCGTCGCTTCCTCCGCGATCGTGGTCATGGCCTTCACGACCACCAAAGAGCTCTTCCCGGTCGAGATGGCCGGCACCAGCGTGGGCATGGTGAATTTCTTCCCGTTCTTTGGCGGCGCGGTATTCCAGCCGCTGCTGGGCCGCGTGCTGGACGTCTACGGCAAGAACGATGCGGGCCAGTACCCGGTCGAAGCCTACCGCATGGTTCTGCTCGTTCTCCTGGCGGCTTCGGTCCTGTCCCTGGCGTGCACGTTCCTGATGAAAGAGACGTACCGGAAATAATCGTCGCGCGTCAGGCGGTTGCGCGGCTCGTATCGGTGGCGTAAAGCGTGGGGCGGCGGGGACGCCCGACGCAACCGCAGCACGTAACGAGCCTGCGCAACCGTCCCACGTAGGACGATCCTGGCTACGCCTCTTCCACCACCTTGAACCCCATCAGGCGGCCGAGGTCCTGGATGCTCTGCATGTGATCGCCGAAGAAGACGTCCCGATGCAGCATAGCCATGACGCCCCCGTCGATCTGTCCGGCGCCCCAGTTCTGGAACATGTGTTGGGCATCCTTGACCTTCGTCCAGAATTGGGTGCGGCAGCCCAGCGGGTCATGGGTCACTTTGAAGATCTCGCCGGTCGAGATGAGCATCGTGTCGAGGTTGACGAACTTGGCACAGGTGACCGCCTGACGCAGCGGCATCTCCACCTCCAGGGCCACGCCTTTGTCGCTGTCCGTCTGGGTGCGGATCATGAAGGGTAGACGTTCGCTTTGGGGCCCCGCCATCTTCGTCGAACTGGTGCAGTGGAAATGGATCAGGGCATTGCTGGCGGTGTCGAACACCGGATCGGAGATGAAGCCCGGAATGCCAAACGCGTAGTTGAACATCAGCATGGTCAGCGTGGAGTCCATGTCCCCTTCGCAGGCCCCGACGAGGCCCAGATCGTTCAGCTTGCTGAAGGTGAAACACCCTTTCGCGGGCTCGCCCATGCAGTTGGAGCTGGTGACGGCCCGCGCGCCTTTCTCCATCATCATCCGTTTGACCGCCAGGTAGAAGCGGGCCGAGCTGACGATCTCATCCTTCGTCGGCTCGACGATCTTCTTGGCCGGACCGATCCAATATTGCTGGGCCTCGGCCTGGGCGTCCTGGAGGCTGACCGCCTGGTGGGCCTTGAGAGTCTCTTCCACCGTAACGGGGATCATCTCGACGCCCAGCTTCGCTTTGACCTGCTCGGCCGAGCAGGCCGCCGCGGTCCCCAAGGGTCCCCGGATCACGAGGATGCGGGTCTGGGCCAGGTGCGGCTTGACGCGCATGATCCCGATGACCTTGTCGAGATCGCTCCAATCGCTGGACGGCATGAGGACGACTTTCTTGCCCTGCTTGGCCCAAACCGGGAAGTACATCCAGCCGTGACCGCTGAACGGCTGGGAGAAGACCACCGTCGGCAGGCCCTTCTCGACAATCTTGGTCATCGCCTGCAGCGGCGCATCGCCCCCGTGACCGCACAGGTGGAACATCAACACGGCGTCCGCCTCCGCCAGCTTCGGCAGCACCTTGTCGACATCCGTCTCCGGCACCATGTCCCCGCCGAGGAATTTGACGTCGCCGCGCTTGGCCTCCAGCTTGGCGAGGTAGTTATTGAATTTGTCCACCTCGGTCGTCGGCCGGGAAAGGTAGATGCCGCCCGTCCGCCCGATGTAGATCTTGTAGATTTTGGCCGGCGGCAGCTTCGGGGGCCAATTCTCCTCCTGGCCTTGAGCCGTCGCCAGTTGGTTGCCCAATAGAACCGCCCCGGCCCCCGCCGCACTGACACTCAGAAACTCTCGTCGATTCATCTGCTCGCTCATTGTCGCCACTCCTTACAGCCCTTGCGGCTTCCTTGAGGTTGCACTGCCAGCCTGCCCGGCAAAAAGCCGGCACTCTGAGGCCCTATTCTGGCAGACCCTTCCCTCGACTTCCAGCATTTTCCGGCTTTTCACGAGGCAGGCCGGTACGTAAGATCGTCGCGTGGGAAACTGGTAACGTTGTTACGACAAGTTCGGATTTGCGACCAGGGAGCAATGCGAATGGGACGCAATGAAGTAAGAGAAGGTGTCCAAGAGGTGCAACAACTCGCTCGCGCGGCAGCCGAGGAGGCGGCCAGCCAGTGGGCCATCGCCGTCGGGGAGATCCGAAAAGGCAACGGCGGCTCCTCCGTGGAGGTCGGGCTACGATTGCCGGACGGGCAGGTAGAAAGTCGCGCCATCCGCATTCAAGGCGCCGACGCTGCCGCCCGTGCGCGGCTGATCACCGATCTGCTGGACCTGTTGTGGCACAGATTGAGGCGAGGAGCGACAAATGCCAAATGATGAGATACAAGTCAGAATCGCCCGGATCGAGGACATCGAGACCATCGCCGAGCTTAACATCGCGATGGCCTGGGAGACGGAGCAGAAGCAACTCAGCCCCGCTACCATCCGGCGTGGTATCCGGGCCGTGATGGACGACTGCGACTACGGGTTCTACGTGGTAGCGGAGAGCAACGGCGCGGTGATGGGATGTCTGATGATTACGTATGAATGGAGCGACTGGCGCGGCGGCCGATTTTGGTGGATTCAGAGTCTCTACGTGCGGCCGCCGCTGCGGCGGCGCGGGGTCTTCACGCAGCTCCATGACTTCGTCAAAACGCAGGCCCTCCAGCATCCGGAAGTCTGTGGCATTCGGCTGTACGTCGAGCAATCCAACCAGGTGGCCCAGCAGGCGTACCGCCGGATCGGCATGGCTCCGACGACGTATCAGATTTACGAGGAGATGCTCGGGTAGCCGGCCGCACCGTCACTTCGTCCCGAATCCCAACGTGTCCCCGCCGTAGCGCTGCCCCCGCGGAGAATCGCTGGACATCCGTCCCGGAAGGTCTATACTTGTCGCTTTGCGCCGCCCGCCGGGCGGTGCGCGGCCGAATGGTATGGGGCAATTGTGGCAATTTCCCTCCCCTTGGGAGCGTCTGTCGTAGGTTTGTGTGAGAGATACATGAGGTAGTTGTAAATGGGCACCGTTTGGTCGAGGCTCGATCGGACTCCCAAACGCCACCTGTCGCGTTTGCCGTCCCATAAAACCCTCTGGCTTGTGTCATGCCTGGCGTTTCTGGGGTGTTCTTGCACTGTCCCCGACGCGCACCCGTCCCAGGACTACATTGGTCCGCGCGTGTCGGAGCCCAACGCCGTGACCACGAATTCGAGTCTCGCGGCAAATCCTCCCTCCGCCACCAAGAATCCGCAAATTGACACGGGTCCTTTGCGGATTACCACCGAGCAGGCCACGCTTTTGGCGTTGGAGAACAACCGGTCGCTGGTGGTCGAGCGGCTCACTCCCCAGATTTCGCAGACCTTTGTGCCGGAAGGGCTTTCCATTTTTGACCCCGTCCTGACCGGGCAAGCAGGTTATGGCTGGAACAACCTCAAGGAAGAGCCGGGCCCGCAGACGTTCGACCGCAGCGGGCCCACGGTGGGGGTGGGCGTCCAGGAGTTTCTGCCCACGGGGACTTCGCTGGGCGTGACGGGGAGTACCTCGCTCATCCCTCTGGCCGGCGTTCCGGCGAATGACGACAACTACGCCACGACGGTGGCCTTCAACGCGACCCAATCACTGCTGCGGGGCTTCGGGACCGCGGTCAATCTGGCCTCGGTGAACCAGGCGAAGATCGACGTGGAGATCTCCCAATACGAGTTGCGGGGCTTCGTGCAGACCTTGATCGCACAGGTCGAGGAGACATATTGGGACTACGCCATGGCCGAGCGGAATATCGAGATCTTCACTCAATCCCTGGCCCTGGCGCAAAAGCAGTTGGAGGAGACCCAGGAGCGCATTCGCGTCGGGGACTTGGCACAGACCGAGCAGTCGGCGGCCGAGGCAGAGGTCGCGCTGCGCCGCGAGGGTCTGATCAATACCCGCAGCGCGGCGGCGAAGTTGAGGCTGGACCTGCTGCGTTTGGTCAATCCGCCCGGCGCGAATCTCTGGAACCGGGAAATCGTGCTGGCCAGCCTCCCCACGAGTCCCTCGATCACACTGGACGACGTGGAGTCGCATGTGAAGCTGGCGCTGCAAATGCGGCCCGATCTGAATCAGGCCAAGCTGCTGTGGCAGCGCGGTGACCTGGAGGTGGTCAAGACACGCAACGGCCTGTTGCCGAAGCTCGATTTGTTCGTCACGC
Organism: uncultured Planctomycetota bacterium; assembly: GCA_963750205.1. GTDB lineage: Bacteria > Planctomycetota > Phycisphaerae > Sedimentisphaerales > Anaerobacaceae > PLanc-01. Next base: position 101,156 of record CAVVRJ010000076.1, read on the forward strand.
TGGGGCGAACCGGGTTCGCAGACTCTTTCGGCAAGTCGATGGCGGATGCCCACGACAACAGTTATGGCGGTCTGGCAGGGCTGAACTTCGAGTTTCCGGTATGGAATCGGGCCGCCGAATCGCGCCATCTGCGGGCGATGTTGACGCGTCAGCAGGCCAAAGAGGCCATCAGCAATCTGTCGCAACTGATCGAGGTGGACGTCCGCACGGCGTACCTGGAGATCGCCCGCTCGCAGGAGCAGGTGGCGGCCACCGCCGCGACGCGCAAGCTCCAGGAGGACAAGCTCCGCGTCGAGACGGAGAAGTTCCGGCTGGGCAAGTCCACCTCGCTGCTGGTCGCCCAGGCCCAGCGGGATTTGGTGTCGAGCCAGATCGACGAAGTCCAGGCCGTGGTCAATTATTTGAAGGCACTCGTCGAGATCTACCGGCAGGAGGGTTCCCTGCTGGAACGCCGGGGGATTGCCGGTCCGGGGCGAGAACCGGTAAAATTTCCGTCTGAATTGGGTCCCCCAACGCAATGAACTGCGTTGGGGAGCCCTTCTGACGGTGAGCGAATCGCGATCTCCGTAATCAACAGGGGTGAGATATGATAGTGTGGCAATGTTCGTTTCCGACCTCCGGCCGGCAGAGGGCCAATCGGTGCGGCAACACGGCTCAGTCTGATCGTCGTGGCCGTCGGGGTGCTCTGTGCTATCCGGCTGCGTCAAACGCTCGGCGGCCAAGGCGGGACAGGGACCGCGGAGTGAGAGCGGGTGCCGCCGGTGGCGGTCCTCGTGGCCCCCGTCGCAACAGAAGACGATGCCGGTTGCCGTCTCCAATTTCGGCACGGTCGAAGCCTTCGCCGACGTCGAGGTGAGGGCCCAGGTGACCGGCATCCTGATGCAGGTGCACTTCACCGAAGGCCAGATGGTGAAGAAGGGTGACCGGCTGCTGTCGATCGATCCCCGCCAGCCCGAGGCCACGCTCAAGATGGCCAAGGCCAATCTGGAGAAGGATGAGGCCCAACTGAAGAACGCCGAGCGGGAGGCCGCGCGGCAAACGGAGTTGTTGAAGAAGGGGTTTGCCTCCCAGGATGTCTACGATCAGGCGATGACGGCGGTGGAGACGTTGCGGGCGGCGGTCAGCGCCGACAAGGCCGCCATCGAGAACGCCGCCCTGCAACTCGACTACTGCTCGATCTGCTCGCCCGTGGACGGCTGTGCCGGCCGGCTGCTCGTCCATCAAGGCAACCTGATCAAGGCCAACGACGTCTCCGTCGTGACCGTTCGGCAGATCGACCCGATCTACGTGAGCTTCTGGGTCCCGGAGCAGCACCTGCCGGCGATCCGCAAGCACATGGCGGCCAGGCCGCTGGACGTCGGGCGTGACCTCCCTGGCGAGGAGAGGGACGCGATCCACGGCGTGCTGGCCTTCATCGACAACACGGTGGACCCGACAACCGGACGATCCATCTGCGGGCCACCTTCGCCAATAAGGACCGGCGGCTCTGGCCCGGCCAGTACGTCAAGGTGCTGCTGACGATTGCGCAGGAGCCGGATTCCATCGTGGTGCCCGTCGCCGGCCGTGCAGACCGGCCAGGACGGTCAGGTTCGTGTACGTGCTCAAAGCGGACCAGACGGTCGAGGCCCGCGACGGTCAGCGTCAAGCGGACCGTCGGGAACGAGACCGTCCTCGACGGCGTGCAGCCGGGCGAGCAGGTCGTCACCGACGGTCAGCGCCGCCCGGCCAGTGCAGTCAAGCGGCGTGAACGTCCCGGCGTCCACTGCGAGTCCGAGACTCCAAGCCGCACTTCGCTCGCAGCAAATCCAGCAGAAGCAAGGTGAGGCATCCATGGGTTTCACAGATCTCTTCATCAACCGCCCGGTCATGACGACGCTCGTCATGCTGGCGATCCTGCTGTTCGGGATCTCCGCGTTCCGGCAACTGCCGCTGAGCGATCTGCCCAATGTCGATTTTCCGACGATCTGCCGTCTCGGCCTCGCTGCCCGGCGCCAGCCCCGACACGATGGCGTCCGCCGTGGCCACGCCCCTGGAAAAGGAATTCACCACCATCGCCGGCGATCGACTCGATGCTGTCCTCCAGCGCCCTGGGCAGCACCAATATCACGATGCAGTTCACGTCTGGACCGGAACATCGACGCCGCCGCCCAGGACGTGCAGGCGGCCATCTACGCGGGCCGATGCGGCAGCTGCCGCAGGACATGCCCAGCCCGCCCACGTACTGAAGGTCAACCCGGCCGACCAGCCGATCCTGTACCTGGCCATGACCAGCCCGACCCTGCCCCTGTACGCCCTGGACGAGTACGCCGAGACCCTGATCGCCCAGCGGATCTCCACGGTCGAGCGGCGTGGCCCAGGTCATGGTCTTCGGCTCGCAGAAATACGCCGTCCGCGTCAAGCTCGACCCGATGGCCCTGTCGAGCAAGGCGATCGGCATCGACGAGGTCGCCGCGGCCATCGACACCGGCAACGTCAGAATCTGCCGACCGGGGATGCTGTACGGGCCCGACCGGGCCTTCACCGTCCTGGCCTCGGGGCAGCTCAACAACGCCGACGCCTACAAGCCCTTGATCGTCGCCTACCGCAACGGCTCGCCCGTGCGGCTCGGCGACATCGCCGACGTCACCGACAACGTCGAGAATGACAAGGTGGCGGCCTGGTACTTCAACGGCGTCGAGCAGCATCGCGGCATCATCCTCGCGGTCCAACGCCAGCCCGGCGTCAATACGGTCGCCGTGACCGAACGCCGTCAAACGGCTCCTGCCCACGTTCCGCAACCAATTGCCGGCCTCAGTCGCCATGTATACCCTGATCGACCGGTCCACGTCGATCAAGAATTCCGTCGAACGACGTGGAAGTGACCCTGCTGCTGACCCTGTTTCTGGTCGTGCTGGTCATCTTCGTCTTTCTCCGCAATCGTGTCCGCCACGATCATCCCGAGCCTGGCCCTGCCGATGGCCGTCGTCGGGACGTTCACGGTCATGTACCTGCTCAACTACAGTCTCGACAACCTCTCTCTGATGGCCCTGACGCTGTCGGTCGGGCTTCGTCGTGGACGACGCCATCGTCATGCTGGAGAACATCGTGCGGCACATGGAGATGGGCAAGCCGCCCATGAAGGCAGCGATGGAAGGCGCCGCCGAGGTCGGCTTCACGATTATCAGCATGACGCTGTCCCTGTCGGCCGTGTTCATCCCGGTCTTGTTCATGGGCGGCCTGATCGGCCGGCTGTTCCGCGAGTTCGCCGTCACCATCGGGGCGGCGGTGCTCGTCTCGGGCTTCATCGCCCTGACGCTGACTCCCATGCTCTCCAGCCGCTTCCTCCGGCCCCCGGAGGGAATCCACCACGGCCGGGCCTATCGGTTCTCCGAATGGCTCTTCCAGCTTTCGTTACGCTTCTATGAGCGGACGCTGCGGGCCGTTCTCGCTCATCGGCATATGGCGATGCTCTTCTCGCTGGCCACGCTGGTCGCCACGGCTCTATCTGTTCATGCGGATTCCCAAGGGCTTCCTGCCGAATGAGGACCGCGACATGATCACGGGCTCCACCGAAGCGATCGAGGGCATCTCCGACCAATCCATGTTCGCCCACCAACAGGCCGTCGCCGCGGTGCTCCGGGCCCAGCCGGAGAGTCGAGTCGTTCATGTCCAGCGCGGGCGCCCGCGGCAGCAATCGGCGGCCAACACCGGCAGCCTCATGATCCGCCTCAAGCCCCGGTCGCAGCGCCAAGCCACCGCCGATGAGCTGGTCCAACGATGGCGGCCCGCTCTCAATGCCATCCCCGGGCATCCAGACCTATATTCTCAACCCGCCCACGATCACCATCGGCGGCCGCATCTCGAGAGGCCAGTACCAGTTTACCATGCAGGGTCCCGATACCGAGGAGTTGTACCGCTGCGCGACCGACGATGGAGCAGAAGATCCGCGATTTGGCCGGCTTTCAGGACGTGTCCAGCGACCTGCGGATGAGGAACCCCCAGATTCATGTCGAGATCCAGCGGGACAAGGCCTCCGCCACCGGGATCACCGCCGAGCAGATCGAAGACGCCCTTTATGACGCCTACGGCACGCGCGAAGTCTCGATGATGCTGACGCCGACCAACCAGTATTACGTCATCACGGAACTCAAGCACGAGTATCAATTGGACCCGGCGGCCCTGGGCCTGCTGTACGTCCGCGCCAAGAGCGGCCGGCTGGTGCCGCTCAACGCCGTGGCCGACCTGACCACCGACGTGGGCCCCCTGATCGATCAACCACCAGGGCCAGTTGCCCTCCGTCACCGTCTCCTTCAACCTCGCCCCGGGCACCTCTCTGGGCGACGCCGTCGCCCGCGTCAACAAGCTGGCCCGCGAGACGCTGCCGGCCTCGATCGTCACCAATTACCAGGGCACCGCCCAGGCCTTCCAGGCTTCCATGAAAGGGCTCGGCTGGCTGCTCGCCCTGGCGATCCTCGTCATTTACCTGGTGCTCGGCATCCTCTACGAGAGCTTCATTCACCCGATCACGATCCTCTCGGCCCTGCCCTTCGCGGGCTTCGGCGCGTTGCTCACGCTGCTGCTCTTCAACATCGAGCTGTCGATCTACGCCTTCGTCGGCATCATCATGCTGGTCGGCCTGGTCAAGAAGAACGGCATCATGATGGTGGACTTCGCCCTCGAGGCCCAGCGCACGGAAGGCAAGAACCCGCACGACGCCATTCTGGAAGCCAGCCTGATCCGCTTTCGCCCGATCATGATGACCACGATGGCGGCCCTGATGGGCAGCTTGCCCATCGCCATGGGCTGGGGCGCCGGCGCGGAATCCCGCCAGCCCCTGGGCCTGGCGGTCGTCGGCGGTCTGATCTTCTCCCAGACCCTGACGCTCTACATCACGCCGGTCTTCTACCTCTACATGGAAGGCTTCCGACAGCGTCTCGCCCGCCGACGGGCGGCATGAGACGAGGTGGACGACATGGACGCCGCGTCCGGCGTGTCCATCTGCGCCTATTACGGAATCCGAGTTGCCGACAGTTCTTTCAAGCCCATCAGGTTGACGATGATCTCCTTGACCTGTCGCATCTCGGGCGGGAGAATTTCATGCCAACTGACATGTAAGGTGTAGTGGGGTGTAGGATGGACTTAAGCCCATGCGGATCATCTGGACGTTGACCAACGAGAGTAGCATGGGCTAAAGCCCATCCTACGACCCGGCCGCTTCTGAATGATCTGCCGTAACCGCTCGATTCGGCCGAGCTTCGCCCCTACCCCGCGTGCTTGCGCCCACAGAGAGGCGAGCTCGCCTGGACGGCGCCGGGATCCACCGCGCGACGGTAGCGCAGGTCGGCATACCGGAAGTACCAGTCGGCCAGGCAAGCCGGTAGGTCGGTCATCCAGAAGTGCGGCTCTGCTGCACCGGGCTGCCGCACCCACCGCCGCCAAGCGAGCGGCGAAGGCGTGGAGCGTCTCATCGCCGCGGCGCCGGTATCCCAGGGCCCGGGCCTGGCGATCCACGGCGGCCAGCAAGCGACGCCAAGCCAGCACCTCGGCGGAGGGAAGACGCAGAACAGAGGAAGAGGGGTGACGGCGCCGGTGCACGGCGACCCATCCGGCTGCTCCCAGGAAGACCAGCGACAGTCCCACGCCGGTCAGCAAGCCGTAGGACACAAAGAACTGACCGATCACACCGAACAAGCCGTATTCGTAGAGGGACTGTAGAAGCTGGGTCAGGAAGGGGCGGCGTGCTGCCCGCACTCCGCACCAGCTCATCGGCCAGGGATACGTCATCCAGCCCCTCCTGCGTCGTGGCCTCGACGACGACCCACTGCCCCTGCTCTTTGTCCCACGCTTCGGCCCAGGCGTGGGCGTCCATGTTCCGCGCAATCCAGGACCCTCGGTCGCTGCCCCGCTCCGTCACCAGAAAGCCCGTGACGTAGCGGGTCGGGACATCGGCCAGACGCAGCAGGATCGCGGCGCCGGAAGCGAAGTATTCGCAGTAACCCGTGGAGGCCTGCAAGCAGGAAGTAGTTCAGGGGGTCCTGACCGGCCGGCACCTCCAGGCCGAGAACATAGGCGTAATTGGTGTGAAAGTACTTGGTGACGGCGTCGATCTTCTGCGCCGTCGTCGTGCACCCCGGAAGATGCGGCTCGCCTTTTCCCGGATCTGCGGCAGGTTCAGGGATTTCGCCGGCAGTTCCATCAGATGGTGCAACTGCAGGCTCGTGGGCGGCCGGCTGCTCCAGGAAGCCGCGTAGCCGATCCGGTAGCTCTGGTGAGCTCCGCACGTTCTGAGATTTGATGATATCGTCCTCGTTGTGCATCACGCCGAACGGCGCTTCCACAAAGCAGGCTCCCGCCGGCGCGAACATGACATCGCCCAGACTGGATTCATGTCGAATCGTGATTTCCCGGGAAGCCTCCGCCTCGTGCAGACGATAGAGACTGGTTCTGCCCAGGTGCATCCCCAGCGGCAGGTTCTGCTCGGGCAGGATGCCCTCCCAGGAGATGAGCTCTTGCCAGACCGACTGGTGGTACGTCTCGAACGCCTTGGCCCGCAGGTAGGCTCGGATTGCTGCCGGTGATGCGTCAGGACCGGCGTCGTGTCCGGGTCATCTTTGATCCGACAAGAGGGTGGAAAGCTCGCCGCTGGCGGAGAAACCGACCTGCGCGAGCCGGTCCCGTGGTGCTCTCCACCGGGATATTGCCATGGGAAAGCCACGCGGGCAGAAAGTTGATGATCTCCACCCGTCGGTATAGCAGCGACCCGGCAATCCAGCCGAGATTGAGGACCACCAAAAGGAGCAGCGCTCAGAGCCAGCCAGGAGCCAGTAGTCGGGATTGCGGTATTGATGATTGCGGATGGCGGATTCGATTCTCAGGACTCAACCGAAATCCGCACTCCGACAATCCGCACTGGTCGACCGTCCACCGCCGCATAGAGGATGACCAGAGTGACGCTCAGCGAGTTCCGCCAGGCGGAAGGCGACGTACCGGTCGTCGAGCAGCAGGACTTGTCCGGCGGCCAGCACACTGGCCAAATGAAACAATCCCAGCGACGGCGGCAGCCCGGAGGACCGGAGGACGGAGGACGGAGGACGGCGTCTCTTGGGGCCTCTGTCCTCCGTCCTCTGTCTTCTGTCCTCCGTCCTCCGTTCGGTGCGACCGCAGGAAGAGGACGAGAATCATGGAGGCCAGGAAGTAGCGGGCAATCGTCTGCCAGGCAAAGGCGGCGGCTTGGTCGGCACGGACATGGGCGTAGCGGCAGTGCAGCGCAAACAGGACCGCCAGCAGCAGCAACAGCAACGGCGTGATAAAGTGCTTCTCCGGCCGGATGTCCCAGGTGAACCGCCGTTGCACGCCGAGCAGACCCAACATGCCCAGAATCGCCGGGAAGGTAATGTCCCCCGAAGCCCAGGCGATCAGGACCGAGCTTCCCAGGATCATGACCACCGCGATGACCCGTTGGATCGTCATAGCGCGGCCCTCCGCCCCGCCAGGATGTCGTCGGCCGAGACGAACCGAACGTCAAAGCGATGGGGCCGGTAGGCGTCCCTACGTCCCGTGCCTCTGGCCTCTGTCCTCTGTCCTCCGCTTGCGGGTCCGTCTCGGGGTCCCCAACGCGAAATTCTGCGTTGGGGAGCCCCTCCCCTACCACGAGGACCGTGCAATGGCAGCCGGCCAGCTCGGCCCACTTGGACCAACTGTTGATACGTGCGATCCCAACGCAGCACGATGAAGATGATCTCGGAAATCTCGCCCAGCCGGTCTTCCAGAAGCGGGCCGATCTGCTCGGCGGTGTAGCCCTCCGCAGGCTCGACGGCGGCCAACGTTTCGTGGACCCGGTCGAGACGCAGTCGCCTTGGGCAGGGAAGCAAAGGAATGCAAATCGCTCCCTGCCAGCAGCAGATCGATCTGGCAGTCCCTGTGAACGGCAGAAGCCACGGACGCACAGAGACTGACGGCGGCCTCCAGCTCTTTGACCTCCTGCGACTTCGATTTCGACCAGCCTTCCTGCCACGCGGGTGTCCAGAACCAGCGCGGCGTAGTTGTCGAGATCGTCATCGTACTCTTTGGTGGCCGGCACCGACAGACGGGCCCAGGCCCGGACGTCGATCCGTCGCGGCGGGTCGCCCGGCTGATAGGGCCGATTCCCGATGTATTCCGGCGAAGTCCCCACCCGGCCGGCCGGCTGCAGACTGCTGGCATTCACGTGACGGCTCACGCACGGCAACGGCAGATCCAGCCGCGTGAACGCCGGCAGAACCACCAAGGTCTCCACGCCGTCACGGGGCGTGCCGAAGTGAAACAGGTTGAAGGGAAAGCTGGATTCGCAGACCGGTGGACGGAGGTGGTAATGGCCCCGGCGCTTCGGCCGGAGGGCGACGACGGCTTCGGCCGTCTGACCCGGTGCCAGGCGCCAGACCGTTTCCGCATCGGCCCTTTGCTCGACCGCTTCGGGCAAGGCCCGGAACCGCACCCGCAGATGGTAGGCCGGCAGCCGCCCCATGTTTTGGATTGTGTACGTCAGGTGGGCTGTCTGGCCCGCGATCAATGCGCTCGGGCAGGTTCCCGGTGACGAGAATCTTCGGCCGAAGAACGATACCCGACCACCAGGGCCACGAGCATGACACAAATCAGGACCGACAGAACATCGAAGGCGGGGATCATCACCGTGGCGAACGCAATGAAGATGATTCCGCGCAGAATCACCTTGCCGGCGTCGGTCAACTCAATCTGTACTCGGCCCTCGGCTTTGCCCATATTCCATCATTCCAGTATTCCATTCTTCTTGTGCTCCACCAATGTCAAATTCCACGGTTAGACGGGCACCTTGATACGGCCGATGATGTCCGCCATGATTTGCCGGGTGCTGGTGCCGCTGTAGCGGGTTTTCGACGTCAAAATGACCCGATGCGGCAGCACGTGCGGGGCGCACCACAGCACGTCGTCGGGAATCACGTAGTCGCGGCTCTCGAAATAGGCATGCGCCTGGGCCGCTCGGGATAGCATCAGCGAGCCGCGCGTGCTGATCCCGAGTTGCAGACGATTATCGTGACGCGTGGCATGCACAATCTCCACGATGTATTCGAGGATGCTTTCATCCACGTGGACGTTCGTCACTTCCTGCTGGATCTGGCCGACCTGCTCCAGGTCGAGCACCGGCCCGATCCGTTCGAGCGGCTGCGCCTGGGCGTGGGACTTGAGAATGTCCACCTCGACATCCGCCGCCGGGTAGCCGAGGGCCAGCCGGACCAGGAAGCGATCCAGTTGGGCCTCGGGCAGCGGATAGGTGCCGTGAAACTCGATCGGGTTCTCGGTGGCGATGACCAGGAAGGGCTGCGCCAGCGGGCGACGTTGCCCCTCGATCGTTACCTGGCTCTCATTCATCGCCTCCAACAAGGCCGATTGGGTCCGCGGCGACGCCCGGTTGATCTCATCGGCCAGCAGGATATTGCAGAAGATGGGCCCGGCCTGGAACCGAAAGTCGCCGGAGACCGGGTTGTAGATGGAGGATCCCAGGATATCCGCGGGCAGCAGATCGGGGGTGAACTGGATGCGGTGGAACTTGGCGTCGATGCTCTTGGCCAAGGCCTTGGCCAGGGTCGTCTTGCCCACGCCCGGGACATCCTCGATCAGGGCGGACCCCCCTGCCAGCAAGGCGACAATCACCACGTCGATGCACTCGCCCTTGCCATAGATGACACTCTGCAGGTTCTCTTTGAGTGGCGCCAGTCGCGGGTTTCCCGTGCGGGTGGTCGTCAAGTTCAGCCTCCTTAATACATCGTCTCATACGTTCAACGGAGATTCGCTCTACGTCCGCAATCGTTCTCAGATGGCCAGACACGGATCAATGCACGCAGATCGTCATCTCACCATCCAGTATACTTGGCGGGCTACCCCTTCACAAGCGTATCTGAAGGAGTCGGCGCCTTCAGTCTACTGGCACACGATGGGTAAGATGAGATCGCCCTGGGGCTGAAAGTCCTTTCAACTTGAGACTTCAAACTTCCCACTGCTTTCGTTATATTCGCCGATATCGCACAGAAGGTCGGTGCGAGGAATGATAGTGTAATTCAAGGGATTGACCATTGAATCCGGCACATGTGATACAGATCGCGGCGGAATTGGGTATGAGGCCCGGGCAGGTCCAGGCAACGGCCGAGCTGCTCGAAAGCGGGGCCACGGTTCCGTTCATTGCACGATACCGCAAAGAAGCCACGGGCACCTTGGACGAGGTTGCCATTATGGCTATTCGCACCAGGCTCACCCAGCTTGCGGAGTTGGACGCCCGGCGGGAGGCGATTCTCAGCTCTCTCCAGGAGCGGAATTTGCTATACCGACGAACTCAAGGCTCAGATCGCCCAGGCCGCCACGATGACCGCCTTGGAAGACATCTACCTGCCCTACCGCCCGAAACGGCGCACGCGCGCCACGGTGGCGCGCGAGAAGGGTCTGGAACCTCTGGCCAAACTGGTCCTGGCGCAGGACCCGGCCACCAATCCTCTCGCCGAGGCAAACGCCTTTGTCGACGCCGGCAAGGGCGTCGAATCGGTCGAAGCAGCCCTGGCCGGCGCGAAGGATATCATCGCCGAATGGGTCAACGAAGAGCAGACGGCCCGGACCCGCATTCGCGGGCTGTTCCATACGGAAGGAACGTTCCGAACCAAGGTCGTGGCCGGCAAAGAGGCCGAAGGGTGCAAGTTCGAGGATTACTTCGACTGGGAGGAGCCCGTTGCCAAGGCGCCGTCGCACCGGATTCTGGCCATGCGAAGAGGTGCCCACGATGGCTTCCTGCGCTTGCAGGTCAGTGCACCCGAGGAGCAGGCGACGCGAACGCTGGAGACGCTGTTCGTCAAAGGACAGACTCCCTGTGCGGACCTCGTCCGCGCAGCCGCTCTCGACGGCTACATGCGGCTCCTCGCCCCGTCGATGGAGACGGAAGTCCTGATGGAGACCAAGGAGCGGGCCGACCAGGAGGCCATCCGGGTCTTTGCAGAGAACCTGCGGGAGCTGCTGCTGGTGCCACCACTGGGCCGCAAGGGCGTGCTGGCGATCGATCCCGGATTCCGGACGGGGTGCAAAGTGGTCTGTCTCGACCGACAGGGGCAATTGAAGTACTCGGACGTGGTTTACCTGCACGAGAGCGAGAAGCCGGGGTCATCGGATGGGGCCAAAATCGCGGCCCTGTGCCAGAAGTTCGAGATCGACGCCATCGCGATCGGCAACGGCACGGCCGGTCGCGAAACCGAGGATTTCATCCGGAGCCTGCAACTGCCCGCCGCGATCAGCCGTGGTCGTGGTCAACGAAAGCGGCGCCTCCGTCTACTCCGCCTCGGACGTGGCCCGCGAGGAGTTCCCCGACAAAGACGTGACGGTCCGGGGCGCCGTCTCCATCGGGCGGCGGCTCATGGACCCACTGGCGGAATTGGTCAAGATCGATCCCAAATCCATCGGCGTCGGCCAGTACCAGCACGACGTGGACCAGGGGATGCTCCGGCAAAGCCTCGATGACGTGGTCATCAGTTGCGTCAACAGCGTCGGCGTCGAGGTCAACACGGCCAGCAAGCAACTGCTCCAGTACGTCTCAGGTCTGGGGCCCCAGTTGGCCCAGAATATTATCGCCTACCGCAACGAGAACGGCCCGTTCCGCTCCGCGGACCTCAAGGAGGTCCCCCGGCTCGGGGCCAAAGCCTTCGAGCAGGCGGCAGGCTTCCTGCGCATCCAGGACGCCGTCCATCCGCTCGATGCCAGTGCCGTGCACCCAGAAAGCTATCACGTCGTGGACACCATGGCCACGAATGCCGGCTGCTCGGTCGCCGACCTGATGAAGAACGAATCGCAGCGCAAGAAGATCCGTTTGGAGGACTACGTTACCGAGTCGGTCGGCCTGCCGACTCTCAGCGACATCATGCAGGAATTGGCCAAGCCCGGCCGGGACCCGCGCAAGCAGTTTGAGGTCTTCCGCTTCGCGGAAGGCGTGCGGAAGATGGAGGACCTTCAAGCTGGGATGCGTCTGCCCGGTATCGTGACCAATGTCACGGCCTTCGGCGCCTTCGTCGATATCGGCGTCCATCAGGACGGGCTGGTGCACATCAGCCAGTTGGCCGACCGGTTCGTGAAAGACCCGGCGGAGGTCGTGAAGGTGCATCAGAAGGTGATGGCCACGGTGCTCGCGGTGGACCTCGTGAAGAAGCGCATCAGCCTCTCCCTAAAGGACCCGTCCCAGCCGACCCCGCCGCCGAAGGCGAGCGCCGCTCCGAAGAGCAAAGCCCCGGCCAAGCCGGCTCCGGCTCCGAAGCCGAATCCTGCCACAGAGACCGGGTACCAAGCTGAACCTGAAGTGGACGGAACTCTGGTAGTGGACGCATTCGAGGCATTGGTCTCACGGGGGGCTGTCATCAGTCCCGCGCCGCTTGTCATCCTGAACGGAGCGTAGCGGAGTGAAGGACCTGGGCTGCAACCAAGAGGAATCTCCAGTTCGGCGCCAGATCCTTCGGCTTCGCCTCAGGATGACAGAGTCTGTGTCACACCCGAGTTCTCCCGGGGTTCACGTCACCACCAGAAGCAGGGATCGCCGTCATTCTGCCAGAACCAGCGGTGCTCCATCTCGTCGAACTTGCGCCACTGGACGTGGCCATCGACGAAAAGGACATTCCCACCCACGGGTGACGTGCTGTTCCTCAGGTGGCTCGTGCGGTCGTAGACCTGCCAGCGTGACCAGCAACCGCCGGTCGCCTTGGTGAAGTCGGAGTGCAGCCGGTCCGCCCCATCACTGACGGTAACATCGGCAACCAACTCCACCTGGGCCGGGGCCGCGTGGGTCTTGACGATCGACCGAACCCATTCCCTGGGACTGTCGGTGCTCATGGGGGGATGCGCCCGGGGCGTGACGACGTCGATGAACCAGAAGTACCCGAGAATGCGATGATCATTCTTCTGGGTCGCGGCGTCCTGCGGCTCGGGCGTCGCGTAGTCCTCCGGTGTCCCGGCCGGCAGGTTCTCGCCGTAGCGCCAGAAGATGATGTTGTCCCGCTGCCGCCAGGAGGGGCAGTAGAAGATGTGCCGGTTGAACCCGCCGGATTTCAGGATGATGTTCGTCGTCCAATAGGAGACATCGAACAGCCAGCCGATCCACTTCGTTCAGGGGGAGCTTGCCGTCATAGTCATTCGCGTAAAGGTGCAGTCCCAAGCCGGTGTTCTTCTCGTTCTGGCGGCAAACAGACCGCCGGCCCTGCTCCCGCGCAGCCCCCAACGCCGGCAGCAGAATCGCCATCAGCAGGGCGATCACCGCCACTACCACCAGCAACTCGATCAGGGTGAATCCTCTCCTGCTCACGCGTGCGGTCCGTCAGAATCCGCAACGGTTAGAAGACCGGGGCCGGTTTGTCACCGGGCCAAGTGAGCTCCCAACACTCGGTGGCATCATTCAGCCAGGGATCGACCATGTCGACATGTCCATCCACAAAGGAGGCATTCACGACGCCATGGTTGATATTGGTGGTCGAGGTCTTGTGGAATGTCCCGAAGCTGTCCGTCGAATGGTTCGGCAAGGGACGCAGGTTCGTGTCGTTGATGCCGGCTGCGCCGAGTCCCGAAATGGCCCAGCTGTTCTCCTCGGAGAAGTAGAACGTTTCCGCCGGACGTTTCACGTTCGTCTCTTTGCGCATGGCGGTGCCGGAGATGGTGATCTGGTACTGCGACGGCACCGAACCGTAAAGGCATCGCCGTTGAGGTAGGAGTTCATCGTATAGCTGAAATTCAGCTTGTCGAGGGGAATCGTGCCATTACATCTCGAGCAACTCATTTCCTTGAGCACGATCCTGAACGTGGGGCACACGTGAACGTTCGGGAAGTCCTTCAAATAGGGCCAGCATAGCCCCGCCAGTTCCGGGTGGTCAAACAGGCTCTTGGTCGGATCGTGGTAAGTGCAGTTGCGTGCCGCCGCGCCGCGTTAGAGCCAGTAGAACGAGCGTGGGAAATCGCCGTTGTTGTCGTCGGCATACATCCTCTGGACGACGGCATACTGCCGCAGGTTGGAGCGGCACGCCATGAACCGTGCTTGCTCCCGGACCCGCTGGAGACTCGGCATCAAAATGGCCATCAGGATGGCGATGATCGCGATCACCACCAACAGTTCAATGAGTGTAAATCCCCTTCTGCTCTTCATATCATCGCTCCTTTTACTGTCCCCAAATCCTCACGCGTAGACAGACCAGACCTGCTGATGTCCCATCGTCACACCATCCGATAATGTACCACAAATGGCCGGCAAATGCAACAGGCCCATCATTTTTTGTAAGGATTCCCCGTCGGCCCCTGGTGTTCCGCAATTTTCGGCATCTGACGACTTTTTTGGCCGTCTTCGCAGGAGACGAAGGGAGATAGACGCGCCTAAACCACCTTCCGGAAGGCTGGGAAGAACTCGCCATTCGAACCGATTACACCTTCAGATCATGGAGATACGGGTAGCTGGCCTTGAGGGCGTCCATGTTCATTTCGACGAAGTAGTTCTCGATGCCGCCGATCTTGGCCGCGGCAAAGAGGCCCTTCCAATCGACCACGCCCGCCCCTACCGGCACCGATTTCTTCTCCGTGGACGACCAGTCCGCCAGATGCAGCGAAAGGAACCGGCCGGGATACTTCTGGAGGTACGTCGCCGCCTGATAGCCGAGACGAATGACCGCAACCTGGAACTGCATCCGGACCAGCTTGGGATCGAACTCGCTCATCAGCTTGTCATAGATGAGCACGCCGTCGATCTTCTCGAATTCGAAATCGTGATTGTGGAAGCCGAGCTGGATGCCCTCCTTCTTGGTCCGCTCGCCGATCTTGTTCAGTTCGCCGGCGGCCTTGGCCCAGTCGGCCATCGACGCGCTCTTCGGCAGACCAAAGGTCGCGAGGATCATCTGTTTGAGGCCCAGTTCCTTGGCGTAGGCAATCCGCTCATCGAGGTTCTCCTTGAGCTCCTGGAACTGGTAATGGCAGCTCTCGCAGCGCAGGCCCGCCCCCTCGATCACCTTGCGAACCTCCGCCGCCTTCATCTTCGCCAGCGGGGCAAATCCCGATGACCCATAGCTGGGCGGCGAGCACAACTCGACCCTCCGATACCCGATCGCCGCGAGTTGCTTGAGGGTCCCCTCGAAATCCTGGGCGACCATCTTACCCACCGGATAAAGCTGACACCCGATAGGCATTCCGAGCGGATCGGCCCTGACCGGCCGGGCCCCCACTCCCAGGTAAGCCGCCGCGATGGTTGCTGCACTGGTGCCAAGAAATTGTCGTCTCGAAATCGTGCTCATAGAATCCAACCTCCCTACTTTTTCGGCGTCTCCGGGACGGAGACACACCATGCGTCCACGATATGACGAGCCGGGTGACGTGTCAAGGTGAACAATTGCGAGGTTCGGAGTTCCGCCTATGAGTTTTGACGAGCAAGTTCGGTAATCAGACCCGGCGGATGGCCGTCTTCATAGCAGCGTCCCCGCTCGCCTAAGAGAAGTCGTGCGGGGACGCACGACCTACGAAGAGGGCTCCCTAGGGATTGGCCGCCTTACCGAAGTTGTCCGTCAAAACTCATTAGGCGGGTCTAAGAGTCTTCCGGCGTAGCCGGCTCCATGCGGCCAAGGCGGAGCAAAAAGAAGGGGCGGACTGTTGACCCGCCTGAAGGCGGAACTCCGAACCAAGCCACGGGCAATTGCCCTGGAATTCCGTTGCCTGCCGCAGATCAAGTCATTATCTTGCGGCATGGCCCAAGCGAACGAAGAGAACTTGGTCCCCGCCCAGCGCGATGTCGCCCGCCTGCGTGACATTTCGCCGCAGCAATGGAAATCCGGCATCGCCGCATGGCTCGGCTGGCTGTTCGACGGCTTGGACATGCACCTCTACACCCTCGTCGCCGCTCCGTTCGTCATGCAACTGCTGCACGTCGCCAGCACGACCGACCCTCTGGTGAAGGAGAAAAGCTCCTGGATTCAGGCGGCTTTTCTGGTCGGTTGGGCCCTGGGCGGCGGGTTCTTCGGCCGCGCGGGGGACCTGCTGGGCCGCAGCCGGGCGCTGTCCCTGACGATCTTGACCTACGCGATGTTCACGGGCCTGTCGGTCCTCGCGCAGACTTGGTGGCAACTGCTGATCTGCCGTTTTCTGGCGGCCCTGGGCATCGGCGGTGAATGGGCCGTCGGGTCGTCGCTCCTGTCCGAGACCTGGCCCAAGCGGTGGCGTCCCTGGATCGCCGCCGTGCTGCAAACGGGCGTCAATATCGGCGTCCTGATCGCGTGTCTGGCCGTGTACCTGTTGGCGGCCTTCCCCAAGCGGTATGTCTTCCTCGTGGGAATCCTGCCCGCACTGGTTGTCTTTTGGATTCGCCGCTCCGTGCCGGAGCCCCAGGAGTGGCAAAGCGCGACGAAATCAGGCCAAGGACCGCCCTCCGCGTGTGGCGGAGTTGTTCCAGGGCGACGTCCGGCGGATCACCATGCTGACGATCGTGGTCTGCGCCACGTCGTTGACGGCGTGGTGGGCGTTCATGTTCTGGAACCTGCAACACCTGCGGAACCTGCCCAGCCTCGCCCATTGGACCCCGGCGCAAAGGGACCAATTGGTCAGCATCGCGTTCTTCATCCCGATCGCCGTATCCATGGGCGGTAACTTCTTCGGCGCCTGGCTGGCGCGGTGGCTCGGGTTCCGTCGCGCCATTTCGCTGATGTGCCTGGGCTTTTTCCTGGCCATGTTCAGCAGCTACTGCATACCGCGCGATTACGTATCGCTGATCTTTTGGACCTCGTGGGTGGGGTTCTTCTCCGGCGTGTTCGGCCTGTTCACGATGTATCTGCCGCCGCTGTTTCCGACGCTGCTGCGAACCACCGGGGCAGGTTTCTGTTTCAACATCGGGCGCATCGCCGCCGCGGTGGGCACGGTCATTTTCGGCCTGTACGCCCAAGTCGGCGATTTCCGCCTGGCCTTGCTGTACGACGGCTTTCTGTTCCTGCCGGCGATGGCTGGTAGCGCTGCTCATGCCCGAATCCCAGACCAGCCCCGCCGCGGTACGACGAACTCCGGCCGGTAATGCCGATTTGACTTCATAAGTGGCGGTTACCAGCGATATTCCAGTCCCGCGCTGACCAACTGGACCGTTTCGTCCGTGTTGAGGAGGGTGTCGTAATCCGCGGAGGCGTGAAGCTGCTTGGTGATCTTCGCCGACACGCCTACACCGAGGACGGCACTGTCGCGTGCGATCTCAGCATCTTGAATCGTGAACACCGTCGCCGGATTGCTGGCGAACGCCGTGTCCACTCTCGACTGATTGTCGCCGAACTCACGCAACCACCGGGCCCGCACTTGTCCCTCCATCCGGAAGCCGCCCTCCGATTCGCACAGCCGGCCGGTCAACCGGGCGCCGAGTCCGCTCTTCACGGATTGGTAGTCCTGATCGCCATAGGACAGGGCGCTGACACCGCCGGTCTCCGTATAAGAGCCCAGACCCAGAAAGCTGTACTGCAACGACACGAAAGGTTGCAGCAAGACGGCGGGCGTCACGGTCACATTTCGGCCGCCTTCGAAATAGGCCGTCCCATCGCTGCCATTGAGATCGCCCGTCAGACGCTCGTTGGTCAAATCGACGAACCGCTCCGTGTCGTAGTGCACGTTCCCGTAGGCGAGCGTTGAATTCAAGTACCACTTGTCCCACGTGAGGTCGCCGTACAGGCCGGCGTGGATCGCCCGGAAGTCGGCGTTATCCCGCATCCCGGAGAAGTCCACATATCCATTCGTATACCCGAACACCACGCCGGCGAGGACCTGGTCGGTGAACTGGTAGTCCAAGCCCAGGGTCCCGCCGCCCATCTGGTAGTTGTAGCCCGGCGCATCTGCTCGGTCCGGCGATCGCCGAACAGCCCGCAACCGCGGCCCCAGATACCCCAGGGGCTCTCCGCAAGGACGTTTGAGCCGTTGCCGACGGCGACCGACTGCCCCAGACCGCCGAAATCGCACATTCGTCCGCCGGCCATGCGGCTGGCCGGATTGCTTAAGGCGACCGGGCCCATGTCGAACGTGCCGGCCCCCATCCCCGTTTGCAGGGTCTGCACGCGGTCACTCACCGCGTCGATGAACCGACCGTTCTCGGTCGCGGCCACCGGCGCCAGGGCCGGACGGCTCAAACCGCTCAACTGATCGTACGCCTGCGCAACTCGGCCGGGGTCTGGACCTGCTGCAAAGCATGAGTAACGTCGTTGCCACCCGACCTGGCGATACTCTGCAGCGCTCGCCGACCTGCTGCTCATTGGGCGTCGGGGCAATCGTCGAGTCATTGAAGCTCGCCGCCGTAAGATGCAGCGTGACCGACGTGGGATCATAAGCCAAAGAGGAATCGCTGACCGAGAAGGCGAGCAAAGCCGTGTCCGGGTTGCCAAAGCCGCCGCCCTCGGGCACGGCGACGGAAGTTGCATGGATGATCGGGTAGTCGTGCTGTCCCACCACGGTGCCGAGGGAGCTGACCTTGACGGTGCCGCCGTTGATGGTCGTAGTGCCGTTGACCTCCAGCTTATCACTGCCCGACTGGCCGATCTTGACGGCATACGTCGAGCCCGGCTCGAAGACCACGTTGCCGTTGACCGTCAGCGTGCCAAGCGCCGTCGAACTGCCGGGAGCAATCGTGCCGTGGTTGTGGAGTGTCGTGGGCGTCTCTACCGTGACCGTGCCGTTGCCGCGCAGCGTGCCGGTAGCCCAGACGGTCAGAGCGCCGGTGACGTCCACGAGGCCGCCCTCGCTGACATTCAAGGTGCCCGTGCCGCCGGCCGCGGTGTCGGTCCCGCCGACAAACAGGTTGCCGGCAATGTTCCACTTCGAATCCGTGCCGGTCACGTTCGCCGTGCCGGTGCTGCCGGAAGAGTAGCCGAGGAAGCCATGGCCCGACGCCACTTGGCCGCCCGCGCCGACATTCAACGCGCCGGTCCCGCTCGCCACGTCACCCAGGGACGCGCCCTCGAACTGCGTGATGGGCAACTCGCCGGCATGATAGCCGCCGACATAGACTACGTTATCGACACTCACCTGTCCGCCATTCTTCACCGTCACTGCCCCCGTGCCACGCGGACCAATGGCCAAATCGCCGGACCTGGCCCCACTGGAGGTCTCATAAGCGCCGTTCTGCGCGACGCGGTAGAGAGCTCCGCCGCCGGCGCCGTCCACGATAAGCGTGCCGGAACTACCGGGAATGACACCCAGGGCAGTCTCGTAACTCGTGGCCTGGCCGCCGGTGGTCACGTTCACCGTGCCCGGGCCGGCGTACCCGATGTACACGGGGCCTGCCACGGTCAGCGTGGAACCGCTCTGCACGTTCACCGTGCCGCTGCCATGGGCTGGACCCAGAAACTGCTTGAGAAAACTCGACAGCTCGGTGACATCATCCCGGTCCATTCCGCCCACTTGCAGCCCCCCGGCCGTCACACGCCCCCCGTTCGCAATTGTCATGACCACGGTGTCGGGCGCGGCGTTGCCGGCCCACACCCCGAGCGTTATTCCGTGCCCCGCGTTCAGGACCCCGCCACTCACATCCACGTGCCCCGTCGCGTAGGGCCCCGCGCCCACCACCACCGAATCGGCGGTGACCTGCCCCTGGGACTGGGTGCTCCCCTCCACCGCCAGGGTGCCCTGTCCCGTGTAGCCGACGTACAAGTTGCCGTTGGCACTGGTCCCTACGGTAAACGACGAGCCCTGGCCCACGCTGACCCTACCGGTCCCTTCCTGCTTGTTCTCCAATTGTCCCCCCATCAGGTCGGTGGAGCGCCGCCGATGAACGCGGCGTTCGAGGCGTTGACTTGGCCGGCGTTCTGAATCACCAGCTCGCCCAACTGATCCGGCCCACCTTTCACCTTAAGTCCCACCGCCACCGTGCCGGCGTTGATGACGCTGCCCGTGACAGTGATCTTCCCCGACGAGTCGATGCCGATCTGCAAGGGCGTGTCCCCTACGTTCCACGGGTCCATCCCTGGATAGACGGGGCCGTATTGGCCCGTCGGCACGATGTCCGCCCAGGCCGCGCCGGGGGCCACAGCGAACACGGCCGCCAGACTCAGTGCCACAAGCCCACCAATTGCCCATCGTTGTCTTCTCATTTTGCCTTCCCCAGGAGATGGACCCCCGTTGCGGATGTGCTACGCAGGTTCTGCTCGACGCGGACCACCTGCTTGTACTGTGCCGTTGGGTGTGTGCCTTACCCGACTCGGAGACTTCACTCTCCACATGCCGCACCTATTGGGTCAGGTGCGACCTTCTACTTTCTCCAACCAACCAACGCCACATCGTATGGGGTTCGTCCAGGGATGTCAACACTGACCGATCCGTTCTGTTCCGGCACGCCCCGCCGCCATTTGCGGCGCTGGTTCCCGTACCGAAGTCGGGGAATTTGTTCACAGGCCGGCCTCCCGCAGAATCGCCGCCCTGGTGTTGACGGAGAGTGTCGGCCATGCTTTGATGAGGCGGATCAATCCGGGTCGATTCTCGGATCGGGAAAGAAGCCGGAAACAAGCTTTGAGCCCTACGAGATGAAAGCTGGTTGGCTTAGTGTTGTAAGTGCCGGTATTTCCAGCACTTGTGTACTGCGCCTGGAGGGGCTCGAACCCCCAACCGCCGGTTCCGTAGACCGATGCTCTATCCAATTGAGCTACAGGCGCAACGTCCTTTCGGACACATCTGGAGATCGATATGTTCCGATGGATTGCCGTCTACCTTACCGGAAAACTGTCAGCACTGCAAGAGGATTAAAGATAAGGTTTTGCTTTTCGACCGCGAGAGTGAAAGGATCGGCCTATGGATCGTCGCCTTCGGATCTGTATTCGCTGTGTCGCACTGGGATTGCTGCTACTCGGGCTGCCCTGCCTCTGTCGAGCGGCCGGATCGGCATCGGAGTTGGAGAGGGATTTCGTCCATCCGCCTGATTCCGCCCGGCCGTGGGTGTACTGGTTCTGGCTGAACGGCAATATCACCCGCGCGGGCATCACGGCGGACCTGGAAGCCATGAAACGCGTCGGCATTGGCGGCGTCCTCATCATGGAAGTGGATCAAGGAGCCCCGGTCGGGCCGGTGGCCTTCATGAGCCCACAATGGCGAGAGCTGTTCCAACACGTGGTCGCCGAGGCCCAGCGGCTGGGGCTGGAGGTGAACATGAACGACGACGCCGGCTGGAATGGCAGCGGCGGGCCCTGGATCAAGCCGGAGCAGTCCATGCAGAAGGTCGTCTGGAGTGAGACAACCGTCGAGGGGCCGAAGCGATTCGAGGGAACGCTCCCACCGCCCCAGGCTGTCGCCGGCTATTACCGGGATATCGTCGTGCTCGCTTTTCCCGCGCCGGGGGAGTTCCGGATCGACAACATCCAAGGTAAAGCCGCCTACGAGCGTCGAGGGGTCGGTGCTACGAGCGAGAAGAAGCTCCCGCCGGAGATGGTGATCGATCGGGGCCGCATCGTCGATCTCAGCCAGCAAATGGATCGGGAGGGCCGTTTCGCGTGGGAGGTACCAACGGGCAAATGGACGGTGCTGCGCATCGGCCACACGTCCACCGGCATGACGAACGCACCGTCGCCGGCGACCGGACGCGGCTTGGAGTGCGACAAGCTGAGCCAGGAAGGGATCGAGGCCCAGTTCGCCGGCATGATGGGGCCCCTGATCGCCGATGTCGGCACGGCAGCGGGCAGAACCCTGGTCGCGACGCACATTGACAGTTGGGAGAATGGCTCGCAGAACTGGACTGCCCGAATGCGGGAAGAATTCCAGAAACGCCGCGGGTACGATCTGCTGCCGTTCCTGCCTGTGCTGTCGGGCCGGATCGTGGAGAGTCTGGAAGTCTCCGAGCGGTTTTTGTGGGACCTGCGGCAAACCGTTTCGGACTTGGTGGTTGAGAATTACGCCGGCCACATGGAAAAGCTGGCTCAGCAGCATGGGCTAAGGCTTTCCATCGAAGCCTACGGCGGTCCCACCGATGACATGACTTACGGCGGCCGGGCGGATGAGCCGATGTGCGAGTTCTGGATCGGCGGCGGGGCCTTCGAGACCTGCAAGGGCATGGCCTCGACCGCCCACACGTATGGCAAACCGATTTTGGGAGCGGAAGCCTTCACGGCGGACAATCGCGAGCGCTGGCTCCAGCACCCGGGCCTCATCAAAGCCCTGGGCGACCGGGCCTTCTGCGAGGGCGTGAACCGCTTCGTATTCCACCGCTATGCGATGCAACCGTGGTTGAACTACCGGCCCGGGATGACGATGGGACCGTGGGGTCTCCACTACGAGCGCACCGAGACGTGGTGGGAGCAATCGCGCCCGTGGCACGAGTATCTCGCCCGCTGCCAGTATCTGCTGCGGCAAGGCCGCTTCGTCGCGGACATCTGCTATCTGCAACCCGAGGGTTCACCCCAGGGTTTCTCCAGCCACCGACGCAGCGGCTACGATTACGACGATTGCACCGCCGAGGTCGTGCTCACGCGTATGTCCGTGCAGGACGGACGCCTCGTCCTTCCTGACAGCATGAGCTATCGCCTGCTGGTATTGCCACAGGCGACCACGATAACACCCCCGCTGCTTCGCAAGATCAAGGAACTGGTCGAGGCCGGCGCCACGGTGGTCGGTCCGCGGCCGGTGAAATCACCCAGCCTTTCCGGCTATCCGAAGTCCGACGAAGAGGTGAAGCAACTGGCCGGCGAGCTTTGGGGAAACACTGCTCGTAGTGTGCCCGTAAGGGCATCGAAGGAAACGCCTTACGGCGTCACTACAAACGAGCACGCCTTGGGCAAAGGCAAGATCGTCTGGAACGGTACGCCCGAAGAGACCTTGGCCAAGATGGGCGTGCGACCCGACTTCACCGCCGGTCCGATGGTCCGTTGGATTCATCGCCACACGGGGGACGCGGACCTCTACTTCGTCGCTTCCGCCCGCCCGCAAGCCACGGAGACGGTCTGCACCTTCCGCGTGGCCGGCAGGCAGCCCGAGTTCTGGCAGCCCCAGACAGGCCGAATCGAGCCGGCCGCCCAATATGAACAGGCTGCGGGCGTCACGCGTATCCCGATCCGGTTCGAGCCGGGTGGCTCGGTATTCGTGGTATTCCGCCGGCCCGTCGATTCGTTCCATCCCGTCGTCAGCGTGACCCGTGACGGCCAACCGATCGTGCCAGCCCCCGAACGGAAGGTGAAGGTGGTCATCGAGAAAGCCACCTACGGCGTGCTGAGCGACCCCAAGCGGACACGCGACGTAAAAGCCAAGCTTCAAGCCGTTGTCGACGGCGCCGAACTGACTTTTCAAGTCGCACGAATGGCCCAGGGTGACGATCCGGCTTTCGGCATCGTCAAGACGCTGATCATCGAGTACACCGCCGAGGGCAAGCCGTTCAAGGTCAGCGGCCAGGACCCGGAAGAGATCACGCTCATCACCTCTTCCGGCTCCGAGCAAGTGGCCGAAGTTCGCACCGACGCCGAAGGCCGCCTGTGGCTCGAAGCCTGGCAGCCGGGGCGCTACGAAATGAGAACCGCCGACCAACTCCTGAAGTGCGATGTGCCTGCCCTACCTCAGCCGTTGGAGATTGCCGGCCCGTGGGGACTGCGCTTCCCACTGGGCACAGGGGCACCGGAGCAAATGACGCTGGAGAAGCTAATCTCGTGGAGCGAGCTCAGCCTCCCCGATGTGAAGTACTTCTCCGGCACGGCGACGTACACGAAGACGATAACCGTCCCGCCCCAAATGCTGGGCAAGGACCAGCGTTTGTACCTGGACTTGGGCAACGTCCAGGTGATGGCCCAGGTAAGCCTCAACGGAAAGGACCTCGGTATCCTGTGGAAATCGCCCTACCGCGTGGAGATCACGGGTGTCGTCAAGGCCGGGGACAACGCGCTGGAAGTGAAAGTCACCAACCTCTGGGTGAACCGGATGATCGGCGATGAGGCACTGCCCGAGGACAGCTCGCGCAACCCCGATGGGACACTCAAGGAATGGCCGCAGTGGGTGCGAGACGGCAAGCCAAGTCCTACCGGCCGGTACACGTTCACCAGTTGGCGGCTGTGGAAAGCCGGCGACCCTCTCCAGGAATCCGGCCTGCTCGGCCCGGTGACATTGCGCGCCGCAGAGTGGGTGAACGTGAAATAGACAAGGATCGGCACAAGAGCTACGGGTTCGACGAGAGCCGTTCGGGTGGCAGCCTCAAGGCCGAAGGCCTTGGGGATGGTTTAGCATTTGACGCGGGTAGCCATCCCCAAGCTGCCAGACTGTGTCACAATTCGGCGGAGCGTGAGCCTGATCCTGCTCGAGGGCCAGCGGCCTTCGCTGTTCGCCCCGCCGACACATGGGCCGATACGGCTCATGTCCCGTCCCGACGCGCGGTCGGCCTATACGCCTGACCTCGGGCGCGGGCACCCGCACCTGCGTCGCCACCGCCGTCATCTTCTCCAGTTCCTCCCCGCTGTAATACCCGTTGTCCGCCCCGGCGACATCGGGAGTCTTCCCGGTCGTCTCCGCGGCCGCCGCGAGCTGCGGGGCAAACTGCTGGCGGTCGTTCTGGTCGGAAACCACATCCGCCTGCACGAGCAAGCCGTGCTGCTCATCGACCACGATCTGACTGTTGTAACCCGCGTGCGTGCCTTGCCGGCCCCGCATCTGGGCACAGTCCGGATCGGTGAGATTGACCCGTGCGCGGTCTTCTTCCTGCAACCGCTGCAGGGCCGTGGCGATCCGCTCTTGGCGGTCCCGCTGCTGGGCCAACTCCTCTTGGAGATGAACCAGCGACGGCTCCTGGGCCTCCTGGGTGTCGACACGTTCGCACTCGTGGAGAATCTCCTCGATCCGCTGGTCGATCTGCCGCAGGTGTGCCTCGCATTGCGCGGCCGTCCAACTCTGGTTGTTGCCGGCGTTGGCGCGAAACTTGCTGCCGTCGACGAACAAGGTCGTGCCGCCCATCACGCCGCGCTTGAGGCACAAACGGGCACAGTCCCGCAGCACCCCTTTCAGGGCCTGGCGATTCTCCCGGCGGAAGCGGGCGATGGTCTTGAAGTCGGGCTGGAGACCCCCGGCCAGCCAGATAAAGGAGAGATCAGGGTTCAGCACCCGTTCGAGCTTGCGCGAGCTGCGAATCCCATAGGAGTAGCCATACACGAGGATCTTGAGCATGATCGTGGGCGGATAGGCCGGACCGCCCGCCTGGTGCGGATCGGCCTGGATCCCCAGGCTCCGCCAATCCAGCGCATCCACGAAGGCGTCGTAGGCACGCACGGGATCGTCCGGGGCTACAAACTCCTCGATCGTGGGGGGCAAGAACATCTGCGGCTGACGCTGGGATTGCCGAAATGCCCTCGGGGGACTCCTTTCCAAGACCTCGGCGTCCATCATATATTCCCGCTACAAAAGAAGAAAGACCCTATCCGTCAGAATTGTGACACAGTCTGGCAGCTTGAGGCTGCCACTCACTGCTGCCCCAACTCATCGTGGTCATTCTCCACATCATCGCAAGCGGAGAGATTCAGGGCTGCCAAAGGGCCTGCCCTTTCTCCCAGTCGAAGACCAGCTTCCTGCCAGCAACGACAAACGTCCACGCGCGATCGTCCTTGCTGAGGCTGACATGTTTAGGCTCTTGCCCGGCCGGCGACCAAGACAAGGCCACCGCGTTCTGCCAGTGGGCCTCATGCTTGGAGAAACGGATCGTGAAGAGTCTGGTATCCCTGGCATGACTTCCGCGCGCCGGCAGGCCGGCAGCAGCCGTTTTGACATCGTCCGGAGTTAACGGGGCAATTCGTAGAATCGCCTGGCGGCCCGTCACGAGATAGGCTTCGCCATCTTGTTTGCAGTCGCTGCTTTCCGTGTGCAGGCGAAGCTCCAAATCGCGGCTTCGATCTGCGGCGATGTCATCAATGACGATCAGCACATCCGGCTTGACAAACAGGAGGTGCCGCACGAAGCGTTGCAGCCCCGCCCGCTTCGGATATGCCGCCGTCACGTCGCCGGCGATGTGATCAAGCTCCGCCGTCGAGCTGGCCTGGAGAATTCGCGGCCGGGCCTTGGCGGAGAGCCACGGGGTCCCATCGAGCCACATGTGGCCTTCGCCCAGTTGCCCGATGCCATCAATCAGCAGCGTATTGTGCTGGTCCGTCCATTTGTCCTGATAGCCGTCGTCCCGGATGAGCCACTGGCCGTTGCCGAACAGCACGAAATGGCCCACGTCCGGATGGACGTGGCCCCCGCCAGGATCGTAGGAGAACTCGCCGAGCGCCTTGTGGCCGATGAACGGGCCGCACTTGAACACCAGGAGGCTCTCGCGGCCGTCCCAGCCGGTCCGGGTCGAGACGATGCCCATGTCCTCGAAATGGTGCAACGTGGGCAAATCCTGCGGCGCCACGGGCTGCACGGCGGGATCATACCAGATCAGATTGAGCCAGCGGGCACCGGGGGCATCGACGTTGGCCTTATCGACCTGCTCGGCAAGCCACTGGGCGTGCCCGTCACGATACTGCCCGGCCAAATGACGCAGAATATGATCGGGTCCGTACCAGTGGCTCCGCGGACAATCGGCCAAGTCCACGATGCAGTTGTTGCGCGTCCAGGCATTCACGGGAAGCGATAGATACTGACAATACCGGGCCGTATTGTGCCACCAGGGGCGATCGTAGAGGTCAATGCCCAGCAGTTCCTTCGCCAAGTACATGAACTTGAGCATGTACTCGGCCCCATACTCCCAGTAGCCTACTCCTTCATGGCTGGCGCCGTCAGGGCCGAGGGCATCCATCGTCCGCCGGAACTTGTCCAGGGCCAAGCCGACCCACAGGCGTGCCTGCTCCAGTTCGTCGAAGAGGGCAAAGCCGGCAGCGCTCAGGCCGCAAACGTTGACCCACAGATGATTCTGCAAATAGGAGCGGTGCCAGTAGGTATTGCCTGTGGCCGCCGCTTGGAACATGGCGGAACCACGTGTGGCCAAGGTCTCCCGGATACGCTGTCTGGTAGTTTCGTCGAGGTCTTGATAGCACCAGTCATAGACAATCGCCAGGCCGAAAAGCTGGTGTCCCGTCGCCAAATCCATGCCATCGAAACGGCCGGAGCCCCAGGTGGGGTAGCTACAAGAGGCCAGTGCCCACTGCTTGGCGGCCTCGAGATACCGCGCCTCGCCGGTCAGCACGTAGGCCAGCGCCAGATGCGGCATGGTGTTACCAACGTCCCGCTGCCAGAGTTGCTCATCGCCGCTATTGCCGTCGTTCGTCCTGTACGTCGGGGCTGGCCGTTCCACTGCCCTGTCGGCCAGGATCTTCACTTCGGCCCAGAGTTCGGCATGGGTCGCGCGGATCGCGTTACGCAGTTCCGCGATGCGCTGCGCCGTGAGATAAAGCCGGGGATGCACGCCACGGACTTTGTCCAACGCGGCGGGAACGGGCTTGAGATCATACCTGGACAGGATCGTCAACTGGTCTATCGGCTCAACGACGATATCGTCCAGATAGGCATCGATCTGTGCCGGATCGGACGTGCCCTTCTCCAGGGCCAGCCAGCAAGAGACGGTGCCTGCGGGCGACCGGAACTCTCCGGTCAGGTGCTGCCACTGCCCCAGGTGGGAGCCATCGTACAGATCGGTCGCGACCTGGCCCGTCTCACGCCGGCGGTCCGCCGCCACGAACTCGCACTTGAGATACGGCATCGGCGTCCCGGCCCCCACGGAAACGACCTTCACCCACGCCGAGAGTCGATAGAACCGGTTCGCCTGCATGGGGACGGAATCCGAAGCCGCGTAGTTCCAGTTCCCCGGCATCCGGCCGCAGACGTGCAGGCAGGCCCGGCTGCTTTCCGTGGCTCCGAGCCCCGCTACACGTTCGACCGTCACCGTCGCAGCCCGAGGCTTCCACCCACTGGAGTCATTCTCGAAGTCCCACACACTCCGCTGTGCCACGGCTTGTGCCCCGAGCATGAACGTCAGACAGGCACCGCACAGCTTCGTCCACACGCCTATTCCTCTCATACCTTACGATCTCCTGGCAAATGAGCAGTCCGGTTCTGACCTGGCACAACTGACGCAGACGGATCATTATAGCGGCTCCCAGTCGTCCGGGACATGGGCTGGCATTTGCAGTGGGGATCACCCACCGGTCGGGAGGAACGTCGTGTAACGCTCACGACAGGCGGGTGACCGAACGAGCCGCACCACGACAATCGCTTTCACCGTCTTTCCCGCAATAGTAGCATTGGCGGCCACGTCTAACTATACACAATTGCCACCGTAGGAAAGGGCGATCTATGAAATCAGAGTCTGTGAGGAAGCTGCTGATGCTTGCGGGCGCGGCGGCGTCTTGCTGGATGGGGTCACTACCGGCCGCGACGCAACTCGGCGAAGTCAATGTCCGCGTGCTCGAACACGTCAGCTATGGCGTCGAGGCGCCGCAAGCCCAAATACTCAACGCCTACCTCGTGCCACAACACACCCCTGCCGCCGTCATCATCCAGATTGTCAGCGGCGGGTGGAACTCGGCGCCGCCTCAAAGAGCAGTCCTCGAACCGTTCAAGCCCTATTTCGATGCCGGCATTTCGGTCATTGTCGTGGCGCATCGGGCCATCGGCAAAGACGTCCATTGGCCCGCTCCGGGGGATGACATCGGGCGTGCGATCCAATTCGTGCGGGCGCATGCGGGCGAGTGGGGCGTCGACCCGAATCGGATCGCGGTGAAAGGGAGATCGTCCGGCGGTCATCTGGCCCTGATGGCAGGCTTCGGGCCCGACCGGGCCAGGGCCGCCAGTGCGGACCCCGTCGAGCGTCAGTCCTCCCGGCCCAACTGCATCGTCGCCGGCGCCGCCCCGACGGACCTGGTCCAGCAGATGAGCGAGCTCTTGAAGGACTCGGACCACCAGGCGCCTTTGTGGGCGATGATGATCGCCTTGGTCGGCGACACGCCCGGCGGTCTCACGCGGGATGAGCTGCTGGCGAAGCTCAAACCCCTATCCCCCATTGAGTACGTAACACGGAATGCGCCGCCGGTATTCCTCACCAGCCAGGGGCCCGCCGACGCCTTTTGGCCGGGTGACGCCCGGCTCAAGTGGGACGTGCACACGCCCATCACCAGCCTGATCCTCGCCAAGAAACTCAAGGAGTTGCAGGTGCCCTACGAGCTGGTCATCTTCCCGGGAGGCGGGCGGGGCGACACGACGCTTCTGCGCCGTGAGATGGCCTTTCTGGCTCAGCACCTGCATCTGGCCGTCGGCCCCCAAGGTGATTCCAATTCTCCCGCCGATAAGACACGACGATACAGCCTCGGCGCGAAGTTCGAGCCGCCCGCCGGAAGGGTGGTCCACGGAATGGGACAGTGGGCACAGTACAATGCCAAGCTGCTGCCGCTCCTGCCGGCCGAGCTGCGCCCCGCCTCCAAGCTGATCTTCCTCGACATAGGCGACACGCCGCGCAGCTGGCGTCCCGACGGCATCCGCAACCTCATGCAGCGCTGCGACCGCGAGGGATTCATTCCACACCTTGACATCGCCCCGCGTGGGAATCAGCCGAGCCAGGCCGCTCTCGCCGCCTTGGCCGACCCGCTGTTCGGGATCGACGACAAGGTGGCTTCCACCTCCCAATTCGATGGGAAGATCCAGGACTTGGCCCGCCTCGTCAAGGAGTTCGGCAAGCCGGTCATCGTCCGGATCGGCGGCGAGTTTAACGGAAAGTGGAACGGGTATCATCCGTATGCCTATCCGAAGGCCTTTCGCAAGATCGTGGGGGTGTTTCGGGAAGCCAAGGCCGACAATGCCGCCTTCGTTTGGTGCTACGAGCCGGCCGCTCCCGGCGACTTCGATGAGCGTAACGAGGCCGGCGAGTACAAATGGTTTCCAGGTGCCGATGTCATCGACTGGTTCTCGATCAATTGGTTTAATCGGGAGGACTTTACGGGTCCGCTGACCGGCGGCCGTCGGGGTAGCGAACCGACACCGCACGGACGCACACAGAAGTTCCTGGACATGGCCGCGACTTACCACAAGCCTGTGATGATCGCCGAGAGCGGGCCGGCCCGCTACGATTTGTCCGACCCTACCCAGGCCGACGCCGCCTGGCAGGAGTGGTTCGAGCCTTACTTCGCGATCATCACCCGGCGCCCCGAGATCAAGTGGTTCCATCTCATCAGCTTCGATTGGACGCGTTCTTCCTACTACGTCCAAAGTGGCTGGAAGAACAACGACTTCACGGCCAGCGACACTCTTATGACGCGATTGGTCGCGGAACTTCGCAAGCCACAATATCTTCACGCCCACGACAAGGCTTTGTTGAAGGACTACGCACAATTCGCCGCTACCCGTCCCGCGCCGAACCGTGCGGGCCCTGCGAGGCCGGCACAGGCTCCCCCCGCGCCTCCCGCTGGGACCGAAGCTGTCCGGAACTCGAACGACAAGCAGGTGGAATTAGCGAAGTTTGACGAACCTGCGGCCTATCATCCCGCCCAGGGCCCGGGCGGAACCGAGTGGGACGCCCCGTACCGCTCGTTCATCCAGTCGGATGAGAATGCGGTGGCCAAGGGCTTCCCCACCCACGCCGAGGCCGCCCAACAGATCAAGGCGGACGCCACCAGGGACCCTGCCAATCTGCAGAAGCACAAAGCCTGGGTCCTGTTCATCAAGCACTACTCGCAGGCCTATCGTCCCCAGGAAGCGACGGACGCCCTGCGCAAGCTCTATCAGGACCTGGTCGAGATGGAATTCGGGGGCTCCCCGGCCGGCGTCGATCTGCCTTTGGCGGGCGATTCTCGCCTGACGATCCATCGCGATGTCGTCTACGGCAAGACCCACCCGGACATTCAGCGGCTCGATGCCTACTTGGTAAAGGCCGCCCGCCCGGCTCCCGTCCTGATCGAGATTCACGGCGGCGGCTGGCGGCGCAGCGCAAGAGTCAGTTCACCTACCAGGGGAATCTCGTCCAGGCCGTCCTCGACGCCGGCATCTCCGTCATCAGCATTGATTATCGCCTCACGCCGGAACACGTCCTGCCGGCCCAGATGGAGGATGTCGTTCGGGCCGTGCAATTTATCCGTTCGCAGGCCAAGGATTGGAACATTGATCCCAACCGCATCGCAGCAATCGGCGGTTCCGCCGGCGCCCATCTGTCGGCCTGGGTGGGATTGCACGACGATCTGGCCAAGCCGGACAGCTCCGATCCCATCGAGCGGCTTTCCAGTCGTCTGACCTGCTTCGTAGCCTTGTCCGGCCCGATGGACCTGTTGCGTGTCGATCCTCGAACCCTGGCCAAGGCTGGCATGCGGGGCGAATCTTTTGCCGAAGCTTTCCTGGCCGCCGTGGGCGCGACGCCGGAGCAGTTCATGACGGACCCGGATATCCGACACCGGCTCAAGGAAGCATCGCCCGTCTTTTTGGTCTCGCCGGACGACCCGCCAGCGCTGGTCGTGGGGGCGGGTCCTGCCGAGACGGCCCTCATTCCGCCGGCAATCCCCGACACGATCAACGATCCGCACTCAGCCTGGCACGGGGCTCTTCTCGCCGACGCCCTGCGCCGCGCGGGCGTGAAAGTCGTAGCCCGGCTCGGTCCGGCCGTAGGCAAGGACCCGCGGGCCGATACAGCCGCCATCGTGGAGTTCCTGAACGACCATCTCCAGAAGAACAAGCCATGAATTCCAAGAGACAATTCGGCTCTTCATCAACCACATTCGCGACCTGCCTTGTCCTCGCCCGATGGCACGCTACTCGCCCGCACCTATCTCGGCGGCAGCGGCAGCGAGAACATCGAGGGGATGTCGGTCGATAGCGCCGGCAACGTCTATCTCACGGGCACAACTCACTCCCCCAATTTCCCCACGGCCGGGACTCCTTACCAGCCCTCCTATGGCCCTGGCAACGGCAGTTACGACGGAAACGCCTTCATGGTGGTGATCGCCGCGGATTTCAAGCGCCTCCTCTATTCCACCTTCGTAGGGCAGAAGTCCTCCATTACGGGCCAAAACGCCTACGGCGGCATTCATGCCAGCTTCCTGGCGCCGGATGGCAGTTGGGTCGTGGGCGGCTCCTGGTGCAGCTCCGGCTGGCCCAACGTGAACGCCTATCAGGCCTATGTGGGAGGCGTGAGCCCCGACTATGCCGACGCCACGCTGGCGCGCTTCGTCCCTTCCTCCCCCAAGTAGAAGTCAATGCCATTCGTCCCAAAACCGTAAGAGGGTGTGAGAGAAGCATGCATTCTCCGGGTGGCAGCCTCAAGGCCAAAGGCCTTGGGGATGGTTGGTTTCTGGTTCCAGGCAGATTCCTATTCCCAGGGCAGGCCATCCCCAAGCTGCGCTTGAGGCTGCCACCCGTCACAGGTCCCGAATACTAACCAGTATGCAACGGGTTGCGGCAGCTACGATACGCGCCGCGCAGACGAACGGAGCGTCTGCGGATTCACGCCTCGGACCGATCGAAAGTAAGAGGCGATGTGGTCCGCGTCGGGAAAGCCGAGGATTTTGGCAATCTCGGCGACGGTGCAATCCGTGTCGAGGAGCAGCCGCTCGATCTGGGCAACTCGCGTCTTCTTGATGTACTCATGCACGCCACAGCCGAGGCTCGCGTTGAAACCGGGCATAGAGCTCGCGACGGGTGAGGCCCACTTCCCGCAGCACGTCCGGTACCGGACTGGCTTGCTTCTCCGCCCGGAAGCGTGCGCCGGGCCGCAACGGGCGAGGATGAACCGCACGGCCTGGGCCACCAGAGTATCCTCGATCACCATCGTCTCCGTGGATCGCCGGGACACGACGCCAAGCGTCGCCGGGACGATGGTCTGGGGACCGGGTTTTCCGCCCGTCATCAACCGGTCGAGCAATTGGGCCGCCCGATATCCGGCCTCTTCGACACCCAAGGCAACACTGGAAATCGCCGGGTTCGAGAGATTGCAGACGAATTCGTCGTTGTCCACGCCCACGACGGCCACCTCTTCGGGCACGTCCAGAGCCAGCGTGTGGCAGACATCGATCACCTGGCGGGCACGATCATCGTTGCAGGCAAAGAGACCGACCGGCTTTGGCAAGGCGCGGAGCCACTGGGCAAGCTGCTTCTGCTCCTGCGACCAAGTGCGTCCCGCGCGGCTTCGAGGCTGCACGAAGGGAAGGCATTCGTGGCCGGCATGACGGACCGCTTCCACAAAGCTGTCCCGCCGGCACCTCGACCACGGCATGCCGTCGTATCCTGCAAAGGCGAAGTGGCGAAATCCACGTTCCAGCAGATGGGCGGCCGCCGCCTGCGCGATGGCTTGGTCATCCGTGGCGATGCGACAAATGCCGGGAGCATTCTCATGCAGACAACCGACGAAAACGACGGGAATCCTTCTTTTCGGGAGGTCGAGCGATCCCTTGCGGTCCCGCATGATAACGCCGTCCACGTGGCCCGCACACTTGTTCAGGGGCGCCTCAGCACGGTCGCTCGGAACATAGAATGGCGTCTGCTGCTCGATCTGCCACTTGCGGTCCCGAGAATGGTAGCGATAGATACCGCGGAGCAGGGCCCGCCCATACTCCCGGGACGTTTCGATCAGAAGATGGACTCTGTAAGCTCTTGTTCATACGGGCTCAATTATCAGGGGTCAAAGTGGTCAGGGGCTTGGTATCCTGCGGTGCACGGTCGGGCCGGGGCCCCCCGGTCGAGCAAGTCCTGGACCTGGTCCGCCGTCAGGGACACGGCCGGTGCGAAGCCGGCGCCGGCGGTGTAGGCCAGCAAGCTGCGCCAGAGCTGCCGTGCCGCGGGCGAGCGGTCCGCGAGTTTTGGCAGGTCCGCCCCACACACCAGCAGTCTGCCCGAGCCAACTTCGCACTCAAACGCCAAAGCCAGTTTGCGGCCCGTGTTCCAGTCGTCGATGATTTGGATCAGCGGACGCAGCTCCCGGGGCAGGCCGGCGCAGTCAAACGCCCGTGCGCCCTGGACGATGCTCTCCCAATTCCATTCGCTGTGCTCGCGCGTGGGGAATTGTGCCAACGCCGGATGTTTCGGGTCGCAGAGCAACCCCAGCGTCTGGCGGCGCTCGTTCGGGAAGAGTTGATTGTTCCAGAAGATCGGAAGGAAAGAGACGGGCGGATGGGCCCGGCCGATTCGCTCGGGAAAGAGGATCACCGCTCCGCCCTTCTCCAATTGCGCCCGTGCCGGGGCATCGAGGCGTGTGGCCACCGTCACGCCCGGCGGGATCGTCAAATCCACGGTGGCCGGATAGAGCCAGATGCTCCAGTCGTTCTCCAAGGGCGTACCCTTCAGGCCGACGACCAAGCGGTACTCCTTCGGCGCCTCCAGCTTCGACAAGTCGATCTGCACCCGGCCCAGAGGCGTTCCATTGTCCAAGGGAATCGTCAAGGCCGGGAACTCACCGCCGGCAGCGATCTTCCCATCCGCTCCGACGAGTCTCCAGTACGGTGCAGCATTTTCCAAGCGGCGCAGGCCCAAAGTGCGAGATCTCCACTTCGGCTTCCAGGGTCTCCGCGATGGTGAAAACGCGTTTGGCCAGCCGCGCCAGCGGCACGGTGGCACTGCAAAAACGCCGATACTCCTGCGGCGTGACATAGCCTTTGGAGTCCCAAAGGCATCCAGCACGCCGACCAGGGCCGTGCCCTGGCCGGGGAAGTCGTGCAGATCGAGTAACTGAAGGCCCGCCTCGCCCTTGGTCCGCAGGGCCGCCTCGATTTCCTCCTTGTAGCAGAGGACCTGCAATCGGCCCGAGGCGTGGGCCAGTTCGCCGTTCTGTTCGAGGATGCCGCCGGCCGCGGCGAAGTCGCGGAAGATCATTAGATTGCCCGGCTTCAGGGCACCCGTGTACTTGGCGATCTCGCTGAAGTTCGGATAGGCGCAGAACTGGCCGATTTCGTGACCGATGATCGGAATCTTTGCTGGCGTGACGCCTTCGTGGTAATCCGCGCCGCGCCAGCCGGACTCGCCGCGAATCCGCCGGCCCTGGCGACCCCCCACGGCCAGCGCCGCGTCGTATTGATTTTCCGCCGTCGGCCCCCAGCCGGTGGCACTGGTGTAGAGCCGGCGCGGGTCCTTTTCTTTCAAGGACCGGACCCAGGCCGCGAGGAATTCCGTCCGTGCCGAAGGCTCATTGCCGTGCGACAGGAACACGAAGGATGGGTGGTTGCCATAGGCGGCCAAAATGGCGTCGGTCTCCTCGTACAGCCACTTGTCGGCCGGATCGCCGTAGCCCAGGCGTGTCCCGGCCCGCGCCCAAATCCCGCATTCCGGCTGGAAATAGAACCCCAGCTCATCGCCCGCGATGAACGCCGCCTCCGGCGGACACCAGGAGTGAAAACGCATGTGGTTCAGGCCGTACTCTTTGCACGTTTTGATGATCCTACGCCATGAGTCCACGTCGGTGGGCGGATACCCGGTCAGGGGAAAGACCGCGCATTCGAGCGTCCCCCGGGCCAGGAACCGCTTGCCGTTCATGGTCAGGTAGAGCCCCTCCGTGCCGACCTGACGCAGACCGAAGGTCACCGTGCAGGCGTCATCGGCGTCGTCCCCCTTGAGCGCGACCGTGATCTTGTGCAAAGCCGGCTCAAATTCATCCCACAGCTTGGCATCGGCGCCCAAGCTCACGTCGATCTGGGCTACGCCGCCGCTGGCGTCCCAAGTGACAGGTGTTCTCTGATCGCCCGCCGTCAATGTCCCCTGGCCGGTTTTGCCGGTAGCATTGCCCAAGCGGACTTTGATCAAGGCCGATTTCCGGGCCACGTTGGGATACACCTGCACATCCTGCATCCACACAGGCGACGTGGCCGATAATTCGATCCGCCCGACGATGCCATTCCAGCACGTCTGGGTCTCATCGCTGACGCTGTGGGCATCCGCGCCGACATCGACGATCATCCGGTTGTCCACACGAATGGTCAGACGGTGCCGGCCCGGCGTCAGTCCCGTTCCCAGACCGTAGACGTGCGGCGTGGCCAGACTGCGATTGTTGCCCACAGACTTCTCATCCACCCAGACCTGCGTCTCCCAATGCGGCCGCTCCAGCGTCAGCGCAACCCGCCGCCCCCGCCACGCAGCCGGGATTTCGATGTTCCGCTCATACCACGCCGGGCCGACATAGTGCCGGGCGGGCTGCAGAAAGAACGGCACAAGAACATGCCCTGGTTGTGTGTATTTGCTGTATTTCTCTTTCTTGTACCATTGCAGGTCGATCAGCTTGGCCACCCAGGGCGTCGTGATGCTGATCGGGTCGCCGTAACCCTGCTGCTGGAACGCCCCCGGCAATTCGATCCGGTCCACCAGATCGCGGGTGAACCATCGCTGTTGAACTCCGGCGTCCTCGCGATCGAGCGCGAAATGCCACTGGCCGGCCAGAGAGACGATGGGCGGCGCGGCTGCCGACTCTGGCTCCGGCAAGCCGTGCCGGCACCCACTGCGACACACAGGATCAGCAGCACCTGGCGGTTGAAGATCGTTCGCATAAGCGACTCCTTTGAGTTCCGACAAGCAAGATAGGTAACCAAGGCTCCCTGGTTACTGGGTGCCATGTCTACGCCTCGTAGACATGCTCGACCACGGGTAAAACATGCCTACGCAAAGCCGTAGGCATGGCACCGGGTCGTAGCCGTCCACACAACGGGCTTATGCTATTCTCTGCATCCTCGGGATTCAAGAGAGGCTTGAACAACTTGACCTGGCCGAGGTGGCCGTTTATCTTGGCGGCCATGAACACAATGCAACAATACCTTGCTTTCGGCGTTCTCGTTATCAGTATGGCCACCGCGGTCCGGGCTGAATCTTGGCCGGGCTGGCGCGGCCCGCGCGGCGACGGCACCTGCATCGAGCAGAATGTCCCCACCAATTGGGACCCGGCTGGGCGCTCTGGAAGACCGCCATCCCCGGCCAAGGCCACGCCTCGGCCATCGTCTGGGGCGATCGCGTCTGCACCGTCACGGGCCTGCCCGCCACCAAGGAGCGCGTGCTCCTGTGCCTGAGCCGGGCCACGGGAGAGATCCTCTGGCAAAAGACCGTCGTGCAGGGGCCGCTGGAGCCCCTCAACAAGGAAAACAGCCATGCCTCCGGCACGCCGGTCACCGATGGCGAGCAGGTCTACGTCGCCTTCCGAGTCGGCGACGAAATCGTCGTGGCGGCGCACAAGCTGGCCGACGGGCAGCAGGTCTGGCTGGTCAAGCCGGGGACGCATAAGGGCGAATGGGGCTTCAGCAATGAGCCGGTGCTGTACAAAGACAAGGTTATCGTGGACGGCGACAGCAAAGGCGATTCCTTCCTCGTGGCGCTGAGCCGCAGCAACGGCAGAACGCTCTGGCGCATCCCGCGCACCCACCAGGGGATCAGCTACAGCGCGCCGCTGATTCGCGAGATGGCCGGCCGCACGCAATTGATTCAGTGCGGCGACCGTTGCGTCACCAGTTTCAATCCGGATACCGGCGAGAAGCTCTGGACCGTGGACGGCCCCTCCGAGGAATTCGTCGCCACGCCGACGTACAGCGAGAAGGCCGGCTTGGTCTTCATCAGCAGCAGTTGGCCCAAGACAGGTCATATTCGCGATCCGGCCGGATGGCAGCGGTGACGTCACGCAGACCCACATCGTCTGGCGCGACACCAAGGGAGCGCCTTATGTCCCCTCCCTGCTCGTCGCGGGCGATTATCTGCTCAGCGACAACCGAGGCCGGCATGGCCTTCTGCTATGAGGCCGCAACCGGCAAGGTGCTCTGGCAGGAGAAGCTCGGGCGGCATCATGCCTCCCCGGTTCTCGTGGGCGGACTGGTCTTCTTCATCAACGACAACGGCCAGATCAACGTGATCAAGCCCGGCCCCAAGTTCGAGCGCGTGGCGCAATACGAGCTGGGCGAGTCGTGCTATGCCTCGCCCGCTCTCAGCGACGGCCAAGTCTTCCTCCGCGGCTTCAAGCACCTGTTCTGCCTCGGCCGCAAGACGAACTGAGTTTTGACGAGCAAAACCGGTAATCAAAATCATCTGCTGCAGGGTGCCATGTCTACGCCTCGTAGACATGCCTGGCTGCGGGCGCCGAACATGCCTACGCAAAGCCGTAGGCGTGGCACCCAGCCGTTACCAAATTTGCTCGCCAAAACTCAATTGACGCCGCCAAACGGGCGAGAAATCGGTGTCACAATCTGTCGGCCCAAGCGTCTGATAGAGTAGCTGGACCTACCTCATCAACGACCATCCCTTCGGCGACTGGTTCCAACGCTTCTACCCGACCGTGGCCAACTCGGGCGACCTCGTCCGGAGCCTCCGGCGGGCCCTGACAGATTATTCCAGCCACGACCCCCGCTGATCGTGACGTAAGTCCTTTTGTCACAACGACTTAGAGTAGGACTCAAAAAAATCCGGCACTTTTTCGAAAAATCTCGTTATGTCCCGGCCTCCTTGGGGCACCTATTAGTGAACACAACGATAAAACAAGTTTCCAACAACGCAAGGTAAGGTGGTGATAACAAGATGGTCCTCGGCAACAACAACATGACACGCCCGCCGGCAGAGAACTTGATCAAGGCTGCCGTCCCCGCTTCGCCAAGAAGCGTCAGCCGTCAAGTCCGGCTCGGGTGTCACAGGGTGCCGTCGGCCATCCGGAGGGATCCGGCTTCACCCAAACAAAATAGACCTTTCTACTTAACCCAGAGAGAACCCAGGTCAGATTCGGGCGTCGCAACGCGCCGGGTCGCGTTGCGGGGCCCCTCAAAGCCGCGACACACCAACACCGCTATCGCTCTTCTCCTGATAGCAGCTCTCTATCACCTGCCTCCACCAAACACCAAGCCCCGCTCACCCGAGCGGGGCTTGGCGTTTATAGACGCTCCGGAATAGCGGACGGCAGGGACGACGCGACTTTGACGTCCGCCGTGAGGTCGGGGGCGAGGACGAATCTGCACCGGCATCCCTTTTTGCGGGGCCACCAGGAAATTGTTCGCCGTGTACGTCAGCTCGATCTGTTCTTCCGCGCCGCTCACATTGATCTTCACCCGCGTGGAGGTGTTCGGGGGCAGGTTCAACTCCTTGGGGCCGATTCCTGCCTTCGCAGGAATGACATCACCCACCCGCTGCAGCTCGATCGGCAGGTCCGAGTCATTGCGGACCGTGAAGAGGACCGCCTTCTTTCCGTCCCGTTCCACGTCCGTGACGTGCACGGCCGCCTTGAACAAGGCTTCCGCGATACTCTTTGCGGCCGATGATCTTGTTCTCGAACCAGATGGCGGTCCGACCGGCGACCAACGCCTCTTTGAGGGCCGGGATGCTCCTCTCTTTGACAAACACGAACGTCATCGGCCGGTGACCGCCGGGAGGCATGTCTTCCAACCCGGCCGGCTGGTGGATGTCCGAGTTCCCCAGGAAAGTCAGGTTCTTGTCCAGGGCCCACTGATGCACCGTCGGGTAGTACGACCGCCCGTTGACCACCTCGATCCCGCGCAGGTACTTCTTCTCGTACAGCGTCGTATGGATGTCGAACCAGCCTTTCTTCTCGGGAATCCAATCCGGGTGGTTCCACCAGATGAACGCCCCCTGCTTGTCGGCGGCCGCCATGGCATCCAACAGGTCCTTGGTGTCGAGCGGGTTGACATCATCGAGGAACAGGGCGTTGAAATGCCCCGGCGGGGTCTCCCGCGTGATCTCCGCCGCCTTGATCAGCAGGATCCCCTTTTCCTTCGCCGCCGGCAGCGCGATCTCGTAGGACCGATTATGATTGGTGGGAATATCCTTCTTGTGCGGCTGGTACTCGATGTGGTCGCTAATGGCGATCGCATCGAGGCCCTCGTGCCACGCCTCCTCCACCCGCACCGTCGGCCAGACCAGGCCGTCCGAGAAGACCGTGTGCATGTGGAAATCACACTTGAGCGTCTTGTATCCCGGGGTATCCGGAATACGAAGCTCCCGCCGGACCTGGGCCGAGGAGGACGGACGCTTGCAGCAAGCAGGACGAGGACGCCTATCCTGGCCAGCTTGGATCGCAACGTTCGATTCATAGGGAGATCCTTTCTTCAATCACATCCGGCTGCCCTTCGATCCCACGCTTGGATCGGCTCCGCGTACCATAACACGTCCCGTGCTCTCCAGCAACCGCGTCGCCCCGAGGGGGTGCATGACCGTTCTTGCACATGCCCCCGCAGCCGTTCGGAGTTCCGCGTTTACGCGGGTCGGACCAGTCTTACCCGCCTAAAGGCGGAACTCCGAACGCATCAGGACTCGCGCCACCTCCGCCGAATCCAGCCGGTCTGGAACGCAAGAACGGTCATGCACCCGCCCCGAGGGCACTCGGTTCGACGGGACCAGCGAGACTTTTCGAGACCGGACTTGACAATCACCAGCACATGCATATAGTGAAGACCTGCCGCGGGGCTCAATCGCGGCACTGACGGCCCTGCCGGCGCAATGCTCGGCAGTTCATGGATGGTTCTGGAGTAGGGATACTATGGACGAGATCGATCCGATCTTTCTCGAGATCGACAGGCTCATTCGACATTCGCGTCTCAAGGAACTCGAGTTCATCATGAGCATGGACGCGTCGGAGCGGATGCACGAAGTGCGGGCGGCGCTGGAGCGGCTCGGCCCGGGCGAGTACCTCCTCGGCACGGGGCCGTCCACCGTCGGGATCGTCCCTTTGCACGCGCAGGACGTTGTGCTCGGCCGGCCGCCGACCGTGCTCGAAGAGCCCGCGCGAGACCCCGCCGATTACTGTGCCGTGGACACGCTGTACTTCGTGCCGCGCGAAATCTCCCGAACCCACGCGAAAGTCGTGCGTCAGACCGGCAGTTTCGGCCTCCGGCACGTCCTGATCGATCTGAACAGCACCTGCGGGACCTTCGTGAACAAGATGCCGGTGGACCCGCACGGCCCGGGTGTGGTCCTCGACCATGGGGACATCATCTCGCTGGGCCCTTCCCAGGCCAGCACGTACATGTATTACCGCGCCAAGCCCCTGAGGGTTTACCACGGCCCCGTCGCGGAGTCGCCCTTGTTCCAAGCCCAGCCCCAACGGTCTCGGCAGGCTCGATAGACCAAAACACTCACGACCGCCGACGGCGTGTCCCCCTGTGCTTACCGCCCCGGATGCTGGCCGGAGGAAGGGAACCAGTTCCTCAAGAACTCGACGAGGTTGGGGTCCTGCGCAGTTGCTGCCGAGCGCCTGCACGCCCACGACCCCGCCGCCGAGAGCGTAGTACCCAATAGCTCCGCCGCCCAGGGCACCAGGCCGATGGCCAGGCCCCCGAGCGCCAAGGGCACGTCGATCGCTGTTCTCCCCCTCGCCATGCCGCCCACGGCGAGGGGGGCCGATAGCAATGAGGCCCTTGGCCACACGGACCTTGCCTGTGATAGGGTCTACCCCTTCCCTCCGCCCACCGCGATCAGGTGCGAGAACGTCCGCAGGAACATGCGTCCGTTGGCGACGGCCGGCGTCGCCTGGCTCTTCTCGCCCAGCGGATTCACGCCCAGCAGCTCATATTTCGGACCGGCCCGGAGCACAACGACATCCCCATCGACGGTGATGCAGTAGAGCTTGTCGTCCACGCAGACCGGCGAGCCGAAGTACTTGCCGGCGGGCTTTTGACTCCAGAGCACCTCGCCCGTTGCGAGGCGGAAGCACGACACCATGCCGCCGTCGTGAAAACCGAAGAAGAACTCGCCGTGCACCACCGACGTCGGCACATACGGCACGACGTTGCTCTGCAAACTGTAGACCTCCTTGGCCTCCGACGATCCGGCTTCGGGAGGTTTGATCGCCGCCAGCCGAACGCCCTCGTCCTCCTTCGCCGCATGTGCCGATCACCAGGTCGCCCGCCAGGAAGGGCGAGCTGACCACGCGGGCCGGCAGAGCCGCCGGGGTCTGCCACAACAGCTTGCCGGTGGCCGGATCGAGGGCGGCCAAGCCATGCGAGTTGCTCGTGAAAACCAACTCCTCGCGTCCCTGCTTGTCCCGATAGACGCACGGCGTCGAGTACGAGGCATTCGCACTCTTCGGATGC
Source organism: uncultured Planctomycetota bacterium (assembly GCA_963750205.1). Classification (GTDB taxonomy): domain Bacteria; phylum Planctomycetota; class Phycisphaerae; order Sedimentisphaerales; family Anaerobacaceae; genus PLanc-01. The sequence goes on from CAVVRJ010000076.1 coordinate 143,035, forward strand.
TCGTAGCGCCACTTCACTTCTCCCGTCTTGCGCTCGACGGCCAGCCAGACGCTCGCGAGAGTGCCGCCGCTCTTTTCGTCCTGCTCGCGCGTGACAATCACGTACGGCCCGACCACAATCGGCGAACTGCCCATGCCATGCTGCGTCCGGTTCCCCGGCAGCTTCCGGGTCCAGACCTCGTGACCCTCATGCGTCAGAGCCACCAGCACCGTCTCTTCCACACCCGGCCAGAACACGTACACGTGATCGGCATCCAAGGCCGGCGTCGCCGCCGCGTAGTTGTTCAGCGTGTTCATGCGCACCTTGCTCAGGCTCCACTCCTTGCGCCAGACCTCACCCCCATCTGCGGCGCGCACGCACAGCAGGATCCCCTTCGGCGTCTTCTCATCAGAACAGGTGGCGAACACCTTATCGTCCCACACGACCGGCGACGAGTGCCCGCCGCCCGGCAGCTCGATCTTCCAGTCGTATTCTTGCGGCGACCATTTCACCGGGATGGTCTTGGCCTCGCTGATCCCCTGCCCGTTCGGCCCGCGAAACCGCGGCCAATTGTCCGCCCGCGCCGTCACTACGACCGCCAGCAATATGGCCAGCGCCGCCGCCACTCGGACCGCATGATGCTCTCTCACTGATGCTTCACGTTGCTGCATACCAATCCTGTTCTTGCTTTCACGCACCTGTACTTGCGACGGAATACTCAACCGCAAGGAACATCCCATCCTCCGGACGTGGGTGCCTTGCCGGTCATAAAGGACCGCGACATTCTCATTGTGCCCGTACCAGTGCGTTTTGCAAGCGCAATGTCCGGCGCGGAGAGCACCCAGCCTCGTCCTTGTGAAGAACAGGGGGTGGCAGCGGCAAGCGGAGTCCTCGGAGCTTGCCAATGGTATTCGCGCAAGTCCGACAAGCCATCCGCAAGCTGCCAGCCATCCTGAGCCCCCAAAGCAGAAGGTTACTTACGCGCCACCTTCACAGAATTAGCGGAACGCTTCCTTGTCCTGCTTCCCGGAGCAACGAATCCGGCCGGCGAAGGAAGAGCTCGCATTGCCCCCGGCATCCTCTCCCGCGCCGCGGGTGTCAGAACTTTCGCACCAACCCTACGACCACCGCTTCGATGCGGCAGTTGTCCGAATAGATGGGCTGATACTCGGGATTGGCGGGTTGCAGACGGGCCCTGTCCCCTTCCCGGTGGAAACGTTTCAGGGTCGCCTCGTTTTCATCGACGAGCGCCACGACCAGGGCGCCGTTCTCCGCCCGTTGGGCCCGGCGGCAGATGACGTAGTCCCCCGAACGGATGTCCTCCTCGATCATGCTGTCGCCCCGGACTTGGAGGGCGAAGAGATCGTCGCCCGTCCCGAAACAGGACGTAAGCGACATAATTTCGTTTGTTTCTACTGCCTCGACGGGCATTCCGGCGGCGACCCGCCCCAGCAGCGGCACGCCCGGCGTGCGGTTCCTCCTCCGGCGTGTCCTCAGGCCGCGGCGCGTGCCTAAGCACTCTTCGCCCTTGGGGCGTCAATCTCAAAGAACGTGCCCTGCCCGGGCAGGTCGAGAGCAGCGATTTTCTTTGGAGTTCGCCGAGGTGCTCGAACACGGTGCTGCGGCTCAGGCTCAACTGCGTCGCCAGCTCGGCTATCGTCGGGGAATAGCATTGGCTCCCGTGGAAAGCGGCGATGTGCCGGAGCACTTGGAGCTGTTTCGGAGTCAAACCGTCGATGAGATCGGCGTCGCGGGGCCGCATTGGGAGTCGTCTCCTCAGAGGTGGCAACAGGTTTGTTATTGGACGTAGCCGGAGCGGACGCCTGAACGCATCGGGTGCCGGAAAGCACCCCGACGATCTCGGCCAGTGACTCCAGCAGGCGGGTCAGGGGCCCCGCCGACAGGTCATCCTCCGCCGCCCGGCCCGGCGGCCACACGGAAAGGTACTCGCCCCCGGGTCCCAGTTTGCACACAGGTTCGATCCGTCCGATTCGGTACATATCCATCCTTGTCACCCTGAGCTCGGTTCGTTTTTCCAACGCTTGTCCAACCGACACTCGCCCTATCGGCCGCCCCCCTGAAAAAACCCAAACAAAAACCGAACAAAATCCGCCCCACCCGCAACCTTTTTGCGCGAGCCTTTGCCCCCGAATTGGCGCCGGTATTTATATGGGACCGATGACGCAAAATTATTGGATCGGGTCTTCTCTCACGGGTCAAGCCCCGGTACATTGGAGCGAACAAACACAATGCCAGTAGTGACGTCTTGTTGCGGGGACTGCTTATGAGAAGATGTAACAGAAGACTCCTTGGTGGGTGTCTGCCTGTCCTCATGATGTTTTTCGTCAGCGGCGTCCCCCGCGCCGACGCCGAATTTGCTGGCGGGAAAGGACAGCCAAACGACCCTTATCAGATCGCCACAGCCAAGCAGCTCATCTCTATCGGTTCTGATCCCAACCTGCTCAATAAGCACTTCGTGCTCGTGGCCGACATAGATCTGGACCCCAATCTGCCAGGCGGACGGGTATTTGCCACGGCCGTGATCGCGGCACCGGCCGGCGATCCCAAGAACGCCAAGCGTCTGTTCTTTGCCGGCGTCTTCGATGGTAAGAATCACACAGTCAAGCACTTGACGATTCATGCCGACGGAACCGAGGCGCACGGCTTATTCGGCGAGATAGGAGAAGGCGGTCGGGTCTGCATGCTCCTACTCGATGGCGTCTACATAAAGGGCGGCCGCCGGGCCAGGCGCTGGCCGGATGGAACATGGGGACTATTGACCGTTGCTCCTCTGCAGGCAGCATCTTCGGCAACTGGATGGTGGGTGGCCTACTTGGGCAGAATGGGGGCAGCCTGAGTCATTCCCAGTCGAGTGTCCGCATCCGCGGGGCCGACAAGTGTTTCTATCTGGGCGGCCTCGCAGGGATGTTATTCACAAAAGGTTCACTCTCCGATTGCCGCGCCGCCGGGAGTGTCTCCGCCGGCGACAAGAGTAATGGCATCGGCGGCCTCGTGGGCCACTGCTCCGCATTGGACGGCAGGATCGCTAATTGCTGGGCAAGCGGGGAGGTCTCAAGCGGCGAAGAGAGCAACGGGGTGGGCGGGCTGGTCGGGTCCATAATGCTGGGAGGCACGATCAAGCAATGCTGTGCCAGCGGGTGCGTTCGCTGCGGGGATCGAGCGCGAAACGCCGGGGGCCTGATCGGCTCCTTCTCAGGACGGACGATCACGGACTGCTACGCGACCGGCAACGTCGACGGTGGCCCAGATGCGTTGTCTTTGGGCGGGCTGGTGGGTTCTGTGAGCGCGATGGCAGGGGAGATCACGAATTGCTACGCCCTCGGCAGGATTTCCAGCAAGAATCTGGAGAGAGGTATCGGTGGACTGATAGGAGAGATGCGGAACCACCAGTGGTTTCGCGTCAATCATTCCTTCTGGGATGTTGAAACGACAGGTGTGTCCCTCAGTGCCGCAGGTCAAGGTCTCACTACGTCCGAGATGCAGAGCATCAAGACTTATCAAACAGCAGGTTGGGGCTTGGCCGGGGATCCAACGAATGGCATGGATGCATGCTGGTATTTCCCTCCAGGTGGCGGTTACCCGAGGCTGATCGCATTCTCGGATGCGTATCAACCGCGCACACTACGCGGCACGGGCACGGCGAGCGATCCCTATCTCATAGAACAGCGCAGGATCTCGCCGTCATCGGTCGTCTTCGCACGGGCTATTTTCGACTGACGGCCGATCTCGATCTGACAGGCGTCACGTGGTCGAGAGCTCCCATTCCAGAGTTCGAGGGCTGCTTCGATGGCAACGGACACCGGATCAGAAACCTGACCATCCGCAGCGGTGAACCAGATCGGCTTGGTCTGTTCGGAAACATCACTGGCGGTCGGGTCGTGAACCTGGGCATCGAGAACGCCTCCATCACCGGGACCGATGGCTCCGTGAACCTCGGTGGTCTGGCGGGCATGACTTCCGGACTGCTTTCCAACTGCTATGTCACTGGTAAGATCACGGCGGGCAAGAAGGTCCGCTCCCTGGGAGGATTGGTCGGGAGCAAGCAGGTGGGCGTGATCACCGACTGCTTTGCGGCCGTCAGCATCTCCGCTGGGGACGGAGCTGATCAAATAGGCGGCCTGGTCGCGTACAGCTATATGGGCACGATCAGCCGTTGCTATGCGATCGGCAGAATCTCCGCGGGAGAGAAGAGCAAGTATGTCGGTGGTCTGGTGGGATGGAGGTCTGCGGCCGGCGATGTCAGCCGCTGTTTCTGGGACACGGAAAGCACGAGGTTGTCCGAGAGTAACGGGGGCGATGGTCTGCCGACCACCCGGATGCACGACGTGCAGACATTCTTGACCACCGGCTGGGATTTCCTTGGCCAACGCAGCAACGGATCGGCCGGCATCGCGAATGCCCGACAGGGGGTTATCCCGAGTTGGCGGTCTTCTGGACGGGCTTTCAACCGCACCGGTTGTCGGGCTCCCGGGACATCAGAAGACCGTACAAGATAGCCACCGCGGAAACCTGGGAGCATCGACCGGTACAACGGTAGCAGCGCCGCACTACAGACTTGCGGCCAATATTGATCTTCCGGCATAACGTGGACACGTGCACAAGTCCTCACCTTTGTCGGGGTCTTCGACGGAGCAGGCTTCGCCATCTCCAACCTGACTATTCATGGAGGGAACTACTTGGCCTCTTCGGAACTCTCGGATCACAGGCCACGGTGGAGAGATGTCTGGAATTACGATGCGCCGCCGTTGCCGGAGAAGTAAAGCCTGGTATGTCGGTGCCTTGGCCGGACAGAGTTCCGCCCATATCACTGGGTGCCATGCCACGGGACAGATATCCACCGGCGGAGAAGGAGCGCCGTTGCTGGCCTGGTCGGGGAA
>CAVVRJ010000077.1:0-14513 GCA_963750205.1 uncultured Planctomycetota bacterium
TTGGTCGAGTCGAACCAGAAGGTGCCTTCCTTGACGTTCCAGCCGTAGTTGCCGCCTTTGACGATGAGGTCCACTTCCTCGATGTTGTTCTGTCCGGCGTCGCCGACGTACAGATCGCCCGTGAGCCGGTCAAAGCTGTAGGTGAACGGATTCCGCAGGCCATAGGCATAGATTTCCTGCACGGCGTTCTGGCCCACGAAGGGATTATCCTTCGGGATGCCGTACTTGCCGTTGGCGGAGTTGCTGCCGTCCACGTCGATCCGCAGGAGCTTGCCGTAGATCCGCTGGAGGCTCTGGGCGTTGCCGCCGGGCACGTGGCCGTCCGCCACGTCATTCGCCTGGCCGCCGTCGCCGAGCGAGAAGTAGAGGTACCCATCCGGCCCGAAGCGCAGGGTGCCGCCGTTGTGGTTGGATTGGGGCTTGTCGATGCGGAGGAGCTCCCGCCGGCTGGTCGGATCGATCTGGTTGGGATTGGCGGGGTCGATCCGCCACTCGGCAATGACCGACTGGCAGTTGTTCGTGACGCCCGCCGGCATCACGTTGACGAAATCCGCCGTGCCGTTGATCGGCTCGGACGTGTAGGTGTAGACCAGGGGATGATTCGCGAAATCGGGATGGGTCGCCAGGCCGAGCAAACCGCGCTCGTCATAGGCGCCAAACGTCACCAGGCGGCTGCGCACATCCAGCAAAGGCGTCGGCAGCTTGCCGACCCGTTGGCCACGACCCAAGCCAGACCCGCCTGATCGCAGACGAACATGCGTTTGCTGCCGTCATCCGGCACCGCCAGACTCAGCGGGGCGGTCAGGCCATCGACGATCGTCTGCAGCTCGATGGTGATGTCGCCCTTGACGATGTGCGCCGGGATGGGATCGGCAATGGGCGTGGTGTTCACGGTCACCGTCACGGCCGCCGAAGTCGTGGCTGCGCCCGCGTTATCCGTGGCCACCGCCGTCAGCGTGTGCGTGCCGGCGTAGAGAGTGACTGTCTTGGTATACAGGCCGACAGTGGGACCGCGAATCCCCAGGGAATCGGTGCCATCGAAGAACTCCACCTTGGCGACGGTGCCGTCACTGTCGCTGGCCACGGCCTGGATCGTCACGTTGGCGGGCGAGATCAGCGTCGTCCCGGTGCAGGGCTGATGATGGACACCACCGGCGGCGAATTCGGTGGCGGCTTGCACGGTCACGGTACCGTGTCATCATCGTGAAGTGCGGAGTGCAGTAATAGGGAAAGGTGCCGGCTTGGTGAACACGTGTGAGTAGCTCTGCCCGGAGGACAAGTACCCGGAGTCCCACAGGCCGTCCGGGTGGGGCGACCCGCCGGTGGTGGTTCCACTGGTGGTGGTGTGATTGAACCCGCCGGTGTTGGTCCACGTCACCGTATCGCCTACCGTGACCGTGACGTTCTGCGGCGAGAAGCCGAAGTCGATGATGTTCACGTTGGATCGTGGCCGCACGGCACCGGCGGCCCGACCACAGGACGGCCAGACCAAGACTCCCCAACAGAATGCCGATGTGCGTCTTCATTCTCTTACCTCCTTTTGCTTGTATCCCGGTGATGCCCATGAGGCTCGAAGGTCTCCACTCGATCGAGACATCGTGGCACATGCAGTGCGGTTTCCCGTACCCATGTTGGTCCCTGCACTGGCCTTGTGAAGATATACGAAGCTCAACGGCCCGGGCCTATCAGGCGAAACCCTATTTCGTGTATGAGAGGAAGTCCTCGTTTTCGCGTAGGGCAAAGGACGGACCCCGAGTGCCGGGGCGACGTTCCGGTGGCACGTTGTCTTGCGCAGGAAGAAGGCTGGCAGTACTCCGGCTCTCCTAAAAAGGGTGGGTGGCCGCGGCAAGGCCGGAGGCTGTGCGGAGGTCTTGCCGATGGCTGGTGAGCAATGCCTGCACCCCATCGGCAAGCTCCGAAGACTACGCTTGCCGCTGCCACCCGGAATCCACAAGATCAGCGTAGCCGCATAGTAGGAGGGGCTTCAGCCCATGCTGCTCTTACCTGCCCCTTCGAATTGTCCGCATGGGCTAAGGCCCATCCTACACAGCCTCAACGAAGCTGCAATTCGACGATGGCAGGGCCGTCCAGGTAAAGCACGAGTAAGCGCTCTTGCGGCTGGAAGTCGAGATGTGCCTCGTCGCTCACGGCTTGGCCGTGACGAGAGGGGCGGATCATGGTGCCCGTCGGCTTCTGCTCCACGCCGGAGAGCAGAACATAGAAGGGCTTTTGGCCCCAGCCGTCAACTGTGAAGGCCACGGAGTCGTTCGTCTCGTGCAGATCGCGAATCGGGCAGGGCGCGTGGATGAACCAGCCTTTCTTGGGCAGTCTCTTCACATCGTAGAGCGTGCCTTTGCCGAAGAGTTCCGGCACATGGGCTTGGACGGTGCCGGGGTTGATCGCCGGGCCGTCCCGGAGCTGGGCCTTGAGGTCGAAGACATCGGGCAGCAGACCCTGGCGTTTCGGGTCGCCGGCCGGCCAGCTCATTTGCAGGCCGGTCGCCGTAATGCCCTTGGCAATGGTCTCCCACGGGCCTTCCTTATCGTACTGGCTCAGCAGGTGCAGGGCGGAGGCGTAGACCAAGCCGCACCATTGCACCGGTCGGCCGAACCACACCGGCGCCTGCCAGTTCGTCGCGCCCAGCACCGCGATGGTCGCATAAGGCCCAATGTCGCCCTCGGTGGGATTGACCAGATACACGAATGGCACTCCCGTCCATGCCCAGTAGCGGGCTTGGTTGAGGTACTCCTGCTTGCCTGCGATGATGTAGCCCAGCGTGTAGGCCTTGACCAAGTGGGCGGAGGCGAGGATGTCCGGCGTGTGCAGCGGGACCTCCCAGGTCTGGGCCCCGCGCGGCACGGTGTTCGCATAGAGGGCCGTCTGCTTGTCAGTAGCGTCAGGCCCTGCTCGATCAATGCCGGGTCGGCAGAGAGCGTCGCCGCTTCCAGGATTCGGACAACATCCGCGCCGGCCAGACCGTTGGCGTGCTGGGCGAAATGGGTCTTGCCATAATCGACTTTGCCGGGCTGGTACAGCTTGATGCCTTTCTCGTCAAAGCCCTTCAGCAAGCTCTGTGCCTCGGCTTTCCGTTGCTGGACGTACGAATCGACACGGCCGAAGACGAACGGCGCCGTGGGCGTCCGCGTGTGGGAGACCGAGCTGCTGTAACGGCTGGCCCGGCGGCAACTTGCTCAGCGCGAGGTCACGTCCACTCCTGAGCCGGCCCGCGAGGTCTGCGGTCCCGCACCTGATCGGCCAACCAGTCCATGTACATGACCGCATCGGCGGCCGGACCGGCCCCAAAGCTGCTGCCCCAGACGGCATGCCGGAAAAGGCCGCCTTCGTTGATCGCGGAATCGAGCCAGCCGTGAGCCAGTAGAGTCACAGCGGCGTCGAAGCCGCCTTTGAACTCCGGGACCTTCGGCAGTTCACGCAATTCCACGTACTTCTGCACCGTCGGCACGATGGTTTCGCCGTGACCGCCGATGATGATGGCTCGGACGCGCAGCGGCTGATTCGACTTAAGCGTAAAGGGCGTGTGCGCCGCCAACTGGTTCTCGAAACGTATGGCCCCGACGGCGGGTGCCGTCAGAGCCATGACGTGCGCCCCGGAGCCGAAGATCCGGTCGGGGGAATCGAAAACGGCCCCTACCATGTCCGACGGCTCCCATATCAAGCCGATATAGCGATTGCTATTGGCGATGGCCATCAATGGCAGCGTGATCTTGACCGGATCAGGGACCCGGCGGACATGCTCGGGCGTGGTGATATCCGCCTCACTGCTGCTGGGTTCGTCGTCGAGGTACTCCAGGCCGGCGAAAAGCCCCTGGGTCTTGTGCTCGCCGAATGTCCCCAAGCCGGGAAACAACGTCAGCCATGGCAGATGAACAACCTCTCGGTCCCGATCGACGACGAACTCGGTCTCGACGGAGATCGTCCCGAGTTGTGGTCCGGGCCCAAAACGACGGGTCACTTGCCAGCGGCCGCCGGCCCCGTCCGTCAAAACGGCCCGACATTCGATCTCTCCGGAAGGTCCCCGCTCACAAGTGAAATCTGCCTTTCTGCAGAGAAAGCCATTGCGGCTGGTCGTTGAGCATCCAGCCGATCAGTTCCCCTTGATACCCCGCGGCCATCTCGGCGCCGGCGACCTTGACCACAAAGTCGCCCCAGCCACCTTGGTAGTGCTCCAGCGTCAGGTCGCCGGAGCTTACGGACAGCGGCTCGGCCGACCCCTTAACCGGCCTTTGCGGCTGCTCGAACGCTGGCGGCCGGATGATCGCCAGAGTCTCCACCTCGATGGAACCGACGACGATGTGCCCTGCGCCGGTCGCGGGGTCCAGGCGAAACCGCGTTGCTCGTCCGAGAGGCACCGGGATCACGAGCAAGTACTCATGCCACTGGCCGTCATTTCTCACAGTGAACCGCACCGAGCGCCTGGCTTGAAACGTCCGGCCATAGAAGAGTTCGCCGTTCGCGTCGGCCTCCGACCGCATCCGCACTTTCACGCGGATCATCCCTTCTCCGGGCAGGTCCACCGCCGGCCCCTCGATCCACGGGTCCTCTCCGGTTGATTCGAAGGCGAGGCCCTCGGCCGTGTTGGCCAAGTCCTTCACGTAGGGGTTGCCCTGCCAGCCCTGGGCACTCTTCGTGAAATCCCACGTCACGACCGTCTTGCCCCACGCCGTTGTTGACATCCAGACAACGAGTGTGAGCAGGATGATCGAACGACCGTTCCTGGAGGGCGTTTTGCCCTTGTTTGCTTGAATGCCTGTCATAGAAACCTCCGAAGTGCAGCCGGCCGTAGTATAATGACCGCAATGAGTTTGGAACAGCAGATTAAGGACAAGGCCCTGGCACTGGGCTTTGACGCCGTGGGAATCACCGATGCCTCGCCCCTCGGGCCGGAGCACATCGAGCACTTCGAGGCGTGGCTGCGGTCCGGTTACGCCGGCCGGATGGACTACATGCACCGCAACTTCGAAAAGCGAGTCAATCCGGCCAAGCTCTCGGAGAATGCAAAGTCTGTGATCGTCGTCGCTCTGAACTACAAACCTGCGTCCCCAACGGTAGGGCGAACTGTGCCCGCCATCACCAGTGACCCGAAAGAAGCGGTGGGCACAGCCCACTCTACGCATGACGAAGCGGTTGGCAAGGTGGCTCAGTACGCCCAATACGAGGACTACCACCCGTTCATCAAGTCGCTCCTGGGCGAGCTGGTCGATTTCATCCGGGCGCAGACGGACCAAATGCAGCGGTTCAAGATCTGTGTCGATTCGGCGCCGCTCGCGGAGAAAGCTCTGGCCGTGCGGGCGGGTCTGGGCTTCATTGGCAAGAACCATCTGCTGATCCATCCGCAACTCGGTCCCCAAATCCTGCTCGGCGAAGTCGTTACCACCATGAGTCTTCGCCCTGATGGGCCCGGCGCGGGCTCGTGCACAGATTGCGACCGGTGCCTCAAGGCCTGTCCCACGGGTGTCTTGCGGGCGGATGGCTTCCTTGAGGCTAATCGGTGTATCAGCTACTTGACCCAGTACGGATCCGGGGCAGAAGAGAATGATGGAATATTGGAATACTGGAATACTGAGGGAAACGCCACCCAACATTCCATCATTCCAGCCTTCCGACACCCCAATCCTGTTGGCGCCTGGCTTTTCGGCTGCGACGAATGTCTGCTGGCGTGTCCGTTTCAACAAACTGCCCCCGCCTGTTCCAGCCGGCATTTCAAACGGTATCCCGAGCGCGCCGAGATGAATCTGCAGGAGGTGCTCGAATTGACACCGGAGGAATTCGAGGTAAAGTTCCGCGACTCACCGGTTAGAAGACTTGGGATTGAAATGCTCAAACGAAATGCGAGAAGATGTCTGAAGTCTCAAGTATGAAGCATCAGGTCGGAAAGCAGCTTCCAACCTCCAACTTCAAACTTGACACTCTTCTTCTACGGCACTAGGAAGATATCCGTGTTGCAGGAGGGCAGCTCGCAGCCGCGGACCTCTGTGTCCGGGGACATGCCTTGCAGGGTGTAGATGTCGTCGTCGGAGATGCGGGTGGACCTTGTTTTTGTAAACTCCACCGAGCCGTCATACAGCAGAGCGTTTTGACCCCGGTTTCGGTGGTTCTTGCTGTTGGCGGTCATCAGTTGGTCGCCCAACGGAAGCCGGCACGACTGCGTGAGATCCGACGGCAATGCCTCGGCCAGCGGGTTGCGATCGGCCATGAGTACCCCCGGGTGGGCCAAGTCCCGGCTGTTTGACGTCGGACACACGATGCCGATACTGAAATGCATGTAGATCCGGCTGGGAAAATCGTTCAGGCTCTGAATCTTGAAGCCGTCGTAGCTGACTTTGTGAGGCTCCATTCGGCCGGGGCAAAGGAAACGGTCCGGCTGGACATAGCCATTCTTGATCAGGAGCCAGAGCTGCCGGGTGTTGGAGTAGTTCTCCGGACCCGGATACCCAACCTTCCACCAGGGTGAGCCCGGCGTCATGGCGACGGTCGGGGGAATGCCGTCGTGGTCCGACATGTAATTGCGCAGCCCCTCGTAAATGCTCGCCAATTGGGTGCCGCAGCGCCCCTTGGCATACGTGTACCGCATGAACCCAATGCTCGGGAACAGGATGCCCAGGAACAGAACGATAGCCGCGGCCGCCGCAACCACTTCGCTCCAGTTGCGCCACAGGGGGATCCGGATCGTGCGCGAGCCTCTGCGCTCGGCAGCCAACAATTCCTCCAAACGCTTGGACTCGGAGCTGGGTCGTTGCGCCTCCTTCAAACGTGAGAAGAGCCGCTCCGTTAGCTCGTCAGGACATGGCTCCGTTTCCAGGCTGTCGAGGGGGGCCAAATTCAGTTGCACTGTCCGATAAAGCTCGGCCGCTTCTTCGCTTCTCGAGAGGAGTTTCTCGGACTCTGCCGCCTCACGATCGGAGGCCAAACCCATAGAGTAGTCGAACAACAGTTGCTTTTGTTGATCGCTCAGCGGCGTCATTTGACCTCTTTGCTCCCCACGGTTGCCTTCCAGTCCTTTGCGAAACGGGCCACAGCCGTATGTAACCTGCTCTTAACAGTGCCTATGGGTATACTGAGGATGTCGGCCATTTGTTTGTATGAAAATCGGTTGTAGTAAGCCAGGACGAGGATCTCCCGGAGGTTCTCCGGCATGTTGGCGATGACCTCGCTGACCCGCGCGGCCGTCTCGTTCCGCTCGACCTCATCGTAAGGTACGGCGCTATCAGAACTTAGGGCATTGAGCATCTCGTCAAAGGACATGTCTTCCGACTCGGAGATGGTCCCGATGGGCACGGCACTCGTCCGCTGGGCCTTGCGCAGAGCGTCTTTGGCCTTGTTGGCTGCGATAGTGAACAGCCAGGGCCGCAACGGCCGATTCGGATCGAAGCTCTCCCGGCTGGTAAAGAGCTGCAGGAACGTCTCCTGGAACACGTCATCGACAAGATCGGACTGGTTGAGAAACTGCTTGAGAAAAGCGTAAAGACTGTTCTTGTAACGATTTACGATTTCACGAAATGCGGACTCGTCGCCCTGGACGTAGCACTGCATCAATTCTGCATCGGTTAGTTTTTCGAATGGACGCTTCATGATTTTCTCTTCTTCTATGCCAGCTTCCATTATACGTCCTTTCGTTGAAAAAGATACCTCTATCGGACCAGTCGGAAGAAATAGAAGTTGCCCGGTAGTTGTTCCAGCCGTTTCTACTACGCGTTGAACCGATCCGGCCGGGATGTCCAATGACTTGGGTGCACGCAGGTTTTTTCCCATGCGGTTGCAGCAATATTCCGCTGGCAAGACCCATCGACCTGGGCCAGTAGGCTTTGTGAGCGATTGGCGGAAGGAATTGGAGGAGGCTCGGTTCACGGACAAGATCCATGCAGGTGGAGGCCACGCGCGGACAGCTATCGGACTCGGCGGTCGTTCGTCTTCAAGTGTCCTGCGCGGCCTTGCTCGTCACGTAGATCGCCTGCTCCGCAAAGAGATTGGGACCGAAGCGGACGGGGCTGGGGCTGGTTTTGACTAAGGGGATTCTTCTTTCGATCGTGACGCCGAGCTTGGTGCAGAATTCTTCGAAATCGCGCAGCGAGAGGCAATGGATGTTCGGAGAGTTGTGCCAGCGGAAGGGGAGCTGACGCGTCACGGGGGCACGGCCGGTCAGGAGCAGTTGCAGCCGGCAGCGCCAGTGGCCGAAGTTCGGGAAGCTGACGATCACCTTGCGGCCCACCCGCAAGAGCTCGTGGAAGACCCGCTCCGGGTCCTGGATCGTCTGCACGGTTTGCGACAGGATCACGTAGTCGAAGCTCTTGTCGATGTAGCCGCTCAGGCCGCGCTCGATGTCGCGCTGGATGATCGCGATGCCGCGGCCGACGCAGCCCAGCACGAGATTCTGGTTCACCTCGATGCCCTTACCCTCGATCTTCCGCCCGGCCGTCAACTTAGCCAGCAGGTCGCCGTCGCCGCAGCCGACGTCGAGGACGCGACTGCCGGGCTCGATCAATCCTTCGATCGACTCGTAGTCGACCATTGCAGGACTTGCATGCCGCCGATCGAGCCGCCGATCACGGCCAACAGGTGCTTGACCCCGAGCTTGTCAAGCAGCAGTTTCTGGACTCGGACCATGTCGGCGACGGTGATGATGGGGAAATCGAGGCCGTAGGGCCGGCCGGTCTCCGGATTCACGGAGCACGGCCCCGTCGTGCCCGAGCAGCCGCCCAGGAAATTGGAGCAGATCACGAAGTATTTGTTCGTATCGATGCCTTTACCCGGCCCGATCATGCCCTCCCACCAGCCCGGCTTCGTGTCTTGGGGATGATTATACCCGGCGGCGTGAGCGTTGCCGCTCAGGGCGTGGCAGATCAGGATCGCGTTGTCCCCGGCCTCGTTCAGTTGTCCGTAGGTCTCATAGGCGACGTCGATTGGGCCGAGCTGTTTGCTGCATTCCAGCAGCAGCGGCTGATCCGACTCCACCACCCGAGTCGTCCGCGTCTCTATAAATCCTACTGAATCCGTATTGTTTTGCGTCATGTCTGCGAGAGTATAACTCGAAATCGCTCGTTGTAAAGCTTTGCTATCCCACAGGGGCCGACTCGGCCTAATACTGCTGCCACGCAAGAATGGTTCGCAGCGGAGGGGACTTCAGACCAGAATGACCCCAATTGCTCACGCGGGATTGTCTGTGACCACGGTGGCGTTCTTCCGTCTCGGCTTCTGGCCACGCGGCCGAAGGAATCTGACGAAATATGCAAAATTCGTGCTACGCCTAACCTATTATTCGACAATGGTTTGCGTGATTCAGATGCCCCCCCCCCCGCTGAAAAACTGGCCATTTTTTTCTTGACAGATTCGGGCCAAGTGTCATACTGGCCTCTGAGATTTGCGGCGCTTTACATTTCTGCCGGGGCCAAGGTGCGGAGTCGCCGTCTTGACGATGCAACTACGGATAGAGACACCAAAATCTCACGATTCACGCGGAAGTTCTATCGACGTTGGGCGTTCGAGAATCGCCGTAACAGGACAAGCAGAAGAATCGTGGAGTGGGATTGGTGCGGTCCCTGGAGATACAAAGCGGAAGGGGTTGGAAGCGTTGCGAGGGCGCAAGGCGGGCCCGGTGAGTTTGCCGCGTCGCGCCCGCGGAGGCGTCGCGTTCGCGGAATTGGCCGTCTTTCTGGTCCTCGCGGCGTTGGCGGGCGCTGCCCTTGCGGCAGGCGCGGCGGAGCCTGACCCGACGGAGCAGACGCTCGCAGCCATTCGCGAGTGCATGGCCAAACTACCTCCGCCTTGGCCGCAGGCTTGGCAGGCCGAGTATGTTGACACCATTCGCGGGTTGATTCTATCGCACCAGGACGCTCCCCAATATGGGGAGCGCCTGCAAATCGTACGCCAAGGGTTCCCGCCCTATTGGGAGGCCCTCAAGAAGGGCCCGGAGCGCTCTCTGTTTGAGGTACACTGTGCCGAGATCCGCTGGTATGTCGAGAGCTTGATGAAGGGTGAGCTTGCCGGTGCCGCGGAAAAGCAGAAGCTGCGGGACCAGTGGCAGAGCTTGATGAACGAGGCCGCTACGGCGCTGGTGGCTCAATTCCCCTTCCTTGATCCCAACGTGGTGCAGGCCGCCAAGGCCGACTATCTCGCAGGGTGCTATCGGGATATTGAGGCCCCGCTGTTGCCGACTCTCCGGCACGCCTTTTCCCAAGAGCAGATCGCCCAACTGAAAGAGGCTTGGACCAAGCTGCGCTATGCGCGCGTCGATCTCTGGCGGCAACTCGGAGGCGTCAGCAAAGACCCCGCCGGGAAGAACGCTGGGACCGCCACGGGCCTCAGTGGCAGAGAAGAGGGACCCAGTCGGGAGATTGGTGTGCCCGGGCCCCCTGACATGCCGGATGCGCCCCTGGGCAAAACGCATCCCGACTACCTGTTGACACAGCGGAGCCTGGACCGGTTGCGCGGGCAGCTTTGGTCTCTGCTCGGCAGCTTTCCCGACTACTATCGGGAGGCGGTCGCCAAGGAAATCGCCGGCCAGAAGCAGCGTTTGAAGACGCAAGCCGACGCGCGGGCACAGGAAAGTCGCCTGGGGGTCGCGGTTTGGCAGACGGAATACCTCAGTTTCCTGCTGGCGGCCCTCTTGGAAACGGCGCAGACCCCGGGAAATACCACTCTTCGATCGGGCGAGAGCAGCGGCGATAGGTCACAGGGGGAGACCCATGAGGAACGCTAAGACCAAATCGGCATGGCGCGAATCGGTCGTGGAGGCTTGGCACGGGCTCCGAGGGCTTCACGCTGATTGAACTGCTCGTGGTGATCGCTATCATCGCGCTGCTCATGGCCCTCTTGTTCCCGGTTCTGTCCCGGGTCAGAAAGCAGGCGAAGGCGATGATTTGTCAAGGCCACCTGCGACAATGGGGTATGGTTCTGGCAACGTACACGGAGGACCACCAGGGCCGATTTCCGAGCACTATGATGACTGGCTTCGACGGCGTATGGCTCCTGCGCGGCGCTTTTCTTAGCGGCAAGGATCCCAACGCCGCGCAGGACTCATTCTACCATTTTCGTACGCAGGACATCGCTTGCTGTCCCCTGGCCACACAGCTCTCCCCCAATATTGTGAAGTTCGGTGCCTTCCAATATCTGGGCGGCGGCAAGGTAATGGGTTTCGCCACCTCGTTTCCCGTCTACGCGGTCTCAGGCCCGGCCGGATCGGCGTTTACGGCTTGGGAGATTACTACCCCCGCCCCACCGTTTCGCGGCAGCTACGGGCTCAACCTGTGGTTATTCAAAGGTTTTCATCAGACCAATCTTACCATGGCCCGATGTGGGATCGACCTGGATGTCCTGTCCCTCCACGCGCGAATGGACATCCCCGTCCTGCTGGATGCGGTCAGTCCGGGGTCTGCGCCCACCGTGGACGGCGGCTCTCCGGTGGGGCCCGACGGGGGATGCATGGCCTCAACCATGGCCAACTTTGCCACCAACCGCCACGGGGACTTTACGAATACCCTCTTCCTCGACTGGTCCGTCCGCAAGGTTGGGCTCAAGGAGCTGTGGACGCTCTACTGGTACGGCGAGTTCAAGCGGTCGGGTCCGTGGACGAAGGCGGGCGGGGCAAAGCCCGAACGATGGCCCGCTTGGATGAGGACCTTCCAGGACTATTGACATGAGAAAGCAGTCCGCTTTCAGGCCCATCGAGTTGTTGGTGACATAGACCGCGGCAGAGGGCCTCGGATTTGATTTTTGTTCCGGGTTTTCCGACAAGAACCAAGGAAAGTACGCGCGCTTTCAGTATAGGATCGATCCAAGAATTGCCTGACGTCTTCGTGGCGAAAACAAGGAGGTGATGCTTATGATTTGAGGAACGTTCGTGCCAGGGGGAGAATGGATGTTCGACCTGAGTTCATCAGAAAGGTAGGAATACCGCTATGAGATCGTACGCTTGGTATCTTTGTTTCTGCGTGGCCCTGGCTTTCGTTGCTTCGTCGACCACGCTGGCTGACACTTATACGGTTCCGGATGGTGCAGGCTGGGGTATCGGCAACGGGGGCGGGTGGGGCTATGGGTCCTTTGCCTCCGCGGGGGCAGACGCGTCCGGGAGCACTCCTTTTTCGTATGGCTGTGGCTGGGGATCGCTGACAGTTTACGCCACAGAACCCGGAGAGTACGGGATTTCATTCTCTTGTTCCGCCACCGCCTACGCCCAGATATTTGACAATGACGGGTCGTCCAGCCCCTGGGGCGGCGGCGCGTCCCACGGCGACACGCCGTGGGGCGGCGCTTCCACCAGTGCGAGCGTCTCAAGCCCAGAGCGCGGTGGGCGGGTATGAGGATGGACCTCATCATGACCCGGGTGTTTATGGGGTGGGGTGGTGGTGGCCCACCGAGGCGCTCGACAGTATCAGCGCCTACTGCGAGGGTGATGCGGCGGCGAGCGTCGGGGAAGGCTCCGACAGCACCGGGCACGGTGAAGCCAGCGCCGACGCCTACATAGGTTAGCATCTTGGAGGCACGCAGGTAACATCCGGGCCTCTTTGCCCGGGGAGAGGATAGTGACCTATGCTGCGGACACATTCTGCTGCGCCTCGGCGTTCGTGACGGTCCGCCCAATGCGTTCGCGGGCGTCGCCCACGCTGACGGCGGCCGCCAGGGTCACTATCCTGCTTCTCTTCTTGGCGACCGGTACGACCGTGCACGCGCGAGAACGGTTTCGTCGATGCCCTTCCTCCGCCCGCCGCTTCCGGTACGACCGTGCACGCGGCGAGAACAACGACGACACCCGGCGGGTGTTCGAGTTTCGGTGCGAGTTTCAGATGCCGATCGGTCAGGGTCGCGTGGATGGGTTGATGGCTGCGCAGGAAGGCCGCGAGCGCATCGCCATCTATTGGGTCGAACCGGCCGTGTTCCGGGAGGCAGCATCCTTTCTCCGCTGCTGTGACCTGATTTTCGACGGTGACGTGGTCCATTATTGGACTCACGGCATGTCCCAGTCGGGGACGTATCATCTGGGCGCGGGTGGAAAGGACCCGCTGCTGCGTGCGCAGAGGTCGGCGGAGTCACTCTTGCGGTCTGCCCTGGGCGCGCTAAGCCAGATCCGATGTTCCCATGACGCGACTGATGTTCCGTTGGAAGTTAGTGCGTTCTTTGAAAGGAGCCGCGGCCGGACCGAATACAGGTTTGAACTCCTACCCCGTCAGGCGGGTCCACCTCTGTCCGCCACCCAGCTTCTCAATGCGCTGCCCTTCGGGAGGGAATACTCAAAGGTGACGCGGGCCGACGGGTCCACCGTGTCGGGCGCCGGAAGGCCTCGCAGGGACACCCGGTTGCCAGCGTGACGATTCGGCGCGTTCGCGCAGCGGGGCCAAGTGATTCGCGCGAGGCGTTTCACGAGCAAACCCTGGGACGATGGAGCCTCGTACCCGAACCGTATCACGCCTACTGGTCCTTTGACTGCGCCTCGCGGAAGCGGCGTGCATCGTCGGAATCCCGCCCCTCCGCCCGGGACCTTTATGGCAAGCTGAACTCGTATCTCGATCACAACGACGTGCCTGCGGAAGTGACCCGGGGCATGGACCGGCTGCGTTTCAAAGCCGCCCTGCTAACGGTCGACAGTGACTGTGTCTGGCGGTCCGCCGAAGCGGTGGTCACGCGACTTTGCGAGGACGAAGCTGTGCCGAAGTACCAATGCCTGTTCGATTTGGGGAGCATGTCCGGCCAGATTCAGAAGAAGTTTCCTGAGCGCATGGAAGAACAGTTGCGTCCTCTCGTCGCAGGCGTGGTCCGCCATGTCGGGCCGGAAGCCCGCACGGTTCTGGATCGCTTGATGGCCGACATCACGAATAACGGCTGGTTCATGTATGGAGAGCTGCTTCTGGCCCAGATGCGACAGGAAGGTCTCCTCGAAGAGCGCGATGCGGACCCACAGATGGCCAAGCTCCAAGCGTCTCGATTGGCGAAAAGCCCTGGGAGGCCCGATTCGTCCGATTCGCCCCCGAGCGTGCGACAATACCTGTCGCAATTGGATGCCGCACCGCCCATAGGCTCAATGGGCCTGAACGACATTCGCCGTACGTTGAACGAGGGCCTCGCGCAGCGCTTCACGCCAGAACAGGCGGCGGCAAGAGAGGCGATGGTGGAAAGTGTGATTCGGTCGATTCGTCTGATTGCTGGAGACGGGCCTTTCCCTGGGGAACCGGAGAAGCTCATCCCCTCCATTGACCGTTTCTCCCGCAACTGCCTGCCACAGCAAAATACAGCAGGCTCTTTTGACACCGTTTTGGCGACCTTCCTGGGTCTGTCCTTCTGCGATACCTCCACGGCGGACGATCAGGAACGGTTGTCTTTCCAACTGCAGCACTGCTCGCGCGAGCTTCAGTCCCGCGTCAACGAAATGCTGGCCGCGCGGAGCGGCATCGGCTTGTCACTCCGGAGGACGTGGAGCACGCGTTTCAGGTTTACGAGCAGCTTTTCCGTCGCTATATTGAGGGATCCTCTGTGGCCACCGTTCAAGTTCCCCTGGACGCGTGACG
>CAVVRJ010000078.1:0-75229 GCA_963750205.1 uncultured Planctomycetota bacterium
TTTCGAAGATGCCGAGCCGGCCGTGATAGCCCGTCCCCTGGCACTTCTGGCAGCCCACGCCCTTGTACAGCACGGCCGGCAGTTGGTCCCCGAAGCGCCGCCGCAGGGGCATCTCCTCGCTCTCCGTCAGGGGTTCCCTGCATTCGGGGCAGACCACGCGCACCAGGCGCTGGGCCATGATGGCTTCCAGCGACGAGGCCACCAGATACGGCTCGATCCCCATATCCACCAGACGGGTCAACGCGCTGGGGGCATCGTTCGTGTGCAGGGTCGAGAAGACCAGGTGCCCGGTCAGGGAGGCCTGAATGGCGATTTCCGCCGTCTCGTGGTCGCGGATTTCGCCGATGAGGACGACGTTGGGGTCGTGCCGCAGAATCGCCCGCAGGCCGCTGGCAAAGGTCAGGCCCGCCTTGGTGTTGACCTGAATCTGATTGATGCCGTGCAGTTGGTACTCGACCGGGTCTTCGACCGTGATGATATTGCGCTGGAGGTCGTTGATCTGCGACAGGGCGGCGTATAGGGAGGTGGTCTTGCCGCTACCGGTCGGGCCCGTCACCAGGATGATGCCGTGCGGCCGGGTGCAAATCATCTTCATGATCCCCAGGTCCCGCTCGGACATCCCCAGCTTCTCCAGCCCCAGCAGCACCGACATGCGATCCAACAAACGCAGCACGATGGCTTCGCCGTGGATCATCGGGATCACCGAGACGCGGACGTCGATCTCGCGGCCGGAAATGACGATCTTGATGCGGCCGTCCTGCGGGATACGCTTTTCCGCGATGTCGAGCTTGGCCAGGATTTTGAGACGCGAGATGATGGCCGCCTGGAACTGCTTGACCTCGGCGGCGATCGACGCTTGCTGCAGGACGCCATCGACACGATAGCGGACGCGCAGGGTATCCTCGAACGGCTCGATGTGCACGTCGGTCGCCCGCGATTCGATGGCCTCCGTCAGGATCTGATTGACGAAACGGATGATGGAAGCGCCCTCGGCGGCCTGCGTCAAGTCCATGTCATCATCCGCGTCCGTGTCGATAACCTTGAAGCCGTTTTCGTTGGCCTCGGAGATCATCGATTGGACCGTGTCGGCCCCGACGCCCAGATGCCGCTTGATGCAGCGGTCGATCGCCGCCTGCGGGGCCAGACCGACCTGAAAATCCCGGCCGGTGGCCAGCCGCAGCTCGTCGATGCGCGGACGTGTCGAAGGGATTGCTCGTCACGGCGAGCAATTCGCCGTCTTCCCCTTGGACCGGCAAGATGTGTTTATCGAGAAGGATGCGGGCGGGGAACTGGGCGAGGAATTCCTTGGGGAATTCCTGCTTCTCGATGTCGACGAACGTCAGCCCCAGCTCACGGGCCAGGAACTGCAACAAAGCATCGTCGCCGACGCCGCAGGTAGCAAAAGCCCGGGAAGGCGGCTCGCCCTCGGCGAGCAAGCCGCTGATTCCCCGAGCCACGGATTCGTCAATCAGACCCTGATCGACCATTCTGTTGACAAGAACGTTCATTGTTTTCAATCCACACCCGCGCGCCGCGGGCGACGGAACTCGTTTCCAGTTTGAAGATTCAAGTTTGAAGTGGAAAGCGCTGGGGCTTCCTAGAGCACTTCCC
The DNA here is from genome assembly GCA_963750205.1 of uncultured Planctomycetota bacterium. Lineage (GTDB taxonomy): Bacteria > Planctomycetota > Phycisphaerae > Sedimentisphaerales > Anaerobacaceae > PLanc-01. The sequence continues at coordinate 1,612 of CAVVRJ010000078.1, forward strand.
ACTTCACACTTCCAACGTCCGATTAGTTCATCAGACCCATCGTAACCAACACGGCTTCCTGGCGTACAGTCAGGATCTTCTTGAGATCATCCTGGGCCGCCGCCAAGTCTTGCTGAGCCTTCATCCTCGCCTCGCGGACCGTCGTCAGCGCCTTTTTGATGTCATCCGGCGAAGCGGACTGATTGCCGAGTACCGTCTGCAGGTTCGCCATGGCCTTGCCTAAGGGCCGTGTCGGCTCCCGGACCGCCACGCCTCTGCCCCTGCCCCTGCTGCCCGCCCTGATCGCCACCCTGACCGCCTTGGCCGCCCCGGCGACCGCCCATCATGCCAAAGCCCCCGCGCCGGCCGGCATTGGCCTGCTGATTGAGGTCCCAGACCTTCATGACCCGAGGCTCCATCACCTTCCAGGCCTCGTCATCCACACCGAGCTGCTGCTTGAGCCCGTCGGCCATCCTCTCCCGCATCTGGGCCGGATCGAAATTTCCGCCGCCCCTGCGACCGCCGCCGCCGCCTTGCTGGGCAATCGACAATCCACCCACCGTCAGGGCCAGAACACAGGCCGCCACACCGATTTTGACCATTCTTCTTTGCATCTTTGTTCTCCTTTTCACCCTTACTGAACCTTACCTTGTTGGACACACACATCGGGCCGTGCCCGAACATCCCTTTGGGCCTCCGTCACGCGGATAGGGCGAAAGCCGGCCAGACTCGAGAACGAAGGACGGAGAACGGACGGCGGCGCCGTCTTCTGTCCTCTGTCTTGCGTCCTCCCTCCTGGCTCTTCAACGGCCACCCGCGCCACCCTTCCCGTAACCCTGCATTGACGAATATCTCCAGCTCGGCTCTCATCTCTTCGGAACTCATGACTACCACTCCTGTCGGGCTCCCAAACGCGAAACATAGCGTTCGGGATCCCTCTTGATCCTCAAATCTCCTCGGCGGTACTACTGGGACCCCGACCTGCTCCTTCAGGTTCGGCCGGGCTCCCAAATCCGATTCATCGGATTTGGGCACCCACGTCCCATCGTCGCATTTCAACCTGTAAGTGGCACAGAGGCAGGGGCGGTTACAGGAAAATCGCCGGCCAGGCCCCAAGTTCGAGGCTTCCATTGGGTCACTTCAGTAGTAGACGCAGAGGCCTTATGAGACCTCCGCCGATGAAGGTCCGCGAATAAGGGAGATCAGGTTATATTACGCTTGGGATGGGGTGGGGGATAACAGTGGCCGGCAGACCCTTCTTTGGGGTCTCCTTTCCCCGGTCGGCCCACCTGTTTTTTCTGCGGTTTCAATACTCCCAACCACGCTGGGACCCCAAAAATGCGATTTCAAATTTGGGAACCCAATTTGCTGTCACCGACGCCCATAGGACGCCACTAATAAGATGAATAAGAAATGAGCAGCCAGATGACCAATGCATGGTGCCAATGTTGCCCGGCCGAAGGGCCGATTGTATTACCTATGACCGTGCAGTACAATGAATCTGTGGAAAACACAGATTGGTCGGATGTGGCAGCCTCGGTCAGGGGCGACGATGAGGCTTATGGACGCTTGGTCCGGCGGTATGAAAAACCGATCACCGGCCTGCTGTGGCGTTTCACGCGCGATGCGGTGCAATGTGAGGAACTGGTGCAACAGGTGTTCGTCGAGGCCTATTTCAGCTTGAAGACCTATCGCGGCGACGCCCCCTTGCTCCACTGGCTGCGTAAAATCGCCACCCGGACTGGTTATCGGTACTGGCGGGAAAAGGCCAAGGAGCCGCAAGAAACCTCCTTGCCCGAGCTCGACGTGCTGGAGGAAATCCAGGCAGTCGAAGAGGATCGGATCGATCCGGCCGAGGCCGCGGCGGTCCTGCACTCGTTGCTGTCCCGCCTGCCGCCGGACGACCGGCTGGTCTTGACACTGATGTATTTCGAAGAGTGCAGCACGCAGGAAATCGCGGAGCGGGTCGGCTGGACCCGGGCCAAGGTCAAAACGCAGGCCTTGCGTGCTCGTCGAAAAATGAAGGAAATTGCCGAAAGAGAGCATCTCTTGGAGAAACTCGGATGGACGCTTTAGAGGGTCTGGTTAAATTAGCTCGCAAAGCCCGTGAGGAACCGACGCCCGTGTTCGGCGTGGCGGAGGCCGTGCGGCTGCGCCTCCAGTCCGAAAGTCCCGCCTCGGTCACCCTGATTCCGCTGGGTCTGTTTGGCGGCCTGTCCGCCCTGGCGGCCTCCGTAACTCTGGCGCTGGCCGTCCAGTTCTGGAGCTACGTGACCAGTCCTATCATGGAACTGGTGGCACCGTTGCCGGAGATCCGGTTATGGTAGGCGACCCGAAGCCGGAACATCCTTTGCACCCCCGGCGGCTGCCCCTGAGCCGCCGCCAACTGCTCATGCAGGGCATGGTAGCCGTGGTGATTCTCGGCTCCGGCATCGGCATCGGCACCGGCGGCACGGTTCTGGCGCTCAAGAACCGGATCGTCCCCGTGGTACGGGTAATGCCTTTTGGACCTCCCGGACAGGAACCGAACGATATTGCCGCTCACTGGAAAGCGGATTACGGCCTGTCCGATAAGCAGGAACAGCAGATAAGAGATATCCTCACGAAGCAAGTCACAGACCTCAGGAAGATACGCCAGACCTTGTTCCAGGCGGAGCAGGCCGCACGTGAGAAATATGCCCTCAGCCTCAAGAAAGTCTTCACCCCTGAGCAGTATAGCAAGTGGGATCAGGCCATGCAGGCACGACAAGAGCAGTTTGAACGCTGGCGCGCGTCCCGAGGTCAGCGTGGCGACCACAAAGGACCGCCGCGCGGCGAGCGAGGCCCTGGACGGATGATGATGATGGACCCCAACGGTCACCGCATGGATAGACCGCCGCGTTCGCCGATGGATTTCGAAGGCTTTCGCGGGAATCGGCCGCCGCGTGGTCCTATGGACCCGAATGGCCGCCACGGCCCGGATGGGCCGCCGATCCAGCCAGCGGGGCTCGGTAATCGTCCGAGCGATACGAACACACCGAAATAAGATTCTTCCACAATCCGTCACAATGGCAGCCTGCCGGGCGGGCTTCGCTCACGATCTCTCGCGTGTCGGCGACGAGTTTCGTGAGTCGAAGCCCGCCCGGCGGCTTTTCTGTAACCCCCGAATCTGCTAAGCTCGGCGTCCATGATCTCTATTCGACCCATGACCGTGGCCGACATCCCGCTCGGGCTGAGATTGGCCCGGCAGGCCGGCTGGAACCAGATCGAGTCGGATTGGCGGCGTTTCCTGGCCCTGCAGCCGGATGGGTGTCTTGTCGGTGAATTGGATCGGGTCGCGGTGGCGACGACCGCCGCCTTTGTTTTCGGACCCGTGGCGTGGATCGCGATGGTCCTGGTGGATGTCGAGTCCCGCCGTAAAGGCGTCGCCACAACCCTCCTGAAGCACGCCCTCGATTTCCTCGACAAGCAAGGAGTGAAGACCGTCCGCCTTGACGCCACGGCCGCCGGCCAGCCGGTCTACGAGAAGCTCGGCTTCGCCCCGGAATACCCCCTGACCCGCTACATGGGCATCGCGACGATTTCCGATTGCGGATTGCGGATTGCGGATTCCACCCACGACCCTAATCCGCAATCCGCAATCATCAATCCGCAATTGAAAGCCGTCGCTGCGTTCGATTCTCGGCTGACCGGTACCCCGCGCAAAAGGATGCTCGCCCAACTGTTCGAGGAAGCGCCCGAACTCACGCGCATTGGGGACCGGGATGGTCAACTGGAAGGATACGTCACGGGCCGTCGCGGCGCGAATGCGACCCTGATCGGCCCTTGCATCGCGACCGCCCAGGCCGGCCCCGCCCTGCTGGGTTATGCGTTGAGCCGCTGTGCCGGCCAACCGGTATTCATCGATATTCCGCGGGACAACGCTCCCGCTATCGCTATGGCCGAGAACAGTGGGCTGAGCATCCAGCGCCATTTCATGCGGATGTGTCGCGGCGAGCGGATCAGGGACCACGTGAAAGCGATCTGGGCCAGTTCCGGCCCCGAAAAGGGGTGACGTACGGCGGGCGTCCCGCCCATGCTACGCAGAGGGCATAGAATTTGACGGCGTTATCGTGAAAAAGCTTCCGTTGCTCCTCTTGGGGCCGTTTGGCGACCACGTCTTTCAAAAGGGTGACCCAGCCGCGTAAGGACATCCCAGCAGACACACGGGCCAATCCCCGGCGAAAACCACTCGATCCGGTCCGAAAGCATCAAGGCAATGATTGATGATCGGGGCCAAATCCTCGGCCGTCAGCGGAGTCCCGCGGGACGCGGGACACGATGCCCGAGATCTTGCAGATGACGTTGTCTTGGCGGCCAGTTGCCTATGTCCTGCTTCCACTGCTCGGCCGAGTGCTGGGCCGGGCGGGGCAGCGTGCGACCGGCCGGGAAGAACGCCACAGGATCGGCGTTGCCGCAGTGGTCGAGGACAAACCGGGTGTCGGGACATTCGCTCACCAATTGTGCCGCCTCCGCCAGGGATGGCGGCGACACGTTCAGGTCGAACCGCATTCCCAGGTCGCCCAGCAGGTGCAAATTCCGGATCACCTGCTTATCGGTCATCTGCTGGGCGGAAGAGAAGCCGCCCCGGACGCCCTTGACGTAGGGGCTACGCTTGAACCGGGTGATGTACTGTTCAAAAGCCCTCTTCCGCCGGCGAGGCGGCAATCACGGCGCCGCAGGTCACGCTGCCCGGCTGCTGGCATAGGTCAATCACGTACTGGGCCTCCTCGAGCCGCTGCTCCGGCGGGACGGCCACTTCCATGTAGACCGCCTTCACCACGTTGAGGCCCTGGGTCGCTTCGAGGTAATCCTTCGTGGTGAAGCTCCGATCCAGGGGCGGGCTGAGCCACCGGAGCTTGAACTTGCTCAAATCCCACAGGTGCTGATGCGTATCCACAATCGGCACAGCCGCGTCACGCGACGAGCCCAAGCAGGCGGTGCCCAGGGGCGACATCAAACCTGCGCTGAGGGCGACTTGGGACGCTCGTTTAGGAAAGCTGCGGCGATTCATGACCATGGTCGGTTCTCCTCGCAAATCTGGTTCTTCCTATGATACCTGCATCGACCGTTCCCTGCAATTTGACAGTCGTTGTGAGCGTCGATATAGTATCAGGACAAATCGGCCCGGAGCGGCCGGCGCACGTCCATTCTGAAAGGGGATACGATGAAGAGGGTCATTCTCAAAACCTGCCCCAAGACCGGTAAACAATTCCGTGTAGGATGGGCTTCGGCCCATGCGGATCATCCGGACGCAGATAAACGCAAGCAGCATGGGCTAAAGCCCATCCTACCAGCCATCACGGGCCTGTTCGCGCTGGTTTGGTTCCTGATCCGGGTGATTCCCAAGCCCAGCCGGGCCACGTATCCCTGCCAGCGGGTGGCGGCGCCTCTGGCGAGCGCCTTCGTCATATGGATCATGGGCCTGGTCGGCTCAGCCGTCGCCTGCCGCAGGGCCAGGTATCTGCTGGATCGGTCGCGGTACGTGCTGGCCGCGCTTTTCGCAGTTGTCGCTGTCGCGATCCTCTGGGGCGCGATCAGCGCCACCGAGAACAACCCGGCCGCAGCGGCCTTCTCCCCCAGCGAGCCGGCCAACAGCCCCATCGGCGTGGCCAAAGGGATCAATCCCGGCCGGGTCGTTTGGGTCCACGATGCCAACGCCGCCAAGTGGGACGGCTCGACCGGCAACTGGTGGGACGACAAGAACACCGATCAAAAGACCGTGGATGCGATGGTGTCCTCGGCCCTCAAAGGCCTGACGGGCAAGTCCGGCGATCTCCAAGCCTGGGACGCCTTGTTCCACTACTTCAACAAGACCCACGGCTTCGGCGACGCGGGATACCAGAAGCCGGAGAAGATCGCCATCAAGATCAACATGAACCAGGACCGTCCGGGCGACTGGAAACCGGATGCCGGCATGCCCAGTCCGCAGGTCGTGTACGCGGTCGTGCAGCAGCTTATCAAGGTCGCGGGCGTCCCCGGCTCGGCGATCACGATCTACGATGCCTCGCGGTACATCGGCGACCCCATCTACAAGAAGATCCACGGCAATGCCGACCCCGATTTCCAGGCGGTGGCCTTTGTCGTATCCCCCAAGAACGCCAAGGATGGCCGGGTCGCCGCCGTGCCGGATACGGCCAACCCGCTCAAGACCAAGGCCGGCACCTCTTACTTCCCCACCTGCCTCACCCAAGCCAAGTATCTCATCAACCTCGCCCTACTCCGCGGCCACACACTCTGCGGCGTCACCCTGTGTGCCAAGAACCACTTCGGCTCGACCTACTTCGACAAAGGCGAATGGACGCCCAGCCCCCTGCACAACACCAGCAGCCGCAATAACCCGAAGGGCTCGTACAACTGCCTGGTCGATCTGAACGGCCACCAGCAGACCGGCGGCAAGACGCTGCTCTTCATGATTGACGGGCTCTACCCCGCCAAGAACCAAACCGCCGGCGTCATCCGCTATGTCTCCTTCGGCAACCAGTGGTTCTCCAGCATCCTGGCCTCGCAGGACCTGGTGGCCATCGATTCCGTGGGTCTGGACTTCCTGCGCAGCGAGCAGGCGGTCAACCCTGTCATGGTGGACGTAGATGGGCAATCCCGACAACTACCTGCACGAGGCCGCTCTGGCGAACAAAGCCCCGTCCGGCACGGCCTACGACCCGGACGGCAAGGGGACAACCCTGGAAAGCCTGGGCGTCCACGAGCACTGGAACAACGCCAAGGACCGGAAATACTCCCGCAACCTGGGAACCGGCAACGGCATCGAGTTGGTGCAGATTCATTGAGAAGGCACAGCAGCAAACGGGCGATTGAGATTGCTTCCCCTGCCTGCGCAGGGGCAGGCTTGCTGCGCTCCTCGCAATGACATGCAGCGTGCCGGTATGTCATTGCGAGCGAAGCGAAGCAATCTCAGACTCGCGATTGGGACTGACGTCACAACCTCGACAAGGCAATCTGAAAGATATGCTCAAAAATGCAACACTCCTCGCGATAATCTTGACGGTTTCCGCACCGGTCTGCGTCTGGGCCCAGACTCCCGCGCCGACCGCGGCGGGGAGCTTCCGCATCGATCTGCCGCCCCATCGTTTTGCCAACGATCTGCGTCCCACCTCGCCTTTCGGGATCAACACGGCGTTGCGGCCGGGCGCGGCGGACCTGGAGGCCCGGCTGCGTTTGATGCAGGAGGCCGGGATCAAATGGGGCCGCCAGGACTTCAACTGGCGGCAAATCGAGCGGGAGCCGGGGGTCTACGATCTGGAAAGCCTACTGACGATCTGGTAGAGGCGTGCCGGAGCCACGGGCTGATCCTGTTCGGCGACCTGGCTTACGCCCCTTCCTTTCACGATCCTTTGACCCCGGAAGGGATCAAGGCCTACTGCGCCTTCGCCCAAGCGGCGGCAAAGCGGTACAAAGGTAAGATCGACTTCTGGCAAATCTGGAACGAGCCCAACGGCGGTTTCTGGAAAGGCACGCCCTTGCAGTACGCGGCTCTGCTGGCAGCGGCGGGCCAAGCAATCCACGCGGCCAATCCGGACGCCAAGGTCCTCGGTCTGAACATGGCTTTCTGCGATGTGCGGTGGGCTGAGACCATCTTGAAGGCCGTGTCGTACGATCCCGTGCGGACAAAGAATCTGAGTGTCCCCCTGGGCGAAAGCCCGATCTACCTCGTCGGTCCCAAAGGACTCAAGGCCGAGCTTCGAAAAGACCCTGGTTGGTGAGTTCGTGGAGCGTAAAATGGCAAACGTGCAGTTGCCCCTCGGCAAAATCGGCAAAGTCAAGATCAGCCGTCTGATCTGCGGCGGCAATCTCGTCATCGGCAGCGCCCACGGCCGCGACCTGCACTACATGGCCGCCCTGATGCGGGCCTACTTCACGGACCCCAAGATCATCCAGACCTGGCAACTGTGCGAGGAGTGCGGCGTCAACACGATGATTGGGCCTGTCAACAGTCCCTATGCCTACGGCGAGGACCCGACCCTGCGCGTCCTGAAGCGCTACCGCGACGAGTTCGGGGGTCAAATCCAGTGGATCGCCCAGACCTACCCGAAGAGCGACGATCTGACCGGCTCGATCCAAAAGGCCATCGACAACGGCGCCGTCGGGGCCTTCATCCACGGCGGCATCGCCGAGAATTGGGTCCGCCTCAATCGCCTCGACCTGATGGCCAAGGTCTTCGAGTTCGTCAAGAAGAACGGCCTGATCGCGGGCACCGCCTGCCACAATCTCGAAGTCCCCATGACGTTGGAGAAAGCCGGCGTGGACCTCGATTTCTACATGAAGACCTTCCACAGCGACAACTACTGGTCCGCCACGCCCAAGGCCGAGCGGCCCGCCCGGGGTCTGCCGCCGCACGACAACATGTGGTGCATCAATGCCCAAGAGACGGCCGCGTTTATGGCCACCGTGAAGAAGCCCTGGATCGCCTTCAAGGTCCTGGCCGCCGGGGCCATCCATCCGCGCGAGGGCTTTCGCTTCGCCTTCGAGCACGGGGCCGATTTCCTCAACGTGGGGATGTTCGATTTTCACATCCGCGAAGACGCCATCCTCGCCCGCGACCTCCTCGCCGAGATCACACAGAAGAGCCGCCCCAGGCCCTGGATGGCATGACGCCCGAAGCGGGATGCCTCCCGTCGATTGACTTGGCGGCCCCTGATTGCTAACATGGAAGTGTGCTTGGCAAACGAGAATGACGTTGCAGAGCGCGGACTTCATGTCCACACTGGCGCGGACACGGCACCCGACATTGCTATTTCGGAGGACGGAGTCGCAAGTGCATATCGCTGTCATCACCTTCCGCGAGTCTTTTCGCTGATCGCCCTGCTCTCGGGGCTTGTTTGTAGTGTGCCCGTAAGGGCATCTGAAGAAACGCCTGACGGCGTCACTACGAACGCGCAAGTAAACGACGCCAACGCCCCTCACCTTGGCATGATCGTCCGGGATAGCTATTTGCCCGGCGTTCCGATCTTGGTGCGTGTGGCCCTCGCCGGACCCAACGACGTGGTGAATCGGGATGTTTGGGATGCCAACGCCGTTCTTTCGGTGTCCGGGAATTCGGCCGTCAAGCTTTCCCCCGACGTGCTGTCCCTGTACAACGGCCTCGGCAGTGCCCTGGTGACCTTCACGGGCAAGGGCGATTTCGCCCTGACGGCGCGCGTCAACGGCCTGGAGAAAACCGTGACGCTGGTGGACTGGACGAACCAGCCGGTTCACGCCGCCTCCGGGACCCTCAAGCAAGCGCAGACATGGAGCGGCGTGTACCATATCACAGGCGATCTCACGATCCCCGCCGGCATCACGCTGACGCTGAATCCCGGCACCCTCGTCCTGCTTGATGGGGTGTCTTCCGGAACCAATGGCACGAATATCGACGTGCAGGGCAGCGTCCAATCGCTTGGCACGGCCGCCTCGCCCGTCACCGTCACGGCCTACGCCAGCGGCCGCAACTGGGGCCAGATGTACTTCGCCGGGGCCAAGCCCTCTGTCTTTTCCTACACGGAAATCACGCGGGCCGGCCGCTCCCCGGGGACCGGCCACACCGGGACCGGCCCGGCCATCCGAGCCTCGAATTCCACACTCACGTTCGACCATGCCTCTCTCGCCGACAACGCCGGCAAGATCATGGAGACCGACTCCGGAACGGCCCTGACTTTCACGAGCACGCTCTTTACCCGCTCTCGGTCATGGGGCCGGAGATCTCGGGCACGTCGCTGGTATTCCAGAACGGCTGGATCATCGACATGCGCAACAAGGACGACGCCGACGGCATCTACATTCACGATCAGGGCGCCAACCGGGCGTGCACGCTCACCGACAGCGTGATCGCCGGCACGGACGACGACGGTATCGACACCCTCAGCTCGGACATCCTGGTCCAGGACTGCATCATCCGAAACTGCAAGGACAAAGGCATCAGTATCTATGGCGGAGAGGTCACGATCCTGCACTGCCTCCTGGCCGTCAACTAACCTGGCGCCCGAGGACCCACCATCACCAGCATCGGCACCAAGGCTTTCGAAGGCGGCACAGCCACCGTTAATATCGACCACACCACCATCATCGCCTCGCGATCCCCGGGCCGGATCGACGCCGGCATCCAGTCGAACAACAAGTACGGCGTGAAGACGGGAAGGATCTACTATTACGTCACCAACTCGATTATCGACGCGACCCAACCCGTCAGTGTTCAAGCCCCCTACCTGGCCTCCGATGTTCACGTCAGCTATTGTGACCTCGTCGGCACGGCATGGCCCGGGCTCGCCAATCTGAGCGCCGATCCGCAATTCCTGGACGCCCAGCACAGCGACTACCGGCTCCGCGACACCTCCCCCTGTCTCGGCAAGGCCAGCCCGGACAGCCCCCTGCGCAGACCTCGGTTACTACCAATCCGCCCGTAGGGTGTGCCGTGCACACCTTCTCCAGGGTGGAGGAAGATCCGCAATTGCGGAGAGGGTCAATCGATACGGGAGGTCTGGCCATAGCTTGTAGGGTGGGTTCTCAACCCACCCTACCTCTTCCACGCCCCGCACACAGAGGAGAAGGTGTGCATGGCACACCTACGCCGCTCGGCCTTGCACTGGAGTGCTGAGCCTTTGTCCGGCCAGGCCGAACAGATAGCTGAGGATCATCGTCAGCGACGTGCCGATGACGATCAGCCAGGTCCAGCCGAGGTTCAGCATCTCCTTCTGGATCAGCACGCAGCAGCACGGTGCAGACGGCGGTGCTGACCAGCATGGCCGGGAGGTTCGCGCGATTGGCCTTGTGCCGCGTGAGCAGACCCAGGAGGAAGACGCCGAGCAGGGAGCCACCCGGCAGGGAGAGGACCTGAAAGGCAAAGTCGAGAATGTTCTGAACGGGGGAGCAAGCGGCGGCAATCCCCGCCAGCAATAGGCCGAAGCCTACAACGCCCAGACGGGAGACCAGCAGGTAATGCCTCTCCGTGGCGTGCCGGCGGAGCAGAGGGACGATAGAGGTCGCTGACGAAAGGACGAGGTCAGCGAGTTCAGCGGTGAATCGATGCTCGCCATGACGATCGCGCCGAGGACCAGACCCTTGAGGCCCGCCGGCAGGACCGTCCGGGCGAAATGGGGGAAGATCTCCTTGGCCTCCTGCGGCTGCGGGAGTTCGGGATGCTGCGTGTAGAAGACGTACAGCAGCGTGCCGACGAACAGGTACAGCCAGTAGACCGGCAGGACCGTGACGATGGTCGCCACGATGGCCTTCTGGCTGCTCCGGCGGGTCTCGACGGTCAGGAGCCGCTGCACCATTTCCTGATCGGCGCCGAAGGAGACCAGACCGGTGAAGAGTCCACCCGCCGTACCGGCCCAAAACGTGCTGGCGTCGTTGAGATTCAGGCGGAAGTCAAACGTGCGGAGCCGGCCGGCCTCGCAGGCGGTCTGCAGGGCCGAGAGCCCGCCGCCGTCCACGTGCCGCAGCAGGTAGCCGACCACCAGGACACCGGCCACGACGAAGAACAGGGCTTCATACGCCCCGGCCCAGACGACCGCCTTGATGCCGCCGAAGGCGATGAAGAGAATGCTGACCACGGTGAACAGGGCAATCGTCGAGGCCAGCGGCCAGTCCATGATGCTCCCGACCGCCATGCACGTCACGTAGAGCCGCACGCCGGAGCCGAGCAGACCGCGTCACCAAGAAAAAGAGCGAGCCGGTGTACTGCGTGGCCGGCCCGAAGCGATGGCCCAAGAAACTCATAGATGCTCGTGCACCGATACTGGTAGAACGCCGGAATGAAGAGAAAGGCGACGATCAGGCGGGCGAGGGCCAGGCCGATCAGAAACTGAATCCAGCGCCAGTCCTCGACGAACGCCTTGTGCGGCATGCCGACGATCGTCAGGGCGCTGATCTCCGTGGCGACGAACGACAGGCACGCGACAGACAGCGGGCACGCGCCGGCCGCCCAGGAAGAAGTCCTCCGTGTCCCGCTCCTGCCGCCCGAAGATATAGGAGATCACGAACAGAAGCAGGACCGCCCCGGCCACGATCAGTCCATCGAGCCCGCTGAGCGCCTCCGGCGAGATGTTGGGAGATGGTCTCTTCGATTGTCCGGGTCCTTCCGTCGAGAGGGTAGGGTGGGGCTTGCCCCACCGATCCGTTCTGGTGGGGCAAGCCCCACCCTACTCTATGGCCTTACGCAGGGACTGGTCACATTCGTCCAGGATTCGCAGGCGCACTTCGAGATCGACTTTGCGATAGTGCATTACGAGGGCCGCTTTGACCTTTCCCTCGGCCCGCTGGAGCAGGGCTTGGGCTTGGCGGCGCGACAGGCGCGTCAGGTCCATCACGATCCGCACGGAGCGGTCGCGCAGCTTGTTGTTCACGGCCCGCAGATCGACCATGAGATTGCCGTGGACCTTGCCGAGCTTGATCATGGCCGTCGTCGTCAGCAGGTTGAGCACGAGCTTGGTGGCCGTGCCCGCTTTCATCCGCGTGGAACCGGTGATGACCTCGGGACCGACCACGGGATTGATGATGATGTCGGCCGTGATGGATTTCACCGCTTCGGGGGCACACGTCACAAACACAGTCGCCGCCCCGATTTGCCGCGCCCGTTCCAGGGCCCCGCGCACGAAGGGCGTCATGCCGCAGGCCGCCAGACCCACCACCACGTCTTTCGGTCCCACACGCTTCTTGTCGATGGCCTTGGCGCCATCGTCCGCGTGATCCTCCGCCCCTTCGATGGAGCGGACCAAGGCCCGTCGGCCGCCGGCGATGATGCCTTGGACCAAGCGTGGGCTGGACGCCGAACGTCGGCGGACATTCCGAGGCGTCGAGGACACCGAGCCGGCCGCTGGTGCCGGCGCCGACGTAGAACAGCCGGCCGCCTGCGCGGAAGCGATCCACGATCAGATCAATCGCGGCGGCAATGCTCTGACGCTGCGAGCCCGACCGCCTGCGGCACGTCCCGATCCTCGGAGTTGATCAGATCGACGATCTCCAGGGTGGATAGGGTGTCAATGTGGGTGCTGCGCGGATTGCGTTTCTCGGTGGTTGGCAGGCACTTGCGTATTGTCATCGTCCCGGCACGATCTTTCCCATAACGACCGGTTCGCTCGCCCCCGTGGCGGCGGGGATGTTGTTGGCGAGTCCCTGAATCGTGGCATACGCCAAAAGCGCGAACGAGACGGCCTCCTTGGCATCGACGTTGATCCCGAATTCGTCCGTCGAGCGGATTGTAACGCCAGCGAGCCGCTGCTGCAACATCCGCACCAGCGTCGCGATTATGCGAGCCTCCGCCACACAGGATCATCTCATCCGGCAGTCGCGGCAGAAATCTGCGATAGGCCAGGGCGATGCTCGACGCCGTGAAGGCCGTGACCGTAGCGACCATGTCCTCGGGGAGGAGTTTCTCGCGATGGGCCCTGCCGTAAAACCACTCGCAGTATTGTTGCCCGAACTGCTCCCGACCGGTGGACTTGGGCGGCCGCCGCCGGAAGAAAGGATGCCGCAGCATCTCCTTCAGGAGTCCCTCGTGCACGTCGCCTTTAGCCGCGAGTGCTCCGCCGCGATCGTACTGGCGCTGGCCCTTCGTGACCAAGCGCATCATCCCGTCAATGATCATATTGCCGGGCCCGGTGTCGAAGGCCAGAACGTCCGTCGTAGGGTGTGCCGTGCACACCTTCTGTTGCGGAGAGGACTTGGCGGTGGAAAGGTGTGCACGGCACACCCTGCCAGGAGGCAGGAACGTCAGATTGGCAATGCCGCCGATATTCTGCACGGTCCGGCACAGCCGCTCGTGTTGAAAGAGGACGGAATCGGCGTAGGGTACCAGAGGCGCCCCTTCGCCGCCCGCGGCCATGTCGCGCGGCCGAAAATCCGCCACGGTCGTGATGCCGGTGCGTTGGGCAATCCGGCAAGGCTCGCCGATCTGAAGCGTGGAACCGATCGGCCGTCCGGCATATCGGCCGCCTGTCGGGTAGTGGTAGATCGTCTGCCCGTGCGAGCCAATGAGGTCGATGGAGCGTAGCGGGATGCCGCTCTTCTCGGAGAGCCGAATCACGGCGTCAGCAAAGACCTCCCCCAGCACGTGATTGTAGTGACAGATTTGATCCAGTCGGGCTGTCTCCGGCCGGCATAGATCAAGGATGTCTCTGCGCACGACCGAGGAATAGGGGAAGGTATCGAACGCCAAGACGCGGACTGTCGGTCGCGGATATCCACGATGGCCACATCGACGCCGTCCGCCGACGTGCCGGACATCAATCCCGCCACGCGCAGGTTGTCTTTAGACCCAAGTTTTGCGATCGAACTACCCATGGGCTCACCGATTCAGGCCGAGGATTATACCCGCCGTCCGACCTGCCAGGAAGGGTCCCCAAACACGATCCTTCGCGTTTGGGAAGGGCTCCCACCGGCGAAAAAGAGCCGGTGGGGACCCGAACCCAAGTTGAACCGCGCCGGAAGGGAACGAGTAAAGCTCACGTGAGAGTGCCGCTGCCCACGCGACGGAGAATGGACATGAGCGAAAACGATACGGCCAATGCCGAGAAGAATCGGCTGCGGGAGGATGCTCAGCGAGTGAAGAATTGGAAGCGCTGGGGGCCGTATCTGTCCGAGCGGCAATGGGGCACAGTGCGGGAGGACTACTCGCCGGATGGGTCGTGCTGGGAGTATTTCCCGCACGACCAGGCCCGCAGCCGAACATATCGCTGGGGCGAGGACGGCATCCTCGGGTTGACCGATCGCGAGTGCCGACTGTGCTTCGCCTTGGCCCTGTGGAACGGCCAGGACCCGATCCTGAAGGAGCGCATGTTCGGCCTGACCAACCACGAGGGCAACCACGGTGAGGACGTAAAAGAACTCTACTACTACCTCGACGCGACGCCCACGCACTCCTACATGCGGGGTCTGTATCGCTACCCACAGCAGGCTTTTCCCTACGAATGGCTGCGTTGAGGAGAACCGACGGCGGGGCCGGGATCAGCCGGAATTCGAAATCCTCGACACGGGCGTGTTCAACGATGGGCGGTATTTCGACGTTTACGCCGAGTACGCCAAGGCGTCCGACAACGACATCTTGATTCGGATTACCGTCTGTAATCAGGCCGGCCAAGAGGCGATGCTGCACTTGCTGCCGACGCTGTGGTTTCGCAATACGTGGATTTGGGGCTGTCGCCACGAGGAGGACTGCACGACCAAGCCCCTCATCAAGAAGACCGGGGCATCGACGCTGCTGGCGGAGCACGAGACGCTGGGCCGGTTCCTCTTCGCCATCGGCCCGGACCCGGCCGGCAAGCTGCCGCCCGTGCTGTTCACGGAGAACGAAACGAATGTTCAGCGGCTCTTCGGCGTGCCCAACCCTGCCTCCTACACCAAGGATGCCTTTCACGAATACGTCATTCAGGGCAACACCGCGGCCGTCAACAACAAGATGCTGGGAACCAAGGCCGCCCCCTACTATTGCCTGAAGATTCCGGCGCATGGGCAGGTGCAAGTGAAAATGCGTCTCTGCACGGAGGCGGAGGGAGTCAGCAAGCCCTTCGCTGACAGTTTCGACGAAACCTTCCAACAGCGGATCGCAGAAGCCGACGCTTTCTACCGGCACCTCATCCCCGAGGGACTAAGCCCACAGGCCTGCGCCATCGCCCGACAGGCTTACGCCGGCCTGCTATGGAGCAAGCAGTTTTACTACTACGTCATCGAGGATTGGCTCGAAGGCGACCCGAACATGCCTCCGCCTCCGGCCAGCCGCAAGGAGGGACGCAACTCCGATTGGCGGGACTTGTTCAATCGCGACGTCCTGTCGATACCGGACACGTGGGAATATCCGTGGTACGCCTCCTGGGACACCGCCTTCCACATGATCTGCTTCGCCCGGCTCGACCCGGAATACACGAAGAATCAGCTCATCCTCTTCCTGCGGGAATGGTACATGCACCCGAGCGGCAAGATCCCCGCCTACGAGTTCAATTTCTCGGATGTGAACCCTCCGGTGCATGCCTGGGCCTGCTGGCGGGTCTACAAGATCGCCTGCCCGGACGGCAAGCGCGACCGAGCGTTCTTGGCCAGCGCGTTTCAGAAGTTGCTCCTGGATTTCACCTGGTGGGTCAATCGCAAGGACCCGACGGGTCGAAATATCTTCTCGGGCGGCTTTCTCGGTCTGGACAACATCGGCATCTTCGACCGCTCCAAGACCCTGCCCGGCGGCGAGACTCTCCAGGAAGCGGATGCCACCGCCTGGATGGCGTTCTTCTGCGGCACCATGCTGTCCATGGCCCTGGAACTGGCCCAGGAAGAGCCGGCCTACGAAGACATGGCCTCCAAGTTCTTCGAGCACTATGTCGCCATCGCCAGCGCCATCAACACGTTCGGCGGCAGTGGCCTGTGGGACGAGACCGACGGCTTCTACTACGACCAGATCCGGTGTGGAAAAAAGATCTGGCCGCTGCGCGTCCGGTCGCTGGTGGGCTTGGTGCCGCTGATGGCGGTGGAGATCATCGAGCAGAGGCTCATCGACCGGCTGCCCGGCTTCAGGAAGCGTATGCAGTGGTTTCTGAAGAACCGCCGGGACCTGGCCCAGTTCATCTCCTACATGGAGTCCAGAAGAAAGGACGGCCCGGAGTGGCACTACCTGCTGGCCATCCCCTCGCTCGACCGGCTCAAGAGGATGCTGCGGTACCTGCTCGACGAGAACGAGTTTCTGTCGCCGTTCGGCATCCGCTCCCTCTCCAAGTTCCACCAGGACCATCCTTTCTCCATGTGGATGGGTGGCGTCGAGCACCGGGTCGAGTACTGGCCCGGCGAGTCGCAAGGCGGCTTCTTCGGCGGCAACTCCAACTGGCGCGGACCGATCTGGTTTCCCGGCAATTACCTGCTTATCGAAGCCCTGCAGCGTTACCACCATTACTATGGCGACTCTCTCCAGGTCGAGTTTCCCACCGGCTCCGGCCATTACGAGACCTTGGGGCACGTGGCCCTGGAGTTGTCCCGCCGCCTCACGCATCTCTTCCTGCCCGACGAAACGGGCCGTCGCCCGCCGTGTGCCGAGCCGCGTCTGCCGGGCGAATCCGAGCAGCCGGTGCTCTTTCACGAGTATTTCCACGCGGAGACAGGCCAGGGCCTGGGCGCCAGCCATCAAACTGGTTGGACCGCCCTGATCGTCCGCTGCCTCGAAGACGTCGCCCGCGCCGCCGCCAAGTGACACAAGCTGGGAGATTGCTTTTCTGCATCGAATCGCTATCCTGGGCCACGTAGGATGGGCTTCAGCCCATGCGGATAATTCACCGCAGGCAGACCAGAGCAGCATGGGCTAAAGCCCATCCTACCGTGTGACTCATAGGACCAAGTCGTCGCCCGGTTTCACATGATTGCGAGGGATTCTGTTATGGGGCTCGATAGCGTTGGAAGTGCGGGAGATTGTGGCGGAGCAGATGGGTCTTGCCTATGATGATTTCAAGCAAAGTGCCAGTTTTGCCAAGGACCTACGTGTGGGTTGAGGTCGACAATGTGTACGACGATTGTGCCGATAATGTTAGCGGTCGTTTCCTTCAGCAGCATCCTTTCGACTAAGCAGGGACTGTACTTCGCCAAGAAGCAATACGAGCCTAAACCACTGCCCACATTCGCGGCTACGAAGGACAAGCCGCCGGCGCCGATCTTCGAGGAAGACCCGAACTACGTTCGGCGCTACTGGAAGGCGTGGGAGTTGGCGTTCAAGAACTTCCACGAGCCGGCCCCGGGCAGCGGCTATGTCTCGTCCTTCATCAATGCGGCGTTCAATCAGAACATCTTCCTCTGGGACACGTGCTTCATGACGATGGGCGGATACTGGAAGGGCACCGTCTGGGTGCCGACCGACAAGATGGTGATGGCCGGCCTCGAGGCCTACGGCTATGCCGACCTCGCCCGCGAGATCGCCCTCAACCACCTGCGTAACGTGGTCACGATATTCAAGGAGACAGGGACAATCTGGGAGAACTACGCCCCGCAGACCATCACCCCTGGCAAACCGGCGAAGCCCGACTTCGTCGGCTGGTCCGGAATCGGGCCCATTGCGTTCTTCCTCGAATATGTCATCGGCGTCCGAGCCAATGCGCCGGCCAACAAGGTAGTGTGGGATATCCATTCGTCCAAACGCGTCGGGGTCGAGCGGCTCTGGTTCGGGGGCAAGACCGTCTCGCTGGTATGCGAGCCGGCCGAGGCGAGCGACGCTCGCACTGTCACAGTCAAGAGCCGCGGCGCGTTCGACCTGACGATTCTATGGCGCGGTAAGACAACCACCATGTCGATCCCCGCGGACAAAGAGGTTCAGTTGCATCTGTGATTCCAGGAGGTCGAGATGCTCTCCAGGTGTTGGCCCATCGGCGTGTTGATGACCCTGGACCGCTGGCCCGGCGGGATCAGGGGCGGCAAACCAGGGAATTAACGACAACCAAGTTCGCTCAATAGTCCTTGAACCGGCGCATCCATTCGGGCCAGCTTTCCTCCTGGACACCCCCGGCGAGAGTCCAGGGGCCGGCCGTGTTGAACTTGGGGTGCCAGCTCAAGGTCCATAATTGCTTGACGCCGATTTTGCGGATGGACCAATCCATAAAGACGCCGTTGATGAAGCCGTCATGGCGCGGAACGCAGAATTCCCGCATGCTGTCACTGCCGATGTTGGGGGCCTTGGCGGCGTCGTCCTCCGTCGGGGGCGGGGAGTCGTACTCCGTCGGATAGCCGGCCCACAGGGCGGAATCGAGCATCATCGGCACATTGCTGCCCCCCGCCTTATAGATGCTCGTCCAGCGATCTTTGATCTGTTGTTGCGGGCCGATTCCTTCGCCACCATCGTAGTCCGGCGTGTAGCCGTTCAGGCCATAACTGCCCGTGCGATAGGGGTGTACAGGACAATACCAGGCAACGCATGTCCCGCCGGCTCCCGATAGACTGGTCTTGCGCACCGCCATCGGGCAGAAGTCCGGATATTTGAAATTGTCAATGTAATAGGCGAATTGCGCGGTGCGACAACGGTCCCAGGAGTCGCGGTCCCGCAGGACGCCGTCATTGCTCTCGGCCAGCGTCGCGAAGAGCAGGCCCCACTGGTGCAGGTTCGACTCGCAAACCGCCGCTTTGCCCTGGTTGCGCACGCTTTGCAGACACGGCAGCAGAACCGCCATCAGCAGCGCGATGATGGCGATCACCACCAGCAGCTCAATGAGGGTAAAGGCCGAGGAAGAAACGATTCTCGACTCGTGATTCATGATTTCAGGGGTGCCCACCACGCCGTGGGCATCACCCCAACGTTGAGAAGCTCGACATGTCCGATCGTGATTCATCCCCTGTTCCTTACTATGTATTGTTTATTGTACCGTCCGTGCCCCCTCGATGCAATGCCAAGCTTCGGAAAAGAAGTGGTAGGCGATATATGCAGTTTGCCTACAGCTTTCGGGATATGATCCGTTCGTTCTTGACGCGATCGACGCGCAGGTATTTATCGTTCAAATGGAAGGGAGCCGTCGCCTTGAAGGCTTCCCAGACCCTTCGGAATTCGTCGCCATCCCGCTCAAAGGGGAAGCGAAGATCAGGGGCCACCCAACTCTTGTCGCAGAAGGACAGCAGTAGCCTCGAATGAAACCCGTCGGGCTCTGCCAGACTCTGCCCCGGAAGGACGGTACTCTTCTCATCGACCAACAGAAAGTCCACCCAGCCGCCAATGCTGTAGCCATAAGCGGCAAACGGGACAAGGTTGGATTCGACCATGTCAAACAGGTCACAGAGGCGTTCGTGTGGCACCTTCCAGGTACGCGACGTGGAAATCTGGACTTCCTCGGGCCACATGTACCCGCCTCCAGAAATGTAATGGTCCCCCAACTCACGGTCGAGCGGCTGAAGGAGAGCATCGGCGGCTCGGTCGGTAATCGGAATCGTCAAAGAGAGATCGACGATGGGACCGAAACGATACGGCACCGCCCCGGCCAACCACGCCTGCACCCGGTCGTAAGCCTGTCTTCGGCTACGTCTGCGGAGTGAGGGAGGAAAGACGCTCTCGGGCAAGAAGTAGCTGATGTACGGTTCTGTTCTCGTGGCGTCCCCGCTATGGCCCCGTCCTTAATCGCCGACGCTTAATCGCCGACGGCCACACCGGCGCGAGTCCTACGGCCACCATGATAGGGCCGGCGCGATGGACGGTCAAACATGGGCTCAGAGCATCTAACACCAGGACGATTTACTCCGGGACTGCTGCACTGCCGTCATTCCCGCCGGAGACTGGTGGGGTCAGAGCTTGATTAGTGATTAAGCAATCGTTAATCACTAATCAAGCTCTGACCCCAAACTGCCCCGTATTAGAACTGGAAATACACCCAGGTGCCAAGGACGTTGGTGGGCTGCCACTGGTCGTGGACCTTGTCGAGCTTCCAGATGTAGAACAGCTCCAGGCGGACCTTCTCGTGCAGGGGGATGTAGACCCCACCGTAAAGACGATTTTGATTATAGCCCTGCTCGTCGCAATTGATGAAGACCTCTTCGGCCACGTACGGCTCGATCTTCAGCGGCGTGAACGTCACCGGCGAGACGACGGTCAGCCGGTTGCGGTAGCGTACGACGAAATCCTGGCCCTCCGGGAAACGAAACTCGAAGCGCGACCGGTCGATGACGCCGAACCCGTCCACTTTGGTCTTGACGATGGCATCGAATTGCGGACGGTCCTCCGTGGTCCAGTCATCGCTGGTGTGGGTGTAGACCCGCTTGTAGCCGGCGCCGACGCCGAGCCAGTCGGCCAGCCCGAAGTAGTAGAGCCAGATGTCCGTCTGGCTGTCCTTGAACCGACTGGCGTCGTGGTTGAAGGTGAGCCACTGCTCCAGGCTGAGCTGCCACTGCTTCTCGTCATCAAGCGGGACGCGGACAAATGCCTTGGGCCAATACTCGAAATCGGCGGCCGAAGCCGGTGGCGCCCAGCCCAGTACGGCCGCCGTGACCAGAACCAATATGCTCCTGCGTCGTATAAACGCCGCGGTGACTGCGTTTTTCATTGCTGCATGACCCTCGGCCGATCCAACCGTTGTGCCGTCTGGTAGGATGGGCTTGAGCCCATGCTGCACTAGTCCGACCCGTCATCCGCATGGGCTAAAGCCCATCCTACCAGACTATATCCACCGGGCACCGAATCCGGCGCATTATACCCGCCCCCGGCCGGCCCGCAATAAAGGATGGCCCAACAGCGTCTGCCGTGGTACGCTTAAGCAAATATCCAGATACGGCTCTCGGGAGATCCCCATGAAGAGACAACGTGCCTTGTGCATCACGTGCGTAACGTTGTTGGCCGGCGTCACAAGCTGCGATTCGCTGAAGGACCGGAACTCCGCGACCGGCGTCACGACTCCGCGGGAAGGTCCCTATGGCCAGGTCGAGCTGCTGCGGGATCGCTGGGGCGTGCCGCACGTGTTCGCCGATACCGACGCCGGGGCGCTGTACGGCTTGGGCTACGCCACGGCCCAGGACCGGGCCTTTCAAATGTATTACAACCTGCGGATCATCCAGGGCCGGCTGGCGGAGGTCCTGGGCGACGTGAAAGTGGGCGCCAACCGCCAGATGCCGGAAGGCCGCACCTCCGCCGTGCGCAGCGACCTTCAGATGCGCACCATCGGCTATTGGCGGGCGGCCCAGGAGACCGTCAAACACCTCGATCCCGAAGCCCACCAGCTCTTGGAAGCCTACAGCCGGGGTGTCAACGACTACCTCCGCAATCACCCCAAGGAATTGCTCTACCTGTTCGAGAAATACGACCTCCAGCCGGAGCCGTGGACGCCCGCGGCGTGCCTCGCGTCCTGGTGGCGGCTGGGCCTGTTCTTCTCGGGCGACGGCCTGCGGGAGATGACGCCCTACTACGAAAGGAAGGACGGGGCCCAGAGGGGCCGGCCGATTCGCGGCGGCGGAACGCGCGCGGCGCGACGGAGGGCCTCCACGTGCGGGATGATGCCTCCGTAATCCAGCGCAGCGACGTCAGCGACGCCTGGGTCCGGCAGGTCCAGGATTACGCGGCCCAGCACCACCTGGCGCAGAAGGCGGACGTGCCGGAGGCCCAGCAGCCGCCCGGGCCGAGGTTCAGCCATGCCTGGGTGGTGGGCGGCACGCGGACCACTACCGGCTCGACTGTGCTGGTCAGCGATCCCCAGACGCCCGTGCGCAACCCGTCCCTGTGGTACGAATTCCACCTCAGCGGCAAGACCATCAACGCTCGCGGCCTGGGCGTGGCGGGCAGCCCCAACATCCTGATCGGCTTCACGCCCCGGATCGCCTGGGGCCTGACCGCCCTGGGCGCCGACCAGGCAGACCTCTTTCTTCTCAAGACCGACCCGGATCATCCCAACCAGTATCTCCTCGACGGTCAATGGCGCAACATGGAGGTCCGCACCGAGACCATTGAGGTCAAGAATGGCACGCCCCACACGCTGACGCTGCGCGCAAACACGCTTCGGCCCCGTTGTGACAGCCCTCGCGCTGGGGGTCCACCAGGGTGACGAGGTCGCCCTGAAGCGCGTCCCCAATTGCGATCCGCAGCACGACACGTTCCGGGGCATCCTGGACATGCTGCGGGCCCGGAACGTGCAGGAGTTCCAGCAAGCTCTCGGCGGCTGGACCTTCCCCAGCGCCAACTGCGTCTTCGGCGACGCCCAGGGCCACATCGGGTATAAAACGGTCCTGAGCCTGCCCATCCGCTCGTCCCACTCGCTGGACGGCGGGGCCGCCCACGAGGGCTGGGATAGCGCCAACGATTGGCAAGGCTTCCTGCCGCACGAGCTGCTGCCGCAGGTGATCGACCCCGCGCAAGGCTGGCTGGTCAGCGCCAACCACCGTCCGATCGCCTCGTTCTACCCGATCTCGATGGGCATCTCGACCGGCAGTCTGGGCGACACCGACCGCTCCTGGCGATTGAAGGAACGCGTCAAGGAAAAGGGCAACGGCAAGTTCACGCCCGAGGACGTCCTCGCCATCCACTACGACACGGTCGCGTCGATCAAGCGGGACCTCGTCAAGCTCGGTTACCACCTGCGCGACGTCCAGAAGTACCCGCTGGAGGAAGAGACCCTCCTGGCCCTCAAGTATCTCGAAAGCTGGCAGGCGGCCGGCTCCAAGCTGGAAATGTCGATCAAGGGCACGGAAATCCTCAACCTGATGCCGATGGCGTTCCGGCAGAACTTCGCGGCGGCCACCATCTACGGCGGCGGCCTCTCCGGCCTGTGCAACATGTGCCAGACTCTCGACGCCCGGATCGCCGCGGACCCCAAAGCCGCGCTGACGGAGGAAGAGGCGGATTACGTCAACATCATGCTCCGGGCGGCGTGGCGCTACGGCAAGGCCAACTACGGCGACGACTCCAACCAGTGGCACGAGCGGGGCCAAAAGGCCCTGCTGGAAAAGAAGCTGCCCTACATGTCCACACTCGACGGCTTCGAGCTCGCTGGACCCCGAGAAGGACCTCACCTTCCCCGCCCTGCGCTGCACGGACGGCGGCACGATCCTCTCGCAGGTAGCCCAGTCGTACACGCAGTTCGTCCCGATGGACGACCGGACCAGGTCGCTGTCGCTGCTGCCCATCGGCCAGTCGGAGCACCCGGACAGCCCCTACTATCAGTGCAACTACGACCTCTGGCGGCCAGGGCCAGCTTCACGCCGCCCCGCTCTCGCGAAAGGCCGTGGACAAGCTGACCGAATCTCGAACGATCCTGGTGCCCCAGGCGAAGCGATAAGAAAAACAATGACCTGCTCAAAGGCTAACGGGTCTGCCTCGGTGGTCCGCCCAGGCCCGCAGGGCGAAAGGTAATAGCCCAGCGATTCATCGCTGGGTACCAGGGGCGAAACCTCAGAGGAGTCTCGCCCGGGACGAAAGAATGCCGCGCGGGCTCGCCTGATGGCCTCGGAATCGCTAATTGTTACTTTGCGGGCTGACCCTCGAAGCTATGCGTGCGTGCAATGCAAGAGGACAAAGAAGCCTTGTGAAGATCTATTATCTAGAATTGATAGGACCTCAAGAGCCTTATTGTGTGCGTGCGCGACCCCCCGCGGCGGCACCCTTGCCGCCGACCACCGCGCGTCGGACCCCTCGCACCTGGACCTCTCCCGCGATATCAAACTTCCGATTCCCTACATATACTATCGCCAACAGGAAACCCTCAAGTCTCTTCCCGTCCGCGGCCGATATAGCCGGCAACGGGGCATCTCGCCCCGAAGGAGAACGCCACCATGAGAAATCTGCTTCTCGGCTTCGGCCTCGGTATCGCGGCAACCCTCACCCTGGTGGCGGCCACATCCGCCGTCGCTGGAAAGTACCAACTCGCCGTCACCTACGAGCCGGATCGCAGCCGCGTGGTCTTCGCCCGGATCAACACCGCTACGGGCGTCATCGACGCCTGCGAACGGCCGGCAACCTCGATAGCCGCCAGCTTCGAGGGGTCCACGATAAAACAGTAGACGGCACACCCACAGGGCAGTCCCTACGACCACTGCACCCGCACAGTAACCGCGGCACAGTAACCCCGGCAGGACCCACCCCCACTGTAGAAGGTTTTTTACCCCCATTGACAAAATTCCTCCGTAGTTCCCCGGTGGATGCCGGGGAACTATAGCGGGGCCATGCGGCCGCGCTGCCCCATGAGGAGTTCCGAGTTCCGGGCGAGTTCCGGGGACACCTTACTTATCTCGGGCTTTGATTGAGTATGGCGTCCCCAGATTACCCATCTCACTGGACGACATACTCAACGAGTACGTATACAAGGGGGTACGACAGAAGGAGATCAGAGACATCTGCCTTGCCTATTGCCACTACTGCGGATACCAGTCTCCATCGGTTGCTCAACTGGGCGATGACTGGCTTTGCCTTGCTTGCTTGGAGTCACATTCCGTACCGGGCCAATGCGGCTATTGCGGCGAGTTCAGCACGGAGGATCTTGAGGGTAGCAGCTACTTCGGCTGTTCGCAATGTGACGGCAGGCACGATTCGGAGGATGACTAAAGGATATCTGGGGACGCCATATTCAATTCACGACCGAAATAAGTAAGGTGTCACCGGAATTCCAACGCCAAGAACGCCAAGAAAACGAAACCAGATCTGTGTCTTGCCCTTGGCGATCTTTGCGTCCCTTCGACTTCGCTCAGGGCAGGCTTTGGCGCGAGACATAAGTCTTGCTCCTGTCGCCAGTTGCATCATGCCATTGGTCCAAATATGCGAGAACTTGCCAGGCTATGTCTTTCGCCCTCCGGGCCGGGCTGGCGCTGCGGTGAACTTTTCTGCCGTATTTTCGATTCTTGCGTAACATACGAATGTCGAGAAACGTCTATAATAGGAACACGGCCCGCCGAGAGGGCCGCAACGACATATTGGGCGAACGAACGAGACTTCGCCAAGGCCCCTTCTTCATGACTGCTGTACAAACGAAGCCAATTTGAGGAGGGTTTCGAGTTTGAAGGTTCAAGTGTTAAGCAGGAGAAGCCGGCGATTGGGTCTTCGAGCTTCCCGCGAACTGCCTCGGCGAACAAACAAAGCCAAAAGACAGTCGCCGGTAGTCGGTGGTCAGTCGTCGGCGGGAAGACCGCGGCATAAACAAAGCCAATTTTGGACAGCCCGGCTGGGATCCGCGGCCGATTATGCAAAACGAACCCAATTTCGGACTGTTGGCCGGCGGGAGTCTGGGGCTAGTGGTACAAACGAAGCCAATTGGCGGCCGGGAGACCGGGGCGACGGTACAAACAAAGCCCATTCCCAGACGGACAGCCAGGGGCCAGGTCGGCCAGGCGGGCAATGCTCCCGGTGGGACCCTTCGTGCGAAACGAAGCCAATTCGCGCCGCACTGGGCACAAGACACACCGGCCGCAAGGGCCGCAGGCGCTGCCGCCACCCGGCCCAAGCGTGCGAAACAAAGCCAATTCGGGGCAGTGCCGGGCGGGATGGGGTTGGGGCCCGGCCCGGAGGTTCTCCTCTCGGCCCTCACCCCTGTGGCCTCTGGCCTTTTCCGATGCCGGCCGTACAAACGAAGCCAATTTGTCACGTGGAAAGAGTCAAGCCCCGGCCGGAAAAGGGGTTACGAGACAACCGATGAGCGACACCATCGTGTACAAACAAACCCAATTCGGAGCCGCCCGCCCGGGATCCGAGGGCGATCATGCAAAACAAACCCAACGTCGGGAGGTTGGCCGGCTCGACCGGGCCGGCTGTACAAACGAAGCCAGTTTCCGCCTGGATGGGTATGGACCCAGGCCGGCAATGACCCCCAACGCGAGAAAGCGTTGGGGAACTCGGAAACGCCTGGCGGCGTCACTACGAGCGCGGGGCCGAGCGTGCGAAACAAAGCCAATCGGCCGCCGGCCACTCTCCGGCGGCGAGACCCCATCGCTGCGGCCCTGGGGGCCCGGACCGGTTGTCCTTGGCAGATCGCTCGAAGCCCAGTACACTCTGGCCGGCTGCAACAGGTGCGGTCAAGGAATAGACAGGACCATGAAGACACCGACTCATACTCGTCGCGATTTCCTGAAACTCGTCGGAGGCGGCGCGGCCGCGCTGACCCTCGCTCAGACGGGAGCCGCCGCCAGTGCGGCGGGAGGCAAGCCGAACATCCTGGTCATCCTGGCGGATGACCTCGGCTACGGGGACCTGTCCAGCTACGGGGCCACGGACATCAAGTCGCCCAACATCGACGGGCTGGTCGCGGCGGGGATGCGGTTCGACTGCTTTTATGCGAACTGCCCCGTTTGCTCGCCGACGCGGGCGTCGCTGATGACCGGTCGCTACCCGGACCTCGTCGGCGTGCCCGGCGTGATCCGCACGCACCTCGCCGACAACTGGGGCTACCTGCTCCCGCAGGCCGTGCTGCTGCCGCAGATGCTCAAGCGGGCTGGCTATCATACCGCCCTCGTCGGCAAGTGGCACCTGGGCTTGGCCTCCCCCAACACGCCCAACGAGCGCGGCTTCGACCACTTCCACGGCTTCCTCGGCGACATGATGGACGATTACTACAACCACCGCCGGCACGGGTTCAACTACCTGCGGCTCAACGACAAAGAGATCGACCCCCAGGGACATGCGACCGATCTCTTCACCCAATGGGCCATCGACTATCTCCGCGAGCGCTCCACGAAAAGCGTTCGTGTCGAGGGCGTCC
The DNA here is from genome assembly GCA_963750205.1 of uncultured Planctomycetota bacterium. GTDB lineage: Bacteria > Planctomycetota > Phycisphaerae > Sedimentisphaerales > Anaerobacaceae > PLanc-01. The sequence goes on from CAVVRJ010000078.1 coordinate 28,701, forward strand.
CGCCCTCGGATCGCGGGCAAGATGCCCGCGACACAAGGCAGCCCTTCTTCCTCTATCTCGCCTACAACGCCCCGCACGCACCGATCCAGCCGCCCCAAGAATGGCTCGACCGCGTGAAGCAGCGCGAGCCGGGAATCAGCGAACGGCGGGCCAAGCTCGCCGCCTTGGTCGAGCATCTCGACGCCGGGATCGGCAAGGTCCTGGCCGCCCTGAAAGAGACCGGCTTGAGCGATAATACGCTCGTGATCTTCACTTCCGACAACGGCGGCCAACTCAACCTGGGCTCGCTGAATGGCCCCTGCGGGCGGGCAAAGGCGACATGTACGAAGGTGGCATCCGCGAGCCCATGTGTGCCGTCTGGCCGGGTAAGATCCAAGTCCGGCTCTCGCAGCGATCGCGTCGCGCTGATCATGGACTTGTTCCCGACGATCTGCGAGGCGGCGGGTGTCCCCATCGAGCACGAGATCGATGGCCGCAGCATTCTGCCGATACTAACGGGCAAAGCCCAGCCGGAAGAGGAGCGTATCCTATTCTGGGTCCGCCGCGAGGGCGGGCCGCAGTACGGCGGCCGGGCCTACTATGCCGCCCGGCAGGGCGACTTCAAGCTCCTGCAGAACAGTCCCTTCGAGCCGATGGAACTCTACAACCTCAAGGATGACCCCAAGGAACAGAAGCCTCTCGGCCGCAAGCACCCGATGTACAACAAGCTCTTCACGGCCCTCCAGAGCCACATCACCCAAGCCGGTGCCGTCCCCTGGCAGAAGTACCCCGTGGACCTGAAGCAGCCGCTCACGCATTAGCCTGTAGGGTGGGGCTCGGGTCCCCAAACGCGGAACTTCGCGTTTGGGAGCCCTTCTCACCCCACGCGTTACCACGATCGAAGCGCACGGGATGCGTGGGTTAAGAACCCACCCTACGATCCCCGCATCAGTCCGGCGGCAACGGCATGTCGATGGCCTTGCCACTGGCGTAGGTGATGCTGATCTTGCCGGCCGTCCGGGAGACGCGCAGCACGCGGTCCTCTTGGCCGTCACGCAGCGGCTGGAACACCGTCAATAGCATGACGGGCTCTGCCGATCCACATTCATAGACAACGGTCGGAATAGGGCCGGACACCGCGAATGCCGTGACCCAAGCGGCATCCAGCCTTGAACCGTGGGCGTTTCCTGACCCTTCACGATACGAGCCCTCCAACCGTCACCAGATGACACGATCCGGAGATTGGCCCCGGGGTCGTGCGTCTCGACAATTCCCTTCTCGGCGTCGAGGTCCACCGCATTGACGTCCAGATGCCAGAGGGCTTCGTACTGGTGCGATTTGCCGTCGAGCGACGCCAGCGTGTCGCGGACGACGAAAAGCCGCTGGGGCTTGAGGAACAGGACCTCGCGCGTGTGCCGCGCGGGGCGTTGGTCGCGCTTGCCAAAGCCCTCATCGTAAACCCCGCGGGCGTAGTCATATCGATCGTTGGAGCGAAAGGCCACATCGACCGGTTTATCCGCGATGTAGTTCTGCCGCGGCTGCCCGCCCCGCGCCTGGCCCTGGCCATCGACCAGAACGAGATTGTGGGCCGCGGAAGATAGCACATAGCGTCGCCACTTCGAGGCGTCATAGGCGTAACTTCCGCCTTCTTCGAGCAGGTCCTTGTCGTAGGCGAAGATCACAATGCTCAGCTTGTCCTCATGCTGGTGACCGTAACCGAACGGCCCCGCATCGAAGCCGAGGAATAAGGCATCTCGATCCCAGCCGGATCGCATGACAACCTGACCAGCGTAGGGGAAAAAGTGCGATGTATGGTTCGGCGGCAGTCCCCTCTTTGCCGTCGGTGGCGATCCACTGGAAGTCCTTGCGGGCGGGAAAGAGCGCGAATCCCTGGCGCAGCGTCCCGGGGACATCGACGTGCCAGGAATCGTTCCAGCGCGGGGCGTCCCGATCCGGACGCATGACCCACAGGTTGTAGGCGAACATCCGTTCGAGCTTGGCCATGTAGCCTGTCGGCAGGGAGTACCCGTACGCGGCTGCGGCGTCTACCGGGCCCAGGAAGCTCTCCAGGGCCACGTTGTGATAGCCAGGCGTCAGCTCGATTTGAGCGCCGTCCGGATAGACCTGGGTATCGAGCTCCGCCAGAAGCCGCGTGCTCGCGAAGTCACGCCAGTCCTTGGCCTCCTTGACGAAGGGCAGCAGAACACCGACATGGTACAGGCCGTTCATTTCCATCGTGAGCCAATTGCCGGTCGTGGGGTGCCGCCGCAGGTACCGGCCGTGCTCGATCATGGACTTGACCATCGCAATCAGCGTCTCGTCCTGCACCGAGGGCGATTTGCGAAAGACGGCGTACACCGACGGCCATGTGGAGAACATGCGAATGCCGGCCTCGATCGTGCGCCACTTGGAATAGGGCCGCTGGTCGGCCGTGTCCACGGGGACGGGACAATCCTTTACCCAGCCGGCGAACTGCGCGTCGAACTCTTTGGCGAAACGCTCGTCCCCGTCGCGGAGTAGGCCCGGGCCAGAGTCGCCCAATCGCCGTGCCGGTTGAGCTGCCATGTCCATTCGTTGTCCGCCTCGTACTTGGAGCCGGGCACGGTGGTCGGATTGAAGCCCCAGTCGATGCGCTCGCCAAAGGTGTGCGCGATACCGCCGACCGTGAACTGGTGCTTCAGAACTCTCTCGGCCGCGGCCGTGCCGGCGCGTGGATTCCTGTCGCCGCACGCCGGCCGAAATCCGCCGGCTCCTCGCGGGCACGGACGAAACTCACGAAGGCAGAGAGTGCCGACGAGGTTTGGCCCGCGTCTCGCAAGGCAATCACTTTGTCCAAGCCGGAGAAGCTCGGATCAAGGCACGTGAGCAATTCCGCATCCGACAAACGCGGGCCTTCCGTCTTCTCGCCGCCCAGCGCCGCACCCGCGCCGAGCAGCACGCACAACTCCGAGGATTCCCAGTGGCCTGTTCATGGTGTCAATCTCCGATGGCTTTGCGATTCTTGTTACTTCATCACCGGCGGCCGTGAGAGTATCATATCTGTGGCGCGAAGGGAAGGCGTGCTCCGTTGATCTGGATGAAGGAACCTGACAGCCATGACATTGAGGATACCACCAGAATGAACGCTCACTCGAAGAATGCATTGATGATCGCCATAGCCTTCGTCGCGACAATCCTGTCCGTGTGCTGCGGCCAAGGAACGGACATGATCCGCAACGGCGATTTCGAGCAGGACAGCGACGGCGACGGCATGGCCGACTTCTGGCAATTCGCCGGGGATAACGGCGTCATCGTGAATTGGGCGTGTGACGCGGGATACACCGGCCAATTCAGCCAAAAGCTCCAGTGCACGCAGTTCACGAGCACCGGCTCCGCCAGCCATGTGATGCTGTGCCAAGTGAACACGCTGCGGCTGGAAAAGGGCCAATGGTACAAAATCTCGTTTGCCGCCAAAGAGCAGGGCATTCCCGGCGGCGGCATTCAGCTCGCGATTTCCGACACGCAACTCTGGCAGAATTGCGGACTCAACGAGGCGTTCCAAGCTCACACCGCCTGGCGCGAGTTCGAGTTCGTGTTCCAAGCCACCGAGACGATCTCCGACCACGTCCGGCTTCAGTTCTGGTACACCTCGACCGGCACCCTCTGGTTGGATAACGTTCGTCTGGAACCGTCGCAGCCGGTGCAGCCGAGATTCACCGAGGTTCTGCCCCCGGCTTCCGGCGTAAATCTGCTGCGCAACAGCAGCTTCGAATGCGGCGCCGGCGGCTGGGGCAGCATCGCCGATCTGCCCGGCTGGGCGGGCAGTCTGAACACGTTGGTCGGCGCGGTCGATCCCACCGAGAGCCAGTTCCACAGCTCGAGCTTCAAGATCGCGCTGACGCCCGAGACGATCCCCGTCTTCTATTTCGATTACTTCCCGCTCTACCGCGTGCCGGTCAAAGCGCCTCTGCTGGCCAATCAGGGCTGGATCTTTGTGGAACCGGCCGCTTCCTACACATTATCCGCCTACCTGAAGGCCGATGCGAGTGACCTAGTCGGCGTGCTTTCGATCCGGCAGGCATCGCAGCAGAATCTGCGCAAGCAGGTGTCGCTCACCACCTCCTGGGAACGCTACAGCTTCACGTTCCAGCCGCAGAGTTCCCAGGTCTTCGTGGCATTGGGATTGGATTTGGACGCCTCGAAACAGGACTCAGGAACCGTGTGGATCGATGGCGTGCAGTTGGAGAAAGGTCCCCAGGCGTCGGTCTATCAGCGCGCGCCGTCGTCGAGGTCGGGGTGGAATCGGCGCAGCCGGGCAACCTGTTCCCCGACAACCGTCCGCCGCAGATGTCGGCGCGCATCTTCAATGCCGGCAGAGCCTCGCAATCGATCCACCTGCATCTGGCCACGACTGATTTCGACGATGCTGTTGTCCATGAGAGCGATGTGAATGTCGCAGTCGGTCCTTCCGAGCATGCGACGGTTCCCCTCGATCCGGGCGTGACGCAAAAGGGCTTCTACCGCCTCCGCGTGGACAGCCCCGACGCGGAGGTTGCGCTGACCCGCCCGCTGCGATTTGCGATCGTCACGCCCTACGCGCAGCCGGACAGTCTGTTCGGGATGAATCACGCCTACCCGTGGCCGCACCTGCTGGACCTGAGCAAACAGATCGGCTTGGGCTGGTTTCGGGATTGGTCGCTGAAATGGCACGACGTGGAGCCGCAGCAGGGGAACTTCCAGTTCGCCGAGGCGGATCGCCAGATCGACCGCGTGCGGGAGCGTGGACTCAAAGTGATCGGCCTGCTGCCCTTCCCCTCGTCCAATTGGTCGTCGAGCGCGAGCGACGACGTGAAGCCGACCCAGGCCAATCTGGGGAACTATGACCGCGTCGCCTACATGCCGCGGAATCTGGACGACTTCGCCTCCTATGTCCGGCAGACGGTGCAGCACTATCGCGGGCGGATCAACGTCTGGGAGATCCTGAACGAACCCATCTACACGGATTACGCTCTGCCCCATACTTTGGGTTATCAGGTCACGGACTACGTCCGACTGCTGAAGGTCGCCTATCAGGCGGTGAAAGAGGCCGATCCCAATGCCCTGGTGATTGGCGGTATCGCCGGCAGCCCGACCACCTACACCCAGGAGTTTATCGACGCCGGCGGTCTGCCTTGGGTAGACGCCCTCAATCTGCACATCTATCCGGGTCTGACGGCCCCGGAAGCCTACGAAGAGCCCCTGCGGCAACTGCGAGCGAAGATGCCGGCAACGCGAACGACGGCGCAACGGTCGATCTGGTTCACGGAGGGTGCTTATTACGCCGACGACGACAAGCCTTTCGAGCCCTATTCCAACTGGCTCAAGCCCGTCGATTCCGAGATCGAGGCGGCCGAGTGGCAGGTGAAGTTCGACACGTTGCTGCTGACTTACGGCGTGGAGCGGATCATCTACCATTCCGGCACGATCGGCAGTCTCAACAACGAGGATCTCGCCAGCGTCTTTTTCGAGTGGGCCGGCACGCCGCGGAAGATGTTGGTGAGCCAATCGGCGCTGGCGAATCTGCTCGTGCCGCCGGTGCGCGCCCTGGGCCGGCTCGAAACCCCCTCGGGCCTCGCGGCTTACGGCTTCGAGAGTCAAGGCCGGACAGTTATCGTGGCGTGGGCGACGGACGAGACGAAGCCCGCGAGCATTTCCCTGGCCGGCAAGAGTTGGAAAGCAATAGACATTCAGGGCAAGGTGCTGAGCGTCCAGAGCGTTGCAGTGACGCAGCGTCCGATCTATTTCGTGGCCGAAGGAACCGGACTCAAGCAATTCCCCTGGCCGTAGAGCCGGCTTTGCGGCCTCCGAAGGAACTTCTGCGCTCGGTGCCCCTGGATGTCGCCCAGGTAGAGATTGCCCTGGGCATCGACGGCGATGCCGTGAACCCAGTCCACCTCGCCCGGCTTGCCCGGTGCGGTTGCGGTCTTTGTCAGGGGCACTCGCTCAAGCACCTTCCCCTGGAGGCTCAGCTTCAGCACGACCTGATCGTGATCGTCCAGAGTGATGCCGGGCATCTGACCCCAGGTCAGGTTGTTCGGTTTCTGAGGCCAGGTAGGATCGACCACGTAGCGAGCCGTTGCGACGCTCTGCCGATCGGAGGCCAGCGTTACCCCCAGACCTGCACCCAAAACTGCGAGCAATGCCGCCCTGATGAGACCCTCGTGATCTGAACGCATGGTACACTCCTTTCCAGAGATCTGGTTCTTGGCTCTTCGTAGGTCGTGCGTCCCCGCACGACGTTCTCAGGCGAGCAGGGACGCTCGCCCTACGAAGAGAACGCCTTACGGCGTCACTACAAACGGAACAGATGGCTTCCACCCCGGTCCGCGGACAACTTGGCCGGGTTTGGCGCCGGTGTGCGCGCCGTCTTTGATGACTTGGATTCCGTTGACGAAAACGTGGACTACGCCCGTGGCGTACTGGCGCGGGTTCTCGTAGGTCGCACGGTCAGCGATGGTAGCCGGGTCGAAGATGACGATGTCGGCGTAATAGCCTTTCTCCAGTTTCCCCCGGCGGTCCAGCTTGAGATTCCCGGCCGGCAGTGAAGTCAGACGCCGGATGGCCTCTTCGAGCGGGATAACCTTTTCGTCCCGAACGTATTTGCCGAGCAGCCGGGCGAAGTTCCCATAGGCACGCGGATGAGTGCTCGACTTAAGGAACACGCCCTCGGGAGCAAGCGATCCCGCGTCCGAACAGAAGCTGACCCAGGGGCACCGGATCTGCTTCTTCACGTTGCCTTCCGACATGAGGAAATAGACCGTGTTGACCCGGCTGTCGTCCTCGATCACCAGATCGATCGCGGTCTCCGGCGGCGATTTGCCCCGCAGGGCGGCGACCTGGGCGAGCGTCTTGCCAATCAGCGGCTTGAGCTTCTCATTTTTGAATCCCACCAGCAGGATATTCTCCGGGCTACCGGCGAGGAGATAGAAATTCTCCCACCCGCCCGCGGGCGTCACCATCTCCTTCAGGACTCGCTGCCGCAGGGCCGGGTCTCGCAGCCGCGTCACCCAGGCCCGCTGCCCGCCTTCCTGGACCCACGGCGGCATCGCGGCGTCGAGGCCCGTCGCCCCGGCGGTGTACGTGTACATGTCGGCCGTGACGCGTAGCCCCTCGGCGCGAGCCTTTTCGATCTTCCGGATCATCGCGTCACACTTGTCCCAGTTGGGCTTGCCGGCGGCCTTCATGTGGTACAGTTCGGCAGCGACGTTCGCTTTCCGGGCCGTGGCGATCAGCTCGTCCAACGCCTCCAACAGACGGTCGCCCTCGCTGCGGATGTGCGAGATGTAGAGCCCGCCGTACAGGCCCGCGACTTCGGCCAGGGCTGTCAGCTCGTCCGCCCGAGCATAGGAGGCCGGCGCGTAGATCAAAGCGGAACTGACCCCCAGGGCCCCTTCCTGCATCGCCGCACGCACCAGCTCACGCATTTGTTGAAGTTCCTTGGTGGTGGGCGGACGGTCGTTATATCCGAGGGCGTGTACGCGCACGGTGGTCGCACCCACGAAGGAGGCGACGTTCGTCGATACCCCTCTCTTCACGAGCTGGTCGAGGTATTCTCCCAGCGTGGTCCACTCGACCGGGAATTTGATGTCGCCCTGCGACTGGACCATGTCCTGCTTCATCGGGCCATTCAGGGGCCCCATGGACCAGCCTTCGCCCATGACCTCCAGCGTCACACCCTGGCGAAGGTCGCTTTGCGACCGGCCGTCGACGAGGAGGCAGTCCGTCGCCCAGCTCAGCATGTTGATAAAGCCCGGAGCTACCGCGAGTCCCTGGGCCTGGATGACCTGAGCATCGCCCGGCGGCAGTTGCCCGATGGCAGCAATGTGGCCATCCTTGATCCCGATATCCGCAACGTAGGCGTGTCCGCCGGAACCATCGCAAATCCGGCCCCCCGCGATCACCACGTCGTAAGTCTGCGCCGGCGAGTCCTGTAGGATGGGCTTCAGCCCATGCTGATCTGGTCCGACCATATCCGACTCTTCCGCATGGGCTAAAGCCCATCCTACGCAGATTGCCACCAGCACGCCAGCGTGGAACGGCAGGATGCCTTTTCGCATGTCTACTCCTTCTCATCGGGCAGGGCGACCCGCAGATCGAACGGCGTGTACTGGAGCGAGTCGAGGACCTGGACCTCGCTGACCGTCAGCGTTCGCTGAGGCGTGATCTTATACTGAACGTAGCGGGCGTCCACCGGTTCCGGCGGCGTCAACGCGTAGAGGAATCCGGTGGCCGTCTCATCGTCAGGCAGCATGTAGTTGAATGGGATATCCTTGTACCGCAGCTTCAGATCGAAGAAGCCCCGGCTGGTATACTGTTTCCCGTCCACCGATGTGAGGACCTCCACCGTGTCCTTGACCTCGCCTTTCAAAGCGTCCCACCAGGGCCAGCCGGCACTGAGATGAATGCGGAAGGCCCCGCAACGCTGGGTCGCGCCCAAGTCCACGGTGATAATCGGATTCGTTCCCTTGTCCCAACAGAGAGCATAGCCGGGCCCAATCCCACCCGCGTAGTTCGGCCCGACGACGCCATTGGTGAGCTTCGTTCCATCCGAATCGCCAGCCCCCCACTGCTGCCCCGAAGGCACGGACACCGTGTAACGCTTCCCTTCCGCCAGATTCCGGCCGCACCGGACCCAGCGGCCCATGTACTTCTCGCCCCCAACGTCTTTGCCTGCTGTAGGGGCAGGCCCCCGTGCCTGCCCTTGCGATCCAGGGCGACCACTGGGTCGGGTTCCCAAACGCGATCTTTTCGCGTTTGGGGTCCCGGTCGCCCCTACGAGATTGACAGACAGCGAGTTCACAATGGGATGGTCCGCACCCCCGACATCGATTGTGTACCGGGCAGGCACCTGCTCGATGAGCTGCGTATGGCTGCGCTCCACGAGAGAGTAATCGCTCTGCACTTCGCTCCAGTGGAACATGACCTCCATCGAGCGGAACGTCGCCACCTGGGGCTTGTGGTTGACCTCCATGCGAACGCTGTAAATGCTGCAAGCATCCGTCCCGGCGGCGGAGCCGTTGAGCAGGTACTTGAACAGCACCGATCTTGTTCCCGCGGGGATGTCGGCCACGGTCTCAAAGTGGATCACGTCCCAAGGTGGACTGGTCTGATCGAGCGAGTAGCTCCGTTGCCAGGTCCTTCCGCCGTCGAAGGAATGCAACAGGTCGATGTGCGATTTCGGCGCGCGGTTGTACAGCCGGCCACCGTAGCTGATCCGCGTGATATCCGTCGGCGTCTCGACTTTGAAAACCACGTAGGCGTCCTCCTTCGCGCTGGCCGCGTACATCACCCCCTGGTAGCCGGGATGCTGGGCTTTGGTGGTCATGTTCTTCTGCTCGACGACGTAGGGTTTGTAGCTCTCACCCTGCAGGTCCGGCCAGACCACAATGGATTCCGTCTGCTCGCCCACTCCCACGTAGATCGTGTTTCTGCCCAGCAGCAGTTTCGGCTGGGTCTTGCTGTTGAGCATGGTGATCGTTTCAAACTCGATCTGTTTGAGGCAGGCATCCGCCGGACTGGCTTTGCCCAGGAGCGACACCTTCACCAGAACCTCATAGGCTCCGTTCACTTCCTGGCCCAACGTAAGGTTCAACGGCATGTCGCCGACGGCTTGGCCTTTCCACACTTCATTCCACGTCAACCCGTTGGTCGTGCTGATCGAGACGCTCGCCACGTCCGCGGCGGTTTTGCGCAGAAAGCCGGCCTTGATATGCAGGTGCGTGATGACGTTCGCCCCCTCGACCTTGAACACGATCTCGCCGGGCTCGGCGGCCCGTGAGGGAATGACGCCGCTTGGCGCGATTGCCATGCACCCGGAGATGCTGTACGCCGCTTCTTGTAGAGACGCAAGATTTTGCGTCTCTACAGTCAGCTCGGGCTTGAACACGCGGATGCCGTTGCCGCGAATGTGGTAGCGCGGATTGGCTTTCTCCGGGTCCTTGCCCTTGTTGGGGACGTAGTACTCGGGCGCGTCGCCCAGGCTCTTGTAGTAGCGCGTGTAGACTTCGTTCTCCCGAAGATTGAGGATGTACCGATGGCCCCGATCCCAATTGTAGTAGTAATACCGGTACTTCAAGGCGTTCGGATTGAAACAGCGGGATTCCTGGGCCAGATCGCGGGCACAATCGGCGCCGGTGAGAAATCCGTTGCCGCTCGTGCTGTAGAGACAGTGATAGCGGGCGATGTGTCCCGGCTCGACCCGTCCGCCGGAAGCTGCGCAGCCGCCCGCTTTGCCGATATCCTCGACCCCTGCAATCGTCACGCCGTCGCACAGCGTGTAAAGGGCGGACATGCTGTTATCATACATGTGCCAGCGGCCCCCGTATTGCACTTCCGGAACGGTGTGGAGGGAGATGTCCCAGAACTTGGTCGGATATCCCATCGCGTCCCAGATGGAGCAGTTGATGCCGGCGATGGTGCTGCACATCGTGTAGCCGTAGTCGTTGAACTGCCGGATCGGGTCGGTGCATTCGAGGCCGTGGACCTCCATGGGGATCGTCTGCCGCCGGGCGATGTGGTTCCAGTAGAACATGGCCCAGCACTTCTCCTCCGGGCTCGGCCACTTCGCCGTGATGCTGTGGATCATGCTCGCCCTATCGGAGTAGTCCGGCGTAGCGTCGGTGACAACCTTGATATTGCAGACCTCGCCGCGCGTCACCGAGCCTGTGGACCCGACCAAGATCAGAATGCCGACCGTTGCGAAGGCTGTTGTCGCTCTCATCTGTCATTATCCATTCGTAGGGTGGGGCTTGCCCCACCGGTCCTTCGGCCGCGTCGGCGTTGGTGGGGCAAGCCCCACCCTACGCGCTGTCCTCCGATGATCTATGGCCGGACGATCGTGCCGTCCAGGAGCCGGTCGGTGCCGCGATTGCGGCCCGGTGTCTTATACGGGAACTTGGCGGCCACCTTTTCATCGATATCGATCCCCAGACCCGGCTGGTCGTTGGCATACATGTAGCCGCCCTTGATCTCGGGGCAGCCGGGAAAAACGTCGCGGAGGACCTGCGAAAAGCGGGTCTCCTCCTGAATGCCGAAGTTGTAGCAGGCCAGGTCCAGGTGCATATTGACCGCATGCCCCACGGGCGAGACATTGCCCGGGCCGTGCCAGGCGGTCCGCACGTTGAATAGCTCGCAACAGGCCGCCACTTTGCGGGCCATGCTCAGGCCACCGATCGCGGAGATGTGGCAGCGGATGAAGTCGATCCAACGGTTCGCCACCAGAGGCAGCCACTCATTGCGGTTGACGAACAGCTCGCCCATCGCCAGCGGCGTCGCGCACTGCGCGGATATGCTGGAACCACGCGACATCCTCGGGCGCCAGGGCATCTTCCAGATAGAAGAGCCGGAACGGCTCCAGGGCCTTGGCCAGCGCGATCGCCTGCACCGGCGGGATCCGCTCGTGCACGTCATGCAGCAACTCGACCTCGAAGCCGAGCTTGCCGCGGAGATACTCGAACATCTTGATTGTGTTGTTGACGTAGGGCGTCGGCTCGAAAACGGGCGAAGTCGCGACGCCCTCCGGCCGCATCTTCCGCACCTCTTCCGACGTGGGGTTCGACACGCCATAGCCCGAGAAGCCGGGCACAGCCAACTGCACCCGCACGTGCCGATACCCCTCGGCCATGTATTTGCGGACCTGGTTCTCCAATTCCGGGAGGGTCCGGGCACTGGCGTGAGTGTAGAGCGTTACCGCGGCCCGGACCTTGCCGCCGAGAAGCTTGTACACCGGCAGGCCGGCGCGTTTGCCCAGGATGTCCCATAAAGCGCCGTCGATCCCGCTGAGGGCGTTGTTCAGCGTGACACCGCTACGGAAATAAGACGCGACGTACTGCGTCTGCCAGATGTCTTCGATATCGTCGACGTTCTTGCCGACCAACTGGGGCCTCAGGTACTCATCGACTACGGACCGGACCGCCAGCGGCCGCTCGCCGTGCGTGGCACAGCCGACGCCGTAAAGCCCCGGCTCGCTCGTCTCGATTTTGACGATGACGAGCCACTCCCCGCCCGGCTGCGTCAGGATCGTCTTGACGTCGGTGATCTTCACCGGCCCCGCGCCCCGCCGCACCTGCTCCTTCGCGTCTGTCAATTCCTTGGCCTCGGCCGGCAAGCTCACGCCAGCCATCAACCCTGCGCCCCCGGCCAGTGTCTTCAACAGGTTCCTACGATCTACCGTCCAATTCATAATGGTCTCTCCTTATGCACCCGCCATACGATACGTCTCCCGCGCCAAGGGCACAAGTCCGAACCGCGGCCGGTTCGATGGTCCTGATAATCCATGGCGGAATCGTCGCAGGGCGGTCAGAAGCGCGGTTTTTGGTTCCGGACAGAGGTTGGCCCGCCAGGCAGCCGATACTCTCGTGGGCGTGTCGTCGCCGGAGGCGGCATACGGCTTGCGACCCGACGGTCCAGGCACGCGGCATTGGTCGCGAAGGGTACGGACACTATGATACGCACACGGACAAAGGACAACGGGGCGTCTTTCACGGTCGAGACCCCGGACGCCACGAACGAGAGCACAATGGAAGACCCCTCTTGCCTGGTGGCAGAGCGTGAGGCACACCCTGGCGCCGTCCAGGTGAAGATCTGCTTCATGGCTTCCGGCGGCGGTCATTTTCAGGAATTGTGCGGCTTGGCCGACCTGGCCCAGAAATACGATCACTTCCTCATCTCGACCGAGGTCAATAAAGCCTTGGCCCACGTTTGCCCGTTCCAGCACGTCTATCAGATCGACGAGGTTGGCCTGGGATTGTGGAAGAGTAGTCCCCTGCGGGTCCTCGGCACGTTCCGGCAGGTGCTGCGCATTCTCCGGCGGGAGAGACCCAACCTGGTCATCAGCACGGGGGCCGGCATCGCGGTCCCGGGCTTCCTGGCGGCCCGACTGCTGAGGATTCGCACGATCTACATTGAGAGTTATGCCCGCGTGGAGTCGCTCAGCCTGGCGGGCCGGGTTTGCTATCATCTCGCCAGCCGCTTCCTCGTGCAACACGCGTGCCTCGCCCGCCAACTGCCACGGGCCGTCTACGCCGGCAGCCTCAACAGCTTCCTGGACGCGGACAGCCATGAGACGGAAGATCCGCAATCCGCCATCATGTCACCCCCGGCCCCGACCGGGGGCCACAATCTGCAATGGACAGAGGGCCGGCCATGATCTTTGTGACAATCGGCAGCAGTCACTTTGGCTTTGACCGGCTCATCGCCGAGGTGGACCGACTGGCCGGCGTAGGCGTATTGCCCGACGTGGTCGCCCAGATCGGCCAGACTCAGTACGAGCCCCGCCATTGCTTCGCGCAGCGGTTCCTGACTCCCGCCGAGATCCGGGCTCACATGGAGCAGGCGGACTTCGTGATTTGTCACGCCGGCTGCGGCACCCTGGAGGAGGGCCTTCATCTGCGAAAGAAGATGATCGTCGTGCCGCGTCTGGGCCGGCTCGAGGAAGCGCCGGACGACCATCAACTGGAGATTGCCCGCCTGCTAGGGGCCCACAACCGCATCCTGCTGGTCCATGAGGTTCAGGAGTTGGCCGCCTGCGTGCGCCAAGTGCAGGACTGGACCCCCTCGTTCGCCCCGCCGCGCGTGGGAAACCCGGTCGTCGAATACATCGTGGACTTCATCACGCGGGAAGTAAAGCCACAAGAGTAGCATGGGCGTCCCGCCCACGACTGGGACCCCAAACGCGATCCCTCGCGTTTGGGGTCCCAGTCGCAGGGCCCTCCTTCGCCTTTGCGAGGGCAGGCTTTGGCCCTGCCTTCACGGGCAAGAGGCCCGTGCTACGAGAACATCTCAGGCTCAATGAGCTTCATATATCGGTTGGCATAGAACAGGTCCGGCTGTTGATATCGAGGTCTGGAACGGATCGTGAATTGCGGATCCTTTGGATTCTCGGAGTCAAACAGAACAAGGCCAAGACCGAATACCTGGCAGAGAGCATCGAGACGTGCAACCTCGTCATCCGGTGCTCTGTTTGAAATGACCAGATACGTCTTGTGACTGAACAAACAATAGGCACATGCTTGCCCGAATGCGACCACGAGTTGAGACGTGTCGGGCTTAATCTCAGCGGATACAATCTCAACAGGTGCCTGGATGATGTCGCTTCGCTTAGACTCCCGCTTGCCGATTACATCGGGAGTCCCCCACTTGTCGCGAAAGCGGTTCCTGCCCAAAGCGATGGCCTTGGTGCACTCTTCAATCTCGTTCACCAGCCAATCCGCAAAGGGCTCGTAGAAGTCCTCCTCCCTGAACTTCTTCGCTTGTTTGGGCAGGAGATCTCTTTTGAGCTCATCGGAATCAGGGGCGCGGTACTTCGTCAGACGGAAGAGGCCTCGTGATGGCTTGTACACGCGATCAGGATAGCGTTCATCGAGATTCCAGGTAGCGCCGCCCACCGTGTTGTGATTGAAGCTCGGGTCGGCCTCGATAATATGTCGGATCAGATCAGAGTAGCGAACGCCTTCTGGGGAAGCATCTAAGATCTCGAAGGCCCTTTCGACGATTCGTTCTCCAATGGTTGCCATGAGAAATCCTTCTTAGGTGAGCGAACGGTGCGTCAAACAGTCTTGCGCCGCTTCAGCAGCTTTGGTCGTCGCCGGACAAGCTGGGCACCGTGCTTCTTCTGGGCTTCGTATACATGATCGAGGTATCTGTTGGGATCGTGCCCGAATTCCGCCTCGATCTGCTGTCTTATCGCGCGTATTTCTTTGACAATGGCATCCTTCATGTTATGCCTCCATCAACTCTTCCGGTGTGCAAATGATCGGCGTCGCGTATCCCACCTTCTCGTTAATCGCGCTCACAGTATTTCGGACTCGACCAGAGGAAATGTGGGTGCAGTTCCAACTGACGAGGTAGTCCATCCCATGATGGACGGCAAGAGCCAGATGGAAGGAGTCGCTTCTGGCCTTCTCCGGGATATTCAAGGCGTTGAAGTACATGTTGGCAAGCGAGGCTATCTCCGAAGTCATCTCCAAGACCTTGAATTCGCGGATGGCGGCCAGCCGCCGTCGCGCCGCATCCGCATCCCCACGAGAGATTTCGTCAAACACGATCTGAGAGACATAGGGGTCCAGGCCGGGCAGCACGGTCTCCCACCACTCCCACGTGATCTCCTGATGTGCCGCCATAATCAGATCCCTTGTCCGCGAAGCCGCGTAGTAGCTTATCACCGTGGGCTCCAAGTAGACCGTTGGCTTAGCCATCTATGTGCCTCACATGAGAATCATCTTCGTCGCGATCAACTCCTAGCATTATAACCCTCAAGGACCATCTCTGACAACGCAGGATAGCGGAGGGCGACTGCAAGGCTCTGCCTCAAGCGGTAGCAGCCCTTCATTCCGCTGCGATCTGCTTGGTGAGTCGGACGGTTACGACTTGTCCGTAAAGGGCCTCGCCGCATTCGCGATAGCCGTGCCGGCGGTAGAATTGCAGCGTCAAAGGCCGAGCCTGGGCCGTCTCCAGGCAGAGAGTCTGAATGTGCCGACCGACAGCCAATTGTTCCAGCTCGTGCAGCAACTGGGTGCCGTAGCCTCGGCCCTGCAGGTCGCTTCGGACCCGCATCCGCTTGAGCTCGACTGTGTCGTTGGATAGGCACCGGAAGCCGCCCATAGCCACCACTTGGCCGTCCAGCAAACCCACGAGGAACTCGCCACCATCGCGTAAAACCGCAGAATAGAGCTTTTTCGCGCGTGGGTTAAGAACCCACCCTACGCGTCTTCGCGATGCCTCTCGTAGCGGAACAACCATTTACTCCGTCTTCACTCGAAGAATCGTCACCGAATTGCCGGGGAAGGCATGCTGGAAGCTGGGGCCTTTGACATCGATCGTCTTGGTGGCCGGGGCAACTTTCGTTGGCTCGGTCAGCGAGTTCTCGTCCGTTGCATTCTGGGAGGTCAGCACGGTAGCTTGGGCCGAACCTGGCACGGACTTGACGCCGCTGAGCTTGATGTCGGTGGACAGTTCCGCTTTGGACGCGTTGACGACTTTCAGGATGACCTCGCCGGTGTCCTTGGTGCGACTCGCCGAGGCGTACAGCGATTTCAAGACCGGCGGCGTGACGTCGTGGATGAGTTTGCCATCGAGATAGCACTTGATGTTCGTGCCGAAGACCTCAATGCGGATGTCATACCAGCGGCCGGTCTCGATGGAGCCGGGGACCTCGCGGCCGATGATGCCGCCCATCTCGATCGCGTGCCGCTGGTTGCCCCAGCCTCCGAGGTTCCACCAGCTTTTGCGATTCTCGTCCTGCACATTGAAGAGGATCAGGAAGCCCTCCGCGCCGCCGAGCTTGCGGGCCTTGAGCGTGTACGTGTAGTCGGTCCAGGACCGGTCGCCCGCGATGGCCCGGACGTTCTCGGCCGAGCTGTTCTGGCGGAGCATGCCGTCTTCAACGTGCCAGTCGCCGCCGAGTAGCCTCCAGCCCTTGGTGCCATCAGCGAAGTCGCAGGAGAATAGCGTCTTATCGCCTTTGGTCACTTTGATGTCTTTGAACTCCGCCTGCGTTAGCCACGTGCCGACGCCAATGGCGCCGCCGTTGCGACGTTCGTCGGTAGAACTCGGCCTCCATCACGGGCGAGTCCACCACCACGGGCAGCACGACGTCGCCACGGTTCTCAGCGAACATCTTCTGGACATAGTAGGACGGCAGGCCGTAGACGCGCGAGCTGTCGAAGCAGATCAGGTCGGGGTTCCACCGCTTGTAGTTGACGTTGGCAAACAGCGGTGCGTAGGAGGCCATCACCACCACGTCCGAGTTGCGTTCCAGGCCGGTCATGAAGGCGGCCTCGCCGATCGCGGCGCGCAGGTTGCCCTGGCCGCAGCCCTCCGTGACGGCGTACTCGCCCACGTACACCTTCGGGCCCTGGCGGTCGTACTTGTCGTAGCGGTCCGCCTGCTGCAGGAAGAACTCGGGGCTGTTGTAGTAATGCTCATCGACCACGTCGGACGGCCGCCGCCGGGTCTGCTCGTCGGAGATGATTGTGAGCTGCGGATAGCGCGCCCGAATCGCATCGTAGAACAGGACGTACCGCTCCTGGTACGGCGGGCCGCCGTTCTCGTTGCCGATCTCCATGTACTTGAGGCCGAACGGCTTCGGGGTGACCGTTCTTCGCCCGCAGGCTGCCCCAGATGGAGTCGGTGGGACCATTGGCATATTCGATGCGCGTCGAGGGCATCCTGGACCCACTGGCCCATCTGGTCCATCGGGATCACCTCGTGATGCGACATGCCGATGTTGATCACGAACAGCGGCTCCGCGCCCAGGTCCTCGCACATCTGGAGGTACTCGTGATAGCCCAGGCCGTTCGTGGCCCAGTACTGCCAGAGATTCCATAGCGGCTTGCGATGCCAGATTTCGCCAATCGTATTCTTCCAGTGATTCATGTGCGTCATGTCGTCGCCTTCGACCCAGCAGCCGCCGGGGAAGCGCACGAACGCGGGCTTCAGGCCCGCGAGCATCTCGCACAGGTCCGGTCGCAGGCCGTGGTTCTTCCAGGTCTGGGCCGGCGCCACACAGACCATGTCGAGCCAAAGCGTGCCCTTGCCGGAGACGGTCAGGGCCAGTTGCGCCTTGGGATCGGTGTCCGTGGCCGTCAGATCGAGCGAGAACCCTTTCCACTGGTCCGTGAGACCGGTGATTTCACCTTTGGCCAGGTCGCTGCCGTTCGTCTTCTGCAGGGCCACGCTGATGGGGCCCTTGAAACCGCCGGCGGCCCGGGCGGCCAGTCGCACCTGGTGCTTCTCGCCTTTGACGACATTCATGCCCCAGTAGCCTTTGTTGACGAGCGTCGCCGAGCCCTCCACCTTCACGCGCAGGCACTGGCGATTCAGCGGGTCAAGCGGCCGGCTCGTGTCGATGGCCATCTCGCTTTTGCCGTCAGCGGCTTGGTTCAAGGTCCAATGGTCCGGCCGGTCGGAATCCTCGAAAGACCGGTTCCGCACAAACTCCGGGTAGATCCCACCATCGGCGGAGAGATTGATATCCTCGAAGAAGATGCCCCAGAGCGTGGGACTGATCTTCACGCCGGGCTTGTCCACGTCCACGGTCAGCGATGCCGGAGCAGCGTGCAGCACACAAGTGCCCATCATCACGTAAGCCACAGCCGCCACCAAAAGGGATCGAACGCGATTCACAGTCATTCTCCAAATCCTCGATTCTCCCGGATGCACACGATCCTCACAGCGCCTTCCGCAAGTTCCAGGACGATAGCGAAGAGATTGCCGCGTTTCGCTCGCAATGACATACAATGCTCATTCATGTCATTGCGAGGACGCAGCGACGAAGCAATCTCCTCCCGCATGAACGCAGGACTTGCGTAATACGGTATCAGTTCTTCGCCTTCAGAATGGCACAGCCGTAGAAGCCGCCGGCCATCTGGCCCGGATGCGCCTGGAATTTCACGGTCACGCTGGTCTTGCCGGCGACGAGTTCCTTGGCCAGCGGATATGCTTCGTCGTGGAATTGCCCCGGCCAGTTGTTCTCCAGCTTCTGCGTGGCCAGCTTGCGGCCGTCGATCAGAATGTCGAACACGCGGCCGCCGGCGTCGCTGCCCCAATAGGTCACGAGCAATTCCTGCGGCTGGTCGGGCAGGACCTTAAGATCGTACGAGAACCAGCCACCGTTGATCGCATGCCGCCACGGGCGGTTGCTGAACTCGCCGGCCTCCATATTCGCACCCTTGAGACCGTGCGGAAACTCCCCTCCCCCATCCGTGGCCATCATGCTCACACGGTCCACCGTGCGGGCGTCCAGCTCTTTCGCTTTGGCCAACTCGGCCTTGTATTGATCCTGCTTCGTCTGCCACTGAGCCGGAGTGAGCAGGTCCCAATAGACGACGTAGTGCCGCGCGCCGTGCATTTTGTAGAACGGCTCGAACGTGACAGGCGGCTGATTCTCCTGGCCGACGAAACGGAACACCGCCGTCGAACCGGTGAACGTCGAAGGCTTGCCGGACACCGGCGTGAGGCTGTCGAGAAGCCGGGCTTCCTCGGCCACCGCGGCCGGCAGCGGTCCGGCGATCTCTACTTCAGCCGACAGCACCAGCGGCCCATTCAGGAACGCCAGCCGCCGGGGATTGTCCCGGAACCCTTCGGTCCGCAGGGCAAATGGCATCGCCACCTCGATCGTATCGCCGGTCTTCCACGTGCGCGAAATGTTCACGAAACTGCCCGGCGTGGAGGAGTCCGCCGTGCTCGTCGCCGTTGACCTTGATCTCGAAGCCTGCGTCCGACCCAATAGGGGTGGCGAATTTTCACGGTCAGTTCGACGGGCTGGTCGGCCGTGAACGTCAGCCTGGCTGGCGGCCTCCTCGGGATACCTGGTCTCCTGGCGGAGCTTGAGGCCCTTGGCCTTCCAGTTCAGCTCGGAGGCGATGAACAGGTTGACCCAGAGCGTGGTATCGTTGTGGAAATAGATGCTGTCGCCGTACTTGGCGTGGTTCTCGACGCCCGTGCCGGTGCAGCACCAGAAGGAGTCGAGCGGCTCGTTGTAGACCTTCCGCGAGCCGGACCGCAGCGGCACGTAGTAGCACATCATGCCCGTCTCGGGATTCTGCGAGCAGAGAATATGGTTGTAGAGGGCCCGCTCGTAGTAGTCGGCGTATTCGGCCCGCGGGTCCCAGCAGAACAGATGCCGCGTCAGCTTGAGCATGTTGTAGGTGTTGCAGGTCTCGGTCGTGTTGGGGCCCAGCGCCTCGGAGAGCCTTTCCTTGGGGGAAAACATCTCGCCGTCGCTGTGGCCGCCGATGACATAAGAACGCTCGTGGACGACCGTGTTCCAGAAGAAGAGAGACGCCGTCTTGAGCCAGTCCTGCCCGGTCAGCTCGTATTGGCGGGCCGTGCCGACGAATTTGGGGATTTGGGTGTTGGCATGCAGACCGGTGAGGTTGTCCTGGCCCTGGGACGCCGGGCCGAGGACCGCCATGTGATTGAAACGCTGGGCGATTGTCAGGTACTTCTTCTCGCCGGTCAGGCCGTAGAGATTGGCGAGCACCTCGTTCATGCCGCCGTGCTCGGTGCCGAGCATCTTCTGCATCTGCTCGTCGCTGAGCCTGGCGTTGCGGGCGATCACCCAGTCGGCGAACTTCTTGCAGACTTCCAGGGCCTGCTGATTGTCGCAGTAGGCGTACATGTCGAGCAGCCCGGCGTAGATCTTGTGGAGCGTATAATAGGGCGCCCAGACAGGTCGTAGCGTTTCGACCCGGTCGAAGAACTCCTCCGGGAAGGCGCTGAGGTAGCCGGTGCCGATCTTGGCCTGGCACTCGGCCAGACCGGCGACCACGGCGTCGCCCTTGGCTTTGACACGCTCGTCCCCCGTGCTCGCATACATCAGCGCACAGGCCGTGAGATAGTGCCCGACGAAATGACCGCGCAATTCCCCTTTCGGCTCCTCCCAGCCGCCCAGCGGCTGCGCGGAGGAAGGCAGCCCCGCGTTGACCCGGAAATTGTGCAGCAACTGGTCCACCTCGAGCGCGAGGAGGTACTGCCGGTCCAGGTCCATCGCGTGCTGGAAGGGCCCCTCCAGCAGCCGCACGTCCTGGAGCCGGAAGGCCCGTGCCTGGAGCGGAATGACCGACTCGACCTTGACCTTCGAAGGGCCATCTGCCAGGGCGTCAGCCCATGCAGGCGAATTCAGCAAGGCAAAGCCCAAGACCGCCACAATACAGCCCGCATTTCATGTTCCACCTCCTGAGCAGAGTTGCTGGAATGTTGGAATACTGGGATGTTGTGAAGTCCGAGAGCTGTCTCCCCATTATTCCACTATTCCAGCATTCCAACCCTCCATTCTTCTTACCGCGGCGCGTGGCGTTTGCGATACTCGCGCAGGCTCACGCCGGTCTCCTTGCGGAAATGGCGGGCGATGTGCTCCACGCCGTCGAAGCCGCAATGGGCGGCGATATCCGTGACGCTCATATCCGTGCCGACGAGCAGCCGGATGATGTTGTTGACGCGAATCCGTCCGAATCTCCTGGTGCACGGACCGGTGCAGGACCGCCTTGAAGCGTTTCTCCAGGACGCGGCGCGACGCCGTCGTCGCCTCCACCACGTCATCCACCTGGATCAGGCGATTCGCGTTGCGGCGAATGAACCCGAGCGCCGCGGCGACATCCGGGTCCGTGACGGCCAACATATCCGTGGACATCCGCGTCACGATATGCGTGGGCTGGACCGGGATGATCTGCCCGTCCATCGTGCCGCCCTGCATGAGCTGGTCCAGCAGCCGCGCCGCTTCATAGCCCGCCCCTTCCGTGCTCAGCGAGATGCTGGAGATGGGCGGATCGGCCAGGTCGCACACGAGAACATCGTTGTCCACCCCAAGGACCGCCACGTCGTCGGGCACGCTGCCATCGATCAGCTTGCACGCTTCCACTACCAACAGGGCCCGGTCGTCGTTACAGCACATCACGGCCACGGGTTTGGGCAGGGATTTGAGCCATTCCGCGATGCGGTTCAGCTCGTTGCGCGGGGCCCGTCCCTTTTTCGACGCCGGGGCATGATACTGGTTCACCAGGAAGCCCGCCTGCTCCAGGCGCTGCTGGAAATACTGGACGCGCCTCCGCGACCAGGCAAAATCGTCGAGCCCGCAGTACGCAAAATTCTGAAAGCCACGATCGAGGAAATGCTCGGCGGCCATCGTCCCGATCAAGGCACTGTCCGTGATGATCGAGGGAAACGGGGCGTAGCTTTCCCGGTTGTGTTGGGCGAAGATCACGGGAATGCCTGAATGCACCAGACCTTCCACGACCTCGACGTCGCGCACGATGGCGCCGTCGAGCTTCAGATGCTTCCATTCCGGCAGCGACGAATCCAGCGCCCGGGCCACCGGTACACCCGCCAGGGGCCGTGCAGGCGCGAGTACCGCGCGATCCCGTGCAACAGACCCCGCCCGAATTCCCGCGAGGTCTCCACGAACAGCAACACGGAGGGACTCTCTTTGGCAGTGTCAAGGTTCAAGTTGGAAGTCGCAAGACTCACGCGGGCCCCTTCACACTTGACACTTCCAACTTGAAACTCCGATTACGAATGCTGGTACACGTCCCAGGCCAGGTAGCTGCTCAGGGCCTCCGCGATCGGGGCGGCCGTCTGCGACAGGCTCACCGCCACGTGATGCTCGAAGCCCATCCGGCAGATATAGCTCAGCAGCGTCTGGAGGTTCTCGATGTGCATCACGCCGTAGCCGCCGAACGTATCGAGCGCGTCATCGGTGAACTCGCCCTCGCCCACGTAGGCCCGGATCACGCCATCGACGTCGTCCGTCATCGTCCGGCAGAACGTCGCCGGACTTGCCTTGATCCGGCCGACGATCGTGCCGTAGGTGTTGTCCTTGCCCACGGAGCCCGCAATGATCTCCTGGTAATCCATCTTATCGGAGGCAAAGAAGCTCTTGGCCAGGTTGCTGCAATGGAACAGGACGCACTTGTCCGGGTCCTGCTCGTAGTTGTTGTTCCAGTCGAGCAGACGCTCGGCGTCCCACTGGCCAGTTGCAGGAGGTACATGGCCAGCAGGCCCGTCACGTCGACTTCGCAGGCACTGGGCAGCAGCGTCTCGCTCATCATGCTCATCATCGTGCACGGCACGATCCCGAAGAACTCCTCCAGCGCCGTCCAGCACTGAATGGCGGTGCCGGCGAGCTGCTTTTCCTTGATCCACCGCTCGACCACGGTGCCGAACTTGGCCATCTTGAGCAGGCCGTCGGCCGGGATCGCCTGGGTGTCGGTGTACTTGGTGATGGCATTGAGCTTGTTCTTGACGGCCCGGTCGTTGTCGCTGAGCCGGCCCACGTGGCCCAGGATCTCGTACAGATCCACCGGCTCGATGCTGATCCCGGCATATTCCAGGACCTTCTCGCTGTAGCGAACGGTGTTGAACGCCGCGGGCCGGGTGCCGATCGCCCCGAACCGCACGTTCTTGAGGCCCCGCACGATCCGGCAGACCGCCGCGAAGCGGTCCAGGTCCTCCTTGAATTCCGGTGAGGTCACCTGGACCGTGTGCGAGCGGGTCAGGGTGAAGGCAATGCCCGCCTGGCGCAGTTGTTGCAGGCACTGATCTTGCCGCAGAAGGAGTCGCGCCGGCGGTCAATCTTCATCTGGCCGACCACGTCCTGCTCCGCCTGAATAAGGATCGGCACGTCCAAGCCGCTGCGTTTGATCGTCTCGGCGATTCTACGCTCGTCCCCGAAGTTGGGCAAAGTCACGATGATGCCGTCGATGTCTTTGGCCTTGGCGGCAAACAGCTCCGCGCACTTGCCGGCGTCTTCCAGGGTCTCGACGGCCCCATATTTCGTCTCGGTCATCGGCAGGGCCACCGCCCCGTAGCCATTGGTTTTGAGCACGTCGAGGATGTCCTTGCGGCCCTCTTTCGCCAAAATGTCCGGGAAGAACCCGCGATTGCCCACGATTACGCCGAACGTCACTTTGCCCATGCGATTCTCCTCAAGAAAACGACCAGAACGTAGGAATCCTGGAATGTTGGAATAATGGAATGCTGAAATGATGGGGGACGCTCAGGCTCTCCAACATTCCAATATTCCGTCATTCCCTTATTCCACGTGTCAATCCTTTACCCGTTTTCTCCCCGAAGTCAAATGCCATTTTGCGTTTTCTTCCCGCCAAAACGCGAAATCTGCGCCGGCCCGGGCTCACCGGGGCCGCGGTCGCGACTGCCGGGGCCTCGCGCCACTCCCAGCGCGTTCGCAAATTGGCGAAAGAAAAACGCAATTATGTATTGTCTGGACATGGCGGGTCGCCGATAATGCGCGATGGCCTTGACGTATTGGAGTGACGGTAATGAAAGCCAAGCGAACAAACGGCTTTACTCTCATCGAGTTGCTGGTGGTGATCGCTATCATCGCCATCCTGATGTCCATTCTGATGCCGGCCCTGACGCGGGTCCGGGAACAAGCCCGGCAGAAGTCCTGCGCAACGCGCCTGCGGCAGCACGTGCTGGCCTTGAACATGTACGGTGATGAGAACCAAGCCAAGCTGCCTTTGCCGAGTACGGGCGGAGCTTGGCTCCAGGACGTGGCGGTCAACACGGTGGAGTTCATGCTTCACAGCGGCCTGACGCGGGCCATGTTCTACTGCCCCTCCAATGTCAACCATCAAAAGTTCAACGATTACTTCTGGATGTACAACAATCAGTCGTGGGACGGCAGCAAGTTCACCAACGAGGGGGGCTTCGTCGTCTCCGGGTATGACTACTTGCTGGAATTGGCCCCGCCCGGCAAACGGCCGGACATCGTAGCGTACCAGACGGACAGCGAGAAGAAGGTCTGGCTGAAAACGACCACGGAGCCTCATCCGGCGTCCAAAGAGATCGTGGTCGATTCGATCATGGGCGTCTCCAAGACCGGCTCCAAGTATGGAATGGACTTTGCCAACGTACCGGGCGGCATCTTTAGCGAGCACGGCGTCTATGATCGGACCAGTCACCTGAAGGGGGACGACGAGCCGATCGGCGGCAACGTTTCGTTCATGGATGCCCATGTCGAATGGCGCAAGTTCGATCCGGATATAAACGGCAACGGCATCGCCGTGGGCCGCTATGGCGGCAATGGCTCGCCCTCGTTCTTCTGGTAATCGGGCTGAGAGTTTAACCCATTGGAGGCAGGAGCAAGTCCCTCAACAAACGCAGGAGGGTCATAGGCAGGACGGGTCGGAAGGGCTCCGCAACGTGGACTTGTGTTGGGGACCCGAATCCCTTTCGCTTTGGCCGTGGTGTAGGAGGTCTGCTGCACCGCCGATGAATGCTGGTGGTTTGTTTGCATGGCAGCGTACATCGGTGGATTGTCCTTTTGCGCTGGACAGGGAGAGCCCGGCGCGTTTCTGACCCTGGTAGAGGTGTGAAACCGGTGGTGGACACCGATCATGGTTAAATTAGGCCGGTACTATGCTTAATGAGGAGAAACGTTATGAGTAAGAAGTGGGTGTGTCTGGTCCTGGCGCATTGTGGTGCTGGGTCCGGCCTTGGCTGTCAAGGCTACCGTGGGGCCCGTGGGCTGGTGGATGTTTGACGAGAAGAGTGGCACCACGGCGGCCGATTCTTCCTCCAACAAGAACAACGGAACCCTGAACGGCGGAGTGACGTGGACGACCGGCCAGGTCGGCGGCGCCGTGCAATGCAACGGCACCGACGGCTACGTGAGTCTGCCCATCGGCTGCGCTCATCAGCAAGCTGACCAGCACGACGGTCGCCCTTTGGGCCAACTACTCCCAGCAGGGAGGCGCCTGGCAGCGTCTCTTCGACTTCGGCAGCAACACGACCGTGTACATGTTCCTGACGCCCGCGCAGGGTGGGAGCAACACGGGCAACCTGCGGTTCGCCATCACCACCGCCAGCAACGGCGCGGAATCGCAATTGAACGCCCCCAACCAACTGGCCAAAGGCTGGCACCACGTCGCGGTCGCCATCAATGGCGACACCAAGACCATGCAGATGTACCTGGATGGCGTCTCGGTGGCCAGCGGTGCGACGGCGACCCTGCCCAACGCTCTGGGCAACACTACACAGAACTGGCTGGGCCGGTCCCAGTGGCCGGACGCGTACTACCAGGGGTCGCTGGATGACCTCCGCGTCTACGACCGCGTGCTCACGCCAAGCGATCTCCAGCAGGTCATGAAGGGCGGCGGGTACGGGACGGCCAGCAGTCCTCAGCCTGCCGACAGGGCCACCGACGTCATGCGGGACGTGGTCCTGAGCTGGACAGCGGGCAGTTTCGCCAAGACGCACGATGTGTATTTCGGCACTTCGCTCGCCGATGTCAACAGCGCCACCCGGACCAAGCCCCTCAACGTGTTGGTCAGCCAGGGTCAGGATGCCAACAGCTACGATCCGCCCGGCCTGCTCGCGCTGGGACAGACCTATTACTGGCGGATTGATGAAGTGAATGCCGTACCCACTACGATCTTCAAGGGCGATGTCTGGAGCTTCACGGCCGAGCCGGTATCGTATCCCATCACGGCCGTTACGGCCACCGCCTCCAGCTCCAGCCCCAGCATGGGACCGGAGAATACCATCGGTGGCGTCGGCCTCGACGCCCTCGATCAGCACTCGACCCTTTCCTCGGACATGTGGATGACCGGCAAAGGCACCACCCTGCCCGGCTGGATTGAGTACACCTTCGACAAGGCTTATAAGCTCGACAAGATGTGGGTCTGGAACTCCAACCAAGCCCTGGAGGTGATCCTGGGCATGGGAGCCAAAGACGTAACGGTCGAGTACTCGGCCGATGGCACGACCTGGACAGCCCTGGGCGACTTCCAGTTCGCCCGAGCCCCCGGCACGCCGGACTACGTGGCCGACACGATCATCAATTTCAAGGGCGCGATGGCCAGGGCTGTCAAGCTGACCATCAAGAGCAACTGGGGCGGCATTCTGGCCCAGGCCAGCTTGAGCGAGGTGCGCTTCTACGCCATCCCCGTTTTGGCTCGACAGCCGAATCCGGCCTCCGGCGCGACGGGCGTCGACCCGCGGTGCCCCTGTCGTGGCGTGCGGGACGCGAAGCCGCCTCCCACAAGGTCTACCTCAGCACGGATAAGCAGAAGGTGATCGACGGCACCGTCCCGGCGGTTACCCTCACCAGCACTCAATACGGCGCTCCGGTCACTCTGGGCCAGACCTACTACTGGAAGGTGACGGAAGTCAATCAGGCCATGACCCCCAGCTCCTGGGACGGCGATGTCTGGAGCTTCACGACCCAGAGCTTCCTGGTCGTCGATGATTTCGAGAGCTACACGGACAAGACCGGCAGCACGATCTACGACACCTGGATTGATGGCCTGACCAACGGCGCTTCCGGCTCTCAGGTCGGCTACATGCAGGCCCCGTTTGCCGAGCAAGTGCTGGTCCATGGCGGTGCGCAATCGATGCCGCTGTTCTACGACAACAGCAAGACGCCGCACTACTCCGAGGCCGAACGCAGCTTTACTCCGCCGCAGGATTGGAGTCAGTTCGGCGTCACCACCCTGACGATCTGGTTCCGGGGCGATCCGAACAACACCGCCGCCCCGGTGTACGCCAAGATCAACGGTACCAAGGTCGTGTTCAACAATGGCGCCGCCGCTACCACCTTCTCCGTGTGGAAGCAATGGAATATCAACCTGGCTTCCGTGGGCACCAACCTCAAGAGCGTCAAGACCCTGGACATCGGGGTGGGCGACGGCAAGGGCAATGAGAAGGGAACGCTCTTCGTCGATGACATCCTCCTGTACGCCACGGCTCCGCAGGTCGTCGTCCCCGCTGATCCGGGCACCAATGGCCTGGTCGCGCTGTACACGATGGAAGGCAACGTCCAGGACACCTCGGGCAAGGGCAACAACGGCACCGCCTCGGGCAACCCGGTCTACGGGAATGGGCCCAACGGCTATGGCAAGGCCCTGAAGTTCGATGGTCTCGATGATTACGTGACTCTGCCCATCGGCAACCTGTTGAGCACCTTGAGCAACATCACCGTGGCCACGTGGGTCAATTATTCCGGCACCGGCGGCAACTGGCAACGGATCTGGGACTTCGGCTCCGGCACCACGGCCAACATGTATGTGACGCCGGTGGGATCCGGGGGTCTGACGGGCCCCATGCTGTTCGGTATCGTGGGGGGCGGCGTGACGGAACAACGCGCGACCTCCGCGCAGAACCCTACCGACGGGCTGGCATCACGTCACGCTGGCGATCGACGGCACGGCGAAGACCGCCACGCTCTATCTGGATGGCTCCGTGGCAGCCACGGCGGCGATCACGATCCTGCCCAAGGACTTGGGCGTGACCACGCAGAACTGGCTCGGCCACTCCCAGTACACGGCCGATTCGTTCTTCAACGGCCTGATCGATGACTTCCGCATCTACAACCGGGCCATCTCCGCTTCGGAAGTTCGCTATCTCGCAGGGGATCGTTGATCCCAGCTCATGGTTGGATCGGCCAGCGCGATTCCTCGCGCTGGCCAGTCCATTGCAGTGAACCAAGGTTCTACTAAGTGAGGGCAAACGATTATGAGTAAGAGAGCGATTTGTCTGGTAGCAGTGTTGTTGCTGGCGGGCTCGGCCGTGGCCAGTGCCGCGACCTCGGGCCCCGTCGGCTGGTGGAAATTCGATGAGACCTCCGGTACCACGGCGGCCGACTCCGCGGGCAAGAACAACGGCACGTTGCTGCCCGCCGATCCGAACAGCAAGGGCCTGGGCCCGCATTGGGTGACCGGCGGCGAGTTCAACGGCGCCATCGAGTTTAGGGGCGGCGCCGGCGGCACGGCCAGTGACTACGTGCAACTGCCGATCGGGAATCTGATCAACACCCTCAGCAGCGCCACCTTCGCCGTGTGGGCCAACTGGGGCGGCAGCAGCGGCGGTGATTGGCAGCGGATCTTCGACTTCGGCTCCGGCACCTCGATCTACGCCTTCCTGGCGGCGAATCGGGCCGGGACGCAATCGCCGCGCTTTGCCATGCGGAGCGCCACGGTGGGCGAGCAGACCGTTACTGCCCCGGCGACGCTGGCAAGCGGTTGGCATCATTTGGCCGTGACCGTGGACAGCGCCGCCATGACATTGACGCTGTTCCTCGATGCAGCGCCGGTGGCAACCGGCACGACGACCATCCTGCCCAAGGACATGGGCGTCACCACCCAGAACTGGGTCGCCCGGTCGCAGTACCCGGCGGACTCGTACTACAAGGGCGACGTGGACGATCTCCGTATCTACGATCGAGCCCTCACCGCAGATGAAGTCGGCAACGCAATGGGCGGCGGGCTCGGCTACGGCGTGGCCAATACGTCCGCTCCGGCGAACAACGCGACGGATGTGTCGCGGGACTCCGTATTGAGCTGGGCCGCCGGACAGGGCGGCCGCCACGCACGATGTGTATTTCGGGGCGGTGGCCGCCGATGTGGCCAATGCCACCACGGCCAAGCCGCTCGGCGTTTTCGCCAGCGCCAGCCAAAAGGGGACCACTTACAACCCCGGCCGGCTCCAGTTCGGCAAGACCTACTATTGGCGGGTCGATGAAGTGGGCCCCGCTCCGAGTTACACGGCGGTCAAGGGCAACGTTTGGTCCTTCACCGTCGAGACGTTCTCCCTCACGGTCGCCAAGGCCAACATCGCCGCCACGGCCTCGAGTTCCGTGACCGGCATGGGGCCGGAGAAGACCATTGATGGCTCCGGCCTGAACGCCGGCGATCAGCACTCGACCTTGGAGACCGATATGTGGCTCAGCGTCAAGGACGCCAACCAGCCCACCTGGATTCGGTACGCGTTCGACCGGGCCTACTCGCTCGATAAGATGCTGGTCTGGAACTCCAACCAGGCGTTGGAGTCCCTCGTGGGTTACGGCGCCAAGAGCGTCACCGTCGAGTACGGCACGGATCCCAACAAGCTGACGAAACTGGGCGTGTTCGAGTTTGCTCAAGCCTCGGGCGATCCGACGTACACCGCGAACACCACGATCGATTTCGCCGGCGCCGCAGCCAAGTATGTAAAGCTGACGATCGCGAGCAACTGGGGCGGCGTGCTGAAGCAATACGGCTTGAGCGAGGTCCGCTTCTCGTATATCCCGGTCATGGCCCGCAGTCCGAGTCCGGCTTCGGGTACGACGGGGCTGTATCCGGCCGTGACGCTGAGTTGGCGGCCCGGGCGTGATGCCGCCTTCCACGACGTGTACATCAGCACCGACCAGCAGGCCGTGCTCAATGGGACAGTCGTGCCCGTTAGAGTGACCCAGCCCACGTACACACCTACGGTCGAGCTGGACCGCACCTACTACTGGAAGATCGTTGAGGTAAACGCGGTAAAGGGCCCGCTGGGCTGGCCCAGCGACGTCTGGAGCTTCTCCACCCAGCAGTTCATCCGGGCCTACACATTCAAGAACGCGGCCGACCGCGTCCTGGCCTACGGGACCGAACGTACGTTTACGCCGGTGCTCGACTGGACCGTTGGCGGCGCCAAGACCTTGGTCATGACCTTCCACAGCGCCCAGGGCAACCCGCCCGGACACCTCTACATCGATATTAGCGGAGCCAGCGGCGGAAACTGGTTCAGGGTGTACTATCCTGATGTCTGGGACCTGACCAGGCAGGTGCTCCAACAGTTGAACATCGACTTCTCCTCCCTGCCCCTCAACACGAAGGTCGTTCAAAGCATCAAGATCGGCGTGGTCACCTACCCCACGGGCACGGGCACGATTACTCTCGACGACCTCCGGCTCTTCCGGGCGGCGCCGGCCGTGGTCGCGCCGGTGGATCCCGCCGGCAAGGGCGGTCTGGCCGCTCTCTACGCGATGGAAGGTAATGTGAACGACGGATCGGGCAAGGGCCTCAACGGCACACTGAACGGCGGCCCGACGTTTGTCACAGGCCAGGCTAACTTCGGCCAAGCGATCAAGTTCGACGGTGTCGATGACTACGTCGCGCTGCCCATCGGCAACCTGATCAGCACTCTGTCCGACATGACAGTCGCCGCCTGGGTGAACTGGTCCGGCGCCGGCGGCATCTGGGAGCGTATCTTCGACTTCGGCTCGAGCACGAGCGTCTACATGTTCCTGACGCCCTCGACGAATACCAGCACGTTCCGGTTTGCCATCCGGACGGCGGCCGTGGGCGAGCAGGTGGTCGAAATGGCCCCGATTCTGCCCACGGGCTGGCACCATGTGGCGGTCAGCATCAACTCCGCCACCAACGTCATGACGCTGTACCTGGACGGTACGCCGGGCGGGACGGGCGTCACGACACTGCTGCCCAAGGATATGGGTGTCACCACCCAGAACTGGCTTGGCAAGTCGCAGTGGCCGGATCCCTTCTACAACGGCCAGACCGATGACTTCCGCATCTATAACCGCGTATTGTCGGACGGCGAAGTCCGGTACTTGGCGGGCGACCGCTAAACGCGCGACAACGCGTCGGTAATGCAGTTGCGTAGTTTGACGGGGCCTGCACCGCTTGGGTGCAGGCCCCGTGATTTTGACGCTGGGTGCCGCGCTACGCTGCGGAGGCATGTTCGCCCCGCGCGATGAAGCCTGGCTACGCCAGTGTAGCCAGGGCACCCCGTGGCATCTTGTTACCCTTGGTGAGACGAATTCTGCGCGAGACTCGGCATTCCCTGCAGGTTACGCTGAATCAGTTCGAGGCGTTGCTGGACGCACGCGGCCGACCGCAGCGGATCGCTGGGCGTGTGCTGGCAATAATCGATCAGCTTTTCCACGGTCGTCGTGACCACGTGGCAACGCGTGTCGCTGGAGGCGTAGTAGAGGAAGATCTGGCCATTGTCACGCGCGACCCAGCCGTTGGAGAAGGTGACGTTCGAGACGTCGCCGACCCGTTCTTCGTCGCGCGGGGCCAGCAGGTAGCCGCCAGGCTCGTGGATCACCCGGCTCGGGTCGTCGAGGGCCGTCATGAAAGCGTAGAGAACGTACCGCAGGCCGGCGGCCGTATTCCGCACGCCGTGGGCGAGTTGGAGCCAGCCTTGCGGCGTCTTGATCGGGGCGGGGCCCAGGCCGTTCTTGACCTCCATGATTGTGTGGTACTTGCGATCGTGGACGATCTTCTCCGGCCCGATGGTCGCGTGCTCGATATTGTCGGCCAGGGCCCAGCCGATCCCGCCGCCGGAGCCGGCCTCGATGAAGCCATCTTGCGGGCGGGTATAAAAGGCGTACTTGCCGTTGACGAACTCCGGGTGGAGAACCACATTGCGTTGTTGGGGCGAGCGGGTCTTCAGGTCGTCGAGCCGCTGCCAGGTCTTGAGGTCCTTCGTGCGGGCGATGCCGCACTGGGCCACGGCCGAGGACAGGTCGCCGCGCGGGGCGTTGGGGTCCTTGCGCTCCGTGCAGAACAGGCCATAGATCCAGCCATCCTGGTGCCGGACCAGCCGCATGTCGTACACGTTGATGTCCGGGTCATCCGTCTCGGGCATGACCACCGGATGATCCCAGAAGCGGAACCGGTCGATGCCCGTCGGGCTCTCGGCGATGGCAAAGAAACTCTTGCGGTCGGTACCCTCGACACGCACGGCCAGATAGATCTTGCCGTCCAGCTCGATGGCCCCGGGATTGAAGGTGCTGTTGATGCCCAGCCGCTCCATCAGGTGGGGATTGGTCTGACGGTTCAGGTCATACCGCCAGAAGACCGGCGTGTGCTCGGCGGTTAGCACCGGGTACTTGTACCGGTCGAATACGCCGTTGCCGCCTTCGCGAATCCGGTTGGGGCGATTGACGAGAGCTTCATATTCGGCCAGCAGCCTTCGTACGCGTTCGTTGAATTGCTCCGTGGTCATATTCGATTCTCCGATTTGTAGGGTGGGGCTTGCCCCACCGATCTCTCAGCTTTTTGGTGGGGCAAGCCCCACCCTACACGGTCCCCGCCGCCCGGCGGATGATTTCCAGGCAGCACCGGCCGTTGTGGTACGGGCATTTCCAAGGCGACACCTTGGGCTGCGACGGGTCGGGCGTGCCGTCCGGCCGGACACACCAGAACCACTCGCCATACTTGCGATCCACCACGCGGTCCCGAATGTACTGCCAGCAGCGCACGGCCGCGTCCCGAAACACACTGTCGCGCGAGAGCTGCCACGCGTTGTAGAACCCGACGACAGCCTCCGCCTGCGGCCACCACTCTCGATTGGGATTGACAATCCGCCCGTCCCGGCCTTCGTAAAATAGGCCGCCATCGGTGTCCAGCCCCTCCTCCAGCACGGCCCGGGCTATTCGGATCGCTACGCTCTGCACTTCCGTCATCAGACACCGGTCGCCCAGCGCTTCGGCCGCCTCGTACAAGAGCCAACTGCTTTCGATGTCATGGCCGAAGGTGTAGCTGTCGGACTGCGGGGCCCACGCGTCATCAAAAAAGTGCTGCAAGTGGGTCTGCTCGGCATTGATAATGTGCCGCCGGAAAATCTCGATCAATCCCCGGAGGCGGGCATCAATCTGAGGATGACGCGGGCATACCCGCCGCAGGTTCGTATAGCCCTCCAAGACGTGGAGGTGATTGTTCATCGACTTGCTCGTGTTCATATCCTTATCGCTGAGCCGCATGTCGGCGCACGGCTGCCAATCGCGTGACATGACCTCCCCATAGCCGCCGTGCCGGTCGTCCCGCGCGTGGGCTTCGATCAGGTCGAAGAGGCGTGTGGCCTGTTCGAGGGCCTGCGGCTCACCGAAGACGCGATAGAACTCGGCCAGCGCATAGATACAGAACGCCTGGCCATAGACCTTCTTCTTGTCGTCCAGCACCGCCCCACTCGGATCGAGTTCCCAGAAATAGCCGCCGTGCTCCTGGTCGAGGAAGCAGCGCGTCAGATACTCATAGGCCCGCTGCGCCAGCGTGTAGTCCTTCTCGTCTTGGGTGTAGGCAAACGCGGCCGAGAACGTCCAGAGAATGCGAGCGTTGAGGATCAGGCCTTTGGGGGCATCGTCCTGCACGTGCAGGTCGTTGGACATCTGGCCGATGAATCCGCCCCGCCGCTCGTCCACCGTGCGGCCCCGCCAAAAAGGCAGAATGTCTTCCAGCAACTCCCGCCGGGCGCTGGCCGCCAGCTCCTTGTCACTTGGCACGGTCATGATCGATCTCCACCCGTGAAAGCTGGGCTTCCGCCAGGAATTCAATGCGCACGTAATCGCCGTTTGTAGTGACGCCGTCAGGCGTTTCTTTGGATGCCCTTGCGGCGCACTACAAACTTGGGCCTTCCAGAAACCGTAGGCTTGCTCGCCATAGGTTGCGGTCCCCGTGATCTTCGACTCCACGGGCGAGAATTTCCGGCCGTCCTGAGAGAAGAGAATGCGGATCGCCGGCTGTTCGGTCTGGCTGAACACGAAGACCCGCACAGCCTGAATGCCGCCCGGCGCGTGATAGATGACCGCACATTTGCTCTGGCCGGCGAGCCGATGGCAGTCCTCCTTGAACTTGCGGGCCTCATTCTCGGCGAACCGCAGATTGCCTTCCTTCACGAAGATCCGGGAATCGTTCCACAGCTCATCAACCAGCGTGCGATGCATCACGTGAACGGGGCCTACGACATTCGAAGGCTCCGAGACGCCGGACGAATTACGTGCAGCCACGCGATAATAGTACGTCTTGCCCGGCGTAAACGACTCATCCACAAACAGCGGCCGGTACTGAACCTGGGCATCCGATACGCCCGCGCCGACGACCATCCAGGGACCGCTGGCCGCCTCGGCGCGTTCCACGTCATAGGAGATCGCCCCGACGGAGCCTTGCCAAGTCAACTGCCCCCCTGCCGTGACGGACAGCAGATGAGGCGCCTGCGGTTTCGCCAAGGGTGGCACGGGCAAGCCTCGAATCTCGAACGCCCGCTCGCGCACGAACTGCATCAGCCGGCTCTCATCGTACTTCTCCCCGCTGACAAAGCCCGGCCAGTGATACGCCTTGAAGTAGTCCCCGCCCGCCGGCTCGTGGTGCCAGTAGAAGCCCCCCTCCCGGCTGCGGTACCGCAGGCTCCACAGCAGCGCCCCGGAGAGCTTCTGGTCCCGGACCGTGTCCATGACCGCACAGAGGGCCTCCGTGCCGAGGAAGCCGAACTCGCCGACGAAATAGGGCTTCTTGCCCCGGGCCATCTTCGCACTTTCAAGGATGTGGCCGATCATCGCCCGCGGGTCCTTCTCGTAGTGGTGCGTCTGAACGAAGTCGATATTCGCATCCTCCAGCGAGGAGGGCAGCAACACCTCGCGGTGCGTGCCATCGAGAATCAGATGCTGCGGGTCGAGGCTTTTGATATGCGCGACGATCTGCTTGGTCCACGCCGGCGGGCTGTGCAGCTCGTTGCCGGTCTCCCAGGCCAGAATCGCCTTGTCGTCGCGATAGCGAACGCCGGTGACGGTGTTCACGCGATTGACGACGAACGTGACGATACCCTTGTAGTCCTCGATCACCTGCGGATCGGTCCAGAACGCTTCGGGCTTCTGGCCTCGGAACGCCGCCAGTTCCGCGGTGCCGCCCCACCAGCTCCACTGGTCCACAAAGGGAATGATGAGCCGCACATGATGGCGATGGGCCGCGGCCAGCACCTGATCGAGCGTCTTGAACGCCTCCTCATTGAACTGTCCCGGGCCCAGAATGTAGCGCGGCAGGTCCGCCGGATCGTCGGCTTTCTTCACCGCCAGCGTGTACGTGCGCACGACCTGCCCGCCAATCTGCTCGATGGCCCCGAGCGCATCGTCGATCTCGAACGCGTCCGGCAGCCGGAACGGCATGCTCTGGTCGAAGCGCATGTCATCTTCAACATAGTGCAGGTTGGGGATATTGAACGAGAGGAAGCGAAACTCCCGGTCGCCATCCTTGAGCATATCGCCGTCGCGACGCACGAAATTGTCGAACCCCTGCTGGCCCGCCCCCTGAAGCGTGCCGGCAAGGCACATCGCGACAAGTACGACAGACCCAGGCAGGAAACGCATCACTCGAGATTGTTCAGAAACCATAGGTCTCTCCTCGAACACAAACGTCCCTTGGTTGCAGGATTTGTTTCGTCTGTTCGTAGGGGCAGGCCCCCGTGCCTGCCCTCTTTAGGATCTGTCTATATAGGGCAACCACGGGGGGTTGCCCCTACGGGCGCATCACCGCCGCCGTTCAACACATGCCGCAGCGCCGCTCAATCCACGACGGGGCCCAATCCGCCGCCGGCGACACCCGGGGTAACCGGTCCGGCGACGGGCTTCTTTGTCCAGCGCATCGTACCAGCTCTTCTTGAGAATCCACCGTGGTCACAGCAATGATGCCCCGGCCACCACCGCCGCCGCCCGCCACTTCAGCAGGACGACATACATGGGCAGCAGCACGAGGCACGTCTGCCAGGCCGTGCCGACCACGACGTTGAACATGTCCCGGCCGAAGTTGCGGTTCTCCTGGAAATGAGGGATCGAGCGCAACCACCTTCTTACGAATCGGTCCCCAGAAGCCCCACGGCCGGACATTGCGATAGAACGCGATCAGCGTCTTCTCATCCGTCGGCTCGCTGGCATAGGTGCCCGACGATGCAGCCGGCCAGCGCCAACGCGAACAGCAGCGGGAAGTAGTACAGGGCCAGCGTATCCGGGAAGATCTTCGGGAAGATCAGGGCCGGCACCAGGCCGGCGAGCATACCCCAGAAATACCCGTGGCCGTTGAACCGCCACCAGTACCATTTGAGCATGTTGGCGGCCACGTAGCCCGCCGTACAGGCCCGAGACGATCCATTGCAGCAGGCTGTTGACATCCTGCGCGAAGACGCCCAGCATGACGGACACGACTACAATGACCACGCCCGCCACGTAGCTGACGACGGCGGTCCGGCGGTTGCTGGCGTCCGGCCGGAGGTACTTGAGATACAGGTCATTGACAATGTAGGCCTGGGCGGCATTGAGCGTGCCCGCGAAGGTGCCCAGGAAAGCGGCCAAAAGCCCCGCCAGCAAACACCCCAGCAGGCCCACCGGCACGAACTCGTTGATCGCCGACGGCAGAATCTGCTCGAAATCGATCTTGCCGGCGACGATCAGGTTCAGCCGATCGTAGTACAGCAGGCCCAGCACCGCGAAGCCGACCACCATCAGATACCGCACCGGGAACAGCACGACGGAGACGAAGCCGCTCATCATGGCCGCCTCGCGCGGACTGCGGGTCGCGAGGATCTTCTGCATGTCGTAGTTCGGGGCGGGGCCGGCGGCACTGGCGCCGATCCCTTTGAACAACATCAGCATCATGATCAGGCTGAACCACGAGAACTGGTCGCTGGCGATCTTCTCATTGACCTCCTTGATGATGCCGGTCCAATCCAGGCCCAGTTTCCAGCCGAAGAAGGGATTGTCCCAGCCCGGCGGCACGGCCAACGGGTGGGTCCACAAGCTGGTGCATGGCAATGGCCGGCGATGATGACGGCCGCCACGGTCATGATGCAGTACTGCACCAGGTCGGCCAGCACGATGCTGCTCATGCCGCCGACGATCGTGTAGAAGATGGCCGCGATCGTAAAGGCCATGCCGTACACATGCGGCACATACTTGTCGGGCACGTCAAACGGCACATAGGCCGCCACGGTCTCCCACGGGATGAAGATCTGCATGAACTTGCCCGAGTCCGACGAACGCGTACGCCGTGAAGGCTAGGCACCCGATGAGGGCGAAGATCACCACGATCATGTGGGAAAGCTGGGCCCCGAGGCCGGTGCCGAAGCGGGTGCCGATCCACTGGGCCCCGGTCGTGACGTTGGACCGCCGCAGCCAGCCGAGAGGAAGATCATCAGGAAGATCTGGTTGAACGTCGGCCACAGCCAGGGCAGCCAGACGCTCTTGAGGCCGTAGACGAACATGATCGTCACCAGCCACATGGTGCCGGAGATGTCGAACATGCCGGAGGCGTTGGACAGGCCCAGCAGGTACCAGGGCAGCTCCTTGCCGCCCAGCAGGTAGGAGTTGAGGTTCTTCGACGCCCGCCGGCTGAACCACACCCCGATCAGGCTGACGGACACCAAGTACCCGACGACAATCGCGACATCGATTCCGTGCAGCTTCATGCGCAGACCCCTGTAGCTACTGGCCCGTGTTATCGTCCGGCGGTTACGGGGCTCGTTCCTGTTTGTAGTGGCGCCGTAAGGCGTTCTCTTCCATGCCCTGGCGGGCACACTACGAACGAGCTGCGCAACCTTGTCACCCCGAACGCCGTCCGGGGACAACCGCTCCGCGCCTTGGCAACTGTATCCGCTGCCTTCGCGGAGGCGGCGCGACCTCATTGCATACCCGCTTTCCCGGCCCGCGTCAATGCATACGTGCCCCGGCCCGGGCGGCCGGGTGCGACTACATTTTGTGGGGGTGGGGGTGGCAGCCTCAAGGCCGGAAGGCCTTGGGGATGGTTGGGCGGCGGAGAGCGGACAGACCCCTTGTGTGGATCAGGCCATCCCCAAGCTGCGCTTGAGGCTGCCACCCAAAAGGACTTCCCTGACCCCACAAAATCTGGTCGCACACAAGCGGCCGCCGCCGAGCCATCTACACGCCGAGCGCGAGTCGGCCGAGGAAGAGACAGGCACTCACGGCGTCGGAGAAGATCAGACCGATCACCCCTCCGGCCGCCATCACGCCGCACATCCGGTCCAGGAAGATAGCCCGCCTGTCCCCAGGCCGTGAGGTTAGGGCCAGCATCCCAAGGATAAGGCACAAGCCACACCCGAGGAACAACAGTTGAATGGACGCCAGCGCGGACGGGCCGGCCCTCACGAACGTTACCGCGGTCTGCCCCAGCGCGTAGACGGTGCGTGCCCGGGCGATAAAAGAATAGAGAGCCCTCATGGTCGTATTCTCCGCCCAGGCACTTGCCGGCACGGCGAGGCCGGCCCGACCATCGGGCCAGAGATGGGACGTGACTAACTACACCATCGACTTCCTCGAACGCCTGCG
The DNA here is from genome assembly GCA_963750205.1 of uncultured Planctomycetota bacterium. GTDB lineage: Bacteria > Planctomycetota > Phycisphaerae > Sedimentisphaerales > Anaerobacaceae > PLanc-01. The sequence continues at coordinate 67,030 of CAVVRJ010000078.1, forward strand.
AGGTTAGCTGACGGGCTCGGAGCCGAGATACCCCGTCCGGCCTTTCGGCCGGATTAGCCCCAACTTCCGGTTCCCCCGCTCCCCGGCCCTTCCCGGCCGGCGGATTCGGCGGTTGTTCACGGCGTAGCAAGCTGCCACCAAATTGTCCCGCCATTCTACCCCCCGCCCCGCCCCCTCCGCAAGCCCCGGGTTCGGAGGACCGATGACAGAGGACGGAGGACAGCAGGCGGGAGGCTGGAGGCCATAGGCCGTAGCTGCCTCTGAGCACCCTTCCTTCTCAACCGTAGGCACACAAGTCCTTGCAGATCCGCATGTTATGGCACTTCCACATCACGAACTGCGCGTAGCAGCGGGCAATCGCCCACATGTCATTGCGAATCGCGAAGCCGCTTCGCGGCGGGTGGGGGAAAGAAACCCGGCTTCCTGCTTTGGGTGGCACGGCCAAGCGCAGCTTGACCGTGTCTTCGAACGTTAGGGAGCATACCAACGAGCACGGTCAAACGAGTTTGGCCGTGCCATCCGGACGTTCAGTTTCTTAGGAGTTGCGAAGCCGCTTCGCGGCAGGTAGGCGGGAGAAACGACCCCCTGTGGTGGGTGAGGGTTCCCAAACGCTACACGTCGCGTTTGGGAGCCCTGCCATGCCTACGCCTCGTAGGCATGTCTTTCTGGCCGTCCCGCATGACTACTCGACGCGGCTTCGCTGCACTCGGCCGCAACCAGAAGAGATGCTCTCACAAGGACACAGAGACACAAAGAAAGCCGGTATGGAAATAGGCCCCAGAACTTCGTGGCTTCGTGGCTTTGTGAGAGAACCAAGTATTTGTGGATTAAGGATTTACCGTCGATCCGAAATTTGCGCGGGAGAACAAGGCCCAAGCGCGGTGGGTGTACCGGCACCAATGGCCCCCGTCACCCACCTTCCGATCCCTTTCCCCTACAGCCTAATGCCACGCTGAGTTATTTTGACTTTTTTCTATTGACACGTCCAGTTGTATTGTTTACTATTGACACAACGTCGCAGCGAGCGACGCGTGTGCCGCCCGGGCAGCACGGCCGGCGGGGAACCAGGAAAAGCGATCCTTGGTGGAGATGGGAGACAACCTTCATGGCCGAGCGAACGTGTTTCAACTGCATGTACAGCATCTGCGATCCGTGTCTATGGCTGCGCTGGATCTGGGCGGGGGAATCGATCGTGCCGCAGTGTGCCAATCACCCGTGGTGGCCGGGCCGGTTGCACGATGTCCCGGGCATCCCCTGCCGCAACTATCGCCCCAAGCCCGAGCCGCCCCAGGGTGATGGTGTCCGGATAATCGCTACGGTAGACGGCGGCTACGTGTACGTGGACGCCGCGGACTACGAATGGCTCAACCAGTGGAAGTGGCACCTGGCAGACGGCTACGCCGTACGACGGGAAATACGCAAGCTGATCTTCATGCACCGCCTGATCCTGCCCCCGCCCCGAGGAAAGGTGACCGATCATAGCGATGGGAACAGGGCCAACAACTGCCGCAGCAATCTCCGCGTCTGCAACCGATCGGAAAATAGCCACAACCGGCGTAAGCCCAGCGGCGCATCCTCGGCGTACCAAGGCGTCTTCTACAACAGACAAAGGCACAAGTGGGTGCGCCAAGTGCCGCCGTCGGGGCGGACCCATCTGGACTGGTTTCTTCGACACGGAAGAGGAGGCCGCCCGGGCCTATGACCGCAAGGCGGTCGAGCTGTTCGGCGAATTCGCCCGCCTGAACTTCCCCCGCGAATGGCCCCCCGACCGCCGGGCCCGAGTCCACGCCGACTGGCAGAAGACGCACCCGGAAGAAAGTAAGAAGGTGAGAAAAGGCAAACGTGCGAAGGGAAACCAGAAGAAGGCAAAAGTAAAAAGGAGAAAGGTAAAAGACAAGAAGAGTGCGCCTCGCGCGGAGACGCGGGGACGCAGAGGGCGGAAAGGCCCGACGAAATCCGCCCGGGCCAGGGCAGCAAAGTCTGGGAGAAAGGGCAAAATGTAGGATGGGCCTTGGCCCATGCGGAGACAGTTCTTTTTCGACACGGATTCACACGGGATACACACGGATTCTTGCCCGAGGGAAGGGACGCAGAGCAGCTTCGGCGTGAGCCGGGAGTACTCCGTCCACGCTAATTTGGTGGATTCCGGGTGGCACAGCCAAACTCGTTTGACCGTGTTCGTGGGGCACATTCGCTGGCGCACGAAGACACGCTCAAGCAGCGCTTGGGCGTGCCACCCACGAGATTAAGGTGGACACAGTAGTCGGGTGTGCTCCGCACACCGCCTTGCGTGACAACAGATGACCATCCGCAGATTTCACCGATTCTCGCAGATTCCCAACTGAGAACTGCCCACTGAGAACTGGTCTCCATTCGTGCGATGCGTGTCATTCGTTGTGGAGAAGATGAATCAAACACGGCTTCGACCCGAGCCAGTCGGGGTGCCCTTCAACAACACCCGATCACTCCTGGGGCATGGGATCGGTTTCCACTGTCGGCGTCGCAGATTTGGTCGCTTCACGACCCAAGATGAACCAGCGTTGTAAGACTTCGATAAGCTGCTCACGGACGCGCTCATCGCTGGTACGGCTCGCGGCCAATTCGCGGAACTGCCCAAGAGCCTTGTCCATGCGGACGTTGAGCCGATCAAGCAGCTTAAAGCATGGGCCTGTGTCAGCAGGTAGCTTCACCCGGCCGCTCACGCCCAGATCGGCCAAGCGTACAATCACTTCGGCCTGCGCGTGCGACGGGCAATCGACATGACTCTTGCGTGACTTTCCGAAATAGACCGTGTCCGGGTCGAACATTGGCGATGGTGATAGCACGGCGGGACGCTCCTCCGGGATGTCCACCAGTCCGTTGGACTCGCGATATTGGCCGACCCATTCGCCCAAGGGAGTGGCGTCTTCCAGTTCGGCAGCATCCCAGATGTCGGCCGCCAGATCGTGAACGCTGAAACGCTGGCTGTTGGATTTGGCCCGCTGCTGCATTTTCTCGATTTCGACGACGCGAATCTCGCGAAAGTGCTGCGCGACGGCTTCATAGAGCCGCCCAATCAATTCGTCTCGCTCCTTCGGGTCCGATACGCCCAGCAGTTCAAAGACGGCATCGTCCAAATCCCGGCGGTCGCGCTGATGTAACTCGTCCGACAGCACCAACGGGCCGGCGGCAATTCTCCTCGCACGCTCCGGCGTGTGACAATCCATCAATTGTTCTTCCACCAGCCGGCCCACCGCGCGGCGACTCATCCGTTCCAAGGCGTCACGAAGACGCGTGGCGATGTTTGCTGAGATGCCGCGCGGATCCGGCACCTCCAGAAGATTCACGTCCACCACCTCGGTCTTCAGGTTGCCCTCCGTCCCAGCGAAACGTCCGTAAAACGTCTTGAAGAAACCTACCACGGTAGAATTGAGGACAGCTATCAGAGACTTCTGCTCTTCTTCGCTGAGGCCGTCGGAGGCCACGTCATAGAGATTGCAGTTGCAAACAACCTGGGCCGGGTTTGCCGGGATAATATGGCGATACTGCTGAGCTTTAGGCCAGAACGCAAAGCCCGGCTTCACGAGCTTCGTCAAGTCATACCAGGGATCACGAGCAGCACAGGTCGAGCGTTCAGGAATCGGCTTGCCTTTTGACTTCTCCGACGCGAACGTCGCGGTCATGCCGTAACGCAAGTAGCGCCACACCCAAGTTGATTTGGCCTTGAGCCCGTCCATTGGCTCATTAACCAAGAGAACCACACGGTCTAAGTCATGCCCACGGACCAGAGGGCGGTCCAGTTTCATCAAGCTGTGGACTTCGGTGCCAGATATTTGGCTTCGATGGGGTGAACACTCCCATCGCCCGCTTCGACGATCTTGAGTTTGCCCGACTCGACATCCTTGCGTGGTGCCCCGCCCGCGTGTTCGCGGAAGATGCGATCACCCTCATGCTTTGCCAGCATCCCTTGCGTGACGTCTTTCGGCATGAAAAAGGCGTCACAGCCGCTCTTCACGCCAAAGCGTACGTTTGTTATTTCACCCAGCGCGACAAAATGGTTCGCGAAGCGGCGCATGATCTCGAAGTAGAAGTCCGGGGCGCGGACATATCGGCCCCACTTGCCTGCGTGGTAGTCGCCGTTCTCTTTGCCATGCTTCGGTGGCTGAGGCGGGGCCGGTTCATCCACTTGAGCCTCCGGCTCATGCCCATTCTCATATTGCTCCGCCAATGGTTCCAGGTCCACGTCGCCCAAGATCGTACCGGCACGCACGCCGTCGTTCCACAAGTCACGTTGGATCTTGACAATGATGCGCATGTCCTGGTCTTGGTGGTCGGTCTCGACACCCAAGATTCGGTATCGCAATGCCTCAAGGGAGGCTTGTCGGGCATCCTCGTTCTGGCCGGGCGGAATTCCGATGACGTCTGCCAATCGGCGGGAGAAACGCACGAATCGGACGCGGTTTTCCATGCGCGCCGTCTCATCATCGCACCGCTGTAGGATAGTCACACAGGTCTTGACCCGTGCGTCCTCAAACCACGGCTCGGCCGCACTTTCCATGATCGCCAGAATCTTGAAGTGGCGCAGCACCCAGCCCTGAAGCGCAAAGCCATACTCGACGTCCAGCCAGGATGAACTCGTCAAGAAAGCCGAAGTAACCGTTCTGGCTTGAGAAGACGCGTAGCGGCGGGCCAGAAGTAGCAATGAAGGTCGCTTCGACCGCTCAACCGCAGACCGGGCCACGTCGTCGCTCGCCAGCTGCTGAAGCGGGCCTTGTCCGGCTTTTCCACCTTCTCCTGGCGAACGTAGGGCGGGTTGCCAACCACGGCATCCAACTCAGGCAACAACACGGCCGTGCGGTCTGAAGAGTCGGTCTGGAATGGGAATCTCGCAAAATGGCTTTTCAGGCCTGACATCGAAGAAGTTGCACCTCGCAATGCGTGGGTAGTTGGCCTCATCATTGATCTCGCGAGCCGCAAGATTCAAGGTCGCCAAGTGCGCCGGATAGAGGGCAATGTCGCACCCGAACAACTCGCCAAGTAGATCCAAGTGCCCACGGGATGGGTCCAGGTGGCGCTTACGATAGTAGGCACGCACGAGAAAGCTGCCTGAACCACAGGCTGGATCGAGGATTGTATCGGAAGCACTTCGAATGCAGAACCCATTGATTAGATCCACAACGTCATCGCCCGTGAAGTGCTGACCAAAGCGATGGCGTTCATCCGGCCCGATGAGCTTTTGGAAGACACGTCCGACCACATCGGAGGGAACTTCGCGAAAGTCCACCGACTCGATCTCGCGCAGCACCCCACGCCAAGCATCCAAGGCGGTGGGCGGGCGAAAGACCAAGGCGGTTGCCCAGTCTTTGGCCTCGGGCATCAAGAGCGGTTCATAGTCGCCGCTACGATCCACCGCCTTTTGGAACACGCGGTTCAGTGCGGCCAAGGCTTCATCCGGGTCTTTGATTGAGCGACGCAATTCCAGGCGTGGCAATTCGGTGAATCTGACGCGAAGGGCCTTGTAGAAGATCAGGCGGTTTGCCCACACGTAGGCCAGAGTCTTGGCCATGTTGTCGACGGCCTTGATCCATTCTTCCTGCGGCCGGCGAACGAAAGTCCGTTCCTGATCCTCCATCCACCGCTGAATCCGCTGATCAAAGGGCTTGCTCTTGCCTGTCTGGTCCAAGATATAGGCGCTGGTCAAGAGCACGGGCCAGTTGAGATGGCCTTCCAGAGAATGGATGAAGATGTCATCGGGGGGCAGCCATTCATCATCCCTGCGGCCGGCGACCATGTCTGCCAAAGCATGCAGCAGGTCTGGCAGAAAATACTTTTTGAGATACTCAAGGTTCTCTTCGCGTGCTACTTCTTCGGGGCTGGACAGGGTACGAGTCAGTCGACGATCCCAGACGCGTCTTTCCAGTAGCGGCCGATCCCACAGGCTGCGGTCCCAGAGAACGAACTGATTGACGTTCCACGTGAAGAAGTAGCGTACACCGGCATTGCTGGCCTTGGCTTCAGCGTCCTCGCAGAGCTTCGCATCATAGGGCGAATGTCCCTCGCGGGTCCCGGGAAGTTTCACTTCGCCGCAGAGGATTAGCTTGCCGTACTCATCGTAGAAACGCAGGTCCTTGCGTTTGCTCCGCCCCGCATCTGTCCCAAAGCCCTCGACGCGTGCTTCGTGAAAAGGGAAATAGGCGCTTGGATTCTGGCTCACCAAGACACTGAGCGTCGACGCCACCTGTGCACAGAAATCAACCTCATGAATTGTCGGCTTACGTGAAGCCACCGTTGTGCCTTTCCGTGACACACATCAACCACGTTCCTGGGCCTTCAGACGACCCCATGATAGTATCGGCACGGTCCCCAAGCAAGGGCCAAGTAATTGGCTGGCGATCAGAAAGGCCGCGCACGGCACGCCCGGCGGGGGAAGCGCAGGGGGAATTCCGGGGATGCCATACTCTTTTCTGCATCTTCGGGCGACGCTCGTAGAGGATTGCCCAGCAGACCTTGGTCAACCCGATCCGTCCCGGGGCCCAGGTCGAACTGCCGCGAATGAACAGCGATCAGCGGCTTTTGTTCGAGTGACGGAGAGAAGAGACAGGTGACAAGAGACAAGCCGGAATCCGCGTTCATCTGGGGAACGAATTGGGGTCACGTCTCAACTATTAACTATTCCCCTTGACAGGGGTGCGGGGTCCGGCTACGCTGGGATCATGGCCAGGCCGTTACGCATCGAGTATCCGGGAGCCTTCTACCACGTGGTGAATCGTGGGCAGCGGCAGGCACCGATTGTTCTGGACAACCGGGACAGGGAGCGTTTTCTGTCGGATTTGGGGAGACTGAGCGGCCAGTTTCACGTGTTGATTCACGGCTACTGCCTGATGACGAATCATTACCACCTGATTCTGGAAACCCCCGAGGGCAATCTCAGCCGTGCGGTGCAGTGGTTGAACGTCGCCTATGCCGCGTACTACAATCGCCGGCACCAATGCGCCGGACATGTGTTCCAAGGCCGCTTCAAATCCCTCCTGGTGGATGCCCCCACGTATCTGGAGGCTCTCTCCCGCTATATTCACCTCAATCCCGTCCGGGCGGGCTTGGTTTCCCGGGCGTGGGACTATGAGTGGAGCAGTTGTCGGTGCTTCGTCGGCCCCGCCGCGGTCCCCCCGTGGCTGGAGGTGAATCGCATTCTGGGCGGCTTCAGCCCTACGAAAAAAGCGGCCCAGCGACGCTACGCGGCTTACGTGTCCGAGGCCGACGTGAGCAATCCTCTGGCCGAGGCGGTCGCGGGTTCGGTGCTCGGGAACAAGGCCTTCCTCCAGTGGGTCGAGGACACGTTCCTTTCCGCACGTCACGCCGATCCCGAAATTCCCGACCTTAAAAGGATCACTCCCTGTCCGTCCGTAGAGGCGATTGTCGCCGCCGTGGCCGAGGCCTGGCAGGTCGAGGCGAAGCAGATCTGGACACGTGGCGCAGCGCAACGACGCACGCGACGTCGCCATCTACTTGTGCCGGGAGACGAGTGGGTTGCCTTGCCGTGAGCTCGGCCGTCGCTTCGGCGGAATCTCCGGCGCCGCCATCACCAAGCGGCATGACCACCTCGAGCGCCGGATGGCAAAAGACCCTTCTTTAACAGAAGCCGTGACGCAGATCCGCGCTGGAGTCGCGAATAGTTAATAGTTAAGACGTGACCCCGATCTTCCCCCGTTTTGGTTGCGGCCGATGGGCGAAGCCCGAGGCAGCCGTGGGCCCTCCGTACTGCAAAGCCGGAACATCTTGCTTCTTCTGCAAGCATTCTGCGACACGGATTCACACGGATTGACCCAGCCCGGCCTCGGGCCGCGCCCTCGGCCGGAACCAAGAGTTCCTGCGCCAAGCACGCCAAGAGCGCGAAGAAAAGAAAGAACAAGACAAGACTCGCTTCACCCTTGGCGATCTTTGCGTCTTTGCGCGAGACATAATCTCTTTCTCCGTCGAGTTTTACGTATCGTCGTCTGAATTATCTGGAAACGGTTTTTCAGTTGTTGCGGGTTAGTAGTACAGATTTTGCGAGCGGTGCGCGGGTTCCTGGCGCGTCCGGCGGTTTTCTCAGAATCCGTGTTCATCCGTGTGAATCCGTGTCGAAAGAGCCGTTCTCCATCTCCGTGGTGATGATCCGACCAAGCAAAGCCAAATGGCGGTAGTCGGTAGTCGGTTGTCAGTTGCCAGTTAAAGGACCGCC
>CAVVRJ010000079.1:0-17334 GCA_963750205.1 uncultured Planctomycetota bacterium
ATGATGATGGTTACCGACGAGATTCGCTCCCTGATCCTCGAAAATACCTCCGCTCCGGAGCTGCGCCGCGTCGCCTCCCGGCAGGGCATGAGGAGCCTGCGCGACGACGGCTTCCGGCAACTCCATAATGGGCGCACGACGATCCAGGAAGTGCTCCGCGTCACGAAGGACGACATCTTCGACGTGAACGGCTTGTTGGGCCTCGACCAGCCGAAGCACGAGCCAAGCCCGGCCCAACACGACGCCGAGCAACCGAAGCACGAATCCGCCAAGAAGTTGGAAGTTTGAAGTTGGAAGGGCAAAACAGGAATGTCATTGCGAGGAGCGCAGCGACGAAGCAATCTCAATCCAACATGTTGGAGATTGCTTCGCTTCGCTCGCAATGACGTGCTTTCGCCCCGTCACCCGCGGCACGCGGGTGTGGATTGAAACAAACATGGCGACCTTTCTCTACAAAGCGATTGATGCGAGTGGGCGGCAAGTGGCCGATACGCTGGTGGCGCCCGACCGGGCGACGGCTATCGACCAACTGTTCGGCAAGAGCCTCAGCCCCATTTCCATCGAGCGGCAGGAAGAACACCCGACCGGGGGCGTGCTCGGTCGCACCGGCCGGGTCTCGAAAGGCGACATCGAGGCCTTCACGCGGCAACTGGCCAACCTCCTGGCGGCGGGCGTGCCCTTGAGCCGGGCGCTGAGCATCCTGAGCCGGGAGGCCTCGAAACCGGCTACCGCCAAGCTCTGGGCGGCGGTGCACGACCAGGTCGGCGGCGGCATGTCTCTGGCCGATGCTCTCAGTCAGCATCCCCGCGCGTTTTCGCCCGTCTACGTCGCGATGGTGCGAGCCGGCGAGACCGGGGGTTTCGTCGATCTGGTGCTGGAACAGATTGCCACGTTCCGGTCGCGCGAGCAGGACCTCAAGAACAAGGTGACGTCGGCCATGCTGTATCCGATGATTCTGGCCGTGCTGGCGGGCGGCGTCCTGACGTTCCTGCTGACGTTCTTTATTCCGCGGTTCTCGACGATGTTCAACGACTTCGGCGGCTCGCTGCCGACCCTGACCAAAGGCATCGTCGGCGCCAGCCATCTGTTGCTGCGGTATTGGTTCATCTTCGTGATCGCGATCGTCCTGATCGTGTTTGGGATTCGGCGGGCGCTGTCCAGCCCGGAAGGGCGGCGCGTCGTGCAGCAAACGATGTTGCGGCTGCCCGTCCTGGGCCGGGCCGTCTCGCGGTTCGCCCTGGTGCGCTTCTGCCGCATGCTCGGCACGCTGGTCGGGGCCGGCGTGCCGCTGGTGGCGTCCCTGCGGGTGGCCAAAGAGGCGATCGGCAACCAGGTCCTGGCCGATGCCGTGGACGTGGCCATCGACGAAGTGCAGCGGGGGACCGGGCTGGCCCGCAGCCTGGAGAACTGCCGCACGCTGTTTCCGTCTTCCGTGATCGAAATGATCAGCGTGGCCGAGGAGAGCAGCCGTCTGGACAAAGAGCTGGTGCGCCTGGCCGGCAGTTATGAGCAGGAGCTGGATCGCTTCCTGAAGATGGCCGTGACGCTGATCGAGCCGGCCCTGCTGTTCATTATGGCGGCCCTGGTCGGGACGGTGGTTATCGGCATGCTCCTGCCGATCTTCAACCTGCAAGAGTTGATTCGGTGAGAGCACAACGAAATGAGTGAGGATATGGTTATGAGAGTGTGGGAAGAAAAGATCGAAAACAGAGGACAGAAGACCGAGGGCAGAAGACGGAGTGTCGCGAGCCGTGCTGTCCGCCGTCCTCCGTCGTCCGTCCTCCGACTTCAGGGCTTCACCTTGATCGAGCTGATGCTGGTGCTGGTGATTCTGGCGACGCTGTCGGCCATCGTGGTGCCGAAGCTTACGGGGCAATCCAAGAAGCGCCAAGGTCATCGCGGCCCAGACGCAGGTCTCGGAATTCGGGACGGCCCTGGACGCTTTCGAGATCGCGTGCGGCCGCTACCCGACGACGGCGGAAGGGCTGTATGCGTTGCTCACGGCGCCGGCCGATGCCCCGGACTGGAGCGGGCCCTACATCAACAAAAACGTCGTCCCCCCGGACCCCTGGGGCAATGACTGGCAGTACCGCTGCCCGGGTCAGTATAACCCGGATGGCTACGATCTGTACTCCTTCGGCCCGGACGGCCGGTTGGGCGGCGACGACGACATCACCAACTGGACGGATACGACGACGACGACCAGCGGCCGCAGATAGTGGGGCGATAGCCGTGAAGACAGCGGATAGACGACAGAAGACAGAAGACAGAGGACGGAGGACAGAGGGCCGCCAGCGGTACCTGTCTGTCATCCATTATCCGTCCTCCGCCGTCCGTCTTCCGTCCTCTGAATCCGGCATGACTCTCCTGGAGTTGATCCTCGTGCTGCTGATCATGTCCACCGTTCTGGCCATGGCGGCGCCGTCCCTGCGCGGGTTCTTCGCGTCGCGGAAGATCGATGACTGCCGCTGCCCAGATTCTGGCCCTGACGAAGCTGGCGCGGAGCCTGGCGATCAGTGAGGGGGTCATGTATCGGCTCAACTTCAACATGCGCGACTGCAGCTACTGGCTGACCGCCCAGAAGGCCGGGGCGTTCGAGCCGCTCGACACGGAGATGGGGCAGGCGTACACGCTGCCGAAGGATATCAAGCTGGAACTGGAGGACATCGAGCAGAAGGACCGGGACGTGTTCCTCGCGTTTACCCCGCATGGAACGATGACGGCCGGCATCGTCCGGCTCATCGACAAGAGCGGGCGGACCCTGGAGGTGATCTGTCCCAGCGTGACGGAGTCCTTCTCAATCGAGGAAGTCAGGACGGCGAGTGGCCGCTATGCGTCAAGATAAAAAGACAGAGGACAGAAGACAGAGGACGGAGGACAGAAGGTCGGGGGCGGCCGCCTGTCATCCCTGTCCGTCTTCCGTCCTCCGCACTCCGTCCTCCGACAGGGTGGTTTCACGTTCGTGGAGCTGCTGGCGACGATGGTCCTGATCTCGATCGTGATGCCCGTGGTGATGCAGACGATCGGCCTGTGTGCGCGGTTGGCGGGGCCAATCGCGCCGGGAGATCGAGGCGGCGTGTCTGGCCAAGAACAAGCTGACGGAGATGACCGCCGGCTCAGGATTGGGAAAGCGGCAGCGACCGGGGTGATTTTGGCACCGATTGGCCCGGCTACGAGTGGGCGGTGACGATTACGAACTGGCCGGACGACACGAATGTCCGCCAAATCGATGTGACTGTCTCCTGGCGGTCGGTCGGCCGGCAGCGGAAAACGACCTTGAGCACCTTGATCTATCCAACGGACCAATGACGTGACACGGACAATGACACATTTCGGATTGCGGATTGCGGATTGCGGATTCGTAGAGGTGCCTCCCTCAATCCGAAATCATCAATCCGCCATCCGCAATCCCGCAGGGGCTTCACCCTGCTGGAGCTGCTGGCGGCCATGTCGCTGATGGTGGTGGTGTCCTCCTGCCTGTATACCGCGTTGTACACGGGATTTCGGGCCTATCAAACCGCGCAGACGGCCGTCGATCCCACGCTGGCGGCGGTTAACGCGATCGAGGTGATCAAGCAGGACCTCCGCGGCGTTCTGCCGCCGGGCAGCTCATCTGGCCGGCTCCTTCATCGGCACCGACGCCTCCGGCATCAAGGGAGTGGATAACGATAGCGTGGAATTCTACACGACGCATATTTTCCCGGAGGATTCGCAGACGGCCAGCTTGGCGGTCAGCGCGCCGTTGACCGACCAGGCGACCGACACCGGGGTGATGGGGGGCATCGGAAAGGTCGAGCTGCTGCTGGATGAGGACATGGAGGCCCACGACGGCACCTACCTGCTCCTGCGCGACGTGACGACGAATCTGCTGGCCCCGAACGAGCCGGTGCCGATCGAGCAGGTCCTGTGCCGCGGCGTCGTGTCCCTGAACCTCCGTTATTATGACGGCACCGACTGGGTCGATGACTGGGATTCGACTTCGACGACCGATCCGAACAGCCTGCCGCTGGCCGTGGAGGTCGATCTCCAGATCGCCCATCGCGACAAGTACAGCAAGGAATTGCAGAAGCGGCGGCTGGTCGAAAGCTTCCTCCTCTCGTGCAAGACCGTGACGGCGAGCACGGACACGACGGGCGGACACCTCCAGCAGTGGAACGAAATCGAGCTGCATCGTCGAGCAGCTCATCGAAGTCGAGCTCCTCGTCCACGAGCACAGACATCTACGAACAAGCAAGAAGCAAGACCAGTGGATCCTGATGAGACACCGAACGACGGGACAATCTGGCAGGGATCATCGGGCCGGCCCGACGCGAGGCACGCGGGCGGCGGGGACGGTCCTGATCATCACGATCTGGATCGTGCTCGTTCTGTCCGGCCTGGTCCTGCTGTTCGCCCGCTCCATGCGGGTGGCGGCGGCGGTCTCGGCCAACGAGGTTGCCTCCCTGCAGGCCGAGTGCATCGCCAACGGCGCCCTGCAGTACGTCATTGCCAAGATCGCCGAGAAGATCCAGACGCAGACGTCCACGTCCGGGACCGAGCACGTCGGGGACGGCACGACGGGCACGTCCGGGACCAGCGTCGGCGTGACCAGCTCGTCTTTGACGAGCACGTCGGGGGGCACCGACGAGTACGAGGCCATGCCCCTGGGGGACGGCTATTTCTGGATTCTGCAATCGAACCTGGAGGATGATCGCACCTACCTCTACGGGCTGACGGACGAGTCCGGCAAGATCAACCTGAACACCGCCTCGTTGGAGATGCTGCAGAACCTGCCGCAGATGACGGCCGAGCTGGCGGCCTCGATCATCGACTGGCGCGACACCGACAGCGACGTTACGGCCGGCGGGGCCGAAGACGACTATTATCTCATGCTGCCCGAGCCGTACCATTGCAAGAACGCCCCCCTGGAGACCGTGGACGAGGTCCTCCTGATCAAAGGCGGCACGACGGACATCCTCTACGGCGAGGACACCAACCTCAACGGGATCCTCGACCCCCAGGAGAACGACGGCGACGCCAGTGAGCCGCCCGATAACGCCGACGGCAAGCTCGACCGCGGCATCTACGAGTACGTGACCGTCTTCACCACCGAGGCCAACGTCGATAGCGAAGGCAATACCCGCATCAACATCAACAGCACGTCCTCCGTCTCGGACCTGCAGACGCTGCTGGTGGATACCTTCAAGCAGGATCGGGCCCTGGAGATCATGCAGGCCAGCGGCGTGAGCACGAACCCGACCTACAGCAACATCCTCCAGTTCTACTACCGCTCGCGGATGACCTTCAAGGAGTTCGTGCAAGTCGCCGACAAGCTGACGACGAGCAGCGCCAAGACGCTGCCGGGCTTGGTGAATGTGAATACGGCCCCGAAGGAGGTCCTGATGTGTCTGCCGGGCCTGGTGGAGGACGATGCGGACGCCCTGGTCGCCTACCGCACCAACAACAGCACCAGCGACGACCTGAACACCATTGCCTGGGTGACGGAGGTCCTGACGCAGGCGAAGGCGACCGGCATCGGCCAGTACATCACGGTGCATACGAATCAGTATTCCGCCGACATCCTCGCGGTGTCCGGCAACGGGCGGGCCTACAAACGCTACAAGGCGGTCATCGACACGCAGCAATCGCCGCCGCGCGTGATCTATTGGAAGGATATCACCCATTTCGGCTGGCCTTTGGATCCGGAGATCTTGGCGACCCTGCGGAAGGGCAAGCCTCTGACCAACGACGTTTTGGCGCAACATGGATAGAAACGAAGCTCCATTTTCAGAATTCCGTAATTGATGGGACGTGACAATGGTGGGCATACGCCACATCTTAGGACTGGCAATTGACGACGCGGGCGTCGTCGCTACGGAGCTGAGCATTCGCGCGGGTCACACGGAGGTGCACCGGACCGGCGAGCTCCTGTGGGAGCAGGAATTGACGGCGGAAAGCGCGAAGCCTCTGGGGCAGCGGCTGCGGCACTTCCTGCACGAGCAGGGGTTTTCCTCGAAGCGGGCCGTGGTCGGCTTGGCGGCCAAGTGGGTCCTGACGAAGGAGGTCGAGGCCCCGGCGGCCAGTCCGGAGGCCCTGGCCGGCATGCTGGGCATCCAAGCCGAGCGGGCGTTCTCGATGGATGCCGACGAGCTGATCTTCGACTACTGCGGCAAGACCAGCACGTCCGAGAAAAGCCAGGTTCTGCTGCTGGCGGCCCGGCGTCAGATCGTCCAGCAGGTCAAGGAGCTGATCGAGGCCGCCGGTCTGCAGGTCCAATCCATCACTCTTTCGGCCCTGGCGTGCAGCAAGATCCTGTCGGAGGGCAGTCTGACCGGCTGGTACGGTCTGTACACCCGCCCGACCTACTGCGAGTTCTGGGCCCAGATGGACGGCAGCCCGCGCTTCATCAAGCACGTGCCGATCGGCAAGAACGGCACGCCGGAAGGATATGCGGATCATTCTGGCTTCCACGGTGGAACGCTTGGTGCTGCTGTCCCCGGTGCCCGGCCAATTGCCTCCTTATAAGGTCACCGCCTATGATGCCTGCGGCCTGTCCAACGAGCTGATCGACGGGCTGGGCGAGCGGCTGGGACCCCAGATCACGGTCGCCAATGGGCGGGCCGGGCTGCGGGCCAAAGGGCTTGGCTTGGGGGATCGTCCGGAGCAGACCCGGGCGATTGCGGCGGCGGCGGTAGCGATGACCGGCGTGGGGACCGAGCGGCCCCTGATCGATTTCCTCAATCCCCGCGTCGGCGGCAAGAAAGCCGTCAGCCATAAGCGCACGGTCGTCTGGGGCGCCGGCATCGCGGGGGCTTGCGTCCTGGCCTTGGGCATCCTGCTGCTCGTCTGGCATGTGTACGCCGGGGAAGTCGCCGCCAATGCCGCCTGGTTGCAGGCCAATAGCAGCCAGATCGCCGCCGCCCAGGAGTTCGCGGACCACTACCGGTATGTCGAGCCCTGGATCGACCGCCAGCCCCGGTTCCTGGAATGCCTGAAGAGACCTGACGGAGGCGTTCCCGGAGGAGCCCAGTGTGTGGGCCAAGAACCTGATTCTGAACGAGAACGGCACCGGATCGATGGGCGGCTCGACGTTGAGCCAGACGAACTGTCAACGACGTCCTCGACAAAATGAGACAGAACAAGGTCTTCGCCAACGTCAAGCTGAACCACATCCGCCAGCACGGGAAGGATTCCCGCGACGAAGAATTCCTTATCAACTTCAAGTTCCAAGGGCATGAAATAACCATGGGTCTGTCGAAACGTGAACGCATGATCGTCCTGACGACCATCGTGGTGGTGGGCGCCCTGCTTGGCGATAAGTTCATCTGGCCCCCGATCGCGGACCGGTGGGGGGACCTCAAGAACCAGAGGCAGCAGTTGCAGGACCAGGTCAATAAGGCCAACAACCTGTTTCAACTCCAGCAGCAGAAGAAGCCGATATGGGATAAGCTGCTCGCCCAAGGGCTGCGGAGCGCCGCCGAGGCGGAGAGGCAGCGTGGCCAAGGCGATCGAGAAGTGGTCCGAAGGCGCCGCGCCTCTCGCTCACGTCGGTCACGCCGAACTATATGCCCGGCGACAAGGGCCTCAAAGAGATCGTCTTTATCGTCGCCGGCAAGGGCTCGCTCAACGCCGTGGCGTGGTTCCTCTACCAGGCGGAGACCTCGGAACTGCCGGTGAAAGTCAAGTACATGCAAATGGGCTCCACCAGCGAGGCCGGCGACAATATGACGCTGGAGCTGCGTCTCTCCACGCTGTACGTAGCGGCCGACGACAAATCCCCTTCCAGACAACCGAGACGACAAGGGACGACGAATGATGAGCAACTCTAACAATAAGGCGACGGCTCAGGCATCCTCCGATGCTCGTGACGGCCGCCGTCGCCCTGACTTCCTTCACGTTCAGAGCCGGCCCCGGGCCAGAGTCAAACTCAGGTTCAGGCTCAGATGCAGCCTCAGGGCCAGGGGCAGGGCCAGTCGCGGCGCGATCGCTTCCGTCGCGACACTTCGACCTCGCCCACTTCGGGAAGGTCTATGCCGGGCCGTCCCGATAGCTCGAATCGGCCGGACTTCGACCGGTTCGATCGCAATCGTCGCGATAGCCACGACGGCACGGGACACCGGGCGTCCGGGTCGGATTACGCGACCGATGGAGCCGAATGGCGGGGAGATTCGTCGACCGTCGGCCGGTCGGGCCGGTCGAGAAAGACGAGCAGTGGGATAAGTATAAGGTCATTCTTACGCGCAACATGTTCTCACGGGATCGGGTGCCGGACAAGGAGCGGCGCGATCGCCGGCCGGGGCCCACGGTCAACCCCGAATCCTATTTCCTCCTCCGGGGCGTCGTGCAGGAGGACAACCGATTCCTCGCGTTTGTGGAGGATAAGCAGAGCGGTAGCGTCCTGCGGCTGCACGAGGGCGACCATGTGGCGCGGGGCCAGATCAAATCCCTGACGCTCGATAGCCTGGAGTATCAATCGCAGGATAAGGTCGACGTCGATCAACCTGGGGTATGACTTGGAGGGGGGACACGGCGCCGTCACGGCCAGCGATATCGCGAACTTCACGCCGCCGGCGGCGGGTTCTGCCGGTCCTGGCGCGGTCCACCGCCACGCCGACGGCCGCTCCCGCGGCGGGCGAAGACGAAATCCTCAAGCGGCTCATGGAGCAACGCAAACAGCAGATGGGACAATAGTGGAGTAGAGCAGTTGACAGTTGACAGTTGGCAGTAAACTGGGAACTGAGAACTGGAAACTGAGAACTAAAAATTAGGTTGGAGCAATGGGGCCCGGACGGCCCCATGATCCTGGAACACGCGGTCTGTGCGTAGTTTGAACGGGAAGGAGAAAAACACGATGCGAATCTTCAAAACCATCCTGGTGGGCATGATCTTAGCTGTGGCCATCATTCCGCTGCCCGGACATACGGCTGCGACCCCGTCGCCCGCTCCCCAGGCCGCCGCGCCGCAGACGCCGGCGCCCCCGGCGACGGCTCGGGAAGCCAATGCCCCGCCGGCGGCGACTCCGCCCGCGCCGGCCCAGCCCGCCCCCGGTTCTGCCGCACCGCCAGCCCGCGGCGACGCCCGTTTCTACGGCGTCCACCACCCCGGCGGCTGGCGAAGCCGGCCAGCGCCGAGGTCAAATCCATCGAGGTGGTCAGGAACGGGGAGCTGAAGGTCAAGCTCAACTTCCAGGATTGCCCGGTGCAGACGCTTCTGGAGTACCTCTCCGGGGCCGTCGGGCTGACGATCTTGTCCGACGAGCCGATTTCCACCAGCCGCATCACCGTGATCAGCCGCGAGGCGATGCCGGTGCGCGAGGCGGTGACCCTGATCAACTCGATGATCAAGGACAAGAACTTGACCACGGTCCTCCAAGGCAAGACCCTCAAAGTGATGTCCATCGAGAAGGCGAAGCTGGAGGCCGGCACGCCGGTTATCCGCGCGCCCAAGGACCCGAACGACATCCCGCTGAAGCGACGACGTCGTCACCTACATCATCCCCGTGGCCCATATCACCGCGGCGGGCCTGGCGCAGAACCTCCAGGGCTTGCTCAAGGAGACCGCCCAACTGACGGCCAACGCCGAAGGCAACGCCCTGATCATCACGGACACCACGGCCAACATCCGGCGGCTGATGCAGATCATCGTCGCCCTGGACACGCATATGGCCACCGTCGCGGAAATCAGCGTCTACCATCTGACGACGGCGGACGCCACCAGCACGGCTACGCTGATTAACACCATCTTTCAGCAGCAGGCCCAGCAGGGCGCCGGCGGCCGCGGCAACTTCGGCGACCGGGGCGGCGGTGGCTTCAACCCCATGCAGATGATGATGAACATGGCCACCGGTGGGCGGCTCGGCGGCGGCCGCGGCGGGCAAGGCGGCGGGCAGGGCGGCGGCACGATCAACGTCCAGGTCGTCGCGGCCGCCGATTCGCAGACGAACTCCGTCGTGGTTCGCGGACCGGCCGAAACGCTGGATCTCGTGAAGAAGGTCATCGACTCTCTGGAGAATATCACCGCGAAGATCGCGAGCGTTCGCGTCTTCAAGCTGCGGTACGCGGACGCCCTGAACACGGCCGACGTCATCAATCAGCTCTTCGGCCAGAGTCAATCCCGCAGCTCGAACCGCGGCGGCGGGGGCGGCCGCGGCTTCATGGGCCCCGTGGTCTTCCAGGGGGGACCGTTCGGTCAGCAGGGCGGCCAGGGATCCCCCGGCTCACTGGCCCAAGTGACGGCGGCGGCGGACAGCCGCACGAACACCGTCGTGGTCACCGGCCCGGAAACCACCTTGGTTGCTGTGGAAGACATGGTCAAGAAGCTGGACCTGCCGTTGTCCAACGTGGCGGACGTCAAGGTCTTCCATCTGGAATATGCCGACGCCTCGAACACGGCTACGCTCATCAACACGGTATTTGGGCAAAGCAGCACCAGTTCTTCCCGGACGGGCTCGCGGTCGTCCGGCCAGCAGAACGCGCAGACCGTCTTCCAAGGAGGAGGGCGTGGCGGCGGCATGGGCGGCGGGCATGGGCGGTGGCATGGGCGGCCAAGCGCTGGCGCCGCGCCCGGCACTACCGGCGCCGTCTCGGATATCCCGGTGACCGCCTCGGCGGATACCCGCACGAACTCCGTCGTGGCCAGCGGTCCGCCGGAGACCTTGAAGGTCATCGAGCAGGTGATCAAGGATCTGGACTCGAACCCGGAGCAGGAGCGGCGCATCTTCGTCTACTCGCTCAAGAACGGCACGGCCACCAGTCTCATGACGATCCTGAACAACCTCTTCCAGCAGATGCAGACCCTCAACCAGCGGGCCACCGGCAGCCGCACCACGACCTCCGGCGGACAGCGCAACGCCGGGGCCGGCATGGCCAGTGGCGGCGGTGGCGGTGGGGGCGGTGGCGGTGGTGGCGTGCAGCGACGAGCAGCGCCTCCAGCGACAACAGCCTCTCCGAGGAGACCTATTTCCAGGCCGACCCGAACACCAACTCGCTGCTGGTGATGACTTCCTCGAAGAACTACGAGAAGGTCAAGCCGATCATTGCGGAGCTGGATAAGCCGGTCGGACAGGTCCTCATCAAGGTCTTGTTCGCCGAGCTGAGCCACTCCAACGATTTGGACCTGGGGCACCGAGTTCTCCATGCTGAACCTCCAGAACGACCCGCGGCGCAGGGGCACTTTCACCGGCCCCGCGGGCGTGGACCAGTCGCTGGGCAACTCCTCGATCACGGGTCGGGAAGGGCGAATTTGGCAACATGCTCGGCAACAGCACCCGCTCGGGCACGTCCTTCCCGGATGTGAATCCGACGGCCGGCGCCGGCGGTCTGACCGTCCACACCATCGCCGGGTCGCTCGACGTCACGCTGACCGCCCTGGAGACAGGTCGGCCGCTTGAACGTCCTGTCCCGGCCGTACATCCTCACCCGCAACAACCGCCTGGCCACGATCACCGTGGCCGACGAGGTGCCCGTCCCCACCGGTAGCACGCAGCGGTGGCCGGCCTTGGCGCAGACACGTTCACCTATCGCAACGATATCGGTATCGTTCTGAACGTGACGCCCTCGATCAACGACGATGGGCTGGTCAACATGATCGTCGAGCCCAAGATCACCACGGAAAAGACCCAGACTGTGGACATGGGCGCCGGCCTCAAAGCGTTGCAGTTCTCCACGCGTTCGGCCGTCACCCGCGTGGCGGTGCTGGATGGCCAGACCATCGTCATCGGTGGCTTGATCCAGGACCAGACCAGCGAGACCGTCAAGAAGGTCCCCCTGCTGGGGGATATTCCGATCCTCGGTTACCTGTTCAGGCACACCTACACCGATAAGAGCAAGACCGAACTGCTGATCTTCCTGACGCCTTACCTGGCCAAGGAGCCGGTAGAGCTGACCAAGATCTCCGAGACGGAAGAGCGGCGCAGCAGTCTGAGCCAGGACAAGTCCGCCGCCGAGATCTACCGCCAGCACATGAACGCCATGCGGAACGAGGCCGGAGCCGAACGAGCCGCAGGAATAGGAGAACGAAAGGACCCCAAGGATGACTCGGGACCCGAATCGCGACGCTTCGTGATTCGGGTCCCGTTCTACCTGGGACCGCCAATCTCCTGATTGGCTTCTTTCGTGCCGCTCAGAAGAGCGGCGTTCCCGGGAAGTTCCGCGGGTGGCATGATGTCCACTACGAAATCACGACCGAATAACGTCTGAATCGGAGGGCAACCGATGGCGACACGATTCCACCTCAGCATGCTGATGACCGCGAGCTTATGGGTGGCGGGCATCGTGCAAGCAGTGGCACCACAACCCGAGGAGTTCCGGCTCCGCGACGAGTGGCTGGATCGACGAATCTAAAAGGATCGGCTCTGCCCGCGCCCTTCTCCTTCCTTTACGACGGCAAGCCCTCGGCGTCGCTCCTCAAGAACTGGCAGGCCAAGTACGACTCTCAGAAGCTCGACGCGCAGCGCACGCAGCACACGGTCGTCTACACGGATCCGGCGACGGGTCTCCAAGTGCGATCCGTGGCGGTCGAGTACGCCGATTTTCCGACCGTGGAGTGGACCCTGTACTTCAAGAATACCGGCTCGGCCGACACGCCGATCATCGAGAAGATCCAGGCGCTGGACGTCGAGCTTAGCCGCGGGGACCGAGGGCGAATTCCTGCTCCATCACAACGTCGGCTCGCCCGCCAACGGCAACGACTACGGCCCGCTGGAGACGCCCTTGGGGCGCAAGGCCACCAAGCGGCTGGGCGGCGCCGGGCGGCCGTCCGACCAATACCGACTGGTCCTACTTCAACCTCGAATGGTCCGGGCCAAGGACTGATCGTCGCCGTGGGCTGGCCCGGGCAGTGGGCGGCCCAGTTCGTGCGGGACGATGCCCGCGGTCTGCACCTGCAGGCCGGCCAGGAGTTGACTCAGTTCAAGCTCCTGCCCGGCGAGGAGGTCCGCAGTCCCCTGATCGTCCTGCAATTCTGGAAGGGCAACTGGGTCGTGGCCCAGAACGTCTGGCGTCGCTGGATGATGGCCCACGCAATGCCCATGCCCGGCGGCCGGCTGCCCCCGCCGCAACTGGAGGCTTCCAGCTCACGCCAGTACGACGAGATGATCAAGGCCGACGAGAGCAACCAGATCATGTTCATCGACCGCTATCTGGAGGAGGGAATCAAGCTCGATTACTGGTGGATGGACGCGGGCTGGTACGTGCATCACGGCGGCGGCTGGCCTCGGGTCGGCACGTGGGAAGTGGATACGGCCCGTTTCCCGCAAGGGACTGCGGGCGATCTCGGATCATGCGCACGGCAAGGGCCTCAAGATCCTCGTCTGGTTCGAGCCGGAGCGCGTGGCGGCCGGCACGTGGCTGGCGGACAACCATCCGGAGTGGATTCTGGGCGGGGCCAAAGGCGGCCTGCTCAACCTGGGCAACGACGCTGCCCGGCAGTGGCTGACCGAGCACACGGACCGGCTTCTGACCGAGCAGGGCATCGACCTCTATCGCCAGGACTTCAACATGGACCCGCTGAAGTACTGGCGCGACGCCGATGCCCCCGACCGGCAGGGCATCACGGAGATCAAGCACGTCACCGGCTATCTCGCCTATTGGGACGAGCTGCGGCGCCGGCATCCGAACATGCTCATCGACTCGTGCGCCAGCGGCGGGCGGCGCAACGACTTGGAGACGATGCGCCGGGCCGTGCCCCTGTGGCGCAGCGACTACGCCTACGAAGCGACCGGCCACCAGTGCATGATGTACGGCCTGTCGCAGTGGCTGCCGTTCCACGGCACCGGCACGGTGTTCGCACGCAACGCCCCGTACTACGGCAGCGGCCGCACGCCGGTCGAGCCCTATGCCTTCTGGAGCAACGCCGGCCAGAGCACCGGCTTCGGCATCGACATCCGCCTGAAAGACCTCGACTACGATGCGATTCGGCGTCTCATCGGCCAATGGCGGCAAATCGCGCCGAATTACTACGGCGACTTCTATCCGCTGACGCCGTGGACCCGCGACGACACGGCCTGGATGGCCTGGCAGTTCGACCGGCCGGAAGCGGGCGAAGGCATGGTCCAGGTCTTCCGCCGGCACAACAGCTTCTACGAATCCGCGCATCTGACGCTGTTCGCCTTGGACGCGCAGGCGAACTACCTCGTGACCAATCTCGACACGGGCGCCCAGGAGCAACACAGCGGTCGCGAGTTGCTAAATGAGGGGCTGGCCGTTAGCATGTCGGTCAAACCGAGTGTGGCGGTGCTGGTTTACCGGAGGCAACCATGAATAGTCGCAGACAGTTTCTGTTGGGCACATTGGCCGCCGGCCTTGTCGCCGGTCGGAGACCAGCTTCTCGCGAGCGACAAGCGGCGGGTCTTCGTCGCCGGGTTCTCTCACGAGACCAACACGTTTCACCCGATCAAGACCACCTCCTTCTCCTTCGCGGAGGCCGGCCGCAACGCTCCTTCGGTTTGGAAGGACGCCGATCTGACCATCGTGCCCGGTATCCATGCCTATCCCAACGGCGGCGGGACCATTGAGGAGAAACCCTGTCGGGAGGCGATGAACCGGGTCCTGGATTCGTTGCGGGCCGCAATGCCGGTCGATGCCGTATTCCTGCGGCTGCACGGGGCGATGTACGCCGAAGGGATCGGACCGGCGGAGACGGTCCTCGTGGGCGAGGTTCGTTCCCTGGTGGGCCCGAAGGTCCCCATCGCCTGCACCTTCGATCTGCACGGCAATATCCCGGCCCGTCTGGCCCAATTCGGCGACATTCTCGTCGGCCTGAAAACGGCCCCGCATACCGATAGTGTCCAGACCGCCGATCTGGCCGGACGCATCCTGTTGGATACGCTCGCCGGGAAAGTGCATCCGGTCTCCTATGTGCTGCCGATCCCGATGATCGTGCAGGGCGAGAAAGCGATGACGACCTCCGAGCCTTTCCACTCTCTGGTGGAAGAGGCCCGACGGTTGGAGCGCGAGGGCGTGCCGGGCCACGAGGCCAAGATCCTGGCGGCCACGATCTTCGTCGGCTGCGCCTGGACGGACTCGCCGGATACGGGCATGTCTATCATGATCACCGCCGATGGCTCGCGCGAGGCGGCGCAGGCGGCAGCGGTGTACCTTGCCCGCAAGGTGTGGGACGCGCGGCGCGCAATTTGCCTACGGCTGCGAGACCGCCGAGTTGGAGGAGGGCGTCAGCCGGGCTTTGGCCGCGAAAGAATCGACCGTTTTCCTGACCGACAGCGGCGATAATGTGACGGCCAGCACCCCCGGCGATCTCCCGATCGTGCTGCGCCATCTGGTGGAAAGAAACGCCAAAAGCGCCGTCGTCGCCGGGATCAACGACACGGCGGCCGTGAAGCGTTGCTTCGAGGCGGGCGAGGGGAAGAAACTGGCTCTTTCCATCGGGGCCACCATCGAAAAGCGGTTCGGGCCTCCGCTGGAGGTCGAGGCCGAAGTCGTGCGTCTCGTGAAAGGTCCCCGCCTGGCGGTGGTCCGGATCGGCGACGGTCGAGGCGATTTTGGCGGATGGCCCGACGGCCTTCACCGACCCCAGCCAGTTCGTGCCCTGTGGCCTCGATCCTCTGAGCCGCAAGATCGTCGTTGTCAAAGAAGGCTACCTCTATCCGGGATTGACCCGCATCGCCCCCGGTACATCATGCTCCTGACGCCCGGCGCCGGCGACATGCGGCATTGAGCGCTTGACTTACTCCCGCCGTCGCAAGCCCGTTTTCCCCTTCGAGCCGGACACCACCTTCGATCCGGGTCCCCAAGTGTAATCCTTCGCACTTGGGAGCCCTACGCAAGCCGCGGTTCGCTAACGTCGTGTAAGCGAAATCTGAAGACGCGTTGCGGGAATCGCTTATTCGTCCTCGGGCTCTCTCTCCGTATCCTCTCAGTAGCCTCTCTCCTTGGGAGGGCGGAGGGCCCTCGATCACGCCGGAGCGTGTTGGAGGGACCCAATCCGGAGTCGCGTCATGGGGTATCGCTCGGTGCGTGGACACGCGCAACCGACCGGTCCGGAGGCTGCGCAGAGAAAATAGAAAGGAAAAAGGTAACAAGGGAAGATCGGTCCCAGAGCCTCTTCTGATTGTTCCTTCTCGTATGGATCGACGGACATTTCTTCGCTGGATGACGGGTGCCACGGCCTCGGGCGCCGGTCTCGGATTCATGCATCATATGGGTCCGGCACAGACCCAGGATTCGTCGGAGCGAGCCGACGGAGCCGAGCCGGATCGGACAGAAGCTCCCGGATCGCTGGATCTCGCCGGTCCAGGAGGAGCCGTATATCCGGCCCGGCCTGTGGACGATTTTCGCCACGACGTGCCGGGAATGTCCGGCCGGTTGCGGCATGCACGTGCGCGATCCGCGAGGGCCGTGCCATCAAAGGCGAGGGCAATCCGGACCACCCGGTCAATCACGGCGGCCTGTGCCCACGCGGGCAGTCCGCGCCTCAGGGGCTGTACGACCCCGATCGCGTACGCGGGCCGCTGCGCCGGCCTTCGGCCGGAAGACCGCGGAAATCGCAATCCGTTCCGACCACACCGGATCGAAGGCGCCGGGACTGGGAGCCCCGAATTTGGTGCTCCCGCCGTCCCGTGCCCTCCGGCTTCGAAGCCCTCTCCTGGTCTGAGGCGATTGCGGAAATTGCCGGTATCCTCAAGAGTGCCCCGCGGCTCTTTCTCCTGAGCGACTTACAGACGGGGACCCTGGCCGAGATCGTGCAGCAGTTCCATGCTGCTTTGGGACTGCCGGGGGCCGTCGCGTTTTATGAAGCATTCGATTACGAGCCTCTGCGCGTCGGCCAACGAGAAGCTCTTCGGTCAGGCAGTCCTTCCACGGTACCGGCTCGAGGAGTGCGATTTTCTCCTGAGCTTTGGGGCCGACTTCCTCGAAACCTGGATCTCGAACGTGGAGTTCGCCTGGCAATTCGCACAAATGCACCATCGGGGACCCGACTACCGGGGGGAGATGGTTTACGTCGGCCCCCTGTTGTCTATGACGGCGGCCAATGCGGACTACTTTTTGCAGATTCCGGCGGGACAGGAACTCCAGGCGGCGGTGACGATCTTGCAGGAGGTGGCACGACTACGCGGTGTGTCCATTGCGGATTTCGGATTGCGGATTTCGGATTCGAGCGGCGACGTGAGGTCTGATTCGCAATCTGCAATCCGCCATCCGCCATTGCGGGAAGTTGCCCGACGGTTTGCGAGTGCCAAGAATGCCGTGGCCTTGGGCGGACCCGCCGGCGCTACCGGCCCGGTGGCCGAGAATCTGGCGGCGATCGTCATGCTGTTGAATCGGGCCGTGGGGGCGGTCGGCAGGACCGTTGACTTTACGCAGACCCATGCTCTGAGTAGGACTACTCCGGTTGCCCAAA